>JADGMX010000021.1:0-122415 GCA_015234525.1 Flavobacterium sp. | reverse complement strand
ACCACCCCGAGTCAGGTGCGCCCATCTTTTCATTTATTTTTCTAAAATAAAAAAAACCGCAGCTGGTTAGTTGCGGTTTAATCGAACTCAACCGGCTCTGACAACTCACCACCCCGAGTCAGGTGCGCCCATCTTTTCATTTATTTTTCTAAAATAAAAAAACCGCAGCTGGTTAGTTGCGGTTTAATTGTGGTCCCACCTGGGCTCGAACCAGGGACCACCTGATTATGAGTCAGGTGCTCTAACCAGCTGAGCTATAGGACCGGTTAGGAGGTGCAATATTACTACTATTTTTTTTCTGTAGCAAATGTTTTTTTGCGCTGTAAGGCTGTGCCATCACTTATAATCGTTGGCGTTTCGATAAAATAAATCCTCACTAGTTTCAGATGAAAATCCTAAAGTCGCACATCAACAATTTCCTGGCACAACTCGATTAATACGCCGCCCGTGCCTTTTGGATGCAAAAACGCAACTAATTTATTATCAGCACCAATTTTCGGCGTTTCATTCAAGACCGTAAAACCTTCTTCCTTTAACCTTGCGATTTCCGCTACAATATCCTCAACATCAAAAGCAATATGGTGAATCCCCTCACCTTTTTTCTCGAGAAATTTGGCAATCGGACTATTTTCATTTGTCGCTTCCAAAAGCTCGATCTTATTAGGACCGCTCAGGAAGAAAGACGTATTGACACCCTCTGATTCAACGGCTTCGCTCTTATAAGGAGCAACGCCGAGCAACCTTTCATACAATTTATTACTTGCGTTGATATCTTTAACCGCAATACCTATATGTTCAATCTTTCTCATGTTTTTGCTGTTTTGCCAAAGGTAAGAATTGAAATTTATAGTTTCGCGAGAACAAATCCTTCGCTGATCCGGATTTCGCACGAGAAACCGAACAATGAGAAACTTACAATCATCCTGCAACACCTCATCCCATATTCCCGCGCGTTACCACATTAAAAAAATCCGTATTTTTGCCAAATGGAAACTAACAGACAAAAGAAAATAGGCGGCGTACTCCAGAAAGACCTGGTAGATATTCTTCAAGGTGAAATCAGGAAAAACAACATCTCGAATCTCGTGATCTCGGTTTCTAAAGTTGCGGTTACGTCCGACCTTTCGGTTGCAAACGTGCATCTCAGCATCTTTCCTCAAGACAAAGCCGCAGAAACATTGGCCGCAATTAAAACCAATACACCTCTAATCAAGCACGATCTCGCGCAACGCGTAAAATTGCAGCTTCGCAAAGTGCCAAATCTGATCTTCCGAATCGACGACTCGCTCGATTACATCGAAAAAATCGACAACGCACTCGCCGGAAAAGAAAACCCGATCCACAACCGCGAACTGCTAGACAAGCGCAAAAAATCGTAGTGTGAACTTCCCGTTCTACATAGCCCGGCGCTATCTCGTAAGCACGAGCAAGAACAATGCGATCAACATCATCACGCGAATAGCCGCAATCGGTATCGTTATCGGAGCCATGGCCCTTTTCGTGGTATTGTCCGTTTTTAGCGGACTCAAAGTCTTTTCGCTTTCGTTCTCAAACGACTTCGATCCGGACCTTAAAGTTATGCCCGCCAGCGGAAAGTCGATGCTTCTTTCTGACATCCAAAAACAGCAAATCGCGCAAATTCAAGGTGTCGCCGCAACGTCTCAGGTCATCGAGGAACGCGTCCTCTTCTTATTTAACGGAAAAGAAAAAGTAGCCTACATGAAAGGCGTCGACAGCCTTTTCAACTCGGTTAACGACATAAAAAAAACGCTTTTCAACGGTCAATGGATCGAACCCGGTACTTATCAGGCGGTTCTTGGCTACGGAATTGCAAACAATCTCTCAATCGGACTTTTTGACTACACAAATCCACTCGAAGTTTACGTTCCAAAACCCGGTCGCGGAACTATAAATTCGCCCGAGAATGCCTTTAACCGCGGGAATTTGTTGCCAATCGGAATTTACGCCATCAGCGAAGAACTCGATGCCAAATACGTATTTGTCGACCTCGGACTTGCTCAGGAAATGCTTCAATACAAACCTTCGCAAATTACCTCGTTGGAGGTGAAAATGCGACCTGATGCAAATGAGACCCAGATAATTTCCGAGCTACATTCAATTTTCCAGAATAAAATTATCGTAAAAAATCGGGCGCAACTCAACGACTCGCTTTACAAAATGCTCAATACCGAAAATCTGGTAGTTTATCTGATTTTCACACTGGTCATTATCGTGGCGCTTTTCAACCTCATCGGCGCGCTGATTATGATGATCCTCGACAAAAAATCAAATCTGAAAACCATGCTGAGTTTAGGTGCCGGGGTTCGGGATTTGCGAAAAATTTTCATGCTTCAGGGAACCTTATTGAGCGTTACCGGCGGACTTCTTGGCTTATTTCTGGGAACGGGCGTAATCCTGATCCAACAGCATTTTCAATTCATCATGATCACCAACGATCTGGCTTATCCGGTCGAATTCAGGATCGAAAACATCCTTATTGTCTTTGCCACCATAGTCGTTCTGGGCATACTTTCGTCGTACATCGCCGCATCGCGCATCAATGCAAAACTGCTGAGTTAATTTTTGGCGTTGCCCGCTTTAGCGAAATCTCTGATGAAACTATGAACTGCGGGCCGGGCTTTTCGCTATATCTTTTTCGGCCTGAAGGCGCAAAAAAGGATGTCGCTTCAATCCCTAACGCGAGAGCCGCTACACAAAGTGATACCCGGCGAATACTTCTGAAATCTCGTCGAAAACTTTGTACAGTTCTTCAGCCGTATCGGTGGTAACCAGCTTCTGACGGTATTCTTTAAATGAATGAATTCCCTTGAAATAATTGGTATAATGACGGCGGGTTTCAACAATCCCGACCCATTCGCCTTTCCATTCCATTGCCCAGGTCAAATGATTTCTAGCCGCTTCGATCCGATCTTGCATGGTTGGCGCCGCCAGATGTTCTCCGGTTTTGAAAAAATGCTTGACTTCATTGAAAATCCACGGATATCCGATTGCCGCGCGACCGATCATTATTCCGTCGATGCCGTACTTGTTTTTGTATTCGAGTGCTTTTTCGGGCGAATCAACATCGCCGTTTCCAAAAATTGGAATGGTAATCCTCGGATTGTTTTTTACCCGCGCAATATGCGACCAATCCGCTGTACCTTTGTAGAGTTGCGCGCGGGTCCGACCGTGAATAGACAAGGCGGCAACGCCAATATCCTGTAAACGCTCGGCAACCTCATCGATATTAATTGAATCGTCGTCCCAACCTAATCGCGTTTTTACGGTAACCGGTAAACTCGTACTTCTGATTACCGCTTTGGTAAGGCGAACCATTAGATCGACATCTTTTAAAACTGCCGCGCCGGCGCCTTTGCAAACCACTTTTTTAACCGGACACCCAAAGTTGATGTCAATTAGATCGGGATTTACGGCTTCGACAATTTTCGCTGACATGGCCATTGCTTCCTCATCGCCACCAAAAATCTGAATTCCGACAGGCCTTTCATAATCAAAGATGTCGAGTTTTTGGCGACTTTTAATGGCATCGCGGATTAGTCCTTCAGAGGAAATAAATTCGCTATACATCAAATCTGCTCCATGCGCTTTACAAAGTCGGCGGAAGGGCGGATCTGAAACATCTTCCATTGGAGCTAAAAGCAGCGGAAAATCAGGTAGTTCTATGTTGCCAATTTTAATCATCGTGCAAAATTACGAAAAATAGGCAAAGCACAAGTTTTAAACTATATTTGCAGACTTATTACGAGTAGACTCGCAGGTCGTTGCCACGTGATTGAAAGTAAGTTAGCCCCAATTTACGGCAGATGCGTTAGCGATTGAAGCGGTTATCCTTTTGCGACGAAAGGAGCAAAAGATAGAAGCGAAAAGCGCGGCCGCAGGCAACGCCCAAAAAAACATACGAAAAAGACAGATGAAGCACATTAGGAATTTTTGCATTATTGCACATATCGATCACGGGAAAAGTACGCTTGCCGACCGGCTTTTGGGCGCAACTCAAACGGTGACAGCGCGCGAGGAAAAGGCGCAATTGCTCGACAACATGGATCTTGAACGCGAACGCGGAATTACCATTAAGAGTCATGCGATTCAGATGGAATATATGTACAAAGGCGAACAGTATATTTTGAACCTGATTGATACGCCGGGACACGTGGATTTTTCCTACGAAGTATCGAGATCGATTGCTGCTTGTGAAGGCGCACTGTTGATTGTTGACGCCGCACAAAGCATTCAGGCTCAAACGATATCCAACCTTTATTTAGCCCTTGAGAACGACCTTGAGATCATTCCGGTGCTGAATAAAGTTGACTTGCCAAGTGCAAATCCGGAAGAGGTTAGCGACGATATTGTTGACCTTTTAGGTTGTAAAATTGAGGATATCATTCACGCTTCGGGGAAAACCGGATTTGGCGTGGATAAAATACTGGAAGCGATCATTGAGCGGATTCCGGCTCCGAAAGGTGACAAAGACGAACCGTTGCAAGCGTTGATTTTTGATTCAGTTTACAATCCGTTTCGTGGGATTGAAGTTATTTTCCGCGTTAAAAACGGCGAGATCAAAAAAGGCCAGAAGATTAAATTTATGGCCACCGGAAATGAATATTATGCGGATGAAGTGGGTACGTTGAAGCTGAACCAGGTTCCGAAGCAAGTGATTTCGACCGGCGATGTGGGTTATTTGATTTCCGGAATTAAAGAAGCAAAAGAGGTGAAAGTTGGTGATACGCTGACTGACGCCAAGACGCCGACAACAAATATGATTACGGGTTTTGAGGATGTGAAGCCGATGGTTTTTGCCGGAATTTACCCTGTTGATACCGAAGATTACGAGGAGTTGAGAAACTCGATGGAGAAACTTCAGCTGAACGATGCGTCATTGGTGTTTTTGCCGGAAAGCTCGGCTGCGCTTGGATTTGGCTTTAGATGTGGATTCCTGGGAATGCTTCATATGGAGATTATTCAGGAGAGGCTGGAGCGCGAATTTAACATGACGGTTATTACAACCGTTCCAAACGTTTCGTATCTGGCATATACCAAGAAAGATCCGGAAGTTGGCCAAGTGGTCAACAACCCTTCTGATTTGCCAGAGCCGTCGAAACTTGAGCGTGTTGAAGAACCGTATATTAAGGCGACGATTATTACAAAGGCAGATTTTGTTGGAAATGTGATGTCGCTTTGTATTGAAAAACGCGGATTGATTACCAACCAAACATATTTAACGACAGAGCGTGTTGAATTGACTTTTGACATGCCGCTTGCTGAGATTGTATTTGATTTTTACGACCGTTTGAAAACGGTTTCAAAAGGATATGCATCGTTTGATTATTCGCCAATCGGGATGAGAACGTCGAATCTGGTAAAGGTCGATATTTTATTGAACGGTCAGGTTGTGGATGCGCTGTCGTCGTTGATTCACGTAGATAATGCGTATTCGATTGGAAAGAAAATGTGCGAGAAGTTGAAAGAACTTATTCCGAGACAGCAATTCGACATTCCGATTCAGGCTGCGATTGGTGTTAAAGTAATTTCGCGCGAGACAATTAAGGCACTTCGAAAAGATGTAACGGCAAAATGTTACGGTGGAGATATTTCAAGAAAGCGAAAACTACTTGAAAAGCAGAAAAAAGGTAAAAAGCGAATGAGACAGGTTGGTAATGTCGAAATTCCGCAGGAAGCTTTTATGGCTGTTTTGAAGTTGAATGATTAAAAAAAGAGGCTGTTTTGAAACAGCCTCTTTTTTTTGTTGATGGTTGACGGTTGACAACAAGCTGTTGCCACTTGCTTAAAATATAACGGCAGCTACTTTTCACCTTTAACCATTAACCTTTCACCTTTAACCATCTACTTCCTCCTATTATCATCAGAGTGGGTGTCGATCAACTTATTGTAAGGATCGATTCCGACTTCCAGCGGTTTTTCGGAAACGACAATTTTAAAGGTGTTGTCGATTTGGGTGATTTTGTGTTTTTTCAGATAGAGTTCTTTCTCTTTCGTTTTATCGCCGGTTTTGGTTTCGCTGAAAATTCCGACCTCGACATAATCGTTTAAGGGCAATGATTCTACTGCATGCTTCTCGCCTTTTGGCTGCATTTTGAGTGTTCTTCCGGAATTATCTGCAAAAACCCTCTTGCCTTTTAAACCTGATTTATACTTGCTGACATTGGCGTTAATGGTCACTTCGTATTTTCCGTTTGGAAGATCTTTCACTTCAAAATCACGAATGCGATTGTCGTACAACGTGATGCTTCTAAACATATCATCGATCAAGTATTTCAGCGAATCCGGTGTGGCGCGCTCCAGATGTTCGACTAGCTGAATTGATGTCGTATATGGCGGTTCCTGGAATGCCACTTCCGCAACATACTCTTTCAGCGCGTTATTCATTTTGGATTCTCCGATATAATCGCTGAGTGCATAAAGTACAAGTGAACCTTTATTATAGTGAATATACTGCTGGTTCTCGTTGTACATAAGCGGCTGTTCGCGCTTGCTTTCAAAAGTTCGGCCCATTAAGTAACCGTCGAGTGCATCTTTCAGAAAACGTCGCATTTGCTTTTTGCCGTATTGTTTTTCGAGGACTTTAAGCGAACTATACTCTGACAAACTTTCTGACAACAAAGTTGCGCCCTGAACATTTGCTCCGATAACCTGATGTGCCCACCATTGATGCGCCATTTCGTGTGATGTTACCGAAAACGGATAATCGACCGCATCTTCTTCTTCATCGTCTACATCAGCGATAAAACCGATTGCTTCTGAGAATGGAATTGTATTGGCAAACGACTGCGCGAACATTCCGGCGGTTCTCGGGAACTCGATGATGCGGGCTTGTTTATGTTGGTACGGACTAAAATTCGCGGTGTAATAATCAAGCGACTTTTTAACGGCGCTTATCATTCGGTCGACATTGTATTCATGTCCTTTGTGATAGTAAATTTCGACGTTGACATCGTTCCATTTTTCCTTTTTCACTTCGTAACGCGCAGAGTTATAGGCGTAGAAGTTCAACATTTTCTGATCCATTTTATAATGGAAGTAATTTCGGCCTTCAGATGTCCATTGTTTTTGAAGATATCCTGGAGCAATTGCAATTTGGTCGCCGGAGGTACTCACCGTAGTTTCAAATGTGATCCAGTCGGCGTCGCGGGAAATGTAGTTGTTTTTCTGTGCGATCGTGTCAGTTGTTGGCGCCATGATATCCTTTTTAGGAAGGCCGTATTTGGCACGTACCTCATCGTCGAAAAGCTCACCGTTTTCAGAATATCCGATTGACGGGAAGAGAGAAAAATTATTGACGAACGTTCCATTTTCGAGGATCGGCGATCTGTCTTTTAAGATTGAATTCGGTTTGTTCCTGACTTCAAACGTCAGCCTGATCGAGTCACCCGGCGCTAGCGGCGAACCCAAACGATAAATATTAAAGTTGAAAAGCGTATCCTCGCTGACAAGCGTCGATGGTTTGTTTAAAGTGAATTTGTTGTCGTAGTCGTTGTGATCTACAAATAGCGAGTCAATGGTCTGGTCGGTTTTGTTTACCAGGATATAACTGCCGACGGCTTTAAAATCGCGGGTTTCCGGAAAAATATCAAAGTTAACGTTCACGTCGACAATTCGCGGTTGCGGA
This sequence comes from Flavobacterium sp., assembly GCA_015234525.1. GTDB lineage: Bacteria > Bacteroidota > Bacteroidia > Flavobacteriales > Flavobacteriaceae > Flavobacterium. The sequence goes on along the minus strand of JADGMX010000021.1, from coordinate 114,770 downwards.
CGTTTTTCGTACTTTTTGTATTTTCGTTCCCACTCGACCGATTGTTCTTCCCATTCTTTTGACGAGTATCTCTTTTCTTCGATGTTGTTCTCATAATAAATCCAACCACCGATCGACAAAAATGCGATTAATGCTACAGTTAGTGTTGTGGCGAGCGGCGTGGTCATGCGTTTTCGCGCGTCTGAAACTTTTTCCGAAAAGCTCATCGGGATTCCGCGGCGCCAAAGCAAAAGGGCCAGACACAGAAATACCACTCCGAGTAGCAACCAATAGAACTTATACAAGTAATATTTCGCCAAATCGTGGCCGTAGCCGTTCATATCAGAATAGCTGAAACCGGAATCGGAGTTGTAATTGAAAATCGCCTGTTCAACACCGATTGCGGGAAGGAACTCTAGTCCGATAGACAGTAAAATCAGGGTAAAGAAACCGAGCAGATAATTTTTGAAAAGCGTTTGAATCAAAATAGCGAGCAATGCCCAAATGACGAAATTAATTAGTTTGATGCCAAACAACTCAAAAAGGTAGTGACCGATTTCAAAGTCGTAAAAGCCTCGGGAGGTCTGAATCATAACGCCGGCAACCAATACAATCAGCAGCAGCTGAATTTGCATTTTTATCAAAGCGATAAACTTTGACATCAGCAATACCCAATTCGGAATTGGCGTGACATCGATCAGGTGACCCATTCGGGACGTATCTGCACGGTGAATAAGCACGCCGGCAAAGAGGAATGTCAGCAAATTAATAAAGAAACTGAAAAAGGTTCCCGGGAGTTCCAGCATTTGCCACGTAACCGGATAGGTTTTAGTGCCGTATAATTGTCCGGCTGTGAAAGCGAATAAAATCAAGATCAATAATCCGATAATTGATATGGTGATAAATGCCCAATTTGTCCGGATTGATCGGTAGTCGATGCTTGATAGATTCCACATCGTTTTGAGATTTTGCCAAAACGAGTATTTGAAAGTGACCAACGGCAATTCCACTTTTGTGATTCCGCCGAAATTATTTTTAGTCGACCGCGCTGACTTTTTGTTCCAGCTGATAACGATTGCCGTTTGACTAAAAGAGAAATAGCGATAAAGCAATGCCAATAACCCGAATGAAATTCCGAGCCAAAGCAATCGATTGTAAAGCAAGACTCCTTCGAATGGCAAGAGATTTTCATTTTGTTCGGCCACCGTCCAGTATTTGGTGTAATAGGTTAACGCCTCGCCACCGGAGGATTCCCAAAGCGCAACGATATAGCGGTCTTCGACATCTTTGGTAAAACTAGAGGTCATAACCTGAAGTGCCAGAATCAGGATAACGCCGATAAATCCGACTGAAATATTTCTGGATAAAGTGACCAGTCCGAAGATGATAACCCCGAAAAAGAAAAGATTGGGAATGATGAAAATTCCGTAAATCTGCAGGTAAGCCATTGCGTTAAATGGCATGAGAAGATCTTGGTTGACAAACGGGATAATGGTTGCAAACTGAATTCCGATTGCCACAGAAAGCGTAATCAGGAATACAACAAACAACGAGCTGAGGAATTTGCCGGCGATATAATCGAGTTTTGTAAACGGATACGAAAACAAGATGGTGTGCATGTTATACCTAAAATCGCGGTAGACTGATGTCCCGACAATGGTTGGCAACAGGAAGTAGATGAAAATATTCATCCCGTTAACAAAATTATTTAGCGCCAACGCCGAGTTTGCATAGGTATTTGAGGTTCGAGAAGCGGTAATGCTATCGAAAGCACCAAAACTAATTGCAGCAAACAAAGCCGACATGAGAAAAAAGAGCGCGAGGAAAATATAAAACGTCCAACTCGTGAGCCAACGATTTAGTTCGAATTTAAATATGGTTCCAAACATTACTGATCGTTTTTAAGTGCGACGAAATAAACATCTTCGAGTTGCGGCTGAGCGGAAACAAAAGTCTCGTCGGGTGCTGAGATGCTGTGAACTTTAATATTCAAGGTGTTATCCTGATTGTATTTTGACGAGATCACATTAAAGTTTCGTTCGTAAGTTTCGAGGTCGGTTCGTTCGATGACTTTTGTCCAAATGAGGCCGTTTAGTGTTGCTACTGCTTCTTCGGGCGTTCCCTGAGCGAGAATTTTTCCGCCGTTAAGAATTGCCATAGTATGACAAAGTTCTTTGACATCATCAACGATATGGGTTGAAAAAATAACGGTGTGGTTGGTACCGATTTCGCGGAGCACGTTAAGAAACCGATGGCGTTCGGCTGGGTCGAGTCCGGCGGTTGGTTCGTCGACGATGATTAATTTTGGATTGTTGAGCAGAAGTTGCGCAATGCCAAAGCGTTGTTTCATTCCGCCCGAGTAGCCGCTAACGCTTTTGGTTCGGTGTTCGTAAAGGTTTGTAACTTCAAGTACTTTTTTGACGATTTCGCGACGTTCGGATTTGATGCCGATGCCTTTTAGCTGTGCGAAATAATCGAGGAGCTTTTCGGCTGACATATTTGGGTAGACGCCGAATTCCTGTGGAAGATATCCGAGGATTTTCCGGAGTTCGAGGTTGTTTTCGAGTATGTTGATGCCGTCGAATTCGATTGATCCCGAATCGGGTTTTTGAAGCGTGGCAATGGTTCGCATCAGCGAGGATTTCCCGGCGCCGTTTGGACCGAGTAGTCCGAACATTCCGGAGCCAATTTCGAGGTTTAGATTATCGAGAGCTTTTACGCCATTTTTATACGTTTTGCTTAAGCCTTTGATTTGAAGTTTCATTGTGTTTTGGATATTTTAACGCAATATATAAGTTTTTGAATGAAGTTCAATGTCGAATTTGGACGATCAAAGTTGAATGTTAGGGCGGGTTTGACACAATGTAATCGTAACTTTGCAACGAAACGAAAAACATTAATGCACTTGGCGTGAAGGATTGAAGCGATATCCTCGAAGCATCGCGGAGAGATTTAGCGGAAAGCCTGACCTGTGGCGGCGTTAGGCTGATAAGCCGATTGCCGCGAGGGGCACGCCCAAAAAATAAAAATATGTTAGAAGATAAGACTCCACAGCGAACATCGATTGCGCAATTGGGTGAATTTGGATTGATTGAACATTTAACCAAGCATTTTACGGTGACGCAGCCATCGACGTTAAAATCGATTGGTGATGATGCGGCGGTTCTGGATTTTAAGGACAAGAAAACGTTGGTGTCGACTGATTTGCTGATTGAAGGTGTTCACTTTGATTTGGCGTATGTGCCATTGCGACATTTGGGCTACAAGGCGGTTGCGGTTAACGTTTCTGACATTTGTGCGATGAATGCGCGGCCGACGCAAATTACGGTATCGGTAGCGGTGTCGAACAGGTTCCCGCTTGAGGCGCTTGAAGAATTGTTTGAAGGCATTACTTTGGCGGCGAATTTCTATAAAGTTGACGTTGTTGGCGGCGATACGACCTCATCGACCAAGGGCATGATTATTAGCATTACCGCGATTGGCGAGGCTGACGAGAGTGAAATCGTTTACCGGAACGGTGCGAAAAACAACGATTTGATTGTGGTTTCGGGCGATATTGGCGCGTCGTATATGGGACTGCAGGTTTTGGAACGCGAGAAAGAAGTTTTTAAGGTCAACCCGAACTCGCAGCCCGACCTTGAGCCATATACTTATCTAATCGAGCGTCAGTTAAAGCCGGAAGCGAGAACGGACATGCGCACGCTTTTTCATGCACTTGAAGTGAAACCGACATCGATGATTGACATTTCTGATGGACTTTCGTCTGAACTGATTCATTTGTGCAGGCAGTCGGATACCGGTTGTAATTTGTATGAAGACAAATTGCCGCTTGATCCGCAATTGATTAGTGTTTGTGAGGAGTTCAACCTCGACTCGACTACCGTTGCAATTAATGGTGGTGAAGATTATGAGCTTTTGTTTACGATAGCGTTAGAGGATTTTGACAAGATTAAGGGCAATCCGAATATGACGGTGATCGGGCATATGACTCCGAAGAATGAAGGCTTGCATTTGGTAACGCGTGCCAATACGAAGATTGCGTTGAAGGCGCGGGGATGGAATGCGATTGAGTAAAAAATAAAAAAGCGACATTAAATGATAATATCGCTTTTTTGGTTCGAGTTGTTTGTTGGGAGTAAACAATCTTTAACCGTCAAATGTTAAGAAATGGCCCTTCGTTAACATGGTGCTAAGATATAACGGGAGGCAATTATGGTTGTTACGGTAAACCGCAAATCGCGTTGCGGTTTACCGCATATTTTAAAGCAGCCCTTTATTACGGGCTTCGGTGATGAGTTCGATATCGGTTCCGCCTTTGACTTCTAATTTTTCTTTGAGGTTGAGTTTTCTTTTTTCGACAGCGCTGAGTGAAAGGGGTACATAACCGGGAATGTCTTTTGTTTTTGTTCCTTTTGAGAGGTGAAACAGGATTTGTTTGTCGAACGGATCAATCTCGAGGTTATCGAATGGTGCTTGGCTGACGAATTTGACGACGGTTTGGCTGTAATAGTTTTGGCCTTTCATGATTCGGTCGAACGCTACGAGGAGTTCGTCGAAGGTAAGATCATTTTTGATTATGAGTCCGCTTGGGTTGATTGTCTTTACGATTGTATTGATTTTCAGCAGCTCGGTGTGCATGGTCAGCAGGATGATTCGGCAGTCCGGCATTTGTTGTTTGACCAGGAGTGCGAGATCTTCGCCGGAGAAGATATTTTTTTCCGGATATGGTGGCATGCTGATATCGAAGAAGGCGATATCGAAGGGTTGTTGGGCACCGACGATGATGTTGTAGGCTGTTTCGCAGTCGTTTGCTTGGGTGATTGTGAATTCGGTGTTGTCTCCGTAGCTGTTAATGGCGTTTTTATAACCTTCGATTATAAATGGGTGGTCATCAACAATAATAATATTGATCTTCGTGGCCATAGGTTGGGATTTGGTGGCTAAGGGGCAAATTTACAATAATTGTTGTTCCTTTTCCCACTCGGGTTTGAATATCTACGCTACCGTGGAGGGAATTGGCGCGTTTGATGGCATTTTTAGTATTTGATAAGCCATGATTCCACTTCTGTGAATATCCACGACCATCTTCTATTAAAATCAATTGTATGTTCGATTCGTAGTGGGCAATCGTTATAAATATGTTATTGGAGAATGAGTACTTACTCATATTTCGTAAAAAATTTTCAAGAATGATGTATAAGTTCATCTTCACAGCACTACCAACTAAATCCCAGTTTATTGTGTTTTCAATTTGTGACAAAAGCTTTAAATCTTCGCGTTCGAATCTCCTTATCAATCTCTGCAATATAAGATTAAAACTACTTCCGCCGGTAAATATTTCGTTGTTAAGACCGTGGGAAATATCACGTATTTCTCTTTCTATCACTTGCAATTGACGAAATTGGGTTTGCCGTTGCTGTTGAATATTTATATCGTTTGAATTCGTAAGACTTAAAAGGTTATCTTTTGCTTGACGTAAACGGTCATTAATACTTGTAGATAATTCATTTGAAATACGTTGCTCTTCACCACTTCGGATGCTTTCAAGAATTTTCTTATAGTTAACAATCTCCCGATATACGTTTTTATTGTTTTTTATTTGAACTTTTATTTCATTGATACGACGCCTAGAGAGGTATTGCCTTGCTATGATCAACGTGAAAATGGTGATTAATATAATCATGATTGACTTACCAATAGTTCTTTTCAAGTTTTCATGCGCAATCTCTTTCGCTCTTTCAATTTCATCAATATCATAGATAATCCGCGCGCAACGATTTCTTAAGTTTCGCTTGGCAACTTGAAGGCTATCCGTGAGGCGTACAATTTCGCTCGCATTCTTTCCCGTATTAATTTGAAGCTGTATTAACGTTTGTAGCGCAGAGACTTGATCTCTCGAATTATTTATTTTTTTTGCAGAATTATATGCTCTTTCAGCCTTTATAATAGCTAAAGTATTGTCACCAATATTCTGATAATATTTAGATAAAACTAGATCAAAACCAGCTGTTGATATATGAGAATTGGTTACGATTAATCCATCAATTAAGTCCTTTATTGTAAGGAATTCTTTATTCGATGATTTTTCCGCTTTGAGTGTTGCGATCTTCAGCATTAGCTGATAATAATCCTGTACATTTTCACAATGTTTTAATGCCAAATTATAATATTCAAGCGCAATTTTACCGCTGTCCAGCGTCATATCCACATCTCCAACTAATTCATAGCTATTTTTTATTTGTTGTTTAGAAAGTTCCTTATAATGATTATTAACAATTGACTGTGCCCTTTGAGCAAATTGAAGAGCTTGTGTACCGTCATCGGTTTTCAAATAAGTTAAAGAAAGCAGTTGGTAGCATTTAAGAATGATTTGAATATCATTATGTTTGTTCCCTAAAATAATTGCTTTGTTCAATATTTTCTCTGATTCTATATAATCACCAATTTCTAAATATAAATTAGCTATTTCTACGTAAACGTTAGCAAGATCTATGTCATTATTAAATCTAGAAAGGTTAGTACTTGCGTCATAAAATTGACGAAATGCCAATATAGTATGCCCCTTTTTGTAGTTGATTTTACCTATTTCGAATAACGCCAAGTAATGTAACTCAGAATCAGAAGTAGTGGAGGACACAATGCGCTCTAATAAATTGTATGCAGAAGGGGGATCATACAAGACAGTTTGACGCAATAATTGCATGGTGACCTTATCAGCCTCAAGGTTTATCGATAATAAATCGTTAATCCTCCTACTCGTTGAGATCTTAATTGTAGGTGAAATCTCATCATTTGTAAGAGTATCAAGTTGCGCATCTAATAGCTCCATATCGGATCTGCCCTTTACTCCCTTGCAACAACCGAGGAAGCCTATTATAAATACTAGCAGTATAGCCTTATTCATATACTGGAAACTTTAGAAAGATTGTTGTCCCAATGTCACTAGACTTAACATTGAAATCCCCCTGACAAAGGCTCATTCGGCGACGCATATTATTCAGTCCTATTCCGTCACTATTCTGCTTTGGAACTGAAAAGCCACGACCGTCATCATAAATTGTAACTTCAATAAAACTATTTATTTTGTTTGCGTTAACACCTGCTTTCTTAGCCTCAGCGTATTTAATTACATTAAACAAAGCTTCCTGAATAATATGAAGTAAATGCAACTGGACATAAGGTGGTAGTTCATCAATAATACCTTCGCCAAGATCCGTTGTTATTTCGGTATCAGTAATACTTTGAAAGTCTCGAATTACATCCGACAATTTATTATCAAATATAAAATTCTCACTTCGATCGATATTATTGATTTGACTGGCTATTTTTGAAATATCAATTTCAACTTCAGAAATCTTATCAACTAAGTGTAAATACTTTAAATTACCACTTTTGGTTGTCTCCTCGTTAACCAGAAACAGATTTAATCTTAAACTGGCAAGCTTATTCATAACGTCGTCGTGCAAATCCATCGCGACTTTAGTACGTGAAGCTTGACGCGCATTTTCATAGTCAATATGTGCATCAAGAAGTTGATTAAAAGCGAGTTCTTCATCTCTTTGTATAACTTTGTCGATGTGCATCGCGCTTTTAGAATTTTTCTGCGCTATTATTATTAAGCAAAAGCCACTTAATAATAATGCGCTTGCGGACCCGCCGACGTACCACCACTTCTTTCGAACTGCGCTATCTCTTGCAGTAATAAGTTCTTCTCTTTCAAATTCTAAATTTGAAAATTTATTTTTTAGCTGACTTTCTTCGATTTGAAGGCTGTCATTAATTTGCTGAAACTCCGACAAATACTCAGCAGCATGATTATGATCGATAGTTATCAGATGATTTAATAATACTAGTACATCGCGTGAAGCATGCGATTTTCGGCAAATTGCAATTGATTCTGATGCATTAGCTATTGCGCTTGTAGTATCTCCTATGGCCCAGTAGTATTTAGAGTACAACAATTTATTATAACTTTGACCAAGAGCAATTTGGTAATTTTTACGAATGTCCGCGGCACGTTCAAGGTATTGATAACAATGTTGTGTGTGACTTAACTGTAAATTTATGGCGGCAATATTATCGAGGAGGATTGCATAAAGTTCCGGTGCATCCTTCGGTGTTTTCAATCCCTTTAGTGCTCGTGAAAAATTACGAAATGCTTCGTCATAATTTCCTAAAACGAAATGATTATAACCCAAATTATTAAAACAATTTTCCTCTAATTTAAATTTTTTGTTGTTTGTAAGTTCACGCGACATTTTTAGTGCACTAGTGTGATAAAATTCAGCACGTTTAAATTCACCTAAATCGTGCGCTGTCATGCCTAATTGCACGAATGCATAAAACTTATCTTCGCTACTGTTAAGATCTCGACATATTTTCAATATTTCTACGGCTGACTCTTGTGATTCGAAGAAATTATTCGTGTAATATTGCAAAACACTTAAGTCAAGGTAACTTCTACTAATCTCCTGAACATTGTTGTTTAAAAGATTAATATTAAGTCGCTCATTTGTATAAAAATAAGCACTGTCGGGAATAAAATCATGCAACAAATAGTACTCAGAAAGTAAGACACATGCCCGCGAGAAGTGGTGATAATCATCTGCTTTCTTTGATAATCTAAAGAGTTTATTTGCGCACTTTGTAAAAGGAATAAAATTTGATGTATTGAACAAAACTGTCGCATTTCGTTCTAATTCTTCACGATATCCAAACGTATTTTCATTAAAAGAAGATACGATTTTTTGAGCAACCAAATGAGGCGAGAAAAATAATATGAAAGTTAGAAAAAGTAGTTTCATCCTTGCACTATTAAGAATTTAAAAATATGGATAAATTAACTACTCAAATACGAAAAACCAGTACCTAATGTTAAATTAGGCCACGCTCCCTGGCTTCTTTTACAATATCTTGATCATCACCACTTTCAATATTAAAATAAGTTTTGATATATACTTTCCGCTTGTCTATTGCGCTGGGGGATAACGGCAAGTGGTTAGATAGCGATTTAGTTTTAATACCTTGTGAGAGAAGAAAGATAATTTGGCGATTGTATGAATCCAAATAATTATTTTCAGAAGTAATTTTACGTACTGCCTGCTTAACCGAAAGACTAAAATATTCTCCGTCCCGCAAGATGTTCTCGACTGCACAAAGCATTTCTGCGGAATTGAAATCGGATTTAACTAAAACGCCGTCGGGACCAATTCCCTTTATTAGATCATAAAGAATAAATGCTTCTGCATGTGAAGTAACCATCAGGATTTTACAATATTCATTATTTAATCGAATAAATTTTGCAATATCCTCACCGTTACGATATTTTAAAGATTGTGGCAATGCTCTATCGATTATTGCCAGATCGTATTTTTCAATCTCATTTAATAGTGATTCTGCTGTTTCACAGTCGTACGCAAAGGCAAATGAAATCTCATAATTTTCAATTTTTTTTAAAACATTTACATAGCCGTCCACCATCATACGGTGATCATCGACAATTAATACTGATAATTGCTTCATGAATTTAATTTTAACTTCCCTTGGCTGGTAACGATATTATGATCTTAGTACCTCTATCTCGTTTAGATTTTATATCAATCGTCCCTCCAAGTTCGTGTGTTCGTGTAATCATATTATTAATTCCGATTCCTTTCTTCTTTGCTCCTAAGTTAAAGCCTATTCCATCATCTGCAAGGACTAAAGTAATTTTTCCTTCACTTAATATAATAGAAATATTGACTCGCTTAGCTTTTGCATACTTATTGATGTTCTGTAATCCCTCTTGAAGAATACGGTAGAGATTTATTTTAATTGTATTATTAATTGATTCCCATTTAATTTCTGGATCCATTTCTACATCTACTTTTGTTAGATGCGAAACTCGCTGCTCTTCAATTAGATTATTTAAAATTGCGATAAAGTTATTAATAAGTACATACTTCTCTCTATTTAGGTCGTGCGATATCTCTCTTATATCCTGTTCGATCAGCTTCAATTCTTTCAAATAGTTATTCCTTTTTAATACAGCATCGTCACTAGTAACATGATTTAGGCTATCTAAGTTCAATCGTGTTCCAAATAATCTACCTAACACGCCGTCATGTAACTCTTTTGCTATTCGTTTCTTCTCACGAATTCTGCCCTCTTCAATTTGATTTTGTTGTGATATCATTAGATTATAAATATCCTCATTCGCATTTTGCTGAGCCTGCTTTAAAAGCAATTCTCTATTTCTAGCCCGTTGGTTTCTAATAACAAATAATAGCAAACCAATCAGTAATGTGGCTCCAAAATAATATACAAGATTCCGATTTTGCTCTTCTAGTTGGTTTCTTTGCTGTGAAATCTCATCTGTTTCATATTGAATCCGGGCAAAACGATCTTTTAATTTTCTCTCCTTTTGGTGTAGACTATCATTAATAACAATATACTCTAGTGCGTACTTACCTGAATTCATGGAATCTACTTTTGAAATCTGTTGTAGTGCTGTCAATACATCTAAAGGAAAGTTTTCAATACGCGCTAAGTTTAGTGCAGCCTTTGCAAAATAAATTGCTGAATCTTTATTAAATCCTTCATAGTATTCTGATAAGTGAATATTACTCAATACCAATTTTGATTGTAAGTTTAATTCAGTCCTAATACGTAATGACTTATAAAATAAAGATGGCAAATCTCTGGCGTCTCTGATTTTAAATCGTGAATATGCCATATTATCAAGAATGGTAGCGTATAAATCAGGATATTCGCTTTCGACCTTATTATCTGTTAATGCAGATTCGAAATAACGAATAGCTTCTCTAAAGTTTTCCATTCGCTGATACGCATTCCCAATATTATTTAATGATATCGTACGAAAATATAGTCGATCTTCCGGCGGCAACTTATCAGTCACAGCTAGTGACTTCGTAAAATATTCCACAGCCTTTAAATAATCTCCAAATTCATTTGAACTTATTCCTATTAGATTATAGCCAGTAAAAAGTTTAGCTGCGTCGCTACTTCCCCTCAATAAAGCTAGAGCTTCTAGAGCGGATTTTTCACTACCGAAAAAGTCACTTTCAACCGCCTGCAAGTCGGCCTTCCGTAGATAAACATCTGCTAAACTGTTAAAATCTTTTTTATTGAGAAGCAACTTCTCAGCTTTTAAATAATAGTGAAAGGCACTGTCTAACACCCCGACATTTTTATAATACTCCGCTAAGTAAATTTGTGATCTAGCAATGTCTGCGGTATCCTTAAGTTTCGAAGCAAGCTTAAACAGCGAACTACTACTTTTACGAAAACCGTGAAGATTTCCATTTTCGTAAAAATTAGTAGCAATTTGAAACAAATACTTTTTTTTTAAGGTATCGTTGGAAAGATTTGCAAGGGCTTCATAAGCCTCATTATTGTGTATATCTCTATCTTTATCGATCGTGGACGAAGCAACACTATCTAAATGTCTGCGAACATCATCGATGCCTTCCTCATTCACAGGAGGCGAATCTGAGCAAGACGCCAAAATTATTACAAATAAAATAGTTACAATAAATGTTTGCTTCACAAAAAGGATTTTGTCAAAAGTAGAAATATAATCGTAAAAAAAAACCATCACGGCTGTGATGGTTAACTATTTGTAATATCATTTTTTACTTCGGCAACCTTGTTTTGGGCATTTCAGTTCCACCAATACTAAAAGGAAGTTTAGTCCTGGGAACCTCCGTTCCGCCAATTTCATATGGTAGTTTTGTTTTTGGGACTTCAGTTCCACCGATTTCAAATGTAACTGGGAGTTTCGATTTAGGAACTTCCGCACCCCCAATCTCACTTGGCGTAGTAAAAGAAGTTAAAATCATCATCATTGAGAACAATCCAATAGTAGTAATAGCTTTTTTCATGATAGGGGTGTTTTTGTATGTTTGAGTTTTACTTGATGTGACATTTTCACGGTGTAAAACTACATAGGGTCTTTCCTACGATTATCATGATTTGTAGGCATTTTGGTAGATGGCGGCGTTCTGATAGTGGATGACCGACTTATACGAGCAGATGATATTGTTATATCTCGAGGTAATTACCGTTAGCCATCGATTTCAGGATCATATCTACATTTTCCTTGTAGGATTTTGAGAACGGGAGTTTAATCGTTGAGTTTTTTAGGAAGCACACTGAATTCCCGGTGTGAATTCGCGACACATAATCAACATTGACGATATAGCTATTATGTATCCTTACAAACGGTTGATTAAGTACATTTTCGAAATGCTTCAACGTTTTGAAAGCCGTAATCATCTCGCCATTGTTTAAATGAAGATCTGTCGAATTGTTATCGGCTTGTAAATAACAGATATCGGAAGCGTTGATAAATCGATAATCGCCATATGACTTCACACATATTACTAGTGGCTTCTCTGACTTGTCGCCGCCCTCCCCTGTAATAGTACCATTTTGCAGTTGAACTTGTTCCAAGTCTGCATCAACCTTCTCAACTTCAGTAACAATTACATTTTGGGAGATTAGGTTTTCCGGTTGTGGTAATTCTGTGGTCGTACTTGCAACGCTGCTAAAGGACTTTGAAAATTTAGCTAAACACTTACGAAGATCAGGAGTTGACAACGGTAAGTTTAGATAGTCAAACACACCATATTTTATAGCAGCAATCGCCTTATCAGTTGTACCGCTCAAAACAACAATTGTAGGAAGTGTGATCAGATACCGATGTAGCTCGGCAATAAAACTGAGCGAAAAGCCATCAGGTTCAGACTGTTGATCTATATTAAGGAAAATTAAGTCCGGCTTATGCTCTAAGACTAAGTCAGTTCCATCATCAATATTATCTGCGGTTCCAACAAGATCAAAGTTCGGAAACATACCGGCAATAACTGCCCTGTCCAGCAAATAATCCGGATTTTTATCTAAGACGATGTAGGAATATCTAGACAAATCCGTTCAGTTTTCAAACTGCACGTAAGTCAAGATTAAAGTAGTCGGGGGCCATCCAACGGTCGCTAAATTATTAATTTCGAATTACAGATTAACGGTTTTTTAACTATTTCATTCTTTGAGCGCCTTTTAGCAGGCAAAATCTCGCCTATTCGACTAAAAGCCACTTTTTCCGCTAATTAAACATTAAATAAACTATATTTACATCACAATGCAATTTTTTGTGTAATTAACTTAATTTACCTTTATGTGGCTCAATTATGGGATTACTAAAAATCTTTGAGGAAATTAAATGGAACGGTTTTGTAGTTAGTCCGTTCGACCGACATTCGCCTGTGTACAAGTGCGAAAATGGCAAATACCGCTGTAAAAATTCCGGTAAGTACTTTACAGTATTAACTAATACAGTTTTTCACGGAAGTAGAATATCACTTGAAAAATGGCTCATCGTAATCGAACTTATTCAGCGCGACCCGAATGTAACCGGTGCGCACGTTGCACAACTCATTGACACTTCAATACCCACCGCATCTAAAATACTATCAAAGCTGCGAAAGGCGTTGAAGATTTATAAATCGAGAAAGGATGTGAATTCAATTGAAGTTAACTACTCAAATTTCGGACTCGCAGATTGGCTAAAGGCACTCAAATGACAACATACAGACAGGCACTCATAAAACCGATGCCCAACACAGCATTGCATTTTTATACACTTGACAATGATTACTATGCGGCTAAAATTTCGATTGAAAAGTATTTAGGCTATTCTGGACGAGTTGAAAATTGGCTTTATGACTTACTGGATCAAATCTCAAAATATAGTCCTATTGATAGCGATTTACTGCTAGAAGTCCAAGACAGCAATTTTCTCAATATCGATGGACGCAACACAGCGATTATCCGTGCGCAATCGCTCATCGCAATTTGCAACATTCTGATATCGGCGAAAAAAAATGGGTTCCTCTATATAAGCGAATATAAATATGCCAATCAAGCGGAAAGTTTTCTCACTTATCTTCAGATGGAGTCGATTGAAACAGTGATCGACATTTTAAGCGGAAGACAACTTGAAAATTACAACCTTAGAATAAAATTGCGAGAAACCGCAGCACAATTGGGCATATCGCTGGCAGAATGGATGGTGACTCTTGACAACAACTTTATCACAAACCTTGCAAAGGTTGCAGAAGTCGAGTCAGAAAGTGTACTTCACAGCACGAACGTGATTGCGTATTGGGTTGATCGACTAATATTGTCGAGATTGGACGATGAAACCTACACTAAACTTCTGTCAAATAAACCAAAACGCAAATACGGCAAGTTCAACGGGCCGGTTACATTTGTCCCCAACAGCGAACTTAAACGACATGTAGATGTGGTCAATGCATTGTTGCTTGTAGCCGATTTTAAACAGACCATTTTGCTTCAACTGCTCGATAAAATTCATCCGCAAAAACGCGAATCTATCGCTTATGCTGGAACAACGAAAAGGCCTGAATCAATAACCGAAATCAAAGTAACGGAACAACTTATAAAGATTCTTCGAAACGAATAGTTACGCCATCGCTTTTTTTAACCACGTGCTTACTGAAACTTCATCATTGATTAGCTTGCGAAGTTCTTCAACTTTCACACGATCCTGAAGCATCGAATCGCGGTGTCTCAAAGTAACTGTTCCGTCTTCAAGCGTTTGATGATCAACAGTGATACAGAAAGGCGTTCCAAGCGCATCCTGACGACGATATCTTCGTCCAACAGCGTCTTTTTCGTCGTAAGTTACATTGAAGTCCCAACGAAGATCAGCAAGGATCCGCTGAGCCATTTCAGGAAGTCCGTCTCTCTTAATCAGAGGGAGTACCGCTGCTTTAATAGGTGCTAATACTGATGGCAACTTCAAAACGGTGCGAGTCGATCCATCCTCAAGGGTTTCTTCCTTCAGTGCAGTTGAGAAAACAGCCAGGAACATTCGGTCTAAACCAACAGATGTTTCAACCACATATGGCGTATAGTTTTCATTCAACTCAGAATCAAAATACTGAAGTTTTCTGCCTGAAAATTGCTCGTGTGCTTTTAGATCGAAGTCGGTGCGTGAATGTATTCCCTCAAGTTCTTTAAATCCAAATGGGAAATTAAACTCGATATCTGCCGCAGCATTTGCATAATGCGCCAATTTTTCGTGATCGTGGAAACGGTAATTATTTTCACCCAAGCCTAATGACAAATGCCACTTCAAACGGGTTGTCTTCCAATATTCATAGTATTGCATCTCTTCACCGGGACGAACAAAAAATTGCATTTCCATTTGTTCAAATTCACGCATTCTGAAAATAAATTGTCGTGCAACAATCTCATTTCTAAAAGCCTTACCGGTTTGAGCGATTCCGAACGGAACTTTCATCCTACCCGATTTTTGTACGTTTAGGAAATTCACAAATATACCTTGAGCAGTTTCAGGACGAAGATAAAGATCCATTGCGCCTTCAGCAGATGCGCCGAGTTTTGTTCCAAACATCAGGTTAAACTGACGCACTTCGGTCCAATTGCGGGAACCAGTTTCAGGATCGGCAATTTCAAGTTCTTCAATCAGTGCTTTTACATCCTCAAGATTTTCGGTCTCGAGTGACTTTGCCATACGCTCCAAAATCTGCTTATGCCTGGCTAAGTATTCGACAACACGCGGATTAGTTGATTTAAATTCTTCTTCATTGAAGAACTCCCCAAATCTAATTCGTGCTTTTTCAATTTCTTTCTGAGCTTTCTGATTGATTTTTTCCGCATAATCTTCAATCAAAACATCAGCCCGATAACGCTTTTTCGAGTCTTTATTATCGATCAAAGGATCATTGAACGCATCAACATGGCCCGAAGCTTTCCAGGTAGTTGGGTGCATTAAAATCGAAGCGTCAAGCCCAACAATATTGTCGTGCATCTGAACCATCGATTTCCACCAATATTCTCTAATGTTTTTCTTTAATTCGGCACCGTTCTGACCGTAATCGTAAACCGCGCTTAATCCGTCATAAATTTCGCTTGATGGAAAAATAAATCCATACTCCTTTGCGTGCGAAATAACATTCTTAAAGATATCTTCCTGTTTTGCCATGCCACAAAAGTATAAAAAGGCTTTATAATTAACCATCCGAATTAGAAGATTATCTATATTTATAATCTAAACGGACAAAATATGATAACTCACTTAGTAAATCTATTTTTTCCCCCTATATGTTGCGGCTGTAACGGCCTGTTATTGATGAACGAAAAGACGATCTGCACCTCTTGCAGGCATGCAATTCCGCTTACCAATCACCATTTATTTGCCGAAAACGAGGCAGCTCAAAAATTCTATGGCCGGTTGCCGGTTGAATATGCGGGGGCGTTCTGCTATTTTCACAAAAAGGGAATCGTACAGCAAATGATTCACAAACTGAAGTACAAAGGCGAAGAGGAAATCGGATCGCTCATCGGACATTGGTATTGCGATGACTTGCGATCAATTGGCGATTTCGACGTGATTGTGCCCGTCCCATTGCACAAGAAACGACTGAAGCAACGCGGATACAATCAGGTGACCACTTTTGGAAAAGCGCTGGCTGAAGGCTTGTCGATTCCTTATGACGACGGTCTTCTGACTCGAAACGTGTATTCGAAAACGCAGACAAAAAAGAATTTGCTCGCGCGATCGATTTCCGGAAAGTCGACTTTTGGCATTTCGTATTCGGAAGAACATCACAACAAACATTACTTGCTGATTGACGATGTTTTAACCACCGGCTCAACATTGGAGGCCTGCGGACGAACGCTGCTTGAAATTCCGGGAAGCCGGATAAGTGTGGTTTGCATGGCGATGTCACATTCGTAATTGCAACATTTTCACAAAACACTTTTGAAAGACTTTGAATAGTCGTTATTTTGCTTACAAATTTGATTGATGATTAAGTCCAAATACTTCTTCTTTTTGGTGTTGATTGCACTTGCCTTGACGGGTTGTGCGAAACGCGGAAATATAACCGGCGGCACACTTGATACCATTCCGCCTCGGATTAAAATGAGCACGCCGGCAAACTTTAGCACCGGATTTAAAGACGACAAGATCCGAATCGTTTTTGATGAGTATATCAAGCTGAAAAACATCAACAAGCAATTGATCGTATCGCCACCTATGACGCGCCCGTTGGAGATTACGCCGCAAACCGCCAGCAGGTACATCGACATTAAAATCAAAGACACTTTACAGCCAAATACTACCTATAGCATTAACTTCGGCCAAAGTATTGAAGATAACAACGAGGGCAACCCGTATCCGCAGTTTAAATACGTGTTCTCGACCGGAAGCTACATCGACTCGCTGACACTTCGCGGCCGAGTTAAAGACGCTTATTTGAAGCAGCCTGATTCGTACATTTCAATTATGCTTTATGAAGCGAACGAGAACTTTACTGATTCGACCATTTATAAAACTTCGCCGCGCTATATCACCAATACACTTGACAGTGCTACAACCTTCCAGTTTGATAATCTAAAAGAAGGAAAGTACATGCTGATCGCTTTAAAAGATGAAAATTCGAACAATAGATTCGATCCCCGGACCGATAAAATCGGATTTCACCGCGAATTCATCCAGATTCCGAACGATACGTTATACGAATTGGAATTGTTTAAAGAAGATGCTCCGTTTCGCATTTTAAAACCTTCTCAAACCAGTGGCGGCCGTGCGGTGGTTGGTTACGAAGGAAACCCGAAAGATCTGAAGCTGTCACTTCGAAATGGCAATTCCGAGCTCCCAATCAAAATCAGTAAAATGGCCAATCGGGATTCGCTTGTGGTTTGGCATAAACCGGTTGCAGCTGATTCGCTTCAATTGGTTGCAACAAATGCCGATTATACCCGATCTTTTTACTTTAGAACCAAAGAATCTAAAACCGATACACTGACGTTTTCTGGCAAGTCCGGAAATTTGCATCTTCGTGAAGATTTTTCGATTACATCGACCGTTCCAATGACTGAGATCGACAAGAGCAAAATGCAGCTTATCAATAAAGATTCGGTTGCCGTGCCTTTTGACGCTAAATATGACAGTTTGGATCTTAGGTTGCGTTTCGTTTTTGAAAAAGAACCACTTGAGAAATACCGGGTGCGGATTTTACCTGGCGCGATCACTGATTTCTTTGGCCGAACAAATGACTCGCTTAGCTATAATTTTGCGACCAGGAACTCGACCGAATACGGAAACCTGCGTTTAACGCTCGAAAACGTGCGGCAATTTCCAGTGATCGTTGAACTGACAAACGACAAGGGCGATGTAAAAGCTGAAGCCTATTCAGACGCTGCAACGGTAATCGATTTTAACGCGCTGGAGCCGGCATTATATACCCTTCGAATCATCTATGACGAAAACCGCAATAAAGTCTGGGATACGGGAAGTTTTTTAGAAAGACGACAGACTGAACAAGTTATATATTTTCCCACACCGATCGACGTTCGTGCCAATTGGGATGTTGACCAAACTTTTAGTCTAAAGTAAAATGATCCCGGTCGTTTAAAAACCCGAATTTTTCGCGGGCGTTTTGAAGCTTTTCTTGCGACAACCCGACAATTTCCACAATTTCATCAGCAGTTGATTCCGTTAGGTTGATTCCCAGGTAATCCAAAACCTGCGAACTTCCGGTATAAAGATGTCCATTACCATCGAGACCTGTACAATTGACGCCAACTACATAAGCCATATTTTCGATAGCACGGGCTTTTAGGAGTGTATTCCACGCATGAATTCGGGTTTCGGGCCAGTTGGCGACGAACAACAGCAAATCATAATTTTCGACATTTCTGGCAAAGACCGGGAAACGCAAATCGTAGCACACCAGCGGGCAAATTCGCCATCCTTTATAGTCGACGATTAACTTGTCTGATCCGGCAGTATATACTTTTTCTTCGCCGGCCAAAGAGAACAAATGCCGCTTGTCGTATTTGTACACGTCTGCATTTGGCGTAACGAAGTATAATCGGTTGAAGTACTTGCTGCCTTCTTTGATGATGACACTACCGGTGATTGCAAATTTATTCTCTCTTGCAGATGAAAGCATCCAGGCCAATGTTTCGCCATCGTGATCTTCGGCCAGCGGCGCGGCGTTCATCGAAAAACCGGTTGTAAACATTTCGGGAAGCACGACAAGATCGGCGTGTGTTTTGAGCCCGGCGAATTTGTTTGAGAAATTCTCGCGGTTTTTCCTGGGGTCTTCCCAAGCGAGGCTGGTTTGTATGAAGGCTACTTTCAGCATAATCGTGAGGTTTGCGTTAGCGATCGAAGCGTGTATCCTTTTGCGGCGCATTTCGGCGCAAAAGATACTGCGAAGCGCGCGACCGCAATCCCGACAGGTGAAGGCGGGATTGGGGTAACGCCCAAAAAAAAACGCATTCCGAAGAATGCGCTGATTTTATTTTAGACTTGCTTTTAGATATTCTCTATTCATTCGGGCGATATTCTCGAGTGAAATTCCCTTCGGACATTCGATTTCGCACGCGCCGGTGTTTGAACAGTTACCAAAACCTTCCGCATCCATCTGTGAAACCATGTTTAGGACGCGCTCAGTAGCTTCGACCTTTCCTTGTGGAAGAAGTGCTAGTTGCGAAACTTTGGCCGAAACGAAAAGCATTGCTGATGCATTCTTACAAGTTGCAACGCATGCGCCACAGCTGATGCAAGTTGCAGCGTCGAAAGCCGTATCTGCATCGTGTTTGTTGATCGGAATTGCATTGGCGTCGATGGTATTTCCAGAAGTATTGACTGATATAAATCCGCCTGCTTGCTGGATACGTTCGAACGAGCTTCTATCAACGATAAGATCCTTGATAACCGGGAATGCTTTTGCGCGGAACGGCTCGATATAGATTGTGTCGCCATCCTTAAACATACGCATGTGAAGTTGGCAAGTTGTAACGCCTCGATCCGGACCGTGAGCTTCACCGTTAATAAAAAGTGAGCACATTCCGCATATTCCTTCGCGGCAATCGTGATCAAAAGCAACAGGCTCATCGCCGGCCATGATCAGCTGGTCGTTCAGGACATCCAGCATTTCGAGGAATGACATGTCAGGAGAGATATTGTCGATTTTGTAATCAACGATCTTTCCTTTGTCTTGGGCGTTTTTCTGACGCCATATTTTTAGGGTAAGTTTCATCCTTTATAATTTTAATTGGCTTGCGCCGAATCGACTATTTGTAGCTACGCTGAACTAATTTGACGTTTTCGAACACGAGCGGCTCTTTGTGAAGAACGGCATCGCTAGGTTTACCTTTGTATTCCCAAGCTGCAACGTAAGCAAAGTTTTCGTCGTCGCGTTGTGCCTCACCTTCTTCGGTCTGATACTCTTCGCGGAAGTGGCCACCACATGATTCGTTGCGGTGAAGCGCATCTTTTGCGAAAAGCTCGCCTAGTTCCATGAAATCGGCAACGCGCATTGCTTTTTCGAGTTCCTGGTTCATTCCGTTCATATCGCCCGGGACACGTACCTCGCGGTGGAATTCATCGCGGAGATTTGAAATTTCGCTGATCGCCTCGGTAAGACCTTGAGCGTTACGCGCCATTCCAACTTTATCCCACATGATTTTTCCTAATTTCTTGTGGAAATAATCTACTGAATGTGATCCGTTATTGTTGAGGAATTTTTCAAGTTGCGTGCGAACACCGTTTTCAGCTTCTACGAATTCAGGAAGATCGGTTGAGATAGTTCCAGTTCGGATATCATCGGAAAGATAGTCACCGATAGTATAAGGAAGAACGAAATATCCGTCGGCAAGACCTTGCATTAAGGCTGATGCTCCGAGTCGGTTTGCACCGTGATCCGAGAAATTTGATTCACCAATCGAGAAGCAACCAGGGATGGTTGTCATCAAGTTGTAATCAACCCATGTCCCGCCCATGGTGTAGTGAACCGCCGGGTAAATCATCATCGGTGTTTCATAAGGATTCTCGTCAACAATCTTCTCATACATCTGGAAGAGGTTACCGTATTTGCTTTCGATAACTTCACGTCCAAGTTTTGTGACAAGCGTCTTATCTTCAGTATTCAGACCTTTAATACGAGCCTGATCGCGACCGTAGCGTTCGATAGCAGCGGCAAAATCAAGATAAACGGCTTCACCGGTTTTGTTGACACCGTAACCGGCATCACATCTTTCTTTAGCTGCGCGGGAAGCGATATCACGTGGAACGAGGTTACCAAATGAAGGATAACGCCTTTCTAGGTAGTAGTCGCGATCTGCTTCAGCCAGGTCGGTTGCTTTTTTGCGCCCTTCGCGAATAGCTTTGGCGTCTTCGATATTTTTCGGAACCCAGATTCGGCCGTCATTTCGGAGTGATTCAGACATAAGTGTCAACTTCGACTGATGATCTCCGGAAACCGGAATACAGGTTGGGTGAATTTGCGTATAACACGGATTTGCGAAGAACGCTCCTTTTTTGTGGATTTTCCAGGCGGCAGTAGCATTACTTCCCATTGCATTAGTTGACAGGAAGAATACGTTTCCGTAACCACCTGATGCGATTACGACAGCATGTGCCGAGTGACGCTCAAGTTCACCAGTCACGAGGTTACGAGCGATTATTCCACGTGCTTTGCCATCAACAACAACCAGCTCAAGCATTTCATGACGGTTGTACATTTTGATTTTACCACGTCCAATTTGACGGTTCATTGCAGAGTACGCTCCGAGTAGCAATTGCTGTCCGGTTTGTCCTTTTGCGTAGAATGTTCTTGAAACAAGCGTACCGCCAAATGAACGGTTATCGAGCAGTCCTCCATATTCACGAGCTAAAGGAACACCTTGCGCGACACATTGGTCGATGATGTTGCCTGAAACTTCAGCTAAACGGTGAACATTTGCTTCACGAGCGCGATAATCGCCACCTTTTACAGTATCGTAGAAAAGTCGGAAAATTGAATCGCCATCACCTTGATAGTTTTTTGCCGCATTAATACCACCTTGCGCTGCAATCGAGTGCGCGCGACGAGGCGAATCCTGGAAACAAAATGCTTTTACATTATAACCAAGCTCAGCCAAAGTAGCTGCTGCAGAACCTCCGGCAAGTCCGGTACCAACGATGATCACGTCGATATTACGTTTGTTAGCCGGGTTTACAAGACGGATGTGGTTTTTATAATCTGTCCATTTGTCCGATATAGGACCATGGGGAATTTTAGAATCTAACGCCATATATTAAGCTTTTAGAAGAAAATGAATGTAAAGTGGAATAATCGCGAACAATGCCGGAACGACAATAGAGAAAAGTCGGCCGAAATTTTTGATGAGCGAATTGTATTTTCTGTTGTTCATTCCGAGCGACTGAAAAGCGCTAACGAATCCGTGATATAAATGGAAACCTAGAGTAGCCATCGCAAGAACATAAAGAATGGTATAAATTAAACCGTAGTTCGGATCTTTGAAGAAATCAACAGTTAACTTATACAAATCTTTGTAACCTTCGCCAATTTTAACTCCTGCATTCGGGTCAAAAAACTCAGTGCGGTTTCTCACTTCAACTCCGTTAACCGGCATATAAGAACCTGCTACCGTAAGATAGAACTCTTGTTTTGGAGCACCGGGCTGAACATTGATTTCAGTCTTTAGAAGAGGCATCTTGTTGTCAAAATGCATTGGAGCCCAGAAGTGAATCATGTGCGTCACAATGAATACCAAAATGATTGTTCCCAGAACCGCCATGTTTCTAGCTGGAAAGTTGGTGTTCGCCTCCTGACGTTCCATCGCATAGCCAACGGGACGAGATTTTTTATTTTGAAACGCCAGTAGAATTCCGTCGATCGAGTGAAAAACGATAGAAAAATACGTCAAATACGACAAAATTTTAACGGCAGGATTTGACGTCATGAATAATGCATACTGGTTAAATTGAAGCGAATCACCAAAGATAAGTTGCAGGTTTCCGGCCAGGTGACCAACGAGAAAGACGCACAAAAATAAACCTGTAAGAGCCATCCAGTACTTTTTAGCTACGGACGACTTTAATAGCGCAGATTTTGCCATAAGAAGAATTTGTTTAAAATCACACAAAAATACGCCTATTTCCAAAATAACTAAAACGTTTGCGACTATTTATACTGATTTTAAACATCGAAAAACGCAACTGTCGATTTTGGCGGATTTTAACTATTAAACGGTGCTAAATTCTGTACTTTTGACCTAGAACCAGATTAGAATTTACAATGAAATACGACCAGATTTCCAACCGACTATTTATAGAAAACCGCAAAAAATTTACATCGCAAATGAAAGCCAAAGGCATTGCGGTGTTTAATTCCAACGATATTTATCCGATTAGTGCCGACAGTACCATCCCGTTTCAGCAGCACCGCGATATTTTTTACCTAAGCGGAATTGACCAGGAAGAAAGCATACTTGTTCTCTTTCCCGACGCGCCATACGAGCATTTACGCGAGATTTTATTTTTGACTGAAACCAATGATCACATTGCGGTTTGGCATGGTGAAAAACTTACCAAAGAACGTGCTTTCAAGATTAGCGGCATCAAAAACGTTCATTGGTTGCAGGATTTCGAAAAGGTGCTTAACGAACTGATGACTTATGCCGAAACGATGTACATTAATACGAATGAGCATTATCGCGCAACGGTCGAAACCGAAACCCGTGAGGCTCGTTTTGTAAAGTGGTGGAAAGAGAAATATCCGGCGCATACTGTTGCCAAAAGCAATCCAATCTTACAGCGGCTACGTTCGGTAAAAGAGCAGGAAGAAATTGATTTGATACAGCATGCGTGCAATATTACTCAAAAAGGTTTCAGACGAGTGCTTTCATTTGTAAAGCCTGGCGTAACTGAGTATGAGATCGAAGCTGAGTTGATCTACGAGTTCGTCCGCAATCGTTCGAAAGGTTTCGCTTACACTCCGATTATCGCATCGGGCAACAACGCCAATGTCTTGCATTATATTCAGAACAACCAGCAATGTAAAGCCGGAGACCTTATTTTGCTTGATGTGGCCGCTGAATATGCGAATTATTCAAGTGACATGTCGCGCACGATTCCGGTATCGGGGCGTTATTCTGAAAGACAAAAACAGGTTTATAATGCCGTACTTCGAGTGAAGAATGAAGCAACCAAAATGCTTGTTCCCGGCACTCTTTGGAAAGATTATCACTTAGAAGTTGGTAAGATTATGACTTCCGAATTAATCGGACTTGGCCTATTGGATCAGGCTGATGTAAAAAATGAAAATAAAGATTGGCCTGCATATAAAAAGTATTTTATGCACGGAACTTCTCACCACCTCGGACTTGACACACATGATTACGGATTGCTTCACGAACCGATGCAAGCAAATATGGTGTTTACCGTTGAGCCGGGGATTTACATTCCGCAAGAAGGATTTGGAATCCGACTTGAAGACAACGTGGTTGTTCAATCAAGCGGCGAACCATTCAACTTAATGCGAAATATCCCGATCGAAGCTGAGGAAATTGAAAGTTTAATGAATACTCCAATGCCGGCCTAAATGAACTCGGTTTCATATAAAAACATTTCCGTCAATTTTACTGATGTAGGCGAAGGTAAAGTTATAGTGTTACTACATGGCTTCCTTGAAAATTTAACGATGTGGAAAGCGCTTTCAACGGTGCTTTCCCAGTCGTTTCGCGTTATCACTATTGATTTATTGGGACATGGCAAAACAGATTGTCTGGGCTATGTGCATTCGATGGAGGAAAATGCCGAAATCGTTCATGCCGTGTTGCAATCGTTGAAAATCAGCAAAGCGATTATTGCCGGTCATTCTATGGGCGGCTATGTCGCATTGGCTTTTGCCGAAAAATATCCGACAATGATTCGCGCCATCGGACTGATTAACAGCACCCCAAAAGCGGATAGCGATGAGAGAAAAATCAACCGCGATCGGGCGATTGCAGCTGTTAAACAGGGATATGCGAATTTCGTAAAACTTGCTGTCGGAAATCTTTTTAGTGCGAACAACCGGATTCGGCTTCAAACTGAAATCGAACACGTGAGGTCTGAAGCGCTCAAAACACCGCTACAAGGAATCGTTGCAACTCTTGAAGGAATGAAAATCAGAAAAGACCGCGAGTTTCTCTTGGCTAATAATCAATTTTCCACGCTTTTGATTCTGGGCGAAAAAGATCCCGTATTGAATTTTGAGGAGACCGCTGAGTTTCAAAAATACGATCGCGTTGACGTCGTGACCTTTCCGGATGGACATATGTCGCATATCGAAAACGCCGACGAACTTGCAGTTGCCTTTTTAAAATTCGTCCGAAAAATTAAGTAAGTTTTTCAGTAAACGGCGTATTTTGATCGAAAATCTCACTTAACAGCAGTATCAATTGTGCTTCAAATCCGGACTGAATTTCAGCGTCAATCGATTTTACTTTTACCTTATTTTCATGATATTCGAATGGCAAAAATCCGGTCTTCATATTTTTGAATGAATAAATTCCGGCGATTGTCTCTTCGAAATTAAATTCGCTTGCTGTCACAAATGCATATGTAAGAAGCTGAATTATCTTCTCGTTTTTTGGATCTTCGGTTAGTCCGCCCCACTGTTTCAGACAAACATCACCTGCTTCGACACGGCCGGTTTTGTAATCGATAATTCGCAGTCGGTTGTTGAACCTGTCGATCCTATCAACATTGCCGGCGATGGTTATCGGAAATTCAAAGGATGGATGATTAATCTCTCGCGCGTAGGTTTTCTCTAAGGCCAATATCACAATTTCGGCACCATCACGAATATCCTGAAGTTCCATTTTGATGAATTTCTCGATGTTTCGCTTTGCAACTTCATAAGCAAGTAAATTTCGCCCTTTGGTGATATTTCCCTCCTTATATATTTCTGCAAATTGCTTACGTACTTCAACATCGATCATTCCTTGCATCGCCAGAAGGTCGGCTTCACGTAAAACCTGTCTGATCAGCGGCTGATGCAAATCATGTAAAACAGCATGGATAACAGTTCCTAATGTGTTTGCAGCAATGCTTTCTTCAACCTCTTCAGTCTCACGGATCTTTAGGATTTTCTGCCTGTAAAATGTTAGCGGATTTCGGATATAGCTGGTAAGCGCTGAAGGTGAAAAACCTTTAGATGCAATTTCTTTTAGTCGAGCCATTACTGCATCCGACTTTTCAATGACGAGCGGCTCCCGACCCGAATCAGGCGGAACAATCGCATTGTGTATTTGATGCGTTAAAACGTGCGAGTCCTGTCTTTCAACCTCAAGCTGCGTAATAAACCGACTTCTTTCCCCGCCATCTAAACCTTCACTATCGGTATTATAAAGAAGGTAAATATTCTGTGCACGCTGAAGCAAATGATAAAAATGATAGGTGTAAATCGCATCCTTTTCTTTGAAAGTCGGTAGCCCGTACTCAACTTTCACATCATATGGTATAAAGGAATTTGACGACTTGCCCGCCGGAAACTTTCCTTCATTCATCGAGGTTACAATAACGGTATCAAAATCCAAAACACGGCTTTCTAAGACGCCCATTACCTGTAAACCTGTCAACGGTTCACCCTCAAATGAAACCTCAGCTAAGTCAATGGTTTGTTTGTAAACCGAATGTAACGTTTCAATCGACACAACGTCGGGATTGAGATCGATATAACTGTGAATTTTATTGACAACTTTGTACACGGCATACACAAATGCTTTGGTAATTTTCGCTTCCTCATTGTCGCGGTCGAGCTTCTCTTTTAATAGTAAAAGCAGTTCTCCAACCCGACTAATAGATGCTAAAGCGCCGTCATCCCATTTGGTAAATGCGGCATTGAACAGCGCCGAATCTGAGTCGTATAATTGAAACAGGCGTTGATGTGAGATAAATGTAAAATTGTTCTCTTTAATTAATCTAACGATGTGCTTTGTTTCAGCAAACGGCTCGAATAACGGATGAGTTAAAATGTCAAGCACGTCCTTGTAATACATCACATAACTCTCATTCTGCCGACTTAAGGCATGGGTATGAAGTTTAAATATTTTTGATATTAGAATCTGAACCGGATTATTGCGCGCTGAATAGCCCATCGTTATATTCATCGCCTCAATATCAGACGGAAGAGCATAAAGTAGCGGAATTAATAGATTCTCCTCACCCAGAACGATGGCCACGCGGTCGAGATTTTCTATTCCGCGGTCCTCAATAATTTTTTCGATGATGCTTCCGGCAATTTTAGCCTGTCCGATGGTTTTCGGCGTACCGATTACGTTGACGGTTTTCGGCTGACTATAATCGTCTGCAATCCACTCAAATGAATTAGTTTTATAGTAGCTCCACTCCGATTTGAATCTGCGGGTAAATAAACCGGCATCATGTAATTTATTTTTGAGGAAAACCCCATCAACATCCCAATAAACTTTTGCCTGATCGTTGGCAAGTAAATGCTGAAAAATACGTTCTTCGGCTGCGTTCAACGCATTAAAGCCCGCAAAGATAAATTGCCGCTGATTGTTATTTGAAAAGTGCTCGAGATTGCGAAGTGCCTCACGATAGATCATGCCTTGATAGCCTTTCCGTTGCTTAAGCAAATGCGCGTACAACGATTCGTAATACTGCGGCAACATCTTCCAAAAGTCAATATACTTTTCAAGTAGCGGTGTTTTTTGCTCAGGCTCAACTCCCCACTTTTTAATGTCTTCAATATCTTTCAAATACGACAAAATCATCTTTGGATCGAGAAGATACCGATCGATCTCATTAAAATCCTGCAGTAGCGTTTTAGCCCAGTTGGCAAAATTTTCGAATTTTTGCTGTTGCGAGGTTGGAATAAGAGATTGGTAGACCGTATAAAAATCGAATAAAACTTCAATATTATCGATGGCACGAAGGTCGGCGATGTCTTGAACAAACTGCTCGACACTGATTATTTCAGGAGAAAATAAATTATGTGGCGCTTCTTTTCGGAGCTCTTCAACCAAAAACACCTTTGCGCGTCGATTTGGCAGAACGATTGTGGTTGTAAGCAAATTTTGTCTGTGATCGGCTAAAACCTGACGTGCGATCTTACGAAGAAAAGTGTCTTTACTCATGTGCTAAAAATAAAAAAACGCCCCTAAATAGGGGCGTTCTTCATCATTTATTTTCGAAACAATTACTCCTTGATAAGTTTCACTTCAACACGACGGTTGTTAGCTTTACCTTTAGCAGTTTTGTTAGTATCGATTGGCTTAGTTTCACCGTAACCAGCAGATTGAAGTCTGTCTTCAGCGATTCCGTTTTCGATTAGGTAGTTCTTAACTGCTGCAGCTCTGTTTTCAGAAAGCGTTTGGTTAAGTGCGTTGCTACCGTCTGAATCTGTGTGACCTTCGATCATGAAACGAGATGCAGGGAACTCTTTCAAGATGTCAGAAATTGCACGTAGAACAGGAAGCGTTTGTGGTTTGAACGTTGCTTTACCGCTGTTGAACAAAATTGTTTTAGCGTAAGCGTTAAGTTTAGAAACTTGCTCTTCTGACATTTCAGGGCAACCATTGTTTGCAACAGTACCTTTTACCTCAGGACAACGATCGTCTTTATCAAGAACTCCGTCACCGTCAGTATCTGGCCATGGGCATCCTCCGTTTTCAGCAGGACCAGCAACAGTTGGACATTTATCAGATGCATCAGTTACACCATCACCGTCAGTATCAGGGCAACCATTCATTGCTGGAAGACCAGCTACTTCAGGACAAGCGTCATCTTTATCTGCAACTCCGTCACCGTCTGTGTCAGGACAACCGTTAAACTGAGCTAGACCAGCTTGTTCTGGACATGCGTCATCTCTGTCAATGATTCCATCACCGTCTGTGTCAGGGCAACC
Organism: Flavobacterium sp.; assembly: GCA_015234525.1. Classification (GTDB taxonomy): domain Bacteria; phylum Bacteroidota; class Bacteroidia; order Flavobacteriales; family Flavobacteriaceae; genus Flavobacterium. The sequence continues at coordinate 86,028 of JADGMX010000021.1, read as the reverse complement.
ATTATGCTCTTTAGGACCAGCAACTTCAGGACAAGCATCATCTCTGTCGTAGATACCGTCACCATCTGTATCTTTACCTCCGAATTTGAAAGTAAGACCAGCGAAGTGCTGCATGTGTGAAGGGTGAACCATTCTCTCATCTTCGAAAGAATGCTTATAAGTAGATTTCAAAGCAAGACCAACAGTTTCTGAGAACCAGAAAGTCAAACCAAGACCTCCATTAACAGTTCCAGCTCCATTGTCATCATACCAAGTATAACCTCCACCTAAGTGAATAGACGGATCAATTACTTTTGAATTCAAAAGGCTCATGAAGCCATATTTAATTTCTGCATCAGCAGCGTAGTACGTCAAATCACCAGGATTTGTTACTTCATAATCCAATGAAGTTCCAACTCTTTCGTTTACGAATCTTGTAATTCTGTTTACTGACCCTGTTACACCAACAGAGAATCCTGACCCTACGTATCTTGATACATTAAGGTAAGAAACTGAAGGAAGAATGTTCCAGTTGTCTTTTGCGTCGAAGTACTGACCAAATTGGTCCTCCAGACTTGATGCAGCGCTGAACCTTGTGTCAACGGCATTTGCTCCGAATGTTATTGCCCACTTATTATTGTCGTCCTGAGCTTGTGAACTCAAGCCGGCAAACATAAAGAGTGCAGCAACAAGTTTGTTAAGATGTTTCATACTTGATTTGATTATTTAGTTACAAAGTTATGTAACAAAAGTACTATGTTAAATTTTAACAGCAAAGCGAAATGTTAAAAAATAACATAATTTTAGAGGTTCCTAAACTACTCAATTACACCCAAATTGCGCCCCACTTCTACAAATGCGTCAATCGCCTTGTCAAGTTGTTCCTTCGTATGGGCCGCAGAAAGTTGAACCCGAATCCTAGCTTTGTCTTTTGGCACAACAGGAAAGAAGAATCCGATCACATAAATACCTCTTTTCAACAGTTCATTCGACATGGTTTGAGACAGCTTTGCATCGTACAACATTACCGGCACAATGGCTGAATCGCCTTCAATAATATCAAACCCGGCTTTCTTCATTCCGGCTTTGAAGTAATTTGTATTCCACTCCAATTGATCTCTCAAAGCAGTATCGTTTTCGAGCATATCAAATACTTTAATCGCCGCTCCAACAATGGCCGGTGCAAGCGAGTTCGAAAACAGATAAGGTCTTGAACGCTGTCGTAGCATTTCGATAATTTCCTTCTTAGCAGTAGTATAACCGCCCATCGCACCCCCAAGTGCCTTTCCAAGTGTGCCTGTTACAATATCAACACGTCCCATGACACCTTTAGCTTCAAGCGTACCTTTTCCCGTAGCTCCGATAAATCCGGCAGCATGACTTTCATCAACCATCACCAGCGCATCATATTTATCAGCAAGGTCGCAAATCTGGTCAAGTGGCGCTACTACGCCATCCATTGAAAATACGCCGTCGGTTACAATGATTTTAAATCTGGCGCCCGCCTCGTTTGCTTTGATCAATTGCTGCTCGAGATCGTCCATGTTGCTGTTTTCATATCGGTAGCGCGCGGCCTTGCAAAGGCGAACCCCATCAATAATCGAAGCGTGGTTGAGCGAATCAGAAATTATCGCATCCTTCTCTCCAAGCAATGGCTCGAAAACTCCCGCATTGGCATCAAAAGCCGCCGCATACAAAATCGTATCCTCTGTTCCGTAGAAATTGGCGATTTTCTGCTCAAGTTCTTTATGAATATCCTGGGTTCCGCAAATGAAACGAACAGACGACATTCCGAATCCATGACTGTCCATTGTGTCTTTGGCTGCTTGAATCACCTGCGGATGCGATGACAATCCAAGGTAATTGTTCGCGCAAAAATTCAACACTTTTTCACCGGTTGAAATCGTAATTTCAGCTCCTTGCGCCGAAGTTATTACCCGCTCTTTTTTGAAAATTCCGCCTTCCTCGATGGTTTGAAGCTCTTCCTGAAGAAAAGTTTTGATCTTTCCGTACATATTTTCTAGTTTGATTATGTTTACAAATTTACGACTTTTAATTCCTCACCTATATAGACCAACGCCTTTTTAGATACGCGATAACCCATCTGCTCGATCGCCATCTGATACGATTCCAGTTGTTGAACATATCCCGCCTTATGTTCCCCCGTCTTATAATCAAGCAACAGAATTTCGTTGTTTCGACCGATTACCATTCGGTCAGGTTTTATCGGCGTTTGCTCTTTTCTGATGATTACTTGTTCGTTTAGAATTTTGTGATCTTTCGAAAAATAGTCGCGCAAATCCTCATGATTTAAAATTTGATTAATCTGATCTTCTACGTTTTGCCTTTGTGTTGAAGTTATCGATCCATCTTCAAGGGCAAGGGTTACGGCGAATACAACATCATCGGCTGATTTTACATTGGCCATGATTTCATGAATGACATTTCCATATTCAATCGCTTCCTGTTGTTTGGTTCCCCACATAAGCGACTCTTTTCTGGCGATTTTAGCCTGACGAAGATCCATTGGCTGCTTGACCATAGTGATTTCAGGCATTGACTCGATCGCCTTTGACGATGCTGAAATACGAGCCGGATCGCCAAACTCGTAGTTCCTGACTGCTGTGTCGAATTTCCCGACAAAATCGAGATACTTTATCAGGAAAGCTGACAAGCAATTCTCAGGCGGCTCGCCATTTTTCCTCAAATTCATCGCAGAAATAACATATAATTGCTCTTCAGCTCTGGTCAATGCGACATATAGGACGTTTATATTATCCAACAATTCTTCCTGCTTTTTCTGCAAGTATGCCGCCGAAGCCACATCGCCAAAACCTTCAACTGATTTGCTGTTATCAATCAGCACTTTCGGCAATCCAAATACTTCAGAATCGGCTTCAACCCATAATTTATCTTTGGGTTTGCGCGAGTAATCTTCTTCTGCAAATGGAAATATGACTACTGGAAATTCCAGTCCCTTCGATTTATGGATCGTCAGAATACGAACGGCATCGCTCTCCTCCGGAGACGGAATGCTCAACTTCTCTGAATTCTTGTCCCAAAATTCAAGGAAATCACTAATTCCCGACATGTTCTTTATGTCGCGTTCCAAAATTATATCTAGAAAATGCTGAATATACGCATTGCTTTTTTCAATTTTCAGAAAAATTCGCAACACCGATTCAACGACCTCGTAAAGCGATTTTTTACGCAAATCATCAAACGAGATATTTATTCCAAACGATTTAATCCATAGCTCAAATTCGCTTTCAGTATATTTCAGATGGCCGTTCAAAACAAAATCGTGAACCTGCATTTCAGGCGCGATAATGGGCGCGAGATAAATCAAAAAATCAGCTTTTGATTCCAGGTCGGCGTGGTTTTTCAAATATTTTAAAACATTTATTAAAAACCTGACTTCAGCCGAATTTGTCAGCAAAAGCGTTTCAGACGAAATAATCGGAATTCCTGCAGCCGTGAGCTCCTGCGCAACCGCAACGCCATGATGCCGCTTCCGGGTCAGGATCGCAATGTCGCGGTATGAAAATCCCTTTTGCAGTACTTCGTTAACGGTGGCAACTGTTGTCTTGGCAAAAAGTTCCACTTTTTCAGGTCCGTTTGCCACCGCAGTTTCATCGATAAACGAGATGTTGACGTAACCCCCGGTTTTAGCATTGGTCTTTTGAAACGAATGGTTTTCATACAAATCGCGGTAATCGGGATATGTAAATTCGTTTGCAAGCATTCTGAAGAAATCGTTGTTGAAATTAATCACCTCCGAATAACTCCTGAAATTCGTATCAAGCGATTGAATGTTGACATCAACGGTATTAAACGGGATTTCGCTATTCGCCAACGCGATAAACTGCTCAGCTTTTCCGCCACGCCAACGATAAATCGACTGCTTTGGATCGCCGACAATCATCAATGTTCCCTTGCCAAGAACCGGATGTTCTGAGGAAATCGCGTTGTTGATCAGCGGAATCAAATTCTGCCATTGCATCTCGGATGTGTCCTGAAATTCGTCGATGAAAAAATGTTTGTAACGCTCTCCTATCCTTTCATAAATAAACGGCGCCGGCTGATTCTGGATCTGCTCGTTAATTATTTTATTGAACTCAGCTATCGAAAGTACATTTTGCTCTTCCTGAATTCGGCTGAGTTCGCCGTTAACCGTTCCCAGAAGTGATAATGGCGTAATGTTTTTTAAAAACGCGTTGCAAAAATCGCGTTGCGAATAATTCTCGTACACCTTTTCCAAGATGCTTAAAAGTTCAGGCGTCAGGCTTTCGATGATTGCACGATCTTTAGCCGCTTTGTTGACCTTAATATCTTCGGGTTCAAAATAGCGTTTGAGAGCCGGATTGTAACGTCGCTCGCGAATGCTTTGCAAATGGTTCGGAAAGTGCCTGCTTGAGAACGACGCCAGATCGACACCATTTTTCTCTAAAAGTTCAAAGGCTTTTTCGACCGATTCAACACAATCGTCCTCATAACACTTGGATTTATGTCGCAACTGTTGTTTGATCGATGAGAATTCGGTTAGCAATGTTTGTTGGATATGTGAAACTTCCTGTCGGTTATTCTCGTTAAGCAATAGTTTTCCGGCATCGAGGATTTCCCTGGTAACATCCCAGCTTTTGTCGTCGTCGGCTTTTTCCATTGTAAAATCGAGCAGCAATTTGGTCAGCGCTTCATTGTCGCCCGCCTGAGCAATCAACGCGTCGACGGCTTCGGCAAGAAGATTATCGGTGTCGAGCGAAACCTCAAAATTGAGCGATAAATTAAGGTCGTGCGCAAAGGCGCGAATGACTTTATGTGTGAATTTATCGATGGTCGAAATGTCAAAAGCCGCGTAATTGTGAATCAGGTGCCGGATGATGTCACGCGCTTTTTGCTGGATCTTCGGACCGGGCAAACCGGTTTCGTGCGAAATGTGTTCCATCAGCGCCAAAGTTTTTTCCTTTGGATTATCTTTTGTAAATTCGGACAAACTCGACACGATCCGCGATTTCATTTCATGGACGGCCTTGTTTGTAAATGTGATGGCTAAAATGTGCCGATATGCGTCGTTGGTGGTTGCGCTAAGGATGATTTTAAGATATTCCTTAACCAGCGTATAGGTTTTTCCCGAACCTGCCGAGGCGTTGTATAATGAGAATGAATGCCGTTCCAAATCTTCGGATTGTTTAGTTGTGAATACCGTGGCCCTAGCCCTGATTGCAGCGGAAATCCTTTTTTGAAATGCCGGCGGTAGCGAGGCAAATTTCGAAAAAGATTGCAGTGAAAAGCAGGATCAGCTCCTGAAAAAAATCAGGGTGCCGAAATATATCCAAAGTTAATTGATTAAATTTGATAAAATTTTTTACAAACCATTAAAACAACGATTATGGCTTTTGAACTACCAAAATTACCTTATGCATACGATGCTTTGGAACCACATATTGATGCGCGCACGATGGAAATTCACCATACGAAACATCACAATGCATACACGACGAATTTGAACGCAGCTATTGAAGGCACTGAGCTTGAAGGTTTGACAATTGAGAATATTCTGATTAATTTAGACAAGTCAAATACCGCGGTTCGAAACAATGGTGGCGGATATTACAATCACAATCTTTTCTGGAAAATCATGTCGCCAAACGGTGGTGGTGAGCCAACAGGTGAACTGGCCGATGCCATTGAGCGCGATTTTGGAAGTTTTGCGGAGTTTAAAGCGAAATTTGCTAAAGCCGGAGCGTCTCAATTTGGTTCGGGATGGGCTTGGCTTTGTGTGCATGAAGGCGGCAAGCTTGAAGTTTGTTCCTCGGCAAATCAGGACAATCCGTTAATGCCGGATGTTGGTTGCGGTGGAACGCCGATTTTGGGCATGGATGTTTGGGAGCACGCGTATTATTTGAATTATCAAAACCGCCGACCTGATTATATCGAAGCATTTTTTGCCGTGATTAATTGGGAAGAAGTGGCTCGCCGATATGCGCTGGATAAATAGATTTACCTTTAATAGTCTGGAAAGTGTCGCAATTTTTGTGGCACTTTTTTTTATGGCAGCAATTCCCGCTTTCGCCTATATCTTGCAGCTATCGCGCAAGGATGCCGGCTCTATCGGGGCTGCGGCCGAATTGGTGGTTTTCAGACCGGGTTACAATGAATTATGACTGATCTAAAGCAGAAAGCACTGCGACAGACAGGTATGATTTACAGTATGAAAGTTTGAAAAAAAAAGAATCGAATCAGCAGAATTTCAGAAGTATACAAAATAAAAAAGGTGAAATTTCTTTCACCCTTTTTGCCCCAAATCTACCATAAACTTAACCTACTAATGCTATGGTCCTCCAAATGTATAGTGGTTGTTAGCCTGCGACAAATATTTTAGATAAACGGCTATTATAGTCGATAAAATACTCAAACATAGGAGTTTTAGTACGCTCTTGCATCTTTTCCTTCATAAAAATTCATAAATGCGCGGTTCACAACGCGATTTCCACCCGGAGTCGGATAGTCGCCCGTAAAGTACCAGTCGCCCATATTCTTCGGACATGCGATATGTAAATTCTCGACCGTTTGGAAGATAATCTTCACTTCTGCTTTGATCTCCGGCGAGCTCAGCATCTCGGCTATTTTATCTGAAATCTCTTGCGGTTCGAACGGCGCATAGATTTCAGTTACATAGTTTACGACTTCAGTATCATTGAAATTCTCCTGTTGTTTGCACTTTTGATAAACCTCATCAACAATATGATATAGCCTACGCTCTTGTAAAAGCTCAAGTGCGGCGCGAAACGCTACCAATCCTTCCAATTTCGCCATATCGATTCCGTAGCAATCCGGATATCTGATTTGCGGCGCCGAAGAAACAATCACGATTCGTTTTGGTTTCAACCGGTCAAGCATTTTAATGATGCTCATCTTTAGGGTTGTTCCCCGAACGATGCTGTCGTCGATAATCACCAAATTATCTGACGGCTTGATAACGCCATAGGTTACGTCGTAAACATGGGCTACAAGGTCGTCGCGACTGCTGTCTTCGGTAATAAACGTGCGAAGTTTAGCATCTTTGATCGCTACTTTCTCGGTTCTGATCTTAACTTTAAGAAGTTCTTGTAACGTTTCTTTTGTAAGTGTATTTCGGTTTTCGAGAATGAAGTTGTTTTTGCGCTGATTCAAAAAATCCTGAGCGGCTTCAACAATTCCAAAGAACGACGTTTCAGCCGTATTTGGTATGTACGAAAACACGGTGTTGTCGGTATCGCTTTCAATCGCGTCGAGAACCGCGGGCAGGATCAATCGGCCAAGATCCTTTCGTTCCTGGTAGATTTCAGCATCGCTACCTCGCGAGAAGTAGATTCGTTCGAACGAACACGATTTTTTGACAACCGGCGCAATGATTTCCTGTTCGGTAATGGTGCCGCCTTTTTTAACGATTAAGGCATGACCCGGTTTTAATTCGTTGATTTTGTCGAATTCGAGGTTAAAGGCCGTTTGAATAACCGGTCGTTCTGAGGCAACCACCACAATCTCATCATCCTGGTAGTAATAGGCAGGTCTGATTCCGGCCGGATCGCGAAAAACAAATCCGTCACCGTGACCGAATAATCCCGCCATCGCGTAACCGCCATCCCATCCTTTTGACGCGCGACGGAGAATTTTCGCTACGTCGAGTTTCTCAGCAATCACCGGCGATGCGTCGCGCTTTGAATACCCGTTTACTTTACATTCCTGATAGAGATCAGTAACTTCATCATCCAAAAAGTGTCCGATTTTTTCCATTACCGTGACCGTATCGGCCATTTCCTTTGGATGTTGACCAAGTTCAACCAGACTTTGGAAAAGCTCAGCAACATTGGTCATGTTGAAATTTCCGGCAACAATCAGGTTTCGGTGCATCCAGTTATTTTGGCGCAAAAACGGGTGAACGCTTTCGATGCTGTTTTTTCCAAAAGTTCCGTACCGCACGTGACCGAGATAAATCTCTCCTAAGTAAGGCAGATTTTTCTTTTGTGCCGCAACATCATTTGAGTATTCGGGATGTGCCGCCATTTCATCGTTGATCCGCTCATTGATTTGGCTAAAAACATCTTGAATAGCTTGCGGATTGTTGCTTCGAACCCGACTGATGTAGCGTTCTCCGGGATCTACATCCATTTTAATGCTGGCAAAACCGGCTCCGTCCTGTCCGCGGTTGTGTTGCTTTTCCATCAACAGATACATCTTCTGGATTCCGTAGAAAGCAGTTCCGTACTTTTCCTTGTAATATTCAAGCGGCTTTAGCAATCTTAAGAAAGCAATTCCGCATTCGTGAGTTATTTTATCGCTCATTTTATTCGTTGCGATTCAGGGTGAATCTAATTAAAAATGCCCCGTAAATTTCGGGGCATGATTGTTTTTATGATTTTATGTCAAGTTCATATTGAGTCAGCGATTTGAACTCCGCTAGTCTCTGAACCACGTCTTCTTTCGAGAGATTTTGCATTTTCTCGGTTCCGAATTTCTCAACGCAGAACGATGCGAGGTTTGATCCGTAAACAATCGCATTTTTCATGTTTTCGAAAGATATGTCGCCGCTTTGTGCCAGATAACCCGAAAAACCTCCGGCAAAAGTATCACCGGCACCGGTTGGATCAAAAACTTCTTCAAGTGGTAAAGCAGGTGCGAAAAACACCTCTTTTTGATGGAACAACAATGCGCCATGCTCGCCTTTTTTAATTACAACATACTTCGGACCCATTGTCTGGATCTTGGCAGCAGCTCGCAAAAGCGAATATTCGCCGGATAGCTGACGTGCTTCTTCGTCATTAATTGTGATAACATCAACACGGGCAATTACATCAAGAAGTTCCGTCAATGCGCAATCCATCCAGAAATTCATTGTATCGAGTACAACCAATTTTGGACGAGATTTCATCTGATCAAGAACACTGCTTTGAACAAGCGGATGAAGATTTCCAAGCATCACCACGTCTGCATCAGCATAAGAAGCGGGCACTTTTGGTTGAAAATCAGCAAGTACATTTAGCTGGGTTTCGAGGGTATCGCGCGAATTCAGATCGTTGTGATATTTTCCACTCCAGAAGAATGTTTTTCCGCCCGGAACGATTTCAACAGCGCTGATGTCAATTCCTTTATCCGACAAAAGATCGAGGTATTCCTGTGGAAAATCCTCGCCAACCACCGAAACGATCGCTGAATCAACATTTAAATTAGCTGCAGACAACCCGATATAAGTTGCGGCGCCGCCCAGGATTTTATCTGTCTTTCCGAATGGTGTTTCAATAGCATCAAATGCAACGGTTCCGACAATCAGTAGCTTGTTCATTTTTTCAATTAAAAGTAAGCCGCAAAGATACCTTTTCCTTTTAAAGTCGCAAACCCGGCTAAGCGCAAATTTTTCATAAAAGTTTCGAGTCGACGTTTTCGTAATACGAGTCTACATTCAGCTGATTTCCAGTCGAAGCCATGACTGCAAGTTGGTCGCAGCGCTCATTTTGCAGGTGATTGTTGTGACCTTTAATCCATTTAAAATCGACGTGGTGCTGCCGATAAATTTTGAGAAACCGCTTCCAGAGATCGGCGTTTTTTCGATTGGCAAACCCTTTTTTTTCCCAACCAAAAACCCAACCTTTCTGAACGGAATCGACTACATATTTAGAATCCGATATCACCAGCACCTTTGTGGGAAATATCCGAAGCTTCTCAAGACCAACAATCACCGCCAAAAGTTCCATCCGATTGTTGGTTGTTAGCCGAAACCCTTCAAAAAACTCCTTTCGGTAATTTTTGGCAGGCATTTCCATAACGACGCCGTAACCGCCCGGACCCGGATTTCCCTTCGCCGCGCCATCGGTGTAAATAAAAACATCAGGCGTGCTCAAATCTTTTCAATTAGTAGTTGTTCGATTACCTTCGGGAAATGCGTTTGCTCCAAAACGTGAATTCTAGCAGCAACTTCCTCGCAAGTCTCAGTACCGTTTAGCGGCGTGCTAAATTGCGCGATGATATCGCCACTATCGTAGTGCTGGTCAACATAATGAATGGTGATCCCGGTTTGGCTTTCGCCCGATTCGACGACTGCTTTGTGAACATTCATACCGTACATTCCAGCGCCTCCAAACTTGGGAAGCAATGCCGGATGGATGTTGATGATTTTGCCTTCAAATTTAGTGATGACAACTGACGGCACCATTAATAAGAAGCCGGCAAGGACGATTAAATCGGGCGCATAAGATGAAATTCGATCGGCAAATAAGCCGGTTGAGAATTCGCTTTTCGAGAATAGGATCAGCGGAATACTGTAAGATTCTACTTTCTCTATAACTGCAGCTTTGGGATTGTTGCAAAAAACCGCAACCACTTTTGCTGATTTTGTCGCGTTGAAATATCTGATGATATTCTCAGCATTTGTTCCCGAACCCGATGCGAAGATCACGATGCTTTTCATGGCGTAAAGTTAAAGGTGCAAAAAAAAGCAATATATATGGGATTAAATAAAATTATGTCGAAGTCAGGTACAAATAAATTTTTGTAAATTAGTCGTCACATTTATTCACTAAACGGCGGTTTTAAAATAAAGTTTTTTATTTTTGCCAACAAATTAAATACTAAAAAACAGAGATTATGTCAGACATTGCATCAAGAGTAAAAGCGATTATTGTAGACAAATTAGGCGTTGATGAGAACGAGGTTGTAACAGAAGCGAGCTTCACAAATGATTTAGGGGCTGATTCATTAGACACTGTTGAGCTGATCATGGAGTTCGAAAAAGAATTTGACATCCAGATTCCGGATGACCAAGCTGAAAACATTGCTACTGTAGGGCAAGCGATTTCTTACATAGAAGAAGCTAAAAAATAATAATACCTTCACCCATGTCAATTCATGGGTGTATTGTTTTAAATATCAGTTGTTTTCACAACTCAAAAATATTTTGATACCCATGTTCTCTTTGTGAAAGACATAAGACGACATGGGTGTTATTACTTTAAAGATTAATTATTAATATATGGAATTAAGGCGCGTCGTTGTAACAGGATTGGGAGCATTGACTCCAATCGGAAATACTGTTAGTGAATATTGGCAAAGCCTTATCAATGGTGTTAGCGGCGCTGCTCCTATTACCTATTTTGATACCACAAACTTTAAAACGCAGTTCGCCTGCGAGCTAAAAAATTTCAATGTCGAAGATTTTATCGACCGGAAGGAAGCTCGCAAAATGGATAAATATGCGCAATATGCCGTAGTATCATCAGATGAAGCGGTAAAAGACGCAGGTCTTGACAGCGACTCTGTTGATAAAGATCGGGTTGGTGTTATTTGGGGATCAGGAATTGGCGGACTGGAAACATTCCAACAAGAGGTTATGTCGTTTGCCGCCGGTAATGGAGTTCCAAAGTTCAATCCGTTTTTCATACCAAAGATGATCGCTGACATTGCAGGCGGGCATATTTCAATGAGATATGGCTTCCGCGGACCTAACTTTACCACGGTATCAGCCTGTGCTTCGTCTACAAATGCGTTAATTGATGCGTTCAATTATATTCGTCTTGGCCATGCTGATGCAATGGTCACAGGCGGTTCAGAAGCAGCGGTTACTATTGCAGGCATGGGTGGTTTCAACGCCATGCATGCGCTTTCAACGCGTAACGACGATCCAAAAACAGCGTCCCGCCCGATGGATAAAGACCGTGAAGGTTTTGTTCTCGGTGAAGGTGCCGGTGCTTTGATCCTTGAAGAATACGAACACGCGAAAGCTCGTGGTGCCAAGATCTATTGTGAAATCGGCGGCGGCGGAATGTCGGCTGATGCACATCACATCACAGCTCCACATCCGGAAGGACTTGGCGCAAAATTCGTAATGCTAAACTGTCTTCGCGATGCCGGATTGACCCCGCAAGACGTTGACGGTGTCAATATGCACGGAACATCAACTCCGCTTGGCGACATTGCCGAAACCAAAGCAATCCAGCATGTTTTTGGCGACCACGCATATACACTTAATCTCAATTCGACAAAATCAATGACCGGTCATTTACTTGGTGCAGCCGGCGCAATTGAAACTATTGCTTCCATTTTGTCTATCGTACACGGAATTGTTCCGCCAACGATCAATCACTTTACAGATGATGAAAACATTGATCCGAAACTGAACTTTACCTTTAACAAAGCTCAAAAACGCGATATGAAAGTCGTAATGAGCAACACCTTCGGATTTGGCGGCCACAATGCATGTGTGCTCGTTAAAAAAGTTGATCTCTAGCCATTTTATGAGAATTTTCAGAAGAATATTTACAAAGTCCCGCACGCCTGTCGTCGGGACTTTTTTTGCTGAAATCACCGAAATTCTCGGCTTCGAGCCAAACGATATCAGCAGTTATCACAAAGCATTCACCCATCGTTCGTCAAACAAATCTGACGAAAGCGGCATACCGATAAATTTCGAACGACTCGAATTTCTTGGCGATGCCATGCTTAGCGCCGTAATTGCCGCGCACCTTTTTAGCAAAGTTCCAACCGGTGATGAGGGATATCTCACCAAAATGCGATCAAAAATTGTCAGTCGCGAACACCTTAATGAACTCGGACGCGATCTGAATCTGGTCAGGTTCATGGAAAGTAAAATTCCGCTCAGCAATTTTGGCGACAACATTCACGGTAATATTTTTGAAGCTTTAGTGGGTGCGATCTACCTCGATAAAGGCTACGCCTACTGCGAAAATTTTATCCAGAAGCGAGTCATCATACCTTATGTCGACATTACGCGGCTTGAAGGCAAAATCACCAGCTACAAAAGTCTGCTGATCGAATGGTGCCAAAAACACAAAAAGAGTTTTCACTATGATGTTTTTGAAGATAATGGCATCGACGGCCAACGGTTTTATGGCGTTCGATTAAGTATCGATAAAAAAGTAATTGCCAAAGCAAGAGCAACTTCCAAGAAAAAGGCTGAAGAAAAAGCATCGCAGCGCGCCTATTTTGCATTTCAGGAAAAGATCAACAAATAAGTCGCCTGAAACCAATAAAACTACATCGTTTTCGTTAACAAATAAACGTTAAGTTAGCCTAAGCTCAAGGGTTAGTGCCACATAAATCTTATCTTTACATCTTATTTGTTGTAAATGGCTGCTCATAAATTAAGCATCGGCATATTAGACGAAATCGACTTTCGGTTGATTGCAATTCATACCTCGGTTGAAGACTATTTTCTAGCCTACCTAATCAACAAAAACCTTCCAATTTTGCTTGCCAAAGACACCGCTGTTTCAGGAAATGGCGATTTTCGGGATGCAAATTTCAGCAAGTTCACTTACGTGGATGAGACTACGGAAACTTCATATTGCTTAATTCAAAACAAAATTCAGGTTCAATCCGCGCCGAAGATTTCCGCAACTGACCTGTTTCAGATGGATACACCATCGATCGCGTATCTTTTGCCGGAATTCAAAACGGTCGATTATATCCTGAAAGTTGATAACGGCGAAGATGAAACCGACAATTTTTTAAAACTGCTGCATCAAATCGACCAGATTGCAACCGTGTATGAAATCAACACCGATCAGATAAAATCAAAGAATAATTTAATTTTCTAAAATATTAAGAATGACTAATAAAAAGACCAAAATAGTAGCAACACTCGGACCTGCGTGCAGTACGAGAGAGGTTCTAAAGGAGATGATGGACGCTGGCGTAAATGTCTTCCGGGTCAATTTTTCGCATGCTGATTACGAAGATGTCAAGTCGAAGATCGACCTTATCAGGTCTATTAACGAAGAATTTGGATATACTACCGCGATTCTTGCCGATCTTCAGGGACCAAAATTACGCGTTGGCGTGATGAAAGAAGATATTGTTGTTCGAGATGGCGATTTAATCACCTTTACGACCGCTGAAGATATTCCCGGAACTGCCCAAAAAGTTTACATGAACTATAAGGAATTTCCAAACGATGTAAATCCCGGAGAACGAATTCTACTTGACGACGGCAAACTGATTTTTGAAGTTGTTGAAACCAACAGATCGACCGAAGTTGTCGCGAGAGTTGTTCAAGGCGGACCGTTAAAATCAAAAAAAGGGGTTAACCTCCCGAACACAAAAGTATCGCTTCCGGCATTGACCGAAAAAGACGTGCGAGATGCTCTTTTTGCTATCAGCATGAATGTGGATTGGATCGCATTGTCATTTGTCAGAACGCCGAAAGACCTGCAGGAATTACAGGAACTCATCGCTGAACATTCAGAATATAAAATTCCGATAATCGCCAAAATCGAAAAACCGGAAGCCGTTGAGAACATCGACAAAATTGTGGCCTTCTGCGACGGACTAATGGTTGCCCGTGGCGATTTGGGTGTGGAAGTCCCGGCACATGAGGTTCCGCTAATCCAAAAGAAATTGGTTAATCGCGCAAAAACAGCCAGAATACCGGTAATCATCGCCACACAAATGATGGAAACGATGATCACAAGCCTTACGCCAACACGCGCCGAGGTGAATGACGTTGCGAATTCCGTTATGGACGGTGCCGATGCCGTTATGTTGTCGGGCGAAACATCTGTCGGTAATTATCCGGTTCAGGTAATTCAGAAAATGACTCAGATTATTGAAGCTGTTGAAGATTCGCCGCTAATTCAGGTGCCTCAAGACACGCCACAAGTGCGAACCAAACGTTTTATCACAAAATCGATTTGTCATCACGCGGCAATGATGGCCAACGTCATCAAAGCAAAAGCAATCTGTACACTTACCAATAGCGGATACACGGCGTTCCAGATTTCAGCGTGGCGACCAAACGCCCATATTCTGGTTTACACATCAAACAAGCGAATTCTCACGCAACTCAATTTGCTCTGGGGCGTAAAGTCGTTTTATTATGACGAATTTGTAAGCACCGATGATACCGTTACGCACATTAACGAAATTGCTAAAAAGCGCGGATTCGTACAAAAAGGGGAAATGATTATCAACCTTGCGGCAATGCCTGTAACCGATAAAGGGATGGTAAACACGCTTCGTGTATCGCAAATCGAAGATTAATCAACGTAATTGTTTTTATTATATATTTGGGCAAAACCAAAACAAAATGAAATTCGAATCACAAAACCCGTTTCTAAAAAACAAATCGTTTAGCGAAACATCGCAACTTGACCGCAATCAGGTGCAAGACACCATCTTAATTGATTACGATCAGACAATGACCGTGTCGGGAACGGTGAACAAAACATTTATCATGTTGCTTTTGCTTGTTGCATCGGCTACCGGGATTTGGTACTTGGGGTCGATTGGATATAATATTTTCCCATATATGATTGCCGGCGCAATTGTGGGGTTGATTCTGGTTTTCGTTGCGGCATTCCGACCTCAACATTCAGCTATTGTTGCACCAGGATACGCAATTTTTGAAGGCTTATTTATTGGCGGGATTTCGGCGTTTTTCGAACAAATGTACCCGGGAATCGTCATTCAAGCGGTTGGTGCAACTTTCGTCACTTTTATGGTTTGTCTCGGACTGTATAAGTATAAGATCGTTAAAGTCAACCAACAATTCAGATCGGTTGTGATTGCAGCTACTCTTGCGATCGCCACGTATTACATTGTGAGTTGGTTATTTTCAATGTTCACCAGTTTTGTTCCGGTTCATTATGGAAACTCGCTAATGAGCATCGGAATCAGCGTTTTTGTGATTATCATCGCTGCATTAAACTTGTTTCTTGATTTCGACATGATTGAAAAAGGCGCAGCACAAAAACAACCAAAATACATGGAATGGTTTGGCGCCATCGGTTTAATGGTAACGCTAGTTTGGCTGTACGTCGAATTTTTGAGACTGATTTCAAAGTTATCCAGCAGGGATTAAAACATAAGGCTACTCGATTGGGTAGCCTTTTTTTTAGAAATCAAATTTCAACTGAACTGCGATTGCACGTTTCTTCTCCTCATTATTCAGGTTGCTGAGCGAAATGCCGAGTAGCCGAACCGAATCTTTCATCCTTTCCTGATATAAAAGCTCGGTTGCTGCCTCCAGAATCAATCCTTTATCGGAAATGTAGTACGGAACCGTCTTGCTGCGGGTTTGTAGCGTAAAATCGCTGTATTTAATTTTAAGCGTAACGGTTTTTGCCGCAAGCTTATGCTTTTGAATTCTGCGCACCAATTGATCGGCAATTTGCTCAAGGCGCTCTTGCATAAAAATTTCAGAAGAAAGGTTTTCGTCGAATGTATGCTCAGCCGCAACAGATTTTGCTTTTCGCGAGGGTTTGACTTCACTATTGTGGATGCCACGAACCACATCGTAATAGAATAAACCCGATTTCCCAAAATGCTTTTCCAGAAATTCAGCCGACTTACTCTTTAAATCGGAACCGGTAAAGATTCCCAATTGGTACATCTTCTCGGTTGTTACTTTACCGACGCCATAGAATTTTTTGATCGGTAGCGCCTCAAGGAAGGCTTCCACTTCATCGGGAGCAACGGTGGTTTGTCCGTTTGGCTTATTAAAATCCGATGCGATCTTGGCGACAAATTTATTGACCGATATTCCAGCTGATGCGGTAAGTCCGATTTCGTGAAAAATGCGATGTCTGATTTGATTCGCAATTACTGAGGCGCTCATCATCCCCTTTTTGTTTTGGGTTACATCGAGGTATGCTTCATCAAGTGAAAGCGGTTCGACCAAATCAGTATAATCGTAGAATATTGCCCGAATTTTATCTGATATCTCGCGATAACGTTCAAATCTCGGTTTTACAAAAATAATATCGGGACAATATTTCTTCGCCAAAGCGCCACTAATTGCACTTCGAACACCAAACTTTCTCGCTTCGTAACTTGCCGCGGCAACCACGCCTCTATTCTCAGATCCGCCAACAGCTAATGGCTTTCCTTTAAGTTCTGGATTATCCATTTGCTCGACCGATGCATAAAAAGCATCCATGTCAACGTGGATGATCTTTCGAAGCGCATTCATACCTAATGTGATTTCAGGTATTCGCTGGCAACAACAGAAGCTTCTTTCTTCTTAGTCGGAAAAAAGAATGAAAGCGGTTTTTGCTTAAAGTGCTTCCATATCGAGGCTATCACAAATCGGCTTTCAAGCCACGAAATGTTTCTTGATCGGAACGCCAGTCCTAACGATAAGCTGAAACTCACGACAAAGTTGACAAGGCCAACTACGCCAATTCCCAGTAAACACCAGAAAAGTAACCAAAAGGTGATTTGCCAATCGGCACCAAAAAGTCCTAACGCAAGATTTCCGCTGACGAATGTAATGTGACGGACGTCTAGGTCCAAACCAAGGAAAAAGCCGATCGAACCTGTTGTTCCCATAAAAACTCCGAACCAAAAATTTGAAACAATTCCCGCCCATTTTTTCTCGTACAGTTTTGCGAATTTCTTCGTCCGGGCTTTACCAAAACTCTTTTTCAGCACCGGATGCTCTTCAATGCGATAGTAAATCTGCCCATGTCGGTCGCGATTGGCAATACTTCCTGAGATGATTCCGGATAGAAACAAGAATACTCCGGCAATCGCCGCATGGAAAATAGCGTGCGAGTGGACCGGACTAATATCGGTCAGCAACGTGTAACTCTTGGCGGCAGCAATGTTATAATCAAAAGCCAAATTAATCAGATAAACACCGATCAGCGCCACGGGAAACGCCATAATGACATTGCCGACAAAGGCGATGAACTGCGATCTGAACACACGTGCAAACAAAATGGCGAATTCGCTGTACTTGCCGGTTTTTTGATGCTTTTTGCGAATATCCTCGTCGATCGATTTCGCCAACGTCGATGCGGTCATGGCGGGTTGTTTTGTAGCAAGTGTAAAGCCCAAAAGGTAAATCAGGATAAAACCGACAGCATAATTGAGGCTATATAATATTGCATGTGCAAAGGGGCTCGTATCAATTTTACCTAGCAAAACCTTGATGATGCACAGTAAACCGACGATAAATCCGCCGCCGAGCGCAGCCTTAAACATTTTCCAATACTCAGTCCGTCCCTCGGTAATGTACGTTTCCCCGGTTTTGGCCGTGTGTTGGGTTACTTCATAAGAAATGAGCTGCGTACTTTCAGAAATGAATTTTCGAACGTTATTCTTGTAACAATTGTATTTGATGAGTTGTAACGCCAGATCGATGCTGTTGCGTTTTCGCGCAGCCGGCGACTCAGCCACCAGCAGCGGAACCAACACCCGTAACCTTTCAAGCTGTTGTCGGATTTTAAGCAAATTTTGATTCACCCGCAACGAAATCCCATATTTTGCGCTGTTGCTAAATGCTTTCGCGACGAACAATTCGCACTGTTTGTGTAGAACCTGCATATGCCGATAGGACAAATCGTCTGATTCGATGTAGTGTTGACCTGAATTCCGAATTCGTTCCTCGACCAAAAGCAGTTCTTTTTCGAATGCGGCAAACGGACTTTCGAGGTCGTCAAATTCCGGCACCATCTTCACCACATCAGTTTCCATCGCCCGACCGCTCATTCGTTGAGTCAGCAAATGCATCGCGATTAGCAATTCCGAAAGTGGAGAATCTTTCTCGACAGTTGAGTAAATAGAATCGAATTGAAGCACATCATACAAAGCTTCCAACTGCATCACCGGAATTCTATTGATCCAAACCGTATCTGAAGCTTTATAGAAAACCTGATTCAGAACATATTCAAGTCGGTCCTTCTGCGGCTGGTTGGGAAGCATTTTAGCAATCAACCGTTTGCGAATCTCGAAGAAGAAATCGACATCCTGCAAAATTGCCGCATCAGATAAAAACTTATTGAATTTCATCCGATGCAAAACGCGCTTGATATATTCGGCTAGTTGCGCGGTACAATCCCGGTTTGATTGCAAAAAGCGAATTAAATCGGTTAAATTGACATCGACAGCGTTGGGATTTGACGGTCTAATCAGTCTTATGATGTCTACAAGAATTTCGAGATCGTCATCATCTGTCTGACGAAATGCGTTTTCATTGCAACACGACAATATGTAATCAATGGCATTGGGTTTCTTTTTGACCTTCTTTTTAAACATTTGTCGGTTTTCAAATTTCATCAGCAAAGGTAAAAATACAAATTGAGGTATAGAAAACGTTAACTTGCGAATAAATAACAAATCTGCCATGTTAGAAATCGAACGCAAATTCCTTGTAAATAGTGACGATTATAAATTAGAAGCCACCTCAAAACAACATATTGCGCAAGGATATTTATCATCTGTTCCCGAAAGAACGGTTCGGGTGCGAATTCGCGGCGAAAGCGGATTTCTGACCATTAAAGGAAAAAGCAATGAAACCGGAACCACCCGATATGAATGGGAAACCGAGATTCCGCTGCACGAGGCCAAACAACTGATGCTACTGTGTGAGCCTGGCGCGGTTGAAAAACTCAGATATCTGGTTCCAATTGGAGAACACACTTATGAAATTGATGAATTTTTAGGTGATAACGCCGGATTAGTACTTGCTGAAATTGAGTTGTCGAATGAGTCTGAAGTTTTTTCAAAACCAGTTTGGTTAGGATCTGAAGTTACTCAGGACCAAAAATATTACAATTCACAACTGCTAAAAAATCCGTTTAAAAAGTGGAATAAATAAAAAAACCATCAGAATTAACTGATGGTTTCATATTATTGCCAGCCTCCGCCGAGTGCTCGGTACAAAAGCACAACGGCGTTGAACTGACGATATTTATTATCGATCAAATTCAGCTCGGAGTTGAGCGCTTGATCTTTTGCGGTTAGAACTTCAAGATAATTGGCCAATCCGTAATTGAGCAATTCATCTGAAAACGTCGCTGCTTGTTTAAGCGATTCGAGTTGTCGGGTGCGAATTTCCATTTTCGCAGTTTCATTCTGATAATCCTGTAATGCGTCTGAAACTTCGCGACCTGCGTTTAAAAGCGACTGTTGAAATTGAATCAAAGACCGTCGCTGATTTGCCTGAGCAATTTCATATCGCGTTTTGATCTCACGCCGGTTGAAAATGGGCTGCGTGATTCCGGATAATACGTTTGCGAAAAGCGAATTGGCATCAAACCAGTTTTGAATGTCGATGCTCTGAAAGCCTCCGGTTGCCGTAATTCGCAACGACGGATAAAAATTGCTTCTCGCCACATTGGTATATTCGAAATTGCTGATAAGCGCATATTCGGCTGCAATCACATCGGGACGTCGGCTTAAAAGTGTAGCCGGAAGCCCAATTTCTATATCGGCTGCAATGGTTTGATCTTCCAATTTACCGCGCTCAATTGAACGTGGCGATTCGCCCAGCAAAATACTGATTGCGTTTTCAACAAACACAATATTTGCTTTAATGTCTTCAATAATCAATTGTGTGGCATAAAGTTGCGCTTCGGTTTGTTTCACGCCAACTTCATTGGCACTCCCCGCATCTTTTAAAGCCTGAATGGTTTCAATTGAACTTCTTCGGTTGGCCAAAGTAGAATCAGCTACCCGAAGTTGCGCATCTAAAGCCAACAGCTGAAAGTATGACGATGCTACATCAGCAACAATTCGCGTTTGAATCGCATGCTTTGAAAACACGGATTCGAGGTAATCCGCTTCAGTTGCTCGCTTGTTACTGCGAATTTTTCCCCAAACATCAGCTTCCCACGAAAGATTTCCTGCAAACTGAAATTGATCGGTGCTTCGATCTTGCAACAAAGCTCCAAATTGAGAATTCCTAGACAATTGTTGATGCGTATGATCTGCCGAAAGGCTTAGCGAGGGAAGATAACCCACGCGACCCTGACGCATTGTAGCTTCTGCAGCAGCGATATTTTGAAGTGCGATTTGCAAATCAAGGTTTTGCTGAATAGCCCGGTCGATGTGTTTTTGCAGAATTGGATCTGTAAAAAGTTGTGAAAGTGGCAGATCAGCTATTGATGATGAATCGGTGGAAACCTGAGTCGCACGAAATAAATTTTCGGTTGCAAGTTCTTCGCGGTGATACGTCTTTGCTGAAAAACACGATTGTAAAAGGACTGCCATCACTAGCAGTAATATGATCTTATAACTATTCTTTTTCATTGTCCTGATTTAATAATACAACATTTGAGTCGGCCACCGGCTTACCGCTGAATCTTTCCTGAAGCGATTGGAAGATGACAAACAGAACCGGAATCACGAACACACCGAAGATGGTTCCTATTAACATTCCGCCTACTGCTCCCATTCCGATTGATCGGTTTCCGACAGCACCAACTCCGGATGAAAACGCTAACGGCAACAATCCGAAAATAAATGCGAATGAGGTCATCAAAATCGGACGTAAACGTGCTTTTGCGCCTTCGATTGCTGCTTCAATCAAATCCATTCCGTGTTTACGCCTTTGAATCGCAAATTCGACGATCAAAATCGCGTTCTTCGCCAATAGACCGATGAGCATTACCAGTGCGACCTGGAAGTAAATATTGTTTTCGAGGCCTGCGAGATTTACAAATCCGATGGCTCCCGCAATACCGACAGGCAATGATAACAGCACCGATAGCGGCAGCAAATAACTTTCGTACTGCGCGCTTAAGATAAAGTACACAAACACTAGACTAAGTAGGAAAATGAGAATCGCCTGGTTGCCGGCAAGAATTTCTTCACGAGTCATTCCTGCAAATTCATATCCGTAGTTTGATGGCAAATGTTCGGCGGCAACTTCCTGAACTGCTTTAATCGCATCTCCTGAACTATAACCAGGATTAGCCTGACCGTTTACGTTGATTGATTTCAAAAGGTTAAATCGCGCAACAGCTTCCGGACCGTAAATTCGCTTCAGATCGATAAACTGACTGATGGCAACCTGCTGACCGGCGGCATTTCGCACGTAAATGTTGTTGATCGATTGCTCAGTAGCCCGATCAGAAGGCTTGGCTTGAATCATGACACGGAATTGCTTACCAAACTTGTTAAAGTCGGTTGTGTACAATCCACCATAATAGCCTTGCATCGTATTGAAGATATCAGAGATTGAGACGCCAGCATCTTTGGCACGTTCAACATTGATGTCCATTTGGAACTGCGGGAAATTCGGGTTGAAGTTGGTTTGCGCATATTGAATCTCTGGTCGCTGGTTGAGTGCTTGCAGGAATTTACCCGATACTTCGCTTACTTTCTGCCAATCGTCATCACCTTTGTCCTGGATTTTCAATTCGAAACCAGACGAACTACCAAAACCTGAGATACTTGGCGGTGTAAAGAATAAAATTCGCGCATCTTTGAAACCGGCTGTTCTACCGAAAAGCTCCTTAACGATGGCATCAACACTTTGATTGTCTTCAGTTCGTTCTTTCCAATCTTTTAGTTTGATGATGCTAAATCCGTATGATCCCCCGTTAACGCCGTTAAGCAAGCTGAAACCGACAACGCTCATTCGGCCATCAACCATCGGCATTGAAACCAAAAGTGAGTCGAGTTTATCGATAGACAACTGGGTTTTCTCCATTGTTGTTCCCGGAGGCAAAGTAATATCAGCCATAATAATTCCACGGTCTTCGTTCGGAATAAATCCTGCGGGAGTGGTCATAAAAAGCAAATAAGCAATACCCGAGAAAACAATTAAAATCAACGCGGTAATCCACTTCTTCTTCATTAAAAAACCAAGCGAATTCACGTATTTGTTATTCATTCGGTCGAAACCGGAATTGAAAGCCACAAAGAATCGCTCCTTGAAGTTTTTCTTGTGCTCACCCTTTTTGTGAGGTTTTAATAGAAGTGCACAAAGCGCGGGACTCAAGGTTAATGCGTTAATCGCTGAAATTAAAATCGCGACAGCAAGCGTAATTGCAAATTGTTGGTAGAAAACTCCGGACGGCCCGTTAAGAAATGAAACCGGAATAAACACCGCCGCCATAACGAGTGTGATGGAAATAATCGCACCGGTAATTTCGTCCATTGCTGATAAGGTCGCTTCTTTACCGGACGTCGCACCTTCGTCTAATTTGGCATGGACGGCCTCGACGACCACAATGGCATCATCGACCACAATACCAATGGCGAGAATCATCGCGAAAAGCGTTAACATATTGATCGAAAATCCGAAGAGTTGCAAAAAGAAGAACGTTCCGATAATTGCCACCGGAACTGCAATTGCCGGAATTAATGTTGATTTAAAGTCTTGAAGGAAGATGTAAACAACAACGAAAACAAGCAAAAACGCCTCGATTAAAGTCATAACTACTTTATCGATCGACGCATCAAGGAATGTTTTGGTACTAAAAGGAATGATGTATTTTATCCCTTTTGGAAAGCTTTTTTCAGCTTCACGCATTACGGCTTCAACCTCATCGCTAATTTCCTGCGCGTTTGATCCTGAGGTTTGAAATATACCCATACCCACACCTTCGTGACCCATACCAAAGTTTCTCGCGCCATAATTGAAAGCGCCGAGTTCGATATTGGCAACATCGCTAAGTCTGACAAAACCACCATTACCGGTCGATTTTATGATGATATTTTCATATTCAGAAACTTCTGAGAGTCGGCCTTTGTATTTAATTACATATTCGTAAACGCCAACAGCATTTTCACCAAATTTTCCTGGTGCCGCTTCCACATTTTGCTCTTGTAGCGCTTGCTGAATGTCTTTCGGAGCGATGTTGTATGCCGCCATACGTTCAGGATCAATCCAAATTCGCATTGAATAATCCTTAGCTCCAAAAACGTTTACCTGACCAACTCCGGAAACACGCTGAAGCACGGGAACCAAGTTGATTTTAGCATAGTTTTGTACAAATGTCCCATCGTATTCCTCGTTTTCAGAATACAAAGACAAGAACATCAAAGCACTATTCTGGCTCTTAACGGTAGTAACACCTGTTTGAACAACTGCCTGGGGCAATTTGCTGGTTGCACGCGAAACCCGGTTTTGCACGTTTACCGCCGCGATATCGGGATCAACGCCAAGTTTGAAAAACACCGTGATTTTTGCAGAACCATCGTTGGCCGCCGACGAAGTCATGTAAGTCATTCCTTCCACACCATTGATTTCTTCTTCAAGCGGAATTACCACACTGTTCAGAACGGTCGACGCATTTGCACCCGTATATGTTGCATTTACCTGAACCGTTGGCGGCGCAATTTCTGGATATTGTTCGATTGGCAACGACATTAAGCCGAGGACACCGAGTATCGTAATGATAATAGATATTACGGTTGAAAGGACCGGCCTTTCAATAAAAGTTTTAAGCATGTTTCGAGTTATTTTTTATCTGATGGATTAGCGGGTGTGGCAGATGAAGCACCATTTTGTGGTACAATTTCAGCGCCTTCAGTTAGTTTTGATGCTCCTTCGGTGACAACAACATCGCCAGCTTTAAGTCCGGCGACAACGATGAAATTCAGATCCTTTGTGCCGTTTGTTTCAACCACACGGCTTTCAACCTTGTTTGCTTGGCCAACAACATAGATAATCTGTTTTCCTTGAAGTTCAAAAACTGCCCCTTGTGGTACAAGAATCACATCTTTCTGGATGATTGGAAGTCGCACAACCCCACTGCTTCCGCTACGTAAGATTCCTTCAGGGTTTGCAAAATCAGCTCTAAACTGAGTTGTTCCGGTAGTTGGATCGATAAGACCATTTACCGTAGTCAATTTTCCTTTTTGATTGTATTCGGTATTATCCACCAAAAGCAATGATACCGGCGGTGCATTTTTAATCTTATCAGCCATGGTTGCTCCTGCGAATGTTTTGGAAAAAGTCAGCAACTGCTTTTCGTTCATGGTGAAATAAGCACGAACGATTTTGGCGTCTGAAACTGTGGTAAGCGGCTCGGGACTAGTAGCAGAAACCAAGCTCCCTTCACGGTACGGCAAACTTCCAATCACACCATTTACAGGCGATGTAATGGTACCATAGCCAATTGTTGCTGCAACACTGCCATAAGCGCTTTTGGCTTGCGATAGCCTTGCTTGTGCAGTTTCAAGTTGGACTCTACTGATAATGTTGCGCTCAACGAGCGGCTTTAATCTGTCAACTTCAACTTGCGCAGCCTGAACTGCAGCTTTTGCACCAGCCGCATCTTGATTCATGGCGTCGGTCTCAAGTTTGAAAAGCAACTGACCCTTACGAACCTGCTGACCTTCTTCAACGTATATCTTTTGGATGAAACCATTAACTTTTGGTCGGATCTCAACATTTTGTTGACCTTCAATATTTGCAGTAAATTCTTGGAATACTTCAACATCGCCGGTGGTAATCGTGCTCACAGGAAACGGCATTGGACCCGAAGGCGGCGGACCTTGTTGCTCATTTTTCCCGCAAGAATTCAACATTAAAATAGCAGTTACAGGCAAAAGCCTTAAAAAATTTCTCATTGGTAAAGTATAATTATTGGCGTTGATTTTCAATTGATTTAAATTCGTTGATGGTTTTGGTAAGCAATTTTTCGATGTCATAAAGATGAGCGCGATAGGCTTTTATGTTTTCGAGACTGTTGTATTCAGCATCGCAAGAGGCAGTTCGTTGCCGATATTCCATTATTTGACCTACTAATTCTTGCTCATTTGCAATCATCGACGAATAATTTTGAAGTCGTGCGCTGAATGCAGCAGGCTTATAATATTTTTTGCGGTCGTTTGGCAAGGTGTAATAAGTGATTTTGCCAAGTTTTGATAATAGATTGAGGTTTGTTGAAACAGAACTTTTACTGGCTTTGAATTGGTGAACCAGGTCGTCGAAAGTTAATCCGGCTTTGCAACCGTCCAGGATCAGGGTGCTTAGAATCCTACAGCCAAGCGGCGGAAGATTATAAAGCTGTTCAAAGTGAACTCCGAGCATCTCGATAAGTTCGACTCTTTGT
This sequence comes from Flavobacterium sp., assembly GCA_015234525.1. Taxonomy (GTDB): domain Bacteria; phylum Bacteroidota; class Bacteroidia; order Flavobacteriales; family Flavobacteriaceae; genus Flavobacterium. The sequence goes on along the minus strand of JADGMX010000021.1, from coordinate 60,265 downwards.
TTTTCAATATCCATGTTAAAAATTTCGGCAAAGATAATTACTTAGTTCGGGAACTACCGAACTAAAAGAACTAAATTTTTAATAAATTTTTAAGCATAAAAAAACCGAACTGATTCGTTCGGTTTTCAATATTGTAATGAAGATTATTTCTCTTCAGCGATTTCAATGGTAACATCTACGCTACCTTTTCCCCGACCGGAAAGTTCATCAAATGCTTTCTTTGTGATGTCAATTTCCCGTGATGCCGAAAACGGACCTCTATCGGTAACCTCAACAAGAACCGATTTGCCGTTAGTCTCGTTAGTTAGCCGCAACATGGTACCAAATGGGAATGTTTTGTGGGCGGCGGTATATTTTTTATTGCTGAAACGCTGGCCGCTTGCTGTCTTTTTACCGTTAAATTTATCGTGATAGTACGAAGCGTGAGCATTTTTCTTGAACGGAACGTAAACGTATTTTTCGTCAGACTCCAGTTTATCAACTACAACTGTATCAACGGTAGCGACTTTTAGGGTGTCGTTTTCAATTTTAACTTCGGCAGTATAAGTACCACTTTTTTCTGATCTTAGTGCGAAACCGCTTAGCATTACTGCTGCAAATGTTGCCACTATGATTGTTTTCGTATACATCATCCTGGTAATTTATGTTAATGGGCGGTTATGCTAACCAATTATCCCACGGAATTCTGCTTAATAATAATACAGCGGCAATGCTGTAAAATATGGCAATATTTTTATGCTGTGAAAGGCCAATTGCTTTCTTGTGTTTTGAATAACCAATTGTTATTAAAACAATCGCAATTAAATTAACCATCGGGTGCTCAACGGCTAACAATCGATCATAGGCGCTTAATCCACCCATGCCTAAGGCTTTGATTTTATCAATACCGTTTGGCGAGGTAAAGTACAGGATCAGTCCGATCACAAATTGAATGTGAGCTGATATCAACCCGAACAAGGCTATTTTTTTATTTCCGAGGGTAAATTCCTTATTACCGCTCCAACCCATAAAAGAAACTACAATTGCGACTGCGACTAAAATTAAAGCAACGACAGCCCAAACTGAATGAATTGTAAGAATAGTTCCGTACATAAAAAAATATTAGGATTGCAAACATAGTCAAAACGACCGCATGTTGCAAGTTAAATCTGTTTTAATTTTAGCTAAAGTGCTATGAATGACCGTTTTTCATGTAGAATTCCAGTAGCGAACTGGTCGAACTATCGTGCGAACTTTGACTTCCCGCGTTGATTTCGTCAAGTATTTTTGTAGCCAATTGCTTACCGAGCTCAACACCCCACTGGTCGTAGCTAAATATATTCCAAACAATTCCCTGAACAAATATCTTATGTTCATACATGGCGATTAACGACCCCAGCGATTCAGGTGTCAATCTGTCAATCAGAATAGTGTTCGTTGGTTTATTGCCGGTAAAAACTTTAAACGGACGTAGGAAATCGGCGCGCTCAGTCGAAAGATTCTGCGATTGGAATTCTGCTTCAACTTCCTGCTCGCTTTTCCCGTTAAGCAGCGCTTCTGTTTGAGCGAAGAAATTTGACATCAACTTATCGTGATGATTTTTATCGCCATGAAGCGAATTGACAAATCCGATAAAATCCGCTGGAATCAACTTCGTGCCTTGATGTATCAGTTGAAAAAAGGCGTGCTGCGAGTTCGTACCGGGTTCGCCCCAGATAATGGTTCCTGTCTGATAATTCACTGGATTTCCGTCACGACCGACACTTTTTCCGTTACTCTCCATGATTCCCTGCTGAAGGTACGGTGCAAGTTTTTGAAGATATTGAGAATACGGAATGATTGCTTCGGTTTCGGCACCAAAGAAATTGTTATACCAAACGCTGATCATTGCCAAAACAACAGGAACATTCGATTCCAATTCTGCCTCCTTAAAATGCGAGTCCATTTCCCTTGCGCCGGCAAGCATCTTTTCGAAATTTCCGTAACCAACGGCAAGCGCAATCGATAATCCGACAGCGCTCCAGAGTGAAAATCGGCCGCCAACCCAATCCCACATTGGGAAGATATTTTCCTGGGCAATTCCAAAATCGGTTACGCGACCAATATTTGTTGAAACCGCAACAAAGTGTTTTGCAACGTCATCCTTAGTGGCAGATGTAAGAAACCATTTGCGAATAGTTTCTGAATTTGACAGTGTTTCCTGAGTGGTAAAAGTCTTTGAAACAATAACGAACAATGTGGTTTCCGGGTTCAAAACTTTCAAAACTTCCGACACATGATCGCCATCGACATTTGAGACAAAATGAACGTTCAGATGATTTTTATAAAACTTCAAAGCATCAACCACCATAGCCGGACCAAGGTCGGAGCCGCCGATACCAATATTGACGACATCAGTAAACGGCTTTCCGGTAAATCCTTTTCTAGTTCCGCTGATGATTTCGTCGGAAAAAGACTTCATCTTCTGTTTTACAGAAACGATTTCGGTCATGATATTTTTACCATCAACCAAAATTTCCTGATTTTCATCAGCACGCAAGGCCGTATGCAGCACCGCGCGATTTTCGGTCATATTGATCGACTCGCCTCCAAAATATTGATCGATAGCCGGTTTAAGTTGCATCTCGCGAGCCAACTCAAAAAGAAGTTTCATGGTTTTATCCGACAAAGCATTCTTTGAAAAATCAACTAAGAAATTCTTCCACTGAATGGTAAAGTCGGTTGCTCGCGACGGACTTTCGAACAGATCTACTATGCCAACATATTGCATGTCATGATAATGTTCGCGTAGCTTTTGCCAAGCATTTGTGCCCGATGGATTGATGGTTTCGAGTGCCATAAGTTTATTTTTTTAGTCTGATACCTGCCACACTATCGAGTTCACGTTTAAATGGTTCGATTTGCGCCAGAAATCGCGGTTTGTGTTTGTTGCTCATCGGATCGGCATTTGGAAGTTTGAGCGCAAGTGCGTCGACTTGTACGCCATTTTTCCAAAACCGGTAGCATACGTGCGGACCTGTTGCAAGCCCGGTGCTTCCAACCCTACCAATTATATCACCCTGATTGACGCGTTGTCCGCGACGAACCAAAATTTTCGACATGTGAAGATACTGCGTTGAATACGTATTATTGTGCTTTACCTTAACATAATTTCCATTACCGGCGGTATATCCCGTCCTTTCTACCACACCCGCTGCCGTTGTCATGATTGGCGTTCCGGTTGGCGCGGCATAATCCGTTCCTTTGTGCGCTTTCCAAACCGACTGAACCGGATGAAATCGTCTTTTTGAGAATCTTGAAGAAATTCGGCTAAACTTTAACGGCGCTTTCAAAAAGAAATTCTTCAATGGTTTCCCTTCGTGATCGTAGTATTCAACTTTCCCTGATTCCGGATTTTGTGCAAATGCAAACGCGTAGATGTTCTTGCCTTTATACTCAAAAAACGCGGCATGAAGCGTGTCGATTCCGTCGTAAATTGTATCGTTGATAAACCTTTCGGTGAATGTGACTCCAAATTTATCGCCTTTTTGAAGTTTGAAGAAATCGATTGTCCATTGATAAACCTTAGCGATTTGCGCTGCCAGAGCGGGATCGACTTTTTCCTTCTGAAGCGCTTCAGATAAAGAACCGTCCAATTCGCCTGCAATCGTGCGTTTTCGGATTGTAACCGGTCTGGTTTTCTTATAAACCTGAACCGAATCCCTGAGATCGATTACTAAATAATTTACCTGATCGGGTTGATAAATGAAGACTTGAAGCTCTTTTTTGCGATCAAGGCTACGAAGCATCGTAAAAGGCTTACCACGTCGCAATTGCCGAACGTCAAAACTGTCGCGTACAATTGAAATCAAGTCATGAACTTTAAGTTGGCCAAGATTCTGTTTCCCAATGATTCCACCAAAAGTATCGCCCGAATCAACGGTGTCATTGACAACATTGAACTGATTCAGGTCAAAACCGAAGTCGGTGCGTTTTTTAATAACCGGTGTTGCGGCAACTTGATCTTCTTCGGTCGGATTCTCGCAGGAAAATAGTGAAAATGTGAGTAAAAATAATATGATTCGGTATTTCAAGACAAATAGATTTGGGCGTATTTGTTTAGTTTTCTTCTCCCCAATTTTTGAGTTCTTCCTCGCTCCAAAGCTCAGGAAAGAAAATACGCTTTTGATGTTTAGGATGCATGTATTTTTTCCAATCAGATCCGCCAGTAGCCTCACCGCTTCCCTGACCGCTTTCGATATATTTGCGGGCAGCGTTCAGATGTCCCATTACCCAAGTTACATTGATGGTGTGATCCAAATGACGCATGGCTGCAACGAGTTCGGGGTTGCTTTTCGACTCATCTGGTAGTTGCTTAAACTTTTGCCAAATGTTGGTGGTATTGTATTGTTCCATCAACCGTAGGAATTCGGCTTTATATTTCTTTTCAAACTGTTCGATGAGATATGATTTTTTCCCGGTTTTATAATCTTTTCCGGCGGCTTGCCAATAAAGATGTTCGAACGCGTGCTCGTATGGCGTGTTGCGATCGATGGTTGCCCGGAAACGATAATCGATAAGGTTAATAAGATCAGTTGATGCAAATTCGATGATTCGGTATTGAGCGCTTTGGAAGCCACTAGCCGGCGTGAGCGTGTTTCGGAATTTCATGTATTGGCCAACTTCCATTCCGTCGCCCATGATGTCAAATGATGTGGTCAGCATATTGAAATACCTGCTGATTCGCATTAGTCGGGCTGTAAAAAACTCAGGTTCTGGTTTATCGACAGAAGTAATCTGATTGATTTCCCACAGAATCATTTTAAACAAAAGTTCATTAATCTGATGATACATGATAAACACCATTTCATCAGGCAAAACTGTACGTTGCACTTGTAGATTCAGCAACGCATCAGTCTGAATATAATCCCAGTAAGTTATCGGTTTAGACCATAAGAGGCCTTCTAAGTGAGTGTTTGTATTTTGATTTATCGCACGAAATTTTTCGTTTAATTCGCCCAATAATTCTTCGGAAACATTGTTGATCATTACATTATTTTTTAACTACGAATGGATGTTTCAATCCTTTGAAGCTATCCAGATCGGCTTTAAGCGAGCCTACTGCCAAGCTAGCCTTGATTCGCAAAGGTATCTTATTATCGTCAGCAGAAATCCAAACAGTTAAACTTTCTTCTTCCTTAAAGACGCGTCCTGATTGAACCATTGGTCTAAAAACCAAGGTTGGAATGACGCCAAATTTAGTGTTTAAGTTTTCCCGACCAATAAATTTCAAGCGGAATTTTGTGGTTTCGTCATCAAAAAACATATCGATGGCAACCGATTCGCCGACCTTCATGTTATCTATGCCCGGATGATTTCTCAAGTAATAGAACGATGAAACAATGTCTTGCGTATTATTCGGAACCGAAAAAGTTCGTTCGCGGTTTTTTTTGTAGTCTTTAACCAGCACCTGATCTTTAGCTTGATTAAACCAACCTTCCTGATTTTTGGTATAACCGCCTTCATCGATCTTTCTCACAAACTGATATGGATTCCCGGTAGCTTTGTCGAAATAACTTTCATAGTGGTCTTCAACCTTAAAAAAGAAGCGTGACATTCCGGTTGTCCATCCTTTTCCGATCGCGTGAAAAACTTTTTTATTGTTTTTAACGGCATCTTTTACTTCAAGAGTGGCGTAACCTGCATTGACAATTCCATATGAAATTCTGAATTTAAAAAACTCACCAACATCAAAGGATTTATTGTTTTGTGTGGTGAGACTTGTAGTCGATATAAAGAGTATTAAAAGTAGTATCTTTTTCATAGCTTAACTTATTTTGCCTGCCGATTGGCAATATCCATTCCAAAACCCATCATCCTGATTTCAGCTCTTAAGTAGCGAATGATTGTTATAACAAAGTGGCGGATCAAATTATCAACCCGCCACTATTGCAAATATACTACAGATAAAAAAGCATCTGCGACTTTAACAAGAATTTTGCAGCGAACTACCTCATTATAAAGTACCTCTTAGTGCCTGTTCTCTTTCGATCGATTCAAAAAGGGCTTTGAAGTTACCGGCACCAAAACCTTTTGCTCCCATTCGCTGGATGATTTCGAAAAACAGCGTCGGTCTATCCTGAACAGGTTTAGTAAAAATTTGAAGCAAGTAACCTTCTTCATCGGCGTCGACCATAATAGCCAGGCTTTCGAGAACGTGCAAATCTTCTTTCATCATTTTCATGTGATCGCCGAGACGTTCGGGAACGGCCTCATAGTAAGCATGTGGCGGCGCAGATAGAAATTCGACTCCTCGAGCTTTTAGCAATGACACGGTTCGGATAATATCGTCGGTGGCGATTGCAATGTGTTGAATGCCGGGCCCGCCGTAAAAATCGAGATATTCTTCGATCTGCGACTTCTTCATGCCTTCAGCAGGTTCGTTGATCGGGAATTTGATTCTACCGTTTCCGTTCGACATTACCTTACTCATCAAGGCCGAATATTCGGTGTTGATTTGCTTGTCGTCGAAAGAGAGGAAGTTAACAAATCCCATAACATCTTCGTACCATTTAACCCAGGTATTCATTTCGCCCCAACCCACATTTCCAACCATGTGGTCGATGTATTTGAAGCCAACCGGTTCAGGCTGATATTCTGATTCCCATTTTTTGTAGCCCGGCAGGAAGATGCCGTTGTAATTTTTTCTTTCGACAAAAATATGTACCGTTTCACCGTAAGTGTAGATTCCGGAGCGAACAACTTCACCAAACTCGTCTGATTCGACGCGTGGCTCCATAAACGGTTTTGCACCTCGTTTTACAGTTTCTTCATAAGCGCTTCGGGCGTCTTCAACCCAAAGAGCTGCCACTTTAACTCCGTCGCCGTGCTTTTTTAAGTGATCGTTGATTGGCGAATCGGCTGTAAGTGGCGTTGTTAACACCAAACGGATTTTATCTTGCTTAAGCACATAAGATGCGTAATCGCGAACACCGGTTTCGAGCCCGGCGTAAGCCAAAGATTGGAATCCGAAAGCTGTTTTATAAAAGTGGGCCGCTTGTTTGGCGTTTCCGACGTATAGTTCGACATAATCTGTTCCGAGAAGCGGAAGGAAATCCTGAGCTCCTTCAAAAATTTTCTCTAGTCCGTATTCTACTGATTTTACTCCGTTGTTCATTACATTAAATTTTTAGGCAAAAGCCTGTGTTATCTATTCGTTTTAGCCCTGATGGGAAGCGGCATCCTTTTGTTTTTGAAGCTTTAGCGGAAAAAGCAAAAGATACAGCGGACAGCAGGAAATAGCTCCTGAACTTACTCCACCCAGGATTTATAATATTGACCGTCGTCGAGGCCCATTGCCGCCTTTGTAACTTTCAGCGGGCGAAATGTGTCGACCATAACGGCGAGTTCTTCGGTAACGGTCTGACCGATGCTACGCTCCATTGCTCCGGGTGCGGGACCGTGCGGAATTCCTTTTGGATGCAACGTAATATGACCTTGTTCGATATTGTTTCGACTCATGAAATCGCCGTCGACGTAGTACAAAACTTCATCGCTATCGATATTGCTGTGATTGTATGGCGCCGGAATCGCTTTTGGGTGATAATCGTAATGCCGCGGGCAGAATGAGCAAACCACGAAACCTGCCGTTTCAAAAGTTTGATGAACCGGAGGCGGCTGATGAACGCGGCCCGTAATTGGTTCAAAATTGTGAATTGAGAACGCGTATGGGAAATTGTAGCCATCCCAACCAATAACATCGAACGGGTGCGTGGCGTAAACCACTTCGTGCATCATGCCTTCTTTTTTGATCTTGATGACAAAATCACCTTTTTCATCGTGCGTTTCAAGTTCGGTTGGAAGTTTAAAATCGCGTTCGCAAAACGGCGAATGTTCAAGATGCTGACCAGATGCGTTTTTATACCTTTTTGGGGTGTAGAATGGCGAATATGACTCGACGTAAAACAATCGGTTTTCTTGCGTATCAAATTGGATTTGATAGATCATTCCGCGTGGAACAATCAGATAATCGCCGTATTCAAACGGAATATTTCCCATCATGGTGCGCAACGTTCCCGAACCTTTATGGATGAAGATCATTTCGTCGGCATCGGCATTTTTATAAAAGTAATCGGTGAGCGACTGCCGAGGTGCTGCAAGTCCGATGATACAATCGCGGTTCACAAGCATATCGGTCCGGCTGTCCAGAAAATCGTCTTTTGGTTGAAGTTCAAAACCTTTTAGCAGGAGGGATTTTATGTTTTTATCGATTGCTATTTCGGGTTCAACCGAATACGATTTGAGGATTTCCTTAACTTGAGTCGGCCGATGAACGTGGTAGAGCAACGACGAGTGACCGTGAAAGCCTTCAGTGCCGAAAAGTTGCTCGTAATAGAGCGAGCCGTCGGGCTTTTCAAATTGCGTGTGTCTTTTTTGTGGAAAAGACCCTAGTTTATGATATAGTGGCATAATTTCAAATTGATTATTAATAGCTGAAGCGAGCGTATGTCATTCCGGATTTCTCTTGATGAAAAATTTCAGATGTTCCCGCAGTCCTATCCACGTGTTATTCATAGTTACAAATATCGCAAAATTAATTTGGAACGGCTAAATTTTGCCAATCAACCCATCAGGAATAATATAGTATAGAATTTAATAACGTTAATTTATTTGTTAAATGTTTTTTTATCTTTGAAACCTATGCACACCAAACCATATTACACATTATGATACAAAAAGCGGAGTCATGGGGATCAAGAACCGGATTAATCTTGGCCATGGCGGGAAATGCAGTGGGATTGGGAAATTTTTTGCGATTTCCTGTACAAGCGGTACAAAACGGCGGTGGCGCATTTATCATTCCATATCTGGTTTGCTTTCTTTTGATGGGGATTCCTCTTTTATTTATCGAGTGGTCGACCGGGCGATTTGGTGGTCGATTCGGCAATCATAGCACGCCGTATATTCTTGATACCATGGCGAAAGGCCGCATCTGGAAGTACATTGGTGTTTTCGGAATTTTTACAAATATTGCGGTTGCCTCCTATTACTGTTACATCGAATCCTGGACAATGTCTTATGTGATACACGCGCTGAAAGGCACGTTTGACGGAATGTCTCAATCGGAAGTTGCGGGTTTCTTTAACTCGTATGTCGATGTGACCGAATCTACGACCGGAATTCCGTATGAGGCAATTGTTTTCTATGTGCTTTGTTTGTTGCTCAACACGTATATTTTATCAAAAGGCCTTGGCGGAATCGAGCGTGTTGCGAAAATCGGAATGCCCTTATTGATTATATTCGGAGTGTTTTTGGCATATCGTGGCCTCACTCTTGGAACCAGTGGTGCGTCTGAGCTATTCCCTGCGGCAAATGCATGGGATGGTTTGAACTTTTTATGGACACCGCAGTTTGATTCGCTTACCAATCCGAAAGTGTGGTTAGCGGCGGCGGGACAGATTTTCTTTACCTTATCGGTTGGGATGGGAACTGTTCATTGTTACGCGGCTTATATTAAGTCGAAAGACGATGTTGCGTTGAACGCCGTTTCAGCCGGTTTTATGAACGAATTTGTTGAAGTTGTTCTCGGAAGTTTGATCGTTATTCCAATTGCAGCCGGATATCTTGGTCTTGACTGGGTTCTTCAAAATGCAGGTTTTGGGATGGCGTTCCAGACCATGCCTTATTTATTTCAACAATGGGGCGGCGTGCTTGCAATCTTAGGCGGCGTCTTCTGGTTTGGATTGTTGTTTTTTGCCGGAATTACCTCTTCGTTGGCAATGGGAACTCCGTGGATGGGCTTTATGAACGACGAATTTGGATGGAATAAGAACAAAGGTGCGTGGTCGTTTGGAGCTTTGGCTTTGCTGATGGGACTTCCAACAGTATTTTTCTTTCAACAAGGTGTTTTCGACGAATATGATTATTGGGCGGGCACCGTGAGCTTGGTGGTTTTTGCATTTTTGGAAACCATTTTATTTGCGTGGATTTTTGGAATTAAACGCGGATGGGCCGAGATCAATATGGGAGCCGACATCAAAGTTCCGGTAGCATTTAAGTACATTATTTTATGCGTAACGCCTTTGCTTTTGGGCTGGGTTTTGGTTTCAAGCGTTCCGGATATTGTCGATAAAATCAACAACGAAGACACGAACAACAAAGCTTGGTTTGCTGAGAATTATTATGCGGAAAAATACGAAAGCACAGGAATTGCGCACGGTGTCGTAGATTCGATCAGCAACAATTTTATCAAGCTATCATTTAAGAACGACAAGCGTGTCTTCAACAAGGAAACAAACGCTGTTGAAGTTCAGAAATTTACAGATTACAAAACATATACATTTGAAGAAGGTCAGTTTCCAATTGTGATGGTTGGCGACGAAATCTTTCCGGGAGATAAAATTGCGTCAGGCGAGTTCACAAACAATGTGTTTTACAAAGCCATTGGTCGAATACTGCTGATGACTTTATTTGCGTTTATTTCTCTAATGGTGTATTTAGCGTACAAAAAACGAGTTAAGGAAGGGAGAGCAACACTATGAATACTGAAGCATTAATTACAATGATAGCGGCGCAGGGGATTGTCATTCTGTTTACCGGCTATTTTTTCTATCGGGTGTTAACTACAAAGCCAAAGACCGAACCGGATTCGTTTTCTGACAATGACGACATTCCTCAGGAAGATCGAAAACTCTAGAACCAGAATCCGATACTGAACCAAACATAGTCGCTTGAAAGTTCGGGCGACCAGGTGTATTTAATTTCAAGTGGGCCGAGAGCTGAGTCAATTCCGTAGCCAAAAGCATAACCTGTTTTTCGCTCGTGATTGATCCATTCGGTGCCAGAAAACAAATTATTGCCGATGGTTGCTAGGTTCGCCGAAAAGTTAATGTGATGCTTTTTGAAAATTTCATAGTCAATCGTTGCTCCGGTTTTGAGATAACTATCGCCCGATAATGACACAAAGTTGTAGCCGTAGAATGGTGTGATATTATTGACTTTGTTAAATCCGTAACCACCAAGAACAAAATCGAAAAACGGCACGCTGTCGGGACCTATTGAAAATCCAATTTCAGATTGTAAAGTCAGTGTTAGTTTATCAATGAACGTGTAGGCAAAGCCCGCATCTGCTTTTGCGATAGCAAATCGTTTGAAACGTTGGGTATAATCGGTCGAGCTTAAATAAGATTGGAAATCACCTTGAAAATACCAGCCTTTCTTCGGGAAATATTTGCTGTCGAACGAATCGTATTTGAGATAGCCGAAAAGACTGAAATAACTGCTGTTATCAAATGTTTGGTTACTTGATTCAAAAGTTTCAGAAGTGAGTTTCAGATGCTTTAATTCCATTCCAGCTCCGCTTAAAAACTTATCGACAAAGATGGTTTGTACATAAAGTTGATGCGTTAAATCTTGGAAATTCAGATTGATTGTACGCAGATTCAACTCAGATAAGGTGCGTCCTTCGTTGAAATCAATTCCGACATTTCGCGAAAATTGATTGTATTTCGACTTAAATCCGAAGCTGAAATAAAAGCCGTTATCGATATAATAATCCAGGTTATATCTGAAATTATCGCCCAAAATCAGATCAAACGATGCCACGTCGTTACGAACAACCAAATTATTATGGGTAATGTTTGTTAGAATCGAAGTTTTATACAATCCGTCATAATGCAATCCGAATTTAAGGTAAGAATGAATATGATTTTCAACAAGATCAAGATTCAGGACGTCACTACCTGTTTCGCCTTTGGTGAGCGAATAACCGATTTTCGAAAAATTTTTAGTTGCTGAAAGATTGTCGATCCCTTGTTTTAATTGCTGGTAACTGATTTTTTGTTGCGGACGGAATCTCAGTTTTCCCACAACGAACGCTCTCGTAAAATGTTCCAACTTCGGAATGCTGATCGACTCGATGGTCAAACTATCTGATGAGACGATCAAATTTGAACGTTCATACTTTATTGATTGTGCGAGCGCTTCAAGCTGCGGATAAACTTCGCGGGCGGCTTCCTCGCCTTTTTTGATGATTTCGGTACCATTATCAAACGAAATGACACCGTAATTTTTAATATCCGGTTTGATGTAAATGTCGGTTTTCTCCCGATTTTCTTTCATTCGCTCGATCATCTGCAGATTTGAAATCTGAACTAAAATCCGCGTTGCATCACGCAATTTGGTGCGATCTTTCAAATCGTCCTGAACATCAACTCCAATAATAATGTCAGCACCCCATTTTTTGATCTCATCGATCGGATAATTATTTGTAATTCCGCCATCAACCAACCATCGTCCATCAATTTCTACGGGCGAAAATAACGACGGAAACGATGCGCTTGCGGCCATTGCCTGTGGAAGATAACCCTGATCGAGCAAAATTTCCTCACCGGTCTCAATATCAGTAGCAATACACAGAAATGGTATCGGGAGGTTCTTAAAATTAGTTGTGTGCCGGACGTTGTGCGTTAACCGAGTGAGCAAATTATAGTTGTAGAGACCCTTTGAATACGCGGTTGGAATGCCGAGTTTGAATTTGTGAAAAGGCAGCGACAAGGCATAAACCTCATCATTTCGTTTGCCGTAAAAGCTTTTTGAGGAACGCGGAATAAAATCGGACAGCAATTCGTCAAAATCTGTGCTTTTAAAAATCGAGTCAATTTGTGTCGCATTATAACCCGATGCGTAAAGTCCGCCTACAATCGCGCCCATGCTTGTTCCGCCGATATAATCGATTTTGATCCCGGCTTCCTCGATCACTTTCAGCACGCCAATATGCGCAAAACCTTTGGCCCCACCGCCACTTAAGACCAATCCGACTTTCTGACGGCCTTGTTGCTCCTGCGACCAAGCACCGGCAAAGAATAGTAGCAATGCGGCGCAAAGAGCAAAGTTTTTCATGTTTATTTTATGATTGATTTGTAAAAGTCGACAATTTTTTTGGCTTTTGAAACTCCGACTACTTCTGATATTTCTTTTTCGGAGGCTTGTGTCATCCGTTTTACCGATTTGAAATGTTTAATTAGTGTAAGCATTGTTTTTTCTCCAATTCCGGGTATGGTTTCGACTGAAGTTTGCAAAGCCGACTTACTCCGCTTGTCGCGATGGTGTGAAATTCCGAATCGGTGGGCTTCGTTTCTTAGTTGCTGAATGACCTTTAGCGTTTCCGATTTTTTATCGAGATAAAGCGGTACCGGATCGTCCGGATAAAACAATTCCTCGAGACGTTTGGCGATGCCGATGATCGCAATTTTTCCACGAAGATCAAGCAATTCCAAGCTTTTTAGCGCAGATGACAATTGACCTTTTCCGCCATCGATGATGATGAGTTGAGGCAATGGCTGATTTTCTTCAAGAAGTCGCTTGTAACGTCGGTACACAACCTCTTCCATCGAAGCAAAATCGTTCGGGCCTTCAACAGTTTTAATATTAAAGTGACGATATTCTTTCTTGCAAGGCTTTCCGTCTTTAAACACCACGCAAGCTGCAACAGGATTCGTTCCCTGAATATTTGAGTTATCAAAACACTCGATGTGACGTGGCTCAGTTGACAGACGCAAATCGGTTTTCATCTGCGACATAATCCGGTTTGTATGCCGGTCGGGATCAACAATTTGCAATTGCTTTAATTGTTCCATCCGGAAAAATTTTGCATTGCGAAGCGATAGATCGAGCAGGTTCTTTTTGTCGCCGAATTGAGGAACGGTTATTTTTAGATTGGCGCCGACTTCAACCGGGAACGGCACTACGATTTCGCGTGACAGCAATCCGAATCGTTCCCGAAGCTCAACAATCGCCAACTCGAGCAGTTCCTCGTCCGTTTCTTCAAGTTTTTTCTTAAGTTCCAACGTGTGCGAGCGAATAATCGACCCGTGCGAAATTTGCATGAAGTTGACAAAAGCCGCACTTTCATCAGATGTAATCGAAAAAACATCGATATTGGTTAAACGCGGATTTGCAACCATTGAACGCGCCTGATATTTCTCGAGGACGTCAATCTTTTCCTTTAACTTCTGCGCTTCTTCAAACCTCATCTCCGAAGCCAAAACCGACATCTTTTTTTTAAAATCGCGCAAGCTTTCCTTAAAATTCCCTTTCAAAATTTCGCGGATGGCGTCGACCTGATGCTGGTAATCAGCCAGAGATTCGTAAGCTTCACAAGGACCTTTACAATTGCCGATATGAAATTCGAGGCAAACCTTGTACTTTCCGCTTTGAATGTTGTTCTGACTTAAGTCATAGTTACAGGTTCGAAGTGGGTAAAGCTCACGGATCATATCCAAGATAGTATAAACCGTCTTGAAGTTGGTATACGGACCAAAGTATTCTGAACCGTCGTTGATTTTGTTCCGCGTAGAAAAAATCCGGGAGAACGGTTCCTTTTTAATGCAGATCCACGGATAAGTTTTATCGTCTTTCAGCAGGACGTTGTATCTTGGCTGAAGCTTTTTGATCAAATTATTTTCGAGCAATAACGCGTCGGTTTCCGTGAGAACGACAATATGTTTAATGGTTACGATTTTTCGCACCATTACCCGAATGCGTCCGGAATCGTGAGTCTTGTTAAAATAGGAAGAAACGCGCTTTTTGATGTTTTTTGCCTTTCCGACATATAAAATACGATCGTCTTTATCGTAATATTGATAAATTCCGGGGCTATCGGGAAGAGTTTGAATCTGTAGCGCTAACGATGGATTTTCCATAATACAAATTTACTAAATTGCCGATGAACGGTTGGCGAAACATCAGCATCAAAATCATGACGAAAAAAGAATACAGAGATAAGTATAAACAACTGCGACGTGAAATTCAATCGGAAGATCTCGAAAACCAAAGCGTCGCGATTGCAAACAACGTCATGTCGCTCCCGATCTGGAACAAAGACTATTTCCATGTATTCCTTCCGATCGAAAGTCAGAACGAAGTTAATACTGAAACAATTTTACATCTCTTGATGGGTAAAAATAAGCACATCGTTATTTCAAAAAGCGATTTTGACACGATGAAAATGCATAATTATTTGTTGGAAGACGATACTGTGATTCGCAAAAACGATTATGGAATTCCGGAGCCGATAAACGGGAGAGCTATCGATTCGCTGTTGATCGACGTTGTGGTTGTTCCGCTTTTGGCATTTGATTTAAATGGACACCGAATTGGATATGGAAAAGGTTTTTACGACCGATTCCTGTCGACTTGCCGCGCAGATGTGGTCAAGATAGGTTTGTCGTTTTTCGAAGCGGAAGAGTCATTTTCAGACATTCATACGGCAGACATCCTACTGAATTACTGCGTGACTCCAAAAAAAGTTTACCGATTTTAGTTGAAATCGACTTCTTCCGGCTTGTGGAATGCCTTTTTGTTGAAGACGATCAAAATTCCGATTCCGGTTGAGATGGCCATATCGGCAATGTTGAAGATCGCATTAAAGAAAGTGAATGATTTTCCGCCATAAAATGGAAGCCAATCAGGAAGGATTGCATCTTCGATAAACGGGAAATACAACATATCGACAACCTTTCCGTGAAATAATTTGCCATATGGATCATCGGCAAATAAGGTGGCGAGTTGCCCGTAACTATCACTAAAAACAACGCCGTAAAACACGGAATCGATGATGTTTCCAAGTGCGCCGGCAAAAATCAGTGCAATGGCAACAATCAAATATTTCGAGCTGTCTCTTCGCGCGGAATCCCACAACCAATATCCGATGGCACAAACTGCGCAAATTCGGAATAGCGTCAGGAATAGTTTTCCGTATTCGCCGGGAATCACCGTTCCCCAAGCCATACCTTCGTTTTCGATGAAGTAAATGCGAAACCATCTGAAAACTTCGACTTCTTCACCAAGGATAAAATTGGTTTTGATGTAAATTTTTGAAACCTGATCTACCAATAAAATGAGGAAAATGAGAAAGTACGCGTTTCTTAGAGACATGGCTGTTTTTTGAAGGGCAAAAATATTATAAATTCTATAAAAAACGCCCCCTGCGGAGCGTTATTTAACTACGTTTTAGACGATTATCGCTGCAGATTTTTTGCCTCGATGCTCATCGTTGCGTGAGGTACGATCTTCAATCGGTCCTTGCTGATGAGTTTTCCGGTCACTTTGCAGATTCCGTATGTTTTATTTTCAACACGGAAAAGTGCGTTTTTCAAATCGCGGATGAATTTTTCCTGACGAATAGCTAATTGCGAATTTGCCTCCTTAGACATGGTTTCGCTTCCTTCTTCAAACGCTTTGAAGGTCGGTGAAGTATCGTCGGTACCGTTGTTAAGGTCGTTCATATAAGCACTTTTGATCAGATCAAGATCGTTTTGTGCCTTTTCGATTTTCTTTAAAATAATCTCCTTGAACTCTGCCAGATCGGCATCTGAGTATCTAATTTTTTCATCTACCATTTCGTTTTATTTTGTTATTAGTATTCTTGTTTTTATGTCATCAAATTCAATTTCGGCACCTTCTGCAACTTCATCCATAAACCGGAGATCTTCTGTAAGCGTTTCGGATAAAATATAGTCGCGATTTTCGCTTACCGCACTTTCAAGAATGCCATTTTTCTCGATGTTGATCCTGATTTTATCGGTTACATCAAAACCTGAATCTTTCCTGATATTCTGAATTCTGTTGACTAACTCTCTGGCAATTCCTTCTTTTATCAGATTGTCGTTCAGTGAAATATCGAGCGCAACCGTTAAATTCCCTGACTTTGCAACAAGCCATCCGGGGATATCTTGTGAGGAAATTTCGACATCTTCGAGTGATAAAGTTATACTTTTTCCTGAAATAGCAACACTTATCGACCCTTCGGCATCAAATTTATTTATTTCTTCCGGCGTCAATTTTTGTATCGCACTGGAAACCAATCCCATATCTTTACCAAATCGAGGGCCCAATGCTTTGAAATTTGGCTTAATCTGCTTTACAATGACACCCGACGCGTCGTCCAAAAGCTCGATTTCCTTAACGTTTACTTCAGCTTTTATGAGGTTTGAAACGGCTTCAATCTCCTGACGCTGTTGCTGATCCAAAACAGGAATCATAATTCGCTGCAGCGGCTGACGAACCTTAATCATTTCTTTTTTGCGAAGTGATAAAACCAGCGACGAAATCGTCTGTGCTTTATTCATTTTGCTTTCCAGCGATTTATCGATCATCGACTCATCGGCGGTTGGGAAAACAGCCAGATGGACGCTTTCAAAACGCTCCGAATTTGTGGCGCGGGTCAGATCGCGATAAAGCCGATCCATATAGAATGGAGCAACCGGCGCGCTGAGTTTGGCAACAGTCAAAAGACACGTATACAATGTTTGATACGCCGCAATTTTATCCTGCGCGTAATCGCCTTTCCAGAAGCGACGGCGGCAAAGTCTCACATACCAATTACTCAGGTTTTCCTGAACAAAATCTGAGATCGCTCTGGTGGCTTTGGTCGGTTCGTAATCAGCATAGAAAGCATCAACATCTTTCACCAACGTTTGCAATTCCGATAAAATCCACCGGTCAATTTCTGGTCGCTCATTCACCGGAATATCCGCTTCAGCATAACTGAATTTATCAATATTGGCATAAAGCGCGAAGAAAGAATACGTATTGTAAAGCGTTCCGAAGAATTTTCGGCGGACCTCAGCAATTCCTTCGATATCGAACTTTAAATTGTCCCACGGATTGGCGTTGGAAATCATATACCAACGAGTGGCATCAGCGCCATATTCGCCAATGGTTTCGAACGGATCAGCAGCATTTCCAAGTCGCTTAGACATTTTCTGACCATTCTTGTCGAGAACAAGTCCGTTTGAAACAACATTTTTATAAGCAACTTTATCAAAAACTAATGATGAAATCGCGTGAAGCGTATAAAACCAACCCCGGGTCTGGTCGACACCTTCCGCTATAAAATCAGCTGGAAAGTCTTTATTTTGATCAATTTTATCGCGATTTTCGAATGGATAGTGCCATTGCGCATATGGCATCGAACCAGAATCAAACCATACATCGATAAGATCTGCCTCGCGCTTCATCGGTTTGCCTGAAGGCGATACAAGCGTGATCTGATCGACCACATTTTTATGAAGATCGACGATGTCGTAATTCTCGTCAGACATATTGCCGATTTCAAATCCTTTAAACGGATTCTCCGATTGAATACCGGCTGCAACCGATTTTTCAATCTCGTTAAATAATTCTTCAACCGACCCGATCAGGATTTCCTCGGATTTGTCTTCGGTTCTCCAGATTGGAAGCGGAATTCCCCAGTATCGTGAGCGCGAGAGATTCCAGTCGTTTGCATTTTTCAACCAATTTCCGAAACGGCCTTCACCGGTTGCTTTTGGCTTCCAATTAATCGAATCGTTAAGTTCGAACATGCGATCGCGGATCTCGGTGACTTTTACAAACCACGAGTCTAGCGGATAGTATAAAATGGGCTCGTCGGTACGCCAGCTGTGCGGATAACTGTGCACATACTTTTCGACTTTCCAAGCTCTGTTTTCTTCTTTTAATCGGATTGCGATCTCGACATCTACTGATCGTTCAGGAGCCTGACCCGAATCATAGTACTCATTCTTCACATATTTTCCGGCCAAATCGCCAACATGCGACGTGAACTTCCCTTGCAGATCAACAAGCGGCACCGGATTTCCGTTATCATCCAAAACCAGCATCGGCGGAACTTCCGGAGTTGCATCTTTTGCCGCTTTGGCATCATCGGCACCAAAAGTCGGCGCGGTATGAACGATTCCTGTTCCATCTTCAGTCGTTACGAAATCAGCCGAAATGACGCGGAAAGCGTTCTCAGCATTTTCATATGGAAGCACGTAGTTCAATAATTGCTCGTACTTTGTTCCAACGAGGGTTTCGCCGTCACAAGATCCTAAAATCTGATACGGAATCTTCTTATCGCCTTCTTTGAAATTTTCAAAATCGGACGCATCCGAACTTTCAAAATACGACTTTGCAAATTGTTTTCCCACAAGGTTCTTTGCTAAAATAACCGTTACGGGGCGGAATGTATATTGGTTAAATGTTTGAACCAAAACATAATCGATTTTTGGCCCAACCGTTAACGCCGTATTGCTCGGAAGTGTCCACGGAGTTGTGGTCCAGGCGAGGAAGAAAACCTCATCAATAGCTGTTTCATTAGCATCAAACTTTGCCAGTAATTCGGCTTTGTGATGCGCTTCAACTTTGAACTGCGCCGTGATTGTCGTATCGGTTACATCGCGATAGCAACCCGGCTGATTTACCTCATGCGAGCTCAATCCGGTTCCTGATTTTGGCGAATACGGCTGAATCGTGTAGCCTTTGTATAGCAATCCTTTATCGTAGATTTGCTTTAAAAGCCACCAAACCGTTTCCATATATTTCGGCTTGTAGGTTACATACGGATCTTCCATATCAACCCAGTAGCCCATTTTTTCAGTGAGATCGTTCCAGACGTCGGTGTAACGCATAACGGTTCTCTTACAAGCTTCGTTGTATTCTTCGATCGAAATCGATTTTCCGATGTCTTCTTTTGTAATTCCGAGTTCTTTTTCGGTGCCGAGCTCAACCGGAAGACCGTGTGTGTCCCAACCCGCTTTACGTTTTACCTGAAACCCTTTTTGAGTTTTGTATCGGCAAAAAATATCTTTGATGGCACGCGACATTACGTGGTGAATTCCGGGTAAACCGTTCGCTGACGGCGGACCTTCGAAAAACACGAATGGTTGTTTGCCCTCGCGTGATGTGACGCTTTTCTCGAATATATTTTCTTGTTTCCAGAAGTCTAGAACCTCATTGGCCGCAGCCGGTAAGTCAAGCCCTTTGTATTCCGTGAATTTACTGCTCATGGTGTTTTCTTTTCGCGTGTGCGAAAGTAAGGATTTTTTTAGACAGTTTGGTTCGGCACTAACGCTTTACGCAAAGACTTCCTTCAAGACTTCGAGCGACTTAGGTTTTCTAAACCCATCAATGTGAAGTGTGTAATAATCGATCAGTATTTTTAGCAACTGCTGACGCTCATTGGCGCTAAAGATATTTTGGCTTCCACCGAACTTTACTCCGATAAGCCTTCTTAGCAGATTTGTTTCCTCAGATGAAAGGCAACTCACCGATTGATAATTGGTAAATGTTCCGGCACTCAAATCGAAAAATTCAGCTTTCAGTTGATCGATATCAGGATAAAATCCGAGGAATTTGGTGGTTTCCATCATCAAAATCAAATGAAAATTTGACGTCTGGTCGTGCGTGTCAAGCCACAACAATGCAGCTTCGAGATAGGCATAAAAATCGGTGTTCGCTTCTTCTTCACGAATGCTGTTGTGAAGCATTTCGCCAACAAACATTAGAATTGTACACTTTAAAATATCGGTATTCGCCGACTCAAAAGGAATTGCAAGCCGCACGTCTTTTATGGTTTCGAGCGTTCCTTTGTTTTTGTGATTTGCCTCGATTTCGAGTATGGTCAACGGTTGAAAGTATGCGATCTTTTGTGCAGATTTTCCTTGTGAATATGCATTTCGGATAAAATAAGATTTGAGTCCGTCAGATTCCGTAAAACACCTAACGATCAAACCTTTATCTTGATAGCGCAGTGAGCTGATGACAATTGCTTTGGTTTTGACAAGCATAATTTACCGAATGATCATCACCTTTTTCACTTTGGTTTCAGTACCATCGCTTGACGAAATAAAAATCATGTACACGCCTGATGCAACCTTGTATTTTCCGAATGCGGTCGTATCCCATTCAATGGTTCCGCCTTCTGCAAATGTTTCATAAACCAAATTTCCGCCGATATCTGCGATCTTAACATTGGCATCATCAATCAAACCGCTAATTTTTACAGTTCCGTTATATTCGGGTCGCACCGGATTTGGATAAACCACAACATTATTCAGATTCTGGTTCGCGTCAGTCGAAATTCCCTTAAACGAAACTAATCCGCGTGATGTTGCGATAAAAACTTCACCGGTGGCACCATTGATATCGATGTCGTTTACGTTGTTACTTGGCAAAGGCGAATTTTCAGCCGTAAATCTGTGAATGGTTTCCTGACCGTTTGGCGACACCATGAAAACACCGGCATCCGCCGTAGCGATCCACTTATTATTTGCACCGTCGACCACGATATCCATGATAAATTGTTCGTACAAAAGCTCTTGCGCTACGCCGTCTTCAATAATAATAATTGGATTTGCCGTAAGCTGGCCTTCGTTCCGGAATCGATCAACACTTGGAAGCACGCGAAGTCCACGGCGAGTACCGATCCAAAGTGCGTTTCGATTGTCGACAGCGGCCACACGAGCATCATTTATGGGAAGATTTCCGGCTTCAGAGCCCATTCGGAGTGTTTTAAAAACATTTCCGTTTTCATTAAATCCGATTAAGCCGTCGTAAGCTGTGGCAATCCATTTCGTATCGTTCTTGTCGATGGTCAGTTTGCCATATCGCGCGCTGATCCAATTGGTAACAACGCCTTCCATATTATACGACTGCCATGTTCCGTTGGTTCGCAAAACTTTTAGCGGATTCTGAATCAATGCATTGGTCATCCAAAGATTTCCGGCGCGGTCGAAAGCTGTTTCGCCAATCCGGACACTGATGTAATTGGGCGAGTTTATACTTTCCAATCCACTGTTTGATTGATCGTATTGTGTAATCAGCTGATCGTTATCAAACCTTAAAAGTCCCGAGAAATACGAACTGATGTAAACGTCGTTTTCATTGTTTGGATTGACCGTTATCCGCGATAAATTGTACGCTTCTTTTCCAGGCTCGTGAACCTCATCATATGGAATATTCAACCAGCCGTTAGAGGTAAACTTACTGACACCGTGGGTTTTCACGGGATCAACCGCATAATCAACACTATAATCGCCATAAACCGCCCATAAATTACCGGTTGAGCCATTAATTGCAAACATGTTATTTCGGAGCGGACCGTCGGGACTAATACTTTCAAACGAGGTTGGATTGCTGGAATACGTTGAAAGCACACCGTGAGTCATTGTACCGATAAAAATTCGATCGGCGATAGTTGTGGCAGCTGTAAAAACAACATTTGGTTGCTGAACCGACGCGTTTGTTATTTGATTGATTAAGGTCAGATCTTCATTATAAACATAAACCCGATTTGGTGTGGTAACTATCAGATTCGACTCGCCACGACGAAAATCGACGGCCGGAAGTGGAAGTTGCGAGAATACGTTGAAGCCGGTTCCGTTAAATCGGTTTATCTGACCGGAAGCATTAACCGCCAACAGCTCATCACCAACAGCTTCAACTCCACTCCAACTTCCTGACAAAATTTGAGTCCACTGACTGAAATCGACCAAATTCGGATTGGTTACGGTAGCGCTGCGGAGTCCGAAGTTCGTGGCGGCATAAATTTTACCGTCAAATACTGTTGATTGAGAAACGATAATTTCTGCGCCGTTATCACCGATGAAAAAAGTATTTCCGAATTGTAACGTGTTTAAATTGTATTGCACAATCCCGAAGTCGCACGAAACATATACAATCCCGTTATACTCGGCGAAGTGATTCACTTTTTTAATGTTTGGCGATATTTGTTTGTTGATAATATCGACCACGTTGGTCATTGAGCCGTCGGTTTGGTTGACGACGATTATTAGTCCGTTTTGGTATCCGACAATGGTTTTATTGGCAGTAACACTGTGATAGAGTGCGGTGATTGTGTTTCCTGAGAGACCGTCGACGGTATTGACCGTTTTTAAAACATTGGTATTTAAATTTTTGGAGAAGATCGCATTTTCGGCGGCGGCAAAAATTGCGTTGCTAGATTGCGACAAGTCTTTGATTTCATTATATGAAAAATAACCTTTCCACATAGCCGACTGCGAATGAGCTAGATTGGAAATGAAAAGTAAAAGAAAAATCCGAAAGAACACGTTCATAAGTAGAAATTCGAGTCAACAAATATAAGTCAAAACGCAGGAAATCGGGATTTCATATTTGTGAGGAAACATCTGAGAGAAGATCAGTCAAATTTTGTCTTTGATAAAATTTTGTAAGGTATTTGAAGCCATTTGATATGCTTCAGACAGCATCATTCTGGTGAATCGTCGGCAATTCCAAACGAATATTGCTGATAATGAAAACATTGTAAAATCTAAAGATGACAGCCAGTTTTAAGTATTTTTTAATTTATTTTAGTAAGTGAACGATGTTTTTATATATTTGTCAGCAAACTAAATACCTTAGATACAATGCCCAAAAACCTGATTTTAACCTGCATGCTGCTCATCGGATTTGCCAATGCTGCGGTTGCTCAGTATGGCTTTTCGCACGAGGTTGGTGTCATCGCAGGTCCTGTTGCGCTTCAATCTGATTACGGAGTTCGGAGTGATTTTGAAACCAACAGCGGAAATGTAGGCTACGGAATCGGTATCATCCACTACCTCAACTTTTCATACAAAGCAGAATGTAACTGTTATACTCCTGAGACTTACTTTAATGACCATTTTAAACTTCGAAGCGAGCTCTCTTACAATAAAACCAATTTGCAACATTACGGCGAATGGGTTGACGGAAATCCAAATAAATTATGGACGCAACAACTACGCGGAATGCGTGGAAGCAGTTCAATAACCAATATCGGAATGCAATTGGAATATTTTCCGTTAAGCATTCGTGATTTCTCATCAACTATTGGCGGCTGGGCACCTTTTATCAGTTTAGGCGGCCAGTTTAGTTTTTATGACCCTGAGGCATATTCGACTTTAGGCGAACTCGGAACACCACTGACAACTCCGGTAAAATATGCGGGTGCGACTACCAGTGAAGGCGGAACGGTTTGGTCGATTGTAGGAAGTGTGGGAACCCGTTATAAATTAACCGAACTTTCAGATTTAATGCTCGATTTCAGACTTCAATATTACTTTTCTGACTGGGTTGATGGTTTAAATCCGGATCCGAAAATATATACTGAAAACAAAGCAAACGACTGGAACGTTTGGATCAATTTCGGATATATCTACTACTTACAATAGGTCAAATAAACAATCAAAAAAGCCCGGACGTTCATTCATCCGGGCTTTTTCGTTACTGCTATTTTAAAGCTTGTTCCAAATCTGCGATAAGGTCATCAGCATCTTCAATTCCAACGCTTAGCCTTACCAAATCGTCTGATATTCCGATTTCCTTTCGCTTATCTTCCGGGATTGAGGCGTGCGTCATCAGCGCCGGATGATTTGCCAAGGATTCAACACCGCCCAGCGATTCCGCCAATGTAAATACTTTCAGGTTCTCCAGGAATTTGATAGAATCCGCTTTTGCGCCTGAAGCGAACGTAAATGAAACCATTCCGCCGAAACCACTCATTTGCTTTTTAGCGATGTCGTGAAACGGATGATCTTCAAGCCCAGGATAAAACACCGTTTTAATCTTTGGGTGATTATTTAAATACTGAGCCACTTTCTCACCGTTTTCGCAATGGCGTTGCATTCTGATATGAAGTGTTTTTATTCCGCGTAACACCAAAAACGAATCCATCGGGCCAAGGGTTGCGCCGGTTGCAAATTGCTGGAAATGGAGTTGCTCGCCCAGAGCTTCATCTTTAATGATCAGCGCACCCGCGACAACATCTGAATGTCCGCCAAGGTATTTTGTTGCTGAATGCATCACAACATCGGCACCAAGATCAAGTGGTTTTTGAAGGTATGGCGTTGCAAAAGTATTGTCGACTGCAAAAAGAATTTTCTTTTCCCTGGTGATTTTTGCGATGGCTTCAATATCTGCAAGTTTCATCAACGGGTTTGTCGGAGTTTCAACCCAGATCATCTTCGTGTTTTCGTTGATCAGCGATTTGAATTTCTCAATATCGTTCATATCCACAAAATGAAACACGATCCCCGAATCTTTGTATATCTTGGTAAACATTCGGTAAGTTCCGCCGTATAAATCATCCATGGCAATGATTTCGTCACCCGCTTTGAAAGATCGCAAAAGACAATCAGTTGCGGCAAGTCCGGATGAAAATGCCAGGCCTCTAGCACCGTTTTCAATGCTCGCCAACGCGTTTTCGAGAGCAGTTCGGGTCGGGTTTGCAGCCCGGCTATATTCGTATTCGGCAAGCGGAGTTCCGGGCGAAGTCTGGATGTATGTAGACGTTTGATAAACAGGAGGCATTACGGCGCCTGTTGCCGGATCGTGGTGTTGGCCACCGTGTATTGTTTTCGTGTTGAATTTCATGTCGTAAAATTTAATCGCAAATTTATCAATTACAAATTCGATAGCCGAATGTTTATGAATAATTTAGCCTCGGTAACCGCTTAATGGCCAATTATCAGCAATACGTTTAACTACAGCTACTTTCGATGGAAAATACAATATTTTATCTCGCCTCTTGTGATACTTGCCGCAAGATCATCAAACAACTTCCGAATCAGGACAAATTGACATTTCAGGATATCCGGCAAAATCCGATTACTGAGAATCAGCTCGACCAACTTAAAGAAATGGCCGGAAGTTACAATGCGCTTTTCAGTCGGAAGGCACAATTATACAAATCCAGAGATCTTAAAAATAAAGATTTAAGCGAAGAAGATATTCGCGCGTTGCTACTTGAACATTACACTTTTTTAAGCCGTCCGGTGATTGTTGTTAACGGACAAATCTACGTTGGAAACAGCCAAAAAGTTGTCGCCGAAGCAATCGCAGCACTACAATAGCCTGAAAAAGAACAAGCGCCAAGTTTTGAAATCGCTATATTTGCACCTTTAAATTTTTGTATGATACAATCAATGACCGGTTTTGGTAAATCGACGCTGCAAATGGCAGATAAGAAAATTACCGTTGAAGTTAAATCGCTAAACAGTAAGGGACTTGATGTAAGCGTGAGGCTTCCTTCAGTTTACCGCGAAATGGAACTCGGCCTTCGAAATAAGATATCTCAAGTGCTTGAACGCGGAAAGATCGACCTTTCCGTTTATCTTGAAAACAGTACCGAAGTAACTTCAACCCGGGTCAACGCACCAATCGTTAAAGCTTACATCGCACAATTACGTGAAATCCTTCCTGATGCCGATCAGACCGAACTGATGAAAATGGCTGTTAGAATGCCTGATGCCATTAAAACAGAGCGAGATGAAATCAATGACGACGATTGGAAAATCATTGAAGTCGCAATTGACGAAGCGCTAAAAAACATCTGTCAATTTAGAACGTCCGAGGGAATCGCACTTGAAAAGGAATTTCTATACCGAATCGCAAATATCATGAGCATGATGAACGAGACGGTAGCCCTTGACACTGAACGTATCGAAACCGTAAAAACGCGTTTAAAAACGGCAATCACTGAACTTGCCACCACTGTTGATGAAAACCGGTTTGAACAGGAACTCATTTATTACCTGGAAAAATACGACATCACGGAAGAGAAAGTCCGTTTAGAGAATCACCTTAATTATTTTATTGAAACTCTCGCCGGAACTGAAGCCAACGGTCGAAAGCTCGGCTTTATCGTTCAGGAAATGGGACGCGAGATTAACACCATGGGTTCAAAATCAAATCATGCGCAAATGCAGAAATTAGTAGTTCAGATGAAAGATGAACTCGAAAAAATCAAAGAACAAGTACTTAATGTACTCTAACCTACTATAATGAAGAACGGGAAGTTAATAGTTTTTTCAGCACCATCGGGATCGGGGAAAACAACAATTGTGAGGCATTTACTGGGAATCGACGAGTTAAACCTCGAATTTTCGGTATCGGCAACCTCACGTGAACCACGCGGTGAAGAAATCGACGGAAAAGACTATTATTTCATTTCGCTTGAAGAATTTAAAAAACACATAAAAAACCACGATTTCCTGGAGTGGGAGGAAGTATATCGCGATAATTTCTACGGAACGTTAAACAGCGAAATCGAGCGCATCTGGGCGCAGGGGAAAAATGTGATTTTCGATATTGATGTTGCGGGCGGACTCCGTATCAAACGAAAGTATCCCGAAGAAACGCTCGCCGTTTTTGTTAAACCGCCAAGTATTGACGAACTCAAGATCCGATTGAAAAAACGCTCGACCGAAAGCGATGAAAAAATCAGCATGCGAATCGCAAAAGCCTCGGTTGAACTCGCCACAGCACCACAATTTGACGAGATTATCAAGAATTACGATCTTGATGTTGCCAAAGAAGAAGCACACAAATTAGTTCGCGACTTTATAAATAAATAAGATGAAAGTAGGCTTGTATTTCGGGACGTTCAATCCGATTCATGTTGGCCACCTCATCATCGCCAATCATATGGCTGAGAATTCCGGCCTCGATCAGATTTGGCTGGTTGTCACACCTCACAATCCGCTTAAAAAGAAAAGTTCGTTGCTAGACGATTATATTCGGCTTGAAATGGTGTTTCTGGCAACCGAAGAATATCCGAAACTCCGACCTTCTGACATCGAATTCAAACTCCCGCAACCAAATTACACCGTAAATACGTTAGCGTATCTTCAGGAAAAACATCCGACATACGAGTTTTCATTAATTATGGGCGAAGACAATTTAAACTCGCTTCCAAAATGGAAAAACTATGATGTTTTGCTTGAAAACCACAGCATTTTCGTCTATCCGCGTGTATTCGAAAAAACCGAAGCTACCCAATTTCAGAGTCATCCAAACGTTCATTTTATCGATGCGCCGGTTGTTGAAATATCATCGACATTTATTCGCGAGTCGATTGCCAATGGCAAAAACATTCGGCCAATGCTTCCACCTGAAGTTTTCAATTATATTGATGTGAATAATATTTACCGTCGATAACTGCTCTTAACATTCATTTATTATCGCTCGTCGAGATGTTTCTTATCTTTACGCAAAAGATAAAATCATGTTGAACTTCGAATATTACAATCCTACAAACCTCATTTTTGGCAAAGGTCAGATTGAGAAATTGCCGCAGCTTATTCCTGCAGGAACCAAAATCCTGCTTGCGTATGGCGGTGGAAGCATTTTCAAAAATGGTGTTTACGACCAGGTAAAACAAGCATTGTCGGGATACGACATGGTCGAGTTTGGCGGAATCGAACCAAATCCGCATTTTGAAACCCTGATGAAAGCCGTTGAAATTGTTCGCGAGCAGAACATTACCTTCATGCTGGCTGTTGGCGGCGGATCGGTGATTGACGGTGTGAAATTCATTTCGGCTGCTGTAAAATTCGACGGAAATCCGATCGACATTTTGCAGAAGCGATTGCTGATCAAAGAAAATGCGGTTCCATTTGGAACAGTGTTGACATTACCGGCAACGGGAAGCGAAATGAATTCAGGATCTGTCGTGACGATCGAGCAAACTCAGGAAAAACTATCTTTCGGCGGTTCGGCGTTGTTTCCAAAATTTTCAATTTGCGATCCAACAGTAATCGTTTCACTACCGAAAAGACAAATACAAAACGGCGTTGTCGATGCCTATACGCACGTGCTTGAGCAATATTTGACTTATCCGCACGAGGGTTATTTGCAAGATCGAATTTCGGAATCGGTCTTAAAAACGCTGATTGAAGTTGGCCCAAAAGTGGTCGAAAACCCGCAAGATTATGCCCTGGCGTCAAACTATATGTGGAGTTGCACAATGGCGCTAAACGGACTAATTCAAAAAGGCGTTCCGACAGATTGGGCGACACATATGATCGGTCACGAATTAACAGCTTTGTACGGCATTGATCACGCGAGGACGCTGGCTATTATCGGCCCGAGTCTATACAAAGTCATGTTCGAAACCAAGAAAGAAAAACTGGCTCAATACGGCGAGCGGATCTTTGATTTGAAAGGCGATGTTGAAACCGTTGCGAACCAAGCAATCGAGAAAACAGTCGAATTTTTCCACACAATGGGAATGGATACCAAACTTTCTCAATATACCGAATCGTATGAAAATACGGCTTCGTTTATAGCAGACAGATTCCAATCCAGGGGTTGGACTGAAATGGGCGAGCGAAAAAACATCACCATCGACCGGGTTCGCGAGATTGTTGAGGCGAGTTACTAAATCAAAAAAGGCGTTCCAGATTCGGAACGCCTTTTTCTCATAACACCAAAACAAAACTTACTAATGTTCAAATCTGCCGCCGTAGCGATAGAATTGAGAGGTACTTGTAGATGTTAACGGCTAAGGTGAAAGCAAAGTATATTGTAAATTATAAAATAAAGTTAAAAGTAAGTTGCGGCTCTCGCGTTAGGGGTTGCGGCGATATCCTTTTTGGCAAAGCGGTAGCGGCGCCAAAAAGATAAAGCCAAAAACCCGGCCCACGGGCAACGCCCAAATCATCATAATCCGAGCTTTGGTTATCTGATTTAATGTGCTACTTTTGAACCACAAACAGAAAAAATGGAGAATCAGCCGAAATTTGCGGTGATCGGTGGCGGAAGTTGGGCCACTGCAATCGCCAAAATGTTATGCGTAAACCTTTCGCAAATTTCTTGGTACATGCGAAATGAGGACGCAATCGCGCATATTCGCGAGCATCAACACAACCCGAATTACTTGAGTTCGGTTGAATTTCACATCGAGCAACTCAATTTAACCAGCGATATCAATGAAGCTGTTTCGGCAGCCGATTATATAATTTTTGCCATTCCGTCAGCCTTTCTTGGCGCTGAATTGACAAAACTCAACGTCAGCCTTGAAAACAAAGTCATTTTCTCAGCCATCAAGGGAATCGTTCCTGAGACAAGTCTGATTGTAGGAGAACACTTTCATGAAACTTACGGCATTCAGTATGAAAACATCGGTGTGATTACCGGTCCGTGTCACGCCGAAGAAGTTGCACTCGAACGCCTTTCTTACCTGACAATTGCGTGTGGCGACGAGGCAAAAGCGCAAATAATGGCCGATCATTTATCGGGAAATTTCATCAAAACCAAGATTACTGACGACATTATCGGAACCGAATATGCGGCGATGCTCAAAAACATTTACGCGATTGCGGCGGGAATTGCGCACGGTTTGGGTTATGGCGATAACTTCCAGTCGGTTTTAATGAGCAACGGGATTCGCGAAATGAAGAAGTTCATCAAAAAAGTTCACCGGATGAAGCGAAACATCAACGATTCGGCTTATTTGGGCGATCTTTTGGTGACCGGTTACAGTATATTTTCGCGCAACCGGATGTTCGGAAACATGATTGGAAAAGGCTACACGGTTAAAAGCGCGATGATGGAAATGAGCATGGTTGCTGAAGGGTATTATGCGGCAAAAAGCGCGTACGAACTCAACTTAAAGCACGAGGCCAAAACTCCGATTATCGATGCGGTTTACGCGATTTTGTATCAGGGAAAAGACGCCAAAAAGGTGTTTAAGAAGCTGACTGATAAACTCGATTAAATGTCGTTAAGATCGCTTTCGAGAACGATAAAATTTTCCGGAAAAGAAGTGGGTGACAAGAACGGATTTGATTAACGGATCAGGATTCCGTCTTTAAAAAGCAGCGGCACTTCCTCAATATTTTCAGCTGTAAATGAATTTGCCTTAAAAATGTACTTTCGGTCGTACAGTTTGTTATCGATGAAGAAAGTTACCATAAATTCGTTGTTGAGCGCCAAAACACTGTCTTCGATCATTTCGACTTTAACAGCGGTTACCGGCTGAATTTCCTGAAACGCATGACGTAAAAGTGAGGTTTTTCTCATTTCGCCATCAATCGTTCCAAAAGCTTTCGACACCGCCATTACGCCATCAAGCCTGAAATCGCTGTCATTTACCAGGTAAACAACCCAAACATTCGCCATAAAATCGTCGCTCCATTCCTGAACGGCGGCCATAAAAACGTTTTCAACTTCCGGAATTTCGATGTCCTTTCTCATAATTTTTATCAGGAGCTTGAACCTGCTTTTGGCTCCACTCTTTTTTGCCTGAACTATTTCTTACATTTCAAAAAACCCGATGGCAAAAAAGCAGTTTGCCGCAATCAGGGCTAGGGCTTGGTCGGTTATATCGATGATTTGAACTGTTCGATAAACCTGACGTCATTTTCATAAAACATTCGGATATCGCTGATTTGATACAGTAGCATCGCAATGCGCTCGATTCCCATTCCGAAAGCAAAACCGTTGTATTCATCCGGATTGATGTTGCAGTTTTTCAATACGTTGGGATCTACCATTCCGCATCCCATGATTTCAAGCCATCCGGTTCCTTTAGTGATGCGGTAATCGGTTTCGGTTTTTAATCCCCAGTAAATGTCGACTTCCGCACTTGGCTCCGTAAACGGGAAATACGACGGACGAAGTCTGATCTTCGACTTTCCGAACATTTCTTTGGTGAAATACAATAAGGTTTGCTTTAAATCGGCAAACGAAACATCCTTGTCGATGTACAATCCCTCAACCTGGTGAAAAATACAGTGCGAACGCGAAGAAACCGCTTCGTTTCTAAACACGCGACCCGGCGAAATGGTCCGGATCGGCGGTTTTGTATTTTCCATATATCTAACCTGAACCGACGAGGTGTGCGTTCTAAGAAGCACATCGGGATTGGTTTGAATAAAAAACGTGTCTTGCATGTCGCGCGCCGGATGATATTCCGGAAGGTTCAATGCGGTAAAGTTATGCCAGTCGTCTTCGATTTCCGGACCTTCAGAAACGTTGAATCCAATGGTTGAAAAAATATCGACAATTTGGTTTTTAACGATCGATATCGGATGACGGCTTCCTACTTTCATCGGTTCAGCCGGACGGGTCAAATCGCCGTAAATCCCCTTTTGTTCCTCACTGTTTTCGAGAATTTCCTGAATGGTCTTCACCTTGTTTTCAGCGGTATTCTTAAGTTCGTTGATCACCTGGCCAAATTCTTTTTTACGTTCGTTCGGAACGTTCTTGAACTCGGCAAAGAAATCGTTAAGCAAACCTTTTTTACCTAAAAACTTTATTCTAAATGCCTCAAGCGCATCTTTGTCACGGGTGTCAAATGCTTCGGCTTCGCGGATGTATTCTCTGATCTTGTCTGTCATTTCTTCTAAATAGCAAATGCAAATTTACAATTTTATTTAGCCGTAATTTAGTCGATTAATTCCTTTTCAAGAAAATAATTGACAATGGCTTCTTTCATTAAAACCGATTGTTCGCCGGCTTTAAGTGGTGGTAGTTCTTCCTTGACGCGGTAATGAGGCCAGCCGTCTTTATCAACAAAGTCGAATTCGTAATACCCATAAGGCTCAAGCAACCTGCAAATGGCAATGTGCATTAAATTGAGCTTTTCGTCTTTTTTATATTTGTTGTGGATCTTCCCCAGTTCCTGAACGCCGATTAAATAAATAATAGCATCAAGATCAAGATCCTCGCCCTGAGAAAATTGGTTCGAAAGTATATCGACGAGCTTTTCCCAGCGCTCTTTTAATTGTATATCTCTTGACATTTTGTTTAAACTAATTAATTTACAATCTTCATCCGAAGCGACCACAATTCTGCAATCAAAATCTCCATCAGAAGTAATCACGGAGCGAAGCTAAATCTTTAAATCTTTACAATTTCCGTATCATTGCGCTAAGTTTGCAAAAGTAAATAATAAAAAATTACAGCAGCGTGCAATTCCTTGATCTGATTTTGGCTTTGGTATTAGTATATGGTTTGATCCGCGGACTATGGAATGGCTTTCTGGTTGAACTCGCCTCCACAGCGTCACTCCTTCTGGGCATTTTTATCGCCATTAAATTTTCGGGTTTTGCCACTAAAATTATCTCCGATTCGTTTCAGTGGAATCCAACAACCATCCGACTTACGGCTTTTGTCCTGACTTTTATCATAGCTGTGATCGGAATAATATTGCTTGCAAAAGTATTTACCAAAGCGTTTTCAGCAGTTGGCCTGGGGATTTTCAACAAATTGTTGGGCGCGGGCTTCGGATTGTTGAAAATGGCATTGATACTAAGCGTTGTGCTTAATGTCTTTTTCAAATTGAATTCGAAGGCAAGCATGGTCGAAGATAAAGATCTCGAAAGTTCAATATTGTATCACCCGATTTTGAAACTCGCTCCGCTACTATTTCCGTCAATCAGCGAGTTTACATCCGAATTCAAATCCGATTATTTCAGTACTCTCACCGATTCAGCCGTGATCCAGCCATCACTGCCGTCAGGAAGCATTACGCGTTTCCAACCATCGAGCTCGTCAATGACATAAACTTTTGTTCCTTCGTGGATGGTCGCGGCATCTGAAGCATTCTCTTTGGGTTCGCCTTTTACAGATGCGATCGATGCAAAGACGATTGCCGGCTGTTGCGACTTTTGGTAATCGGCCTCAAATATCGCTGCGCCAATAAACACGACGATTGCCAGAAGTAAAATGATCATCGCACCAAAAAACAATCTTTTCTGCGAAGTTTGTACTGCGAAGTAATATCCTGCAAACGCGGCAAGAAATAAAAAAGCACCGGCAACCGCCATTTTCGCCCAGGTATCTGTCAGCAACTGACCGGTCATTTGATGAACAATCGACGAAAATCCCGTCGTTGGAACCTCTTTAACTTCGTCGATCATCATGTTATGCGCGAATTTGAGATTATTCAATACCGCCTTGTTGCCCGGATCAAGCATCAGCGCTTTTTCGTAGTTGTAAACTGCCGGACCTATTTTATTGAGCTTATAATACGCATTCCCGAGATTGTAGTACAAATCGCAGGAATGCTGTTTATGCTTAGCCAAAATCGCTTCATACTGAGCCACGGCATCTGAATATTTTTCCTGCTTGTAAAGTTCGTTAGCTTTTGCAAAATCATTTTCCGCCGGCGTTTCAGCAAATACCGAAAACGAAACCAGCAATATGAATATGTTTAATAACTGTTTCATCAAATTTGTTTTTCGAGTTCGGAGATGGTCCTTACTGCTTTTTCGTAATCGAGTTGAATGGTGGCGTCAGACGATGGCGCGTATCTCGCAAGATCACAACTTTCCATGAGTGAAATAAACGAACTGATGGCGTCCGGCGACGCATTTCGTGCTGAAAGAATTTCGCGGATTTTATCCTTGCTCATCTCTGAAGTTTCAATTTTTAGTTTCGCCTTCAAAAAGTTGTGAAGTGCTTTCTCAAGTGCAACATAGAATTGATCCTTATTTCCAACTTCTTTCTTGGCATCGGCAAGATATTTTCGCGCCAATCGGTTTGAAGTTCGGGTCTTATTACCTTCAACATCGTTTTCAAGAGCTTCCTTGCGACGACGCAATAGAATTAATATCGGTATGCATGCGAAAGGCAACACCAAAAGCGAATAGAATAAAGTCGAACCAAAGAAGCGCTCTTTTTCGATGGATGCCAGATTTGTGTCGAGCTCGATAAATTTAAACTGATCGCTTGCCGATACTTGAACTTTTGATGATGGCGTTCCGGCTGAAACCGCATTATTGGCTTGCGCAGGACCATCCAAAACATTGAGCATAATCTCATCAGATGTGATGGTTTGATACCTTCCTGATGATGGATCAAAATAGCTGAAGGTCATGGGTTTGATCGGATACTTGCCTTGAAATTGCGGTATAATTGTGTAACTGTCGCTGATGCTACCCGTCATTCCGGTCAGCGGCGTACTTACATTCTCTTTGTGAACCGCATCATACATTTCGAGTGCTGGTGGGACAACCGGTTTTGGCAACGTAAATAATTTCAGATTTCCTCGTCCGCTGACCGCTACCCGAAGTTCAAGCGATTCGCCGTTTTTAAGCGTTGTTTTGGATGGAGTCACTTTAAAGTCAAATTTACCAACAGCGCCCGAAAAATCGACAGGCTTCCCGTTTTCAGGAAGGGGCTTGACATTTATTTTTCTGGCTCCGGCCGACACTCGCTTGTGATCCTGCACCGTCACCATCTGACCAAAAATGGTTCGTTTGTTAGACGGCAATTCGACGTCGATATCGAGCGACAGCGGTTCAATCTCAAGTGATCCGGACTTTTGCGGATAAAGCACCGTTTTTTTCAAAACGACCATCCGATACTTTTCACCCTGATACATGCCGTCCTCCACCTGAAGCTGCTTGATGTCAATGTTCTGACTCCAAAAATCGACGTACTTCGGCTTGTCCAATTCACGCCAGTTCGTAATTCCGATATTATAACTGAAATACAATTTATAAACCACTGTGATTGGTTCATTGATATACGGATTTGTCTTCGAAACATCCGCAACTAAATGAAGCGCATCGCCGGCGCGAATCGATGTGTCGTTTGGATCCCGAGGTTGCTCAACGGCGGCTGTTACATTAACTTTTACCGGTGCGGTTTTATAAACCTGACCGTCAATTTCGATCGATGCCTGTTTAATGGTAAGGCTTCCGCGTTGTGTTGGCAGTAAATAATACGAATATATTTTTTGGAAGGTGCTTCGGCCGTTTATCCACGACTGACTGACCTGCTGACTCGGTCCGGCGATCACCTTAAAGCCTTCAAACGACGGCGGAGTGAAATTATCGCCATCGGCATTCATCGCAAAATCAACGCGTAACCGCTCATTCAAGGCGAGCGTTTGCTTGCTGACTTTAGCTTCGAACTGAACCTGCCCCAGCATTCCCTGACAAGCAAAAAGCAATATGATTATAAAACGTTTCATTATTTTTTTGGCTCCTACCAATCTTTATCTGTTTTAACCGGTTTCCCTTTAACTTTTTGAGCGTTGACTTTCTGTTGAACCTTTTGCTCTTGGTTGTTTACCGCATCGAGCAAGTTTTCGAGTCGCTCTTTCGGTATCCCGCTCGGCTGAGGCTGTGGCTTTGGTTGTGGTTGTTCTTTCGGCTGATTGTTTCCGTTGTTGTCCTTCTCTTTATCGCCGTCTTTTTTATTCTGATCCTTCTTATCCTGATCGTTTTTATCCTTATTTTCCTGATCTTTCTTGTCTTGATCTTTTTTGTCCTTGTCCTTTTTGTCATCGTCACCACCTTCGGGCGGATTGTTCTTCAAATGTTCCTTCGCCAAAGCGTAATTGTAACGCGTTTCTTCATCGGCAGGATTATTTCGCAATGCATTTTTATAGGCTTCAACCGCACCTTGATAATTCTTTTCTTTCATCAGAACATTGCCAAGGTTGTGATAAGCATAGTGTTTTTGAGGCCGTGTCTGCGCGTTTTTGGCCGCACGAGCATAAAATTCTTTTGATTCTGCGATTTGATTTTGTTTATAAATCGCGTTCCCTAGATTATACGACGAGGTTGCCTTCTTAGGCATTCTCGATTGCGAAACCCTGAACGACGCTTCGGCTTCATTGAATTTCTCGCTTTTATAATTGTCATTTCCTCTTGCTAACGCTACATCTTTCTTTTGAGCAAAGATCGATAGCGAGCAAAATATCATCATCAAACATAAAATCCTCTTCATCATTGCTTTTCGTTAAATAAGTTCAACTTCTTCAACCACGCTGTTTTTCGTTCCAAAAGGAAAATATCTATGAGCAACAATACGAAAGATAATGCGATAAACCATTGAAACTGCGACTCAAAGTCGGTCATTTCCATGCTTTCAAATTCGTTTTTCTCAATGTTGCCCATAGCTTTATTCACGTAAGTAACCACGGCCGCCGTGCTAGTTCCGTCGATAAAACCGCCACCGGAATTTTTGGCGATTTCCTCTAACGTTGCCCGGTTTAGCTTCGATATTACGACTTCATTGTTGTTGTCCCGTTGAAAAGTTTGTACGACGCCATTTTGCCGAAGCGGGATTGGTCCGCCGCGTTCCGTACCAACGCCGATGGTTATAATTTTCAATCCGGCTTTTCGAGCTTCAGCAGCAGCATCGTCTGCACCGGCAGAATGATCTTCGCCATCTGAAATCATGATCAACAGCTTACTTGTACTTTTGTCCTTTCCGAACATTTCAACCGCCATATCGATCGCGTCGTTTAGCGATGTCCCCTGAGATGAAACCATACCCGGATTCATTCCTTGCAAAAACATTTTCGCGACACTATAATCAGTCGTAATCGGCAACACCGGAAAAGCACTTCCGGCATAAGCCACAATCCCGATTCGGTCGGCTCCCAATTGATTGATGATCTGCGAGGTAATTTGCTTGCTCTTTTCGAGTCGGCTTGGTGCAACATCTTCAGCGAGCATACTTTTAGAAACGTCAATGGCAAAAATGATATCGATTCCTTCGCGCTTGACGGTTTCCATTTTAGTTCCGATTCGCGGATTGACTAAAGCGATGATCAAACCCGCCAGTGCCAAAAGAACAATTGCAAATTTGACCGAATGTTTGAAAACAGAACGGTCCGGACTCAACTTGGACACTAATTCCGAATCGCCGAACTCGCGTTGCTTCCTGCGTTTCCAATACAAGTTATAAAGGAAAATCACCACCAATATTGGCAGTAGAATCAACAAATACAAATATGTTCTTTCCTCTAATTCAAACATTATATAAAACTTCTGAAAATTGTGTTTCGCATTCCGATTTCAACCAAAAGAATCACACCCGCAATCCATAAAAGTGGCCGATATTTCTCATCGTAATCATAATACCGCAACTCTTCAATTTCGGTTGTCTCGAGCTTATTGATTTCGTCGTAAATAGACGCCAGTTTCGTGTTGCTTGTTGCCCTAAAATACTTTCCGTCGGTTTTTGCCGCGATGTTACGCATTAATTGCTGATCGATCTCGACCTGCATTTTCCGGAAAATAAAATCGCCGTTCGGTGCAAGCGCATATGGAAAATCGGCCATTCCGTTAGTTCCGATTCCGATGGTGTAAACTTTTATTCCGTATTCTTTGGCAATGTCGGCCGCAGTTTCGGGCTCGATTGTACCTGAATTGTTGACCCCATCGGTAAGTAAAATGATCACTTTACTTTTTGCCTGACTGTCTTTCAACCGGTTGACCGCAGTTGCCAATCCCATACCGATTGCGGTTCCATCCTGAATTGTAGCATCGTATTTCACATCGCGCAACGAGGAAATGATAATGGCTTTATCACTTGTAACCGGCGTTTTTGTGTAGGCTTCACCGGCGTAGAAAACCAGTCCGATGCGATCATTAGGCCGACCTTCAACAAAATCTGTCGCAACTTTTTGCAACGCAACCATTCTATTCGGCTTGAAATCGCGTGCCAACATCGAACTTGAAACGTCGATAGCCATTACGATATCAATTCCTTTTGTGGTTTTAGTCTTATTGCTGACATTCACCGTACGAGGTCGCGCCATTGCAACTAGAATTAAGCTAAGCGCGATGATTCGCAGCACAAATAGCATCGGATATAACTTTGAAACAAACGATTTCTTGTATTTAAATCCGCTGATTGAACTCACCTTCAC
Organism: Flavobacterium sp.; assembly: GCA_015234525.1. Classification (GTDB taxonomy): domain Bacteria; phylum Bacteroidota; class Bacteroidia; order Flavobacteriales; family Flavobacteriaceae; genus Flavobacterium. The sequence goes on along the minus strand of JADGMX010000021.1, from coordinate 22,086 downwards.
AGATGCTGTTTGCTCCTTTCGCTTGATGACATACCAGGCAATTGCCGGCAATAACAACAGAAACAACCAGAAAAATTCCGGGTTCATAAAAGTTACGTTCGTCATCATTGCGTCAGTTGTTTAAGTTCAACCGAACTAATAATCCGGCGCAAAATCTCAGGTCCGTATCTGTCGCCTTCAACATGAGCGACTACAATTTGCTGCAATCCCTGGTCTTGTTTGAAAAACAGCATTTCGTAATAAACCTTCTGACTTCGGTTACTTTCCTTATCCAAAATTTGCATGGTTCCGTATGCTTTTACACCAGTTATTCCCTGATTTGTATCAAATTCCTCCTGTTTTACGATAATGGAATGTGCGCCCTGAGCCTCCCAATCCTTAATGCTTCCTTCAACAACCAGCGCCAAGTCGACTTCCCGCGGCTCCTTAAATTTATTAGTTGAAACCTGAACGAAAAGCTCCATGTTCATTCCGCCGAAAGTAAACATCTGAAATTCTTTCAACACCGCCAGTGATTCCTTTGGCAGATATTTCTCAGCATCAGTTCTCAGCAAAACCTCAGGAGTTTCGATATGAACACTCGGATTTCCATATTGACTCGTAATCCACTCGCCTTCCAATAATTCTTTGGTCGGATTGCCGAAAACATTATCAGTAACATAATAAAATCCTTTTGTAATCGTAAAGAAAATGGCAATTAAAAACAACAATCCTACGACAGATCCCGCCGCAATCATTATTTTACGTCGCTTCTGCTTTTTGAGCATTTGTTGTCTTAAAAGTTCAGTCCGTTCAGCAGAATCGTCTACAACTTCCTCCGGAATCGACTTGTCTAAAGTGATTATTGATTTTTCGAGTTTCGCACGATCTTCGGCAATCTCAAATTCGGCCGGTCGCGACTTGGCAAATTTCACCAAATCGGCGTGTTTTAAAACACTTTCAAGGTTGGCGACAGTTTCAGCTGAAAGCGCCATATTCTTCTTTGCAGCTGCCATTCGCAACGCCACGATAAGTTCGGATGTCGTGCTTTCCATCGCTGGAATATGTATCGCTTCTTCGATGTAATTTCGTGCAATGTCGGTCAGTTCACTATAATAATTTTTAACTTCACCACGCTGCCAAAGCCCTTTCTGCTCAAGTTGCTGTAGCAAAACGGTTGCTTTTTCAATTGGCGTTTTAAATACCGGATCTGCAACTTTCTGAACGTTGCGTTTCTGCCAAAATCTATAGCCAAAAAACGCAGCAGCGGCAAGTGCAATCAGGATCAGAAGATAGATCCACCATTTCGATGAACCTTCGTTTGCGGCGACTACATCCTTGATATCGTACATCTTTTGCCGAAGTGTGTCAACTTTCACCGGCATTACCTCAACAGAAATACTATCCGACAAAAATTGCGCTGCTCCAATTTGAACCGGTAAACGCGGAATCACATACCGACCCGAGTCAAATTGCGTCAAACCGTATTTTTGGATCAATTGCATGGTTGCGCCATCGCGAATCGTATCCGTTGGGTAAACTTGTAAAATCTCAAGCAAACCGAATTGTTGTCCGCCGGGAAAAACAACTCGCACGGCAGTGTCGACCCTGGCTTTTAGCGTAAGGTTAAATTGTGCGCCGAGGAGATTTCGCGTTGTATCAATTTCAGTGATGACGCGTTTCTCCTGCGCCGACATTGCCAGCGAGAAAAGCATCAATAGAAATACGTGCAACCTCATTTTCTTCATTTAACGCGATTTAAAGTAACCCAGCAGTTTGGTGACATAACTCTCATCAACCCGGGTGTTAACGATTCCTGATCCGCATTTGCGAAAGGTTTCAGTAAAATAGCCAACCGTTTCCTGATAATGTTTTTCGTAGCTCACTCTAACCGCTTTTGATCCGGTGTCGACAAGCATCGCCTCTCCGGTTTCGGCATCGACCATGTGAACAATTCCCAGATTTGGCATCGAAACTTCCCGCGGATCATAAACCCGAATTCCGGTAATGTCGTGCTTTTTCGATGCAATTTTTAAAGTCTGTTCATAATCGCGATGAGCAAAAAAGTCAGATATCATAAAAACGATTGCTTTCTTTTTCATCACGCTCGACAAAAATTTCAGCGCCTGAGAAACATCTGTCCGCGAACTTTTAGCCTTAAACTCGATCAGTTCACGAATAATCCTAAGCACATGCGATTTGCCTTTTTTAGGCGGAATATAAAGTTCAATTTGGTCTGAAAAAAGAATCAAACCGATTTTGTCATTGTTTTGTGTCGCCGAAAAAGCCAATGTCGCGGCAATTTCAGTTACAATATCCCGTTTAAATGCGTTCTTGGTTCCAAAGCTTTCAGATCCGCTAACATCGGCCATCAGCATCATTGTCAGCTCACGTTCTTCCTCGAAAACTTTCACATAAGGCTCGTTGTATTTTGCCGTCACATTCCAATCAATGGCACGCACATCATCACCAAACTGATATTGACGCACCTCACTAAAGGTCATCCCACGGCCTTTAAAAGAAGTATGGTATTCTCCGGAAAAAATGTGGTCGCTTAACCGCCTGGTCTTGATCTCGATCTTGCGGACTTTCTTAAGCAGTTCTTTTGTATCCATTTTGGTTTTGATTATCGCAAGCTGATTAATAAATCTAATTTGCTATAACCTATGGCACTTCGACTTCGTTGACGATCCTGTTGATGATCTCGACAGAGGTGATGTTTTCAGCTTCAGCCTCATAAGTCACACCGATACGGTGACGAAGCACATCGTGAACCACCGCGCGAACATCCTCCGGAATCACATATCCGCGGCGCTTGATAAACGCGTAACATTTTGCGGCAGTCGCCAGATTGATGCTTCCCCGTGGCGACGCACCAAACGAAATCAGCGGTTTTAAACTTTCAAGTTTATACTTCTCAGGAAAACGCGTTGCAAAAATTATATCGAGAATATACTTTTCGATTTTCTCATCCATGTAAACCTCGCGTACAACTTCCTGAGCGCGTAAAATCTGCTCAGTCGATACCACTTGGTTCACTTTCTCATACGACCCACGAAGATTTTGACGAATCACCAATCGCTCCTCGTCCATTTTCGGGTAATCGATTACGGTTTTCAACATAAAACGGTCGACTTGAGCTTCAGGCAACGGATAAGTTCCTTCCTGCTCAATCGGATTCTGAGTGGCAAGCACCAAAAACGGGCGGTCGAGTTTAAAGGTTGTGTCGCCAATGGTAACTTGCTTTTCCTGCATCGCCTCAAGCAACGCCGATTGCACTTTTGCCGGCGCACGGTTAATCTCATCAGCCAATACGAAATTGGCGAAGATCGGTCCTTTTTTTATCGAGAATTCGTTTTGCTTAATATTGTAAATCATCGTTCCCACAACATCTGCAGGAAGCAAATCAGGTGTAAACTGAATTCGGCTGAACGACCCGTGAACGGCTTGCGAGAGTGTGTTAATCGCCAAAGTTTTCGCCAATCCGGGAACCCCTTCAAGCAAAATATGCCCTTGTCCCAAAAGCCCGATTAGCAACCTTTCGGTCATGTGCTTCTGCCCTACGATCACTTTATTCATCTCCATCATCAAAAGGTCGATAAACGCACTCTCCCTTTCAATCTTCTCATTTATCGCGCGAATGTCTAAAGCTGCGGCAGTGTCTTCCATAGTAAATAGTGATGTTTTAATAGCGGGTGCAAATTGAAAATTTTTTTAAACCTTTGTTGTTAATTATTGGTTAAAATACCAAATTTTCCAACTGATTTCGGACCGTTTTGCTAATTTTTATGATAGTTTAACGCAGCGTATAGATACTCTTCTGAATTACAAAAATGCGAATCTTGCGATTATTGATTTGAAGCATTTTCCCGCTGTCCGCTTTATCTTTTTTTGCCTGAGCTTTTTCAGCCAAAACGCACCTGCCGATTCGCAAAAAAAGGATGCCGCTTCCCATCGGGGCTAGGGGTGGGTGTTGGGTATTGGGTGTTAGGTTGCAGAAAGGTGGGCATTGTTGCATTGCTACATTACTCCCTCCGCTCCACTTTCAAATCTTTAAATCTTCAAATTGCTTCATTGCTTCATTTCCACATTTTTCAAACCATCAAATGTTTAAATTAGCCGGGTAAGAAAAAATCAATGAACTTCTCTCAACTTATCGCCGGAACAATGACTTGGGGTTCGTGGGGCAAAAATCTCGACCAAGATCAAATGGCAACGCTTATAAAAACATGTGCCGACGTTGGCATCACTACTTTCGACCACGCTGATATTTATGGCGGCTACACCACTGAAGCGGCATTCGGAAGTGCATTTAAAAAATCGGGTATTTCCCGGCGAAGTGTTCAGTTTATCACAAAATGCGGCATTTTATACCCAGGCGGAAATCGTGATATTGCTTTCAAACATTACGACTATTCAAAAGAATACATCATCTGGTCGGTTGAGAAGTCGCTTGAAAATCTCCAAACCGATTACCTTGATCTGTTGTTGCTTCATCGACCGAGCCCGCTGATGCAAACCGATGAAATTGCAGCTGCTATCGACAAACTAAAAACCTCCGGTAAAATCAAACAGTTTGGCGTGTCGAATTTTACACCGACCCAAACCGATCTCATCGCCTCAAAAACAAAGATCGAATACAACCAGATCCAGTTTTCAGTGACGCAACACGACGCGTTGACAAACGGCCATCTCGATCACATGATTTTAAATCAAATCCGACCCATGGCATGGAACCCGCTCGGCGATGTTTTTAGAATTGAAAACGAACAAACGGTCAGGATCAAAGAACTTCTCGTACGGTTAATGGCAAAGTATGACGCCAGTCCGGATGTACTTTTACTCGCATGGATCTTAAAACATCCGGCCGGAATTTTACCGGTTTTCGGAACTGCAAATTCGGAACGGATAACCCAACTAATTAAATCAACAGAAATCACCTTAGACAACGAAGACTGGTTTGCCCTTTGGGTAGAAAGTCGCGGTGAAAAAGTACCCTAATTATGAAAACAGCATTAATAACAGGCGCAACAAGCGGCATTGGAATGGCAACGGCAAAAACATTGGCAAAAAACGGATTTCGCGTGGTCATTTGCGGAAGACGCGCTGATCGATTGTTGGCTCTTGCTACCGAATTGGAAAAATTTACCGAAGTTCAAACGCTTCAATTCGATGTCCGCGACAAAGAAGATGTGGCGCAGAAGATAAAATCAATTGGTTGCGACATTGATGTGCTGATCAACAATGCCGGAAACGCACACGGCCTCGACCCGATTGAAACCGGCGACCTTGCGGATTGGGATGCGATGATCGATATCAATGTGAAAGGACTTTTGTATGTTTCGCATGCGGTAATTGATGGCATGACTAAACGAAAATCGGGTCACATCATTAATATCGGATCGACGGCGGCAAAAGAAGTTTATCCAAAAGGAAATGTATATTGTGCGAGCAAGCACGCAGTTGACGCGATAACTGAAGGCATGCGATTGGATTTGAATCCCTATGGAATAAAAGTGGGTGCGATTCATCCCGGAATGGTTGCGACCGAGTTTTCGGAAATCCGGTTTAAAGGCGATAAAGAACGCGCGAAAACCGTTTACCAGGGATTTCAACCGCTGATGTCGGAGGACATTGCCGATATTATTTTGTTTGTTGTGACTCGCCCGTATCATGTGAACATCGCCGATTTGATGGTTATGAGCACCGATCAGGCTTCATCGACAATTGTGAACCGAAACAGAACGACCACGCCCTAGCCCCGATGGGAAGCGGCATCCTTTTTTTGCCATCGGGTGAGTTTGATTATCTAAAATTTTTAAGGCAAAAAAAGATAAAGCGGACAGCGGGAATAGCTTCTAAAACTTAGAAAATGATCAATAAGCGGCTTCTTGTTAAGAATTTGTTGGCTCACAATGATGAGAGCAGTTTTTATGACAAAAAGCGTCAGTTGAACCTGCATTCACGCGAGGGAAAAGCGAAATTTTTAAAACATATTTGTGCGCTTTCGAACTCAAATCCGGGGAATAATTCTTACATAGTTGTTGGTGTTGAGGATCAGGATAATGAGATTTTGGGTGATGACTTCTTTGATGACAGCCGCATACAGAATTTGGTGAACGCCTATTTGGAGAATCCGCCGAAAATCCAGTATGAGAATGTGCCGTTTCCGCATTTGCCAAAAGATAAAGTGGTTGGTTTGGTGACCATTAACCCTTCGAGCGGTTTGTCTTATTTTAAAAAAGGGATTCATGTGATATCGGCCAATACGATTTTTGTACGCCGGGGAAGCAATACGATTCCGGTTGACGATGTGTCGGAAGTGACACGTTTGCTTACCACGCAAAACATGGAAACGGTACTGTCGATTGAGAATTCGTCCCGAAATAGCATTGCCGACACGCTTGACGGCGTGGTTGATTTTTTGAACAACCGTCATAAAGACATGAACCCGAAGTACAAGGTTTTTAAGGAGTTGTTCGTAATTTGTTGGGCGGGCGTTCCGAAAAGGGTTCGCGATCACGTTTATTTGTCGCGTGTTGATATTGAGCTGATAAACGAGCAGGTGAAACTGTTTTACTCGGCGCTCGACGAGGTGATTATTACGTTTGACGATGATAGTTTTACGATAATTGAATATCTTCCGTTGGGTTTAAATGACAAGACAAGTTACTATCCGCTTGAGAAGCTGACAATTAGTTTTCGGGAAAACGGCTATTATAAGATTTATCGGGAGATGTTGTTTCAGCCGCCGATGTATAATCGGAAAATGTTGTTTCATATTTACAATCACATGCTTTCGATGCTTGACAAATTGGCAAAAGAGATTCAGCTGACCGAGCGTGAGAGCCGGGATATGGCGAATTTACCGTCGACAATGATGATTTGTTATTTGAACGGATTTGAGGATGCCAAGCAAAAACTCGCCGATGCAAAACCGCTGCTTAAAAATTTCGATCGTCAGGTTTATGTTTCGTTTAAGGAAGCGATGCGGATCTTGCGAAAGATGAAATACGATGTTTCTGCATAAAAGAACGGCGGCTTTTCAGCCGCCGTCTTACTTAACCCAAAACTATTCCTGATAACTTTGAAAAGAATGGCCCCTATTCCATGTTTTCCTTTGAAGTGATGAAGTTGTCGTGGCGTTATAATGGTTTAAGTTTTTCTGTTTTGATATTGTAAAATTACGTTTGTGATAGCATGAAGCGATGCGGTTTTTCCGCCTTTAAGGTTAACGTTTATTCAAATTCGTTCAGGCCATAAAGGACTTCTTTCATTTTTGTGCCGTTTACCTCAACGGGTTTGTAGGCAACATTGAATTTACTGATGGCAAGATCGATATCGGTTTTGAGTTTTATGAATTCGGTTGGCAGCTTTGATTCGCATTGAACGCTGTTTTCATAACTGTTGAGAATGATTTTGAACTTCTCATAAAACTTTCCGCCTTGATCGATAAACGAATTATACTGCGTGATAAAGAGCAGCAGTCGGTCGATTGGAAAATCGAAGTTGACCTGCATTTTATATTGTGGCGCTCCGGTTGCGGCTTTCATTGTTGTGATGTATTCATCCATTTTTGATTTTACCGTTTCCCAATCGTCGTCGGTTCGGCAATTGTCGAGCGTTTGCGTGTAGCCGATCGGTTTGGTATATTCCTTAAACAGCACTTCAATATCTTGTTTTATTTTATCGTTGCTGGTGTGCAAAAAGGCGGTTTCAAAATAAATGGTGTTGAGATCATTTTGCATTCGCAGGGTAAAATCAAGGATACATTCGACTTCCGCGAGTTGCGTTTCCTTTTCTTGACGCGTCATGCCGGCGTCGACTAGCGTTGAAATGGTTTGGACAATCGAAACAATCGTATTTCCGGATAAAATGGTAGAAAGATCAAACCCGCCTTTTTTCTCGCGTTTCTTGGCGATGATCTCCCGCAGTTTATTGTATTCGGGATATTGGTTTGGATTCGAAAGTTTATTGATTTCATTCAGTGTCCGAACCGATGCGAAATGATGATCCAGACTGAGCACTTTTTCGTAGAGGATTTTAATGATTTGTAATCCTTTTATATACCTGACTTTTGAAATTTCGGTATCGGTTTCAATTTGCAGCAGTTGCATGGCATCGCGGATACTGTCTTTTTTAATTAAGAGATCGACTTTTTCGACTGCATCATGCGAGTTCCTGAGACCGCAGTTTATTTTGGCAATTTCCATCTCGCTCTCAGCGATGCAGGATTTATAATCGAGCACTATCAATCGGATTTCGCCGGCAAGTTCAATAAATATCTTGCTGGGATTGTCGTCAAAATTGGCTGATGCGCAAGTTGAGGCCATTAGTGTGGCGATATAATAGATGGTTTTCATGGCGGATATAGTATGCTTTGAAATTACGATTAGACAAAGCTGAGTCAAAACGGTTTTACCGTAAATGCTGTTAAAGATTTGAATTGAATGTAACGCGATGAAGGTCAGTTACTAAAACTTTGTATTTTCGCATCAATGGATTTGCCTTCAAAACATATTTTGCCGGTGTCGTTGCCACACCCGAACAAGTTGCTGAACATCGAAAAGTTGGATTATCAGAATCCGTACGATTTTCAGCGACCACATCGGCATGACTACTTCGAACTGATTTTTGTAACCTCAGGCCATGGCCGGCAGCGGATTGATTTTACGTCGTATGACATGAAAAGCGGTCAGATTTTTACGATTTATCCGGGTCAGATTCATTTGATGGAGCGATGTTCAGCTGAAGGAATCATCATTCAATTTCGCAAGAATATCTTCGAGTTTATTGTTCCGCTAAAACATTATCGACTGTATTTTCCAAATTCAGTTTTTAATTTATCCGAATCCGAGTTTACGCATTTACATAGCCTTGTTGAGCGGATGTACGAATTGCTGTTGGATGCCGAATTGTCGAAACTGTCGATTTACAAAGCATACAGCTATCTGCAGATTATCCTTATTACGTTATCCGAAAAATACGGCGATGATGTCCTGGTCCACGGCCCGCAAACCATTATCAGTTTTTTATCGCTTTTACCTCAACATATCAGCACGTATAAAAAAGTTTCAGATTATTGTTCGTTGCTGAATTGCACGCCCGAAAAGTTAAATCAAGTTTGTAAAAATACTTTGGGAAAGAATGCGCTCGAGTTGATTCACGAGGAATTGATTATTGAGATTCGTCGGCTTTTATTACTTGGCGAAATGTCGCTTAAGGAAGTAGCGTTTGAACTGAATTTTGACAGTCATTCGAACTTCAGTGGATTTATAAAGTCGCGCACCGGCTTGACCCCATCCGAACTTCAGGCCTCGCTACTTGAAATTTATAAGTAATTCGCGGCAATTCATAATCGCTTATCACATTGATGCAGATACATTTACAAAACAAATTTTTAAACTCTGCGTCATGAAAAAATTACTACTACTCGGATCCGCGCTTTTGCTTCAGCTAAATGGCCGGGCACAATTGCAAAATGCAAACTTTGAAACCTGGGAATCGCCGATTACGGATCAAATTGGAAGTAATCGCCCAATTGGATGGACCCGGACCAATGGCATCGCAGGTAGTGAGAATTACAACTTCTATCATAGCGCTGCGAGTCCGGCCCAAAATGGAAATTATGCCTTACGACTTTCGATTTGGTACAGCTATGATAAAGATATGGCAAAACAAGTTGCACCGATAAACTATCGGCCGGCGGCGCTAACCGGTCATTATACCTACACCGACAATCAGGTTCGTATTGATGAGATTGAGCTCGACAACGCAACAGTCAGCGTTAAATTGACCAAAGTAAATCCGGCCACCGGTCAGCCAGAAATTGTAGGAACAGGATTGCTGAATTTAGACGCAGCTGCTGAATTTTCATTATTTACGTGCCCGATTGCTTACGTTTCAAACGAAATACCTGATACTATTGAAGTGTTGCTAGACTGTTCACGGTTGGATAAAAACGAGAACTGGAAGCAAGTGGTACCGCTTTCTACCTCGGGTATTGGCTCAATCTTTACGGTTGATAATTTAATGCTCACCATGTCGTTGGGAACTAGTAATGTGGCGATTTCCCGAATTGATGCATATCCAAATCCGGCCACAGCTGATTTCCACTTGCCAAATTTTTCAGGTGACGTCAAAATATACGACATGACCGGGAAGACGGTTGCCACTTATCAAAATGTAACTAACAAAATAGATGTTGGTTCACTGTCAAGCGGAATTTACCTTATTTCCCTAATTGGTGAACATGGAAACCAAAACCTAAAATTGGTTAAACGATAAATTTGGGTTGAAAGTAGATGCGGCGCGAAGGCAATTGGTTAAACATATCCCTGTCGACGTGCCGCTGCTACAATATCGTCGTCGTTGCCTTTGTCGATGCACAGATAATCCTTGATTTGTGCTTTTCGTTTTTCAATCGCAGAAAGCGACATATTGAGATGAACCGGCAGGTGTTTTGTTTTGATGCCTTGTGATAAGCAGAGAATGATCTGGCGGTTGAACGTGTCGAGGTAGCTTTCTTTCGATAATATTTTTTTGATGATATCGGTAACGGTGATCGAGTGATAGGTTTCGCCTAAAATATATCTTTTAAAGGCATCCCGTAATTCCTGAGGATCAAAATCGCTTTTTACTAAAAGGCCGAGCGGCGTGAGACGTTTGAGAATGTTGTAAAGTATGAATGCTTCACAGTGCGAGGTGATGACTACCAACCGACAATCCGGCCATCTTTTCTTTATGAAAATCCCCAGATCTTCGCCGCTTTTGATTCCGGATTCAGGACATGGCGGCATATTTCGGTCAAGGAAAACAACGTCGAAATAAATATCTGAAGTATTAAGAGCAGCAAATGCGGTTTGGCATGAATAATATGCAGTGGTTTGAATTTCGACTCCTGGTTCTTCACATCTAAGTATTGACTTGTAGCCCTCTATTTGAGACGGATGATCGTCTATCATTAAAACTTTTAGCCTTTCCATAATTTCTCATAATTTGCGTTAGTTTAGTTATAGATTAAAGCTAATCTTCACTGTTTTTAAGGCATACGGCTTTTATACACGAAATGTTAAATAATTTTTTACGCATCTTTGGGTTTCCGATATTTAAAAAATGAAGCGTAAACTAGTAATAGGTGATGTTCATGGCGGACTAAAAGCCTTGCATCAAATTCTTGAAAGAGCGAAAGTTTCAGAGGACGATCAATTGATCTTTCTTGGCGATTATGTGGACGGTTGGAGTCAATCGCCGCAAGTGCTCGACTTCCTTATTGATCTTAAAAAAAGCCACAACTGCATTTATATTCGCGGCAACCACGACGACTTATTGTCTGAATGGCTGAGAGGAAAAGAAAATGTGCTTTGGCATGAACACGGCGGTCTTGCAACAATCAAGGCTTATAAGAGTTTGACCGAGACCGACAAACAACGTCATATCTCGTTTCTTGAACTCCTCGAAACCTACCACATCGACGAGCAAAACCGATTATTTGTACACGCCGGATTTACCAATCAGCATGGTGTTCTGCACGAATTCTATCCGCGATTGATGTTTTGGGACAGAACACTTTGGGAAATGGTTTCAGCGATGGATAAAAGCGTCAAAAAGGGCGATCTGAATTTTCCACGCAGACTCACACATTACCACGAAATATTTATCGGTCACACGCCGGTTACAAAATTGGGGAAAAGTGCACCTTTGCAAATGGCAAATGTTTGGAATGTTGACACAGGTGCGGCGTTCAAAGGTCGGCTTTCGATAATGGATGTCGATACAAAAGAGTATTGGCAAAGCGATCCGCTACCGGAATTATACCCTGATGAAAGGGGTCGGAATTAGATTACGGTTCAATATCTTTGCTAAAAATTAAAACATGAAGAAACTAATCGCAGCCGCATCAGCGTTGTTATTTTCCTACACGGCTTCAGCCCAAGAAGTAACTCAGCACGAAGTTAAGTGGAACATCGCTAACACCATTATTTTTGCTTCATTCGAATTCGGTTATGAATATTTCATCGATGGCCATCAATCTGTTGGTGCGGATATAATGATTAACGATGTTTACAATTTTAGCATCAACCGATCGGTTAAAGACTTTGACACACACAGTTTTCAGCTTTCATATAACTACTATACAAGTTCGCTGGAAAACGCTTCAGGATTGGTAATTTCGCCATTGATTAAATTCAGAACAGGCGAATATCAAAAATCTGAAGACACACCGGTGGTCGACATGAGCAGCTTTATCCTGGGCATCGGTGGCGGATACAAATGGAATCTCAACGACAAATTTGTTTTCGGGCCGTTTGTAAATATCGGACGTAATTTTAGCGATGAAGTCAACGACGAGTTTAATATAGCGGTCGAGTTTAATGCCGGTTTTATTGTCGGATACCGATTTTAAATAAAAAAAGTCCCTCGTTAAAGGGACTTTTGCAATATTTAGGAGATTGCGACTATAAGTCGAATTTGATTCCTTGGGCAAGCGGAAGGCTTGTTGTATAGTTGATCGTATTTGTTTGACGACGCATGTAGATTTTCCAAGCATCTGATCCGGATTCGCGGCCTCCGCCGGTTTCTTTCTCACCACCAAACGCACCACCGATTTCAGCTCCGGATGTTCCGATGTTGACATTCGCAATTCCGCAGTCAGATCCTGCCACAGAAAGGAATTTTTCAGCTTCACGCAAATTGTTGGTCATAATGGCAGAAGAAAGTCCTTGTGCCACTCCATTCTGGATTTCGATTGCATTGTCGACTTCGCCAGAATATTTTAGCAAGTATAAAATTGGTGCAAAAGTTTCGTGTTTTACGATATCATATTGTTCTGAAACTTCAACGATCGCAGGTTTAACATAGCATCCGCTTTCAAAACCTTCACCTGAAAGAACACCACCTTCAACAAGGTATTTTCCTCCTTCAGCAATTGCTTTGTCAAGCGATTCGCTATACATACGAACGGCGTCCTTGTCGATAAGTGGACCTACGTGGTTATTTTGATCGAGTGGATTTCCGATGCGAAGTTGCTTGTAAGCTGATACGATTGCATCCTTTACTTTGTCATAAATGCTTTCATGAATGATCAGACGGCGAGTTGACGTACAACGTTGTCCGGCAGTTCCGACTGCGCCAAAAACAGCACCGATAACAGTCATTTTAATATCAGCATCCGGAGTAACGATAATTGCGTTGTTTCCGCCAAGTTCGAGAAGCGATTTCCCGAGTCGGCCTGCAACCGCTTGCGCAACAATTTTGCCCATTCTGGTCGATCCGGTCGCAGAAACAAGTGGTACACGAGTATCAGCCGTCATTAATTCGCCAATTTTATAATCGCCGTTAATCAGACAAGAGATTCCTTCAGGAAGATTGTTTTCTTTTAGAACTTCGGCAAGAATGTTCTGACATGCGATTCCGCAGATCGGAGTTTTCTCAGATGGTTTCCAGATGCAAACATCGCCACAAACCATGGCAAGAGCGGTGTTCCACGACCAAACAGCTACCGGAAAGTTAAAAGCTGAGATTATTCCGACTACCCCAAGCGGATGATATTGCTCGTACATTCTGTGTCCGGGACGTTCAGAATGCATGGTGAGTCCGTATAGCTGACGTGAAAGTCCAACGGCAAAATCGCAGATATCGATCATTTCCTGCACTTCTCCGTAACCTTCTTGAAGTGATTTTCCCATTTCGTATGAAACGAGTTTTCCGAGTGCTTCTTTATGCGTGCGAAGTTTTTCACCAAACTGACGAACGATTTCACCGCGTTGAGGTGCGGGCATCAGGCGGAATGTTTTGAACGCTTCAGTTGCTTTTTGCATCGCGCGTTCATAATCTTCTTTTGAAGATGCTTTTACTTTAGCGATCAGTTGACCGTCGACCGGAGAATAGCTTTCGATTATTTCACCGTTTGCAAATGTTTCAGTTCCAGTTGAAGTACCGTCGTTAATTTCTTTGACTCCAAGTTGGCGCAATGCCTCCTGAATGCCAAAATTGTCTGTTAATGTTGCCATTGATATGGTTGTTAAGTGATTTTTTTAAGATGGCGCAAAGATATTGTTTTTTCGCCGAAGGGAGAAAGGTAAGTGTTTTGTGGCAATTTGAAGAGTTGAAGATTTGAAGATTGGAGCGGCCGGGGGCAATGTAGCAATGTGGAAATGTAACAATTTGAAGATTTGAAAATGGGAGCGGCCGCAGGTACGTGTACAAATGGAACAATGCTCACCTTTCTCCCAATACCTATCTTCTCACCCTTTCATCTTTTACCTTCTCAACATCTTCTTCTCAACACCCAAAACCCAAAACCCCTAGCCCCGATGGCAGCGGCATCCTTTTTCTAATCCTGAAAGGTTAGAAAAAGATATAGCGGATCAGCGGGAAATAGCTCCTAAAATCAATCCTTGCGGATATACTTCGGATCGGTGTCCATGACGGTGCCACAGTTATCGCAAGTGCGAAGGTTGGCAGAATTGTAGAAATGTTGGTAATGCGGGAGAAAATCCTGTTCGATGTCGTTGAGCTCAAAATAGACTTCGTAGAGCTTGTGATTGCAATTGTCGCAGAACCAGAGAAGTCCGTCGGTAAAGCCTTGCCCGGCACGCTTTCGTTCGACGACTAAACCTATCGAACCTTCCGACCGAACCGGCGAATGTGGTGTTTTGACCTTGTGAAGATACATATCGCCTGCGTTCAGGATTAGTTCTTTTTTCTCGCCTTCGTCCTGAACAAAAACCGTAATTGAGCCTTCGAGCTGGTAGAAAAGTTCTTCAGTCTCGTTGTAATGGTAATCCTTTCGGGCGTTTGGGCCGGCAACAATCATCACGATATAATCATCGGAATCGACATAAATATTCTTGTTTCCGACCGGCGGTTTTAGCAGGTGGCGGTTTTCGTCTATCCAGCGATTGAGGTTGAAAGGTTTGATGATTGCCATAGGATGGTTTTTCGCTAATTTACAAATTAAAAAAGGTTAGCCGAAACTAACCTTTTAAATTTATTGTTGCTTGATCAGGTAGATATATACCGGGAAGTGATCGCTGAATCCGGGTTGGTTTTGCGTATTTCTAAGCGGATAACCCTTGTATTGACCGGTGGTGGTAATCATAAACGGTTTGTTGTAGATTCCGGCTTTCCAATATTTCCACGACGAATAATCTTTATCGCGCATTAACGCATCAGACATCATGATAATGTCGAAAATGTCCCAAGCGTCTCTGTAAGCAAGAGTTCCCATTCCTTTTGCGGCCATTTCCTCAAACGGATTGTAAATTCCTTTTGCTTTTACTTTTTCGCGTTTTCCGGCGGCGCCAATTTCCACTTTGATAGATTTATTGGTGCTTCCGTCATTAAAATCGCCCATGATAATCACTTTAGCGTTCGGATTGATGGCTTGAAGCGAATCGACGATTTTCTTTGTCAGTCGGCCGGCGGCTTCACGATAAGGGGAACTTCTCTTTTCGCCACCTGAACGCGATGGCCAGTGGTTAACGATAACGCTGACTTCTTCGCCATCGAGCAAACCTGTTACCAGAAGTTGATCACGTGTATAAACTCGCTTTGATTTTGTGTCGACGTTTGCTTTTTCCTCGGCAGATTCGTCTTCGGTTTTAGCTCCTTTCTGAAGATCGGTGGTGATCATCAATGGAATGTTCTTGTAGCTTGTTGGCGTAAAATGCTTCTTTTGGTAAAGTAATGCTACGTCGATGCCACGTCGATCGGGAGAATCGAAGTGAACGATTCCATAATCTTTGCCGGCAAGTTTTGGTTGCTTGACAAGATCTTCGAGGACGTCGCGGTTTTCAATTTCCGATGCACCGATTAAGGTTGGAGAGTTCGGGTTTTCACCGGTTCCGATTTCGGCAATGACACGCGAGAGGTTTTCAAGTTTCTTCTTGTATTTTTTGCCTGTCCAGTTGAATGATCCTGACGGAGTGAACTCTTCGTCATTGATACGCGGATCGTTGATTGTATCAAAAAGGTTCTCAAGATTGTAGAAAGCTACCGTGTGGATTTGAAACTTCTTATCCTGAGCCTTGGCGGTTAAAAATGAGGATATAACAATGAAAAGTGTTATTAGCCGATGTAAATTCATAAACGAGTATTAAATTACGATTATCTTTATTATATAATAAACGGCAAAAGTAGATATTATTATCAAAAGATGTACATTTGCACGCCCTTAACTTTAAGTTAAGGAATCGCTGAAAAATTAACTTTAATTATTTATGAGAAATTTTATTGTAAGTCTTTTATTCGTATTACAGGCGGCTGTGGCATTGGCGCAGACACCTACCGGCGTTTACGGTACGGTGGTCGATTCTAAAACCCAAAAGCCTTTGGAAAATGTTTTGACTTCGATCCAAAACACGACTTTTAGTCAGTTGACTGATGTTACCGGAACTTTCCGTTTCGATAATCTTGAAGAGGGACGCCGATTGCTTTTGATCAGAAGTACAGGTTATAGAGACCAATTGCTTCCGGTTGAGATCGTTTCAGGCAAAATGATTGACGTTGGCACTGTATTACTTGAAGAGGATATCACTGCTGAACAACAACTTAGCTTAATCACCATTACCGAGACCGATCTTGGTGATGACAATAGCGGCTCAGAAAGTACTGCCGGACTTTTGCAAGCGTCTCGCGATGCTTTCCAACAAGCTGCTGCTTTTAACTGGGGACAAGCTCGTTTTAGAATCCGCGGACTCGACAATGAATACGCTACGACGATGATTAACGGTGTACCGATGAACAAGCTTTACGACGGTAGACCACAATGGAGCAACTGGGGCGGATTGAACGATGCAACCAGAATTCAGGAATTTACAATGGGTTCAACGCCATCTGATTATACATTCGGTGGAATTTTGGGAACTCAGCAAATTCACACCAGAGCGTCAGTTTACAGACCTGGAACTAGAATTTCATTCTCAGGAACCAATACAAACTACAATTGGCGTGTGATGGGAACTCACATTTCAGGTATGAATGCAGACGGTTGGGCGTATGTGATTTCTGCCGGAAGAAGATGGGCTGTTGAAGGATATTTTGATGGAACTGATTACAGCGCAAATTCATTCTTTGCAAGTGTTGAAAAGAAACTAACCGAAAGATCGTCATTGAACTTCACTGCGATCTATGCTGAAAACAGCCGCGGTAAAAACTCGCCTAACACTGACGAAGTAACCAGAATTGCTGGAGAAAAATACAACTCGTATTGGGGTTGGCAAGATGGTGAAAAGAGAAATTCACGTGATAAAGATGTTCAGGAGCCAATCTTTATGCTATCACACTTCTGGAAAATCTCTGATAAAACAGAATTGAACTCAAATGTTGCTTACCAAACAGGTAAGATCGGAAACAGCCGTTTGGACTTCCAGAATGCTGATAACCCGGATCCAACTTACTACAGAAATCTACCTAGTTTCTTTACATCAACTTATGATAATCAAGGAGTTTTTGTCGGAAATACACAACCTTACCTGGATCTTGCTGCAAACGCTACTTTCCTTACAAATCGCCAGATCGATTGGGAAGCAATGTATCAAACTAACGCAAACACGGCAAATGGTCGTAGCGCTTACATCTTGTATGAAGACCGTACGGATGATGATACGTTTACAGCAAATACAATCTTAAGCTCGCAACTTTCTGAAAACATCGTTTTAAATGCAGGTGCGACATACAGAAATCTAAAATCTCACAACTTCGCAAATGTTCTTGACCTTTTAGGTGGTCAGTTCTTTGAAGATTTCGACAACTTCCAATCAGGATCACGCGCAGAAGCAGATTTGAACAATCCCGGGCGTGTCGTTCGTGAAGGCGACGAATATGCTTACAACTACAATTTGCTTGCAAATACAATCGAAGCATTTACACAGTTTAAATTCACATACCGCAAGTGGGATTTCTATCTTGCTCAGTCGTTTACTAAATCTCAATACCAAAGAGAAGGTCTTTACAGAAACGGTCTTTACCCAACAAATTCATTCGGAAAAGGAAACAAATATGAGTTCCAGGATTTCGGATTCAAAGGAGGACTTACCTACAAACTTACAGGTCAGCATTTGTTTACCGTTAACGCGGCTCACATGACAAAAGCGCCATCGCTGAGAAACTCGTTCCCTAATGCGCGTATGAACCACAACGTTGTTGAAGGACTTGAAAGCGAATTGGTATCAAGCGTAGATGCAAGTTATATCATCAGAGCTCCAAAATTCAAATCTAGATTGACGGCGTTCTACTCTAAAATCGACAATGCAATCGAAACGTCATTCTTCTACGGTGAAGGTATCTTCGAAGGTGACGACGCAAACGCATTCGTTGCTGAAACTGTATCTGACGTAAGCAGAAGAAACATCGGTCTTGAACTTGGAATGGAATATCAGGTTACGCCAACCATCAAAATTATTGGTGCGGCTAATTACGGCGAATATATCTATGCTAACAATCCTAATGTTACCATCAACAATGACGATTTAGCAAGCGAATTCAACATCAACCCTTCAACAGATTTTGGTAAGGCAAGTTTGAAAAACTACCGAGTTGCCGGAACGCCTCAACAAGCATACACACTTGGAGTTGAATACCGCGATCCTAACTTCTGGTGGATTGGTGCTAATGCCAACTACTTGGCGGATAATTATCTTGATGTTTCTGCGTTATTGCGTACTGAGAATTTCTTTAAAGATCCGGAAAGTTTATTTGGTACACCGTTTCAGGATGTGAGCAGAGAAAACGCTGAAAAGCTACTTAAACAAGAAAGACTTGAAGATATTTTCTTGGTAAATCTAACAGGAGGTAAATCTTGGAGAATTAAAGGAAACACTGTAGGTTTCTTCGCATCGATCAATAACGTTCTTGACCTTTCTTACAAAACAGGCGGTTTTGAACAAACTAGAAACGCAAACTATGGTGAGCTTAGCAGAGATGTAGCAACAGGAACAAACCCGTTCGCGCCTAAGTATTTCTACAGCTACGGAAGAACATTCTTTGTTAACCTTTACGTCCAATTTTAATTAGAAAACAAATGAAAAAGATCAATTTCAAATCGCTCTTATATATCGCCCTTGTCGCTGGAATCGTAACAGGTTGTGCAGATGAGCCTGAACTTCCGCCATATCAGGAACTAACTTTTGTTGAAGGTTTCGAAGAAGGAGCCGATAACACGCTGCTTGTAACTGAAGGTTGGCTAAATTACGCTGAACAAGGAACTGCAAAATGGACTATTCAACGGTATAATAATAACGGATACGCTGAATACACGTCTTTCCAAACTTCAGCTGCGGTAAGTGTTGGATGGTTAATATCTCCGGCAATTGCCCTTGAAGAAAACCACGGAAAACGTTTGCGTTTTGTCTCTTCACAGAGCTTCGTAAGTTCACCACTTAATTCATTGGAAGTTTTTGTCTCTACAGATTTTGACGGAACAAATGTAGCGGCAGCAACGTGGACACAAGTTGACGCGACCATTCCGGGTCCGGACGCCGAGTATTTTGAATTCCTGGATTCAGGTTTAATCGATCTTGCTAACTTCAGCGGAAATGTTTACGTTGGATTTAAAGTAACAGGATCGGGTACAAACAACGAACTTGACGGTTCATACCAAATCGACAACGTTACTATTTATTAATAAAATTGCTAAAACCAGATATATGAAATTTAATTTTTTCAAAACCATTTTCGCCGCAGCACTTTTTTCAGGTGTTGTAGCCGGTTGCGTTACCAGCGACGATTACGACGTTCCGGCATCAGTTGGCGAATGCGTAGAACCTGCTTTAGTTGCAAATAAAACGGTTGCCGAAATCAACACAGTAGCTACAGGTAGCGCGGTTGAATATACCTCGCCAACTACAGATGTAATCGAGGCTTATGTAACGTCTAACGACGAACGAGGTAACTTCTTTAAAACGGTATCGCTTCAAACGTTGGCTCCTGCAGGTCAGGCTCCAATCGGATTTAGCGTTGCAATCGACGAAACATCACTTTTTGGAAAAGGATTCAAGCCCGGACGAAAAGTATATGTTGTCATGAACGGATTAACGTTCGCTCGTGTCGATGGTTCGCTAAAAATCGGCGCGCCATTCAACGGGTCGGTTGGCCGTCTTGCCGAAGCAGATTACGTTGGAAAAGTCGTTCCTTCTTGCCAGGAAGTAGAAGAGTCAATGTTGGTTCGCCAAATGACGCTTTCTCAAGCTAAAAACAACGCTAACCTAAATACGCTAATCGAACTGACAAACGTACAGTTTAAGGATAACGAAATCGGTGAAGCTCTTTACAGCTCTGACAACGACCTTGGTGGCGCAACAAACAGAATCATCGTTGATGCCAACGGTAACGAATTGATCTTTAGAACCAGCAGTTTCGCAAATTTCAGCGGAATGACGATCCCTGGCAACAGCGGAACAATTCGCGGGGTTATGACTAAATTCGGAAGCGACTGGCAATTCATGGCTCGTGCTGCCAACGATATCCAATTGACAAATCCACGTCTTACAGCAGGAAACCCTGGTGATGGCGGCGGAGACGTAGACGAACCAACTCCGGGTGCGCCATTTGTATTCCCTGGCGGCGATTTCGAAAATTACTCAGCTTTCACAGCGAGCATCAACAATTTCGGAATCATGTCTTACGCAAATCAAAGCGCTGGAACCGGCCGTGATAATAGCAACTCGTTGCACATTTCAACCACAGGTGCTGCCGGAAATGATTATGTTTTCACAACGTTTGCACACGCTGGTTTGCCTGCAACCTACTCAAAAATCCAATTCTACATGAGAGGAACCTCGGCTAAGAGCGTTTCATTGAATGTTTACAAAAACGATGGTTCTTACTACCGTTTTAACCTTGGAAACGTGAGTTCGAGCACTACCATTTCAGCTGCTGAAAACAACCAGTATTCAGGTACGATCAACACCAACGGAAACTGGGTTCTTGTTACCCTCGACTTAACCGGAATAACCGATTTGAACACCACTAATTTTGGCGGAAATTTCTTCGCACTTAAAATTGGAAGCGCATCGGCATACGACCTTCACTTCGATAATTTCACAATCGAATAAACGGTCAATATCTTTATTGAAAAGCCTGAAGTTAACCGCTTCAGGCTTTTTTTATTGAAGCTATTTCCGGCTGTCCGCTTCTATCTTTTTTTCGCCAAACGGCTTCAAAAAAGGATAACCGCTTCCATCCGGGCTAGGGCTTTATCGATAGTTGACGATTTGTCACAAAACTTTCGTCAATCAACTTATTTTTTCAAATACCAACAGCCCGAAGTTCCGGTTAAATCCACTTTTTCTTAGAATCGACAAATCATTGTCAGATCAAAAAGATCGCAGCAATTGCTTCATCACGACTCAGACAATGTATTTCGATGGATCTGCTCCCCGCTACTCTCTTCTCCCAGATTCAAACAATACAGCCGCGAAATCCATTTAAAAACACAATTGTAAGCAATCAACTTAAATGTTTCAGCAGAACCCGCGGCCGCTCAATCCGGATCCTATCGTTTGTTGGCATCAAATGACTGCCGGTTAAATCCACATTATCTTAAAGATCAATCATTGTCAGATTAAGATAAGAATTGCAGCAAATGCTTCATCGCGACTCAGACCATTTATTTCGGTGGAATTGCTCCTAGCTACTCTTCTATCATATTCAAATAATACAGCCGCGAAATCCATTTAAAAATACAATTGTAAGCAATCAACTTAAATGGTTCAGCAGAACCCGCGGCCGCTCAATCCGGATCCTATCGTTTGTTTGGCATCAAATAACTAAAGGTTGGTTCATGCGTGAGGGATAGCAATGGAAATCCCGCTTGAAAAGCGGATTGGAATGAATAGCCCGACCGTGCGGCGATAGCAAAACGGGCACGCCCAAATCAGTCGCACACCAAACCATAAAACCATCCAATTAGGGTCGCAAATAAGCGCTTTTGTCAAATCAACGCAGATGTCCGGTAAACAGTAAAAACTGTCGCAAATCGCCCGAAAAGCGGTAATTATGACGTGATTAAATTGCTTATCAAGTTACGTTTCATCTTTAATGTAGCGCACAAAAAAAGGAGCAACTTTCGCTGCTCCTTTTTCAATGAATTTCTGAAAACTATTT
>JADGMX010000020.1:129691-158156 GCA_015234525.1 Flavobacterium sp. | reverse complement strand
ACACAGCCCGACGGCGCTTTTATATACCTATATATATGACATCATTTCCAGCGCCGGCACGCCTTCACAAAAAAAACAAAGCTCTCAGGCAACTTTTGGAAATTTATTTACGTCTTTAGCATAACAAACCTGATCAAATTGAAGATAATTCCATTATTTCAATCCGAGGAAAACCAAATCAAAAAGGCACAACGCAATGATAGCGCGGCCGAAAAATGGCTTTTCGAAAAGTATTCGCCGCTAATGCTTAGCATATGCCGGAACTACATTAAAGACCTGCATTATGCCGAGGACGTAATGATCACCGGGTTCACCCGCGTGTTTGACAATCTTTCGAAATTTAGATTCGAAGGAAGTTTTGAAGGCTGGGTCCGAAAAATTATGGTTCGTGAGGCAATCAGCTTTATACGATCACGCAAGGAAATTTACTTTAGTGAAATAGATCAGGCTGAATATAAGATTACCGCCGAGGAAAGCGATCTCGATCTCGAGCAGCTCCAATGGTTAATTGATGCGCTTCCCGATGGATATCGGACGGTTTTTCTGATGTATGCCGTTGACGGCTACAGTCACAAAGAGATTGCGGAAACCCTGGAAATTTCTGAGAGCACCTCGAAATCGCAATTGTTTAAAGCACGAAAAGCAATACAACAACAACTAAACGACTTAAAAGCAAAGGAACATGGCAGAATATGATTTTGAATCAGAGATAGGCCGCAGGTTGAACGCTAGAAAAATAGCGCCTTCCGCAAATGCGTGGGATCGCGTCAATTTGCAACGCAACCGCCAAACCAAAAAATCACACTCCTATATATATAAGATGGCGGCGATCTTAATCATTGCGCTTGGAATTTTGTTTCTCATTAATCCAAGCGAACAAGTTGAGACCCGGATTGCAATTGAAGAAATAGCTGTGCCGACATCAACCGTGAATCAAACACCAGAACCTGCGGCCGCGACTGCTTCAACTAAAGCGATCACAGCGCCGACCGCAATTGTTACCCACCAAAAACGGCAACCGCACAAAACCGCAACTCCTATATATATAGGTGTCGCCGAACTCGAAAAAATTAAAATTGACGAGATCACAGCCACCATCACGCTAATGGCCGACTCGGGCAAGGAAGTCAGCGAAGACGACCTCGATTTGCTCATCGAAAATGCGCGACGTGAAATCGCCGCCGGCAACGGACTCACAACACCTACCGATCCCACTGCCCTTCTCAAAAACAGCGAGTCTGAGCTCGACGACAGCTTCCGCGGTAGCGTTATCGAGAATCTTCTGCAACACAAAAAAATCAAGCTGGCACTAGGTAATAACTAACTAATCATTAAAATTATGAAGAAATTATTCTTTGCCGTTTTGGCAACCGGACTTTCTATGTCTACTCTCAACGCGCAGGACATGCCGCCACTGAACCGGGACCGCGCTTCAGATTCACTCGACATTCAACGAGCTTTGGCGCGTCAGAAATATCTTGGCGACGAAATCGAAAAGGAAAAAGAACGAATCCAAAATCAGGAAAAGTTCAAACTTAAAAAAGCGTTGAGCGCAATTAACGACCGGCTCACTGCCAATGAAATCTCGAATAAAGAAGCAACGACACTTAAGGAAGACGCCGCAAAAGAAGCCGCACTCAACATCGATGACAAACTCGCCATTCTCGAAAAACAACGCCAACTGCTGAGCCGCGGCAACGATTATACATTCGATTACGGCGGAAGTCGCACCCTTGAACTTGGTTTTGGAAATGTACATGACGATCGCGGAAGTTTTCTACTCGGACTCCAATTTTCCGACGAGACCAAAAGGGTGCAATTCGACAAACGAACCTATACCGATGTGGTCGTTGCAACCGGTTTTAACAACACGCTCTCGCGGGATCGTTCGATGTCTGATTCGCCGTACAAAACCGGCAGAAGTTTGTTTACTGAAATTGGATTTACGTTTCGCACCCGGTTGCTGAAGGACTCGAATTTCTACCGATTGGTTTACGGAACCTCGTTACACGTGCATACGTTTGAACTTACCGGAAACCGCATCTTTGCCGTTGATGGCGACAAAACCACGTATACGGAATTCCCGACCGACCTAAAGTTTCAAAAACTTCGCGTCACAAATTTGGTGTTTCCGGCGTATCTCGAGTTCGGAAACTCTAAGAAAACCGAATACTACGACCGGTTTCGTTACAGTACAAACGACCATTTTAAGTTCGGTTTAGGAGGTTACGCAGGCTTGAATATTTGGAGCAATCAACTCCTGCGTTATTACGAAAATGGCCGCCGAATTAATGAGAGTCAGCGTCGCTCGTTCAACAATTCGAATTTTGTGTACGGAATTGGCGGCTATTTTGGTTATGGCGTAACTTCATTTTTTGTTAAATATGATTTGAATCCGATGTTTAAGGACGGACCGCAAAAGGAACAAATAATCACTGCCGGATTGAGGATCGATCTTTAGGGCGTTGCGCTCATCAAAAAAAGTCAGCTGAAAAGGCTGACTTTTTTTAATGGCGCCGCGCTTTCGGCACTCGCTGTTTGTCGAAAACGCCAAACGAGCTCAGACAAAGCCTCAATCGCTAACGCGCCGCCTGATAAAATTTCGGCAAATCAACTATAATTGAATGCTCAAAGCTTATTGCCAAACAAAATGCAATAAACTATCTTTGCTCGTACAAAATTTTCAGGATGATCAAAATTACATTGCCAGACGGCTCGGTTAAAGAATTTGAAGCGAATGTGACTCCGATGGATGTCGCAAAAAGTATCAGCGAAGGGCTGGCACGAAATGTCATATCTGCATCTTTTAACGACACCACAGTCGAGACCACAACGCCACTAACCACCGACGGCTCTCTTGTTCTATATACCTGGAACGACAAAGAGGGAAAACGCGCATTTTGGCACTCAACGTCGCACGTGCTAGCTCAGGCGCTTCAGGAAATGTACCCGGGAGTCAAACTTACCATCGGACCGGCCATCGAAAACGGATTTTACTACGATGTTGATTTCGGGGACAAATCGATATCTGAAAAAGATTTTAAAGCCGTTGAAGACCGCGTTTTGGCAATTGCACGGGAAAAACACGAATTTAAAATGCGCTCGTCGACCAAAGCCGACGCATTGGCTTTCTATAAAAATGAGAACAACCCGTACAAGGTTGAGCTTATTGAAAATCTGGAAGACGGAACAATTACGTTCTGCGATCATGCAACCTTTACTGACCTTTGTCGCGGTGGACATATTCCGAATACCGGAATCATCAAAGCGATGAAAGTAATGAGCGTTGCCGGTGCATATTGGCGTGGCGACGAAAAGAACAAACAACTGACACGCGTGTACGGAATCTCATTTCCGAAACAAAAAGATCTAACCGAATACCTTGAACTTCTTGAAGAGGCCAAACGCCGCGATCACCGCAAGCTGGGGAAAGAACTTGAATTGTTTGCATTCTCACAGAAAGTCGGACAAGGCCTTCCGCTTTGGCTTCCAAAAGGAGCCGCGTTGCGCGAACGTCTTGAGCAGTTTTTGAAAAAAGCACAAAAGAAAGCCGGATATGAGCAAGTAGTATCGCCACATATTGGATCGAAAGAATTATATGTGACTTCGGGTCACTATGCAAAATATGGCGCCGACAGTTTCCAACCGATCTCAACTCCGGCGGAAGGCGAAGAGTTCATGCTTAAACCAATGAACTGTCCGCATCACTGCGAAATTTACAATGTACGCCCTTGGTCGTATAAAGACCTGCCGAAACGGTACGCCGAATTCGGAACCGTATACCGGTATGAACAGAGCGGGGAATTACACGGACTCACACGAGTTCGCGGTTTTACGCAGGATGATGCACATATTTTTTGTACGCCGGATCAA
Organism: Flavobacterium sp.; assembly: GCA_015234525.1. Lineage (GTDB taxonomy): Bacteria > Bacteroidota > Bacteroidia > Flavobacteriales > Flavobacteriaceae > Flavobacterium. The sequence goes on along the minus strand of JADGMX010000020.1, from coordinate 154,283 downwards.
TTGGACTCGGAGTTCAAAAAGGTAATCGATTTGGTGTTGTATGTTTTCGGATCTTTAGGATTCGAGAATTTCACGGCGCAGATTTCGCTTCGCGATCAGGAGAACCGTGAAAAGTATATTGGATCGGATGAAAACTGGGAAAAAGCGGAGAATGCCATTATCAGTGCGGCAAAAGAAAAAGGATTGAATACCGTTGTGGAATATGGCGAAGCAGCGTTCTACGGACCTAAGCTCGACTTCATGGTAAAAGATGCTTTGGGCAGACAATGGCAGTTGGGAACCATCCAGGTCGACTACAACTTACCTGAGCGTTTCGATTTGACCTACAAAGGATCTGACAATGAATTACACCGGCCGGTGATGATTCACAGAGCGCCATTTGGATCTATGGAGCGATTTATCGCGATACTTCTGGAACATACTGCAGGAAATTTCCCTATTTGGCTGATGCCTGAGCAAGCTATTATCTTGTCTTTGAGCGAGAAATATGAAAATTATGCCAAAAAAGTTTTAGAATTGCTGGAAAATCACGAAATTCGCGCCCTAATTGACAACCGCAACGAGACTATCGGACGGAAAATCCGCGATGCTGAAGGTCAAAAGTATCCGTTCATGTTGATTGTTGGAGAAGAGGAAGAGAGAAACGGAACGATCTCGGTGCGACGACATGGTCAGGAAGGCAAAGGAAACGTGACTGTTACGATCGAGGAATTTGCAGGTATGGTTAGCGAAGAGATCAGTAAAACATTAAAAACATTCGACGCGTAACAGCATTGAATCACAATATTGAAAAGTTTAATTTAAAAGAATAAAGTCATAGCAATAAGAAGCAACAGAGGTTACCAGCCTCGCGTAGAAAAAAAAGATGCGCACAGGATCAACGCCCACATCCGCAATACGCCGGAAGTCAGGCTTGTAGGTGAAAATGTAGAACCCGGAGTTTTTAAAATTCAGGATGCATTGAGAATGGCAGATCAGTTTGAACTGGATCTTGTCGAGATTTCGCCAAACGCAGATCCGCCTGTTTGCAAGATAATGGATTATAAAAAATTCGTTTACGAGCAAAAGAAACGCGATAAAGCGCTTAAAGCGAAGTCTACACAAGTTGTGGTTAAAGAGATCCGATTCGGACCTCAAACCGACGAGCATGACTACGAGTTTAAACGCAAAAATGCTGAAAAATTCCTAAAAGAAGGAGCGAAATTAAAAGCGTTCGTATTCTTTAAAGGACGTTCGATCATCTATAAAGACCAAGGTCAGATATTGCTTTTGCGATTGGCTCAGGATCTTGAAGAGTTCGGAAAAGTGGAAGCAATGCCCGTTTTGGAAGGTAAGCGTATGATTATGTTTATCGCACCGAAAAAGAAGAAATAGTCAGAGTTGACGGTTCGGAGGCAGATTTTGATCGGAGTTTCGGGAATATACGAAGGTAGTAACATGCTTTTAAATGTTATCCGTAAACTTTAAACCTTGCAGGCTGCCCCTAGCCCTGATAGAGCCGATATCCTCGAAGCGTAGCGGAGAGATAAAGGCGAAAGCAGGAATAAGCTTCAAAAAAAAATAGTTAAATGAACGGATCAGCCTAAAACTGTAACGTGAAATTTAGCTTCAAAAATAAAAGAGAAGAGTAAACAAATAAAAGGAAGAAAATGCCGAAAATGAAAACCAAATCCAGTGCTAAGAAACGATTCAAAGTTACTGGCTCGGGAAAAATCAAAAGGAAACACGCTTTTAAAAGCCACATCCTAACTAAGAAATCCAAGAAAAGAAAACTTGCATTGACCCACTCTGCGCTTGTTCACAAGACAGATGAGAAAAGTGTAAAACAACAGTTGAGGATTATCTAAATGGGGAAAGGCGAAAGGAAAGGTGAAAGAGAATTCTGAATCCCATCCTTGAACCCTTAACCGTGAGAAAGGTTACAACGATTAAAAATAACCCTGGAGTATGGCCTTAAGTTCCTTTGATTAAATTCGGGACGCCTGCTACAAAACACATTAAATTATGCCAAGATCAGTAAATTCAGTTGCCAAAAGGGCACGCAGAAAAAAAATAATGAAACAAGCCAAAGGTTTCTTTGGCCGACGTAAAAACGTTTGGACAGTTGCGAAAAACGCAGTTGAAAAAGCGATGGTTTACGCATACCGCGATAGAAAACAAAACAAGAGAAATTTCCGCGCTTTGTGGATCATGCGTATCAACGCAGGAGCTCGTCTTGAAGGAATGTCTTACTCGCAGTTTATGGGGAAAGTAAAAGCAAGTGGAATCGAATTGAACCGTAAAGTTCTTGCCGATCTTGCGATGAACCACCCGGAAGCGTTCAAAGCCATACTTAATAAAGTAAAATAATTTACGTCAAACCGTTTACTCTTTCTTTAACCCGCTTTAATTAGCGGGTTTTTTATTTTTAGTCACTTAAGCTGAGCCCTTGCGATCGGATTGTTTTTGATTATTTAGCACCTTCGAGTTCATTCTTTTGAAGAACCTGGAAGAACGTTTCGATTTCCTGTTCGAAGATCGGAGCCGGAATGCGGTGTTCGAGATCGTCACGAAGTCTGACCGTAACATCATGCTCGATATTGTATTGACGCAGAAAATCTTTTGTGTCCGAAAACTTGACAATTGGATCCAGTTTACCAAGTACGATATGAAGTGGTTGGGCAAATGGTTGGATTTGTTGGGGCACATCCTGAACTACCGAGCGATATGCCAACGCCGGATTGAATAATAGCGCCGGAATTCCTAATTGTGAAGCAAGGTAAAATCCCGTAAAACCGCCCATGCTGCTTCCGACTATTGCATCAAAACCTTCAGTTTCATACTTGTCGTAAAGCGTCTTAATTATCGAACTATTATTGCTGTAATCGAGATCGGGTGCCGAAACGTCGCCGTATTTTTCGAGCATCGCCCGCTTTTCGTCGTTGAGTTTACTTTCGAGTCCGTGTAGAAAAAGCATTTTCATGGTGATTCATTTTTTAACCGAGCCCTAAGATAACAAATTGTAATTAAACCCTCAAGTCGCTTTAGCGGGTTCTGGGTTATATCGGCGATTCGCAGACGCGGTTTCGGATAATTAATTGTTCAGCCCGACCGTGTTTAATCTGCCAATTGCGATACGCTTCCGCAGATCGGCCAATTTGATCGTCAACTTTGTTTATGCCGGTGACGAGTTTCGCAACAGCCGGATGTTTTGGCCGCGGCAATTCCAATATCTGACATGAACGCTCGCCGATCAAGTAATAGTTGAATGACAAATTAACCTGTTGGATGAATTTCTTCTCGGTTATTCTCGGTGGCCAAGGCGATTGTAATGGCTCGAAGTGTAGCGCCTGAGCAAGCGCAATCGAATCGGCATCTGCCTCAGGTTGGGTTTTGCTCCAAAGATACAGGCTCTGAATTGCAGCTTTATCGTCGTCAGGCATGATTTGCGGCGGAATTCCGATTAGATATCCGATGTATTTCCATAGATGATATACCGCTTTTGATTCCTGATCCGATATCGAGATGCCGAGTTTATTGAGTCCACGCATAAAAACCAATGAAAAACCGAGATACGTTGCAACCATGTCCCAATAATTGAGCGGTTCGCCTTGTTGGTCGAGTTTCCAATCGAGTTTATCTTTTATCATAACGCGCGAATAGGCATGAACGATTCGCGTTCGAAGACATGATGTAAATCCGCTTTCCCCGCTTTTCAGCGCGTTCTTCCCGGTAACCGAATACCAAAAACTTGTGGTGTCGGCAATTCGTTTCACCGCACCCGAATGCAGGGCTCCGGTTGCAATCAGTGGTTTGTTAATGGCAGCCGATTGATAACCCAACATCAAACTGTAGTTTCGAAGGACGATGAGCCCCGATTTTCCTGAGCGATTGCAAACTTTCCGGCCGAGATCCAGCAGCTTTTTATCAACCCAATCGGGTATGGTTTGCATTTGATCAATCATTTTTTGCAACGCCGGCGCCGCATTTTCAAGAGTCCGACGTCCGGCAGCATAATTTGTTGCTTCGGAAAGCGCATGATGAAACGGTTTGCCAATAAAGTTCTCGTGAATTACCTGATCGGCAAGTTCATCCCGCTCAAACAGTAAGGGGACGAATTGCTTTGCTTGGTCAATATTCGGAATTTCGTCTAATTCTTCCAGCATTTGCTTGCCGTCTTCAAATTTCCAATAATCGGCAAATGCGGTAGTATGTAAATTAAATCGTTTCGGGAAATCCATTTTTTAATTTATATCACTACAAGATAGTCAATAATTGTAGTGGAATAAAAACGCTATAAGTCAAGATTAACACTTAGCTCAACTTAACTTTTCGCCAAAAAAAAACGTCTTTTCAGACGTTTAGGATTTTATTCAAATATTTGGAGATTATCGCCGTCAAATGAGGCAAAGACCATCATTGGATGCGAGTCCTGATGATAAATATTACCGTGATGATCGATTGCAATTGCGCCTGCAAATCCGTCATAAGGTGTAAGTTCGCCAAAAGTCTTTGCGAAAGCGTTTTCAATTTCAAAACCGTCAGTGACACGTGTTACAATTTTTGCGGCAACGGCAGCTCTGATGATATCTTCACCAACACCGGTTACGCTGACGCCGCAATACTGATTTGCGTAATTTCCGGCAACTGTAGCTGAGTCAGAAATCCTTCCCGGCATTTCAAATCCTTTACCACCTGTAGATGTTGCAGCGGCAATTTTTCCACTTTGATCTAAGGCAACACATCCTACAGTTCCTTGACCGTTCGACTTTAATTTTTCTTCGTAATCTTTTCGTCGCGCTTCGGTTTCAACCGAGTATTCCTGAAAACCTTGTTGACGTGCGAACGAAGTTGCTCCTTCCCCACCTAAAACGCGGTCGTCAAAATCCATAAGTTTCTCGGCGATCAGTATCGGATTTTTAACATCCTCAATATTAATGACTCCGCTCATTTTCTGGGTCGGTCCATCCATTAACGCGGCACTCATTCTGATTTTCCCGTCGCTTTGAATTTGCGAACCGGTTCCTGCGTTAAACAACGCATCATCTTCAAGTAACGTCACTGCGTAAACGACTGTTTCAAGCGCGGAGTGCGTTTTCAAATATTCGTATGCGCTGGTGGCGATTCTAGAAATGGCTTGTTGCTTTCTATTTTTAGTCTCGTCGTCGGTACCCGCTTCGGAGAAAAATCCGCCGTGAACAATTACTTTCATTAGTTTACTGTTTTTTCAGAATCGATGTCTTCCTGAGTGAATACCAGGTTTTCGGCATATTGAGATGATTTGATCGTCATCTTAAACGTTTTAAGATCAAATGTATCGTTGATGCTCAAAACATGCGTTACCAGGTGGTTGATCGAAATCGGTTGCCCAAGTTCAACTTGCGTCAGATTCGTGTCTTTTATATCGCGCCCATCGACTAAAATAACAAGACCCGAACCGATAGCTTCCATTTCAATGTTATTCTTAATAAGTAGTCCGGTATCTTCACCAAGACCGATTCCGAGTGTACGCGGATTTCCAACTACCGCCTGGAATAATCTTCCGATTCGGCCTCGTTGCACAAAGTGTGTATCGATAACCACTCCATCGATCAGACCAAGGCCGCTTGTAATTTTCACTTCGCCTTTAAGCAAAGCTTCGGAACTGCTTCCCTGATAAATCATGTTATTTGAAGCGGCGGCTGCACCTGCTGATGTTCCGGCATAAATAAAATCCTCGTTTTGATACTTGTCCAATAGAAGATCGTGGAAAGCCGTTCCTCCTAAAATGGAAGTCAGTCGCAGTTGATCGCCACCGGTAAAGATAACCACATCCGCATTTTTCAGACGTTCTAAAACCGCAGGATCAGTCGCATTTTCGCGTTTTTCAAGGTGAAGCACATCAACATTTTTAGCACCTAAACACTCAAACGCTTTTTTATATTCAGGACCAATTACTTTTGGAATTTTTGACGCGGTAGTTATGACTTCAATGCGGGCATTTTCCTGGTTTTTGGCCTCGAGAAGGATTCGTCTTAAAATACCCGTTTCAAAAAAATTCATGTTACTTTCGGCGGCAACATCTACATTTTTTTCACTGAAGCTGCCTTTATTGACAGCGCCACCGATTATTATTAATTTTCCTTGTATATTCATACGGTAAAAGTAGCCAAAAAGTTAAAACGGGACAAAGTCGCTGTTTGTTTTTTAACAGCACCAACACGATAGGCCATCAGCACAATCGGTAGGATTTTATAAATTTTCATGAACAAAATTTATTTCGTATCCTTAAGGCTGAAAATATATTTAGCAAATAAACAGATTTAATACACGATATCTACCTAAAAAAAACGCTTTAAATTAACATATGAAGATACTTAAAATTCAGGTTCTCAAGGGTCCTAATATCTGGAGCATCAATCGGAAGAAATTAATCCAGATGCGATTGGATCTTGAAGATATGGAGCAATTTCCTACCAATAAAATCGATGGCTTCCGTCAACGCATTGAAGAACTGATTCCGTCTCTCATTGAACATACCTGTTCTGAAGGCGAGCGCGGCGGATTTTTTAGCCGAATCGATTCCGGAACCTGGATGGGACACGTAATCGAACACATTGCGCTTGAAATTCAAACTTTGGCCGGAATGGAAACCGGATTTGGACGAACCCGCGAAACATACACTCCGGGAACCTACAATGTCGTTTTCAGTTATACTGAAGAGCGCGTTGGCATTTACGCTGCTGAAGCCGCTGTACGAATTGCTGAAGCGCTGATCGAAGGCACCCCGTACGACCTGGAAGTCGACATTCAGCGAATGCGTGAAATCCGCGAAGAAGTACGCCTTGGGCCAAGTACGGGTAGCATTGTTGAAGAAGCTGTAGCGCGCGGAATTCCGTGGATCAGACTCGGTACAAACTCGCTTGTGCAACTCGGTTACGGCATCAATCAAATGCGCTTTCAGGCAACCATCACCAATCAAACCAGCTATATTGCGGTGGATCTGGCGAGTAATAAAGAACAAACAAAACGCATCCTAGAAATGTCGTCAATGCCCGTTGCCAGCGGTAGCATTTGCAGCAATGAAGAGGAACTTCGCGAAACAATCGATAAAATAGGCTATCCAATTGTAATCAAACCTCTCGATGGGAATCACGGGAAAGGCGCATCAATCAACGTGACTACTTGGGAACATGCGCTCGACGGACTGCACTTTGCCAAGACTTACAGCAGCCGGGTTATCGTCGAGAAATTCATCACCGGATTCGATTTTCGCGTCCTTGTCATCAATTACAAACTGGTTGCAGCCGCCAAACGCGTTCCTGCTCATGTGGTCGGAAATGGAAAAAATACGATTCAAGAACTCATAGATGTCGTCAATCAAGACCCTCGCCGTGGTTATGGCCACGAAAATGTACTCACTGAAATAACGGTTGATCGCGATACATTAGATCTTTTAGCCAAGCGGGATTATACGGTTGATACCGTGCCGCCGGAAGACGAGATCGTTTATTTGAAGTCGACTGCAAATTTAAGTACCGGTGGAACTTCAGTAGATGTTACCGAAATGATGCATCCGGAAAACATATTTTTATGCGAGCGGATATCCCGCGTCATCGGTTTGGATATTTGCGGTGTCGACATCATGGCCGAAAATCTCACCGAACCCTTAAAATCAACTGGCGGTGTGATTCTCGAAGTTAACGCAGCTCCGGGTTTCAGAATGCACCTCGCACCATCGGAAGGATTGCCGAGAAACGTTGCCGCACCAGTGATTGACATGCTTTTTCCTCCAACTAAAAAGAGTCGCATTCCGATAATCGCCGTCACGGGAACCAATGGCAAGACGACCACAACCCGACTTGTTGCTCATATCGCCAAAAATAATGGTTATAAAGTTGGTTTTACCACATCAGATGGAATTTACATCCAAAACCATATGATGGAAAAAGGCGATACCACGGGTCCAATCAGCGCCGAATATATCTTAAAAGATCCAACGGTCGAATTCGCCGTACTCGAAACCGCACGAGGTGGAATTTTGCGCTCGGGTCTCGGATTTAGCAAATGCGACATCGCAATCATTACCAATATCGAGGAAGATCATCTTGGCATCAGCGATATTCACACGCTCGACGATCTTGCGCGGGTTAAAAGTGTCGTTCCGGAAAGTGTCAAGAAAAATGGTTGGGCAGTGCTAAACGCGTCCGATCCGTATTGTATCAAAATCTCGAAAAAACTTGATTGTAATATCGCATGGTTCAGCCTTGATGAAGACAATCCGTTTGTAAAGCAGTTGGCAAAAGACGGACATATCGTAGCTGTTTTTGAGAACGGATTTATTACTGTTAAACGCGGCGAATGGAAAATCCGAATCGAAAAAGCAATCGATGTTCCTTTAACTTTAGGTGGAAAAGCCAAATTCATGATCGCAAACGTACTTGCCGGAACATTGGCTTGCTATCTTTGGGGCTTTAAGATCGAAGACATCGGACTTGCTTTGCAAACATTCGTTCCGAGTGCGGCTCAGACTCCGGGTCGAATGAATATCTTCAACTTCAAGAAGTTTAGAGTTTTGATTGATTTTGCTCATAATCCGGCGGGCTACCTTGGAATTGAAGAATACCTGTCAGCGGTCGATGCCACGAAAAAGATCGGGATTATCGCAGGAGTCGGAGACCGTCGTGACGAAGATATCATCGAATGCGCGCGAATTGCCGGCCGAATGTTCGATCACATCATCATCCGACAGGAAAAACACCTTCGCGGAAGAACCTCTGCCGAAATCAATAACTTGCTTATTCAGGGAATTGAAGAGTCGAGCAACACGGTAACTTACGAGCTTATCGAAAAAGAAGTGAAAGCTATCGAACACGCTATGGATAATGCCGAAGAAGGTTCGTTTATCATCGCACTTAGTGATGTTGTTGCCAATGCCATCGAAGTTGTTCAGCGCTATCTCGACATCGAAAACGACATCGCCACAGATTAACGTTAAATATTGTAACAAAGCCACAATAAATACACTTATAGCCCGTACCAAAATTTTAAATAATGACTAGAAATTTTATTGCCGTTTTTGCCTTTTTATTCGCTTTGAATATATCGGCACAAACCAAACAACTTACCTTAGAAGACGCTGTGATGCAGCAACACAGACAGTTTAGAGCTGATATGATGCTCGGATTTCAATGGCTGCCTAATACAACAGATTACATTTACTATGGCCCCGGTTTTACAAGTTTAATGAAAGCTTCGGCCAATCAGACGACTGCTACTCCGCTTGTAACCATCGCCGAGGTTAATGCCGCGCTTAAAACCAACTTGAGAAATTTTGGTGGATTTCAAATCAAAGATGCCAATACGATCATAGTGACCGATGGCCCAAAGTACTATCAGTATAATTTTACTGCCAAAACCGGAAGCGAAATCACATCGCTACCTGAAGGCGCCGAAAATCCTACCACCGACAAATCAAAGCAACTTATCGCCTATACGTTCGACAACAATCTATTTGTAAGTAAGGCCGGAGCTCAGGTTGCGATAACATTAAACACCGATAAAAATATCGTATCCGGGCAAGCAATTGCACGAAGCGAATTCGGAATTACAAACGGAATCTTCTGGTCGCCAAAGTCGAATTTTCTAGCTTTTTATCAAAAAGACGAAACCGATGTTGCCGATTATCCGATCCTAGATGTCACTTCAACTCCCGGAAAACTAGAAAACATCAAGTATCCGATGGCGGGTCAAAAAAGTGAAAAACCACGTGTCGGAATTTACAATCTTGCATCGAACAAAACCGTTTTCATTTCGCCACGCGGAAACCAAAACGACTATCTGACCAATCTGTCCTGGACGCCGGACGAAAAATTCATTCTCATTGCCGAGGTTAACCGCGGACAAAACAATACGAATCTGAATCTTTACGAGGCTTCAACCGGAAATTTCGTCAGAACCGTTCTTACCGAATCAAGTGCAACCTGGACCGAACCCGAGCATCCTGCATTTTTTCCCGAAGGTAGCAACGGCGACTTCATCTGGATCAGCGAACGCGACGGTTTCAACAATCTTTACTTATACAATTTGAACGGAAAATTGATTCGTCAACTTACCAAAAACAAATTCGTAACCAAGGACATCCTTACAAGCAACGCAAAAGGAACAGAAATTTTCTTTACCGCTACCGGACCAAATCCGCTTAACACGCTTGCTTACAAAGTTGACCTCAAAGGAAAACAAACACTGCTAACGCCAAACGAAGGCACACATCACGTCGAGGTTTCATCAGACGGAAAGTACATCTTCACCGAATATTCAACACATACAATCCCATCGCGCTCAATTCTTATCGGTAACGGAAAAACCGTAACTTTACTTGAAAGCGCCAATAAATACGCGGATTACAAAATCGGAACTACAGAAATTTCGACAATCAAAAGTCTGGACGGTAAAACCGATCTTCACACCCGATTGATTAAACCCTACAACTTCGATCCAAACAAGAAATATCCGGTGCTCGTCTACGTTTATGGCGGCCCGCACGCGCAGATGATCACTAATTCGTACCTAAGTGGCGCAAGTCTCTGGATGCATTGGATGGCTGATCAGGGGTATTTAATTTACACGCTCGACAATCGAGGTTCTGACAGTCGCGGTGTTGCATTCGAAAGCGCAATCCACCGTCGTTTGGGCGATCTGGAGATCGAAGACCAAATTCAGGGCGTTAATTATTTGAAATCGTTGCCTTATGTCGACGCGAATCGTTTGGCCGTTCATGGCTGGAGTTACGGCGGGTTTATGACGACTTCTTTAATGCTTCGTACCCCGGATGTGTTTAAAGTTGGCGTTGCCGGCGGACCTGTAACCGACTGGAAATTCTACGAGATTATGTACGGCGAACGCTATATGGATATGCCCGAGGAAAATCCGGAAGGCTACAAAAAAGCGAGCACGCTAAATTATGTGAAGGACCTGAAAGGAAAGTTGCTTCTCATCCACGGCACCAGCGATGACGTTGTGGTGATGCAGCACAATTTTGTTCTGATCCAAAAGTTCATCGAGGCCGAAAAGCAAGTGGATTTCTTCCCTTATCCGATGCACAAACACAATGTTTATGGCAAGGACCGCGTACATTTAATGCAAAAAATTCTCGATTACGTGATCGAGAACAATAAGTAATTTGAGGAGCTATTTCCTGCTGTGCGCTATATCTTTTTTGCCAAATAAACCGAATGGATTCTCAGCAATTTAATGGGCAAAAAAGGATGCCGCTCCCATCAGGGCTAGGGCCAACAACTAACAACAAAGCCGATCGTAACTGATCGGCTTTATTGTTTTTCTGAACTATGAAAGAATACTAGGTCTTTTGCTTCTTTTTTCGTGCCGCCGGAAATAACACATTATTTAAAATTAATCGGTAACCAGGCGAGTTCGGATGTAAATCCAATACCGTCGGTGCGTCGCCAACCCGATGTTCGTAATCCTCAGGATCGTGTCCGCCGAAATACGTAAAAAATCCCTTACCGCGTTGCCCGTGAATATAGCGTGCCTCGCCGTTAATCTGGCTTTCACCCAAAACCAACACATTCGATTTCACCAATTCGCGATCAAACGAAGTAGTTTGTCCCATAAAACCTTTGATCAGCTGAGTTTGATTCTGACAAAGCATACTCGGAATCACATCCCATTTTGCCGAAAATTCCATTAAAGTGAAATAATCTTTTTCCATTGGCATCTTGCGTTTGGTAGTCATATCAATATCCGAAAACTCATATCGCTCCGGCCGACGTTCCAAAACATAATCTTTGAAAGCAAACGACTGCGTATAATCAATCTTGGATTGGTAGTTTGGATCGCTCGCATCGCCATCAAACATGGGTTCGCAAATATCTACACCTTCTGCGGCAAGAGCAATGTCGAAACTATCCGTCGCCGAACACATCGCAAACATAAATCCGCCTCCAATTACAAAATCGCGAATTTTCTTTGCAACTGCTAATTTGGATTCACTTACTTTATTGAAACCCAGTTTCTGAGCCAGGATTTCAGCTTCCCGCTTCTGTTCGATATACCACGGTGCATTTCGATAGGAACCAAAAAATTTTCCATACTGTCCCGTGAAATCCTCATGATGCAAATGAAGCCAATCATATAGCAGTAGCTGATCAGACATGACTTCCTCATCGTAAACCGGTGTAAACGGAATCTCAGCATATGTCAACACCAGCGTCACCGCATCATCCCACGGCTGTTTTCCCTTTGGCGTATAAACGGCAACTTTCGGCGCCTTTTCGAGTGTCACGGCTTCCATGTTCTGCGAAGGACTCGCAATCTCCTCCAAAATTGAATTTGCTTCAGCATCAGATAAAACTTCAAAACTCACGCCCCGAATCTGGCATTCCTTCCGGATTTCAGAAGCATCAGGCAAAAGAAACGAACCCCCGCGGTAATTCAGGAGCCAACTCGCCTTGTATTGCTTGTCGAGCGCCCAATACGTAATTCCGTACGCCTTGAGGTGATTTTGCTGCGTCGTTTCGTCCATCGGCAATAAAATAAAAGCCGCTTGTGCCGAAGTTCCACAAAAAATCAGGGCAAATATTAAAAATCGTAATGTAAACATTAATAAGAATTTATATAGTCAAACGTACTCGAGTCAAATATAACGCATTTTAAAAGATCAGATTGCCATAACAAATTATATAAAATTCAACCAACAAGGTATAACGACCGCGCCGGCATGTCGACCTATTTTTGAGTACCAAAACGTAACAAATGAGTTTCAAAAGCTATTTCACCAAAAAGTCGTTCAAAAATCTATGGTATCTTCTTAAAGAAACTGCCACCGGATTTGGCGACGATAAAGGATTAAAATTAAGCGCATCCCTCGCCTATTACACAGTATTTTCACTTGCTCCAATGTTGCTATTGATTATTTCGCTTGTTGGTGTTTTCTTCGGTCGTGACGCCATTCAGGGGCAATTATTTTATGAGATCAACGGACTTATCGGCAACGAAGCCGCTGCTCAGGTTCAGGAAATGGTTAAAAACATGGAGGTAAACAACAGCGGAACACTTGCGGTAACAATTGGTGTTATTACATTGATTATTGGGGCCACAACGGTATTTGGCGATATTCAGGATTCGATTAACATCATCTGGCGCGTAAAAGCCAAGCCAAAAAGAGGATGGCTAAAGTTGATCAAAGACAGGTTGCTTTCGTCTTCACTGATCATCGGACTCGGATTTTTACTAATCGTCTCGCTGATTGTCAATGGTGCGCTGCAAGCTGTAAATGATTGGCTGATTAATTTCTTCCCTGATGTGACGGTAATGATCTTTAATGTGATCAACGTGATAGTAAGTTTTACGGTGATTACAATACTCTTCGGGGTTATTTTTAAGGTACTTCCCGATGTGACAATCGCGTGGAAAGACGTTCGTGTTGGCGCTTTCTTTACCGCATGTTTATTTATGCTCGGCCGATTCCTTATCGGATTTTATATCGAAACCGCCGGTACGGCTTCGGCATATGGAGCCGCGGGATCATTGATCGTAATTCTGCTTTGGGTTTATTATACTGCCGCCATCTTGTATCTCGGAGCGGTTTTCACCAGAGTTTACGCTGATTTCACTGGACTCCGAATCAAACCTGCGCATTATGCGGTTTATGTTGAACAAACCGAACGCGAAATGGAAACTGACGAAATCCCGACCGGAAAAAAAAAAGAATCACCATCGACTGATGACGATGGTGACACTGCTACTATTTAGAAAGGAACATCGCCATCGTCGTCAAAATCACGACGATTTAAATTGCTGCCGAAAGCTTCATTTGGCGTTGGCAGGTTTTTAGTAGTAAACGGATTGTCGTCGTGGTTCATCTTTGAAGGAAGATCGTCGTAACCGCCGCCATATTCTTCAAGATTGTCGAATTTACCCAGATTTCCGATAAATTTCAATCGGATGTTTTCAAGGCTACCGTTACGGTGTTTTGCGATGATGAACTCGGCTTGACCTTCAGTTGGCGAGCGTTCATCGTCATCCCATTCTTCAAGTTTGTAGTATTCGGGACGATAAATAAACGACACAATATCGGCATCTTGCTCAATCGCACCAGATTCCCTTAGATCGGAAAGTAACGGTCTTTTGCTGGAACCCCGAGTCTCAACAGCACGTGATAATTGCGAAAGTGCGATCACCGGAACACTTAGTTCCTTTGCGAGTGCTTTCAGGTTACGCGAAATTGTCGAAATCTCCTGTTCTCTGTTTCCGCCACCTTTTCCGGTACTTCCACCAGCCGTCATTAACTGAAGGTAATCGACGATAATTAGTTTGATTCCGTGTTGAGAGGCCAAACGACGTGATTTTGCGCGTAAATCGAAAATCGAAAGCGACGGTGTATCATCGATAAACAAAGGCGCTTTTTCAAGATCCTTCACTTTGATGCTCAACTGTTCCCACTCGTGTTTTTCGAGTTTACCGGTTCGGAGTTTTTCGGAAGAAAGTCCGGTTTCAGACGAGATCAAACGCGTGATCAACTGTACTGACGACATCTCGAGTGAGAATAACGCTACGGGATGTCCGAAATCGATCGCGATATTTCTGGCCATCGACAAGACAAAGGCGGTTTTACCCATACCCGGACGAGCAGCAATAATGATCAAATCCGACGGTTGCCATCCAGAAGTAATCTTGTCGAGTTTTTCAAAACCGGTTGCAATTCCTGAAAGACCTTCCTTATTTGCGATTTCCTCAATTCGCTTTTTAGCCTGAATAACTAAGCTTTGTGCGGTTTCAGAACTTCGCTTGATGTTTCCTTGGGTTACTTCGTAAAGTTTTGATTCAGCTTTGTCCAGAAGATCAAAGACATCGGTTGATTCGTCATACGACTCTTCAATGATCTCAGATGAAATTTTGATCAGGCTTCGCTGAATGAATTTTTGGAGAATGATTCGGGAGTGAAATTCAATATGCGCGGAAGACGAAATCTTTTGCGTGAGTTGAATCAGATAGATGTCGCCACCCGAAACTTCGAGTTTTCCGTTTTTCTTAAGTTGCGCCGAAACGGTTAATAAGTCGATTGGCTGCGAATCTGTGAATAACTGAAAAATAGCCTCGAAAATATGCTTGTGCGCATCTTTGTAGAACGCATCGGGCTGAAGGATGTCGATTACCTCATCAACACCTTTTTTATCGATCATCATCGCACCAAGAACAGCCTCTTCAAGCTCGAGTACTTGTGGCGGCAACTTGCCTTTCTCGAGGTTTATGATGGTTGACTTGTCGACTCTGACGGGGCTGATGCTTTTGAAATTCTCCATGTTGCGAAAGTATATAAAATTGAAAAACGCGGACGGACGAGTTTTAAAACCTGTCTGTTAATAACTTACCTTATTTTGTTTATAAGCATAAAAAAATCCGAAACTACTGCTTCGGATCTTTTATCGGTTTGGATAAGCTATTCCGAGTATTCGCCCATTTTGCTGTATTTGTCCATTCTTTTTGCAACTAAATCTTCTGTTGATAAGTCCTTTAGTTCATTGAAACCTTTAAGGATATATTCTTTGGTGCTTTGAAATGTCGTTGCTCTGTCGTAATGTGCGCCACCAAGAGGTTCGGGAACAATGTCGTCTACCAATTGTTGACGTTTCATATCTGCCGATGTCAGTTTTAACGCATCAGCGGCTTGTTCCTTATATTCCCAGCTTTTCCATAGGATTGACGAACACGATTCCGGCGAAATAACCGAATACCAGGTGTTCTCCAACATGAAAACGCGATCACCTACGCCAATTCCGAGTGCGCCACCTGAAGCACCTTCACCGACGATTACCGCAATGATCGGAACTTTAAGGCGGATCATTTCCAGAATATTTCGTGCAATGGCCTCTCCTTGTCCGCGCTCTTCAGCCTCAAGACCGGGATAAGCCCCGGGCGTATCGATAAATGAAATAACCGGAATGTTGAATTTTTCCGCCATTTTCATTAAACGCAAAGCTTTTCGATATCCTTCCGGATTTGCCATACCGAAGTTGCGGTACTGACGTGTTTTGGTATTATACCCTTTTTGCTGGCCGATAATCATGAACGATTGCCCATCGATTTTCCCGAGTCCGCCAATCATGGCCTTATCGTCTTTAAACCCTCTATCGCCGAAAAGCTCAAGGAATGTGTCGCCACAAAGTGCCTGCACATAATCCATTGTATACGGGCGGTTTGGGTGACGAGAAAGTTGGACACGTTGCCAAGCGGTAAGGTTTCCGTAAATCTTGACTTTAGTTTCGTGAAGTTTTTCTTCGATTTGCTTGCATGTATTGGTAACATCGACATCGGATTCTTTACCGATGACTTCGCATTTATCGAGTTGTTCTATAAGTTCTTTGACCGGTAGCTCAAAATCTAAATATTCCATTGGGAAAACGGTGTTTGTTTCGACTCGCAAAGATAAAACTTTTAAATTGAGGTAAACTCAACTAATTTCGTTTTTTCTTGATTACCGATCTGCCCTAGCCCCGATTGCGCCGATATCCTGCATTAGCGATAGCGGTTGCAGATAAAGGCAAAAGCGGGAAAAAGCTCCTAATTATCAGCCTTTTTAGTCGTGTAATTCTTGATGATGCCGTTCAAGATGACAGTTGCCAGGATAATCAATGCGCCGATGTAGAACGAGAGGCTCATTTTCTCGTCGCCACCGATCAGAAAATACGCCAATACGATGCCGTAAACCGGTTCGAGATTGGTGGTAAGCATGACTGTGTAAGGCGTGAGTCGCTTCATGACATGTACCGAAGCCGTGAATGCATAGGCGGTACAAACCGATGCCAAAAGTAAAATCAGCACCCAATCTGTACCGGAAACTTCAAAAAACTGAGCGGTAAACGATCCCGAAAATGCGAGGTAAATGGTAACAAGCACAAAACCGGCGATAAATTCGTACAAAGTAATGACAACCGAATCGTATCTATTAATGAGTTTCCCGTTTGAAAGGGTGAAAAGTACGCCCATCAGAACCGAGAACAAAGCGCTGTAAATTCCTTCGAGATAGTCGACTTCAACCTGCATGATGATGGCCAGACCGCCCATGATGATAAGTCCAAAAAACACTTCGTACCAAAGCATTTTTCGTTTGTATAGCAAGGGCTCAAGTAGCGATGCGAAAAAAGCACCAGCTGAGAACATGGCTAAAGTGATTGAGACATTGGAGATATTTATGGCGCGAAAGAAGAAAATCCAGTGAATGGCGATCAGAAAACCGACCAGCACCAATTTGGCAAGATCCTTTCGGGGCAAGATCAAATTTCGTTTGGTGTATTTGGCAAAAATCCAGAGCATAATACTTGCGAGCAGCATTCGGTACCAAACCAGCGAGGCTTCTTTAACGGAGATCAGTTCGCCTAAAACTGCTGTAAAACCCCAAATAAAAACGATCAGATGTAGGCTGAGATAACTCTTGAGATTACCGCTTTGCATTTCGTAACAGATAAATGGCCAGGATTCCGAAAACGATATTCGGGAACCAGACCGCGATGATTGGCGGGAATGATGATTTTTCGGCTAGCGTGCCAAAGATTTTATCGAAGAAAATAAATGCGAATGCGAGGACGATTCCGATGGCGAGATTCATCCCCATTCCGCCCCGTCGCTTCATTGACGACACCGCAACGGCAATGATCGTCAGAATAAACGCCGAAACCGGAATGCTGTATTTTTTATAAAGTACCACCAGATAGGTATTGATATTTGACGATCCGCGTTGTCGTTCCTTTTCGATAAACGAATTTAATTCGCCCAACGTAAGCGTTTCGGCAACATAAACCACCGGCGTCAGATCTTCGAGATCGAAGTTAAAAACCGTATCTTTTTTGGTAGCGGATTCGAGTTTGTCACCTAGCGGCCCGACGGTTCTTTTGGTGTAATTGAACATGGTATACGAACTGTCTTTGGCGTTATAGCGAAGTCGGCCTACCGATAACTTGCTTTCGAGCTGATCGCCTTTGAACTTTTCGATCGTAAAATTGAATGCGACTTTTGTTTCGGGATTAAAATTCGACACATAAATGAATTCGTTTGCGCTGATTTGACGGAAGACATTGGCGGTTTCCCGGGTTTGTTTCTTGCGACTCAAATATGTGTACCTGAAATCGTTGAACCCTTCACTTGCCCATGGAACCAGGAAGAATCCCATCAAAAGCACGAAAATCGAAACGATGGTTGCGCCGATAAGATAAGGTCGCAAAAAGCGTGTAAATGAAATTCCGGAACTTAAAATGGCGATGATTTCGGTGTTGTTGGCCAATTTTGAGGTGAACCAAATCACGGACAGAAACAAAAAGATCGGAAACAAAAGATTGGCGAAATAAATCGTGAACTGAAGATAATACAACGCAATTTCAGAAAATGGCACATCGTTCTCGATCATTCGGTTTACTTTTTCCGAAACGTCGATAACAATCCCAATCGGAATAAACATCAGCAACATCACTGAGAATGTTGCGAGATAGCGTTTAAGTATGTAGAGGTCGATTATCTTCACGGGTCAACTTAAAAATTGGGAGATTTGGAATCTGACTGCGTTTATACTTGATTTGAAAAATTTAAAATTGACGTCGCAAACTTTATAGCTGAAATTTAGAAATATTAGATTTTTAAATACCCATGCAAAAGTTAAAATTTAAGATCAGCACCGAGGCGAATAAACTCAAACCTATGCGATCTTTAAAATCTTATCAAAATTAGAGTCGTTTCTCCATTTGTTTTACCATCATTTCTTTCCACGGTCTGAAATCGCCTGCTAGAATATGTTTTCTCGCCTCGCGCACCAGCCACATGTAAAATCCAAGATTGTGTATCGTTGCTATTTGCTTTCCTAAAAATTCATTGGCCGCAAAAAGATGTCTTAGGTACGCTTTGGTATATTCGTGATCGACAAACGTGGTTCCGTTCTCATCAAGCGGCGAAAAATCAGCTTCCCATTTTTTATTCTTGATATTGATCGTGCCGTGCGCCGTAAACAACATGCCGTTTCGGGCATTTCGGGTCGGCATCACACAATCAAACATATCAACGCCAAGAGCGATATTTTCCAATATATTAATTGGCGTTCCAACACCCATCAAATAACGCGGTTTCTCTTGCGGAAGAATGTCGCAAACAATTTCCGTCATGGCGTACATTTCCTCAGCCGGTTCACCAACAGACAATCCGCCGATCGCGTTACCTTGTTGCCCTGAATTGGCGATATACTCCGCTGATTGACGGCGAAGATCTTTATACGTGCTTCCCTGAACAATCGGAAAGAACGTTTGGTCGTAGCCATATTTAACCGGCACTTTCTCAAGATGCGAAATACATCTGTCGAGCCAGCGATGCGTCATATGCATCGAACGTTGCGCATACCGGTAATCACAAGGATACGGTGTACATTCGTCGAAAGCCATAATGATATCGGCACCAATGGTACGCTGAATTTCCATCACATTTTCAGGCGTAAAGAAATGATACGATCCGTCGATATGCGACTTAAATTTCACGCCTTCTTCCTTGATTTTCCGATTTGCCGAAAGCGAATACACCTGATAACCACCGCTATCGGTTAGAATATTGCGATCCCAATTCATGAATTTGTGCAATCCACCCGCCTTTTCCAGAATCTCGGTTTGCGGCCGAAGATATAGATGGTAGGTATTGCCAAGAATTATATCCGGGTTGATGTCTTGTTTAAGTTCGCGTTGATGAACACCTTTTACAGAAGCCACAGTTCCGACAGGCATAAAAATCGGAGTCTCAATCACACCGTGATCAGTCGTAATTTTCCCCGCTCTGGCCTTACTCTGTGGGTCGCTGGTCAATAAGTCAAATATCATAGTCGTTTTTTACCGCGGCAAAGATAGCGTAAATTAAAAATGCGAAATTTCGAATTTCAAAAATTAGTGGTTATTTATGATTTTTTGGGCGTGCCGCCGCCGATGATGCCAAAAGGTTCACTAAAAATCCCGACACGGCGCCGTCGGGCTGATTGCTCCAATCTTTTTGCCCTGAAACGCATTTTTTTTTATGATGACGACAATCCGGCAAAAAGGATTTCCGCGTCCATCCCTCACGCAACCCACGGGAAAACCCCAACATCCCATTGTTACGTTGCTCATTGCTACATTGATTTTCAAATTTTCAAATTGCGACATTGTTACATTGATACATTTGCTCCTTCTTTAAAATAGGATTAATTTTGCACAAGTCTAATAAATTATAAATGGCAAAAACAACACAACAACTTAACAACATGGTCACTCAGGTTCGTCGGGATATCCTTCGAATGGTTCATGCGGTTAACTCAGGTCATCCCGGAGGTTCTCTAGGATGCGCCGAATTTTTGGTCGCGCTCTATCAAGACATTATGGATCGCAAAGAAGGCTTTGATATGGACGGTCGCGATGAAGACATTTTCTTTTTGTCTAACGGCCACATCTCACCGGTTTTTTATAGCGTTTTGGCGCGAAGCGGTTATTTCCCGATCAGCGAATTGGCAACTTTCCGTCACATTAACTCCAGATTGCAGGGTCACCCTACAACTCATGAGGGATTACCGGGAGTACGAATCGCTTCAGGATCACTCGGACAAGGAATGTCGGTTGCCATCGGTGCGGCACTTGCCAAGAAACTGAACAATGACTCGCATCTGGTTTACAGCCTACACGGCGACGGCGAACTTCAGGAAGGTCAAAATTGGGAAGCAATTATGTATGCGTCTGCATATAAAGTCGACAATCTGATTTCGACAATTGACCTAAACGGAAAACAAATCGACGGTCCAACAGACGAGGTTTTGCCAATGGGCAGCATCCGCGCTAAATTTGAAGCTTTTGGTTGGGATGTACTTGAAATTGCCAACGGAAACGACATCGACCAGGTTCTATCCGGAATGGCAGATGCAAAATCGCGTTCAGGAAAAGGAAAACCTGTTTGCGTACTACTTCATACCGAAATGGGTAATGGCGTGGATTATATGATGCACACTCATGCCTGGCACGGAAAAGCTCCAAACGACGATCAGTTGGAATTGGCGA
Organism: Flavobacterium sp.; assembly: GCA_015234525.1. Taxonomy (GTDB): domain Bacteria; phylum Bacteroidota; class Bacteroidia; order Flavobacteriales; family Flavobacteriaceae; genus Flavobacterium. The sequence goes on along the minus strand of JADGMX010000020.1, from coordinate 133,260 downwards.
TGTTGCAAAACAAACTTGAAGAACTCAGCGACTACTAGCAAATGAAAAAATATACAAATACAGGAAGTAAGGATACACGTTCGGGCTTTGGCGCCGGACTAACAGAACTTGGCCAAAAGAACGAAAATGTGGTCGCTCTTTGTGCCGACCTTATCGGTTCGCTAAAAATGGATGACTTTAAAAAAAATCATCCCGAGCGTTTCTTTCAAATCGGAATCGCTGAAGCAAACATGATCGGGATTGCGGCCGGACTTACCATCGGAGGAAAAATTCCGTTTACGGGAACGTTTGCCAACTTTTCTACGGGTCGTGTTTATGATCAAATCAGGCAATCAGTAGCCTATTCGGATAAGAATGTGAAAATTTGTGCCTCTCACGCGGGACTTACTTTAGGTGAAGACGGCGCGACGCATCAAATTCTGGAAGACATCGGACTGATGAAAATGCTTCCGGGAATGACTGTCATCAATACCTGCGATTACAATCAGACTAAAGCTGCAACCATCGCGATTGCGGAACATCACGGTCCGGTTTACCTACGGTTTGGCCGTCCGGTAGTGCCGAATTTCATGCCGTCTGATGAGCCATTCGTAATCGGAAAAGCAATCATGCTGCAGGAAGGCAAGGATGTGACCATTGTTGCAACCGGACACTTGGTATGGGAAGCTTTGATTGCTGCTGAAGCGCTTGAAGCTAAGGGAATCTCTGCCGAAGTAATCAACATCCATACAATCAAACCACTTGATGAAGACGCAATTTTGAAGTCGGTTAGCAAAACCGGTTGCATAGTTACTGCGGAAGAACATAATGTTTTAGGCGGACTCGGAGAAAGTGTTTCCCGTGTGTTGGCACTTAACAATCCGGCGCCGCAAGAGTTTGTTGCAGTTAATGACAGCTTTGGTGAATCCGGAACCCCGGAGCAGCTCATGCAAAAATATAAGCTGAACCATCAGGCAATTACAGAAGCTGCTGAGAAAGTAATCTCAAGAAAGAAGTAGTTTTAAAGTTTGTTATAAAAAAAGAATCCCCGTTTTGCAACGGGGATTTTTTTATAGTGTTCGGTATCGAATTAGTGGCAACTTGCATCCAAATGTTTTGGCAACTCTGAAGGGCACGTTGGATAAGGAAAAATTACCACACCGTTTTCGCTGATTTCAAATCGGGTTAAATAACTGTCATTGTCATCATCTTTGTCGTACATATTCGGAATTCCATCATTGTCTGAATCGTAATCCAATGGATTATCACCGGGATTGGCAACCTCATCTTTTGATAAAATCCCATCGTTATCATGATCACGGTAATTAAGTTCGTACAAGTTAAAGGTGAAAATCAGCGGCGAATAACGCGGTACAGCTCCGGTCACCTGGTTGTAATATGCAAGTCCGGATGGCAAGAACATAACGCCAACACCGTAATCAGCGAAAGTAACCGGATTTGGACCTTCACTGGTTTCATACGTTCCGGTTTTAAATAATGGGACGATTTCACTCCAACCCTGAATTACATTGTCAAGCGTAAACCAAACCGGATTTTGTGCAAGTTCGAATTGAGTATCATTTACGAGATTTCCGCGGTAAGCTACCAAAACTGAATCTACACGAGATGGTCTTTCGTTTACACCTTCGCGAATTTTAAGGTAATATACCTTGTAGTCTATATCGTGCTTATTGACCATTTTAAATTCAAGGGGGAACTCGGTTTGCGTCCGAATAGACTGTTGCGTGCCACCCGTTGGAATTTTGGTCATGGTGACATTAAAATTTGAATCGACTGTCAAATAATGCGTGTCGATAAATCTATCGATTGAATCAAGGTCTGTTGCGTATTGCTCACTAAAATCCCGAAGCGGCTCTGCTTTAGGACCGTCATCTTTTTCGCATGAGACAAATAGTGCAATTGAAAGCAAAAATAATATTTGATAAACTTTGTTCATTATCGATTAAAATTAGGGCCGCAAGATACAATATTGGTTTATTTTTGTAAACTATTTAACGTTGATTTTGAATAAATATGAGGGTTGACAAATATTTATGGTGCGTGCGATATTACAAAACGCGTAATATGGTTACCGAGGCTTGCAAGAAAAATCAGGTAACCGTGAACGGGCAAGTTGCCAAGCCGTCGAAGGAAGTTTTTGCCACTGATAAGATAACGTTTCGAAAGGATCAGATTACGCGGGTGATTACCGTGTTGGACATTCCGCCTAGTCGCGTTGGCCCAAAACTGGTTGATATTTACCGCAAAGACGAAACCCCAATTGAATCATTCGAACATCTCGAGCTTTTAAAACTATCAAAAGAACATTACAGACGCGCCGGCGAAGGACGACCAACCAAGAAGGATCGTCGGGACCTTGATGAATACGGCAACGAAACATTTGACGATCTGGACTAAACTCATAAAAAATGACCAAAAACATAATTCTCAACCAAGTTGAGATCGACCAAAAAATCAAACGCATTTCCTATCAGATTTATGAAACCTTTGTCGACGAGCAAACGATCGTGATTGCGGGAATCGCGGCAAACGGCTATACTCTGGCAACAAAAATCGCTGCAGCCCTGGAAAACATCTCTCCTATTAAGGTTTTGCTTTGCGAGGTCTCAATTGATAAAGTAAATCCGACTGCACCAATCAAAACCTCGCTTACGCCATCAGAATATCGCGATAAGGGCCTGGTGTTGGTTGATGATGTCCTTCATTCGGGAACAACGCTTATTTACGGTGTGAAGCACTTTTTAGATGTACCGTTGAAAAAGTTCAAAACCGCGGTATTGGTTGATCGCAACCACAAAAAATATCCGGTTAAAGCCGATTTTAAAGGAATTTCGTTGAGCACATCGTTACAGGAACACATCCAAGTGGTTTTTTCTGCCGATGGCGACCACGCTTATTTAGGTTAAAATCGAAACGATTGAAATGATCTCGTCGGCGATTTGAAGCGGTGTTTTGTCATCAGTTTGAATAATGTGATCGGCTTGAAGATAGAAAGGTGACCGCTCGAATAAATGCTTATTGATAAATTCGGGGAGATTTTCATGTCCGATAGTTGAAATTAGCGGTCGCGAGGATGTTTCATTGCTCAACCGGTGAGCCAGCGTCTGAGCAGATGCTTTAAGGTAAAATGTGGTTGCATCCGATTGACGGATGATATCGAGGTTATTTGCGTAACACGGCGTACCACCACCAAGGCTGATGATCATCGGGATATCTTCTTTGATGAGTTCGGCCAAAACCATGCTTTCGAGTTTGCGAAAGTGAATTTCCCCTTTTTGAGAAAATATTCTGGAGATGGTTCGATCAGATTTTTGTTCGATTTCGCGATCGAGATCGGCGAGTTTGATTTGCAGTTTTTCGTGTAAAATTTGTGCGGCAACCGACTTTCCGGATCCCATGTAACCAATCAGTATAATTTTTTTCATTATTAAATACTTAAAATCTAGTGCGTTGCCAACAAATGTAAAAGAAAGCCAAATTTAAAATTAAATTGGTTTGAATTATAAAGAATAACGCTTTATATTTGCACCCGCATTCAAGAAAAGAAAAAGACTCGATAGCTCAGTTGG
>JADGMX010000020.1:0-129591 GCA_015234525.1 Flavobacterium sp. | reverse complement strand
TAGAGCACATCACTTTTAATGATGGGGTCCTGGGTTCGAGCCCCAGTCGGGTCACTATTTTTCTCATCTTGTCGCAATGACTCGATAGCTCAGTTGGTAGAGCACATCACTTTTAATGATGGGGTCCTGGGTTCGAGCCCCAGTCGGGTCACAAAAAAGTCGGGCATTGTCTGGCTTTTTTTTATAGGCCACGTGGAGAAACTGGTAGACTTGCCATCTTGAGGGGGTGGTGCCGCAAGGCGTATGGGTTCGAATCCCATCGTGGTCACGAATAAATGAAAAAGTCACAAAAAAATTACCGAGCTCTGCTCGAAGTAATTTTATTGTGACTTTTTCATTTTCAAAGCGGAGCTTTGAGGGATGGCGCGTCAGCGCAATCCATTCGTGAAACCAAAAGCGCAACTTCATCACACTCCACCGAAATACCAAACGCATAAAGCGGAGCTTTGAGGGATGGCGCGTCAGCGCAATCCATTCGTGAAAAGCGCAGCTTTCACCTTACCGAGGCAGCGCCATTCGTGAAACCAAAAGCGCAACTTCATCACACTCCACCAAAATACCAAACGCATAAAGCAGCTTTCACCTTCCCACATCTCAAAAAGCAATTCCGCGCATCACTCCCACCGATCTCCCCTAGCCCCGGTTGAAGCGGCATCCTTTTAATGTTTTCCAGTTCATATAAAAGCAAGTTGTGTTTGAAAAACATTAAAAGATATAGCGGAAGACGGGAAAAAGCTCCCAATCATCATTCAAATCCGAAACGTAAAATAATTTATATCAAACAGTTGCGTTTATTTGCTAATAATTCTTAAATTAATTTCCCAAAAAATCATAATATGAATACTGTGGTACGTTAGTTGTCTGCACGCGCCCAATCAATTTAAATTATCATGGAAGATTCCGATTTTTTTTCGGCTGCAGAAGCTCTTGCCATTCAACATCCCGATGATGCACTCGCACAAGCGCTGCTCGACTGCCTGAAGGCGGAACCAAGAGATCCTGAAAAGTGCAGAAGCCTGGCTTCGCAAGTGATTTTAAAGCTTATAGATGTAAAGCCGAAGTAACTTTATTGGCTTTGTATCGGAATATGTCGTATTTTTGTTTAACGAAATTCTGTTAAACATGAACAATATTAAAACCGTTTTCAGTATTAAAGATTTGGAGAACCTTTCAGGAATCAAGGCTCACACGATTCGGATTTGGGAAAAGCGTTATAATGCGCTGGTGCCGATGCGGACTTCTTCAAATATACGTGTTTACGATCTGGCGGCGCTTCAAAAACTTCTCAACATAAAACTTTTGCATAATCACGGATACAAGATTTCCAAAATATCGAAATTGGAAAATGACAGGATTCGTGAGCTCGTCAATGAAATTACATCGAGCAAGAATAGAAACCAACACGTGATCAGCGCGATGAAGGTGGCGATGATGAACTTTGATTCGGCGCAGTTCCTAAACATCTACGACAGTCTTGCGGCTGAGAAACCTTTTAGGCAGATTTTCTATGAAGTGTTTCATCCCCTATTGGAAGACCTCGGATTCTTATGGCAAACCGATACCATTACTCCGGCTCATGAGCATTTTATTTCGTATTTGATCAAGCAGAAAATTTTGGTGAATACCGAAGAAGTCCAAAAGGCTGGTCCGACAAATACCGACAAAACCTTCGTGTTGTTCTTGCCCTTGCACGAGGTTCACGAACTTGGTTTGATGTACATTAATTACGAGCTTTTAGCTCAGGGACATCGTTCGGTGTATCTTGGCGAGAGCGTCCCGATGAGCAGCTTAAAAAGCATTAAGGACCACTTTGGGAATGTAATCTACATTTCTTATCTGACTTGTGCGCCAAACCGCGAGGATCTGCCCGGGTATTTACGGGAAATTCAGTCGGAGATTTTGCGCGAACAAGATGAGTTATGGATTTTAGGCACGCATACGGAAGATCTCGCTGAAGCCGACTTACCGAAAGACGTTCGACATTTTACATCCATTCAAAGTGTGATCGCCCAGACAAACGAGCAATAAAAAAGCATCCGCTTAGGATGCTTTTTTTATTACTTGGTATTCATAAAACTCTCAAATTGTTTCAGCTTACTCATATCAATTTTCGAATGTTGCATGGCCTGAACCAATGTCATCAAACTTGTTGGCGTCATATCTTCGCCGATGATTCTCGCCACTACAAATCCCTTTTTCTCATCTGAAGCGAAGACGACAACCTCATCGATTAATTCGTCCGTTCCGACATATCTGACGGTAATTCCGCTTTCACCCTCGCCCATTTTCATCAATTCCTGATACTTTGCATCGCTTAAAATCGACTTGACTTTTGCTTGTTCGGCAATATATTCATTTGCATTTTTGGGATCGACCTGATAAGCGATTACGTTCAATTTCTTGACAGTTTCGATTGCCGCGAGTTCCTCCGAAGTCAGTTTTTCTTCGCTGAAATTCAACGACGATTTGGCGATGTCTACGTTTACGAACTTTGGATTATCGCTATTTTCTACAAAATACTTTTGTAGCGACGGTTCCGAATTGCATGACAGTAAGACCCCGAGTGTAACTACTGACAATAGTTTGGTGAATGCTTTCATCTTATTGTTTTTTTGTTCGGCTTGCTTTCTTGAGTGCTTCGCCACCGGGAACTTTAAGTTTATCGGTTAACAGCGCTATATCGTTAAGATCAAAATCGCCTGTCAGCGACATCAGAACCGTTTCATTTTTGCCCGAACCATCCATGAACATCAGTAATTCGCGGACTCTGGTTGAGCCGGCACCTGATTTCACCATGATTTTAATGTTTTTGCCCTCATCGTTAATTCGCATCAATTCTTCCAAACCGGCAGTTTTAATATACTTTTCGGCAGTTGAACGCATATCGGTTGAAACGGCGCTACTATTGGTTGAAAAAACGCGCAGGTTGTTGAGTTTCTTGATCAGGTCAAGGTATTGCTGGGAATCCTGACTTTTGACATTTCCCATCATTTCAAACATTTTTCGGTTTACGATAACCGATTTTACATCAGACATACCGTCGAACTTGTCAAATGCCGTTTGGGCAAAGAACATCGATGGGGTAAGTGTAAATACGAGTGCAATTAGTAACCTTTTCATGGTTTTGGTATTTATTATTTAAAAATTTTATCTCTCGACTCTTTAAATTCTGAAACATATTCGACGCTTTGCATTCCCACATTGACGTTTTCCGAAAGAAGTTCCAATGCACGTTGCGTTTGCTGAAGTGCAACCTCAGGGTCGTCAAAAGTTCCCAAATCTTCTTGCGGCTGATTTTGGTAAGCGTAGATTCCGACTCCAATCACCACAACGACAGACGCTGCCACCGACATCCAGGTTGATGATTTCGCATTTTGTTTTCTGGAAATCATCGGCTCGAGCTTGGATTCACGTTCATAGTAGGTGAATAACGGTTTGTAATCTTCGTATTTCGGGTCTGGGTCAGGCGAATTAAAATAATCGCGCAACGCTTTTTCGTCTTCCAAGGTTGTTTCGCCCTCAAAGTATTTGTCGAGCAAATGCTCAATTTTGCGTAATTCCATAGCTGTGTGTTTTTATCATACTCTCCCGGATTGATTTTCTTGCCCGCGATAAGGCGGTGCGAATTGCCGGTTCATTCATCTCCATTATTTCCGCGATCTTGTCAAAATCATATTGTTCGATATCGCGCAGCTGAACAATAGTTCTTTGTTGCGTAGGTAACGAATCCAGAATTCGTTCAACCCATCGTAAACTATCAGCGTTCTCAATATTTTGCTGTAAATCTTCACTTTTATCGGTATAATCGCTGTGAACGATTTTAAGATTCGAGGCGCGTTTGGATTTAAGCTGATCCAGACAATAATTCTTAGTCATCGTCATCGCTAACGCCTCAACACTTTTATATTCCGGTAAAATTTCATGCTTAACCCACAATTTGGCGACAATCTCCTGAACGGCGTCCTGTGCCTCTTCATGACTCACTAAAAGTCTTTTTGCCAATCGGTATAATCTTCCTTTAAAGGAATCGATAAGTTGGTTAAAAGACGAGTGATCCATGTACTTGTTGGTTGGTTCTTAAGTCGAGACGACCGGTATTTTATTTTGTGACAATTTCCGGAAATAATTTTACCTTACCTTTACGTTATAGGTTACATACAATATTATGAAAAAGGTATTTAGAATATCGATTTATATGCTTGCATCGCTTTTTGTTTTGCAAGCTTGCGACGATTCCGACGATCTCTCGGTGCCGTCAAATCTTGAAATACAGGATTTTGTCTGGAAAGGAATGAATTTATTCTATTTGTGGCAACCCGATGTTCCCGATTTGGATGACAACCGATTTTCAAGCCAGGATCAACTCAACGATTTTCTTCGGGATTATCCCGATCCGGTTGCGCTTTTTCAACATTTGCGCGTAGATCCGTCAATCGATCGCTTTAGCGCCATTTACTCGGATTATCGTGTCCTTGAAGGCGTATTGTCTGGAACAACCCGAAATAACGGTGTCGACTTTGTCCTTAAACTACGCCCCGGAAGCACCACCGAAGTATTTGGTTTTGTTCGGTATATCCTTCCAAACTCGGATGCCTCTACTAAGGACATTCAGCGTGGTGATCTTTTCTATGCCGTTAACGGAACACCGCTCAACACAACCAATTATCAACAGCTCTTGTCATCAGATTTCTATACCTTAAATCTGGCCGACTATAACGATGGTGCAATCTCGCCAAACGGCCGATCGGTTTCCCTGACCAAAACTGAATATTCCGAGAATCCGGTGCTGATCACAAACGTACATCAATCAGGTGCCCACAACATCGGTTATTTAATGTATAACGGTTTCTACAGCGGATACGAAAATCAGCTTAATCAGGCTTTTGCTACGCTTCAATCGCAGAATGTCACCGATCTGGTTCTCGATCTTCGATATAATTCCGGCGGATCTGTCGCTACGGCAACCCGTTTGGCAAGCATGATTACAGGTCAATTCACCGGACAAGTGTTTGCAAAAGAGCAGTGGAATCCAAAGCTTCAGGCCTATTACCAGGAAGACAATCCACAGACACTGATCAATTCGTTTACGTCAACACTCGGAAATGGGAGCGGAATCAATCATTTGAACCTCAACCGCGTCTATGTGCTAACCACGAAAAGTACGGCATCGGCAAGCGAATTGGTCATCAACGGCTTAACACCATATATCGAAGTCATTCAAATTGGCGAGGCTACAACCGGCAAAAATGTCGGGTCGGTAACCTTGTATGATTCGGCTGATTTCACGGCCTCAAACCGAAATCCGGATCACAAATATGCGATGCAGCCAATCGTATTGAAAATTGTAAATAAAGATGGATTTGGCGACTACCTTCAAGGTCTGGCGCCCACGTATTATCTCCCGGAAAACCTTGGAAATCTGGGTACTTTAGGCGATCCGAACGAGTCGTTGTTCTCGACCGCAATCGGAATGATCACTAACTCGGCGCACAAAATGCGTCAGGCACCAACAACCGAATTCACGCATTTCAAGGACGCAAAATCGCTTAACGGAATCCAAAACCAAATGTTTGTTGACCGATTGCCAAGGGGAATTTTAAGAAAGTAATCGATTGGAAAGATTTGGGCGTTGCCTGCGGCCGGGCCGTCCGCTATATCCTCGCTCCGCGTCGGGATGTCGCTTCCCATCCCTAACGCGATTAGGTAGCAAGAATAGGTATCTTAAAATTAATGTCTAAACTAACTGAAGCTGATTAGTTGAAGTAAATTCCGTTTGGACCCAGGCCGGTAGCTTTCTCCGCGATGAATTCGCCTTCAGTCGAATAAATAAACAATTTACCATCAGATGAGAAATCTGCTGCAGCTTCGCTAATGTAGATTCGCCCGCCATTTACAGCAAATCCGTATCCCATATAAAACGAAGTCGATTGCGTGTCAATAATCGGACTATCAGTAACTTGATTGGCATTGGTCGCTACCGCATAAATCTTACCGCCGGCTGTAAAATAGACTTTATCGCCTTCAATATCCAGATTACCGGCATTTCCCATTGTTGCCGGAAAAACATTTTCACCTACAATGACGTTTGTTTCCAAATCAATTTTAACCAATTTGCTCGCATCGGTAAAACTTCCGCATAATACATACAAAGTACCACCACGCGCTTCAAATGAGTTCGGCGACAACCCAACATTAATCACCAAAGAAACCGAGTTTGCCCCCGGATCAATGACCGATATTTTATCGCCCATACCAAACGAGCCGTTGGCAACATATACTTTCCCGTTTGCCGCTACAATCCGGTCCGCGTAGTCGTTAATCGCGATCTGATCAACTACAGTCAGCGAACTAAGATCGATAACACTCACAAAATCATCCGAATTGGTCGCAAAAGAATCTAAATTGGTCACATATGCCTTTCCGTTTAAAACCGTTCCATATCTCGGAACCGAAAAACCGGTTGAAATTGTTGTGATATATTCAAATGTGTTGCGGTCAACAACCGTGATTTTATTCGACCCGTTTGAAATGATAAACGCGCGATCGCCATCAAAAAATACCGATTGCACATAAATGCCGAGATTTTGAACGGTTCCGTTTACAGTCGAAAAAATGTTGTGCTGCATCACCGACAGGTCGTTGCTCAAATAACTGACTTCGCCTACTCCACCTTCATTTAATATTAAAACACCGTTATCATAACTTCCCAAAGCGGTTTGGGTTTTGTCATCGCTCTCACATCCTAGGAAAGCCGCGCAGAAAGTCAATGCAATCGCGCCTGTTAAAAATCTTAATTTCATGGTTATAGTTTAATGTTTAGAAAAATGTTGAAATTTTGGCCGGGATAATAACGGTTCTCGACAACCTGATATTCGACATCAAATAGATTCTGCAATCTAACCCCAAGCGAGTAAGCCTGTTTCTTGGTTTTAAAATCATATTCGATACCGACATCAGACACATGATACGCATCTACCGTATAAATCGGATTGTTATCTGTTCGGGTAAACACCGATCCGTTGAAAACAAATCGGTAGTCAACCGTAAAATTTTTAAAACTATACGCCGCATTTGCAATCATTTTATGAAACGGAACATAAATCAACTGCTTGCCGGTTAATGCGTTTTCCGAAATGGTATATGCATACGCGCCGGAAATCGCGAATTGGTGCTGATTGATTTGCTTTTCAAGTCCGGCTCTTGCTTCGAATCCGTACATCGTAACTTCGCGAACGTTCGACGGATTCCACTGACTGGAATTGCCGGGAAGCCACTGAATCATATTGTCTATTTTTCCATAGAACGCTGTGGCTGAAAGTGAGAAATCTTTGAAAGCAAATTCGTTTGACAGCTCGCCTTGCAATGACGTCTCCGGACTCAGTTCGGCGTTGCCACCTTGAAACCAATACAAATCGTTGAAGGTCGGAATTCTGAAATTTCGTGAAATATTTCCCCGAACGCTGTAAAATTTCACCGGACTATATACAAATCCGCCGCTGAAAAGAAACGGGCTGTCGTAGTTGCTCGCCGATTCTTTCCGCAATCCGGCCTCGTATAAAAATTTTGGGGAGATTTCGTGCTTTAACAATAGTGCCGCCGACCAGATTTCGCGGGTTGCTGTAGTAATATCGCTGCCTTCGCCGTCTGTCCGATTATATTCCAATACCGGATTTATGGTAAATTTTTCGTCAGTTTTAAGTAAAAGATCATATTTGGCAACCGTGTTTTTGGCCTTTCCCAAATTGAATCCGTCTAAACTGATATTTTCAAAAAATCTATAATTTTCAAGAACGTGCGCAAGTTTGAGGGTCGATCGATAAAATGAAGCGGAATTTGTCCACGTTAGCAGGTTCCGCATATTGAAATCTTCGTAACGCGTTGGCGTATCAGTAGGAAACAATAGCGAAAAATGCCGTTTGCTATCAAAGAAATGTCCATTATACGTAATGACATTTTGCCTGTTAATTCGGTAACCAAACGAGGCGGCGAAACTTTGATTTTTAAATTCGCCGTTACGATTTTTGGTCCCGTTAGGAAGATCGTAATCGTTTTCAGATGCATTTGCAGAAATGCTGAATTGCGCGGAAAACTTTTTATCTGATACTGACAGGTTGTAATTCAGCTGCCTCGCATCAAAACTTCCATACGCCAAAAAGATTTGATTATCGAAATGCTTTTCAAAGTTAAGTTCGCTGTCCAGATGAACCGAACCACCAATCGCACTGCTTCCGTAAACCACACTTCCGCCGCCGCTTTTAACGGTAATCGATGAAAAATCAGTTGTCGATATTACGTTGAAATCGGTTTGGCCGTGAAACTGCGAGTTAATATTGATGCCGTTCCAAACTACCGCGGTTTGTTGCGCAGTCGTCCCTCGAAACGACGGTGATGCCACAGCGCCCGGCGAGTTTTCTTTGAAATAAATCAGCGTGTTGTTGTTGAGTAACGTCCGCAAACTTGGATCATTTCGATAAATTACCGAATCGGAAATTTTTTGAACCGATTGCGTGCTGGAGAATTCCGATAATTGCCGATCCGAGACAATAACTTCGTCAAGAACAATATCAGATTGTTGTGCCGATAGGAATTGGCACGCCAGAAAACTAAAAACTAAGAGAAACCTTTTTGTCATAATATGGAATCTCTTTTCCCGGAGATTCAAATTTAATTAAGAAAAAGGCAGGTCTCCTGGCTTGCGTACATCTGTCTACCTTCCCGCCATTAGCAGTGGTGTTGTAGAAGACAGTGTCTTTGATAGCTTACAGTTGCGGGTACAGCTTAGGTATTTCACCTAATTCCCTTTTCATGCGGCTGATGATTTCAGCTCGCAACCTAATTCGGTGCAAATATAGTTTTAATCTTCGGAATTACACGATAACTTTTACCTTTGCGGCATGAGAACTATTTTCATCTTCTTTTTAATCGGGTCATTTTTGATGTCTTGCCAGCGTCGGGATGGCCAAGCTTCATCAAGTGAAAGTTCCACGGGAAATCTAATCCGACATGCCAAAGGACTTGAAATCCAAAAGTTTGAAGGTTTTTCGATTATAAAAATCCGCGATCCCTGGCCGGGAGCTAACCGGATCTACACCTATGTCTGTCAGCGCGACGGCACAAAAATTCCGGATAGCTTATCTAAGTTTGGCGTTATCAAAGTTCCTGTTTCTTCAATCGCAGTAACCTCAACTACTCATATTCCGTCGCTCGAAATGCTCGGAGTTCATCAAAATCTCACCGCTTTTCCAAATCTTGATTACATTTCTTCGGTGCCTGTCCGCAACCGTATTGATCGTGGCGAAATTCGCGATATCGGCGAAGGTTACGATTTAAATACCGAGATTATTATCGATGTGGCACCTGATGTTTTAGTTGCACATGCCATCGACGATAGCAATCCCGAAATCGAACTGCTCCGAAAAAGTGGTTTAAAAGTATTGTTTAATGGCGATTGGAACGAGAAAACACCACTTGGCAAAGCGGAATGGATCAAGCTTTTCGGCACTTTGTTCGCTGTCGAAGATAAAGCAGATTCCATTTTCAACGATATCGAAAAAGAATATACAAACGCAGTGAAATTAGCATCAACCGTTAGCAAAAAACCGACAGTTCTCTCGGGTTCGATGTACGAAAATACTTGGTTTGTTCCTCAAGGCGGAAGTTGGGGTTCACTTTTGCTAAAAGATGCCGGAGCTGATTATTTGTGGGCAGATAGCAAAGGAACGGGAAGTTTATCGTTATCCTTTGAAGTGGTTTACGACAAAGCCTCTGAAGCCGATTTCTGGATTGGTCCTGCTGAGCACACATCGCTGGCAGACATGCTGAAAAGCAAACCGCATTACAACCGATTTAAAGCTTTTCAGACTAAAAATGTGTATTCATTTAGTACTAAAAAAGGCCGGACCGGTGGCGTGATTTACTACGAACTATCACAGAACCGACCGGATCTGGTAATTAAAGACCTGATTCATATTTTCCATCCGACGATTCTTCCCGATCATAAACTGGTGTTTTTCGAAAAACTTAAATAATTGCTACAAAATCGCAATCATATTCTGATCGTTCTGCTCACAATCACGGCATTGCTGTGGTTTTTTGTCGATTTGTCGTCGGGATCGGTGCGAATTCCGTTGTCGGATACCTTTAAAGCTCTAACCGGGCAAGACTCGGCTAAAACAACTTGGGATTACATTATTTTAAATTACAGATTACCAAAAGCATTAACCGCAGTTCTGGCCGGAATTGGTTTATCGGTGTGCGGACTTTTAATGCAAACATTGTTCAGAAATCCGCTTGCCGGACCGTATGTTCTTGGGCTGAGTTCGGGTGCGAGTTTAGGCGTGGCGATTGTTGTTTTGGGCATCAATATCCTACCGATTAGTTTCGCGAGCTATCTTGAGTCAGATTACATTGTAGTGCTTGCTTCCTGCATCGGGAGCATGATCGTCCTTGCGGCGGTTTTACTTGTGTCACAGCGTTTGCGTGACACGATGGGAATATTGATTGTCGGACTGATGTTTGCAAGTTTTACCTCCGCGGTTGTCAGCGTATTTACGTATTTCAGCACCGCCGAACAGTTGCAGCGCTTCACATTTTGGTCGCTTGGAAATTTGGGAAGCATGACCTGGGAGTCAATTATAATAATGACGTCAGCGGTCGCGATCGGATTGATTCTATGTTTATTCAGCATCAAACCGTTAAACGCTCTTTTGCTGGGCGAAAATTATGCTCAAAGTCTTGGCATCAATATCCGAAAAACCCGCATTCTCATTTTGCTAACAACAGGAATACTCGCCGGAAGCATTACCGCTTTTGTCGGACCGATTGCATTTGTGGGATTGGCAGTTCCGCATATCGCCAAATTGGTGTTCAGTTCCAGCGATCACAAAATCTTACTTATTGGAACGATACTTTGCGGTGCGAACATCATGCTTGTTTGCGATATTTTAAGTCAGGTGCCGGGAAGCGATTTTACCTTGCCGATCAACGCCGTGACGTCTCTGTTTGGCGCTCCGGTAGTAATTTGGTTGCTTTTGCGACAAACTAAAATGCAACGTTGATGGCAAACGAGATCATAACTACCACCAATCTGAAAATCGGATATAAACATTCAAGCCGGGAACAGGTGATTTGTTCAGATATATCGATTTCGGTCGAGCCCTCGAAAGTGACGTCGTTAATCGGAATCAATGGCGCCGGAAAATCGACCTTGCTTCGAACTCTTGCCGGATTGCAACCTGCATTATCTGGTAGTATTTTTATCGATGGTCAAAATTCAGCCGATTTAAACCGATTGGAAGTTTCTAAAAAGCTGAGTTTGGTATTGACTGAGAAACTTCCGGAATCAAACTTATCGGTTTTTGAACTCGTAGCGACCGCGCGTCAACCGTACACGAATTGGATCGGAACGCTGACAATTACCGATCGCGACTTGGTAAACAATGCGCTTCGTTTGACCAATATCGCAAATTTTTCAAACAAAAAAGTCCATCATCTCAGCGACGGACAATTGCAACGCGTGATGATTGCCCGTGCGCTCGCACAAGATACGCCAGTAATAATTTTAGACGAGCCGACCACGCATCTGGATCTGGAGAATAAAATTTCAATTTTTAGATTGATCCGCGAGTTGGCTGTCAAATTTAATAAGTGTGTGCTGTTTTCCACCCACGATATTGAACTCGCAATTCAGCTAAGCGATTCGATGATTGTAATGACAACCGAGGATGTTGTTCAGGATAGTCCGGCGAATCTGATCAAACGCGGTGTTTTCGACAAAATTTTCAGCAATTCAGATATTGGTTTTGATGCTGAAAAAGTTAAGTTTATCTTTAAAGATATATAGCTGGTTTCGGAAACGTCTTAAATTAGTGGAATGAAAAAATTCTTTTCGGTCATAGCGTTATTACTGATTGTTAACGGATATTCACAAGCAAAACTCGAGTTGACGCCGCAAGGTTTTCATCCAATTGAGATCGATAGATCCGGGCGAACCAATGAGGAAATCATTGACGCCTCGAAAATCTGGGCTAGTGAATACAGACATGAACAGCCTTCAGTTTTTGAGGTTACGCCCAATTCCTTAAAAATTTCGGCGCAACGCAACAACGCTTTTTTCTATCGAAATATCGGTGAGGAATTTTATTGTCGGATCGATTATACGATGGCGGTTTCGTTTACAGATACCAAAATCCGGATCGCTTTTACCGTCAACGAAATCTATGAACGCAATGTTCGCAAAGAACTCGAATTGTCAGATTACTTCACTTCTGACGGAAAAATTAAACAAGATTTCAGGGATATTAAACCCTCGATCGAGCGAACGGTCAATAACCTAATCAATTCATATATTGGTTATATTTCAGGGTAACGCAATTGCCGTTTTGCTTCACCAAGTGCGAAAGCGACAGCATTTGCGATATTAAAACTTCGCGCCAGCGGCGAGATCGGAATCGTTAGATGATTCGGGAACCGATCGAGTATTGATTTGTCGAGTCCGTTGCTTTCTTTTCCAAATACCAACCAATCACCATCCTGAAATTTGGCGTCGAGATATGAGTTGTCTGTTCGGGCGCTAAATAAAAATATTCTGCTTTTATCTTCAACTTCCCCGAGCCAATGATCTACATTTTCGTATTGATGCCAATCGAGATGAACCCAATAGTCGAGTCCGGCGCGCTTGACACTCGTATCCGTTATTTTAAAACCAAAAGGATGGACAAGGTGAAGCCGGCTTTCGGTTCCAACACAAAGTCGGCCGATATTTCCGGTATTATTGGGAATTTCAGGTTCAATTAGGACGATATTTATCATAGATCAAAATTTGATACTTCTTTCACTTCACCCGATCCGATGTCGAGTTTTACATTTCCGATTCTGACGCGAATGAGTCGCAACACCGGGAAACCTACGGCTGCGCTCATCTTTCGAACCTGTCTGAACTTTCCCTCGGTGAGCGTGACCGATGCCCAACTTGTTGGACCGTGACGATCATCCCTGATTTTTTGCTGCCGAGGGGGAAAATTTGGCGGTTGATGGAGTCGCGAGACCTTGCATGGTTTGGTGAGGTATTTTGTGCCTTTTACGCCGATTTCAACGCCGCTTGCCATTTTAAGTGCGGCTTCGTCGGTTATAATGCCGTCGACTTGAATGTAATATTCCTTTTCGGTCTTGCGACTTCTAACAATCTCACTCATTTTGCCATCGGTGGTAAGAAAAAGGAGTCCTTCAGAATCCTCATCGAGTCGGCCGATAGCCATTGTTCCCATTGGGAAATCGTATAATTCTCCCAACAATTTCTTTTTGCGTTTGAGTTCGTAGATAAACTGGCTGAGATATCCGTAAGGTTTATGGACGATGAAATGGCGGTGATCAGACATTTTGCAAAGATAATGTAATCTGAAAGCCGTGTTAATTTGAATCGGAAGTTTCTTGAAAAGCTGTAATATTATAGTAAAACTACAATTATGAAAGATCAGAACAACAACACGAGAACCGACGAAACAACCTGGAACAATGAACTAAAGAAGCAAGGCGATCACACCTTTTTTAATGAAGGATTCAGCAATGAGAAATTACCGGATGATTATGATCCGGCGCAAAGCAAAACTGAAGATCATCTGAAACGTGAAACCGAAACTGATACCGACGGCGACAAAACCAATGTTCAGCGCGCCCGTCATACCGATGATAATTCGCCCTCGGGAAATCCGGTCGCAAATGAATCGGCTGACAACAAAGTGTTGGAAGATCCCGATTTAGCTACCAATCGCGATCGCAATTACGATGTTAACCCGAACCGATATCCTGAATCTCATCCTGACAACGACAAGCATCGTGGAAATATTGATGCCGGAAAATCGGAATAGTAGCTGAATTGTAGCAAAAAAGCCCTAGCCCGGATTGGAGCGAAAAGCTTTTTGAAGGACATGCCATTATTTTGTTCTTGGGAAAGAGCGACTCTGGAAGCTCCTTTGCCAGGAAACAAAATTGGCAGGATCGAAAAAACTTGCAGTGAAAGCCGGAATTGCTACACTGAAAAATACACACTTTTTATAATTATAAGATGCTGAGTGTAAATGAGGTGGAAACTCTGTAAAAGTTAAGTATTTCTTAAAATTTCTATGGCAACTTTATAAGACTTTTAGAAAATTCTGTAAGCGCCCGGCTGTGGCTTCGGAGTAATTTAGTTAAAAAATTAAGGGACATGTTTTAAAGCATTTCCCAGCTGTGAAAAAGCAAATTAACTAACTAAACCAACCGAATTATGAAAGCGCTATCACTCATCGTCTCATTTGCCGTTTTTATGGTCGCAGGATATTTTTTCATTGTTGATTTTAACATTTCAGCCGAAGCTAATCATTTCATATATATTAGTCTTTTACTAATTTTGATGATGATTTGCGTGGTGGGAATTATCTTGAATATTCCATTTTTGCTACAACAAAAACGACACATTAATGTTCTTTTATCCGCTAAAATGGATCGAAGAAAAAGCAAAAGGCTTCAGATTTCTTGAGCCTCATAACCCTCAACCAAAACCCTTGAAAGGCGACATTTTAACAGTGTCGCCTTTTTAATTTTTACGCGTTTCGTATTCAAATCTCTACTTTTACAAAAACGAAATTTGATGGAAACAGTGATTGTTGTGCTGCTAATATTCTTGGTGGCGCTTTTAGGCGGAATATTTATCGGAAAGGTGATTTACTCGGCGCGATTTCAGTCGGATCGGGCCACGCTTGAAGAACGGAACGTTTCGCTGAACACCCAGTTGAACATTCTGAAAGAGCAGCATTTATCTGAAAAATCATCACTCGAAAAGCAATTCCAGCAGGCATGTCATGAGCGGGAAAATTTGCGGGAAGAGAAAGATATTTTGGCGTTGCGACTGACGCGAAAAGAAACTGATTACGATAATTTGTACCGACGAAACCTCGATCAGAAAGAGGAAGTTGAAAAACTTCAGGAGAGATTTACCAAAGAATTTGAAAACCTTGCCAATCGGATAATGGAAGAGAAATCGGTTCGGTTTACCGAGCAAAACCGGGAAAATATCAAGAATATTTTATCGCCATTACAAGACAAAATCCATTTGTTTGAGAAAAAAGTCGAGGACACGCACAAAGCGAGCATTGATTATCACGCAACGTTGCGCGAGCAGATTAGTGGACTCAAATTAATCAACGAGCAGATGAGCCGCGAGACCGTAAATTTAACCAAGGCGTTGAAAGGCGACAGCAAAATGCAAGGAAATTGGGGCGAATTGGTTCTGGAACGTGTCCTGTTAAAATCGGGTTTGGAACGCGGCCGCGAGTACGAAATCCAACAGAGTTTTACCACGGCTGATGGCGCGCGTGTTTTTCCCGATGTAGTGATCAACCTTCCCGATGGCAAGAAGATGATCGTCGACTCGAAGGTGTCGCTGACCGCTTATGAGAAATATTGCAATTGCGACGACGATCTGACGCGGGCGGTTTATTTGAAAGAACATATTGGCTCGATAAAGCGACATGTCGAGCAACTCGGCGATAAGAATTATCACGATTTGTATCAGATCGAAAGTCCGGATTTCGTGTTGCTTTTTATACCGATTGAACCCGCATTTGCCATTGCGCTCAATGAAGACAGCGCACTTTACAACAGAGCTTTTGAGAGAAACATTGTTATTGTGACGCCGTCAACCTTATTGGCGACCCTGAGAACAATTGACAGCATGTGGACCAATCAAAAGCAACAGGAAAATGCGTGGGAAATTGCACGACAAGCCGGAGCTTTGTACGACAAGTTTGAAGGATTTGTAAATGATCTTGTGGTTGTGGGCAAAAAAATGGACGAAGGCAAAAAAGCGTATGAAGATTCGATGAAGAAACTTTACACCGGAAATGGCAATTTGGTCATGAGTATCGAAAAGTTGAAAAAGATGGGAGCCAAAGCAAAAAAGTCGCTTCCCGAGTCGATTGTGAAAAGAGCGCAAGAAGACGATTTTCTGGAAGAATAGGCAAAAGTTCGATAAAAAACTTGATAATGTGCTAAGTAATTAAGATTGAATTTGCGAAAAATTTGGAGATAAAACTTTATTTCACGTCATTTGTTAGGCTTTAAAAAACGACATGAATAAACTATTACCCTTCTTTTTGATTTGTTTCAGCCTTTTTTTTGTTGGATGTTCTGATGACGACGCGCCTGCGGACACCGATTATATTCCGCTTTCACCGGTGGTTTTAGACATCACTCAAGTGCCGTATCAGAAGCTATCAGATTATAAATTCTTTGTTGGCGCGTTGAAAGATCAGCAGCCTGCATACAAAGTTTTGCCTTACAAACCCGCAAGCGAACTTTTCTCTGATTATGCACACAAAAAAAGATTTGTCTGGATGCCCGCGGGTAAAAAGGCAACGCATAACGGTCCGGACAATGCGCTGGAATTTCCGGTTGGAACTGCGCTGATTAAAACTTTTTACTACGACAACGTTCTTCCGCAACTGACTACAAAAATCATCGAAACCCGAATTCTGATAAAAACTACTGAGACTACTCCCACGAACTCAGGTTGGAAAACCATCAACTACATCTGGAACGACGATCAAACAGAAGCATATCTGGACACAACCGGCGACGGAATCTTCGTTCCGATAGAATGGCAGGAAAACGGCAGTACGAAAAGTACGATTTACAAGGTTCCGGCTTTTACCGAGTGCGCAACATGTCACAAATTGAATCCGAATCAGCTTGCCGATGGCGAGATTACAATTCCGATCGGACCTAAACCCCAAAATCTTAATCACAACTTCAATTACGGGAATGTCGAGCAAAATCAGCTGCAGAAGTGGATTGCTGAAGGATATCTTGAAAATAATCTGCCGACAAATATGGAATCGACCGTCGATTGGCGAGATACCTCAAAATCCTTGTCGCTGAGAGCCCGTTCGTATATCGATATCAATTGCGCGCATTGTCACCGGGATGGCGCTCATTGCGATTATGTGGCTTTAAGGTTTAATTTCGGAAACACCAATACGGAAACTTTCGGAATTTGCATGGTACCGTCGCAAAACATCCAGGATAAACCACATGTTATCAGCGCAGGTTCCGCAGACGACTCGGAGCTGCTTGTGCGACTGAGTTCGACCAGTCAGTCGATCATGATGCCTATTATCGGACGAACCGTGGTTCATCAGGAAGGTGTTGACCTGATCACAGCATATATTAATTCATTAAATCCTTGCCAACCATAAATCTAACAGAATGAAAAAAAACTACTTCCTCGGATCACTTCTGCTTTGTGGCTTTTCGCTTCTCGCGCAACCACCAGTGACATTCACGTCCACCGGTTTCCCGGGCGGAAATTACACGTCATGTGCTATTGATATGAACGGTGATTATTTAGATGATGTGGTAACGGTTCAACCCGACCAGCTTACCATTCACTTTCAGCAACCCGACGGTCAGCTGGTGCCTACGATTTTTTCGGTTCCGGGAATCGGACTTGGTTCGGTGACGCCAAACTGGAGTATTGCCGGCGGTGATTTCGACGGAAACGGCTATAACGATCTTGTGTTCGGAAATGGCAACAGGGTTTCTGTTATTAAAGCAAACGATGATGGCGCCGGGTATACGTTCCATGTTTATCCGCAAAATATCTTCTCACAGCGCACCAATTTTGTTGACATCGATAACGACGGAAACCTGGATCTTTTTGTTTGTCATGACGTTGCACAGAGCCACGTTTACCGGAATAACGGCGATGGTGAATTATTGTTCGATATCTCGATGATGCCAACATTGGCGGTTGGAGGAAACTACGCCAGCGTATTTGTTGATTACGACAACGATGGCGATATGGATATGTATATGGCTAAATGCCGTGGTGGCGCTCCTGAAGGCGATTCACGTCGGGTTAACCTTTTATATACCAACAACGGTAACGGAACTTTTACCGAAAACGCAGCAGAAGCCGGCATTAACGACGGTGCGCAATCGTGGTCAAGTGCTTGGGCAGATTTCGACAATGACGGCGATTTCGACATGATTCTTTCAAATATTTCAGATCAAAACCGACTTTATAGAAACAATGGCGACGGGACGTTTACCGATGTTTACGCAGGTTCGGGAATAGCCTCGCAAGTTGGTTCCTGGGAAGTCATGCACGCCGATTTCGATAACGATGGTTATTCAGATTTCCTTTGGCAAAATAACCTGAACTTATATTTTAACAACGGAAACATGACTTTTACAGGTTATGATGTGGCATTTGCACAAGGAGCCGTAGCCGATTTGAACAACGATGGATTTTTGGATGTTCAGACTGAGAACGGAATTTACTACAACAGCGGAAACCCGAATAAATGGCTGAAAGTCCAACTTCAGGGTATTGAAAGCAATCGAAACGGAATCGGAGCACGCGTGGAAATTCACGGTTCATGGGGTATTCAGGTTCGCGAGGTTCGCAGCGGCCAGGGATTTGGCCACATGAGTTCGCTGAACGTTCATTTCGGAATCGGAAGCGCCAACGGGATTGAAAAAGTGGTGGTTAAATGGCCAAGCGGAATTATCGATGTTATCGAAGATCCGTCAAGCAACCAGTCGCTTTTTGTGTTGGAAGGATCAAGTCCGGAGCTTAGCGTGGCCGAAAATCAAATCGGAAAATTCAATTTATATCCGAACCCGACCAACGATTACTTGAACATTTCAAATGATAACAGTGGAACTACGATCACTAAAGCGATGATTTACGACCTTTCAGGAAAGATGGTTTTGTCGTCGGATGTGAATCAACAACGCATTTTTGTGCAGGAATTGGCAGCCGGAACTTATATCGCATTGCTTACCGATACTGCCGGGAAGCAGCACACACAAAAGTTTGTCAAGAACTAGTTTCTCACAAAATCAGGAAGGCCTTTCATTTATTGGAAGGCTTTTTTTTTGGGCGCCTTCAAAGAACCGGGCTTTTCGCAGTGCACGGCACTTTGCTTCAATCCCTGGCGCGGGCCAAATTGGAAAATTCAATGTTGCAGCAAAAACTGACTCGAAATCGTACATTTAAACCCGAATCCACTTGTAAATTTCAGCAATGACAAAACTGTTCACCTTTCTGATTTTAATTATCTCGTGTACGGCGCTTTCACAAAGCAAAACCGAATACCTTCGGCAAAACCGATTTGATCTCAACCACCCCGATTTTCAATTTCCTCAAACTGACTTCAACATCATCGGATTCGGTGCGTATCACGGCAGTGCCAAAACATACGACGCCGAAATTAAACTCATCGCAAGCCTAAAAAAACAGAACGCGCTCGATTACTATATTATCGAAACTAATTTCAGTCAGGCATTTTACTTTCAGCAATATCTGGATACCGGCGATGAGGATTTACTTAAAGAATTGGTTCTGGGTTTTGAGTCGATAGTTAGTCAGGAAGGAACCATCGACACTTTTGAACACTGGAAAAAACTGCGAGCGCTGAATCAAATGTATCCAAACAACCCAATTAAAGTGCTCGGTTTTGACCTCATAAGCGAATATCACTTTCCGATAAAACATCTTTTATATTTAACCAAAGACGTATTGAACTGGACCATGAGAAATGAATTGGAAACAAAATTTTCATCCAGGCAACTTGATTTCAAGACCAGAAATCAGGAAACAAAAAATCTATTGCAAAAGTTAACCGATGACTATCAGACAAATAAACATCGGTATTTAACTCAGGTAAAAGATACCGTTAGTCTTAATCATCTTTTAAAAAACATCGCACTTAGTTTTGAAGAAAAACGCGACCGAGAGAAAATCATCTTTGACAATTACGTGGCTTTGAAAGACATCTACAACCTCGAAACAAAAAAGCAATTCGCCAAATACGGATTTTTTCACATTCAAAAAGATCGCGAGCAAATGTACCCTTCGTTCTTCACACGGCTAATTGAACAAAATATCTATCACCGAAATAAAGTTATTACCGTCATGGGATATTTGACTACAAGCGAAGTGCTTTGGGACAAAATTTATGACGACAACGGAAATTATAAAAGCTACACGATTGAAAAAGGGTTTGGCATCGGCGATTATTGGAAGGAATATTTCAAAGGAATCAAAAAGCTAAAGAAAACGAAACGCTCCGATCTGACGCTATTCAAATTAAACAACATTAATTCGCCGTACCACGTGGGCAGCGATTTAATTCAAGTCAGATTGTTTCTTAAAAAAAGCAACCGCAAGGCACTAAAAGCAAAACCAACCACAAATTTTATCGATTACGCCGTTTTGATCACCAACTCAAAAAATCAGGTTCCAATTGAAGAAATGACCTTGAAACAAGACATAAAAAAAGCTCCAAAATAGGAGCTTTTTTATTATTTGCTTAAGTACATTTTTCTGCGTGAGTACAATTCGTAGAACTGGTCGTCTTTCAGATCATCAATGAATAAAATGCTTTCACCAGTTGATTTCATCTCCGGACCGAGCGCTTTATTTACGTTCGGGAATTTGCTGAATGAGAACACCGGTTGTTTGATGGCATAGCCTTTAAGCTGCGGATTAAACGTAAAATCAGTTACTTTATTAACGCCCAGCATCACTTTTGTGGCATAGTTAACATACGGTTCGCCATACGCTTTTGCGATAAACGGGACAGTACGCGACGCACGTGGATTTGCTTCAATGATATACACCGTATCATCTTTAATCGCAAATTGAATGTTTATAAGTCCGACGGTTTTTAGCGCCAAAGCAATTTTCTTAGTGTGATCCTTGATTTGTTGCATTACAAACTCGCCAAGGTTAAACGGTGGCAGTGTCGCATTCGAATCACCGGAATGGATTCCGCATGGCTCAATATGCTCCATAATGCCAATAATATACACGTTTTCACCATCGCAAATTGCATCCGCTTCAGCTTCGATGGCACCATCAAGATAATGATCAAGAAGCAATTTATTCCCTGGAATGCTTTTCAATAAGTCGATGACGTGTTCTTCCAATTCCTGCTTATTAATCACGATTTTCATCCCCTGACCACCTAAAACATACGACGGGCGAACAAGTAATGGAAAGTCGAGAACGTCAGCAAGCGCTGAAGCTTCATCGGCTGTTTCAGCGATACCAAATCGAGGAAACGGAATATTCAGCTGGGTCAGAAGTTCTGAGAAACGACCGCGGTCTTCAGCAAGATCCAGTGCATCGAAACTTGTCCCGAGAATTTTTATACCATACTTTGACAGCTTCTCCGCAAGTTTTAGCGCAGTTTGTCCGCCAAGTTGCACGATCACACCTTCAGGTTTTTCGTGTCGGATGATGTCGTAAATATGTTCCCAGAAAACCGGTTCGAAATAAAGTTTATCGGCCGTATCGAAATCGGTTGAGACTGTTTCCGGATTACAGTTGATCATGATGGTTTCGAATCCGCATTCGCGTGCAGCCAAAACTCCGTGCACACAAGAATAATCAAATTCAATTCCTTGACCGATTCTGTTTGGACCTGAGCCCAGAACTACGATTTTCTTTTTGTCTGAAACGATGCTTTCATTATGCGTATAAACTTTACCATCGGCAGTTTCAATTTCGGCTTCGAAAGTCGAGTAGTAATATGGCGTTTTAGCGGTAAATTCAGCTGCACAAGTATCCACGAGTTTGTAGACGCGTTTAACATTTTGCTCTTCACGAAGTTTATAAACCTGACTTTCCAAACAGCCCATCATGTGAGCAATTTGTCGGTCGCCGTAGCCTTTTTGTTTGGCTTCCAGCAATAATTCTTTTGGAAGCGTATCAACAGAAAATTTCGAAATTTCCTTTTCAATCGTATAGAGTTCCTCATATTGTTTTAGGAACCACATGTCGATTTTGGTGATCTCGTGAATCCTGCTAAGCGGAATTCCCATCGCGATCGCATCGTAAATGACA
This sequence comes from Flavobacterium sp., assembly GCA_015234525.1. GTDB lineage: Bacteria > Bacteroidota > Bacteroidia > Flavobacteriales > Flavobacteriaceae > Flavobacterium. The sequence continues at coordinate 107,699 of JADGMX010000020.1, read as the reverse complement.
AATACCCGATCCCAGCTTGCGTTGGTCAGCTTGTCGATAATCTGCTCGTAATTCTTGTAACCTTTTCCATCGGCACCAAGGCCGTTTCGTTTTATTTCGAGTGATTGTGTTGCTTTGTGAAGTGCTTCCTGGAACGATCGGCCGATTCCCATCACCTCACCTACCGATTTCATCTGAAGTCCAAGTGTTCGGTCGGCGCCTTCAAATTTGTCGAAATTCCAACGCGGAATCTTTACGATTACGTAATCAAGTGTCGGTTCGAATAAAGCTGAAGTCGTTTTGGTGATTTGATTCTGAAGTTCGTCCAAATGATACCCCAAAGCAAGTTTTGATGCAATTTTGGCGATTGGGTAACCTGTTGCTTTTGATGCCAAAGCAGAGGAACGGGAAACCCGCGGATTAATCTCGATAGCAACAATATCTTCCTTTTCGTCGGGCGATACGGCAAATTGCACGTTACAACCGCCGGCAAAATTTCCGATGCTTCTCATCATTAAGATCGCCATGTCACGCATTTTTTGATACGTGCTATCGGATAATGTCATTGCCGGGGCTACGGTAATTGAGTCGCCGGTATGAATTCCCATCGGATCCATATTTTCAATCGAACAAATAATAACCACATTGTCATTTTTGTCGCGAAGAAGTTCGAGTTCGTATTCTTTCCAACCCAAAAGCGCCTTGTCGATCAGAACCTCATGAATCGGCGAAGCTTCGAGTCCACGTGTCAACAAATCGTCGAAATCTTCTTTCTTGTGTACGAATGCTGCTCCGGTTCCGCCGAGTGTAAATGATGGTCGGATTACAAGCGGAAAGCCAAATTCCTGAGCGATTTCCTTTCCTTTCAGAAATGAGGTTGCCGTCATTGCAGGCGCTGTTGGCACTCCGATTCGGGCAAGTAGTTGTTTGAATTGTTCGCGGTCCTCGGTGATATTGATCGCGTTGATATCCACACCAATCAATCGCACATTAAAATCGTTCCAGATTCCTTTCTCATCAGCTTCAAGACAAAGGTTTAGCGCGGTTTGGCCACCCATTGTTGGAAGAACGGCGTCGATTTGAGGATGTTCTTTCAGAATTTGAATAATTGATTTGGTGGTCAGCGGCAGGAGGTAAACGTGATCGGCCATAACCGGATCGGTCATGATCGTTGCCGGATTTGAGTTGATGAGAATGACTTCGATCCCTTCTTCTCGGATCGATCGTGCGGCTTGCGAACCGGCATAATCGAACTCGCTTGCCTGACCGATTACAATTGGACCTGATCCGATGATAAGAACTGATTTTATGGTGTTGTCTTTGGGCATGTAGTTGTGTGTTAGATTAAAAGGTGTTGGGTGTTGGGTTTTTGGGTGTTGGGTTAACTATTAGCCTGAACGTGCTGCCGGTCCACTAGCCCTGATGGCAGCGGAAATCCTTGTGTTTTATCTCAGCGACAGCGAAGATAAAATGCAAGATTGCAGTGAACAGCAGGATTAGCTTCTAAAAAAAAACAAACTTACAAGGTATAAAAAAAGGCGATACTAAAATAAGTAACGCCTTGATTATGTTTTGTTCAAACATTATTTTTTGTGTCGAGGTTCAGATGAAACCGTTAGCTTGTGACGGCCTTTGGCTCTTCTGCGAGCAAGAACTTTTCTTCCATTTGCTGAAGCCATTCTGTCCATAAATCCGTGCTTATTCCTTCTTTTTCTTTTCGATGGTTGAAACGTTCTTTTGCTCATTGCTCTGTATCTTTAGTGTCTTATTTTAATAAAGGTTGCGGCTCGAATAAAACCGAGTGCAAATATACAAAGTCTTTTTTTTCTAGCAAGTGGTTTTATAAAAATAATTTTAATTCCTTTTACTACCTTTGCAATCGTAAAAATTACTATCATGTTTCACCGAAATATCAAACTCGTCATTGCTGCACTTTTGTTGATTGGCGGGATCTACCAGATTGTTGATGGTTACACCGGAAATGGAATTTTCCTGATCTTACTAACCGTCTTCCCAATTTTCCTATACTTCAAGAACGAATTTATATTGCTTGCTTTTTTTAAACTTCGCAAGCAGGATTTCGCTGGAGCACAGAAATGGCTGGACAAGATTAAAAATCCTGAAACGGCTCTGATCCGCAAGCAACAGGGATATTATCATTACCTGCACGGAATCATGAATTCGCAGACCAACTTGTTAAAGGCTGAAAAATATTTTAAGAAAGCGATCGAACTTGGTTTGTCGATGAGCACAGATTTAGCAGTTGCTAAACTTAACCTTGCCGGCGTTGCCATGACTCGTCGCAGAAAGCTTGAAGCTACAAATTTGCTTAATGAGGCTAAGAAACTGGACACGCACAACATGCTGAAAGACCAGATCACAATGATGAAAGAACAAATGAAGAAAATGTAATTTCTTCGAATAAAGTTAAAAGCCACGCAATTGAGTGGCTTTTTTTATCAGTAATCTCTTTTAGTAACCTGCGGTCGGAATTTCGATTGTATACTTCTTTTTAGCTGTATTGACCAATTTTCTGTCGCGCAACCACGGATTGTGATTTTTCAATATCTTATAGTTAATTCCTTGTTTAAGCGCAAAATCGGCTAAGTCATTAATCGTCGAATCGACTTCAATCGTCCGAACCGGTAAATTGATATAAAGTTCTTCCGGCTTGATATCAAAACCATAAGTCTGCGGGTTTTTCATGATTTCCTTTAATGCGAGAATCCTGAAAACATATCGCGCCGTTTCGTCGGTCAGCAGTAAATCATAGTAATTATTGACTTTCTGGAATTCGATTTGGCGATTTACACCGGTAAAGCCGCCATTATATGAGGCCGCCGCCAATGTCCAACTTCCGAAACGGTTTTTAGCATCAACCAAGTATTTACAAGCGGCGATCGTAGATTTCTCCAGATGATAACGCTCATCAACCGTGGCGCTGACTTCCATTCCGCGTTCTTTGGCAGTCTCAGGCATAAATTGCCAAACCCCACGTGCTCCCGCCGACGAAACCGCGTTTACGAGTCCGCTTTCAATCACAGCGAGGTATTTAAAATCGTCCGGAACGCCATATTGCGCAAGAATTGGTTCGATAACCGGAAATGCGCGATTAGCCCGTTTAATGATTATCCGGGTTGAAGCATCGAGGTTTGCGTTTACAATCAATTCGCGTTCAAAACGTTCCTTTACATCGTAGATATGGAGTGGCGTTGGCTCGCCGGCAAAATCAATTGACGCCGGAATCGTATTTTTCTCTGTTTTGACAGTTGAGTTTTTCAGGTTATCATCAGAAACCCCGTGGACAAAAATGCCACTAATCAGGATCAGACCAGTGATAAGTCCGACGTTTTGTATCGCTTTCATATTCATCTTATTTATAATGTAAACATAGAAATTCTGAATTTATTTCAATGCTTCGCGCTCGATAACTTCTGTTAAATGTTGGCTGATCAGATCGGGTTTGATAACCAACATAATATGAGTGCCACCCGGAACCAAAATAAAATCTTTAATGTATTTTGACGGGAAAATCACATCCTGATCGCCGTGAATGTGAACCACTTCAGGATCCGCTTCGGAACGGTCCCACATAATGATCTCGCGAATGGCCCAATCCCAGAATTTTTTGTTTCGCATGTATAAATAACGCTTGTATAATTTTAAGCGCATCTGAATCTTATGACCGAGGAAATTGTATTTCGCCAGTTTTTCGAGATGGATCAATAACGTTGTTGGAACAATCCGATAGGTTTTGGTGTATTTTGCCTGTTTAAAAAGAGGTTGGAATTCCTGATTCGACTTGACACTCGAGATAATCACCACTTTTCTCGTGTCGATAAATTTTGACATTTCCTGAACCATGATGCCACCCATCGACACACCAACCAGAATTGGGCGTTCGTGAACGATTTTTTCGGATAACCGCCTGGCATAATCGCTCAAGGTTTCGGCCTCCAGAGGCACTTCCCATTCCAGGTAAACACATTCGCATAGCGATTCCGGCAATTTGAGTCGCTCGTAGATCAATGAACTGGCAGCGAGACCAGGAACAAAGTAAACAGGTATTTTCTGCATTGGTTTTTAACGTAAAAATAGCGGCGTTCCGATTATTATTGCCGAACTTTGTATAAAGTTATGCCTTTTTAGGCGCTTCCCGGCAGGTCGTTTCCCAAATTAATAATTATTTGTGAAGCCAGCCATCAAAATCCTTTTTGATCGAAGTTCCAAATGACACAACACTAATTCATTAAAATGGAAATCAAAGACAATACTTTTTCAAGACAGTTTGAAACGCTGATCGGCGGCCATATTTTATCTGTCGAATATTCTTTTCAGGAACGAAAAATCTTTTTAACCCGAATCAATCGCCCCGAACATTTCGAAAACGAAGAAACAATCGACGAACTTCTGCGTGAAATTATGGCAATCGCAATTGAACGGAAACTTAAAGTTGTTCCAATTTACCCACGAATCGCTCAATTCTTCCGCAAAAATCCAACATATCGCGAACTTTTGCCACCCGGAATCAAAATCTAAATGCATGACCGACGAACTCAACCAACGAATCATTGATTTTTTCGAGCAGATCCAAAAGTATTACGGTTGCAAAACCGAAATTACCGAAGGATTGTATTCCCGTTACGAAGATTTTGATGCCAATGTAACCACGTGGAATTTATCCGAATTCATACTCATCCGTTCGGCTTATCGGAAAGCCGGCGACCGATTAATGATTGAAGGTGAGAAAATGTACTATGAAATTTCGGCAAAGATTATCGTCGATTTTAAACAACCCGCCCGTCATACTTACGAATTCGTCGAACTGTACGGCTCAAGCGTTTACCGGATTACCAAAATAAAGTTTCACTCTAAATATTGATTGACATCAGATTTGCCATCGCCGATTCATTAGACGCGGAAACCTCAAGCTCGACGCGCACCGATCCGTCGTCGTCAATCGATTTCAAAGTAACCGGCTGAAGCGTATTTACGAGTTCCGGATTGTAAGTCGATTTTACCTTGACATAATTCTCGGTAAATCCATACATATATCCTTCGCGATTTTCAGCCTCAAACAACACGGTTCGCGAAGTTCCAAGTTGACTTTCGTAAAATGACCGGCGTTTCTTTACAGATAATCCGCGTAACATCTTACTTCTCTTGGCGCGAACATTCGACCCAACCACGCCATCCATCGAAGCAGCTTCCGTATTGTCGCGTTCCGAATAGGTGAAAACGTGCAAATACGAAATATCCAGATCGTTCAAGAAATGGTAGGTTTCCAGAAAATGGGCATCAGTTTCACCGGGAAATCCAACGATAACATCGACTCCAATACACGCATCGGGCATTACCTCCCGGATTTTAGCCACGCGTTCGGTATAAACTTCGCGCAAATAACGACGTTTCATTTTTTTGAGGATGTCGTTGCTTCCGGATTGAAGCGGAATATGGAAATGTGGAACAAACGTGCGACTTCCCGCTACAAATTCGATGGTTTCGTTTTTAAGCAAATTCGGCTCGATCGACGAAATCCGAAGGCGTTCAATTCCCTCAACCTGATCAAGGGCCTGAACAAGTTCTAAAAAGGTATGCTCGTGCTTCTTATTTCCAAACTCGCCTTTGCCATAATCGCCGATATTTACACCGGTAAGAACAATTTCCTTGATGCCTTGACGTGAGATTTCAGCTGCATTTGACAACACATTTTCAAGCGCATCGCTGCGGGAAATTCCACGTGCAAGCGGAATCGTACAATACGTACATTTATAATCGCAACCGTCCTGAACCTTTAAAAAAGCGCGCGTTCTATCGCCAATCGAGTAGCTTCCGACATAAAAATCAGCTTCCGAAATTTCACACGAATGCACCTCGCCCATGTCATTTTTCGACAAATCGTTGATGTAATCCGTGATTTTAAATTTTTCAGACGCGCCCAATACCAGATCAACGCCATCAACCGCAGCAAGCTCCTCAGGTTTTAATTGCGCATAACAACCCACCGCGGCAACAAAAGCCTTTTGGTTCAGTTTCATCGCTTTTTTGACGACCTGCTTAAACTGTTTGTCCGCATTTTCAGTCACCGAACACGTGTTAATCACATAGATGTCGGCGACGTCTTCAAATTCGACGCGATCAAAACCTTCGTCTTGAAAATTCCGAGCAATAGTCGAGGTTTCCGAAAAATTCAGTTTGCAACCAAGCGTGTAAAAAGCGACTTTTTTCCTTTCCATAATCATTTTTGGGCGTTTCGCGCCGCAGCAACTTTGCAGATGGTTTGATGTTTTTTGGTCGGCGCGCCGGGCTTTTGCTCTCAATCTTGCCGCTATCGCAGCAAGGATTTCCGCGTCAATCCCTAACGCAAATCGTCGGTTCAAATTTCGTTAACAACGTTGTTTGAACCAACTCTGCCCTAGCCCCGATGGGAGTGAAAATCCTTTTGCGGCGGGGTTCGCCGTGAAAGATTGTAACAAACAGCGGGATATAGCTCCTTAAAAAACATCCATCAAAATAAGTTTGCAAATTTACACACAAAAAATGAGTTAACCACAACTTATTCCGTCTCTTGTTTTGGGAAGTGCTTCGGTCCGAGCATGTTGTCGGGATTGAGGATTTCGTCGATTTGCTCCTGCGAAAGTATGTTGTATTCGAGCACCAGATCATAGACATTCTTGCCGGTTTCGAGGGCTTCCTTGGCGATTTTCGTACTGTTTTTATAGCCGATATACGGGTTTAGCGCCGTTACGATTCCGATGCTCTGCAACACCATTTGTCTGCTTCGGGCTTCGTTGGCTGTGATTCCGTCGATGCATTTGAGCGCCAAAGTGTCCATTCCGTTTGCCAACAGCGCCATCGATTCGAAGATCGAGTAAGCCATTATTGGTTCCATGACGTTGAGTTGCAGCTGGCCGGCTTCAGACGCCATGGTGACCGTGAGGTCGTTGCCGATGACCTTAAAGCAGATTTGATTCATGACTTCGGGGATTACGGGGTTGACTTTCCCCGGCATAATTGAGCTTCCCGGTTGCATTGCCGGCAGATTCAATTCGCCGAAACCGGTCCGAGGACCCGATGCAAGCAATCGTAAATCGTTACATATTTTTGAGATTTTAACCGCCATTCGCTTCAGCGCCGACGAATAGGTGACGTAGGAACCCGTGTCGTTTGTGGCTTCGATTAAATTGGGCGACGACACAAAAGGATGTCCGGTAATTTCGGCAAGTTTCTGCGCGCATAATTCGGCGTAACCCGGAACAGCGTTAAGTCCGGTGCCGATTGCGGTTGCGCCCATGTTAATTTCGTAGAAAAGCGATGAACTTTGTTTGAGTCGTTCGACTTCCTCGCTTAAAGTGGCGGCAAAGGCTTCAAATTCCTGGCCCATTGTCATTGGAACCGCGTCCTGAAGTTGCGTTCGTCCCATTTTTAAGATCCCCATGAACGCCTCGCCTTTTTTGCGAAACGATTTGATCAGGTTTTCCAAATGGCCGATCAGAATATGGTTGGTGTTGATAATGGCAAGTTGAATTGAGGTTGGATACGCGTCGTTAGTTGACTGTGAAAGATTGACGTGATCGTTTGGTGAGCAATGTTGGTATTCGCCTTTCTGGTAACCGAGAATCTCAAGTGCGCGGTTTGCGATTACCTCGTTGATGTTCATATTGGTGGATGTTCCCGCGCCGCCTTGAACCATGTCGATAATGAATTGATCGTCGAATTTGCCTTCAACTACTTCCTTTGCAGCGGCAACTATGGCATCGCGGGTAAGCCTTTCGAGCAATCCGAGTTCGAAATTGGTTTCAGTTGCCGCCCACTTAACATAGGCAAGCGCTTTTATGAACTCGGGGTAATGCTGAAGTCGCGCGCCGGAAATTTTGAAATTCTCAATAGCGCGTTGGGTTTGGATTCCGTAGTAAGCATCAGAAGGGATTTGTAAATTTCCTAAAAGGTCATTCTCAATTCTAAACATAAATCGATTTTTTCTTAAAGGTAACTTTTTTGTGTTTAAAATGTTTTAAAGTCGTGCGAAAGACTTCTTATCCATGAGCAATTGAATATAGTAAAGACTGTGGAAATGTCGCGCTAAAGATTTCTTAAATGATTCGCAGCCAAAGACATAAATGAATTAATTTTGTACTACCAAAAAATAAAAACATGAAAAATTTAATATTAGCTGTAGCTGCGTTATTTGCAGTTGAAGCCGGAGCTCAGGACAGAGCCATTACCGCGAGCGACTTGCCAAAGGACGCGCAGACGTTTTTGAAGCAACATTTCAAAACTGCAACTGTTGAGGGTGCGGAGATTGACCTTGACGGTACGAAAAAAACATTTGAAGTACGCATGTCAGACGGAACTGAAATCGAGTTTGATTCAAACGGAATCTGGAAAGAAGTTGACGCTAAAAACAAAGCGATTCCATCTGAGTTTATCAGTAGCGAAATCAGAAATTATTTGACAGCCAACTATCCGAACCAACGTGTTACTAAAATCAGCAAAGGCCGTCGCGGCGTTGAAGTTGAGCTAATGAACGGAACTGAGCTTGATTTTGACAACGATGGAAAATTTGTCAGATTAGATAGATAAGAATTGCGAGAGTTTATTTGAAAATGGCGTAGCGTTATTCTTTACGCCATTTTTTTGTTTCTTCAAATACCTGTTCGAGAATGGCCGATTCTTGCTGGTCGAACTCGATATTTCTTCGCGACATCGCGATTCTTGCTGTTTCAAAAGCTTTCTTGGTGACATACGTCGTAAAGCCGGCCGCACCGCCCCATGAGAAACTCGGTATAAAATTTCGGGGAAATCCACTTCCGAAGATATTCGCGCTAACGCCAACCACGGTTCCTGTGTTGAACATCGTATTGATGCCACATTTAGAGTGGTCGCCCATGATCAAGCCGCAAAACTGCAGTCCGGTTTTTTCAAAGCCGCCGGTTTCATAGCTCCACAATTTAACACCTTCGTAATTATTTTTCAAATTCGAGTTGTTGCTATCTGCACCGATGTTACACCACTCGCCCAACACTGAATTTCCTAAAAATCCATCGTGACCTTTATTAGAATAGCCAAAGATGACCGAATTATTTACTTCGCCACCAATCCGGGAATGTGGTCCAACCGTTGTGGCGCCATAAACCTTTGCTCCTAGTTTGACCTGCGAACCTTCGCAAAGCGCAAATGGCCCGCGAATCATAGCACCTTCCATGATCTCGGTATCTTTACCGATATAGATTGGACCTGTGGACGCGTTTAACGTGACAAATTCAAGTTTTGCACCTTCTTCGATAAAAATGTTTTCAGGTGATAATACATTAACACTTTTTGGAATGGGTTGCGACTTTCGGCCTTCGGTTAAAAGTTCGAAATCCTCGCGAAGTGCTGCATCGTTCTTGGCAAATATATCCCAGGTATGTTCAATGGTAATACATTGATCAGTGTATTCGATAAGTTCGTATTCGTCAAAATCAATTTCGGCTTGACTTTCCTGCGAATAGAAAGCGATGATGTCGTCGCCACTGACGATGGCTTGTTTTGGTTCGAGGTTCATGACCATTTCTGCAAGCACTTCACATGGAAGATACGCAGCAAAAATCATGATGTTTTCCTCCATTTCGACCATCGGAAACTTTTCTGAGAGATATTCTTCGGTGACCGTTGTAGTAGTGGTACCGAGTAGTTTTTCCCACTTCTCACGAATAGTCAGGATTCCGACCCGAATGTCGGCAACCGGGCGCGTGAAAGTAAATGGCAGTAAAGCGTTACGGACTCGACCGTCAAAAAGAATATAGTTCATGGGATGGATTTTCTGGTTTTATTTTCGGCAGACCAAAGTTACAAGTTAAATTAAAATGTTGGCCATAAAAAAAGCCTTTCGGTGAAGAAAGGCTTTTTGCTTTTGGATGCAGCGATTATTTCGCGTGCTTCGCGTATTTTGTTTTAAATTTATCAATACGTCCAGCGGTATCGATAAGTTTAGATTTACCAGTATAGAATGGGTGAGATGTTCTAGAAATCTCCATTTTTACTACAGGATACTCAACTCCTTCGTGTTCAATTGTTTCTTTTGTCTCAGCTGTTGATTTGGTAATGAAGACTTCGTCGTTAGACATATCTTTAAAAGCTACCAATCTGTAATTTTCCGGGTGGATTCCTTTTTTCATCTTTTTTATTATTTTGATCGTATTTTGTTTTGAAGCTTTCCAAAGAAAGGTATAAACGCGATACAACCTTTTTGTTTATGTATTTTTATTAGAGTGTGCAAATTTACACTTATTTTTTAATATTCAAATGGTTTACAACATTTTTTATTCAGCGTGGTTTGCTGATTTTTAAGGCTGATATTAGGGGAATTGCTATATTTGTGTGCTAAAACCAAACGACAAAATTATGAAAGAAACTACAACAAAATCACCTGCAAAATTCGCTTTACAATTTGGAGTACTTTTCGGTGTGATCATGGTCCTCGAATTCGTGATCTTATATGTTGTTGATGTAGATCCTTTAGAGATGCCGCTTGTTGGCACTTTGATGAACGTATTGAATTACTTAATTCTGCCGATCGCCTTTATTTCAATTGCCTGCATCAATTACAGAAAACAGAATTCAGGGTTCATCACATTTGGTGAATCACTAAAAATCGGTGTCGTAATTTGTTTGATCGCATCGCTTATTTCATCTATATTTTCAGTTATCTGGAACATGATTTTCCCCGAGTACATGCAAACTGTTCTAAGAAAGACACGTGAAGTGATGTTGGATCAGAACCCGAACATGACTTCTGAACAAGTTGATGTTGCACTTTCGATGACTGAAAAATTCATGAGTCCGGCGATTTTGATTCCGGTTTCACTTTTAATGTTTTGCTTAATCGGTTTGATTTATTCATTAATAATTGGTGCAATCGTTAAGAATACTCCGCCAACTACATTCTAATTAATGGATATATCTATTGTTATCCCACTGTTAAACGAGGAAGAGTCGCTGCAGGAACTCCACGACTGGATCGTTTCGGTCATGCTTGAAAACAATTATGACTACGAATTGATCTTTATCGACGACGGAAGTACCGATCACTCGTGGCAGCTTATTGAAAACCTCGCGCAACAAAATCCGAATGTGAAAGCGATACATTTCCGGAATAATTTCGGCAAATCGCAAGCTTTACACGCCGGATTCGCTCGCGCACAGGGCGACGTGGTAATAACAATGGATGCGGATCTTCAGGATAACCCAGAAGAAATTCCGGAACTCTATGATATGATCGTCCGACAAAAATACGATCTGGTTTCAGGCTGGAAAAAAGTACGCTACGACTCGGTTGTCAGCAAAAACCTCCCGTCAAAAGTCTTTAATTGGGCGGCTCGCAAAACCAGCGGTGTTGAATTAAACGATTTTAATTGCGGGTTAAAAGCCTATCGCAAGCAAGTTATCAAAGACATTGAAGTCTCGGGCGAAATGCACCGATACATTCCGGTTTTGGCAAAAAACGCGGGTTATTCAAAGATCGGTGAAAAAGTTGTTAAGCATCAAGCCCGGAAATACGGTGAAACCAAATTCGGAATGGAACGTTTCATCAACGGTTTTCTCGATTTGATTACCATTTGGTTTTTATCGAGATTCGGCAAACGACCAATGCACCTTTTTGGCGCGCTTGGTTCAATGATGTTTGTCATCGGATTTCTATCGGCAGGATTTATCGGGATAAACAAGTTATTTCGGTTATACAATCATTTGCCAACCGTTTTAGTCACACAAAACCCGTGGTTCTATATTTCACTGACCACAATGATTATCGGAACCCAACTTTTTTTAGCTGGTTTCCTTGGAGAGATAATTCTTCGCACAAAATCAAACAGCGAACGTTATAAAATTGCAGGCACCATCAACTTTGCTGACAATAAATTGAAAAGCAGCCTATAAGCTCAAATTTTGGACAAATGCACATAGAAGAACATATATTAAAACAAGTCAACGAATGGCTTACCGACCCTTTTGATAAGGAAACGCGCGAACAAGTTGAAGAAATGATGACTTCCTCACCAGACGTTCTCACCGAGAGTTTTTACAAAAATCTGGAATTCGGAACGGGTGGAATGCGCGGAATCATGGGCGTTGGAACCAATCGAATCAACAAATATACACTTGGGAAAAGCACTCAGGGATTATCAAATTATCTTAAGCAGTCATTTCCGTCTGAGACGTTAAGAGTCGCCATAGCGTACGACTGCCGATTAAACAGCAATACTTTAGCGAAAACGGTTGCAGATGTTTTTTCGGCAAACGGCATCGAGGTTTATCTGTTTTCAGACATGCGACCAACGCCTGAGCTATCGTTTGCAGTGCGTCACTTGAATTGTCACTGTGGAATCGTGTTGACGGCCTCTCACAATCCGCCGGAATATAACGGCTACAAGGTTTATTGGCAGGATGGCGGTCAGCTTGTCCCGCCGCAGGATGGCGAAATCATTTCGGTGATTGAAGCTTTAAATTATTCAGAAATTCAATGGGTCGCAAATGAAGATTTGATTCATTACATCGACCATGAAATTGATGATGCTTTTATTGAATCAACTATCAAAAATGCGTCATTTATAACAGATGCTAAAACGCGTGAGAATTTAAGCATCGTCTTTACCTCGCTTCATGGGACTTCCATCAAAGTTGTTCCGGATACGCTTGCACGTGCTGGCTACACTTCAGTTAGTATCGTCGAGGAACAACGCGAGCCAAATGGCAATTTCCCAACTGTAAAATCACCGAATCCTGAGGAGCCTGAAGCTTTGACCATGGCATTGGCATTGGCCGAAAAAGTCAGCGCCGATATTGTTATCGGAACAGATCCCGATTCAGACCGACTTGGTGTTGCCGTCCGAAACAACGAAGGTCAAATGGTTTTGTTGAATGGAAACCAGACCATGTCGCTGATGACTGCTTTTCTTCTTGAGCAATGGAAAAATGCGGGTAAACTCAATGGCAACCAATTTGTCGGATCGACCATTGTTTCAACTCCGATGATGATGGAAATCGCAACAAATTATGGCGTTCAGTGTAAAGTTGGCTTAACCGGATTCAAATGGATTGCAAAATTCATTAAAGATTTCCCGGAACTCGAATTTATCGGCGGTGGCGAAGAAAGCTTCGGTTTTATGGTCGGTGATAAAGTTCGCGACAAGGATGCGGTTGCTTCTACCCTATTGATTTGCGAAATCGCGGCATTGGCGAAAGCGAACGGAAGTTCGGTATATCAGGAATTGCTCAAATTATATGTTGATCACGGATTTTATAAAGAGCATTTGGTTTCACTGACCAAAAAAGGAATTGAAGGCGCGTTAGCGATCAAACAAATGATGGTCGACATGCGCGAGAATCCTATTGCCGAGATTAACGGCCAACGTGTTTTAATGGTTGAGGATTATCTGGCGTCGACCGCCAAAAATCTTTTGACCGGCGAACAGGAAGAATTGACGATACCAAAATCAGATGTTCTTATTTATTACACCGAGGACGGATCGAAGATTGCTGCCCGACCTAGTGGAACCGAGCCTAAAATCAAGTTTTATGTCAGCGTAAACACACACGTTGGGTCGGTTGATGAGATTCCGAATGCTGAAGCCTATCTCGACGAAAAAATCCGTAACATTCTCACAGACCTCAATATTATTTAATGAGCAGTATAAAAAAGATAATTCCCTTTGCGAAGCCGTATAAGAAATATGCATTTTTAAATATTTTCTTCAACGTTTTATACGCGCTGTTCAGCACACTTTCCTTTATTGCATTGATTCCGATGATTGATGTTTTGTTTGATCAAACCAAGCAAAACTTCGTCAGACCGGTTTACAAGGGATTGTTTGCTGATAATTTCAATGTCAAAAATTATCTCACAGACCTGCTCAGTTACTATGTAACCACAACTACGGCCGAGTTTGGAGCCGGACGTACATTATCAGTCATGGTTGCGGTTATCATCTCGATTTTCCTGTTGAAAAATATCTGCGATTATCTTGCAATGTTTTTTATCACATTTTTGAAAAACGGCGTCTTGCGGGATGTTCGAAATGCGATGTATAAAAAAACGCTCGAACTTCCGTTGTCTTTCTTTTCGGAAAAGCGCAAAGGCGATGTGATTTCACGAATTTCAGGTGATGTCAATGAAGTTCAAAATTCATTTCTGGCAATGCTGGAGCTGATCATCAAAGAACCACTTACGGTCATATTCTCGTTGATTTCAATGTTTCTGATCAGTACTAAATTGACCATTTTCGTTTTTATTTTCATTCCGATTTCGGGTTATATCATTTCAGTCATTGGAAAGCGTCTCAAACGAAAATCAACCCGCGCGCAACAAGAACAAGGAACGTTTTTATCGACAATTGAAGAAACTTTAGGCGGTTTGAAAGTGGTGAAAAGCTACAACTCAGAATCGTATTTCTCCGGAATTTTCAGCAACTCGACCAATCGGTTTTATAAATTGTCAAACAGCATCGGAAACCGTCAAAATTTAGCTTCACCGGTAAGCGAGTTCATGGGAATCATGATTATCGCAGTTTTGCTTTGGTATGGCGGTAGCATGGTTTTGATTGACGGCACGCTTGAAGGTTCACAGTTTATCGCTTATATGGGACTTGCGTATAATATTTTAACGCCCGCAAAAGCGATTTCCAAAGCATCGTATAGTGTGAAGCGCGGAAATGCGGCAGCTGAGCGGGTGATGGAGATTTTGGAACAACCAAATCCGATTGTGAGCAAAGTTGACGCGGTTAAAAAAGAAACGTTCGATCATGCGATTTCGATCAAGAATATCAACTTTAGATACGAGGAAGAAAACGTTCTCAAAGATTTTTCACTCGAAATTCCAAAAGGAAAAACAGTCGCTTTAGTTGGCCAATCCGGTAGTGGAAAAAGCACGATTGCAAATTTGCTGACGCGTTTTTACGATGTGAATAACGGAAGCATTGAAGTTGATGGTGTTGACATCAGAGACCTCGACATGCAATCTCTTAGAGGCTTGATGGGACTTGTAACTCAGGATAGCATTCTGTTTAACGATACGATTCGGGCAAATGTTGCACTTGGAAAAGTTGATGCTACTGATGAGGAAATTAACGATGCGTTAAAAATCGCAAACGCGTACGAATTTGTCACAAATCTGCCAAATGGAATTTACACCAACATCGGCGATAGCGGAAACAAACTCAGCGGCGGCCAAAAACAACGTCTGTCGATTGCGAGAGCAGTTTTAAAAAATCCACCGATTATGATTTTGGACGAAGCGACTTCAGCGTTGGATACTGAAAGCGAACGACTGGTTCAGCAAGCGTTGGAAAACATGATGCTTCACCGGACATCGGTAGTTATCGCACACCGATTATCGACCATTCAAAAAGCGGATACAATTGTGGTGATGCAAAGCGGAAGAATCGTTGAGCAGGGACGACATGACGATCTGATTCAGAAAGACGGCGTTTATAAAAAGCTGGTGATGATGCAGTCGTTTGATTAAATTTACTAGCTTTATATAGATTCAAATCTATGTATAAGCCAAGTGTTAATATAAAGCTTCCCGAGGATCCGGACACCATCATCTGGAAATACCTGAGCTTTTCAAAATTCCTTGATCTGCTGCTTTCCAGGAGACTTTTTATGGCGCGATCGGATAAATTTGAGGATCAATACGAAGGCACATTTAGCGAACCTACATTTGAAGAAATCAAAAAACTGTCGGTTAATAATCCTGACTTTTTAGACTATTACAACGCTCATCGCAAAAAAGTTGTTGTAAGTAGTTGGCATATCAACGAATATGAATCGTATGCGATGTGGCAAATATTTACTCAGAATAATGAAGGCCTTGCATTGCAAACAACTGTCGGCCGGTTACAACAAGCGCTCTGGCCTGAAACCGAGTCGGATCAATATATCGGTCAAGTAAACTACATTGACTATAAACGAGAGTACATCCCGTTTGACGATGCGTTTTTCCCATTTTTATTCAAGCGAAAAAGTTTCAGCTATGAGCGTGAAATCAGAGTGATCAGCGATCTAAGTTCGACGAATACTCCGATCAATGATGGCATCAAAATAAACGTCGATATCAATCAATTGATCGAACGAATTTACATTCACCCTAAATCAGAAGATTGGTACAAAAAGGTTGTTGTGGAAATTCTCGATAAACTTGGCTTCGATTTCAGAATTGAAAAATCCGACCTTGAAAGCGAGATTTTGATCTAGACCGGCTTGTAGCTTTTAACAGTCCAATCAGCATCGGCTAAGTCAATGTAATGATAGTGAACCACATCATCCTTATCAAACTCGCCGTTCTTGTTCGTATCTTCGATTGTTCTAAAATAAACGCGGTTCGAATTTACGGCCAGTTGCCAATCAACCAATTCTTCAAAATCAACCGACAACTTAGTAAACTTATCGCCGCTGATCGTACTGATGTAAAGCGATTTAATGTCATTTTCATCAAGTCGACCATCTTTGTTTGTGTCCATATCCGCCAAGGTGTAAACCATCAGTTGTTGCGACGATTTTGCCGGCGCCTGACGCAGGAACGTTGCCGTTTGTATCAGTACAGGCTTTGAAGAAAGAACATGTAGCGAGTCAGATCCGATTGGCTGAAACTTGAGATTGCTTAAGTAGCCGGTAATTTCAAACTCATTGTAATTTGAAATCGTATAACTCACATTTCGTCCTGAGTTTCCAGAATACCGATTTCGCGCGGCATCGTAAACACGGATATCACCAATTGGGTGAATCAAATAATTTGTGCCGGAAATTTCAATTGGAAGATCGGCAATCACGACACGTGTCGTATCAACTTTTGGAGGTTCAGGCTTAACACTTTTAGTACTGTCGTAAATTACCTTTGGCGTTTCCTTCTCCTCTTTGCACGACACAACCATAGTAGCCAAGGCGATTAATAGTATGTAAGATGTTTTCATTCTTTTGCTTTTTGCTGATACGTGTGTCAAATATACAAAATCAAAACCGCAAGGACTTTATAGTTTAGCGGTCAGTTTAACGTTAAAAACGCGGGTAGTCATGTAATTTGGAATTCCGTACTGATTCTTAGTATACACATCACGAACCCAGGTATTGGTGATTGAATTCTGGTTGTTAAAGATGTTGAAAATCTCAAATCCGACCGACAAATCCTTGAAGTTTCTCAGCCAATGATCGTCACTTCGCGTATCGTTACTATCGGTAAGCACATATGAAAAACCAACATCGGCGCGACGATAATCACGGAGTCGGCTCTGATACTGATACGGATCAGCATATGATGGCGAACCGCCCGGAAGTCCGGTATTGTAAACCAGATTCAGATATAGCTTAACACTCGGAATATTTGGCATATAATCCTGAAAAAGAACGCCAAACTTCAAGCGCTGATCGGTTGGCCGAGCGATGAATCCGCGGTCATTGATATTTTCTTCCGTTTTCAGATAGCCAAAACTCAACCATGATTCAGTTCCCGGGACAAACTCGCCGTTCAATCGCAAGTCAAGTCCGTACGCAAAAGCTTCGGCATTGTTATCCGCACGGTATCTGATGCGAACGTTTTCAAGCGTATACGTATTTACATCGGAAAGCGATTTATAATAGGCTTCCGAAACCAATTTGAAAGGTCGCTCCCACAGTTGAAAACTATAATCGTTACTGGCCACAACGTGAATTGATTGCTGCGCTTTAACATTCGGACGAACAAGTCCGAGAGAATCACGGAGTTCACGGTAAGACGGTGGCTGATGATAAAATCCGCCCGAAAGACGAAATACCATATCCTGATTCCAATCGGGTTTGATTGCGAATTGCGCACGCGGACTAAAAACAATCTGATTATCGCCTTCGGTAATTGCACCCGAAACTTTCCAGTTGTGAGCTCGCACGCCGGCATTAAACCATACCTGATGAGCGCCTAAGAGCCCTTTTCGGTTGTACTGAACATATGCTGAAAGTCGATCGATGTTAGTTTGGTTTTTGGCTCGTACATATTGATATGGAACAAGCGGACCGACATACGGATTATACGGCTGATCGTTGATAGGAAGATCGAGAATCGGGGGATTCAACGAAAATCCAGCTGAATCGATAACTTCCCACTCCACTACCCGATCGCGAATATCTTCTCGTGTGTATTTGAAACCCCATTCGATTTGATTGGCGCCCACATTGTGAAAACCTTTAATTTCAGTATTTACGATCAAAGCATCAAGATCGTTTCTGGCGTGATTCAATTGCGTTCCGATGGCGCGAGAGAAAGTGACGTCGCCAAAAGATTCCGAACCGATATTGGCGTCGACTTCACCCAAAAAATAACCGGCAAAAATATCGAAGTATTCCTGCTCAAGTGCCTGATATGCTGATGCAATAAATTTTAAAGTGAAGTTATCGTTAACCGAGAAAGTACTTTTAAAAGCTCCGAAGTAGGTGTCGTAACGATCTTTCTCTTGTCCTTCATAGAAAATCTGAAGTGCGATCGGCTCGTCAATAGTTCCAAAATTAGTCTGACGCGTTAAGGGTTGATAATTGTATTTGTTCTGAGCGATATTTCCCAGGAAACTAAATTGCCATTTGGTTGATGGCGTAAAGGTGAAATAACCCTGAACATCGGCAAAGGTCGGCTTAAAATTAGTTTCAGTTTCTTGACTGTTAACTAACAGACTATTGTCACGATACCGCAAACCAACAATTCCGGTCCACTTTTGATTTTTCGATACGGCTTCAGCAGAAAGACTTCCTCCAAGTAGACTCGCTTCAGCTGAAACTCCGAATCCGACCGGACGACGATAGGTTATGTCTAAGACAGATGATAGTTTATCGCCAAACTTCGCCTGAAAACCACCTGCAGAGAAATCGACCTGATCGACCAGATCAGTATTGGTAAAGCTTAAACCTTCTTGTTGGCCTGAACGGACTAAAAAGGGTCGATAGACTTCAATTTCATTGACATACACCAGATTTTCGTCGTAATTCCCACCTCGAACGGCATATTGCGTACTAAGATCACTGTTTGAATACACGCCCGGCAACGTTTTAAGAATGTTCTCCACACCTGGGTTAGCTCCGGGTATTCTTCGGATTACCTCGGGTTCAATAACGGTCAAACCTTCAATACGTCTGCGATTGCCGGAAATAATCACCACCTCGCCCATTTCCTCAGCCTGATCGTTCATTACGATATTGAGTTCGTAATCTTCATTCGGCCGTAGCTCTATGACTGCAGATGATTTCTTAAGCGAGACATGACTAAATGAAATCGTAATCTTGCGCTCTGCCGGTACAGATATCAAGTAAAAGCCGTTCTCGTTCGAGTTAGTTGTTTTGCCTTCAACGGTAACGTTCACCATTGGTAGTGGCGTATTGTTCTGATCTAAAATAACACCTTTAATCCTAGCGGTTTGTGCTGCAAGAGCAAAATTCAGGAATATAAAAAAAAGGGTGAGAAATCTTGATGTGACTTTCAAATGAGGTTGAATTTATTTTTGACTTCTAAAAAAATGCGTCTCAAAGATAGCAGAATTTCCTGCATTATCAGTTACCTCCACCTTTAAATCATTGCGACCATCCTGTACGATATTATCATTGAAATTATGCGTCAACTTACGAGATTTATAATCATACTCAAATAAAATCCACTTGCCGTTAAGATACCCATTGTATTGGCGAATTCCGGATAAATCGTCCTGAATCGTCACTTCAAGAGTTCGTTGTGCCGTGATCCATTTTCCGGTAACCGGCTTCGGCATCCGAATTACAGGCGCGGTCGTATCTTTTGATAAACCAATCTTGCCAAGTGCTCGCAGTTTTGCGGTAAAATGCCCATTCTTTAGATAAGTCGCGTTATAGGTCAGTCTTTTGCCATCCACTAGTGCGATAAATGTCTTTTCACGGTCAGCGTCTGAAGTCAGCGTGTCCTTAATAGTAACCGTATAATAACCATGAACCGGTATATTCTTATTGTTTAGATACAGGTAATTTCCCTGGACATCAAAATCGAGATAAAAGTCTTCATAAAAAGTGCCGGCCGGGAAAAACACGGAAATATTGTCCTTTTCATAATTGTGATCTTTCGATGCTTCAAGAAAAAAAGGAGTGACCGGTTTGGATTGCGAGTGAAGCGCTCCGTCGGCAGAGTGCTCGATATTTACTGATATCGTACTCAGATTTCCATGGTAATCGGCGACTTCGATTCGGTAAATACCATTGGTATTCGGTGTCACGTTTACAATTCCGTTGCTCTGGTCGGTTTCGATGATGCTAAGCGGAAACTTCTGTTTCATGAAAAGTCGCTGAACCCGTTGACCAATCTGGCGAAATCTCGGATAATCAATCAATGCGTTGATGTAACGACTTTCGTCGAAGGCAAACGTGTTGAACTGATAACCAAAAATCTGTTTTCCGTTTAAAAATGATTTCACGCCGTAAATTCCGTTGCGATTGTGTGAATTGTTATTAGAGTCATACGAATTGATTCCGAATCCGATTTTTCCTTTCCCAAACACTTTTTGAGACAAGAACTTCCCATCACCTTGTGGAGTCAAATTCAGAACAATTGGAACTGCAGATTTATTTACGACTGATGATTCTTCGATTGGATATACCAGAAGATCAGTTATAACCGGACGTTTTGTGTCGGCAAGATTAACGTCGAAGCCAAAAAACATTGGATTAATGATCTTTTCGGATTTGGTCTCGCGAATTTCAAAATGAAGATGTGGACCTTGTGATCCGCCGGTATTTCCCGAATATGCGATAATTTCACCTTTCTTAACGGGCAGTTCATTTGGCTCCGGCAGTACTTCGATTTCGAACGATTTATCTTTATATTGTTGATTTTTGATATATTCTTCCACTTTTCCGTAACCACTTCGAAGATGTCCGTAAACCGTCGTATACCCATTTGGATGGGTAATGTAAATTGCCTTTCCGTAACCGTAGCTGGAAATTTTTATTCGTGAGATATAGCCATCTGCGGCTGCATAAATATTAAGCCCTTCGCGTTGTTGGGTGCGAAAATCCAAACCGGCGTGGAAATGGTTCGATCGGAGTTCCCCGAAATTTCCCGAAAGTTCCATCGGAATATCAAGCGGAGCCCGGAAATAATCTTTAGGATATTCCTGTTGTGCGAAGATTGGAATCAGATAAAGCAAAAAAAAGGGCAGAAATCTCATAGAAGCGTTTTTGGCGAATTTAAATAATATATATGTGAGTCGGGTTATGGTTTTTGAATATGAAAGGTTAAAATGATTTAACATTTGTGGATTGCGGATTCAAAATTCACAAAAAAATTGTCATATTTGCGTAGGAATATTAACTTTGTAAAAACGAAGAATCGTAGGCTGCAACAAATGAGTGAAATAACAGGAATCATTGATGCTCTTGAGAGTAAGATCGGAATGCTGATCAAGAAAATCGACGACCTGGAGGCCCAGAAATCGCAGTCAAAATCGCAGCTAAACATTGCGGAAGCAGAAAATAAAAAGCATCTTGAAAAAATTGCGCAGCTTGAAGCTTCGTATGAAACGTTAAGGCTGGCAAACAGTCTTTTAGGCGGAGATGAGAGTAAGAAAGATGCAAAATTAAAGATCAATTCGATGATTCGCGAGATTGATTATTGCATTTCACAACTAGCTGAATAATGACTGAGAAACTGAAAATCAAGCTATCAATCGCCGATCGGGTTTATCCCCTGACGGTCGATATGTCGCAGGAAGAAGGTTTGCGTAGTGCTTCAAAAAAGATAGATCTGATGATCAAACAATTTGAAGAAAATTATGCGGTTCGAGACAAACAGGACGTCTTGGCGATGTGCGCGCTTCAATTCGCCTCACAGCTCGAACAAAAGCAACTCGACAACTCGATTGATGGCAGCGAGACCGTGGCACGTCTCAAAAAAATTAATGATTTATTGATTCAATATCTCGATAAATAACGTTCTTTACCAAAACTAAGATACTGCCTACATTAGTACAATTTGATAAACTCAACATTAACATTTTAAAATGAGTAAATCGTCACTACTAAAGCATGCTGCCTTGCGCAGAAACTTGAACAGTGAGTTAGCTCAAAACTTGTCTTTACGAGTTTATAAATCACTGATGTAGGCTTTTTTTTTAAACTATCAACAACCAAATGGACATTACAACAATATTAATTTCAGCAATAATCGGGTTGGCCGTAGGTTTCGCCATCGCCAAGATTATCGAAAAAAGCAACGTATCAACTTTATTAAAAAACGCCAAAAAAGAAGCCGCCTCAATCATTAAAGATGCAACTCAGGATGCGGAAAACATCAAAAAAGACAAAATCCTTCAGGCAAAAGAAAAATTCATTGAACTAAAAGCAGAGCACGAACAAGTTATTTTATCGCGTGATAAAAAGGTTGCAGAAATCGAAAAACGCGTCCGCGACAAAGAATCTCAGGTTTCAAGCGAACTTGCAAAAGCGCGTAAGGTAAACGAAGAATACGAGTCAAAAGCGGCTGAATATAAATCTAAAATCGAACTTCTTGATAAAAAACAAGCTGAAGTGGAGCGCATGCACAAAAGCCAACTCGAACAGCTTGAGGTCATTTCCGGACTTTCTGCCGATGAAGCAAAGGAACAATTGGTTGAAGGCCTAAAAGCTGAAGCCAAAACCAAAGCGATGTCGCATATTCAGGACACGATTGAAGAAGCGAAATTAACGGCGCAGCAAGAAGCTAAAAAGATTATCATCAATACCATTCAGCGTGTGGGTACTGAGGAAGCGGTTGAAAACTGCGTGTCGGTATTCAACATCGAATCAGACGATGTTAAAGGTCGAATTATTGGCCGGGAAGGACGAAATATCCGCGCACTCGAAGCCGCAACAGGTGTCGAGATTATTGTTGACGACACGCCGGAAGCCATCATACTTTCTTGTTTTGACCCGGTTAGACGTGAAATCGCGCGACTCGCATTGCACAAACTTGTCACTGACGGTCGAATTCACCCTGCAAGAATCGAAGAAGTAGTCGCTAAAACGGCTAAACAAATTGACGATGAAATCATCGACGTCGGTAAACGTACTGTCATCGATTTGGGTATCCATGGTTTACACCCTGAACTTATTAAAGTAGTCGGCCGAATGAAATATCGTTCGTCTTACGGACAAAACCTGCTGCAGCACTCGCGTGAAGTATCGAAACTTTGTGGAATCATGGCAGCTGAACTCGGACTTAACGTTAAACTTGCCAAACGTGCCGGTCTTCTTCACGATATTGGAAAAGTGCCTGATACTGAAAGTGATCTTCCACACGCGCTTCTTGGTATGCAATGGGCTGAAAAATATGGCGAGAAAGAGGAAGTTTGCAACGCCATCGGTGCACACCACGACGAAATCGAAATGAAATCATTACTTTCTCCGATCATCCAGGTTTGTGATGCGATTTCCGGGGCAAGACCGGGCGCCAGACGTCAGGTGCTTGATTCATATATCCAGCGACTAAAAGATCTTGAGGACATTGCCTTTGGTTTCAGCGGCGTTAAAAATGCGTACGCGATTCAAGCCGGTCGCGAACTTCGTGTAATCGTTGAGAGCGAAAAAGTTTCTGACGAAAATGCGGCTAGCCTATCATTTGACATTTCGCAAAAAATCCAAACTGAAATGACATATCCTGGTCAGGTTAAAGTGACCGTAATCAGGGAAACTCGCGCGGTGAACATCGCTAAATAAGTTTTCAAAAAACACATTAGAGGATCAACTTTGCGGTTGGTCCTTTTTTTTTCACTTACGTGGATGATACGCATTCATAATTTGCGACAAGTGAGTTCGGTCTAAATGGACATAGATTTCAGTGGTCGTAATTGATTCATGACCAAGCATCAATTGAATCGACCGCAAGTCAGCGCCATTTTGAAGCAGATGCGTCGCAAACGAATGGCGGAATGTATGCGGACTAATATTCTTCTTCAAGTCGATTTTAAGTGCAAGCGATTTGATGATCGTAAAAATCATTGCCCGAGTTAACCCGCGTCCACGTCGGTTTAGAAATAACGTGTCTTCAAATCCTTTTTGAATTGACATCAGCGGCCGAACCGAATCCTTATAGATTTCAATATATTTTCGCGTCAGATTTCCGATTGGAACAAAACGTTGTTTATTTCCCTTCCCCGTAATTTTTATAAAACCTTCGTCGAAGAACAAATCCGAAATTTGAAGGTTTACTAATTCAGAAACCCGAAGACCACATCCGTAAAGCGTTTCCAGCATCGCCCGGTTTCGCTCGCCCTCGGCTGATGAAAGATCGATGGCTGCAATTAAATTATCGATATCTGAAATTTCAAGCGTATCGGGAAGTTTCCGACCGGAGCGCGGACTCTCGATAAGATCCATGGGATTATCGCTTCGCATGTCTTCAAAAATCATCCACGAGAAGAAACTTTTCAAACCGGAAATGATCCGCGACTGCGTTCTGGGATTAACATCCTGCGATATTTCGTAAATAAAACCTTGAATGATTTCTTCAGAAACAATTTTAGGATTGGTATCAATTTCATGACGCTGCAAATAATCAATCAGTCGCTTTAGATCAAACGTATAATTTTCGATGGTATGCGATGACAAACCACGTTCGATTTTGAGATATGACCGAAAATTCTTGATGTAATTCGTCCAAATATTCATTTGAGTGCGTATAAAAATCAAAGAAAAGACATTATTTCCGATTTTTTTGCCGAGCTGACCATCACAAAATGTAACACATTGAAAAATAGCAAAAATGTTACAGGATTAACATTTTTTAACACGATTTGCCCTTAAAGTTATGAAAGAAAAATCGTTGAAGTGCCGTAAACATGAGAATTATGTAATGTTAACAGAAACTTAATTAAGGAAATATTAATAGTCTGGCTAAAGATGCGCCATAACTTTGCGGTACTAACTTAAAACGATTAATACTATGAAATCATTGAAATTTTTAGCAGCAGCAGCAATAGTTTTCGCATCAGTGTCGACGGCTAGCGCTCAAAATGAAGCAGACAACTCTACTGACAGAACAGTTAGTTTTGGTGTAAAAGGTGGGGTTAACTTTGCATCAGTTACCGGTGACGATTTTGACAGCCCGGACTCACGTACAAGTTTCCACGTAGGTGTACTGGCTGAGTTCCCACTAGATCCGATGTTCTCAATCCAGGCGGAGGTTCTATATTCAGGACAAGGATTCGAATATGACATTCCTGCATTTGTAGGTGAAGATCAGCATGTCGAATATCAACTAGATTACATCAACATCCCGGTATTGGCTAAAATTTATGCTACTAGAGGATTGAGTTTTGAGGTTGGACCACAGTTTAGCTTTAAAGTAAACGAAGAAATCGACACGAATCCAAACGGCGACGATGGAGATAACGTAATCAACGAGGCTGAAAGTTTTGATTTCGGAATTGCAGGTGGTGTATCATTCACTACAGAAATGGGTCTTTTCGCAACAGGTCGTTACACTTACGGACTAACAGACATCGTTAAGGATGTAAACGCTAGAAACTCGGTATTCCAAATTGGTATCGGATACAAATTCTAACAAGTAACCAAACCAACAACTTAAAAAAGACAAAGCCTCCTGAATCAGGAGGCTTTTTTTTTTATGCAATACGATTACGAATTAGAATTTGTAAACTAGACCTAATTGGATATCGCTTAGGTTAAGGTTCAATTCGAAGTTGTCTGTAGACTCAGCTCCGTCGAAATCAGGCTCAACAGAAGAATAGCTTAAAGCACCGATAGTAGCTTGCAATGCGAAGTTCTCAGAAATGAAGTAGCTTACACCTGGGTTGAATTCAACTCCAAAACCGTTAGCTTTGACTTCATTTGGACCTTGCTCAGCTTTAACAGATACATATCCTACTCCAAGTTGTGCGAAGAAAGAGAAATCTGATGCCGGGGTTGTGTAATAACGACCGAAAGCAGCGATTCCAACTTGTGAAGTTTTAAGTTCGTCGCTGAATCCGTCTTCTTCAGTTGCGCTAGAGATGCTAAGCTCAAGACCAATTGCGATATTGTCAGTTACGAACATACCTGCACTTGGAGAAAATGTGAACTCATTAGCTTTGTCATCACCAGTTGAAGTAGAAGAAAATCCTACGCTACCTGTCATGAAAATGTCTCCGTTTGAAAACCCTTTACCACCTTCAGTAGTTTCTTGTGCTTGAGCAAATCCGAAAGCGAATAAAGCTGCAGCAGATAAAATTAATTTTTTCATTGGTTTAAGTTTGTTTTAATTACGGGTGCAAATGTATAAAAAAAACTATACGAATAACCTGACTAAAAAAGTTTAAAAATCCATCGCCGCAAGCCGTTGTTTATCAAAACATTGTAAAACGTAAAAACAAAAAAAACCTCCAAAACTGGAGGCTTTTCTCAATATAAATTTTGGTTAGAATCGATAACCCAACCCAATCTGGAAATTAGAGGTTCCAATGTCAGCTCCATCTCCGTCATAGATATTCGCCAATCCTGCATTATACCGCAAATCGAAGAAAATTCCTTGCGGAAGTTCGTACGCCGCACCGAAACCAAGTCCGAAATCAAGTGCTTTTGTAACTGAATCGGCGCCGTCATCACCGCCAACCTTAAAACCGAGAACCGGTCCAGCTTGAAGGCTAAATGCCTCTAATAAGTAATACTTTCCTATAATTGGAATTCGGATGAAATCAAGTCCTGCATCATCAGCACCTTCAGATGAGTACAAAAGTTCAGGCTGGATATGAAATGCTCCAGAAATCGGAATATCAGCCAAACCACCAACATAAACGCCAGTTTTTCCGTCAGATTCTACATCTCCGGTAAAGTTCGAAAAGTTAAGTCCGCCTTTTACACCGAACCTAATGTCTTCAGATTGTTGTGCGCTGGCAAATCCGAATGCGAATATTGCTGCAGCAGATAAAATTACTTTTTTCATGAATTACAATTTAGTTACTATTACGTTCTTAGAATCGGTAACCTAGACCGATCATGATACCACTTGTCATGATATCAAATTCTTCTACTTCGCTGATGCTAGAAAGACCAAGATTGTATCTTAGATCGAACATTAGACCGCCTGCAAGTTCATAACCAAGTCCGGCTGCAAGACCGAAATCAATTGACTTTGTAGCTTCGTCAACGAAATCATCTTCAGATCCAACTTTGAAACCTACCTGAGGACCTGCCTGAAGCGACAAACCTTCCATAATATAATATTTCGCCAAAACAGGAATACGCAAGTAGCTCACGCTAAATTCGTCCGCTCCTTCTTGTGAATACAATAATTCCGGCTGGATGTGGAAGTTACCTGAAATAGGCAAATCTACTAAACCACCAACATAAAAACCTGTCGCACCGTCTACATCTTCAACATCACCTGTCAATGTTGTAAATTGCACACCGGCTTTAACTCCAAATTTCACTTCTTCAGATCCTTGCGCGCTCGCAAAGCCAAAAGAAAATAAAGCAACTGCTGATAAAATAATTTTTTTCATGTTTGTTTTGTTTAATATTCATATCAAATTTAAACCTTTCAGTAAAAGCCACTTAGTTGAATCTTTGTAGGTTATCAACAAGGTTATTAACTTTATTAAGAAAAGTACCATTAATATTATAATTATGTAACGCAGTCAACCTGCAAAACTCTAATTTTACTCGACAAATAACTAAATCAGTAATTATGAAAAAAGCACTTTTAACCGCGGTATTTATACTTACATGTAGTATAGCCGCCAATGCCCAATTGTTACGATTTGGGGTGAAAGCAGGACCAAACTTCGCAAATTTTAATGGTGGGGATATCGATTACAGCAGCAGAACCAGCTTTCATGCGGGTGCCGTAGCCGAAATTAAAGCAACGACAAATTTTTCGATTCAACCTGAAATCCTTTATACCTCACAAGGCGCTGATGTAGAAGGTATCGGCGATTTCAATCTGGATTATGTAGCCGTACCGGTTTTAGCAAAATTCTATATTCTGACCGACAAATTAAGTTTAGACGTCGGTCCACAATTCTCCTTCCTAGTGGACGAAGCGGAAGAATCATTTGAAAACGAATCATTCGATTTTGCTTTAGCAGGTGGTTTAGGACTTAATATTACAAACAGCTTCTTTGTTCAGGCGCGCTACACAGTCGGTTTGACTGAAGTTTCGAAAAACGCCGATGTTACAAACCAGGTTCTTCAATTTTCAGTAGGATATTTATTCTAACTCTATAATAAAGACAATGATAAGCCATCCAAGCGGGTGGCTTATTTTTTCAAATTTCAAACCCTACCTCCTATCTGATGAAAATTACAATTATAAACGGCCCAAACCTCAACCTTCTCGGAACACGCGAGACCGATATTTACGGCCAGACTTCTTTTAATGATTACTTTATATCGCTTCAAAGCAAGTTTCCTAAAATTGAATTCGAATATTTTCAGAGTAATATCGAAGGCGAAATCATAAACAAAATTCAATTGTCGGGTTTTTTATCTGACGGAATAATCCTGAACGCCGCGGCATATACGCACACATCTGTTGGTATTGGCGACGCGATTCTTGCCATTAATGCGCCGGTAATTGAAGTTCATATCTCAAATATATACTCGCGGGAAACTTTCCGCCATCAATCGTTTATCTCGCCACACGCCAGCGGAATTATAGTCGGTTTCGGACTTAAAGGCTATGAATTAGCAGTTCATTCTCTCATCAATAAATAGACGGCCATCGCCATGAATAAACTTCTCATTCTTTGCACGTTCCTTTTTACAATCGCAGCCCAATCGCAGATCCGCGGACGCGTCGTAGATCAGAATCAGCAGCCGCTGCCATTTGTAAATATCACAATCGAAAACACCTATAACGGCACAACGTCGAATGACAACGGCGAGTACGTTCTCGATGTGAAAGATGCCGGCTCATATACGATCATTTTTCAATACCTTGGTTTTAAAACCGTCCGGATCAAACAAACCATCGAGCGTTTTCCACATACGATCGATATTGCAATGACCGAAGAAAACATCTCACTAAACGAGGTTTTGATCAGTAGCAAAGACAACCCTGCAAACGCTATTATCAAAAGTGCCATCGCCGCACGAGGTGAGAATAGCTCGCAAATGTCGAATTATAAAGCCGATTTTTATTCGCGCGGAATGTTTCGGATCAAAAATGCGCCACGTCGGTTCCTCGGTCAAAAAATCGAATTATTGGAACAAATCGTCGATTCGAGTCGCTCCGGAATACTTTATCTGTCTGAAACCGTTTCGAAAATTCAATACAGCAAACCCGATAAATTCAAGGAAACCATCATTGCTTCCCGGGTAAGCGGTAGTGATAATGGCTTTAGTTTTAATAACGCCGCATCCGCCAATTTCGACTTTTATCAAAACTATCTTCCATTTGCCGTGAGCGTTATTTCGCCGATTGCATCCAACGCATTCAATTACTACAACTACAAACTCGAAGGCACGTTTTTCGACGACGATCTCCATCAAATCAACAAAATCCGCGTCACGCCAAAACGCGAATCCGAACCTGCTTTTAACGGTTATATATACATCGTTGAGAATAGTTGGGCGCTTTATGCTGTCGACTTGCGGATTAAAGGTTCACAAATAGAAACCAACGCCATAGAATCGCTCAGCCTCAAACAAAATTTCAGCTATAACAAAAACACCCAATTTTGGGCAAAAAACAGTCAGGTTCTTGATTTTGAAGCCGGCATCCTGAGCATCGAGTTTTCAGGTAGGTTTACGTACGTTTACTCAAATTATAATTTCGAACCCAATCTGACAAAGAAAGATTTCGGTCCTGAAGTTCTTTCGTTCGATTCTGATGCAAATAAAAAACCTGAAGATTATTGGAATGCGAAACGGCCTATTCCGCTGACCATTGAAGAATCAACAGATTACAAGAAAAAAGACGCACTTCAAATCAGACGCAAAACCAAACAATTCCTCGACTCAATCGATCGCCGCAGCAATAAATTTAAAGTGCTCGACATTGTGACCGGTTATACGTTTAGCAATTCTTTCGAAAATGAATATTGGCGTTATGATGGAATTCTGACCACAACCAGTTTTAATACGGTTCAGGGTTACAATGCGGGTAGTGGACTTTCCTACACCAAACGCAATCCTGAAAAGCAGAGTTTCACTACCATCGGAACCGATTTTAACTACGGAATTGCCGAAGATCGGTTTCGAATCAGCGGTTATATCACCAGAAAATTCAATAATGTTTCAGATCTTCAGCTAACACTTGCCGGTGGAAGCAGCATTTTGCAATTTAATCCTGAAAATCCAATCAGCCGGATCGTAAATGGAATTGCAACCGCATTCTTCAAGAATAACTACATGAAACTTTACGACCGTACCTTCGCTAAAATAAATTACGCCGAAGAAGTCGCAAATGGTCTTGTCATTAACGGTCAGGTTGAATATTCACGACGCAAGCAACTTTTTAACAATACCGAGGAATCAATCATCAGGAACGATCGTGGGTACACGTCAAATAATCCGCTTGCGCCAAACGATTTCACGACGCCATTCTTCGATACACACTCGCTTTTTCAAGCCTCAGTTGAGGCCAGAATTAGTTTTGGTCAACAGTATTGGTCGCGTCCTGATGGTAAAATCAATATTCCAAACAACAACTTTCCCGTAATTTATCTTAAATACATTCAAGGTTTTGGCGGATCGGAAAAAGATTATGATTATTCGCAAGCCGAAGCCCGACTGACCTACGATATCGATCTCAAAAATAAAGGTACGGTTGGGATGAACATTAAGGCGGGTAAATTTTTTAATGCCGACGATATCACTTTCGTGGATTACAAACATTTTAACGGAAACCAAACACATATCGGCCAGAGCGATCGCTACCTCAACGTCTTCAACCTGTTACCTTATTATGTAGCCAGTACCAATCAGGAATATACTGAAGCCCATTTCGAATATTCAGATGATGGCTATTTTACAAACAAAATTCCGCTGGTCAATTTGTTGCGGGCAAATCTCGTGATTGGATTTCACAACCTGACACTTCCAAATCAGAAACCATATTCAGAGGCGAGCGTCGGACTCGACAATCTTGGTTTTGGAAAAGTGCGATTCTTTAGGATCGATTACGTGCGATCGTATCAAAGCGGCTTTCAGACTGATGGAGTGGTCTTCGGACTCAAATTCCTGAACATTCTCAATTAAACAAAAAAATCCGGCTATAAACCGGATTTCTATAAATTCATTACAAACTAGTCTTCGCGAACGATTCTGGCTCCAAGTGCCCTTAAGCGCTCGTCTATGTTTTCGTAACCACGGTCGATTTGTTCAATATTTTGAATGGTGCTCGTCCCTTTTGCAGAAAGCGCAGCAATCAATAGTGAAATGCCCGCTCTGATATCAG
The DNA here is from genome assembly GCA_015234525.1 of Flavobacterium sp. Taxonomy (GTDB): domain Bacteria; phylum Bacteroidota; class Bacteroidia; order Flavobacteriales; family Flavobacteriaceae; genus Flavobacterium. The sequence continues at coordinate 76,333 of JADGMX010000020.1, read as the reverse complement.
GCGACGACATTGTAGTTGCCTTGAGCTGCGATTTAAAATCATGTCCCATAACCACCGCCCGATGCGGATCGCAAAGCATGATTTTGGCGCCCATATCGATTAGTTTGTCCACGAAGAACAAACGGCTTTCAAACATTTTTTGGTGAATCAACACATCACCTTGCGCTTGTGTTGCTACAACTAAGACGATGCTCAAGAGATCCGGCGTAAATCCCGGCCATGGCGCATCGGCAACCGTCAGGATTGAACCGTCAATATCGGTCCTGATTTCGTATGATTCATGCGTCGGAATGTAAATGTCATCACCGCGCTTTTCCAATGTAATTCCGAGTTTGCGAAACGTATTTGGAATCACCCCCAAATTATCCCAACTCACATTCTTAATCGTTATTTCGCTTCGCGTCATTGCAGCAAGTCCAATCCACGAACCGATCTCAATCATATCAGGCAAAATCCGGTGTTCACAACCACCAAGTTTTTCGACACCTTCAATCGTCAATAAATTTGATCCAACTCCGGTGATATTTGCACCCATCGAGTTCAACATGCGGCAAAGTTGCTGCAAATATGGTTCGCAGGCCGCATTGTAAATCTGCGTCTTGCCTTTAGCCAAAACCGCCGCCATCACAATATTTGCGGTTCCCGTAACCGACGCCTCGTCAAGAAGCATGTCGGCACCGGTAAGTCCGTCAGGCGCTTCAACACCATAAAAGTGATCCTCCCGATTATATCTGAACTTGGCTCCCAAATTTATAAAACCTTCAAAGTGCGTATCCAACCTTCGGCGACCAATCTTGTCGCCACCAGGTTTCGGAATGTAGCCTTTGCCAAATCGGGCGAGCAACGGTCCAACGATCATAATCGATCCCCGAAGCGCACCACCTTCTTTTTTGAAAGCTTCACTTTCAATATAACCCACATTTATATCATCGGCCTCAAAGGTATAAGTCCCCTTTTCGATCTTTTCGATTTTCACTCCAAGATTTCCAAGAAGTTTAATCAACTTATTGACGTCGATAATATCAGGCACATTCGAAATTGTCACTTTTTCAGGCGTCAGCAAAACTGCGCACAAAATCTGTAAAGCTTCGTTCTTCGCACCTTGGGGCGTAATTTCTCCCTTTAATCGGAACCCTCCTTCAATCTTAAAAACTCCCATTAATTACTGTGGTTTGCGGTTGTTGTTCTTGTGCATCGGATTGGGTTTGCCATTTTTCGAAATTTTAGGCTTGCCGTTCGATGGCATTATTTTATTTGATTGGCGCTTATTGGTACGCATCAAATCGGTTACGTTCAGCAATTCCTCTGAGCTCGCGGTCAAATTAATTTTACCATCTGACAATTCATACAAATGCTCAAAAATCACCTCGTCTTTTACCGTGTCTTTGTTCCAACTCAAATATGACTTTTTCATATGGTTGGCGATCACTTTAATCAGCGCATTTTTCATTTCGCCTTCCTCCCATTTATTGGCAACATCAATCATGTATTTAATGTTGTTTCCATAAAAACGGTACTTTGGGAAATTCTGCGGGTATGGCAAAACATCGGGCTTAAGCTGTAAAACTTCACGCGACGGAATCGGGTAAGGCGAATCAACGTCCAGTCTAAAATCAGACATAATAAATATCTGATCCCACAACTTATGCTGAAAATCGGGCACATCGCGCAAATGCGGATTCATACTACCCATGATCTGAATAACGTACTTCGCGGCTTTATTTCGCTCATTGCGATCCTCGATTGACGCTACCTGATCAATCAGTTTCTGCAAATGGCGGCCATACTCGTGGATGATCAACTGTGGCCGTTCTGCGTTGTATTCGAGGTTAAAAACCACATCGTTCGCATTCTCTTTCTCGTACTTTACTGTCATAATTAAAGGGAAATGATGCCCTCGATGGTCGACAATTCAATGTATTTGTCAACTACCGCCTGGGCGCTTGCCATTTGAACGTTAATAGAAACGCTGGTAAAAGTCTGGTTCTTGGATTTGGTCGTCTTGATCACCGCTCCTAAACCGTTAAACGCGTTCTCCACCTCCTTGACATTTGCCTCAGTTGTGGGAACTATAAATTTAAAAAGATATTCCGCCGGCCATTGCGTGCTGTTGTCAAGTTCAACCTTTAGGCGGGCAAAAAATTCGTCGGTCTTCTTGTTCATCGTGCAAAATTATACAAATATACGTTATAGATTTTCACTATTTTTTTTTAGGAGCTATTTCCTGCTCTTGCCTTTATCTTTTTTTATCAAAAAAGGATATCGGCGCGATCAGGGCTAACTCCATCCTCTCAACGCTGCGAATTGCGAAATGTTTTATCTAAATTTGCACTTTATTACTATTTTGTGCAGAAACAAATCATCGTCATCATCGGCGGCCCCGGCAGCGGAAAGACAACACTCATCGAAGAACTGAAACACCGCGGATATTGTTGCTATCCCGAGATTTCCCGCGAAGTCATCACCGAAGCACGCAAACAAGGCATCGACCAATTATTTCTCGAACAACCTCTTTTGTTTAGCGAGCTACTTCTCAACGGACGAAAAAAGCAATACGAGCAAGCGCTTGAAGAACCGCATCAAACGGTGTTTCTCGACCGCGGAATTCCCGATGTCCTCGCCTATATGCATTACATCGGCGATAGCTACCCTCCCGCATTCGATCACGCATGCAAACAACACAAGTATTCGAAAATCTTTATTTTACCGCCTTGGGAGGAAATTTATGTCAGCGACGACGAAAGATACGAAACCTTCGAACAATCAGCATTATTATATCAACATCTGACTGAAACATATACAAGTTATGGCTACGAACTAATCGAAGTTCCAAAAGCCGATATCAATCAGAGAATTCTTTTTATCTTACGGCAACTTTCGGCCAATGAGTAAGACTGCAGCAGAGATTTTATCACGTCACTGGAATTTCACAACTTTCCGTGAGCCTCAACACGAAATTATCACTGCTGTTCTTGAAGGTCACGACACCTTTGCCCTGATGCCAACCGGCGGCGGAAAATCGATTTGCTTTCAGGTTCCCGCCATGATGAAAGACGGAATATGTCTTGTCATCTCGCCACTTATCGCACTGATGAAAGATCAGGTGCAAAACCTCGAGAAACGCAATATTAAAGCAATTGCGCTTACCGGCGGAATTTCTCCGGATGAAACCAATCAGTTGCTCGATAACTGCATGTTTGGCAATTACAAGTTTCTCTACCTGTCTCCTGAACGACTCCAATCTGACTGGATCCTGGACCGAATAAAAGCGCTCCCCATCAATTTAATTGCCATCGACGAGGCGCATTGCGTTTCTCAGTGGGGACACGATTTCCGACCTGCGTATTTAAAAATATCAGCGCTAAAAACGCATTTCCCAAAAGTGCCGTTTCTTGCCCTTACGGCCTCAGCAACACCGGAAGTTCAGACCGATATCATCAAACAACTCGAACTTCATTCGCCGCAAATTTTCCGGAAGTCGTTCTCAAGAAGTAACCTCGCATACATGGTTTTTCCGGTCGAGGACAAACTTTTTAGGATCTCGCAAATCCTAAAGAAAAATCCGCAATCCTCGATCATCTATGTCCGAAACCGTAGATCTTGCCTCGAAATTTCCAACCAACTTCAGGCAATGGGCTTCACAGCGGGATATTACCACGGCGGACTTTCGACTAGAGAAAAAGAGAAGTCAATGAAAAATTGGATGGACGGATCCACGCAGGTAATGGTTGCAACCAACGCCTTCGGAATGGGAATCGACAAAGCCGAAGTAAAAACCGTCATTCACGTTCAGCTGCCTGAAAATCTCGAAAATTATTATCAGGAAGCAGGACGTGCAGGCAGAAACGGCGAAAAATCATACGCCATTTTGCTGAATAGCCCCTCGGATTATCAAATGGCTGAAAATCAATTTATCGCATCACTTCCCGATAAAGAATTTTTGACCAAGGTTTATAAAAAACTGTGCAATTATCTACAAATCGGTTACGGCGAAGGAATCGACCAAACACACTCGTTAAATATGAAGCAGTTTTGTCTCACCTATAAATTTCCGCCGCTTAACACCTACAATGCCTTACAGTTTTTAGACAATCAGGGGGTCGTCAGTCTTTCGGCCGAATTCTCCCAAAAGCTCGAAATGCAATTCCTGATCGAATCGAAGGAAGTTATTCGATATATCAGCCTTAATCCATCGGAGGAAGACATTTTGCTGACAATTTTGCGCACGTATCCCGGAATTTACGATCAAAAAGTTGCCTTAAATCTTCCGCTTATCGCTAAAAAATCAGGATCAGATGAAAAGCAAATCGAAAAACTACTCGATAAATTAAAATCGCAAGATATAATTTCACTCGAGGGTCAAAACAACGACACGTCCATTACTTTTAACGAGATTCGCGAAGACGAGCGATCGATAAATCGTGTGGTCAGATATTTAGAAATTCAGAATAAACTTAAAAAAGACAGGCTTCACGCGGTTTTAGAATATGTGAACAACGACAAAATTTGCAGAAGCATTCAAATCAGCGCTTATTTCGGTGAACAAAAGACAGATCCGTGTGGAATCTGCTCGTATTGCATCAGCAGAAAGTCGGCATCCGCAGGCAAATCAGTTTCAGAAGAAATACGCATCCTGTTGAATCGGGCGGATATGAGCTCGCGTGAAATCCAAACCGAACTACCTCAATCGCAGGACGAAGTATTATCTGCGTTAAGCGAAATGCTCGAGAATGATATAATTATGATCAAACCAAATAACAAATACACGATAAAAAAATAATGGAATCACTTCGAATCGTATTTATGGGAACCCCGGAATTTGCATCCGGAATTCTCGACGCCATCATTACGAAGGGCTATGATGTTGCAGCTGTCATTACGGCTCCTGATAAACCCGCTGGCCGAGGTCAGAAGATTAAATATTCGGCTGTAAAAGAATATGCCCTTGAAAAAAACCTAAAAATTCTACAGCCTACAAATCTAAAGGACGAAGAATTTTTAACCGAATTGCGCGGGTTGAACGCAAATTTGCAGGTGGTTGTAGCCTTCAGAATGCTACCGAAAGCAGTGTGGGAAATGCCGAAATTCGGGACCTTTAACCTTCATGCGTCGCTATTGCCCCACTATCGGGGCGCGGCACCGATCAATTGGGCGATCATAAACGGCGAAAATAAAACCGGTGTGACGACCTTCTTTATTGACGACAAAATTGACACCGGCGCAATGATACTTCACAAAGAAGCCGAGATTGGCAATGATGAAAATGTTGGCCAATTACACGACCGGCTGCTTGATTTGGGGAAATTGGCGGTAATTGAAACTTTGTTGCTGATCGAAAATAACAATGCGACTCCGACAGTCCAACCCGAAGGTGGCGAACTCAAAACAGCATACAAACTCAACCGTGAAAATTGCAAAATTAACTGGCAAAAAAGCGGGATGGAAATTTTCAATTTGATTCGCGGTCTCTCGCCATATCCTGCGGCGTGGAGCAATTTTGAAGACGAAAGCGGTGAAGTGGCGGTAAAAATCTACGAAGCAAAATTCGAGCAATCATCGCACGAATACAAGCCCGGCCAAGTTATTAGAGAAGGCAAGACGCTTAGAGCAGCAACGATTGATGGGTTTTTAGACTTGCGATCGATGCAATTTCCGGGAAAAAGGCGAATGAGCGTCACCGAGATTTTAAACGGAACACAATTTTCGGATAAGGCATGTTTATACTAGGATTGGCGCGGTCTTACAGAAAAATTACGAGGTTATGAACAATTAGTGTAAGTTATTAACAATATTCGCTAATTTCCGTGCTAGCTCTTGCACAGTAAGGAATTCCAATTAAATTTGTTTTATAACAACAATGTTTAACCAACAATTAATAACTTATTACTATGAACAAATCAGAATTAATCGATGCAATGGCTGCTGATGCAGGAATAAGCAGAGGTGCAGCTAAACTAGCTCTGGAATCATTTCTAAACAATGTTAGCGAGACTTTGAAAAATGGAGGAAGAGTATCTTTGGTAGGTTTTGGATCTTGGTCAGTTTCTTCAAGAGCTGCAAGAGATGGTAGAAACCCACAAACTGGTAAAGCAATTAAAATTGCTGCTAAGAACGTTGTGAAATTTAAAGGTGGTGCAGAACTAGAAGGATCAGTTAATTCTAAATAGTCTTAACATATATTTGAAAGCCTTTCATTACGAAAGGCTTTTTTTTTCTGTTTTTTTGACTAAAAATTTGGAGCTAAAGAAACTTTTTCGCTAAATTTAATTAAAATTGCTGCAAAAATGATATCCGAACGACTAAAAAAAGGTCAACTACTTATAGCAGAGCCATCAATAATCGGCGATCTTTCATTTAACAGATCGGTCATTTTATTGGCAGACCATAATGAGGAGGGTTCTGTAGGATTCATCATCAATAAGCCACTTCGCTATACGATTCGAGATTTGGTTCCGGATGTTGAAGCGAGTTTTAAGATTTACAATGGTGGTCCGGTTGAGCAAGACAATCTGTATTTTATCCACAATGTTCCCGAACTAATTCCCGAAAGCATCGAGATCTCAAACGGCATTTTTTGGGGTGGCGATTTCGATCTGACGCGTCAACTGATCAATGAAGGCCGGATTAAACGGGACAACATTCGATTTTTTCTGGGTTATACCGGATGGGATGCACAACAACTCGAAAACGAGATGGCGGCTAACTCTTGGATAGTGGCTGAGAATCTGTACCGAAATAAGATCATTGGCAAATCAACAACCGATTTTTGGAAAGAAAAAATACTTGAACTTGGTGGCGACTACCCTATTTGGTCGAACGCGCCCGAAAACCCACTTCTTAATTAAGCATTATCATCGCGTTTAATCGCGTGAGCAACTGCGTTGACAGTGTCGATACATATTCCTTTTTTCTGTACTTTGTTATAGGCTGAATTCCTTTAATCACATTTGACACAAACAATTCATCAGCTTTTTGTAGATCAAAGGGTGATATTGGCTCTTCCACAACTTCTAGCGTATCCATTTTTTTGGCAAGTGCCAGGATCTGCTTTCTCATGATTCCGTTTAAACAACCTTCTGTAATTGGAGGTGTGATTAACCGGTTTCCCATCAACATGAACAAATTCCCCTGAAGCGCTTCAACCACATTTTTAGACTCGTTCAGGAGCAGGCAATTTTGCAATCCGTTTTCATCGGCATAAATGCTACCAATAACATTCACCATCTTATTGGTGGATTTTACGGTTGAAAGCAAGTGTTTCGGGATGTGATAATCTTTAAACAAATCGACTTCGTAGGCGCTATGATCTAAAGAATAACCCGCTACTAACGGTTCAGCTGAAATTACAAACGAAACTTCTTTCGACTGCGGCAGGTATTGCGCGCTACCACTTCTGAAAACAGTTAGCCGCACTCTCGCACCGTCAGAAATATTGTTTGAAATTGCCAGATTAAGTATCTGCTGTTCGATAAATTCAGGTGTGAATGACATCGGGATTTCCATCCGAACGATTCGCATAGCCGACATCAGGCGGAAGTAATGATCTTCGTAGAATAAGATCTTTCCCCTAACGATTTTCATTGTTTCAAATACGCCATCGCCAAATAAAAAACCGCGATTTGCGATTTCAAAAGAGGAGTCTGAGAGGATTTCTCCGTTAATATTTACCATAAAAAAAGCCCTGAAAAATTCAGGGCAAAGATATGTTTTATCGGTCGATTAAACCGACCCGATTACGTGTTTTAAATCTGAAATCTGATTTTCCCAAAGTAATTTTGCTTCGTCTACCTCTTCTTCATCAGCATAGTCAATAACCATCAATGAGACATCTTTAGTAATTTCGTCCTCTAAAATTCGGAGTTCAAAATAGAAATCGGTGTCCTTATCGTTATCATCTACCCAGCGGAACTTAACTTTTTCACCCGACTTTTTCGAAGATAAGCGCGCTTTTTCCTGTGAGTCATTCCAAATGAATGTAAAAAACTCGCCCCGCGAATTTACATTGTCTGCAAACCACTCAGAAAGGCCTGATGGCGTCGAAATGTATTGGTACAGCAACTGCGGTGAAGAGTTTACCGGGAATTCGATCTCGTATCGTACTTTAACGTCCATGTGCAATTTTTTGTGCCGAATATATAATATATTATTTGAAAAACAGCTTTTATTAATACATAAATTTTTTCGAAAATTAATATTTGGATGCTTTAATATTAGTTTTATATTTGCACCCGGAAATGCAGCAGTAATGATGCAATTATGGCGAGGTAGCTCAGTCGGTTAGAGCGCAGGATTCATAACCCTGAGGTCACGGGTTCAACTCCCGTCCTCGCTACAAAAAAGGTCTCATGTGTAAAGCATGAGACTTTTTCTTTTTATACAACGTGACTATTTGATGAGTTTTTGAAAAGCATCGCGCGGACTCCCATCCTGAACATAAATTATTCCGCAGTAAACAAATTGATTGTTTCGCAAAAAGCGCTGCATCGGAAGATTATCATGATGCGTATCGACACGAACATTGCTTATTCTGGAGAATGCAAAATCAAAAGCCGCCTGAGCAATTCCACGTTTTTTTCCTGACGACGCCAACCGGTGAATGACGCCATATGGCTGATCATTTAACCACTTCCCTGCCTCGATCACATTGTAATTTGGATCGGGATTCTCGCCATGCATAAAGCAGAAATAACCAACCGGGAGTGAGTCTTCGATGCAAACAAAGCCATGACCAGAACTGATGTCGTCCAGAATAATTTCTGATGATGGATATCCATTCGACCATTGCGTTAAATTCCCTGACTTACGCATCAGTTGACGAGCGTCATCAATAATGCTCATGACCACCTCTAAATCGCTTTCTGAAGCACTTTTGATTTTCATTTTTTCTTCCAAATTTAATCAACTAAACAAAAAAAGTCCTGATAATTAAATCAGGACTTCAAATAATCAATCAATACAAACTAGTTCTTTACAATCTTTATGGTTTTTGAACCGTCGAGCTGCAGAATGTAAACACCCGACTGCAAGTGGTTTAAATTTAGTTTAGCAGTAGTACCAGAAAGAACTTTTTGGCCCAGGATCGTAAACAATTCATAGCTTTCGAATTCGCCTTCAATTGTTACAACATCAGTCGTTGGATTTGGATAAACCTGAATCGGATTGTTTTCAGTGACCTCATCAACATCAAGTGCGGTTTGACGATAAACAACCTCAAACCTGTCGTTAAACTCGCCTGCCTCGGTTGAAAAGGTGTATGGCAGCGAATGTACAACGCCTTTATCTTTAATATAAACGTTTTCAATTCCGATCAAAGAATCAGCAGTAATGGTGAAGGTTTCAGCCACCGCGCTAAAATATCCAACTTTCACCACATCATCAACGCTGAACTCCGGACGTGCCTGAATGTGGAACTTATCGCCTTCGATCGAATAAAATTTCAAAGCCTGCAAAACATCCGAGGTTTTAACTTCGTAACCATTATCATACGCTAATGTTGTTTGCGGCGTATAACCGATGAGTTGCTGCGAGTACAATCCTTCCTCGCTATGCATGCTTATCCACGCTTTATTCTGTTCAGCGTTTCTAAAGAAGACATTTGGTGTCGAGTTATCATAATTTGACCCCATAAACGACGGCTTAAATATTAGATTTCCTGCCGTTTTAGCTTCAACATAAAAGCCTTGACCGCTGGCGATGTAATCTGAAGGATATTGACCATCTTGAGCAGCGTTTACTCCGCCCAACATGGTAATGAAAACGTAGTCGTTAGCCGAATAATTGAGTGCCATATTTCCGGCATAAGCATCACTTAGTGTTCCGCTATGCGACCAAAGCGCCACATATCCTTCGATGATTCCGAGGTTCGCCTCAATAAATGATGGTGCGTGAATGCTTGAGGGATAAGGATTTCCCACAAGGTTCATGTCATCGTTTGTGGCCTCAGGATTTGCACTAAGTAAAATTGATTTATTGATAATTCCACTATTGGCAATACCGGTAAAGGCGACCGTTTCTGTACGTGGGAAATTCCCTGTATTCTTGACTTGAATTGCATAGCCGCGCGCTGGAGCCGTAGTTTCGTTAGACAACACCGGAATCCAGGCATCGCCATCGTCGTCACTTCCGTCAGGCTCCATTAAAACGACTACTCCGTTGTAAGCCGTTTCAACGTCGTAATGCAGATTCGTTGCATATTTATATCTTGAAGTTGCCTGCCATTTTGTGGTTGGAAATGCACTATTGATAGTTGATGTAAATGTTGGCGATGAAAAATAGGTATAATCAAGGGGTTTTAATTCGGTGGTAGTGCGTTCAACGGTAACGGTTCCGTTAAATATTGACGCATCACCTTTTTGAATCAATTTAAAACCCGACTTACAAAGCATCGTTCCGGTTGAGTGATTGACTGTAATATCATTTTCAACTTCGATAAAGCCATTTGAATTTCCAACAAAATTCGAATTGATGATCAAATTACACGCTATAAATGAATTCGCAGCTGAAACCGTAATCGGCCCGTTTATGATTGCCGTCATGGTCGGAGTTGGAGCCCCGTTACTCCATCCGCTGCCATTCCATGTGGTTGTTACCGAACAAGGCAAGTTAGAAACAATTGTGAAATTTGCATTCGAAACATCAAAAAAGATGTTGCCCTTACCTTTGACCATTATCCGGTTTTGAGTTCCGCCGTTTGAAGGAACTGTTACTTCCGCACTGCCATCATTTGGGGTCGAAGCTACTAACAGAATTGGGTACGTATAACCGCCGTCAGTCGACAGATAAATTTCGACATTTGGCGTATTTACATCGCCGGTGTTGGTCCCACCAACATTCCACGTAACAGTTTGTGTTGATCCCGCGTTCCAGGTTACCGCCGTATTTGGCGAAGTAACAGCAAAGCCTGTTGCAGAAGCGCTGGTCACGATCTGAACATCGTCGCTATTGTTTGCCCCTTGGTTGTCGCGTACCGTAAATCGAAAGTTAAGCGGTCGGTAACCAAGCGGAAGTGCTTCCCATGACCCTAGAGTTTGACCGTTGAGTATCGTAGCTAACTTTGGAAAATATCGTGTTGGACTCGCTGTCGGTGGAAATGACCGGAAAAGCGGTCCTGAATACGATGTTCCTGTCGGATTGGTCGCATATGGACCGCCGCTGTCGATTTGTTCCCAGTTGTATGTTAAATTATCGCCGTCGGCATCAGTTGAAGTACCGGTTAACATAAATGGCGTGTTGCGCGGTATAATATAATCAGCTCCGGCGTTTGCTGTTGGTGTTGCGTTGGGACGAACAGTCACTGCAGCGCACGTCGTCGACTTTACAAAGTTTGTGACCTGCTGAATGCTGTAGCCATGAAAATAAGTGTCGCTGTTGTTTTGAAGATTGTTTGCTCCGGCAATTCCGGCGTAACCCATGATTGTTGATCCGCTTCCGGGTTCAACTTGAGCCATTGTAGCTTCTGCCTGATAAGTAAATGTATGATTCGCACCAAATTGATGTCCCATTTCATGCGCTACATAATCGATGTCGAATGCATCGCCGGCAGGAATCGAGCGGGTCGTATAAGCGCTCCCTTTTCCATAGGGTTGTGCAGGCGTTGGATTCCGGCAAACGCAAGCAAGGCATCCCGCATTTCCACCACCACCAACGGCGCGCGAGAATACATGACCGATATCGTATGCGCCGTTTCCGATTGTATTTGTAAGGTGATTTTGCAGCGCAATTCCCCATCCACCATAAGCAGGATAAGGATCTGTATTACTATTTGTAAAAATTAAATCCTCTGTGTTAGGAATAAGCTCAAGGCGGATGCTGAAATCATTTTCAAAAACACCGTTTACGCGCGTCATCGTATTGTTCATAGCTGCAAGCGCAAGAGCCTTTGTACCGCCGAAAAAAGTCGTGTATTCTGCTGTAGCCGATAAAGCAAGTCTGAAAGTTCGCAATCTACCGTCATCAGCGTTTGGACGAAACAGTGGTGAAATGGCTTCAATTTCTTCGGCAACACCGCACGCTAAAGGCTCGAAGTTGACTTTATCCGATTTGTTGAAAACCACGTATGATGACAAATCGTCTGAATACGGTTCAATAAACAAACCCGATTTTCCAGGTTCTAGAATCATAACCGAAAGTCCAAGTGGCGAAATGGAAAAATATGCTTTTGCGGATTGCCCGATTTCGTAACCAACATAAGTCTTAATCTCGGGAAAACGAGCTGCCAGATCCGGGTGCATATTCGAGGAAACTGTCACGGCGAATCGCTTGAGTTGCCCGTTGGCATCAGGGAAAGCAACTTCGGAAGAGTTGGCAATATTCTGCTCGAGTTGAGCTAAATTTAGTGCGTAGATATTAGGATTGCGCAATCCATTATGATTCTCGGAGATTGTTCCGGTGGTGGCTGTGGTTTTTGACCATTGTCCAAGACTGATTTGAAAACAAAAAACTGCAAGAATTAAGGAGAACTGCTTCATAAGTAGACGGTTTAAAAATAAACTTGGGGATTACTTTCACCGCAAACTTCTAAAAATATTTACAACTAAAAAAGTAAAATTTGCATTTCGTCGGTAAAATGATACAGTTTGTCGATTATTTTAAAATTGGATACGGGTTGAAAACCTTAGTGTTTACGCTTGATAGCAATCATAACCCATTGAAAAACAGTCGCTAAAAACTTTAACAAAAAAATTTAAAAAAATTTGCAAAAACGCGCGAAAATACTTACGAGTCAATATTTTTTGTGCACTTCGTCGATTTTTTGGGACGCTAAACGGAAGTTTATTTTTCGCAACAAGTTAATTAACGTAAAATAACCGATTCGCCGGTATGGTTTCAGTAGTAGTGATCCTGACGCTGCTTAGCAATTCGCGTGAGCGATAGAGGCAAGCACCGTGTGCAGCCGAAAGCGCGACCCTTGGGGCACGCCCAAAAATCTTAACTATTTTGGAAGATAAACCGTAAAAGTAGCGCCTTTTCCGGGCGTACCTTGTGCAATGATGTGGCCTTTGTGATTCTCAACAATCTTTTTGCAGATGGCGAGTCCGATGCCGGTACCCGAATAATCAGCGTCTTTTTCGAGGCGGCGGAATAAAAGGAAAACTTTGTCGGCGAATTCAGGCAAGAAGCCGATACCGTTATCCGACACCACGATTTTATGCCACTCGGAAGATTTGAGCAAATTGCCATCGACCGCTTCATTTGGGTGAATATTGCCGGTTTTAATGGTGATTTCTGGCCGCGAACCTGCTTTGACGAATTTAAGCGAATTGGTCATCAGGTTGATGAAAAGTTGGTGCATTTGAAAGGGAATTACCAGCGCTGTCGGGAGTTTCTTAACAGTTACGACGGCATTCTTTTCCTCGATATTCATGCCGAGTTCGGTCAGGACATTGGCTGCGATATCGTTAAGCGAAGCAAGTTCGAAGTTCTTCTCGCCTTTCATGGTTCGCGAGAAATTGACCAGATCGATTAATAGATTCTGCATCCGATTTGCCGAAATCTTAATACGTGAAAAGTAGTCGCGGCCGGCATCAGACAAATTTTCGGCCTCACGCTCATCGATACGCGAGATAAACATTTGAATTTTCCGCAGCGGTTCCTGAAGGTCGTGGCTCACGATGTTGTTGAAGGACTCGAGTTCTGCGTTGATATCACGAAGTTCGCGGTTGTTTTGCTGAAGTTCGACAGTAGTTTGATGTTGGTCGGTGATGTCATAGTTAACACCGATTTCGACCATTTGACCTTGCGAATTCTCAGTATAGCTCACCAGGGTTTTGACGTATTTGATTTCATCTTCACCGACCATCATGCGGTAAATCACCGAAAAAGGCTGACGTTGCTTTGACGATGTCTGATAAAGGTGCCGCACATGATCGCGATCGTCTGGATGCAACCGTGCGATAATCGACTTTAAACCGAGTTTCGAGGCATCAAAACCTTTACCTATCAAACTAAAGAAATTATCTGAAAACGAAAATTTCCGGGTGACCAGATTGTATTTCCAATGGCTCATTCCGGCTACTTTCTCGGCATTGTTGAAGGTATGATTAACAAATTGGAGTTCGTCGTTAAGTTGCTTAAGGCTTTTGAGGTCGGCGTTAATCCGATTTAGCGACACCAGCAAAATAAAAAGTGCGATGGTGACCAGGATAAATGATGTGATGACAGAGGTATCGACATCATACTTATGTGCGATTTCGTATTTGTGGACGCGTGAAACTTCATCCTCAAGCAGCGTGGATGTGAGTTCGCGTATTTGATCGCTGACAATATCGGCTTGATGCAGCATTGATGCCAGCGAGTCTGGTTTCTTATCTGCTTGACTAAAGATTTGATCGAACATCGCATAACGACGATCGACTAATTCGCGGAGTTTGTCGCAAGAAAGGCTGTCGTGTTTGTTCTTACTCAACGCTTTCAGCTGGACAAAGTCGGTGTCGAGCATGGACTGCTTGACGAACCGATCTTGCAGATAGGCGCTATCTTTCAAAATAATGTAACTATTCAGGCTGCTTTCATTGAGTGAGACGGCCGAATAAATACTTTGAATTTTGAGCAGTCGTTTGTTGGAGAGCGACATTGCGTCGAAAGAACTCCCGATATTTTGCATCTGGGTAAAAAACAGTCCGGTAATGTAAGCGATCAAAAGCACGGCCGTAGCTAATGCTATCTTTATTACTAAAGACGATTTGTACAGATACGCGCTTTTCATGCTCCTTAGATACTAAAGAGGAAAGTCTCCATGTTTAGTCCGGATGTGTGGAACTGCCAATTAAGGTTTACGACGTCTTTGATGACTTTTTTCAGTGTCGCAAAATCGTTTGGCTTTTTGATGTAGATGTTTGCTCCTCCGATAAATGATTCTTCAATGTCTTTTTCAGATGAAGATGTCGAGTAGATTGCAACAGCAAGGTCACGATACATCGGATTTTGTCTAATTTCTGTGAGGCACTCAAAACCTGTCTTACCCGGCATGTTAAGATCGAGAAAAAGAATATGCGGTACATTGTCGTTTTCCCGTTCAGGACCGTTGAGATAGTCCATCAACTCTTTTCCTTCATGAAAAAGGGTGACCTTGTGTTCCATTTTCAGTTCGCTGATAGCTTCAGCAAAGAATTGGCGGTCATCCGGATCGTCGTCCGCAAGTAAAATATGAAAAATGCCGTGGTTTAAACTCATAAAGTGAAATATATTTAATTAGTGGCTTTTAGCTGACAGTCGCCTTCTCTCAATTATCCTTTTAAACATGGATGGTGTCAGTCCGGTGGTTTTTTTAAATTGTCCTGAAAGATGCGCCACGCTGCTATAATTCAGTTTATATGATATTTCTGTTAATGTCAGTTCTTCTTCGATGATTAACTTCTTGGCGCGTTCAATCTTTTGAATGATGAAATAATTCTCGATTGAACTATAGGTATATTCCGAAAACACATTCGAAATATAGCCGTAGCTTAAATTTAATTTTTCAGAAAGGTATACTGAAATTGTTGTCAGCGGCATATCCGGTTCGTGAACAAGTTCGACGATGGTATCTTTGATCCGTTGAATTAATTGATTTTTTGGATTGCTGACAATTTCAATACTGTACCGCCCTAAGTCGTCTTGTAATTTGGCAAAATCTTCATCAGTAATCTTGTTGTTAATGATGATTTCCCCAAGGCTAAGCATTTCATATTTTATCCCCAATGCGTCCAGATGTTCTCGTACTATCACCTTACAGGCGGCAATACCATCAAACTTGATGTAAAATTTCATGCTTACGTATTATCGATTAGAAAAGCTAAATATAGTACAAATATATGAACTCATTAAAGCGTTAACAATAATTTTTGTTCTTAGAATAGCGGATGTAAGTCACAAATTCTCACTGAATTACCGATTTTAACAGTAAAACTCTAAAGTTTCGTACAAAAAAACGGCTCCATAACTGAAGCCGTTTCTACCCAAAACAAAACAAAACTATCTTAATATGAATAGTGTGACTGATTCTGCTCCCTGCGCGATTTTTTTCTGCTCTTTAGAATTAGAACAAGCGCACTGGTGATTGCAACCCCAACCACAACTTTTGTGATGAATGATTTTTGGTTGTGCTTCCATTCGGCGTTCCAGCCCCGCTCGGCGAAAACGTTCGGAATATGCCCTTTGCCAATGTCTTCAACAATACCTTCAATCATGTTGATTCGGTCGGCAAGAACCAGAGGAAGCCAGTGCGAATAGGTGGATTCGCTATGTTTGAATGCAAAACGGCGAAGCATGCCGCTTAGTCCTGAAGGTGGAGCGGCTACACCAAATACTGCCGAAAGCGACGGACGTTCATTTGAATGTAAAACTTCGATATCGGTTACTTGTTGAACCGGACGTTCCCAGTTGAGTCGCTCATGATCGTCGCCCGTATAATTTTTCATTGGATAAGTTGGATTGTTCTTCGGATCGGCATCGTGCCCCCATCCCGGAATATCCTTATATCTGTTTGCCATGCTGTCTGCTGCAACGTCTATTTTATTTTCCATGATAACCTTTTTTAATAATTAGTACTTGACGGGATCAGAACGGTTTTGATGCAATTATCCAATTTTCGTGAGAAAATGTGATATCCTTCTGCCACTTCCTCAAGTGGAATTCGGTGTGTGATCAAATCTTTCGGATTCAATCTTCCTTCCATTACATGATCAATCAGTCTTGGCAACAAGCGTTTAACTGATGCTTGATTGGCGCGAATTGTGAGTCCTTTATTCAAAACGTTACCAATTGGCACCAGCGCATCGGTTGGTCCGTAAACCCCCACGATCGATACGATTCCACCTTTCTTTACGGAATTGATGGCCCAATGCAGCGCCGTCGTTGATCCACCGGTTAGCAGCATTTTACGTCCCAGAAAAGTTTGCAACGCATCACCGGCAGCTTCAGCTCCAACGGCATCAATACAAACATCTGCACCAAACCAGTCAGTTGTTTTTTTGAGGAAAACCACGGGATCATCCATTTCTTTGAAATTATAGGCTTCACACTTTGCGTAATTTTTGGCAAATTCAAGCCTATAATCGAGGTGGTCAATGATGATTACTCGCGCAGCGCCAAACAGCCACGCGCATCTTGCAGCCATGATTCCGATTGGTCCGGCGCCAAAAACTACAACCGTATCTCCGGTTTGGATTCCGCCCATCTCCGCCGCTTGGTAACCGGTTGGTACGACATCCGTAAGCAGAACCGCATCATCCAGATCCATTCCTTTCGGTATTACGGTTGGACCCACATCGGCATAAGGGACTCGAACAAGCTCAGCCTGACCGCCATTATGCCCTCCGGCTGTATGTGAATATCCGAAAATCCCACCTACCGCGGTGGCTTGCGAATTAGATTCGTGGCAATTTCCGTAGAGTTCCTGCTTACAAAATGCGCATTTTCCACATGCAATATTGAAAGGTACAATTACGTGGTCGCCCACTTTTAATTTTTGAACATCAGATCCAATTTCCTCAACGATCCCGATGAATTCGTGACCAAAGGTCGAACCAACTCTGGTATCGGGAACCAAACCGTGGTACAAATGCAGATCTGATCCGCAAATACACGACCGTGTCACGCGAACGATTGCATCTGATGGATGCAAAATTTCGGGATCTGGTGCGTTGTTATCGATTCGGACGCGAAACGGCCCGCGAAAATTCATTGCTTTCATAGTTCTCTTTTTTTGGTAAGTAGTTAGACTTTACACTTGTTTTTTTTGTTCTGAATTTTCGAAAATGAGAACAAAAAAGGCTTGCAAAAAGCGAGTGACTACTTTAAACAAGCCTTACAATAATGATTTGAGGATTTCTATCTACTGATAAGAAGGTCCCTCGTGATGTTGGTCAGTATCGATGTCCGACTTAAATTTCAGCGACTGTAGAATTTTGGTAACAAATCCGATGCTTTTTTCTTTGATCGTGTCGGGATATTTAACCGCTACATTGGTAATACCGGCTTGAATGACGGTAGCCAACAATCGTTTAAACGGACCGTGAAACGAACTCAACAAAACTTTGTTTGTCAGGAAACCGGTACCAAGGCCGAGAGCACCTCGCATAATATCTGCTTGTAATCCGGGCGAATTCTTTACAGAATCAACCGCATGAGAAAGCAAATTTCCGGGCTTTAGGCTGTCGACAAGCTTGTGAACCTCATCGGTGATAGCCTGCTTTTCAGCAGCTTGTCTGGCCTCTAACAATTGGATTTGTTTGGTGAGAGAAACGGAATTATTAATTACCTCCATAATCAGTCTTTGAAAATCTGTTTGACAATAATGTTTGTGATGCTATCTTGTAATGACTTCTTCGCCAATACGACAACAACCAAAACTAGAGCGTAAATTCCCGCAACCAGGAAGAATCCGTAGTGCGCACCGCCGAGAACTTCACCGAAATATAATGCGGCTGCAATCCCGACAAACAAAAAAAACATTGATGCTAAAACCCAAAGAACATAAACAATGGCGACTGTCGCGAAAGAGTCGGATGCTTTCTTTGCAGCTTTGAGTTTATAGAGCTCCATGCTTGTTTTTGCATATTGCTCAACTTGCTCATATATCTTTTTGGTGGCTGACTTTTCTTCTTCCATCATGTTTGCGATTGTTAAAATTTACAAAGTACCTGCGTTGCCAGTTCCTTGTGATTTAGAACCTGACGACTGTGATCCTCCTGTTGATTGAGAACCTGAAGATTGTGAACCTGAAGATTGGCTTCCGGCCATGCTTCCGGCAGCTGCAGTATTTGCAGATCCTGAGCCGCTTTCACCACCAACCATTGATTCAAGTTTGCTGGTTACACCGTCAACAACGTCGTTGTACTTATCTTTCAATCCGCCAATTCTGTCTTTTAGGTCGCCAGTGTACTGTGAACCTTTTTTGCCGATTTTACGACGAGTTTCAACTCCCTTGTCTGGTGCCATTAAAATTCCGACAACTGCTCCGATGGCAATACCTGCCAATGTTCCTAATAAAAAATTACTTCTCATGGTTACTTAATTTAGTTGTTAATGATTTGTTTTTCTTAAAGCTTGCGATTAAATATAGTTTTCATAGCAATTTTTCCCCGACAGCTTTAAGTTATGTTCGATTGGTTTATGCTTGATTGATTTTTGAGCTCAACATCTGCTCTGCTCTGTGACGAGATTTTTTGGCTAATTTTTCGCCACCTGAATGTTCGCTCATACTATCGTTGCTCATCGATGACGAAGATCCAAATTTTTCTTTTAGTCCGTTTAGCGCATCACTGCAAGTACTCCCTAAATTTCTAAGATGATACTTACTTGATTTCGGCATTAAAAGTGACGCACCTACTAGCGCAGCACCTGCCGCAACTCCGATCATTAAATTTCTGTTTCGCATAATTTTTTATTTTTATCGTTTATAAAAAGCTTCTTTCCCAAAGATATCCGAGCAACTCATCATCGGATACCGCCGAATGTTGATTTTCATCTTGCTGATCGGTTTCACTATTTTGGCCGTAGCCTGCTCCCGATCCGCCTAATGCTTCTTCTTTTTCAGTAGCCTGATTTTTGTCGTTGGTAAACATATCTAGTGGATTTTTTTGTTGTTAAACGTCTTTTACAAAGTTGGCTTTAACATCAGCAAAATGCTTTATATAATATCTTATAAATTTTATACTATTCTAAGCCGTAAAGGGTTTTGATGGCAAAGCTTCAATTGCAGGTCCCTCAATCACCTCTCCATTTGTCTTGAATCGGCTGCCGTGACACGGACAGTCCCAGCTTGTTTCGGCTTCATTAAATCGAACCACGCAACCCATATGGGTACAAACGGCCGACACAATTTCAGCCTGCCCGTCCTGATGTCGGTAAACCGCGAGTTTATGTCCGTTGTGATCAATTACGCGCCCCGTGCCCAACTCAATTTCACCTAGACTTTCGATGTCGCCTTGCGATGGAAAATCTTTGATCACCTGAATAGCATTATTTACATTTTCTTTTACGAAGTCTTTCAAAGATTTTAAAGGCGTATGCCGATTCGCATCGTATAAATCCGAATACTTGTTTTCACGGCCAATTATTTTATCAGCCACAATCATCGCCGCCAATGTCCCGTAAACCAATCCGCTTGTCGAAAATCCGGTCATGATGTGGATTTTATCCCAATACTGACCGATATACGGCAAACCGTCAGCAGGACTATATTGTTGGGCGCCCCACAAATATTTCAGCTCGCCCACATTAAATCGTTGTTTCAAGTAATTTTCAATCTCAGAAATGTACTTCGAACTATCACCATGTTGACCGGTTTTAAATTTATCGCTGACAATCATTATATATCGCTTGCCATCTTCACGATAAATCCGGATGGAATGCTTCGGATGACCAACATCCCAGAAAATACCATCCGAAAGCGAATCGTCCAACAGTTCGCCCGCCACTGCAAATTCGCGATATGGCCCGAGAACCGTTTGCACCGGGTAAATTCCGATTGGCGTATGTGTCGCCATAACAATCGCGTCGGCGGTAATGGTTCCCATCTCGGTTTCGACAATTCCGGTATCGCCGTCTGCCGAGATCACTTTGCTGTTCTCGTAAACCTTGCAGTTTTCAGGAAGCGCTGCCGCAAGTTTCTGAACGTATTTTAAAGGATGATACTGAGCCTGAGCCGGAATTACCATCATTTTCCTGGTCTCAAACGGAAGCCCTTGCTGAATGTATTGCGGCATCAAACCGCATAGTTCGAGCGCGTCATATTCGCTTGAAAAGAAATCTTCAGTATGCGGAGTCGACTCTTCGGCGTAAAAATGCATCGGCACGTTTACGTAATCGCAGTCGATCTCAAACTCGACAATGTTATTTTCGATCAAATGCATCGCTTCTTTTCGCGACTCAACCACGCTTTTCATAACATCCGAGTTCCATTTGCTCTTGATGTAACTCAGATTTTCATCAATTGTCGCATAAAGATTTCCGGTCGAATAACCGGTTGTCCCCTGCCCGATTTTCATCGCTTCAAGTACGATCACGCGTTTCCCTTCTTTTGAGAGTTGCATCGCTGCAGTAATTCCCGTAATCCCGCCGCCAATGATTACCACATCTACAGCCGAATTTCCTTGATATGTCGGGTACGACTGACCTTCCAAGGCCGTTCCTACCCAAATTGATTTTGGTCCCATAGTCTATTTGTTGTTTTGTTTTCAGCAAAAAATGGAGCTTACGGGCTCCATTTCACTTACATTTAAGTTCTATTTTAAATCAGGTAGTAAACGCCGTCCTGATAGGTATCGTCATTCGATCCGCGATCATCAAAATAATCTTCGCTCTCGCCAATCTCATCATCATCAAAATCATCACAATGGGCAAAAGTATACCCCGAATTCATTTTAGACGGCAAAATTTCGTCAGCCTCGTTTAACAAAGAAACTTCTGGCAATTCGTCGCTGGGATAATTCTTCTCAAACTCGATCATCTCCTGATCTGTTTCCAAGATATCCTGAACACCCCAAATGGATTCGTCGATTTTCGTAAAATTTTTCTGATCGCTCATGATAGTGGTTTTTTAAGATTCGTCAGCTTCAGCCGCCTCAAAATTGATTGAGTTATAGGCCGCGTCAGTTAGCAAAACATCAGCTTCTTTTTCTTCGTTCAAGGTCTCGAGAAGTAGTTCCGCAACATCGTCAAGTCCGAGTGTTTTTGCATGTGCGACCATGGTTCCGTACGATGCAATTTCATAATGCTCAATCTTTTGAGACGCTGCAATGATTCCCGCATCTCTCACCGGTCCAACTTCAGTCTCTTCCATGATTTCCTGACCTTCTTTGATCAAACCATCCATGGCTTCACATTTTTTGGCAACCGCTTTCTTGCCAATCAACTCAAACGCCTTCTCAAGTCGCGCAACCTGCTCTTCAGTCACCGCCAAGTGATCCATTATCGCAGTCGCCAGCGTTTCAGAACTTGCGTTTTTCGCCATTTTTGGCAATGCTTTTACCAGTGCTTTCTCAGCCCAGTAGATATCTTTCATCGAATCTTCAAATAAATCTTTTAAACCTTCAGCAGCACTTTTCTTAGCTTTAACTTTTCGACCGGTAGTCGTTGCGTTCGAAGATGTTTTAGAAGCGGCAGTTTTTGTTGTCGAAGCCGATTTTTTCGCGGTTGTCTTGGCCGCGGTTGTTGTACTTTTCATGTCAATTTTTTTTTGCGTTGTTTCAAACAAATTTCACATTCCGACCCGCAAAACGCCTTATAAAATTTATTCATATTATTATATAGTTCGCATACAGGGCTTTGAATTGCATTTTTATTGGCGTTCCCTACCCCTTAATTTGAATTTTAACCGACCGCAAAAAAAACCGGGCCGCGCTGTCTGCTTTATCTTTTCCTCGCTAAAGCGTCGCAAAAGGATACCGCCGCCCATCGCTAACGCAATTGCTGCAACTAACTCACTTTAATACCTTTAGCAGGTTTGCATCAAATTATATTCACGTAATGAAACTAAATGCTAAAACCGTATTTATTTTCTTACAATAAAAAAGTTTTTGTGCACTTCATCGGTTTTTTTATACACTTTGTCGCATTTTTATAATGTATTTTATACTTTCGATGCGTCAAACCAGTTGTCCCAAACTACTAAAGCCATATCGTAATGAACACAATTACCTTTTTACGATTATTTTGTCTCGCCTTACCGGTATTTGCATCGGTTGAAATACATAACCCAAATCGGCAATCCGCACTTGCCGGACCGGAGATTTCGATTGTCGGGAATTTCTCGGAAATCGTTTCGGGTTCACAAACGGCCACACCGCTAAATCACACCGATTTTGGATCGGCTTCGATCGAGAGCGCATCAACCGTGGTTACATTTACGGTCAAAAATACGGGAGCATCGACATTGACTCTCGGACCACTTTCAATTTCCGGCGATGACGCATCGTCATTTTCAATAGTCCAGTTGCCGGGATCAACAGTGGCAGCTAATTCGTCAAAATCGTTTAAAATTGCGTTCAATCCGACTACCCTCGGACAAAAAGTCGCGCTGCTATCACTTGTAAACAATGACTCAGACGAAAATCCATACACGTTCAAAATCACCGGAAATGGCGTCCGAACCTACGTAGATACTGACGGCGACGGAATTTCTGACAACTTCGACATCGACGACGACAACGACGGAATCCTGGACATTCACGAACAGGCCTATTGTCTGGCAAACCCGCTGTCAAAACAAGTTGAATACGTTTTTCTAAATGAAACTTTTGGAACGGGAACCACGAAAGGCCAAATCAATGTAAACATTCCCGGCGCAACTTGTACGTATTGCTACGAAGATGGAATTGTAGGCGCAAACACCGATCAATGTCCGTCGCAATCGACCAAAATTCTGGACGATGGCGAATATGTCGTTACCTATAAAATTACAGGTGATACCGCAAACGATCCTGAAAACATTCACGGCGATCTTGCCTGGTATAACGGTGAAGATCATACGCCAAATGATGTTCACGGCAGAATGGCCGTTTTTAATGCAAGTCACGTTCCCGGTGTCTTTTATGAAACCACCATTAATGGCGTGATTCCAAATGTCCCGATTACCTATAGTTTTTGGGCGCTGAACATCATGGCAAAGCATACGTTTCCAAACTCAATCCTGCCAAATATCACGGTCGAATTTATCGCTCCGGATGGCTCTGTTTTGTCAACTTTCAACACAGGCGATATCGGAAGATGTAGCGAAAATCCTCAGGACAACACTTGTACAACCGCGATTTGGCATCAGTTCACGACAAGTGTAAACCTCGGGAATCATTCGACATTTGCCATCAGATTTAAAAATAACGCGCCGGGTGGTGGCGGAAACGATCTCGCGCTTGACGATATCACAATTAAACAACAATATTGTGATAGTGATGGCGACGGAGTTGCAAATATCTTCGACCTTGACTCTGATAATGACGGTATTCCGGATATTGAAGAAGCAGGTCTTGCCTATCTTTCAAACGGAAAAGCGCTGATGAACCTGACCGCTGGAAATTGGGTGGATCTCAATCAAAACGGCTATCACGATGCGCTTGAAGCGAATAATTTTACATTGCCGGATACAGATTTAGATGGCGTGCCGAACTTCCTCGATCTTGATTCTGATAACGATTCGATCTTTGATATCGATGAAGCGGGACTTTTAAACGGCGATGGTGATATTAATGGCGATGGTGTTGGCGACGGACCCGATTCAGATGGCGATGGTGTTCTGGATGCATTTGACAACTCACCTTCGTTTGGAACTCACACGCGACCATTTGCCAAAAACACCGATGGTTTGGGAAACCCTGATTACCTTCAGTGCGATTCAAATAACGATGGTATTTTTGATATTGCGACAACGCTTTATCACCAACTTGATACAAATAATGACGGCCGAATTGATGGAACTGCCGATATCGATAAAGACGGAATCATCGACACTTTTGATTCGTCCACAACGGCGCTCGGTTCTCCGCGTGATCTTAATCGCAAACTCAATTTAGATTTCGACGGACGTAACGATTACGCGCTTACAGCTCAAAATCTAAGTGGTTTTAACGGCGCATCAATCATGGGTTGGGTTCGCTATAATACGTCCGCAACTGAATCTGCAATTTTAGGTCAATCCGGGTTATCACTCAAAATAACAGGAACTGCTTCGAAACGATTTGCTGCAGTTGCAAACGGTGTTGAAATCGTCGGCGGACCGGTATTATCGCCAAACCGTTGGTATCACATTGCGGCAATTTTCGACGGACAATCAGCTGAAAAGATTAAGCTTTATGTTAACGGCCGACTCGAATCGGTTTCCACTTCAACCAGCATCGGATCATCAATTCAATCATCGGCTCACCCGGTTACAATCGGGAAAAAAGCCGGCGAAATGGCCGAATTCTTTAAAGGCACCATCGACGAAGTTCGTATCTTCAATACCGCACTTACTGCAGATCAGCTTCAAAAAATGGTTTATCAGGAAATTCAGGCTCATGGCCAGTCTGTACGCGGTTTGATCATCCCGAAAAACATCGAAAATACGGATTGGAGCTCGCTTATCGGTTACTACCGCATGGACGTCTACAAAGATGACGTAATCGACAACCTTGCCACTCCATCGATCGATGCGGGAACGGAAAGCAGTTTCGCCCGAATCTACAACGTAAAATCAATCAGCCCGCAATTGGCGCCAATGCCGTTTCAAACCACTGACTCGGGATCACTGGTTTCGGCAGTAAGTCAAAACAACTTTATAAACGGTCGTGATGTACTTGATTACGATTGGACGATCATTCATATCAGACACGATATCAACCAAGCTGATAATCTTTCGACTCTTGGCTTGATTGTCGATGAGAATGTACTGATTAATGTCAACAACGATAACGCGATCAAGAATTCATGGTATCTTAAACTTGACGGAAAAGCTGATTTAATTGGTCAATCGCAATTGGTTCAAAGTGAATTCAGCGATCTTGATCCAACCAGCAAAGGTTCGATCGAGCGCGATCAGCAAGGAACTACCAACCGATTTAATTACAATTATTGGGCATCGCCGGTAGGATTGATCAACCCCGATGCAAACAATACCAATTTCACGGTTGCACAAGTCCTGCGCGACGGAACTGATCCGAACAACCCACAAGAACTTGCCTGGACAGCATCATTGAATAGCGTGGCGTCAAACCCGCTGACATTGAGCAACTATTGGATTTTTAAATTTCAGAATCTTACCAACGCTTATGCGAATTGGATTGCACTTGGTTCAACAGGCGAGATTGAAGCCGGACAAGGGTTTACGCTAAAGGGAAGTAACGCATCGAGCGGAATGCAGAACTACACCTTTGTCGGAAAACCGAACAGTGGCGATATCTTGAACCCCATTGCAAAAAATAATCTGAATTTAAGCGGGAATCCGTATCCGTCGGCGATTGATGCCGATAAATTCATCCTCGACAATTTACAATCGCTGAACGGAACCATTTATTTCTGGGAACATTTTTCGACCAACAATACGCATACGCTGATTGATTACCAAGGAGGTTATGCCATGCGTACTCTCGTTGGTGGTACGCCACCGGTTTCGCCAACAGGCATCAGCGGATTAGGAACAAGTGATCGGATTCCGGGTCGGTTTATTCCGGTCGGACAAGGATTTATTGTTACAGGATCAACTGTAGGAGGCGACATTAAATTCACCAATGCACAACGCGCGTTCATCAAAGAAAACAATGTTCAGTCAAACGTATTGTTCAGACAAAATGATTTTTCAACTGCAATCGCTCCCGACCAAACGCATGACAATTCCGAAGATTCGTATCCAATCGATACTTACGCCCGAATTAGGTTAGGGTTTAACTCGGCGAACAATTATCACCGTCAGGCACTTATCGGATTTATGGACGATCGTGCAACTTCCGGAATTGACAAGGGTTATGATGCGATACATATCGACACGCAACCAAGCGATATGTATTTCATGAAAGGCACCACAAAACTGGTGATTTTGGGTGAAAGCTATTTTGATCCTGCGATGATTTTCCCGATCGGTGTCAAGAATAGCATCGCCGGAAATGTAAGCTTTGTCATCGACGGATTAGAGAATTTTGATCCGGCACAACCGATCTACATTTATGACAATCAGACCCAACTGTATCACAATATCAGAGAGCAGATGTTCGAAACTTACCTTGCTTCAGGAACTTTCAACGACAGGTTCTCACTTCGCTTCCAGGGCGCGGCATTGGGAACAAACGATAACGCCATCGCTGATACAATTAAAATCGCATACACCCAAAACGACGACACCATCAATATCAAAAACATGACATTTGATAATACCG
Source organism: Flavobacterium sp. (assembly GCA_015234525.1). Classification (GTDB taxonomy): domain Bacteria; phylum Bacteroidota; class Bacteroidia; order Flavobacteriales; family Flavobacteriaceae; genus Flavobacterium. The sequence continues at coordinate 49,511 of JADGMX010000020.1, read as the reverse complement.
TCGAATCAGTATTGCTTTACAACATGCTTGGCCAATTGGTTCAGACATGGGACGTAAAAAGTCGGGATCAGCAGAATATTAGCCTTGCGGTTTCCAACCTGAGCAACGGAACGTATATCGTAAGTGTGACAACAACAAATGGAATAATCAGCAAGAAAATCGCTTTATAACTCACTCTTTTTGCCCCAAAAGAGATGTAATTCCTCTGCCCTAAAAATGCAGAGGTTTTACTTTTTTAGGATGGTTGTCAATTCGTTGAAATCGACTGCCGATTGCTCGCCGGTTTCAAGATTTTTTACGGCGAATTTACCCTCAGACATTTCCTGACTACCAGCCATCACCACAAAAGGAATCCGCCGGTTTGACGCATATTGCAATTGTTTGCCGGTTTTCACCTGATCGGGATAAAGCTCAGCTTTGATGCCGGATTGCCGCAGCTTTTTGATCGCTTGCAATGCATAAACCGACTCCGATTCGCCGAAATTGACAAAGATCACATCAGAAGATGACATTACTTCTTTTGGGAATAAACCCAGTTCTTCGACCACCAGATAAATTCGGTCCAGACCAAAAGAAACGCCAACGCCACTCATATTTTTCAATCCGAAGATGCCGGTTAAGTCGTCATAACGCCCGCCGCCGCCAATAGAACCCATTGATACGGTTTCAGGCGCCGCAACCTCGAGAATCGCTCCCGTATAATAATTTAATCCGCGCGCCAAGGTTACATCGAGATCCAAAGCACAAGTGTCAAGTTGCAGTTGTGCGATTTTACTGCAAATGAATCGCAACTCTTCCACGCCTTTCATACCAACTTCCGAACTTGCCAGCATTTCTGCCAACTTTTCAAGTTTGTCGTCAGTCGATCCTGAAAACGAAAATAACGGTTGAACCTTTTCGATCGCCGCATGTGAAATTCCTTTTTCAAGCATTTCTTTTTTGACACCGTCCTCGCCTATTTTATCAAGCTTATCCAAGGCGACGGTAAAATCGATCAGTCGATCCGCTGCACCGATTACGTCGGCAATTCCCGATAATATCTTCCGATTATTGAGTTTTATTTTGACGCCGGCCAGTTTCAAATCTGTAAAAACAGCATCGTAAAGCTGAATCAACTCAACTTCCTGCCAAAGCGAATCTGAACCGACAATATCAGCATCACATTGATAGAACTCGCGGAATCTACCTTTCTGAGGTCGGTCAGCGCGCCAAACGGGTTGAATCTGATATCGTTTGAACGGAAATTCAATGTCATTCCGGTGCTGCACGACATATCTGGCAAAAGGTACCGTCAGATCATATCGCAGCGCTTTTTCAGATATCGACGATGCCAATTTTAAACTATCGCGATTATCAAGATGAGTATGATCCGATTTTGCGAGAAAATCACCCGAATTCAAAATGCGGAAAATCAACCGGTCGCCCTCTTCTCCATATTTTCCCATCAGTGTTTCTGAATTTTCGAACGACGGAGTTTCAATCGGTCCAAAGCCGAATTTCTCGAAATTACTTTTGATTTTATTGATAATATATTGACGTTTCGAAATTTCTGCAGGAGAAAAATCGCGTGTGCCTTTCGGAATAGCCGGTTTTTGTGCCATATGAATTTTAAATAAAGCGCAAATATCGGTAATTAATAAAGACGAATTAAATGAATATGCCGCCTCAGATCATCGGGAAAGCTGAAATTATTTGTAGTTTAGCACCAAGAAAAATTACGGATGTTTAAGCTATTACGGGAGAATATACGGATTGCGATGGGTTCTATCAGGACGCAATTGCTGCGAACGGTATTGACAATTCTGATCATTGCAATTGGAATAACAGCACTGGTTGGCATTCTGACCGTGGTTTCTGCCCTTGAAAATACGCTTTCGTCCGATTTTGCGTCGATCGGTGCCAATACCTTTAATATTACACAATATGATGTAACCCAGCAAATGGATGGAAATCGCAGGGACGCTAAACCAAATCCGATACTTTCATATCCGCAAGCGCGCGAATTCCAGGATAAGTTCGATTATCCGTTTACTGCAACATCACTCTCATTTACCGCAACCTCATCAGCAGAAGTAAAATTTGAATCAAAAGAAACCGATCCTGAAATCAGCGTTTTGGGTGTCGATGAAAATTTTCTGGTGAATTCGGGTCTGGAAACAACGAAAGGACGAAATTTCACATCGTTCGACATTACCAATAACGCCGCGGTTTGCATCGTGGGGTCAGATTTTGAGAAAGGCCTTTTAAAAGACGTGAATCCGATTGATAAGACCATTTCGATTCGCGGTGCTAAATTTCGGGTCATTGGAGTTTTAAAGGAGAAAGGATCAACGTTTGGAAATTCGCAAGACCTTCGCGTTCTGATTCCAATTCAGGTTGCCCGCTCGCTGTTCACCGCGCCAAACATCAATTATTCGCTTAGCGTTATGGTCGGCAAAAAAGAGTTGCTGGATCAGGCAGTTGACAATGCAACGATTACGATGCGGCAAATTCGCAAGCTCAATCCGGTTGAAGACAATAATTTCGGCATTTCCCGAAGCGATGATTTGATCAACAGAATCCTTTCTATCACGCAATATCTTGGCATGTCGGCGTGGGTAATTGGCATCATAACCATTTTCGGATCGTCGATCGCTTTGATGAATATTATGTTGGTTTCTGTCACCGAACGAACGCGCGAAATTGGCGTTAGAAAAGCACTTGGGGCAAACCGATCAACCATTGCCACTCAATTTTTTATCGAGACTTTGGTCGTGGGTCAACTCGGCGGACTACTTGGAACCATCCTCGGAATCCTATGCGGATTTATCTTCGCCAGTATCGTTGATTTTAGTTTTGTGATTCCGTGGAGCGCCATTCTCTCGGCATTTGCAGTCACATTTATCGTTGCCATTTTTTCGGGATCGTATCCGGCATTGAAAGCCTCGAAACTAGATCCAATTGAAGCGCTTCGTTACGAATAACGACATTTGATCATACGGTCATTATTGTAAATATCTTTTCTGAGCTCGATATCCTTAAAACCCAAACGCTCTAAAAGGGCAACGGTTTCTGCTCCGAGATATTGATTGATTTCAAAAAACAACAATCCGTTGGGCTTTAGCATCCTGGTTGCCAGGGTTGCGATTTTCCGATAAAAAATCAGTGGATCATCGTCTTCAACAAATAATGCAAGATGGGGCTCGTAGTCGAGAACGTTATTGGCGATCTCTTGTTTTTCAAGGTTGCGAACGTACGGCGGATTTGACACAATCACAGTATACTTTCGCTCTGGCGATTCTACCGCTAAAACATCCACCAAAGTAAATTCGACTGAAACTTTATTTATTTCGGCGTTTTTCGTTGCGATTGAAAGCGCAGTAGCCGACACATCCCAAGCTTCAACTACCGAATCCCGAATATTACGCGCCAGAGTGATCGCGATGCATCCGCTTCCGGTTCCAATGTCGAGTATGCGCAATTGCCTGTCAGATGAGGATTCAATTACCCATTGGACTAATTCTTCAGTCTCGGGCCGCGGAATCAATACGGCATTGGTAACCAGAAATTCTGCCCCATAAAAAGACGTCCTTCCTAATATATATTGAATTGGAATGTGCGCTTTTAGCTTGGTGATGATATCGTTGAAAAGTGCTTGCTCATCCTGACTAAATTCGAGTGACGGATTCAGGGCAAGATCAATTCGCGATAGATTCTTATGATGCGATAACGCTAAATTGAAGAATTGCTCAACTTCCATCTGATCGTAAACAGATTCAAGTTGGCTGATAAAATAATTGCGAAAATCCCTGATCAGCATCGATTGTTATTATGGTGGCAAAGCTTCGTCGCAAATGCCTATTTTTGCATCGTGAAAAAGCACGAAAAATATATGTTGCGATGCTTGCAACTTGCGGAAAATGGAATGGGAACAACCCGTCCGAATCCGCTTGTTGGAAGTGTCATCGTTTGCAAAGATAATATAATTGGCGAGGGGTGGCATCGAAAAGCCGGCGGTCCTCACGCTGAAGTCTTCGCAATTGAATCGGTATCCGACAAGTCGCTTCTCTCCCGGTCAACTTTATACGTAAATCTGGAACCTTGTTCACATTACGGAAAAACGGCTCCTTGCGCCGATCTGATTGTGGCAAGCGGTATCAAAAAAGTGGTAATCGGAACCGTTGATTCGAATTCGGTTGTCAAGGGAAATGGCGTCAAGAAGTTATTAGAAGCGGGAATTGATGTTACAATCGGCGTTTTAGTAGCCGAATGCGAAGCGCTCAACAAACGGTTTTTCACTTTTATGCTAGAGAAACGACCATTTGTGATTTTGAAATGGGCCGAAACTGCTGATGGTTTCATCGCGCCGTCAAACAAAAGTGATCGCAAACCGGTATGGATCTCAGGATCGTTATCGCGTCAATTGGTACACAAATGGCGAAGCGAGGAGCATGCGATTCTGGTTGGGACTAACACCGTACTCGACGATAATCCATCGCTGACCGTCCGGGAATGGACAGGCAACAATCCGGTTCGAGTTGTCCTTGATAAGAGCGGTAAAACATCTGCGGAAGCGGCAATAATTGACAACTCGGCTGACACAATAGTAATTACATCCAATCCGATATTTGCTGCGCCGGCTCACGTGAAGGTCGAATTGACCGAAGATTTTTCGGTGAGCTCAATACTTACCATATTGTACAAAAATCAGATTACGTCGGTTATCGTAGAAGGCGGTGCGAAAACGCTGCAGAGTTTCATCGATGCCGAAATTTGGGACGAAGTGCGGCGATTTAAAGGTAAGTCCGTTTTTGGCAGCGGAATAAAAGCGCCATTTTTCAACCAGACGCCGAGTCGGATCGAACAAATTAGCGACGATACGCTTGAAATTTATCACAAATAGTGGAATCAATTGAAACATATCAAACGTTAAATGCGCCATCTGACGAAGTTTTATACAAGGAAAAAGGCAGCAAATTCTACGGGTACGCATTTCCGGTCGAATCTGAGGCAGATGTAAAACTGCATCTTGAAGCCCTACGAAAGCAACATGTTGGCGCGGTTCACTTTTGTTATGCGTATCAAATCGGTACCGAACAAATTACCTTTCGAGCAAATGACGATGGCGAACCCGGAAATTCAGCCGGAATGCCTATTTATGGCCAGATTCGCGCATTTTCACTTACTAATGTACTCGTTGTTGTTGTACGATTTTTTGGCGGCGTCAAACTTGGTGTCGGCGGATTGATGTCGGCTTACAAACTTGCGGCCCAGATGGCACTCGAACAAGCCGAAATTATCGAGAAAACCATCACGGTTCAATTTTCACTAGCTTTCGATTATCCGCAAATGAACAAAGCCATGCGATTGATTAAGGAAAATAATTTCCAGATCATCGGTCAAAACAGCGATTTGCGGTGCCAACTTTTGATTGAAGTCCGAAAAAATGCAGCTGGTTTGATCGACCAAATTTTCACGGACTACAGCGGAATTTCGGTTGTAAGAATCGATTAGCCGAAAGTTTGGATTAGGCGTGTTCGATTTCATCTAAAATTCGCAAAATATGGTCGGGCGGCGGCGTTGGACGGCCGGTTTTGAGGTCGACAAAAACCAGCAAAAAGTGACCAGTTGTTAACAACTCGTTCTGTTCATTGTAGATTTCGCAATCGTAGGAAATTTTGACGGATTTTTGTTCACGCAGAATTGTTTTAACTGTAAGCAGATCGTCGTAGCGGGCCGGCTTTTTATAGTTAAGAGTCAGTGAGACAATCGGTAAGCCAACACCATTTTCTTCAAGACTTTTGTACGAAACCCCTTGATTTCTAAGCCATTCCACCCTGCCGATTTCAAAATACGGCAAATAATTACCGTGATAAACCACGCCCATTTGATCTGTCTCTGAGTACCTTACGCGTACTTGAATCTGATGTTCTTTCATTATAATTTATTGGTTATTGACATTGGTTGAAACTGTAGACTTACGACAATAATTCGGAAAAATCAACCTGCTTTAAATTTTTTTTTAACGAATATTGTTCACATATTTGTCTTCCCTAATCCTGGAAAAAGAAGCACAATTCTTTTGTAGGATAATCTTTAACAAAACAATACTTTTTTACCTCGAAATATGAACAAAACTGCGCAATCAGTATGGGAAAATTGTCTGCTTTTCATAAAGGACAACATCCAGGATCAAGCCTACAAAACTTGGTTCGAACCGATTAAGTCAGTTGAGCTAACAGATAACGCGTTATACATCCAGGTTCCCAGCAAATTCTTCTACGAATGGCTAGAAGAGCATTATGTAAAATTGCTAAAAGTCGCCCTTACAAAAGAACTCGGCAAAAACGCAAAGTTACTTTATAAAATCAAAATGGAAAACACTTATGGCAATAAGCAACCGTTTACGGAACAATTGCCAAGTGCGCATAGAAGTCCGATGAAAACGCAGGAAGTCGATGCTCCATTTAAAAACTTAAATCCTGAACTCAAGAATCCTTTCGTGATTCCGGGTATCAGAAACCTCAAGATCGAATCGCAACTTAATGCAAATTACAGTTTTGACAACTTTCTAGAAGGTGACTCAAACCGTCTTGCCCGATCGGCAGGTATGGCAGTTGCCAACAAACCAGGAGGAACGTCGTTTAATCCGCTTTTGATTTTCGGCGGAGTCGGTCTAGGAAAAACGCACCTTGCTCATGCAATTGGTGTTGAGATTAAAGACAAGTATCCGGAGAAAACCGTACTATATATTTCAGCTGAAATCTTTACCCAGCAATATATCGATTCAGTAAAGAAAAACAGCAGAAACGATTTTATTCATTTTTATCAATTGATTGATGTTTTGATCATTGATGACGTTCAATTTCTATCGGGAAAATCCGGCACGCAAGATGTGTTTTTCCACATTTTCAACTACCTGCACCAAAATGGAAAACAGGTTATTCTGACTTCAGATAAGGCGCCAGTTGACATGCAGGATATTGAACAGCGATTGCTTTCCCGTTTCAAATGGGGACTTTCAGCTGAACTTCATCAGCCCGATTACGAAACACGTATTTCGATACTTAAAAATATTCTATATCGTGACGGCGTTGAAATGCCGGAAGATATCATCGAATATGTGGCGAGAAACATTAAATCGAATGTTCGAGAACTTGAAGGTGCCATTATTTCATTGATCGCACAATCGTCTTTCAATAAAAAGGAAGTCACCATCGATCTTGCAAAACACGTTGTTGAGAAATTCGTCAAAAACATCAAACGCGAAATTTCAATCGACTATATCCAAAAAGTGGTGTCGGATTATTTCCAACTTGATCTCGACACTTTACAGTCGAAAACCAGAAAACGTCATGTTGTTCAGGCTCGTCAGCTTGCCATGTTCTTTGCCAAGAAGTATACAAAAGCATCATTAGCAAATATTGGTTCTCAAATTGGCGACCGCGATCATGCTACCGTCTTACACGCGTGTAAGACTGTTGACAACCTTGTATCGACCGACAAGCAGTTCAAAAAGTTTGTCGATGACATCCAGAAGAAATTATCTGTATAAAAAAATACTATTATGAAGCCTGTAAAAATCCTGATGGTTTGTCTCGGTAACATTTGCCGTTCGCCGTTAGCCGAAGGATTGCTAGCTTCAAAGCTTCCGAAGGATAAATTTATAGTCGATTCAGCCGGAACCGGTCATTGGCACGTTGGCAAACAACCCGATCAAAGGTCGATCGCAACTGCGCAAAAGAACGGACTCGATATCTCAAAGCAAAAAGGACGTCAGTTTACTGCTGATGATTTCAACTCCGCTGACTACATCTATGTTATGGATGGTGAAAATTACAAAGATGTGATCTCACTAGCACAGACCGACGAGCAAAGAAATAAAGTTAAGTTGATACTTGACGAATTATTTCCAGGTGAGAAAGTCGATGTTCCCGATCCTTACTTCGGAATGGAAAACGGATTTACAACAGTCTATCAGATGCTCGATCAAGCTTGCGACATTATTGCCGGAAAGCTGATCAAAAAACACTCGTAATGGAGCGATCAATTCCCGGTAAATTATATTTAATCCCAACGACATTGGGCGACGTCGATCCGCTTGATGTTATGCCGCACACGGTTAAGCGTGCAATAATGTTGTTAGACCATTATGTGGTTGAAAACGAAAAGGCGGCGCGAAAGTTCGTCAAAGCAATTGCCCCAGAAAAAGTTCAGGCAAGTTTAAAACTCAGCCAACTCAATAAACACACTGATCCTTCCGAACATTTAAAAATGCTCGCACCGTGCCTCAACGGTATTGACATGGGTTTAATGTCGGATGCGGGATGTCCGGGCGTTGCCGACCCTGGCGCTGTCATTGTAAAAATCGCACACGAAAAAGGAATTAAAGTTATTCCGCTGGTAGGGCCAAGTTCGCTTTTGCTTGCGATGATGGCATCGGGCATGAATGGGCAGAACTTCGCTTTTAACGGCTACTTACCTATCGAAAAGGCCGAAAAAAAGCAAATGCTCAAAAACCTCGAAAAACTATCGGCAGACAAAAATCAATCGCAGTTGTTTATCGAAACTCCGTATCGCAACAATAAGATGCTTGATGATGTATTACAGGCGCTACAACCAAATACAAGGGTTTGCGTTGCGGCAGATATTACACTTCCGACCGAATTCATCAAAACCCTGCGCGTGTCGGAATGGAAAAAGACAGCTGTCGACCTTCATAACCGCCCCGCGATCTTTATCATTCACAAATAAAAAAACCTGCCGGATAAACGACAGGTTTTTTTTTATATGATTGTGATTGAGGGCTTAAATGCTTTTTATTGTCGCATTTGGATTAGCCGGAATCGACGATGTTTCATAGCCAGCAAAACGCTTCATATAGCTTGCCAGCGATGTTCCGTATTTGTCGCGAGGATAGCTTCTACCTTTGGTTCGGAAAAACTTTTTAACTGATCCCACTCCGCCCAAATGAGCGGCAGCAAGTATTCCAGATTCAGTGATGTGAATTCCGTTGATGACTTTTCCACTATAAAGTTCAATTTCTTTGGCCAATAAGCCTTTATTCTTTGAAACTAATGCGATAAACGCTTTTTCCTGAAGTTTCGGACTTTGCATGAATGCCATGCTGTCGTGAATGCCGATCGAACGAAGTGTTTGTGCGCCGAACTGATATTTACCCATATAACCATGGGTGTTGATCTTGTTGTATTTGCCCTGACTTTCTTTAAATGCAAGGGCTTCTTTGTAGCCAATGAAAAATCTTCCTGTAAATGGAATATTGTGGCTTTTGTAATCAGTAACGTTTTGGGAAGGATATTCGTAAATCATTTCCTGAGTCTCATCGACCAGGAACCATGCGTGATCTTCTGCTTTTGCCGGTCTGAAACCGAAGCTAATAAATGTAACAATAAGTGTAACCGAAATGTAATATATCCATTTTTTTGACATAAATAAGTTTTCTTCCTACGCTGTCCCGTGAGGAAATTTCTGCGAGGGCAAATATACAACTTTTTACTTAAAGCTGATAATCAACAAGTTAATGTTTTCTAAAAGTATAATGGATGAAACTTAACCACGCCTCTATCATTGACTTCGATTGAAGGCGCCGGAATTTTAACGGTGTTAATTACCGAGAAAAGTGTTTTTAGAAAATGTGATTGCGTCTCGATTCGTGTCAGATCGACGTCGAGACTAAGATAGAATTGTCGTGTGCGTTGTTTTTCGTCAAAGAAAACAGTATTAACCAAAGTATCATCGCCGGTGATCATTCCTTCGGCACCGTATCCGACGGCGAGATTCAGCCAGTTTGGAACAGAAGCCGACCTTACAAACGAGTTAATATTTGCCGATAGCCAATAGGTTTGCCCGTTGTAATCTTTCAGGATTTGTTCCGATAACGAACTTCCCAAAACCGTTGGTCTAGCCGATGCATAAGGCGTTTGATGAAACGAAAATTTTGGAATGATACGTTGTTCGCTCCAAAGTATTTCCTGCGAAACATATAATGCGCTTCCGCTGAAATTAGCAATTATATCTCCCCACGATGCGCCCCATTTCGCTGAATGTCCGTCGAGGATTTCCACTGCTGACATAAACGCAAATCCGGCTGATGCACCATAGATTAATTGATCTTTTTTATTGACGCCTGACCAATTTAATAATTCGCTGCCAACCCGGCTAAAATGATACGACGCAAATACATGGCCCGCCTTATCCATTTGAAGCCACTGCGCATTATCATTGATTAAGTGGAAATTCGTTTTCGGATAATCAGCGTACCAAGACTGATTCAACAAGTACAAAGTACCCGAAATCGCAACGCCTTGTCCGATAATGACCGTTTTTAATCGGCTGGAATCCAAAGAATCTGACGGTTTTAAAAAATCCGATTTTTGGCCCAAGCCGCTTTCTGAAAAAAGAATTAAAATCAGTATCGCCAGCAGGCTACGGCAGAACACAATTAACGCTTTATGTTTTGGCTGTTGATCCACGCCACATATTTACGTCTGTTTGCCTCATGTTGCGCCAATGTTACCGCAAATTCATGGTAGCCAAAGTTGGTAACGCTAGCGCAGAAATAGATATAATTGTGTTTTTCGGGATTTAAAACCGCGTCAACAGCTGAAATATCAGGCATCGCGATCGGCCCCGGCGGCAGACCTTCATACTTATATGTATTGTAAGGCGAATCGGTTTCGAGATCTCTAAAAAGCACGCGTTTAATCACCTTGTTAAAATCTGATTCGTTTTTCTTGACCGCGTATATAACCGTTGGATCGGCCTCAAGCTTCATTCCACGGCCGAGTCGGTTTAGATAAACGCCGGCTACCCGCGGACGCTCATCTATCTTTACCGTTTCCTTGTGAACGATGGATGCCAGAACAGACACTTCAATTGGCGTCAGATTTTGAGCTTGTGCTTTGGCCTTGCGCTCTTCAGTCCAGAAATTTCGATATTCTTTTGCCATTCGGTCGCGAAACTTTTCAGCATCAGTATTCCAGTAAAACTCGTACGAATTAGGTATAAACATCGCAAGAACATTAGCCTCATTAAATCCGTTTTCTTCCAAAAACTTAGGATCGGTAAACGCTTTCATCAACGAAATACTGTCGGCTTCAATTTGAGTTCCGATTCGAGAAGCAAAATCCTCCAAACGCTCTTGATTATTAAAAGCGAGCTCAACCGGAACATTCTGCCGCAACGCATTAACAATCTCATTCGAATTCATGCCGCGTTTCAGCAAAAAACGGCCGGCTTTAACATTCTGCGGATATGATTTTTTTTCAGCAACGGTCTCAAATCGCTCCAAATCGTCCAGAAAAGGCACGATAATATCGCGGACATCATCATAAGTTGCATTTGTCGGAATGTATACAAAAACTTCCTTATCGGTAAACTTGGTGTTATTGGTGAAAATATCACGGTAGAGAAGATATCCGTAGATAATGAGTCCAAAGATCAAAACTACAGATAAAGTTATGGCGATTTTTTTAAGGTTCAAGTGGTTCGGATTAAGTTATTGATTGATGAGTTGAAAGAGCGCTTCGTCATGAAAAACACCGTCTATCAGGTTCCATTGCTTTTTTACGCCAACTTTCAAAAACCCAAATTTAGAAAAAAGGTTCAGACTTGCTTCATTATCCACATCGATATTTGCAAATAACTGATTCAGATTTAATGGACCGAACGCGTAGTCAATCAGTAGTTTCAACGCTTCTGAGCCAATGCCTTTATTTCGCTGCTCGCTTGTTCCGATGATGATTCCGATGCCTGCGCGGCGGTTTTTTGGATCGTACTCAAACAAATCAATCAATCCAATTGCCGAAAATTGACCGTTTTTGCAAATTGCCAGTCGGAGTTGTTTGGCCTCATAAATATCTTGTTGCGCGTTTTCGAGATATCGTCGTATAAAATACCGGCTACACGGCGTTTGGGCGTTGCTCACATGCCACATCGTTTGATCGTTTTCAACCTGATAGACAAATTCCAGGTCCTCAGGTTCAAGTGCCCGCAAATAAATGTTTTCGCCTCTTAAAGTTGTTATCATAATGCGATTTCACCTGAAAATACGAACTGCGCCGGACCCGAAAGCCAAACATCCGTATAATCAGAATCATTTTTGTTAAACGACACTCCGAGTTCACCACCCAAAACTTTCAATTTCATTTGATTAGAATTGGTATGTCCTATTGCGTTCATTGCGATGGCCACAGCAGTAACACCCGTTCCGCACGATAGGGTCTCGTCTTCAACACCTCTTTCATAGGTTCGGACTGAAAACTGATCCTCAGCTAACTTCGTAACAAAATTTACGTTGGTACCGCCAACTCCGTAACGGTTTGAGTAACGGATTTCAGCCCCTCGGTTTTTTACATCAATTTCGTTAACATCGTCAACCATTTCAACATGATGAGGCGAACCTGTATCCAAAAAAACATAACCATCTGACAATCTGACAGAATCAACATCTTTCATCTTCAGTGAAATGGTATCATCAGACAAGACTTCAGCCTCATGAGGTCCATCAACGGCGATAAAGCGGCATCGGTCAGTGATTACTCCTAATTTCTTAGCAAAAGCAACCAGGCACCTTCCGCCATTTCCGCACATTGAACTTTCATTTCCATCACTGTTGTAGTAAACCATCCGAAAATCATAATCAGGATCGTTTTCCAACAGAATCAATCCATCGGCTCCTATGCCAAATCGTCGGTCGCAGATACGTTCAATTTGCCTGGCATCTTTTTTGAAAAAACGGCCATCGCGATTGTCAATCATAACGAAATCGTTGCCGGTTCCCTGGTACTTATAAAATGTGGTTGCCATAATTTTAAATGATGGTAAATGTACGAAGATAAGGTAAAACCACCGGTGTTAAACGTGCGTTAAAGACCATTCGCGCTATATATCATCCTGATATTTTTACGTTAAATACTATAATATTTCAAACTATGAAAAACCTTTCAAGCATGTTCTTAGTGTCCCTACTCAGCGGTGCTGTAACATTGGGAGCTTATAAAGTATTTATTGATGACGATCAATTATTTCCCGAGAAAAACGGAATTACCACATTAGCGCCGACAACGTCTTATCTTAGACCTGTCGGACTCTCGCCTGAAACCCTGGATTTTACCGAAGCTGCAAATAAAGCTGTTCATTATGTGGTTCACGTAAAGAACGTTTCCTATCGTACTGTTACCAACCCGATGCTCGAATTCTTTTACGGATATCGCGGCGGGCAACAGCAAACTCAAATTGGAACCGGTTCCGGAGTGATTATTTCTGAAGACGGGTATATCGTGACCAATAATCACGTGATCAAGGACGCGACCGATATTGAGATTACGCTCAATAACAACAAGTCCTACAAAGCAAAACTTATCGGAACCGATTCAAAGATGGATATCGCACTGCTTAAAATTGATGCGGATGTCAAACTTGCCTACACCACTTTTGCCGATTCAGACCATGTGAAAGTGGGCGAATGGGTGCTTGCCGTCGGAAACCCTTACAACCTTAATTCGACCGTAACTGCCGGAATCGTTTCTGCCAAAGCGCGAAATCTTGATAGCAGCGGACTCCAATCATTCATCCAAACTGATGCCGCGGTTAACCCGGGAAACAGCGGTGGCGCGCTGATCAACACCAACGGCGAGCTAATCGGAATTAACACCATGATTTCATCAATGACCGGATCGTATGTCGGTTACTCTTTTGCTGTTCCATCCAACATTACCCGAAAAATTATTGAAGACATCATGGAATTCGGTAACGTACAACGCGGAATCCTTGGCGTTGAAGGTGGTGAACTGAATCCGACCGCGTCAAAAGAACTCGGCATTGCTGAAACCAACGGCTTCTATATTAATAAGGTGACAAAAAATTCGGGTGCTGAACGCTCCGGATTGAAAAAAGGCGATATCATCCAGAAACTTGACGATAAAAATATCGGCTCATTCTCTGATCTTGCGCAATACCTGAACACCAAACGTCCTAACGATAAAGTTCGGGTAACCGTTCTTCGCGATGGCAAATCGATTACCGTTCCGGTGACACTTTCAAAATACGAAAACACGGCCGCAACTTTAAAAGGCATGCAACTCGAAAATTTAGAAGCCGCAGATAAAAAGCGATTCAAGATTAACTACGGAGTGAAAATTACCGATGTCAACAATGACGATCTTGCGCAATATGCCGACGAATTAAAAGGCAGCATTATCCTAAGTGTCGATAATATTAAGGCTACTGATGTGGAAACCGTCCGAAAAATTCTGTCAAACAAATCCAATAATCAGCCAGTACGAATCGAAATTATCAATACCGAAGGACAACTTTTCCGAATTATAATTTAACAAATAACAACACCAAAAAACCGGGCAAAAACGTCCGGTTTTTTTATTTGTAAAATCTTGCGAAATATTTTACGAAAACGTTTGAAATCGGTACTTTTGCACCGGTTTTAACACATAACACAGCAACCGAAATGAAGATTACCTACGAAAAAGAACTCAATTTCCAAGCCGACCGCCGTCGTGCCGGAGTCGAGTTTATTAAGATCATCAGCGACCTTTGGTATGACAAAGGAATCGAAATCGTGCTTTTTAGAAATCAACTCATCGACCGAAACGTCAGCGAAATTATGAACCTTCATGAATACGCAGGCGAGTTTGTCGGAAAGCCAATCTCGATCTTTGATTCTGTCGAACTTGCCCGCGCAATCCTTTCGCTGGATATGCCGCCGGCAAAACTCGACATCGGTAAGCTTACTTACGAATTCCACCACGAAGAAAATAACTTCGACGACGCAAAATCATTTATCATTGACCGGCTTAAAAACGCAAAATCGCTTCCTGGCAACCAACCGAAAGATGTGGTTTTGTACGGATTCGGGAGAATCGGCCGATTACTTGCTCGCGAGTTGATGTCGAAAACCGGTCGGGGAAACCAACTGCGTCTTCGTGCAATCGTTACCCGCGAAAAATGCGATGCAACTTCACTCGAAAAACGCGCATCATTGCTTAGATACGATTCAATTCATGGCGACTTCATGGGCTCGGTTACGATCGATGCGGCAAACAACGCACTAATCATCAACGGAACCACGGTTCACATCATCACAGCTTCAGCTCCGGAGGAAATCGATTATTCGGCATACGGGATATCGAATGCTCTTGTGATCGACAATACTGGCGCATTCACCACCCAAGAGGCGCTTTCACGTCATTTGGTGTCGAACGGAGTCGAAAAAGTTTTGCTAACCGCCCCAGGAAAAGGCATTCCGAACATTGTTCACGGCGTAAATCACAAAGAATACAGTCCGGATGAAATCGATATTTTCTCGGCGGCATCTTGCACCACCAACGCGATTACGCCGGTTTTAAAAGCGATCGAAGATACGTTAGGCGTTGTAAAAGGTCATCTCGAAACCATTCACGCGTACACCAATGATCAGAATTTGGTCGATAATATGCACAAAAAATACCGTCGTGGCCGTGCGGCTGCGCTCAATATGGTCATTACCGAAACCGGCGCCGGAAGTGCGGTGGCAAAAGCGTTACCGTCGTTGGCGGGCAAACTTACCTCAAACGCCATTCGCGTTCCTGTTCCAAACGGATCACTTGTGGTATTGAGCCTGGAGGTTGAAAACAAAACCACAATCGAGGAACTCAATTCGATTATGAAACGTTACGCACTTGAAGGCGAAATGGTCGAGCAGATCAAATATTCGCTGAACAACGAGTTGGTTTCAAGCGATATCGTGGGTACGTCGGCTCCGGCAATTTTCGACAGCAACGCTACGATTGTGTCGGCAGACGGCAAAAACATCGTGATTTATGTGTGGTACGACAACGAATTTGGCTACAGCCACCAGGTAATCCGCTTGGCAAAATACATTTCTAAAGTACGCCGATTTACATACTACTAGCCTATTTTTGGCAGCCTTTCCTGCTGTCCGCTATTATCTTTTTTGCCATTATGTGTGAGGGTGAAATTGATCTGCGCGGACAGCAAAAAAGGATAGCCGCTCCCATCAGGGGCTGAATTTACTCTTCAGTTTTCACTTCTCAGCTTGGTTTAAAGCACACCGATCGTTGTTGCAACACCATTCCACTCCGATCATTACTTTTTTTTCTATTCATACTTTCCTGCAATTGAAAGTCAGGTTTTCAAACTACTTGAGGCTTTCAGTCGCGAGATGCTACTTAGAAAATAGCTCCAGTTAGAATTTATCGCAAAAAGATACGTAAGTTAGCCCTGATGGAAGCGGCATCCTTTTTATTGCCGTTTCTATTTAATGGGAACGCTAAATATGAACAATAAAAAGATATAGCGAACAGCAGGAAATGGCTTCAAATCAATCCAAAAAAAAAATCCGCTCCTAAAAGAAGCGGATTTGTTATAAACAGATTTTGAATTATGCTTTACCGGCGGCTGCGATTAAGTTTAGCGCAGATCCGGCTACGAACCATCCAATTTGACCTTCATTATAGGTATGGTTGGTAAGGATTGTATCGGTTGTCCCGTCGTCGTGCGTCACTTCGATTGTAAGCGGTTTACCCGGAGCAAATTCTTTAAGATCGATGAAATTGAACGTATCATTTTCGCGGATCAGATCGTAATCAGCTTCGTTTGCAAAGGTAAGTCCGAGCATACCTTGTTTTTTCAGGTTAGTTTCGTGGATTCGTGCAAACGACTTAACCAGAACTACTTTTACGCCAAGGAAACGCGGTTCCATTGCAGCGTGCTCACGTGAAGAACCCTCGCCGTAGTTGTGATCACCCACGACTACAGTTGGAATTCCGGCAGCTTTATAAGCTCTTTGAACCGCAGGAACCGTATCGTATTTACCGGTAAGTTGATTTTTAACCGAGTTTGTCTTTTGGTTGAATGCATTTACCGCGCCGATAAGCATGTTGTTCGAGATATTGTCGAGGTGACCTCGGTAGCGCAACCATGGTCCCGCCATTGAAATGTGGTCGGTGGTACATTTTCCGAACGCTTTAATCAGGAGTTTTGCTCCGGTGATGTTGTTTCCGTCCCACGGTTCGAAAGGCGCAAGAAGTTGCAAACGCTCTGACTCGGTGCTAACGAGAACTTCAACGCTGCTTCCGTCTTCAGCCGGCGCCTGGTAACCTGCGTCTTCAACAGCAAAACCGTTTGGCGGAAGTTCGAAACCTGTTGGTTCGTCCAGCATTACTTCCATTCCGTCTTCGTTAATCAGCTTGTCCGTCATTGGATTGAAGCCAAGATCTCCGGCGATTGCCAACGCTGTTACAAGTTCAGGCGAACCTACAAAAGCAAGCGTATTTGGATTTCCGTCGGCACGTTTTGAGAAGTTACGGTTGAACGAGTGAACGATTGTGTTTCGGTGTTCTTTTTCGGCACCTTCACGATCCCACATTCCGATACAAGGTCCGCATGCGTTTGCGAAAACTGTTGCGCCAACTGTATCAAAAGTTTGCATGTAACCGTCGCGCTCCATTGTGTAGCGAACAAGTTCAGAACCCGGGTTGATTGTAATTTGAGCTTTTGGTTTTAATTTCTTCTCAGCTGCCTGACGAGCAAGTGATCCTGAGCGTGAAATATCTTCGTAAGACGAGTTTGTACAAGAACCGATAAGACCGTATTCGATTTTTAGCGGCCAGTCGTTTTTGATTGCTTCCTCTTTCATTTTTGAAATTGGCGTCGCAAGATCCGGAGTGAATGGTCCGTTCAGGTATGGTTCAAGTTCAGAAAGGTTAATTTCAATTACTTGGTCAAAATATTTTTCAGGGTTTTCGTAAACCTCTGCATCGGCGGTAAGGTAAGACGCCACTTGATCAGCAGCATCGGCAACTTCTGGGCGGTTGGTTGAACGCAAGTAACGGCTCATTGCCTCGTCGTAACCAAATGTTGATGTTGTAGCACCAACTTCAGCTCCCATGTTACAAATAGTTGCTTTACCGGTACAAGACATCGCGCGTGCACCTTCGCCAAAATATTCGATGATAGCGCCGGTTCCGCCTTTAACGGTCAGGATTCCGGCAACTTTTAGAATAACATCTTTTGGAGCTGTCCAACCCGATAGTTTTCCGGTTAATTTTATTCCGATCAGTTTTGGAAACTTAAGTTCCCACGCCATGCCTGACATAACATCGACAGCGTCGGCACCACCAACACCAATTGCAAGCATTCCTAAACCACCGGCATTAACGGTATGCGAGTCAGTTCCGATCATCATTCCGCCTGGGAATGCATAATTCTCAAGAACTACCTGGTGAATGATTCCGGCACCCGGCTTCCAGAAACCGATTCCGTATTTGTTTGAAACTGAAGAAAGGAAGTCGAAAACTTCACTACTTTGCGATTTTGCACGAGCCAGATCGGTTGCGGCATCAACTTTAGCCTGGATCAAGTGGTCACAGTGAACTGTAGTCGGAACGGCAACTTTAGGTTTGCCGGCGTGCATAAATTGCAAAAGCGCCATTTGAGCGGTCGCATCCTGACATGCCACACGATCCGGAGCAAAATCGACGTAATCTTTACTTCGCGTATAAGGCTTGCGAGCCTCGCCTTCCCAAAGGTGTGCGTATAATATTTTTTCCGATAATGTAAGCGGATGGCCAACGAGTTCACGGGCCTTATCAACGCGGGCCGGCATATTCTCGTAAACCTTTTTAATCATTTCGATATCAAAAGCCATAATGTCTTATTTTGTGTTACGCAAATTTACGATATTCTGCTGAATTGTCAGCGAATTTTACTTTTTATCTAAGATTCTTCAACAATGCAACTTAAATAGCCATTATTTAAGAATAAATCAAAATTCTGGTAAATAATTAACAATCTGGTAGTTTCCGACTAAATTTATGCGAATCCGTAAATATCGCCTGTCGAGAATCAATCTAATTTACAATTTTTTCGCGAGGTTCACGCCTATCCATCATTGGTTTTTCATAAAACTTATACAAAATTGTGCTGATCGTAAAAGTTGCCATCAGATAAACCGCAACGAATATCGGTACAGAAACAATTCCGACCGGCAAATATTCGTTCATCAATTGAAGCACAATGCCATAGTGAACAAGATAAAGCGAATATGAAATCAGACTTATATAGGTAATCGGACGGGCAACTAAATTAGCAACTGAGTTCCATCCCGACAAAAGTGGTAGGAATAACGCGAGGATTACCGACAGCAGTGGCAAATAAAATACATTCCAAAACATCGGATAATTTTCAATCAGCAACCGGAAATAACCAACACCGATAAAATAAAATCCGATGCCGAAAAGTCCGCAGCCGGCCAAAAGATATTTGCTTTTTGCCCAGATCTCGGCACAAAATATCGAAATCCACGCGAAAGCAGCGCCGATGCAAATTGAGTCGATTCTGAATACCACAACCGACTTCACGCCAAGATTCCACTGATCGATTGTTGGCGTTGGATGATTGATATGATTCAGGTATTTGAAAATTCCGCCTGCCAAAACCAGCATTAATACTACACATATAAAGATGATTTTTCTACTTCCATTTCGGGCCGTCAATAAACCTATTAGTAGTGTTCCCGGAAGAACGATATAGGCAAATTCCTCGATTGGCAAACTCCATGATTCAGTGAAAAACGGTAGCATTGGCCAAGCAAAGTTCTGAAGAAAGAGGAAGTATTTCGAGAGCTGTTCGATTTCATACCCTAGAAACGCAGCGATAGCAATATTAGCGAGAAGTATTAAATAATAATTTGGCAAGGTTCGGTACCAACGGCGTTTAAGAAAAACTCGGATCTGGCGGACGGAGAAATCACCTGAAAACATTCTGACAAGAATTCTGCCGATCAAAAAACCGCTAAGCACAAAAAAAATCTCAACGCCTAAGAATGACGAAAATGCAAATACGGGCGACAACGAATGCTTCTCCCCGCCGACTGCCCAGCCCAAATGACCAATAACCACTAATAGAATCGCGACGGCGCGCATCAGATCCAAACCAAAAACGCGATCGGAATTATTCATGTGAGATCAGTAAAAAAAAGTATGTTTGTAACATGTCAAAATCAAAGATATACAAATTTATTGCGGTCGCACTACTGCTCATATTTCTTGGCGGGGTTGCCATCTATACAACAAGATCAAACCGTCATCAGGCGATTATCAAAACCACGATTGCTCATAAATTAGGATTGGTCGACAATAAATGGAATGTTGATCAAGCGTCGGGCGAATATCAAATGTTGTCGCCGACCTTTGTCATTGACGGAATTTACAAATCGATGGAAGGTCCGAAATCGTCCGATTATGTGCGGATCTCTGCAAATTCGGATTTGGTTTACTTAACCGGTTTTCACGTAAAAGCGTACGATGCGAAAACCATGGCCCGCGTTTCAAACGACTATATTTGTCATACCAACGTCGACTTTAACGATGTAAACTACTATTCTCACTTTGGGTTGGAAGATCGGATCGGAAAGCAGTATCCGAGGATGACTTCGCTCTCACACGGACTTGAAGATTTTATTTTCCCGACGGGTTATGGTGTTCCGATGAGAGGAAGCGACCTCTTATATGTAACGACTCAATCGCTGAACCACAATCATAAAAATCCGAATCTTCATGTAAAACACAAGGTTTCGATTGAATATACTACCAAACCGTTGAAGCCATTGCTGAGCAGAACGGCGTTCATCATGCTACCTTACGACAAATACGATCCGTATAAATCGCCGATTGATCCCGGAACCGATTTTTGCATTCCGGTTGAAACCGATAATCATTCCTATGACGATGGAACCGGCGGCAAATTGTCGGGTCATTGGGTGATTCCGCCCGGGAAAAACATTTATCGCAGCGATGTCGGAAACCAGTTGCAAATCACGGATAGTTTGAGATTACACGCTGCCGCGATTCACGTTCATCCGTTTGCGACCTCAATTTCGTTGATGGACAAGACAACTAAAACCTCGATTTTTACAAGTGATATTGAAAATCACAACGACCGGGTTGGTTTGAAAAAAGTCGGTCAGTTCTTATCTGAAAACGGGATTTGGCTTTTTAAAGACCGTCAGTATGAACTCGTATTAACGGTCGACAATACAAGTAACGAAGATCAGGACATGATGGGAAGCGCTTTCCTGTTTTTCTATGATGATGAACTCGAGCAGAACATAAACAAAAAATCCGGCGATTAACCGGATTGTATTACATGAGTTTTGCGATGATCGCCTCTTCGGTGATTCCTTCGGCGTCGGCTTTATAATTTTTGATAATCCGATGGCGAAGTATTCCGGTTGCCACGGCCTGAACGTCTTCGATATCCGGCGAAAACTTTCCGTTGAACGCTGCGTGTGCTTTTGCACCCAAGATCAAATTTTGTGACGCACGCGGACCGGCACCCCAATCGAGGTAGTTTTTTATGTAATCGTTTGCCAACGGATTGTCGGGACGCGTTTTGCTGACTAGTGTCACCGCGTATTCAATCACGTTGTCGGCAACAGGGATTCGGCGAATGAGTTGCTGAAAATCGATTATTTCCTGAGCTGAAAACAGCGGATTGATCGTTACTTTATTTTCAGCAGTTGTTGAGCGAACCACTTCAACTTCTTCGGCGAACGACGGATAATCGAGTTTAATGGCGAACATAAAACGGTCGAGTTGCGCTTCGGGAAGCGGATACGTTCCTTCCTGTTCGATCGGGTTTTGGGTGGCGAGCACAAAGTACGGCAAGGCCAATTTATAATTTTGTCCGGCAATTGTTACCGCGCGTTCCTGCATGGCTTCCAAAAGAGCCGCCTGGGTTTTAGGCGGAGTCCGGTTAATCTCGTCGGCGAGAATGATGTTTGCGAAAAGTGGCCCTTTGATAAACTTGAACTGTCGGTTTTCGTCGAGGATTTCGCTTCCGAGGATATCCGACGGCATAAGATCGGGTGTGAACTGGATGCGTTTAAAGTCGAGGCCCAGCGCTTGTGCGATGGTGTTCACCATAAGCGTTTTGGCAAGTCCGGGTACGCCAACCAAAAGTGCGTGTCCGCCGGCGAAGATGCTCAGCAAAATTTGGTCGACCACTACGTCCTGACCGATAATGATTCGGGAGATTTCCTTTTTTAGTTCATTTCTCTTTTGAACCAGATTTTGAATTGCTGCAACGTCCGACATAGATGAATTGATGTTTTTTGGTTTAGTTCAAATAGCAACGGAAATACTGTTTTCAGCCCCGATAGAGCCGATATCCTCGAAGCTTTAGCGGAGAGATAAAGGCGAAAGCGGGACGAGTGTTCCAACGAAAGCGTAAACTTTCTGCTGCAAACTACTTTTTAAGCCAGTTGTTTGCAAACGCGCAATCGCGGTATTCGCCGTTGATTTTGATATATGTTTCTTTGATCTTTTCTTCGCTCCACTCGCCGATTCGCTTGATTTGCTTTTCTTTCAGCGCGAGGTTTTTGATGCGGATATAATCCAGCGAATAATCAGCCGTATGCTCGTCGTAGCGATTGGTGACCATCATCAGTTTAAACGATTTCTTGCCTGACGGATCTTCGTCGACGATTGGATTTGACACCTCGTTTTGCTTCAAATTCGACACCTGTCCGTAAAGAACCGGATCCATTTTAGTAAGTTCGAAACGCGTATCCTGAGTTTTAGGATTGATCAAAGTTCCACCGTTTGCGCGGGTTTCCTTTTCGTCAGACAACGTTCGGGCAGCTTCGGCAAAAGTTATTTCCTTGTCGTCGATACGCTTTTTGATTGCGGTGATTCGCTCGCGAGCTTCGTTAAGAGATTCCTCTGAAATTCGCGGGGTAAGCAAAATGTGTCGCAAGTCGAGTTCCTGACCGCGGATTTTTTCGACGTAAATGATATGGAAACCAAAATCAGTTTCGAATGGTTCAGAGATTTCGCCTTCTGACAATGAAAAAGCCACATCTTTAAATTCTTTGACAAATGGCGTTTTGCGGGTCATTTTGTAGTAACCGCCATTTGAGCGTGAGCCCGGATCTTGCGAATAAAGTACGGCTTTACTGAAAAAGCTTGCTCCTTCTTCGATTTCTTTCTTGAAGCCTTTGAGTCGGTCGATTACCGCTTGTTTTTCTTCCTGAGTCACTTTTGGATTGACAACAATTTGTGCAACTTCCATTTCAGCACCAAAAACCGGAAGTTCATCTTTAGGGATTGATTTAAAGAATGTGCGAACTTCTTCAGGAGTGATTTCGACTTCATCGACGATCTTGCGTTGCATTTCTTCGGTTAGTGCGTTTTGTTTCAGGATTTCGAAAAGATCGGTACGCAGATCTTCCTCGTTGTCTTTTTTGAAATACTTGATGACTTTATCCATGGTTCCGAGTTGCTCGACCATGTACGTCATTTGGTAATTTACCTTGTCGTTTACCTGCGCATCTGAAACCACGATACTATCCTGAATCGCTTGGTGTGCGTAGAGTTTATCTTCGAGGAGTTTGCCCAGAAGCTGGCACCGGCTGATGTCCTTTACCGATGCACCCTGAGCTGAAAGTTCGAGTAAGGTTTTATCGATGTCAGAATCCAGAACGATATAATCGCCGACTGTGGCAACGATGCCGTCAATTTTTTGTCTTTTACCGGTTTGAGTTGGTGTGTTTTGGGCAACTTCAGTTTCGGGGATTATTTCCTGAGCCGACATTATCGAAGTTAGCAAAACCACGGCAACCGTTAAAAGGCTATTTGTATATTTCATACGTTTTATTTTTAAGCGCGTCATCAATTATTTCTTTTTCAAATTTTTTAATTAGTTCCAACTTTCTACGGTTAACGATAACTTCGTGTAGCGTTGGTTTCACATGTTCGTAGGGGCTGACTTGATTTGGCCCCAAAACGCCCAGTATTTTCACAAGATAAACGTCGGTTGAATCCGGATATTGGATCGACTTTCCGGATGAGATATATTGATCGCGATTATCCGGGTTGATAAATGGCAACCTCGAATAAACTTGGCTCATTTCGACCCAAATCGAATCATTCAGCGCAAAACTCTTGAACTGCAGCGCGCTTTCTTCCCAAAACTTCTTGTCTGATCGCCGGAAATCGAAAAATCGGTTTTTGATATTTTCGTACCTCGGATTATCTTTTTGCAAATGTATGTATCTCAACCTGACAAGGGTGCCATTTGTGAGAAAATTAAGTTTATTTTGCTGATAAAATGCTTTTAATTCGTCTTCGCTGACCACCGAATCGACGTTAGCCGTGACCAAATCTTCAACATACGCTTTTGTATAAAGGTCGGCTTTGTACTGACGCACCAATTGATCGAGCGATTCTTTCTTTGAACTGCTCAAATTTACCTCAGCGCCTTCGAGTAACAATTTTTGTCGCGCCCATCGGTCGATGAAACTTCGGATGAACATGGCGCTATCTTCCTTTGATGCGTTATCAGGCAAAAGATCGCTGATGCTGTCGAGTGCCAGATACGACTCGCCTACCCTTGCCACCACGCCTGATCCTGCGTCGCCCGGCGATTTTCCGCAGGACAACAACACTAAGCAAAAGATCAACAGTGATGACACTTTATGCATCTTACGACTTTAATTGTTGCTTAACAGATTCAAAAACCTGGCTGTTGACTTGCACCGAAAATTCGTTTTTCAAATCGTTTACCCAATTTTCTTCGAGGAATTGCTGATAGTCGTTTGTAACTTTCCCACGCGCCTCGTCGAAACTCTTAACTCCGGCGGGCAATGTTTTGGTTATTTTGGTCACAAAGAAATAATCGCCGTCTTTTCGAACATCTGAAACTCCGGTTTTAAGTTCGGTGCCTTTTGGCAATGCCGGGTTTCCTTCTTCGAAAGTTCCGTTGCTGACCATGACATTAATAACGTCTTCCGTATTTAACTTGGATTTAATATAGTCGGCGTCCTTTCCTTTTTTGAGGAACTTCTGTGCTTTTTTGGCGACGTCTTGTTTGGTTGATGAGATTACGACGGCTTCAACGCGGTCTTTCCACATGTAATTCGATTTGTGCGCGTCATAAAATGATTTTAATCCGATAGTGTCAGTCTTAGACCGTTCCCAGATTTCCTTTTCCATCAGATCAAATAGCAGAAGTCCGTCGCGATATTCGTCCATTACATATGAAAACTCCGGAAATTCATTTTCGAGGTTGTCATTATAATAGGTGTTGAGTTGGAGATCGACAAATGCTTCGTAAAGCTGATCTACCGCTTTTGCGACTGGTTTGGTGCTGACGTCAGATTTTTGCTTTTCGTTGATATACTCGAGAAATTGCAAGCCGCTGATCTTTTTATCCTGAATCTTAAACAAGTCTCCTTTGTATGCAGATGAATTTACCGGAACAGACCATGAAGACGTGTAGATCTTATCAGTTACCGCTTTTTGAATCGAAGCATATAATTTTGCATCACGCTTAATCGAATATTTCTTGCGAAGTTTTTCGTTTAACGATTGCTCAATCAGACGCGAGCGTTCGTCTTTTCCGATGCGATTCTCAAGTTCGCCTTTCATTTCGTCAAACGTTTTGACCGGAAACTTCTCGTTGAGTTTGATGATATGCCATCCGAAAGCACTTTCGATCGGTGCTGAAATTTCGCCCGGTTTTGACAATGAAAAAGCAACGTTCTCAAATTCTTCAGAACTTAATTGTCCGGATGCAAAGCGATTTAGCTCTCCTCCTTTTCCGGCAGATGATTTATCTTCTGAAAATTGTTTTGCCAACGCTTCAAAGTTCTCGCCTTGTTGCAGTTTTTTATAGATGTCGTTGATTGTATTTTGCGCTTTTTGTTCGGCGGCAACATCATCCTGAGTAGGTTTTAGCACCATAATATGCGACACTGATAATTCACCGCGGTTGTCGCGAATGTCGTGCACTTTAATCAAATGGTAACCAAAACGGGTTCTGACGGGTTTTGAAATTTCGCCTTTTTTGGTTTTATACGCGGCCGTTTCAAAAGGGTAAACCATTCTGAACGCAGAGAAATAACCAAGATTTCCTTGATTTTCCTTTGCCGAAGGATCTTGTGATGAATGCAGTGCCAACGCGCCAAAATCCTCGCCTTTTAAAGCGCGGTTGCGAAGGTCGGTGGCTTTTTTGTAAGCCGCGAGCGTATCTGCAGGCGATGCGTTTTCGTCGACAAGGATCAAAATATGCGAGGCATTGATTTCCTTTAACGAGCGTTGATAGGCTTCCTGAAGCAGTTCGTTGGTGACTTTCGAGTCGGTGATGTAATTTTTGGCAAGTTGACTTCTATAGCTGCGAAGTTCGCTTTGATATTGTTTGCCTTGTTGCAAACCGAGTTTCTGAGCTTTGTTGATCTTTAGTTTGTAACCGACAAAAAGCTGGAGATATTGATCGAGATCGCGTTGTGATTCGTCTTTGACCAGATCGAGGTTTTTCTTGTAGACCCGCGTAAATTCGTCAGTGTAATACGGTTTTCCATCAATTGTAAAAAGAACTTCTTTCTTGACATCTTGTGCAAACCCAAGGGCGCTCATCATCAAGAAACCGAGCAGTAATTGTTTGATTTTCATTTATGTAACACCAGATTTAAATTACACTTTCCAACAAAGTAGCGTTGGCGAAGGTTATGGCTGACAAAAATAAACAATCGATTGTATTACGCAAGTCGGCCGCAATGTATTAACGAAAATTTTATTGAACGAGCTACCTCTGGTTGGCCCTCGCGTGAGGGATGGCAGTGGAAATCCTGTTTCGGCTCGGCTGCGCCGAGCCGAAACAGATTGTAACGAACAGCCCGACGGCGGAATTTACCGAGCGAAACCTCATCTGAAAACATCAACCGCCGGCACGCCCAAAGCATTCAGCCACGCCGACCTGCAATTGCCAATAATTAATTACTTTTGCAACCTATTTACAAAACATGAGCTTTTTAAAAGAAATTGAACGCAGACGAACCTTTGGCATTATTTCTCACCCCGATGCCGGAAAAACGACTTTAACTGAAAAATTGCTGCTTTTTGGTGGCGCAATTCAGGAAGCGGGCGCGGTTAAGAATAACAAAATTAAAAAAGGTGCGACTTCCGATTTTATGGAAATCGAGCGCCAACGTGGAATCTCGGTTTCGACTTCAGTGCTTGCCTTTAATTACGCCGATCGGAAAATTAATATTCTCGATACGCCCGGTCACAAGGATTTTGCTGAAGATACTTTCCGAACGCTGACCGCAGTTGATAGCGTAATTGTTGTAATCGACGTGGCAAAAGGTGTCGAGGAACAAACCGAAAAATTGGTTGCCGTTTGCCGAATGCGCAACATTCCGATGATCGTTTTCATCAACAAACTCGACCGGGAAGGTAAAGATGCGTTTGACCTTATGGACGAAGTTGAGCAGAAACTCGGTTTACGGGTGACTCCGCTGAGTTTTCCGATTGGAATGGGTTACGATTTCCAGGGAATTTACAATTTGTGGGAAAAGAACATCAACTTATTTTCTGGCGACAGCCGTAAAAATATTGAAGAAACCATCGCGTTTTCAGACGTTTCATCGCCGGAACTCGAAGATATCATCGGACTAAAACCAGCCGAAAAGCTACGCGATGAGCTTGAACTTATCGATGAAGTTTATCCGCCGTTTAACCGTGAGGAATACCTTGAAGGCAAACTTCAGCCGGTATTTTTCGGATCGGCGTTGAACAATTTCGGGGTTCGCGAACTTCTGGATTGCTTTATCCAGATCGCACCGTCGCCACGGCCAAAGGA
The DNA here is from genome assembly GCA_015234525.1 of Flavobacterium sp. Lineage (GTDB taxonomy): Bacteria > Bacteroidota > Bacteroidia > Flavobacteriales > Flavobacteriaceae > Flavobacterium. Next base: position 21,854 of record JADGMX010000020.1, on the reverse strand, counting down.
ATCTGAAACGCGTTTGGTTGCGCCGGAAGAACCTAAAATGACCGGTTTTGTGTTTAAAATCCACGCCAATATGGATCCAAAACACCGCGATCGTTTGGCTTTCGTCAAAATTGTATCGGGAACTTTCGAGCGAAATAAACCATATTTGCACGTTCGTCAGGGCAAAAATCTCAAATTTTCGAGTCCGAATGCGTTTTTTGCCGAGAAAAAGGAAATCGTCGACATTTCATATCCGGGCGATATCGTGGGCTTGCACGACACCGGGAATTTTAAAATCGGCGACACCTTAACCGAAGGCGAACAAATGAGTTTCAAGGGAATTCCGAGTTTCTCGCCCGAGCATTTCCGCTATATCAACAACGCCGATCCGATGAAGGCAAAACAACTCGACAAAGGCATCGACCAGCTTATGGACGAAGGTGTCGCGCAGTTGTTTGTGCTTGAAATGAACAATCGAAAGGTGATCGGAACCGTTGGCGCGCTTCAGTATGAGGTCATTCAATACCGTCTCGAACACGAATATGGCGCCAAATGCACCTATGAGAATTTCCCGGTCCACAAGGCGTGTTGGGTGAAACCTAACGATCCGAAAAGCGAGGAATTCAAGGAGTTCAAGCGCATCAAGCAAAAGTTTTTGGCGCACGATAAATATGGTCAGCTGGTGTTTTTAGCCGATTCAGATTTCACCATCCAAATGACGCAAAGCAAGTATCCAAACGTAAAACTATTCTTCACGTCCGAATTTTAAAATTCGATAAATCAAAAAATCACGGTAACTTTTCAGCTATCGTGATTTTTTTATGTCTGAGAATTATGGCGCCGGACGGGCTTTTCGCTGCAATCTTTTGCTTCTGAGGTCGCAAAAGGATTTCCACTTCAATCCCTGGCGCAGTCGCTCTTGGTTGCAAAACTACAGGCGTTTTTAATCAAATCAATTCTTTGACTGTCGGGTCAGTAAAACCCACGATTCAAATGCGGTCATGAACTTGGTCAAAAACTCTTTGGTGGAATCGTTGGTCAACGTTCCGGTGTCATCAAAAAGTTTGGAAGCTCCCGAAATATAAGCTTCAGGTTGTGCCATAGTTGGCATGTTCAGAAAAACAAGCGATTGCCGAAGGTGGTGATTTGCACCAAATCCGCCCAAATTTCCCGGCGTGACGCTAACAATTGCAGCCGGCTTCGAATCCCAAACGCTTTGGCCGTACGGTCGAGATCCGACGTCAATGGCGTTTTTTAAAACTCCTGGAACCGATCGGTTGTATTCAGGTGTCAGGAAAATGACGCCGTCTAAAGATTTAATGTTCCGACGAAATTCCTCCCATTCGGCCGTTGGCTGTTCTTCGAGATCCTGGTTAAAAAACTGCAGTTTCGAAATGTCGACGAGTTCGAGATCAAGACTTCGTGGCGCAATCGACATCAGCGCTTTGGCGGTTTTTAAATTAAATGATTCCTTGCGAAGGCTGCCGACAAGCAAGCCGATTTTCAGTTTTTCCATGATTTTAACGTTCTGTTACTGACGGCAAATTGTGAAAAATCTGCCGAATGATTTTGTAGAACATCAAGTTACGAAAAACTCGCTTCACGTTGGATCAATTAGCACACATTTAACCAATCCGGAATTCCTAAAAATCGCAGAATTGAAAATATGAGAGCAATCAACCCTGCGTTTCTGCGCGGCTTATAGTGTTGAATTTATAGTACGCAAAGGCAATCCCGACAACTAAAAGCCACAAAAGCTTGCCGTTGACTGGAACTGCTGCGGGATCGTCGCCTTGCAAATCATCCTCTTCATCTTCAGAAGGGAAATCCTGGGCAAAAGCTGAAAACTCGATTAGCAGACAGAAAAGAAGGAACAAATATTTTGGCATCTTCATAACGAAATCGTCTATTTTTTATTGATGTATTTCTTGTTGATCACCATACCGTCCTGAAGTGTGATCTTAACGATCAATACTTGTTCCTGGCTGACATTGGCAAACGCAATCTGAGTTTTGTTGATATCGGTTGATCCCATTAAAAACCTTCCCCTGATATCGTAAACAGCAACAGATGATAAGGTGTTTTGGCCACCATCGACAATCATATCCGACTGTGAACTATAAACCGTAACCGCCTTTTTGATTTGATCGGGAGTCGACAATTCGGGTTGCTGGAGATATACGATTTCGAAACGGTCGGTGAAATTTCCGGCATCAGAGGAAAACGAGTAGCTACCTGATTTTAGATCGTGCGTCACATTTGTGAACTTATCCTTCAGATAAATATTTTGGTTGCCTGCGAAGAGTCCGTCCACCTGATCCAACTCGATGTTGTAAAGTCCGGCGGTAGGCGATTTAAAGCCGAGTGTCACCACATCCGATTCAACAAATGGCGCGCGACCCTGAATGATGTATTCGCCACCTTCGATTAAAGAGGTAAGCGCAAAGGTTCCGTCGTTAAAATATTTACCATCCGCACGGTCAATTCCGTTTGTCGCACTACCCATGTAAGCCACCAGCATTTGTCCGAACAAACCGTTGCTGTTACGAACGTTTAGCCAAAGACGACTTCGATCTGATTGCCCCTGACGGAAGAATTGCCCCTGATGATCCGGTGTTCGCATTAAATTATTAAATACGATATTTTCCGCGGCCGGTTTGGCGATTACTACGAATCCCTGACCCGACTGAATGATGCCATTTGGTTTATTCTCGTCATTTGGCGCCTCGGGATCTGGGTTAACTTCAGTTCCACCTGCAATGGTATAAGTCGCATAATACGCCGAGTGTGCTTCACCATCAACAGGAGCGCTGTTCAAACGACGCCAGAAATACAATGTCCCGTCGATGTTTTCTTGGTTTGCCGCCAGGAAAAGATCTGCATCAATGGTTGATGGATATGGATTTCCGATCATATTGTATCGCAAACCACCTGTTTGGGTCCCGAATGTTTTTGTTCCGTTGTTTGGAACGCCGGTAAAAGTTCCTTGCCAAGTTTGTGGCGGCGCAGAGCTTCCCGCGGCAACATGCGTATTCCGGACTCTGATCAAATAACCGCGGGTTGTTTCAAAAGTTGTGGTAAGCGGATCAACATCGTTGAATGTATTTGTCAAGGTGTTTAAGATGTAGAATCGGTTATCAGTTGTAGCTGGCGAGAAATTCTTCAACGTTTGAATTCCTGAAACCGGCGACGACCACATCGTATAATCGAGTCGGAATAACGGCGAACTCACTCGTTTAACCGAAATGTTACCGCTGTTCTCGACTTCAGATGTCTGAATAAGATTTGCATTATTCTCCAGAATGAAATTTCCACTTTGAACGTCTATCGCACCTGCCAAAGTAACCGTATTTCCGGACGGAATGGTTACAACTGCGCCGTTTTGAACGGTTATGCTACACGCCGTAAAGCTGGTAGTCGCCGTAAAGTTGCCCGTAAATACGACGCCAACACCGGCCGCAGGTTGTCCGTTTGACCATTCGGTTCCGTTCCAGGTTGTAGAAGAAACTGTAATTTGTGCGATGTTCGAATAAACGGCGTCGCAAGTTCCGCTACCGATTTTAGCTCTAAAGTATGTGGTTTCGGTTAACAATCCGATTTCGGTGGCAGCAAGTACATCGGTAGATTCTTCAATTATATTGATTGTTTCAAAAGTTGGCGACAAGCTGCTTTCCCAATGCAGAATAGTTCCGGTGTAGTTTTGCAGGATTAAATCGGCGGCAAGCGTTCCCGAACAAACAACCTGATTTGCGGCAATGGTTCCACCAACCGGCAATTCGAAAACAGTTATTTCAACCGAATTTGTAGCTGTAAATCCGTTGGCATCTTTTACTGTTACCTGATAAATTGTCGTTCCTGAAGTCGTACTTGGAACCACGGCTTTTGATGTCGAACTGAGATCTGCTGTCCAACTATATGTAAACGGCGCGTCGCCACCTGAGATAAGCGCTTCAAGAAGAATGTCGGCGCCCATGCAGAATTCGCCGTAGCCGGCAATATCAACGGTCAGGTTTTGGGCTTTTACTCCGGTGAACGACGAAAATTGACCTTCCGGGATTTGAGCTCCCGTTACTGTAAGCGAATTAGCGCCGATAGGACCGAATTTAATCCACGGATTTGACTGCTGATCGAAAATGCCGTTCAATTGTGCGGCTGCAATCTCATTAGCAGATCCAACGATGTCAAAATTTAGAAACGACGCAGTAACATTGGCGACAGCATCCGAAATTCCGGTTTGTGTAACGTTCCAATATCTGGTCAGGTGTTGGTGCACACTGCTGTTGTTTGGATGGATCGCATCAGTTAAAGAAACGCTCACAAATCCGTTATTGAACGTGCCTGAAGTAATTTCAACATTAATCGGTGAATACCCAGGATTGGACCTATTTTCTCCAATGGGAAATAAGTACGATCCCGGCGCCTGATAGTTGCGGCCAACCATACCGGTTTCATCAGCGACGATCATAGTTGTAGCAGAGAAATTGCCAACCACCGGATTTTGTCCGAGAGTAAGATTTCTATTGCGAATAAACAAATTACCATCATTCATGGTCAACGTTCCCAAAACAGAGATATCATTTTCCAACTGAAAATCGGCAATATTATTTAAGACAAGGTTATTAAAGATGGCAGGAACGCTTCCGCGGATGCGCTGACGTTCATTTCCATCCATTATTATGGTATTTCCTGAAAAGTCAACTACAGTATTGGTTGTTAAATGCCCTTTTATGGTTAACAATAGAGGTAGAATCGCACCACTTCCTGTAATTGTCAGGTTTACATACGAATCATTTCCAGAAAGCGGAAGCACCACATTCTGATTTGTACCGATGTAATTTACCGTGTTGTTTGCTCCACCGGCGCTGAAAATTCCATTATTGACAAAATCCCCGGCAATACGCATCACATTGTTCGTCATAGTACGTAGTGAGGCATTTTCTGCAACTGTTATATGATGGAACGTTGTATTTCCGGCAATGGTCGCCTGATTGCTGGTAAATATTACCCGATTTCCCTCAAGCGCATTGTACGTTCCAAAATTTAGCCAAGCTCCTGCCCCACCGGTTATAGTCAACTGCGAGTTCTCGATGGTATTTACAATTCCGCCGGCCTCGATTGTGATCTCACCAATACGAGTCAGCGGGTTTATTGTCGGGTCGTGCAGCGTAGTTGCGGCATCCGGAATGATTACTAAAGTATCATCAGACGGCGTTGCGTTTGGCGTCCAGTTTTCAGCAGTTGTCCACGAATCGCTAACCGAACCGTTCCATGTAACCAGACTAGCTTCCATTTCGTCGAGTGTCAGCAAAACTTTACCAAACGTCGGCTCAAAATAAACACTGAGGTTAACATTATTGAGTTCGACCCAGTTCTGTTGCGTGTTAAAGTTCGATCGTCCTTGTTCAACAATGCTGTTGGTTGCGGTGATGTTGGCCCAATCAACCAGTCTATTTTCGTTATTGCCGTTGAGCTCTGAATCGAGGTAGTGCGCTTTGATGTATGATCTCGTATTTAAACCACCGGTATGTATAAAATCGAAATGTCTTTTAATCGCTCCCGGGCGCCAAGCGGGTGCTTCCCCGATGTTAACCTTCAAACTCATCGACGTCGGTAACGTTCCGAGCGCCGCAAATACGATCGAGGTATGCGGATTTCCAAAAGTATATTTATGGTTTGCAATAACTGTGTTTCTTGTCGTGATCCCGGTTACATCGCCAATTCCAACATTTGTTGCATCGGCTCCCATGAGTAGCGAAAAAGTTTCCATCGACAAACTTCCTTTTGTTGCTGATGGATTTGCTGTTGGCAGATTCAAAATCCCGTTTACCGTAAAATTCGCTGATGCCACGCTACCAAGCGGACTCGACAACGTTAAATTATTGTAAGTTCCCGGCGCAACAGTTTGAATTGCCGAAGTTGAATTATAATGAATAAGTCCGTCGCCATTCCATGTTTTACCGCTCGGGAGTCCGCCCAAAGGACGTTGAGTCAGTATTGTTCCGTTTACATTAATTGTCGGTAACGCGCCACCGATGGTATTTGTCATCAGATCCAGCGTTTGCCCTGAAAATATTGACAAGGTTTCATTAATCTGAATCGGCGACAAAAGTTGAATGATGTTACTTGAATTACTTGCAATCCGCAATTCATTTACAAGATTTGTCGTTCCTATGTTGGATTGGTCGAAACTAAGTCCGATGTTTAATGGTGATGACACAACAACGTGAGCTGTAGCATCACCGCGAATTCCACCAACGCTTTGATTGGTTATATTTCCGCCGATGTTAAGCGTTTTACCGTTGATTACCAGTTTTCCACCGCCAAAAGTCAGTTGATTGTTGATCGTTAAGTTATCTGACAGACTTGCATTTCCTTGAAGCACCATTTCTTCAGCCGACCCGGAGAATGTAACAAACTGGGTTGACGGATTGGCAACAAGCGAAATATTATCAAGAGCAAATTCGTCGAACTCGCCGCTCCCCGATACGCCATTTGTCGACCAACGAAGATAATAATAGCCACTTACCGGAATGTTTAATCCCGTAATTGTCGCCGCTCGGTTGCGGGTTTTCCACTCTGGTACGACATCTGCGGAAGCACCTGATACAACGTCGACTTCAGGAATTGCCGTAAAAGATGTTGTGTTTGCTGAATGGCTAAAATTGAAATTGGCTGCACTCGGCTGATCGTTAAAAATGGCAACCGAATAACCTACATTAATCGAAGTAATTGGCGCAGCAGTACGGTTTTGAAAACGAAGTGTGACGGTCCCTGGCGCGAAATTTCCAGTGGCAGATTGAATTCCGAGTGCCTGATTATCAGGTGAAATTTCAAAAGCATAAAGTCCGCTTTCAGACACATTGTTTTCAGCAGAACCGCGATCGTAGTCTGAATCTTCGGGCGAGTTTCCGCCAAAAGCGACATTCCCGCTGCTAAATCCGGTAAACGCGAATGCATTTGAATTCAGTTCGCCGAACTCGCCCAGAGATGAAACGCCCACGCCCTGAAAGTGCCCGTCATTAACACCGTCAACCGTATCATCAAAATTAATTGTATTTACGGTGTTCGCCGCAAAAATTGGCCAGCCCAAAGGTGGATTAAGTGTAGCGCGGTTTCCGACCATCGGAGTTGTCGCGTAATTTTCAGTTAACGAAGTTCCGTTAAATTCATAAATAGCAACGTGGTATGTGGTTGCCGGCGTTAAACCTGTAACAGTTACAAAGTTTCCGGTCGAGTTGTAAACAGCGTAGTTAGCCGTTCCAAGTTCGGAACCGTTTGCAAAAATTGACGACGCCGAATATGTAGTTCCATCAACCGGTGCGCTGTTGACTGCCGATCCGCTTTTAATCAAGACAATTCGGGATGTCCCATTTCCGGGTGTGAAATTGACTCTGAAAGAGGTTGATGATACGTTTGTAAAAGTTAGTGCGGATGCAGCAATTGTAGGCTGGAGCGCCATCACACGACCGGTGACTGCAATCGATTTGGTAGCACCACCCGGAGTTGATACCGAGATTGAACCCGAATTTACTCCGACGGTGGCAGTCGACCTGATTCGCACAAAGATGGTTGACGGTTGAGTTAGTAAAGAACCCGTGGCACTTTTGGGGAGGGTCAAAGTTTGGGCAAAGCCGGTTGTGGCGTTTGTAGAAGCCTCGAAATTTGCAGGCATCGTAACTGTAACGTCGCCGGTTAAGTTTGCACCTGTCAATGTAAATGACGCATTGGCGGATGCCGTTCCTGACACGGTGTTTAGTTGAGCAAGGGAGTTGGTTGAAGGCGTGACAACCGGTGTGGCCGGAGCATCGATGGTGAATATTTGCGAATTCGATAGCGTAAAACCATTGGCAATCCTAACTGATGCCGTTCCAGGTAGCAGAATGTCTGTCGCCGGAATTGTGGCGATAACTTGTGTTGAAGATACAAACGTTGTAGGTCGGTTTTGAAAGTTCCATTGAACGATACTTCCGCCGTTTGCAACGAAATTGGTCCCGTTGACGGTAAGCGTGAAGCCTGGAGTTCCTGCAACTTTAGATGGTGGGACGATTGAAGTAATGGTTGGCTCGGCAACTGTGACTTTTACATTGTCAAAAAACGCCTGATAAGTGATCAACCAACCGGCATTCCATAGCGCTCCCATCATATCGAGGTTTGTAGAAGTCGACTGGTTGTTGACTGCAGACCCTTGAAAAGTAAGTGTTCCCTGTGAAGGATCCTGAAATGCGCTGGTACCGTCGTTGCGGACAAAAAGCTGCCACGTATTGGTAATCGGCGTGTAAATAACCTTGATGCTGAGATATTGTCTCGCAAAATCGGTCATTCCGCTGGTATTTGAAGTAATGATATTGGTGTATGACCGGAGTCCGCCGCTATAACGAACAAGACGTACCGGATCGGCAGAACCTGAATTCCCTAAGATTACCGCGTACCCGGTTCCTGATGTGGTTGAACTTCCTGATGTTCCTGCCAAAATAAAAGCCGCACCGTGTGACCCTGATTCGAAACCATTTGGCGTAAGCGAGCGTTGGCGCATGTTGAACGTCCAAACAACATTTCCCGGATTTTCCGACAGAATATTTCTGTAAGGCGATGCGAAATCGTCGGTTGATGTTGAGGCTAAAATCCAGCCACTTGTGTTTGCCGCGTTGGTTGCATTGTTAGTAAGTTCAAGGTTGCCATTGAATATTCTCGCGCCGTAATCTGAGCCACTTCTGGAAACCGACCAATCGCTTGTACCAATAGCACCTGCAACGGATTCTTCAGAACTTGAGGTCGCGGAAAAGTTTTCGGAATAAACGGTTGTTTGCGCTACCAAAACCGAATTAAAAAGAAATAAAAACAGTAAACAGAGTGAAATTCTTGTAGGGATTGCCATTTTAAATGCTGTAAGATTTTTTGCACGAATGCGCAAAATTATTGTAATTCAGCGGAAAAAGACGTATTTCATCTGTTAAAATCTTTAACTTTAACGTTTGGTGAAAATGTTAATTCTATTGAGTACCAGATTCTTATTTTAGGATTGCGCCTTCCACTTCAATGGCCGATGCAAGCGCGGGATTTCTCAGTGTGATTTTGTCATAGTGCCAAACTTCGCCGGTTTTGTGCGCCTCGATATCCATCTTTCCCTTTGAGGTGGAACCTGAAATCCGAATGGTGGCAACAACCGTGTTTCCATCATTTTGATAAACGACATTTCCTTCCAGAATTGCCAGTTTATCGATTGGTTGAAGTTGGCCGAAGCTGGTTTTAACCTCATCGTTTTGATTCGCTTTTTCAAGGGCATTATTAAATAATTGCTGATCGTTGTAAGCTTGTGCAAAATCGGTGATGCTGGCAGTGGTGTTGATTGAATAAACCAGTATGCCAAGAACTAATACCGCCACAATTGATGCGATCCATTTCCATTTTGTGCTCATAGATGAATGTTTTTCGTAAATATAGTGTTTTGCAGGAAAGTTACAGCGATTGGGTAATACCTAGCCCCGATGGGAAGCGGCATCCTTTTTTTGGCGAGGCACGAGCATAAAAAAGATATAGCGGACAGCGGGATTGGCTTCTAAAATTAATCTTAGAAAAATCGGTTTTTGAGTCTGATCTTGTTTCCGATTTTGATGATTCTGCCTTTGTCGGTGATCATGATGCCACTGTACCCGGGGAATGTTTTAAGAAATTTGCGACCTTTTTGCTTGCCCAGAACCATAATTGATGTGCTAATGCTGTTTGCGATTTCGGCACTTTCACCGACGATCGTGACGCTAATTAACCCTGTGGATGGGTATCCCGTCGTTGGATTGATGATATGCGAATACCTTTTGCCGTCGAAAATCACGAACTTTTCATAACTGCCCGATGTTGTGACCGCGCCGTCACTTAGCTCGATAGTGCCTATCAATTTGTGCGTTCGGAACGGATTTGTAACGCCGATAATCCATTTTTTTCCGTTTGGTTGCTTTCCCCAGGTGCTCATGTCGCCGGTCGCGTTGATGATTCCTGCGGCGACGCCACGTTTAATCATCAGTTTGCGACTCATATCCGTAGCATAGCCTTCGCCAAGCGCGCCAAATCCGATCTTCATTCCGCGTAGTCGCAGGAAAATCGTCGAATTTACACTATCCAAAATAATGTTTTTGTAACCGATTTTTGAGACGGATTTCGCAATCTCCTCCCTTGAGGGCATTTGCGTCATCGATCCGTCAAATTTCCAAACCTTGTCGAGTGCGGCAAAACTGATGTCGAATGCGCCGTTGGTATTTTTTGACAATTCGATGGCGCGTTGCGTTAGTTCGAAAACCTCACGATCCACTTTTACCGGCGCGATTCCCGCGTTTTGGTTGACTTTTGATACCTGCGACTCCGGTTTCCAATCTGAAATTAGCATTTCGATCCGGCTGATTTCGGCAATCACACGGTCAATGTTTTGTTGTGCGGAAAGTGAATCGCGGTCGACGATGGTGATGTCAAACCGACCACCCATCAGCGTTGTACTGCGTTTTTGCAGCGATTGGCAAAGTGCTGAAAAATTGGTTAGCAAAACTAACGCGATCAAAAACGTAAAACTTCTCGACGGTTTCATTAATAACAATCGGTTAAAATTTGGCCGTTGCTTTTGTAAGAATCGAGTGCAACATGATTTCGCTCGAGGCAGATTTTACCCAGCGTATTTTCAACATCTGTTTGCATGGCCAAAGCGCCGCAAATCATAATTACACCGCCGCTTTGGAGCAGTTCTGCAAAATAATCCGCATCGCGATTGATGAGATCCATCACGTAGATTCGGCTGTCTTCGCGGGAAAACGCAAATTGAAGGTCCTGAAGTTGTTTTTTATGAGTGAACAATTCGGCGTGCTTGCGGTAAAGTTGCGTCACAGGCGATTCCTTTCGGAAACCTGAGTAAAGCCGAATGTTTTTCTTTTTGGAATTTTGAGCGATCATTCCGAGGAACGGCGCAATTCCGGCTCCATTTGCCACCATTGCAATTGCAGGTGCTTTTGTCGGCAAATGAAATGACGTATTGCTGATAATTCGGGCATTGATGACATCGCCGGCTGAAAGCGAATTCAGAAATTCTGAACCAAGTCCGTTTTCATATAATTTCACCACCAACTGAATGTTTCCATCAACTTTTCCGATTGAGTACAGGCGCTCGCGATTGTCATTTGCAGGATAAATTGCGAGCAGATCACCAGAGGTAAATTTGAGTTTATCGCCGTTAAATGTGATGACAAATGTTTGTTCGTTTTCAGTGACGATGGTTTTGCCGAGCACAAAAAGTTTGTCGAGGTTTCTCGGCTTTTGATTGTAAAGAGCAGGCGTAACGGCAAGGGTAATTTCTGATTTTTCGCTCCAGGCTTTTGTCCACGCTACAAATTGTGCAACCGATTTGTCATCAACGGTATGAAGGTCGAGGAAGCGATTTGCAAGCGGCTGATCTGAGAGCGCCTCATCTACCTTTTTGGCAAAACCGCAAAATTCAGGATACGAATGTGAGCCAAAACCAACTACCGAAAAATTAACAAGGTTTGCAAACGAATGATTTGAAAGCAGGTCGATAAATTTTGTGGCGTTCGACGGCGGGTCGCCAAGACCGTTTGTAGCTGCAAAAACAATAATATGCCCGGCTTGTGGAAACGTTTTAAACTGATTCATTTCGGTTAGAAACGATTTTTTACCGTTTGCCAAAAACTGTTGGTGAATCGCATTTGCAAATGAAAGCGTGCTTCCGTTTTCAGAACCAACCAGTAGAATGATTGTGCTTTCTTCGGCTTTAAATTTATTCTTAATGGTAATTGTCCGTCGTTTCAAGGTCATTTTAAACCCTGAAAAAATAAAGTATAAAATATTAAGCGAGGCAATTGCGAGAATGATTGCCCATATAATGCTTGATCGTCCGGTATGAAGATCGAGATTGAGGTCTGTCCAAAATTTTGCAGAGCCGGTTGGGACTTCGCTAACGATCTCGCCGCTAAATTGATCGACAACAACTTCGCGGCCATTCAATGTAATCCGAAAATATTCCTCGGGATCCGGCGCAAACGGGAACTCAATTTTTTCAACCTCGGAAAGCGGTGTGTTTTTGAAGAATGTAAAATCGGCGATGTTGCCTTTGGAAGGATTTTGATTGACTTCCTCCGGGAATTGATGCGGTTTTGGCTCAGCGGTAAAAAAGTTGAATTTATCAACAGTAAGATATGCGCCGGACAAGGCCAGAATCAAGATAGGAATCAACAGCAACCGGCCTGCAACCACGTGATAATATTGGGCAAAGTATTCTTTTACAACTTTCCCGAAAAAACGTCGAAGGCCTTTTTGTCTTTGAATGACAAGCGCCATTCCCGAGAGTGCGATAAGCGCGAGGATAAAAGAAATGATACCGACGAAAATCCGACCGGTTTCTTTTAAAAACAGCGATCGGTGAAACGCGGTTACCCATTTGATAAAATCGGATTGCGGTTCAGGGTTGCCAAGTATGATGCCCGATTGGGGATCGATAAACGCATTGATATCATTTCCGTCGTGGTCGAGACCTTGTAGCGTGACAAATTCGCGGTGATCGACTGATAATTCGGTTACTTCAAGATATTCCTTTTGAAGTGTGGGGATAACCTGACTAAGTGTAATCCGGTTAAAATCGTCTACACGATAGTCCGGAAGTTGCTGATCAACGGCATCAACGGCAAGAATAGTCCCTGAAATCGACGCGGCCGCCAAAAACAGAAACGAAAACACCGCTAAGGCAAGGTGCGCATACCGCCAGATCGAGATCGTCATCTCTACTAAATTTTGCTGAATCTGACGTATCTGATATAACCTTTACCGTCTGCTTTTTGTGAAAGAGCTTCGGTGGTAAGCGGAATCTCAACGTCAGTTACGTGGTATTTCTGATTTTCGACCGAGGTTTCGAATCGGAGTTTGTAACCCTTGTTTAGTTTCGCGTTGTCAATTTCCATCGTGGTGATGCTGCGATCGCCACCGGTTACAGAAGCTCCGGTTTTTGCACTGATATTCGGTCGTTTTTGATAAACTTTATACCATTCTTTAAGGCTGTTGTACCATTGTTTGTCATCGCCCATCACGTATAATGTCGATTCATAGTTACCTTTTGGATCGATCACCGAAACAACAATGTAAGCGCCTTCGCCAACATAATTCGACATTTGCAACATGCATTTGTACTTGCTTGATTGTGCCGATGCCTGATTGAATGATAATGCGAGCGCTAAAACTAGAGTTAACCTGACTAAGAAGTTCATGTTATGATTTTAAGAAGTCGATTGAAATTTTATTTGAAGCTATGAATTCGTTTTCTGAAGCCAGCATAAACGCGGTTTCGTCGAATTCGGTTTTGATGTCTTTTTTGGCACCTAACGCAATCAGGTGTTTTAAAAGCGCATCGTCTTTAGATAGCATTGCGGCTTTGTGAAGCGCGGTCATACCTTCTTGGTTGATGGCGTTGACATCGATCTTAAGATTGTCGAGTTTCTTTAATAGCGCGATATCACTTTTAGCGATTGCAAGATGATAAAGCGTATTCCCGTCGGCTTGTGGCGCGGCAAGATCGAGTCCGCCCGAGGAAAGCATATTGATTTTTAGCATAAAATCGTCTTGTGGAGCTGCCTGACGAGGCGCGCGGTAAGAGGTAACCAGATGATATCCGAGATTGTTATTGGATTTATCGAGAATTTTCACGTCGGCACCTTTGGCAATCAAGAGTTGAGCAACATCGGCAGATCCGGTTTTGACCGCCATTGTAAGTGCGGTTTCACCTTTTTTGTTTTGAAGGTTGATGTTTTTTGATTTTGAAGCGAGAAGTTCAACAATATCTTTGTTTTTACCGGCTGATGCATTTGATAGTGGCGTGTTGCCATCATTGTCGGCTTTGTTGGCATCAACACCTTTTGAAAGAAAGTAATTTACAATGTCGAGTTGATTGTCTTTACGGACGATGCTGTGAAGTACGTTTTCGCCAACTTTTGAAACGGCGGCCGGGTTAAGCTTAACTTCATCAACCAAGTATTGGTAAACATCCAATGTGTTTGCAGATCGGCGGGCACCCTGTGCGGCAAATAACAATGCGTTATCCGTTGGTTTTACGCCTTTTTTTAGCAAAGTTTTCAGAAGATCGATGTTGCCGACACGTGCCGCATAATCGAATGCCGTGCTTTTGTTGTCGTCGGTATCTTTAATCGACATTCCTTTAGTTGTAAAGTAATTGGTAAGTGCGAGGTCTTTATCATTTCCGACGGCTAGTAAAAGAAGGTTTGCGCCATCCTTATATTTTTTCTTTGGGTCGATTCCATTCTTAAAAAAAGCTTCATAAACCGCAACATTGTTCATTCCCGCATTTGCTGCGAAAGCGATCGGAATGGTTCCATGCGAATCGCCAGCGTTTACGTTTGCTCCTTTTGCCAAAAGATATTGAACGAGTTCGAGGTTTCCGCGACTTGCGGCCCAGTGAAGATAGATACGGCTGTCGTGGGTAAGTTTATCCAGGGGATTCCCTTCGATAGTCAGCAAGTATTTGATTGGTTCAAGCGGCGCGTCGTTGTTGATTGCGATTGAAACCGGATCGTAACCTCCGCCATTTGCCTGGATCGGCGAGTTCCCTTTTGCGATTTCAGCTTTAACAGCTTCGGTTGATGGATTAGCTTTCCAGAATGACGCATCAAGGAGCGTATTTTTATGTTGAGCTGACATTGAGAAAGCTACAACGAGCATTGCGATTAAAATGGCATTTTTCATTTAAAAATGTATTTAATTATAAAGAGAACCACCTTTGGGAAGGTTTCTCATTTCGGTTACAAAGCTACTTTTTTTCTTTTACTTAGACTCATTATAAATAACTTTTTGCCAAAAATTTATCAATTGGCGTGGTTCGAGTTGAGTTACCGGCGGTTAAAAAGGCAGCAATGGCAGGCGCCAACACTCAAATCTAGCCCCGGTTGCAGCGAAAATCCTCACGCTAGTGAGATTGTAGCGAAAGACGGGACACCGCCAAATAGCTTGATTTGCACACTGCTCCTAACCTTAATAAATATCCAATCGCTTTCTAATTCAAGTGTTTGTAAAAAATTTACAAATTTGTTTAGCCTTATTTAGATTAAGTAAAAATAACTAGTTAATTTTGCCCCACCAAACTAATCATCGTCATGAGGTTTTTAACCTTTTTCCTTCTCGTTACATCGTTCGCTTTTCCCCAACAAGGGCGTATTTCAGGTAAAATTTTATTTGAAGACGGACAGCCGGTAATTGCCGCTTCTGTTGCTGTTAAAGGGTTGAACAAGTTTGCGATTGCCGACGAAAAAGGCGTTTTTACCATTTCAAATCTGGCTTACGGAACTTATACCATCGAAATTTCTTCGGTTGAGGCCCGCGATAAATCGGTTGCGATTACCATTGATCGGTCGGTGGTTGAAAAGACCATTAAAATGAATCGCATTGGCGAACGAACGCTCGACGAGGTGGTTGTTAAACATGTTTCGGCCAAGAAAGAAATTGAAGAAAAAGGCTTTGCGGTGAGCGTGATCGAGACCAAGGAAGCCGGGCTTCGAAACCTTCAAACCAATGAACTTCTGGATCGTACGGTTGGCGTCAGAATCAGGCAAAATGGCGGTTTAGGTGCCGATGTAAATTATAATATTAATGGAATGTCGGGGAATTCGGTTGGAATTTTCATTGACGGGATTCCGATTTCAATGTATGGATCGTCGTTCGATTTGAACAGCATTCCGCCGGCAATGATCGACCGGATTGAAGTTTACAAGGGTGTTGTTCCCGGGCATTTGTCAGACGATTCGCTTGGTGGCGCGATCAATATTGTGCTTAAAAGCGGGATGCGCAATTATTTGAATGTGTCGTCTTCTTATGGCTCGTTCAATACGTCGCAATTCAATTTCAGCGGCATGTACCGATTTGATTCGGGGTTGACATTTAAAGCCTCCGGATTTTACAATTATTCAGACAACGACTATGAGGTTTGGGGTTCGAATGTCTACAATATTTTGCCAAATGGCCGTCAGGAGTTTGTTCGCGTAAAGCGTTTCAATGATGCGTTTCGCTCGATTGGTGGTGTTGTTGATGTCGGTTTTACCGATGTTAAATGGGCTGACAAATTTTTTATCGGATTCACGGCATCTGATTTATATAAGGAAGTTCAACACGGAACTTTTATGACTACGCCGTATAAAGGGCGGTTTACGGAATCGGATGCAAATCTGGCGCACCTCACCTACTCCAAGAAAGATATTTTTACCAACGGACTTGAGCTGAACGTCCATGCGGTTTATGGCGAACGTCGCCGACATATTAATGACACGGTTAAGTGGAATTACAACTGGCATGGCGAGCAAAGCCTCAATTTAGATGGCAATCCGATTCCGCGTCCGGGTGGCGCTCAGCAAGGCGCACCGACGATGGCAAATATTTTGCGGAAAGTTGGTTCAGTTCGAAGCGATTTAAATTATACCATCAATGACAATCACAAGATTTTATTGAACCATGTTTATTCGTTTGTCGACCGCGAGGATGACGACGAGATCAGATCGGTTTTGGAACGCAAATTCTTTGGAACCCGCGATCTTCAGAAAAACATTTCATCGTTGAGCTACGAGTTTACAGCGCTTAACAGCAAATTGAAAACGACCTGGTTTGGGAAACATTACCAGCAGTCGATGGAGCGAATGAATCCGATTGTCGAAACCATTAACGGTGTTCCGACCCGCGTTGAGGATATTGTAACCAGCGACCGCAGCATTTTTGGCTACGGACTTGCGATTTCGTATGCTGTTTTTCCACAGATCAACTTTATGACATCGGCTGAGCGCGGCGTAAGGCTGCCGACTGAAAATGAGGTTTTTGGCGATGCCGGCGACAACATTGTTGAGAATCCGAACATCAAACCCGAGACCAGCAACAATTTTAATATCGGATTCAGATTGGGGAAATTCAGCTATAAAGACAACGACGTTTTTGTGGCGGTAAACGGATTTTATCGCAAGATCAATGACCGAATCGGAACGTCGATTCAGACGATGATCAACTCGAATGTCCAGACTTTGCCGTTCGTGAATCAGGGAAATGTGAAATCACGCGGATTTGATCTCGAAGTCAACTATACGTTTAAGCGCAATTTGAACCTGATTTTAAATACTTCAAAATTTGATCTGACGACAAAAGATGTTTATGGAAGAATAAAGGACATTCCGAATGAGCCAACGTTTACCATCAACAGTTCAGCGCAATATACCATCCAGAATTTTGCCCGTAAAGACGGGAAGCTGAATTTGTACTACAGTTTCTTATTCGTTGACAATTTCAACTATATGTCGGTTCCTTACGGAAATAACGCCGGTATCGACAAATTCAATGTGCCGAAGCAATACGTTCACGATTTCGGGTTGAGTTATGTTTTCCCGAAACGCGACTTTACACTTTCGGTTGATGCCAAAAACATTTTCAACAAGCAGGCATTTGACAATTTCGCGGTTCAAAAACCCGGACGTGCATTCTATGTAAAACTAAATTATTCACTCAATAACTTATAATTAATACAAATGAAAAGATCATACTTCAAGGTTTTACCGATGGCGATGCTTGCATTTTTCGCGAGCTGTAGCGACGACGATACTAATAATGGAGGAACGCCACCACCATCAACTGAAGACCGATGGATTACCATTGCCGGAGCGGTCATGGGAACCACTGATGCTGTTCCGGGCGACGGAAACGGCGGAACGATTGTTTATTCGATCAGCAAAGAAGATGCGCAGGATCCGAGCAAAAGTTTTGACGTTTTTGAAAACGGATTTTTAGTTCCATCGGCACGAACGGCACGTTTGCAATCGTCTATGGATGGATCAACCTTATTTAACATCGCTTACGGCGGCGGAAATGGCGGCGAATTTTCAAAATATATCGTGAACGGCGGTCAAAACTTTTCGCAAACCGGTGGTAATGTGAACATTTCGCAGTATGCCGGAACGAGTCCGCGTTGGGCAAAACTCTTCGATGGCGATCAGACAGGAGTTGCTGTAAATGTAACTACACCAGCTGTTGTATCTACTCCGGAAGGAAGCTATGTCCGAACCTTTGGTACGGCTACGGTGGTGTCGATCGACATGCAGAATGCACTTATTTCAGCTGCAAAATCATATGAGATTCCGCTTACAGCTGAAGAAGAAGCTCAAGGTCATCACATTTTCAGATTGGACGCTCCGGTTTTAAATGCGGCAAAAAACAAACTTATCATCGGGACATGGATGCGCAAAACCAATCCGGCGACTGGTGCAAACGAAACGGATTTCGACCGATTGGGATCAAAATCAGTTGTAGTTGATTATCCGTCACTTGAAAATCCGGTTGTAATCACATCAACAGTTGGTTTTGGCGACACAAGCGGGTACCGAAGCTTTAATGCATTTGTAGGCGACGACAACAATATTTACCAGGCAACTCAACGTGAAGCCGGCGGATCGCACATTTTGCGAATCAACCAAAACAACCAGTACGACAATTCATATGTGTTTAGCCTTGATGCGGCTTTGGGCGTGACCGGTTCGTATATCGAAAACTGGAGATATGCCGGAAACGGAAAAGCGATAATTACCTACACTCACGAAAACGCGCCTGTTTCAGCGCTTACGGAACAATCTCAAAGCTTTGTAGCCTTAATCGACCTGAACGCGAAAACTGCGCAGCAACTCGACTTGCCATACACGACTGATATGTATTTCTTCCAATACCAGGGATTTGTGGTAGACGGGTATGATGTTTATATGACAGTTGCTCCGGTTGGCCAGGACGGAAACGTTTATATCATCAACAGCAACACCGGAACTGTAACAAAAGGCGCTAAGCTTATCAACAAGCCGGGCAACCATTTTATCGGTGCTTTCTAATATTGGGTTAGTTAAAAAAGAAAAGATCCGTACTATCGTACGGATCTTTTTTTGCGTGACTGTTCTATTTCAGTTTTGTCAGGTCGACGTCCTTGGCTTGAACAACATTGATTTTCATGTTTGGAAAACGTTTGGCGAGATCGTCTTTAAAGATCGCATAATCGCCAACGATCACAATATCGCCGCCCGGCAAATTTGAACCCGCAAACGATTTGATCTGCTTTTCCGAAACCGACTGAACATTTTTAGTGTATAAATTCAGAGTGCTGCTCGCCACACCAAAACTATACATATCGGCCAAAGTGCTGGCAAGTCCGCGGTTGGTTTCTAACGCGCGACCGAAATCGCCTGCAAGAACCGTTTTTCGTGGCAATAATTCTGATTCAGCTAAAGTTCCCGAAGCTAATTTATTGAGTTCTTCCAGAATCAACGAGGCAACTTCGGCAGCCGATTCATTCTTGGTTTGGGTTGATGCCAGAAAATTGGAATTGTCCGGTCGCCAATCAAAATTGCTGCGTGCGCCATAGCTCAATCCGCGTTTCATTCTGATTTCCTGGTTGAGTCGGGATGAATACCCGCCTCCTAAAACCGAGTTTAAAACATCAGCCGTATAATAATCGCTACTTAAAACCGATTTTGATTTGTCGGTTGTTACCCTACCCGATCCCAATTTAGTAAAATAGGACACCGACGCTTGACCCGACGAGGGCATGTCGACTACTAAAATTCGCGCAACGTCACCTTTCTTTTTGGCTGGTTTGGCTACCGGATTCGGCGTAGAACCGGTTCCTTTTTTCCAACCCGCGAAATATTTTTGTGCGAGTGCCATTGCCTGCGATTGCGAAATATCGCCCGTAAAGATCAACACCGCGTTATTGGGAACGACATTGGTTTCATAGAAACGGGCAACATCGCTTCTGGTGATTTTCTCCACGCTCGACAATGTACCGCCGCTCGGATGTTCGCCATACGAATAAACACTAGCGACATACGAAGCTAAAAATCCCGGGAGATTAAGGCTGGAGGTGATGTTGTCGCCGGTTTGGGTTTTTAAAAGATCGAGTTCTTCTTGTTTGAAACTCGGGTTTAGAATCACATCCGACAAAATTTGCATCGCCGGATCGATCTTGTCTTTCGTCACGCTCACCTGCGCATTTCCGGTGATCCATTCGGCCCAGGTATTTATCGATCCGCCCAAAAATTCGATCTGATTTGCGATCTGCGTTGCTGAACGCGACTGAGTTCCTTTGGTCAACATCGAATAGGTCATGTTTGCAAGTCCGGCCTGATCAATCGATTCAACGTTGGCGCCACCTTTAATCATCAAATGAACGGTTACAAGCGGCACATTCTTGCGCTCGACCACCGCCACGGTCAGGTTGTTGGGAAGTGTTGACTCGGCTACCGCCGGAATGTTAACCGGTTTTGGTGTGCCCGGTTTTGGCATCGGCGATTGCGCCATGGTCGGGTTGCAAAAACATACAACACCGATCAAAAACAGTAATTTGGATATCTTAATTTTCATTAGTTCTTTTCATTTTGTTGATAGTAAATCACCACACGGTTGGTATCCGAAATGTACTTGTTAACCACACGCTGGATGTCGGCCGCCGTTACAGCCTGCAATTTTGCAATCTCCTGATTTGCCGCAGCGGGATCGCCGTGGTACGCAATTGCACTTTCAAGAGCACTGGCTTTTCCCCGGTTTGTTTCACGCTGATTTAAAATTTGGGTGATTACGCGATTTTTGGCTTTTTCGAGTTCCTTTGGTGAAACCGGCGTCTGCTGAAGTTCTGCCAATTCGGTCAGTAAGGCTTTTTCCAGGGTTTCTGGCGAGGTGCCTTCGGTGGCGATTGCAAGAAGATAAATCAACCCTTTGTCAACTCTGATATCCGCACTGAAATCAGCTTGTTGTGCGATTTTCTGCTCATAGACAAGCGATTGATAAAGTCGCGAGCTTTCACCCGAGGCCATAATCACTTCAGCAATCTTCAAGGCAGGAACATCTTCACTTTTAGATGGTGGCGCCAAATAATTGATTAATACAGCCGGAAAAGGAACCGTTGGTGCCGTTTTATAATGTCTGACCTCTTTGGTGCGTTCGGGTTCAACCGGCATATTGCGTTTTTTCAGTGGCTCAGACGGCTTGGCAATCGCGCCAAAATACTTGTCGACATACGAATCAAACTGTTTTTGATCAAAATCGCCAACCACAATCAGCCATGCGTTATCCGGACGGTAATAGGTTTTGTAAAACGAATTTGCGTCGGCAACCGTAGCCGCACTCAGCTCCTCGAGATTGCCAATTCCGGGACGCTTGTAGGGATGAACATCAAACGACAATTGATCGAAATACTGCCCGAACAACATTCCGTATGGATTCGACAAAACGCGCTGACGAAATTCCTCTTTCACCACATCGCGTTCTGAACTGAAATTCTGTTCGTCAACGTTCAGGTTTACCATTCGGTCGGCTTCGGCCCAAATCAGCGTTTCGAGATAATGTGAGGGAACTACTTCAAAATAGTTGGTAAAATCGTCGCGTGTAGAGGCATTGTTAAAGCCGCCAACATCTTCAGTCAACCGGTCGAGCATCTCGCTTTGCATATTCTTGGTCGATTTGAACATCATATGCTCGAACATGTGCGCAAACCCCGATCGGCCCTGAGGATCATCCTTCGAACCTACATCGTAATAAAGATTTATCGCAACCGAAGGCGTCGAATTGTCTCGTAGCGATACCACATTCAGCCCGTTGGCCAACTTTCGATGTACAAAATTCATCGGTTCGGGGTCAACTTGCGCCAGGCCACCAACAAAGGTTAACAGCCCAACCAATAAATAGATTTTTTTCATTTTTAAAATATAAGTATGTGAAGATAAAACTTTTTGGGGATTTGGAAGGGGTTGGGTGTTGGGTATTGGGTGTTGGGTGAAAGGTGGAGAAGGTTCATTTAATAAACAAAAAACCCCTCCGTTTCC
>JADGMX010000019.1 GCA_015234525.1 Flavobacterium sp. | reverse complement strand
CTACTATGATGGCGTAATGTTTTAGGGCTGTTGCTCCAAGCTTTCCAGTAACGGTCTCTGGCTATGGGAAGTTTGCGACCATGCGGACCGAGTACTGTCGGCAAGATAAAACTTTCTTCGTAATGATGATGTTCCGGCTACCTGAAAACCGCAAATTTCTTCTAGCCAGGGTTGTGTAATGTGCTAATATTGATAGAGTTTTTCAAATTGCATTTTAAAATTATCTAACGATACCGATATAAAATGTTTGGTGCCAATGTCATCTTTAAAAAATAGATGCAAAAAACCTTTGTCTGACAATAATGATATTAAATTTATTTGTTCGTTTGATGGACCAAATATCGCTTCATCTAGTAAAGTAGCTTGCTTTAGCTCAGCTGAAATTAGATCTAATTTTAGTTCGACACGGGTTTTGTTTTCTCCATTTCCAAAAATCAAGACTATCGAATCACTTTCAATTGCGCTTTCCTCAATTTGAAATATAAGTTTGAGTTTTTTTGTTTCAACATCTTTAATAATAGAAAGTGAACAAAATTCTGAATCTTGCTGGCTTTGTCGGTGAAACTTTAAATTGTTAACGATTGCATCGTCAGCAATTTCCCAAGAATCTCTCAAGTTCGGATGAGAATCGATTTGAGCATGAGTAATTTGATTTATAAGCACGAATGTCAGAATAATTATTTTAGTCATCACTCATGAATATTACGATTTCTTCTAGCATATTACACAACGACTAGGGCTAACTGCTCGTGGCGGAATTAATACCTGAGTCGCGTCTGCCAAGATAATGATTCCTGAGAAATATAAACATTAATGCACTCAAAACCAGCCATGGCAGTTAGGTAAGGTTGTGTGCTGTTCAAGTTATTGATCTAGAAACTCTTTAATCAATTTTGGCTTAATAGTTACTTCGTTGTCCTTAACGTAGTAAACATCAAATTTTGCAATATAATTTTCCACAGTACTCGAAGCTATCATTATTTTTTTAGTTTGTCCCATATCAACTAAAGTCGTTTTTGTGAAATTTTTATACTGTTCCGACATAGGTTTCCTTACAATTTCTTTTTGGAGTTCCTCTGCTGTTAATGTTCCTAATATTTTTTCTAATTCATTTCTCATTTTTCAAGTTTTAATGTTTGCGATATGTTGTCAATTTTCCAGCTTTTAAATTTATCAAAGAAACTTTTTCCTAAAAGTAATGGAGTTTGACCATTACCAACTGATGCATTTACATTTTTGACTGTGAAGCCACCAATTGTTACAGATGGAAGTATTACTCTTCTGCATTGCACAATACTGCCATCTGCAATCCGGTATAAAGCAGGGGTCAAATAATCGACTTTCGTAACGATTCCCTGTTTGATTAACTCCTTTTCAAAATCTTCCGAAATTAAAATTTCGCTTGCGCCAGAATCTAGAATAAACTTTTGAGATATAGATCCGATTGTAACGTTTAAATAGTAAATTCCGTTTGCTTTGTCAAGCTTAACATCACTACTCGAAGTATTTCCTTTAATTTCGACACTATGTGAATTGTAATTGTTAGGAGCAAAAGGATCATCGTCTTGTCGTGTGTAAGTGCCATCTTCTTCAATCTTAGCAAATAGATATTTAAACGAATTATTGAATTTTTTTAGTAGGTATAAATCACGATTTTGTATTTGTTGACGATTTTGGGACTGGCTACTATTTAACATTATACATTGCTCTCCATAATTCTTACATATTAAATCAAATGTAGGTCCATAACTGCCTGTGTAAATGTTCCCTATCTTCACTTCAGCAACATTCATTGTGTAATTCCATTTAGAATAATCTTGATAGAGGGTTAATTTTCCATTTGGAGATAAAGTGAGTATATATAAGCCATTTTCACTTTGTCTGTAGAGTTCATTTATATAGTTAACGGTCTCATTTACCGTTAAAGTTTGAGCAAAGGAAATATTCAGTTGAGCGATGAAAAATAGTACAACTAATCTTGTTTTCATATTTTAATTTATTGGTTTGTTATGAATAGCACACAACGGTCTCTGGCTATGGGAAGTTTGCGACATAGCGAACCGAGTACAGTCGGCAAGATAAAACATTCTTCGTGACGACGATGTTTCAACTACCGAAGAACCGCAAATTTCTTATAGCCAGGGTTGGCAGAAGGCACTATTTCCACCATTCTTTTTTTGGTTTTATCCACCAGCCATTTCTAATATATTTTTCAGATACGCTAAATTCGCCAGCGCCAATGTCAAAATCGCATTTTGCCCATGGTACGCGATAATCTCCCCAATTACAAACTTTTTTGATATTAGAATTATACATTTTCCAAGTCCCAACAAATGCATTATTAAAATATCCATCAGCATTTGAATCAATATCATTATACTTAATTTTATCGTCGCTGTCTAAATACCATGTCGATTGCAATATTCCGCTAAATACTCCCGAGTCATTTTGGTCCTTGTTTTCAAAAAGCTCATACTTTGCGGTTAACAATCCTTGGCTTTTAATTCCAGAATTTTTATACTCTTCATCAACGCCGAACTTTTGATCTTTAAGTTCTTGAATCTTTACTATAGTAATTTTTCCAACAAAATCGCATACAGTAGATTTTACGCTAGATTTGCCATAAATTAAATATTCATTTGAACCATTTAAGCTACGCTCAACAAATATGAATTTGACTAAGATCCTTTGATATTCATCTCCAATTATTCCGTAAATAAAATCATTTTCAGTTTGTAACCACAAGTTTGAAAAATCATATTTTGAATAATTTTCTATATCATTTTTCGGTAAAATATAACTTTCTTCAATAACATCTTTGTTACAATAAGTATCTTGTCCGTAATTTTGAAGCGAGAAAAGGATAAATGCTACTAATATTTGGATTTTCATTAATATATGGTTTTTTAGTGCTTGCTGCCAACGGTTGCGAGCAGGAATAGTTGCCGATGAAAGCGAACCGCGTACTGTCGGCAAGATAAAATATTCTTCGTGAAAACAAAGCTCCAACTACCTGAAAACACGGCAATTATTTTTGCTTGCTGTTACCAGTAGTTTTTTACTCAGTTATATATTTTTCAAACTCGGCTTTATTTACTTTTATTTCAATCGTTGGGTTTTCATATTTCAAATTTCCTTTTTCTGTGACAGAAACTATTTTCTCATTTGGATTTTCTAAATAGTATTCAAAAGTATTACTTTCAAAATTATACACAGACCACGCAAACGTTCCTTCTTGTTTTTTATTTTGATAAAAGTCAGTTTCAGTTTTTGCATTAAAAATTCCGTATTCAATTATCTTTTTAAAATGTCCATTAGTTGAATCAACTTTCCACCATAAAGTTCTAAATTTGATTCGTTTGTTTTCCAATTTTCTGCAATAATTGGAATTCCAAGTTTTTCTCTTGTCGAATTAAATTCAATTCCATTGTTTTTATTTAAAGGAATACCATACTCATAAATTTTAACCAAACTGAAATAAATTATTAAAAACAATAATGCTTTTGACGAACGTTTATTCCACAAAGATTTTAATGATAATTTGAATTCTTTTGGGTTGTTTTTATAGTCAAAATAATAACCAATCATTATTGGAAGTAATATTAAGAAACCCAAACTATAAAATATTAAATTGTTCATTTTACTACTTTTCTGCTAAAAATACTGGTAACGGTTGCGAGCAGGAATAGTTGCCGATGAAAGCGAACTGCGTACTGTCGGCAAGATAAAATATTATTCGTGAAAACAAAGCTCCAACTACCTGAAAACTCGGCGATTATTTTTGCTTGCTGTTGTGCAACGCTTTTATTTTTTGCCTCTCAATAAATCGGATTTCGCTACAAGTTTGTTTTCGTTATTGGCTAATAGAAGATGATTTATTGCTCTTCTTTCAGCACCTGAAAGTTTTTTAATATCACTCCATACATTTTCTGGGTTAACTAGTATCAAAAAGTAGTCACCAACATACGATGATGAACTAGTATCATTTAAATGAATTTTCACTAAATCATATTCCGTTAAATGAATTAAAAGTATTGAAAATGTATCTGGATGTTTTCGTTGAACAAGTGCTTGGAATGCAAAACATCTTACGTACGCATCACGATGTTCGGTAAGAGATAAAAGTTCAACATCAGATATGCTATTATTAAAATCTATAAATAATTTATCGTTAAATGGAGAGGATGGTGCAAATTCTGAATCTCTTTTATAAACAATTTTTTTTCGATTAGCGATTTCTTCTAAATGTCCTAAGGATAAATTAGATGCAGGCTGAGCATTGGTTCCGAAAAAAATCAGAGAAATAAAGATGAGAATAAAAACTTTCATGATTTGATGTCTGTTATTTATCAGTAGTCGACAAAAGTGTTGCACAACGGTTGCGAGCAGGAATAGTTGCCGATGAAAGCGTACCGCGTACTGTCGGCAAGATAAAATGTTCTTCGTGAAAATAAAGCTCCAACTAC
>JADGMX010000018.1 GCA_015234525.1 Flavobacterium sp. | reverse complement strand
TGCCGACTGTACGCAGGTTATTTTGTCGCAACTTGGCAAAGCCGCAAAGCGTTAGTGTTGGTTTGATTTCCGAATACTCCGAAAAAAAAACGTACGTTTGAAATCATAACCAAAACAAATACAAATAATGAAAAAAATTCTACTATTCTTATTCGCCGGGATTTTCATGTCATGTTCCACAACAAGCTTCTACCAAGTCTACAAAACCAACTTAGACCCGTCCACAAACTATTTTGAAGACCAAAACTGTCGGGTCACGTACGATCTGTGGTCGCCAGGTGGAGCCACAACCTTCACTATCTATAATAAAACTGACAAGCCAATCACTGTAAAGCTAGATCAATCATTTTTCGTAATGAATGATAGAGCATTTGACTACTTTAAGTCAAGAACATTCGTCGAGTCTATGAATGAATCAACAGTGGTCAGCAGCGTAAATAATTATTATTGGTTCACGATGAATCAAACAAGGGTTGCTACTACTACCAAAAATGAAATTGAATATCAAGAAGTACCATCCGTCATTATTCCCGCCAAAACTATGAAGACTTTTAGTGAATATCTTGTTACAAATTCGACCTACGAAAACTGCGATTTAAAGAAATTTCCGAACAAACGTCAGATGAAAACCATAAGTTTCGACTCGTCAAATTCACCATATATCTTTTATAATTCGATTTCATATTTCGTAGATGGTCAACAGCATAGTATGAAAAATGAATTCTATGTGTCGGAAATAACTAATGTTCCGGAGAGCGAAGCATTTGAACAGAGAAAGGTTGATGACTGTGGAAAATCAAAACTAGTGAAAGTTTCTAATTATGCTAGACCCGACAGATTTTACATTCAATATTTTGGAACTAGATAAATCAATATAGAGCTGCTAATTTTAGTAGCTCTTTTTTTTTAAGTCAAACCACACTAACACACGCTACGACCTCATTGCTGCATTTTCGTTACCGGAACTTTATTCTTCCATTTATATTATTAACTTGCCGAAAGTACTCAGGCCGCCAAGTCGCAACGAGGCGTAGCGCGAGGACGTTATGGGTTATTCAATTGAACGTCGCCGTAAAATGACAAATAAATGAAATCGCAATTCGACCAAATCATAAAAGATATAATTATAATATCGTCTGAAAAGGACGACCAGATAAACTTAATTGGAAATGGTAATGTCGGAACCGAAATGCTGATAAATTTGGGAATCTCAAACCAAAACTTAAATGTTTTATTAAAACAAAAACTCATTAATGAAAATCAAAAAGCGCAATTAGAAAAGTTCCAAAACTATATAGATTTCGAAGCAGACTTAGACGATGATCTCGATTCAGAGAAATGGAAAGAAACAAGAATAATTGCTAAAGAACTTTTGGCGATTCTAAACGTAAATACTTTTTCAGTCTTTTTAGATAAGTCCGGTGAATTTTGGGAAGCAAAACTGAATAAGATGAACAACCCATAACAGCAAGCAAAAATAATTGCCGAATTTTCAGGTAGTTGGAGCTATATTTTCACGAACAATGTTTTATCTTGCCGACAGTACGCGGTTCGCTTTCATCGGCAACTATTCCTGCTCGCAACCGTTGTGGGTAATTTTATAAGAACGAGATGATGGAAATTTATTCTCCAAATGTAGAGTTGAAAGAGAAGTTTGGCAAGGAAATCAGAAACGCGGAATACATTTCTGCGTGTTCTAAAATTTGCGAAAAATCAAATATTGCATATGAAGAAGCTAGATTTATACCTCATAATTTGCTGACCAATTGGAATGAAATCGCCGACTTTGAATTATATGGCGACGAAGACAGCGAAGATTTTGATTTAGATTTCAGGCGAGAAATTTTATTTGAATTGGAAAATGATAAATCATTGAATTGCTTTATTGAGCATAAGACTTTTAAAGCGATTTTATATTCAATTGATTCCAAACTAAAAGACAGAACATTTATTCCTTTGGAACTAAAAAATATAGATAAGTGGTGGCAATGTATTGTTTTTAAAAAAGGAACCAAAAAATATATTTCTCAGACTGAAGAAAACATTTTTTATAAGTATGGCATTCACCTTAATTTAGCAACAAAGGTCGAAGAATTATAAAAAACTACCCACAACAGCAGGCTTGTATAACAGCGGAAATTCGTCTCGCCGGAAGTATTTCGTTCACGAATAATATTTATCTTGCCGACTGTACGCAGTTCGCATTCATCCGCTGCTAAACAAGCCCGCAACCGTTGTGTGCTAGTTTTGAAAATCTGAATTAAAACAGTGAAACAAAAAATTGACAGATTGGCGATTGCCGGAAATCTTTACGTGTGGAAATATTCGGAAAACTCTAGAAATTATCCCGGCTTAAACATTAGTGCAGACTTTTCAGCAATTTCAAATCTTATTGACCTTTTAGAGTTAATGATCAATTGTGAATGGACCACCAAAAAGGTTCTTGAATGCAAGATTCCTACAAATGTAATTTTGTCAAAGCCAAATAATCGCAAAGGAACAGCAGATTTTAAATCTGCAGATCACCTCATTCTGACATTGGTTAAAAACAAAAAAAGTTTATGGAAAACGACTTTTAATGATCAAAAAGCGGAACTTCAATTTAACGAAGCAAAAGCAATTGAACTACGTCAAAGTTTTTTAAAGTTACTAGAAAGAAGAAATGACTTCTCCATTTGCGATGAAGATGACGACCACTGTTTGACATTTTGGTAAAAATTAAACCAGCACACAACAGCAAGCAAAAATAATTGCCTACTTTTCAGGTAGTTGGAGGTTTATTTTCACGATGAATGTTTTATCTTGCCGACAGTACGCGGTTCGCTTTCATCGGCAACTATTCCTGCTCGCAACCGTTAGCAGAAATACTATGAAAAATGTAGTTTCAATCATATTTTTACTTATTACGACTATCTGTAGTGGACAAGTTAAATATGACGAGCAAAAAATTTCGACAAAAACTAAGACAATCGTTAAGGCTATTTCAAAAGAAAATAGAGTAACGGATGAATATATTGGCTATGGTGGAACGAAATCAAAACAATATGAAAATTTCGAAAAATTAAAAAACGCATCAACAGAAGAACTTTTAATACTAACTAACCATCCAAATGGAGTTGTTAGATGTTATTCGTTCTGGGCTTTAGGCTCTCAGCCAAACATTGACTTATTTGAAATTGTGAAAAATCATATAAATGATAATGAAGAAATCGAGTATCAATCTGGATGCATCATTTCCAGTGAAAAAGTAGGAGATTTTTTTATTTCACTAGTTACACCAAACTATGTTGATTTAGATGTAAAAAAATTAAACGAATCGCAGAGAAAAGATTTAGATAGCCTTCTGATTTACCAATCAAATGAACTAAACGCAAGATTTGAAGCAATTGAAACAGCAACAGAAACTCCACAACTTTACTCTGTTTTACGCAATTTATATCTTAAAACTTCTAATCAAAGTGCATTAGTAAAGCTTTCAAAGTATAAACGTGATGAAGACATTCCTTTGATTTTGGCAAATCGATTAAATGATGACGATAAAGAAAGTGGATATTTTCATACTTACAGAGCTATTCAAAATTTTCCTAAAGAAGACTTCATACCATTTTTAGAAGCAAGATTGAAAGAAACATTAGATGAAACTCATTTTAGTACTGAATGGCGTGAATTATATTCAGCGATTGTAATTTATAAAAATCCAAAAGCTTTGGAATTATTAAACGTTCCTTTTTCGCAAGTTGAACATGAAAATATCAAAAAATATCATTTAGACTTTATTTATGATGCCATCCTTGAAAACTTCGATATTTCTTATGCAGAAATATTATGGAAGATTTGGGAACGAAATAATGAAATTACACTTAAAGGTTATCGCTTTTACCTTCAAAATAATATAAGTCGAGGTTATGAAATGACTGTTAATGAACTTCTTGGTGGAAAAAACAAAATAACAATTACTCCAATTTATAATGAAAGTGTTTTTGCTGAAACTCTTGAAGAAAGTATGTTGAACTTAGTAATAATGAACGACAAAGAAATAGCAAACCAAATTATTGATTATAAAATTTTAAATGTAAACGTTCATGAATTCCCAATTTATACTTCTTTAATCAAAAAGAATAAAGACAATAAATTTGTGGAAAGCCTCTTTAAAAGATTTGAAAAAGAATGGAATGCACACGTTTATCTTGAAATTGCTAAAACATTGATTGAATTTAATGATAAAACGATAAATGACAAAATAATAGAAACTCGAAAAGTAAACAAAAAACTGACTGAAGATTGGGGCGGAAAAGCACTGACTGAATTATTAAAAGAAAACAATATTAATTAAAAGTACTTCTGCTAACAGCAAGCAAAAATAATTGCCAAGTTTTCAGGTAGTTGGAGCTTTATTTTCACGATGAATGTTTTATCTTGCCGACCGTACGCGGTTCGCTTTCATCGGCAACTATTCCTGCTCGCAACCGTTACCAAACATTACAAAAAATCGTTTAGTTAAATGCCTTTTACCTTTGCTCAT
>JADGMX010000017.1:79271-180313 GCA_015234525.1 Flavobacterium sp. | reverse complement strand
TGCTGAAGGAACAAAAAACAAAGAATTTAGAGCCCATTTCTCATTAAAAAGATAACCCACATGAATTTTAAAAAAAGGTATTTAGCATTACTTTTATTATTTACGCAACTTTCATTCTCGCAGGAAGGTATAGCAGTCTATTCAGACTATTTAACGGATAATTACTATTTGATTCACCCATCGATGGCTGGTGCGGCAAATTGCGCCAAAGTTCGATTAACCGGGCGTCAGCAGTGGTTTGGTCAGGATGATGCTCCAGCATTGCAAACTTTAAGTTTTAACGGTAGTCTGGGCGAACGCTCTGGTGCCGGAATTATCGTGTTCAACGACCGGAACGGCTATCATTCTCAGAAAGGTGTGAAACTTACCTATGCACACCATATAAGATTTTCTCGTGATGAAGTCGATTTAAATCAGTTGTCATTCGGTATGAGTGCAGGATTTGTTCAGAGTTTGCTCGATGAAACCGAGTTTTTGAATTCGGGTGATTACGATCCGAATATCGATGGTACGATCACGCAAAAAGATTCATATTTCAATGTCGACATCGGTGCATCATATAACTATCTTGATTTTTACGCGCACTTCACTGTAAAGAACGTGCTTGCAAATAAAAGAGAAATCTATAGTGAAATCGAAAGTGACAACCTTCGTAAATTCCTTTTAAGCGCCGGATATTTGTTTGGTGACCCTCAAAACCTAACTTGGGAACCTTCTGTTTTGCTTCAAATGGTTAGTGAAACAAAAGAAAAGTCAATTGACCTTAACTTAAAAGTATACAAGGAACTTGATTTCGGTACACTTTGGGGTGGGCTTTCATACAGAAGAAGTTTGGATGGTGCTGAATACCTGGGGAACGGCGTTGAAGAGCAAAATCTTCAATATTTCACACCGATTGTTGGTGTAAACTATAAGAATTTTATGTTCGGTTATACGTATTCGCACTTGATTGGCGATGTGAAATTTGATAATGGAGGATTTCATCAAATCACTCTTGGAATAAATTTATTCTGCAAACGAGATAAGTACGATTGTTTCTGTCCAGCAATTAACTAAATTATATAGGTCCCGAGAAGTCGGGACTTCTTTTTTATATT
Organism: Flavobacterium sp.; assembly: GCA_015234525.1. Taxonomy (GTDB): domain Bacteria; phylum Bacteroidota; class Bacteroidia; order Flavobacteriales; family Flavobacteriaceae; genus Flavobacterium. The sequence goes on along the minus strand of JADGMX010000017.1, from coordinate 179,216 downwards.
ATGCTTATAAAATCAGTTAAAGGAAAAAGTCCGTTGATCCCGGCGGACTGCTATGTTGCTGAAAATGCAACTATCATTGGCGATGTTACATTTGGCGATGAATGTAGTGTTTGGTTTAATGCCGTTGTTCGTGGTGATGTCCATTTTATCACTATCGGAAATCGTGTGAATATTCAGGATGGTGCTGTGATACATTGCACGTATCAAAAACATCCGACGGTTATCGGCAATAATGTTTCGATTGGTCATAATGCAATTGTTCATGGGTGTACCATCAAGGATAATGTGCTTATCGGAATGGGCGCAATTGTGATGGACGGTTGTACTGTTGAAAGCAACAGCATAATTGCTGCCGGCGCGGTTTTAACCCAAAATACAATAGTGGAGGCGGGGTCGATATTTGCCGGCGTTCCAGCAAAGAAAGTCAAGTCGATTGATGAATCAGCTTTTGCGAGCGAGATTGAACGGATTTCGACAAATTACGTAATGTATTCCGGTTGGATGAAAGAGGACTAGAAGTCGATTGCTTCGATCTCGTATTCATTATTCAATAAGTTCGAAAGAACTTGTGGATTGGAATTCGTCACAAATCGGTGATGCCCTTTTAGTGAAGTTGACAATGCCCGAATTTCGGTCAACACTTTCTTGGTATGTTTGGCTACGGGTACTCCGGAATCGATTACCTGAACATGAGGGGGTAAAATTTTCTTTATCTGTGGAATTAAATAGGGGTAGTGAGTGCAACCAAGAACGAGGTAGTCAATATCCGCATCGATCATCGGCTGAAGGTATGTATGTAGCAAGTTTGTCATTTCGTCGGATTCCATCTGCCCATTTTCAATCAACCGAACTAATCCACGGCCTACCTGCTCAATTATTTTTGTCTGACTATACGTTTCGACTGCCTTACTGAAGAGTTCGCTTGCCAAGGTACCTTTGGTTGCCAAAACTCCAACAGTTTGTTTTGTGGAATTATGTACAGCTGGTTTTATGGCAGGTTCAATTCCGATAAAAGGTACTTGATAGCGAGCGCGTAGTATTTCTATTGCATTTGTCGTAGCGGTATTGCATGCGACCACGATTAACTTACAATTTTGGTTTAAAAGAAATTCGGTGTTTTTTATGCTGAGCGCTACAATTTCATCTCGCGTTTTTTCGCCATATGGCGCGTTTTTACTATCTGCAAGATAAATTGTATCCTCGCCTGGTAAAAGTGTTGCAATCTCTCTCCAAATCGATGTGCCGCCCACGCCGGAATCAAATAGCCCAATAGGCAGTTTAGTATTCATGCTACAAAGTTAAAAAAAAACTGCCCCGGATAGGGCAGCTTTAAAATTATGATCGGGATTTTTATTAAAATCCAAGGTCTTTTTTAACATCTGCAGTGATGTCCGGACCGTCAGCTAAAAGTAACTCTGCTGAATTCAGTACATACTGATATCCTTTTGCTTTACCAATCTTTTGAATAGAAGCACGTACTTTTTCAATTAGCGGTCTTGTAATATCCTGCTCTTTTTTCTGCAGTTCTTTTTGTGCGTTGTCTCTAAAATCAACAATTCTCTTTTGCATATCCTGAACTTCTTTAGATCGCTCTTCGTTCATTTTATCTGAAACTGTAGTTGCCTCAGCGTCGTATTTTTTGATTTTATTCTGATATTCTTCAACCATTGTTTTATAATCCGCATCATAAGTCGTGCTTAATTTCTCAAGTTGTTTTTGAGCATCAAGCATGGCTGGCATCTTCATCATTATCTCACTAACATCTACATGAGCTGTTTTTGCCTGAGCATTTGCAACTTGGTTAACGCCTAAAAATAAGGCTGCAGCTATTAGTAAAGTTTTCATTTGTTTCATCATGTTAAATATTTAAATTAATTCGTTATTCGTCGTCTTTTTTTGGTGTCAGTTTTTCTTCTCTAGCAATGCGTGCAGCTTCTTTTGCAGCTTCTCGATCAGCTAATTTTTGTGCGCGTAATTCGTCAGCGGCTTTCCTTCTGTCTGCGAGTTCCTTTAAACGCGCTTCTGCAGCTGCTTTCCTAGGGTCTACGGTCGCTGTAGTGTCTGATGCGATTCGATTCGCTGGTTCAACCGTAGTAGGCGATTCTCCTGATGGATCTTCCTGATTTTTTTCAGGTGCTTTGCCACCGTTTCTTTTCGCTTCCCGCTCCGCAAGAATTTGCTGTCTTTTTTCGTCAGCAAGTCTTTTTCGTTCCTCGGCCGCAGCTTTTCGGTCAGCCAATAACTGTTCGCGGGCCGCTCGCTTGTCTTCCAAAGCTTTTTCACGTTCCGCAAGAGCTGGATTTTCATCAATCAGATCCTCTTTCGCTTCCCGGGCTTCCTCTTCCTTTAATTGCTTTTTGCTTAATTGATCACGTCTGTTTGAACGTGTCAATGTCCGGATTACCTGATCGCTGATATCATGTCGCTTGGCGGCAAACAACATCGTAAGATCAGACGATTTGTCGAAAATGAAATCGTATTTCTTTGCTTCCGAAATATCTTGTACAGCAGTAAAAACCTGGTCTTGGATTGGTTTTACCAAAACTGCCTTCTGAATCATTAAATCGCCTCCCGGCCCAAAACGTTTTTGTTGAAAATCGGATAATTCCTTTTCTTGGAATCGGATTTCCTCTTCACGTTCTTCAATAAGTTCTTTGGTTAATAACACCTGTTCGGTTTTTAAAGCCGATTTGAGTTTTTCAATCTCGTTGGATTTGGCCTCAACTTCCTGCTTCCATTTTTGTGCTTTCAATTCCAGTTGATTATTGGCTTCAGCATAATCCGGAACATTCTGAAGAATATACTCCATGTCAATGTATCCGATCTTTACACCCCTTGTTTGGGCAACAGCTGTAAGAGATACAGCTAACAGCAGGATTAAAAAGTGTTTTTTCATAATCAAAAATGCTTTAGAAAATATCATGCCAGCTTTTTCTAGAACTGCTGACCAATAATAAAGTGAGTTTCCCATCCGTTCGGTTTCGTCATTCCTGGTATAGGCAATGCATCAAATCCATATCCGAAATCAATTCCCAATAATCCAAATGCCGGCATGAACACACGGATACCTAATCCGGCTGAACGCTGCAATACAAATGGATTGTAATTTTTAAACGAATCATACGATGCTCCGGCCTCAAGGAACGACAACGCAAAAATCTGTGCTTGTCCTTTCAAGGTGATCGGGTAGCGTAATTCAAGCGAGAACTTGTTATAAACAGTCGCTCCGTTTTGCAATCCTCTCGCGTCAGTTGGTGTCAATGATTGATTTGGATATCCTCTCAATCCAATCACTTCCCGTCCGTCAAGCGCAAAGTTTGCAAGTCCGTCACCTCCAAGGAAGAATCTTTCGAAAGGAACCAAGCCTCTTTCCTGATTGTAAGCTCCCAAGAAACCGAACTCGCCCATTGAACGTAAAACGAATTTACCATAAATTTTGGTATACCAATCTGCTTTGAATTTTATTTTATAGTATTCCAGCCAGTTAAATTTCTTCTGGTCAACTTTTGATTGATCGGCATCAGCGTCCTGATAATTGTCGACACGCTCGTAAAGATTCGTGTTATCACCGGTTTCTCTGATATAATCGCCTTCACTCACAGTTTGGCCGTTGGTTTCAACCGTAGCCAATCCAGAGTTGGCTTTGTATTTCAGTTTGTATTCCTCCTGGTTTTCCAAATCGCCATAATCAACTCCGTTGAACATTGAATAAGGCGGAGTAAATTTAGCAGAGATGCTGAATTCAGAACCGTATGTCGGGAATATCGGGTTAACACCTTTGTTGTTTCGCGAAAGACCAATGGTATATGCAAGGTTTCTCGACGCCCCGTCACCGAATGTAAATAATCCTGTGTTGTAATTGTTCAAATCGTAGTACTGGTAACTGATGGCATTTGAAAATACAAATGAGTCGTCAGGAGCAGTAAGTCTTTTCGCTAATCCTACAGAAACGCTCAAAATGTTGAAGCTCTTTCCTCGGTCAACATCCATCGTTCGGTAGTTGTTCAAATACTGCTTACTATACGAGATTGACGAACTGAATTGAACCGGTTTCTTTCCGCCAAACCACGGTTCAGAGAATGACAAGCTATACGTTTGGAAGAACGAACTTCCTTGAAGACGTAGCGCTACTTTTTGTCCATCGCCCATTGGAAGCGGTTTGTAAGCCTCTTTGTTGAATAAATTTCGCACAGAGAAATTGTTGAATGAAAGTCCGAGTGTTCCAATGAATCCGCCACCGCCGTAACCTCCTTGAAGCTCGATCTGACTTGACCCTTTTTCAACTAAGTTGTACTCGATGTCAACAGTTCCTGCAGCCGCGTCAACGTTTTTAAATTTAGGATCAATCGCTTCCGGATCAAAGAATCCTAATTGTCCGATCTCGCGAATCGTTCGCACTAGATCCTCTTTACTATATTTCTGGCCCGGTTTTGTTCTAAGTTCGCGATAGATTACTTCATCATTTGTTCGGTCGTTACCAACAACGGTGATTTTGTTGAAGTACGCCACAGGACCTTCCATGATACGAACTTCGAAATCGATAGTGTCATTCGCCGTACGAACCTCTACTGCATCAATATTTGAAAATAAGTAACCATTATTCTGGTACAGGTTTTCGATTGTTTCACCGTCAGGACGAGTTTTGTCAGCAATTCTTTTTTGCAGTAGAACACCATTGTAAACATCGCCTTTTTTGATGCCCAATAGTCGATTTAGCAATTGATCAGAATAGACGCTATTTCCTAAAAATTTGATATCTCCGAAATAGTATTTATTACCTTCCTCTACATTGATTGTAATCGACAAGTTGTTCTTTTCTTTATTAAAGACAACTGAATCAGATATAATTCGCGCATCGCGGTACCCTTTTTCTTTGTACTTGTCGATAACAGAAACCAGATCTTCTTTATACTTTTCGCGGACAAATTTCGAAGCTTTAAAAATTCTGGTGAATTTCTTCTGCTTTGTATTTTTCATCGCTTTGCGAAGATTCTTATCGGTAAACTTCTCGTTGCCATTGAAGGTGATGCGGTCGATTTTAATTTTATCGCCACGATCGACATTAACAACCATTTTGACTTCATTCGCCGTAGTATCTGAAACCGTATTTATTGCAACTTTAGCATTGTAATAGCCATCTTTGCGATACTGATTTTCAATAAAGTTTTTCGTGGTTGTGATAAGGTTCTCATTGACAACTTTCCCTTTAGAAAGGCCGCTGTCCTTGATGAGCGTTTCTTGTTTGCTTTTCTTTACACCCTGAATCTTTACGTCGCTTAGTTTCGGCAATTCGTAAATTTCGAGTTCGAGATAAATGCTGTCGCCTTCAATTCGGCTGACATAAAAATCGATGTCGCTAAACAGATTTAAACGGCCCAATTTTTTGATTGCACTACTGATTTCTTCACCGGGAACCGTAATCATCTGACCTTTCTGCAAACCGGCAAAAGTGACAACTGTTTGTTTGTTGAAGGTGATTTTACCTGTAACGTCAATATCCGCTAGAATATACCTTATTCCCTGATCGAAATTAGGTCGCTCTTGCGCCGTAGATTGAAAAACATTCCCGAAAAGCAATATTCCCAAGAATATTTTTATACATTTATGTAGCACTAAAAATCTATTTAATTTGTTCACTCGTTTTTCCAAATCTACGTTGTCTTTTTTGATAGTCGGCTATAGCCAGAAATAAATCTTCTTCTTTAAAATCAGGCCACAAAACATCAGTGAAATATAGCTCCGCATAAGCAATTTGCCAAAGCAGGAAATTGCTGATTCTTTGCTCTCCACTGGTGCGAATCAAAAGGTCAACATCCGGTAAATTTTGCGTGTAAAGATGCTGATTTATACTTGATTCGTCTATATCGCCTATTGAAATTATATTATTTTTAACTTTATCGCTAATCTGTCTCACAGCCTGTACCAGCTCTTCTCTCGAGCCGTAACTCAAGGCAACTGTCAGCGTCATTCTCGTGTTGTTTTTGGTAAGTTCGATCACTTCCGACAGCGCCTTAGCGGTAGTCGAGGGGAGTCGGTCCAAATTTCCAATGGTAAGCAACCTGATATTGTTCTCCTGAAGCTTTTTCAGCTCCTTACGCAGCGATTTTACCAACAGTCGCATCAATGTATTTACTTCCGATTTTGGCCTGTTCCAATTCTCGGTCGAGAAAGCATAAAGGGTCAAATTTTCAACACCCAACCTCGCACATGCTTCAACAACCCGGCTAACTGATTTTGCGCCGTTTTCATGACCAAAAACGCGAACCATTCCCTGACGTTTCGCCCATCGGCCATTTCCGTCCATGATTACGGCAATATGTTTCGGTAAATTTTCTGTGTCTAGTTCTGTCAAGTTCATTGTTATTCTGCGCAATAGCAAGGTTTTTCGCCAAATGTATAGGTTAGGGTAAAGCCCGTGAAAACATACCAATCATTGCTGTTCATCTTTCCGAATCGCAGCGACTCATAGCTGTCCTCTTTAGGATGGCTGCCGTCGATATTATCCGTAAATGTATATCGGGCGCCCACTTCAAATCCTAAAACCAATGAAGGTGTAATGTTGCTCTTGATTCCAACAGTCATCGGAATTGCCAAAGCAGAGGTTGTGTCGTCTTTTTCAGTTGCGCCGTCAAGAACATATAACTCGTCGTAGAAAAAGTACGAAACACCCGAATAAACATAAGGCGTTATTTTTCTGTCAAGCTCGTGAAGGTTGAAATCGAAAAAGTTGAACTCAAACCCGACCGACAATTCTTTTAGGCTGTTCTCAAAACGGTACCCGCGTAAATTTCGTCCTGCAACATCTGAATCCGCATCATTACCTGAAACCTGCGATTGCGTGTAGGAAATTCGGTAGGCGTGGCGCGGACTTCTGTTCCATTTATACAAAATTCCGAAAGCAAGCTCGTTTGGAGCTATGTAATCGGTTTTGCCGACATCGCCAACGAAATTACTTCCGCCAAGGAAAATTCCAAGTTCATTAATCTGAGCATTTACCTGGCAAAAGCTGATGAGTACAAAAAGAAAAATCGGAAGTCTCTTCATTTGTTAAAATAGCGTGCAAATATAACAATTCTGCCTAGCTTAGTGCAGTCTTGCACTGATTATTTCATTGGAGCAACGGCAGTTAAATTAATCCATTTAACAAACGGCAATAAGATAAGGTCTAGTATAACTTGTCGGAAATTCTTTAATTTCTTTTGTCTTGTCCCCACAGAAGTTTATTGCGCAAGGTTTTGATAAATGTCTCGCCTTCAAGCTCCACCATCATAATCTTATACGGGGTTTTAGTAATCGTTAAAATTGACTCATTTGCAACCGCAACTCGCCTCGAATCAAGCGAAACTAAGTACTGCGACTCCCGTCCGGATACTTTAAGTCGGATTTCAGTCGAATCCGGAATTACCAGCGGTCTCGCGTTTAAATTGTGCGGAGCAATCGGCGTTATCACCAAACTGTCAACTTCCGGCATCAAAACCGGGCCGCCGCAACTAAGTGAATATCCGGTAGATCCTGTCGGTGTGGAAATGATCAAACCATCAGCCCAATACGAGTTCAGATATTCGCCGTCCAAAAACGTTTCAATCGTAATCATCGACGTGGTGTCCTTTCGGTTAACCGTAATCTCGTTCAGCGCAAAATTCAACTGTAACTCCGGAATTTCCTCTGAACAGTGCAGACTCAACACTGTCCGGGCCGATAACGTATAATCGCCGTCAAGAATCAACTGCAAATACGATTCGATGTTCTCCTGCTGAACCTTTGCCAAAAATCCAAGCCGACCCGTATTTACGCCAAGTATCGGTATCCCACTGTCGCGAACAAATGTTGCTGCTCTCAAAATTGTTCCATCGCCGCCAATCGAAATCATCAGCTTTGTCTCCCGATCAAAATCGTCAGGCGAAGTGTACGTGGAATGCGTTTGATCAAGTACATTTTTTTCGCGCAAAACCGAATAGTAAATGTTCTCAACAATCACTTCCACATCGCGCTTCTTAAAAAATGCAAAGATTTCTTTTATGGAACGCTGACTGTTCTCTTGATAATATTGGCCGAAAATCGCAACTTTCATCACATGTTCAGGTATTTGTCGAGGTAATCAGAACGCTCTTTCAAACTTGTCATATAGCTGTCTTCCTGATGCTCCGAAATAATTTCATAGTCGTATCGCCTAAAAGTCTGGATGATCTCATTCATCGCGCCAAGTGAAATTTTAATGGTCACCTGAACCGAATCCGCTGTCGCATCGGATATAAACAATCCCAAAAGTTTTCCGTTGTTGCTTTCAACAATCTGAGTAATCTGACTCATCGAATAATCCAATATCCCCTTGCGAACCACAATCACAGCCCCGGGTTCCTTCAAAAACGGCGTCTCGTTAAAAAATTTGATCACATCCGGAATCTCATAATATCCGACATACACATTGTTGTCATCCAAAACCGGAACAATGTTGGTCGAATTCTTCGCAAACAACTCCAAAATATCCAACCAGATCATATTGGTGCGCGCATAAAAGCCTTCAAGCGCATATCGGTATTGACCAATTTGCTTGTCCTCATCAAACGTTTCGGCATCATGCCCCGCAATACATCCTATGTAAATGCTTTCCTCGACCACCGGAAAGTGAGAAAAATTCACCTCTTCAAAAAAATCCCGAATCACCGCCACAGTTTCAGAACTGTCTATAGGCTTGTAATCATTGGTTATAAAATCCGTAATCTCTGTCATATATCAGGCTTTACCGCGCAAATTAATCAAATTTTACCACAACATCGGTATATTACTTCGTAATTTTGTGACACATCAAATCAGCCTATTTATGACTAAACTCAGCGTCAACATCAATAAAATCGCAACCCTTCGAAATGCTCGTGGTGGCAATGTTCCCGATCTTTTAAAAGTTGCAACCGACATTCAATCTTTCGGCGCACACGGCATCACCATTCATCCGCGCCCCGATGAGCGCCACATTCGATATCAGGACGCACGCGATTTAAAAAGCGTTGTTTACACCGAATTTAACATCGAGGGAAATCCCGAAAAGCAATTCATCGACCTTGTTCTCGAAATCAAGCCTGAGCAAGTGACGCTGGTTCCCGATGCGCCAAATGCAATTACCTCAAACGCGGGTTGGGACACCATTAAAAACCGCCAATTTCTCTCTGAAGTCATTGCCGAATTTAAACGCAACGGCATCCGAACCTCAATCTTTGTCGATCCCATTGTCGAAATGGTCGAAGGCGCAAAAGATATCGGGACAGATCGCATCGAATTTTACACCGAAAGTTTTGCCCGCGAATACGAAGTTGGTAACGTCAGCAGCGTCGCGCCTTATGTTGATGCGGCTTTGCGGGCTAATATGTGCGGCCTCGGAATTAACGCCGGGCACGATTTGAGCCTCAATAATATTCAATATTTTAAAGATTCAATTCCCGATTTGCTCGAAGTTTCAATCGGTCATGCGCTGATTTCTGAGGCGCTTTACCTCGGACTCGAAAATGTCGTTAACATGTACATTAAAAAGTTGATGTAATTTGGCGTGACCACAAGGGGTCGGGCTTTGCGCTGTATCTCTCCGGCTATCGCCTCGAGGATGCCGCTTCAATCCCTCACGCAATCGCCGGTGTTACTCAACCCTAAAATTAAATCTTATGCTATATTCTAAAATCGAAGGCCAAGGAGAACCGCTGCTTATTTTACATGGCTTCCTCGGAATGTCCGACAACTGGAAAACACTCGGCAATCGGTTCGCCGACGCAGGTTTCGAAGTTCACATTCCCGATATGAGAAATCACGGACGGTCTTTTCATTCAGACGAATTTACGTATCCGGCAATGGTAGCCGATATCGAAGAATACTGTAAAGACAAAAATCTGTCATCGGTTTCAATCATCGGACATTCAATGGGCGGAAAAATCGCAATGAACTTCGCAGTTAAAAATCCGGAGATGACCTCAAAACTCATCGTGGCCGATATCGCTCCTAAATATTATAGACCCCATCATCAGGAAATTTTCCAGGCCTTAAACGCAGTCGACTTTTCAAAAACCAGCGACCGGGGCGAAATCGAAGAAATGATGAAGCCGTATATTCCGGAATCGTCAACACGGCAATTTCTGATGAAAAGCATTTATCGCAAATCCCAGGACGAACTCGCCTTTAGATTTAACCTCGAGGTTTTCAATAAAGACCAGGACGCGATCGGTGACGCTTTAGATGCCGAAGCGCATTTTGAAAAACCGGTCCTATTCTTAAAAGGTGAAAACTCAAATTATATTCGCGAAACCGATACGAGTGAAATCCGCCATCATTTCCCCAACGCGACCATCGAAATTGTATCGAACGCGTCCCATTGGCTTCATGCCGAAAACCCTGACGAATTCTTTGACAAGGCAATCAAATATCTAAAGGAATCTTAAAGTGAATGCGAATTGTGGGATTTAGGTTTAATTTTACGCTTTTCTAAATTTATGAAGCTATTACTCAGATTGTTGATTACCGCCATTTTGGTAACATTATTGGCTAATTTCATGGGCGGTGTACACGTCGACAGTTTTCTAACATCACTAATCGTTGCGCTGGTGCTTTCGATCCTGAATTTTTTTATCAAACCGATCATTGTTCTGTTTACGCTTCCGGTAACCATCTTTACCTTCGGGTTGTTTTTGCTGGTTATCAATGCGCTGATGATTATGTTTTGCACCTTGATCGTCGGTGGTTTCACAGTTGATTCCTTCTGGACTGCCATGCTTTTCAGCGTAATTCTATCTATCACTCAATCACTGCTCTTTCAGCTAACAGGCGAGAAACGTTAGCATTTTATAAACTTGGCAAGGTTGCAAAAATGTGCTACTTTTGCCACCCAATTTTATTCTTAAATCAAATGAACATTACAAGAAATAATATCGATGATCTCAATGCTGTTGTCACGGTAGAAGTATCAAAAGACGATTACGCAGGGAAGGTCGAAAATGTATTGGCAAATTATAGAAAAACGGCTTCAATTCCGGGTTTTAGAAAAGGCGCCGTTCCAATGAGCCTTATCAAAAAACAATATGGTAAAGCTGTACTTCTCGAGGAAGTTAATAAAGTTCTTCAGGAAAACCTGAATCGTTACCTTCAGGATGAAAAACTTGAATTGCTCGGGAATCCCCTTCCGCAGGTTAAAGATGAGTTCGATTGGGATGCTGAAAATTTCACGTTCGAATTTGAACTTGGACTTTCGCCTCAATTCGACGTCGATTTAGCTTCTGTAAAAGACATCAAGAAATACAAGATCACTGCCGACGATAAAATGATCGATGATCAAGTGATTCGCATTAGAAAACAATACGGCAAACTGGTTTCACAATCAGTTGCTGATGCTGATTCTGAACTTGTCGGTACTTTCAGAAATGAGGAAAAAGGAATCGAAAACAGAACGGCGATCACTTCGGATATTTTCAAAGATAAAGCTGTAGCTGATAAATTCGTCGGTAAAAAAGTTGGCGATGTAGTTGTATTAAACACAAGCGGACTTTTCGATGACGATCACAAACTGATGGATTACCTTAAAGTTGGTCACGACGATGTTCACGGTCTTGCGGTTGATGTCGAATTTACAATCGAAGAAATCAACACAAGCGAACTTGCCGATCTTAACCAAGAGCTTTTCGATAAAATCTTTGGTGAAGGAAACGTGACATCTGAAGACGATCTTCGTAATAAAATCAAAGAGGACGCTGAAAAGCAATTTGATACGCAGGCTGAGCAGAAATTCCTTAACGACGTAACTGAATCGTTGATCAAGAATACAAAATTTGATCTTCCGGCTGAATTCCTTAAAAAGTGGATTATGAGCGCCGGCGAAACTCCGCTTACCGCTGAACAAGCTGAAGAGGAATACAACAAATCTGAAAACGGACTTCGTTATCAACTTATCGAAAGCAAGATTATCTTAGGTAACAACCTTCAGATTACTTTCGAAGATCTGAAAGCATACACATCTGAAGTAATCAAAAAACAAATGGCTCAATTCGGTCAGATGGATCCTAGCGAGGCAGACATTGACGGAATCGTAGCGCGTGTTCTTTCAAATCAGGATGAAGTGAAAAGGTTGTCAGAACAAGTAATGAGCGAAAAAATGCTGAACTTGTTCAAAGAAAAAGTTGCTGCTGAAGAAAAAACCGTTTCATACCCTGATTTCATTAAGGAAATGTACGGAGAATAATTTTTCAATTATTTCGTACCTTTAAAGTTCACATTAATTTTATAAAAACAATTCGATGAACTACGGTAAAGAATTTAAAAAATACGCTACAAAGCATCATGGTGTAAACAGTTTGTACTACGATAAAATTGTGGGAAGCATGAACCCTGTTGGGATGACACCTTATATTATAGAAGAGCGTCAGTTAAATGTCTCACAACTCGATGTTTTCTCGCGTTTGATGATGGACCGGATTATTTTCCTGGGTACCGGTATCGACGACCAGATTGCAAACATCGTACAAGCGCAATTGCTTTTCCTGGAAAGTGCCGATGCGTCTAAAGACATTCAAATTTACATCAACTCTCCGGGCGGAAGCGTTTACGCAGGTCTCGGGATTTACGATACAATGCAATACATCAAACCGGATGTGGCAACAATTTGTACAGGTATGGCGGCGTCAATGGGCGCGGTATTGCTTTGTGCAGGCCAGGCGGGAAAACGTTCGGCATTGCCTCATTCACGTGTGATGATCCACCAGCCTTCAGGCGGAGCACAAGGTGTTGCCACTGATATGGAAATCAACCTGCGTGAGATGTTGAAACTTAAAAATGAGTTATATCATATTATTTCAAATCATAGCGGACAATCCTTCGAAAAAGTTCATGCCGATAGCGAGCGTGATTACTGGATGAAAGCTGAAGAAGCGAAAGAATACGGCATGGTCGATGAAGTTCTCATCAGATCATAATCAGTAGCATTAGCTACACCGAAAATTTATAAAATGGCAAAAGAGATTTTGGAATGTTCATTTTGTGGGCGGAAAAAACCGGAGACGAATCTATTGATCGCCGGAATAAACGCGCACATTTGTGACAAATGTATAGAGCAGGCGCACGGTATTGTCATTGAGGAACTAAAGGCAAGTGGGAATTCGAAGGCAGCAGCAAATTTAGTGTTGCGTCGTCCAAAAGAAATTCGCGCTTTTCTGGATCAGTACGTTATCGGTCAAGACCAGACCAAAAAGGTGATGTCGGTTGCGGTTTACAATCACTACAAACGTTTGATGCAATTGCAGAATGACGATGAGGTTGAAATCGAAAAGAGCAACATTATCATGGTTGGTCAAACCGGTACGGGTAAAACACTAGTGGCAAAAACCATTGCGAAAATGCTCGACGTACCACTTGCAATTGTTGATGCAACCGTATTGACTGAAGCAGGTTACGTTGGTGAAGATGTTGAAAGTATTTTAACGCGATTGCTTCAAGCTGCCGATTACGATGTTGCCAAAGCTGAGCGCGGAATCGTGTTTATTGACGAAATTGATAAAATCGCCCGCAAAAGCGATAATCCGTCGATAACACGTGATGTTTCAGGCGAGGGCGTACAACAAGCGTTGTTGAAGCTTCTCGAAGGTACGGTTGTGAATGTTCCGCCGAAAGGTGGTCGAAAACATCCGGATCAAAAATTTGTGGAAGTCAATACGCAAAACATCTTGTTTATCGCAGGAGGCGCATTTGACGGTATCGAGAAAGTCATCTCAAAACGACTCAACCGCCAGGCAGTAGGGTATAGCACTTCGAAAAACGCCGATAACATCGATAAGGATAATTTGTTGCAATACATTATCCCGAAAGATATCCGCGACTTCGGATTGATTCCTGAGATCATTGGTAGATTACCGGTATTGACTCATATGGATCCGCTTGATCGCGAAACCTTGCGCGCGATTCTGACTGAACCAAAAAACGCTTTAATTAAGCAATATCACAAGTTGTTTCAGATGGACGATGTCGACTTTATCATCAGCGACGAAGCGCTCGATTTTGTAGTCGATAAAGCACTAGAGTACAAACTTGGTGCTCGCGGACTTCGGTCTCTTTGTGAAGCGATTCTAACGGATGCCATGTATGAACTTCCGGGTTCAGACGAAAAAGTGCTCACAATTGATAAACATTATGCCGAGGTTGCACTCAACAAAAATTTACTACAACGGCTAAAAACCGCATCATAAAAAAAGCCTGCAAGTTTAAATTGCAGGCTTGTTTTATACTTCTCGTGTCAAACAGGATTCTTTTTTTGACACTTCGCAATAACGTTTATTGCATTTCCATCCGCTTGCGCAAGACATCATCACTAATCCGACCACAACTCCAAAAATAATTTTCCTCATAACATTTTTTGTGATTATTGTCACTGCATGTTTTTCAACTGCTCAAGGTAATCCCGCTGATTGGAAAGTCTCGGAATTTTATGTTGACCACCCAACTTGTCGTTTTCCTTAAGCCAGTCGTAAAAAAGGTTTTCACGCGCGACGTTGACAACTAACGGATTAAGTGTCATATTATTGTATCGCTTGGCTTCGTAATCGGAATTTAACGATTGCAGCGACTCGTCCAGAATCTGTCTGAATTGCTCGATGTCTTTGGGATGCGATTTAAATTCAATCATCCACTCATGTGCGCCCTTTTCTTTGCCGTCCATAAAAATCGGCGCAACAGTATAATCCGCTATTTCAGCACCGGTGGCCTGACAGGTTTTTGCAATTGCTTGATCGGTATTTTCCACCATCAACTCTTCTCCAAATACATTAATGTGATGTTTGGTTCTCCCGCTTACGCGGATGCGATACGGTTTCAGTGAGGTAAATCTTACGGTATCGCCAATAAGGTATCGCCATAAACCGGAATTTGTAGTGATGACAACAGCGTAATTTTTATTCAATTCGACATCGGTCAGTCTTACTACACGCTGGTTTGGTGTACCGAAACTATCCATCGGAATGAATTCGTAAAAAATGCCGTAATCCAGCATTAATAGCAAATCGTTCGAATCGTTCTGATCCTGAATGGCAAAAAAGCCCTCAGATGCATTGTAGATTTCGTAATATTTGAAATCGTTGTTCGGTATGATTTTCTTGTACTGTTCGCGATACGGATCAAAGCTAACGCCACCGTGGAAATAGACCTCAAGATTTGGCCAAACTTCCATCAAATTTGTCTTTCCGGTTTCTTCCAGGACGCGGTTTAAAAGCACGAGCATCCAAGAAGGCACGCCCGCAAAACTAGTTACGTTTTCGTTCATCGTCTCTTTGATAATTGCCGGGATCTTCGATTCCCATTCGCTCATCAGTGAAACTTTGTTGCTCGGCGTACTACTGAATTCAGCCCAAATCGGCATGTTTTCGATCAATATGGCTGAGAGATCGCCAAAGAATGTATTTTTGTCTTCGTAGATTTGTTTGCTGCCACCAAGCCTTAGACTTTTGCCGACAAACATCTGCGAATTTTCATTGTTGTTGAGGTAAAGACAAAGCAAGTCTTTTCCGGCTTTATAATGACAATCTTCGAGCGCTTCGGAACTTACAGGAATAAATTTGCTTTTGGCATTTGTGGTTCCGCTTGACTTTGCAAACCACTTAATCGGCGAATGCCAAAATACCGATTGTTCGCCTGTTCTGGTGCGTTCAATCTGGGCTTCGAGCTCTTCGTAAGCCGACACCGGAACCCGTTCCGTAAAAGTTTGATATGACCTTATGGATGCAAAGTCATATTTGCGGCCAATGACGGTGTTTTCACACGCACGTATCAATGTCATCAGCAACTCTTCCTGAACCTCGTTCGGATATTTTAAAAACAGTTCCATCTGATGAATTCGCTGTTTTAAAACCCATGAAGCAATAGAGTTTATTATCGGTAAAGCCATTGACGTTATTTTGTTTTAACTTTACCAAAAATACGAAAATTTAGCAATTTTTGCGCTACTAATGGCCGATGGAATATCAGGGTGTACTTACAAAAATGCAGACCGAGCAAGGTCAGCCGATTCAATACTATTTGATCTTTGAAGATAGCTTTATCAACGTCAATCAACTTATTGGCAAAGAAATCGAACTTCGATACTCGGGTTATCAATGTATTCATTGTTCTAAAAAGAAAAAAATCTTCCGACAAGGTTTCTGCTATCAGTGTTTTTCGACAAGCCCGTCAGCAGGCGATTGGATTCTTCGTCCTGAATTAAGTACGGCGCACCTCGGTATAGCCGACCGTGATCTGGATTACGAAAGCAGTGTTCAGCTTCATCCACATACGGTTTATTTGGCTTTGGCTTGTGAAGTTAAAGTGGGCGTGACAAGAAGTACGCAAGTCCCGACTCGCTGGATCGATCAGGGCGCTTGCTCCGCGATAACTGTGGTTGAGGTGCCGAACAGGTATCTCGCAGGTCTGGCTGAAGTTGCACTTAAAGAATATTACGTTGATAAAACCAACTGGCGACGCATGCTTTGTAATGATGTGACCCCGTCTGATTTGTTGGCAGAACGCCGAAAAGTCGAAAGCTATCTTCCTGAAGAAGTTCGGGAGTTTTATTATAATTCGAATCCCGAAATTGTCGAAATCCAATATCCCGTAACCGAATATCCAAAGAAAGTGCAAGGGCTGAACCTTGAAAAAACACCGTATTTCAGAGGTAAATTAATCGGAATTCGCGGGCAATATTTGATCTTCAACGACGGAACGGTTTTTAATGTCCGTGCCGCCGAGGGATCAATTGTGCAAATCGGGGTATAGCTATTTCGCTGGTTCCTCTTTTTCCTTTTTACCTTTGTTTAAAAGGTCTTTTAGCGCATTCGACGCTTTCGTTTTTATAGCTTCCTTAGGTGTGGCCGGCGCCGTTTTAGTGGTGTCAGGCGTAGTAGTTGGTTTGTTGCCGGTAATAAGATTTGTCAGCGCATCCTTTCCTTTGTTTACCAATTTCTCTTTTTGCATTTGAACAAGTTGATTGGTCAGCGAAGTCACGGCCTGTTTAATATCAGTGGTGATTTTCGGATTTTTAAAGTTTCCGGTGACGTTTGCTTTAATAGGAATGTTCTTTATTTGATTGGCTTCGGTCGGCGTTAACTTAGCGATCAAATTATTAGCTTCAGTTCCGAGATATTTTGCCGGAACATCAAACGACAAGTTGTACTGAAGCGACTGATCGAAACCGTGTTGACCGCCCACATTTAATTTAATGTCCTGATAAGCTAAAGTAAATGGCTTTACAACCACATTTCCGTTGTTGAACGTCAGCGAGGTTTGAAGGTTGTTTAGATTGATCTTATTGAGGTCGATAAAATTCAGATTATTGTCTAATGCCGATAAAAACGGTGAACTGTTTGCATTGACTGTGGTCGACAAAAGCTGACCCATCAAATTACCGGTAATGCTTTTCAGATCCGGTGTCATTTCAAACCTATCCAGATTTCCGGCAACCGCGATATTCGTATTCAATTTACCGTTTATGACACCCGCAATTGGTGCGATGTTTTTAAGCATGTCAAGTTGAGTGAAGGTCTGAGCGATGTCGACTGCTTTCATGTTAAGATTCATGCTAAAAGTTGGCACCGCCGCTTTAGTTGATACATTACCGGCAACGCCAATCGTTCCACCGAAAATGTTTGTTGTAACATCTTGAAGCGTGGCTTGCTGATCGCGCACAATCACTTTCCCGGCTACGTTTTTCAACACGAGATTGTCGTATAGAACCGTGGCGGCTTTTGCGTTTATTGAACAATCCAAAAATGCCGGAATCTTCATCG
This sequence comes from Flavobacterium sp., assembly GCA_015234525.1. Lineage (GTDB taxonomy): Bacteria > Bacteroidota > Bacteroidia > Flavobacteriales > Flavobacteriaceae > Flavobacterium. The sequence continues at coordinate 161,445 of JADGMX010000017.1, read as the reverse complement.
CTGTTTTCTTTGCAGTCGTTTCCGTAGCTGCCGGCTCATCCGACATGAAATCGGACACCGCGATTTGATTTGACTCAACAGTAAAGTTTCCTTTCAACACCTGATCGCTAAACAAAAATCCGTAAAAATTGTCTAAAGTTCCGCTGGCTTTGATGTCGCTTTTACCCATTGTAGCATCGAATTGCTGTAAGGAAACCCGACTCGGATTGAATTGAACTTTTGCATTGCTGATTGTCATCTGCGTGCCATCATTATTGTAATTAAATCTCGACAGGCTCATATCCCCGGAGTTATCGATATTTTGATACTGACTTTTCTCAACCGATTGCATGTCAAATTTTGTTCGGACATCGGCATTCAAAATCCCACTTAACGGCTGGTCAAGTTTTATCGGATATGCTTTAGACAGGTTCGCAAGATTGACGGTGCCTTTTAATTCGGCGTTGACCAAAGCATTTTCTGTCAAGTTCCTAATATTTGCCTTTGCATTAAAAACATCCTGATCGATGGCAAATGTCAGTTTGTCGAGGTTGACGTAGGTGTCATTCATGATGCCACTTTCGTTGATGATCTTGGCGTCAATGACAATATTTCTAACAGATTTCGGAAGATCCGGATATTTGAACGTACCATCGTTTGACGTAATCGATATAGTAAACTTCGGGATTGTAGTATCGGTATAATTTCCTTTTGCAAATCCGTTGATGGCAAAATTTCCTGACGTTTGCACATTTTCGATGCTTCCGGAATATTCAGCCGGAATCAAGGCCAGCAGGTTTTTAAGTGATGAAGTTGGGGTTTTGAAAGTCAAGTCATATTGTTGACCGGCTTCGAGCAGTTTTATAAAACCATCGAATTCCAATGGAAGTTGATTGATTACCGCTTTGTTTTCCTTAAAAGAGTACACCTGATTGGTCATGTCGATTCCAAGTACGGCATCAAGTGTAAGGGGAATACGACGCATATAATTTGATTTGCCCATATTGAATGTGATTTTGGCGGCCGATTTCGTGTCGAGATCCAATTTGTCGTTGGTGAAGTCGCCGTTTCCGGAATGGTACAAACTGTCAATGATGAGTTTCATTTCAGAAGATTCATCGAAATAGGTAAAACGCAAATTGTTGACTTTATATTCCTTAATCTTAAACTGCATCGGGTCGCTTTTTCCCGGATCTTTTTCTTTTTCGTCTTTGAGCGCGATGTCAAAATTTCCGACTCCGTCTTTGTTGAAAAGGATATTGATTATTCCCTCGTCGATCGAAAAGCCGTCAACATTAATTGGCTCTGATTCGCCTTTGAATAATTCTTTAACAGACATGTCGAGGCTGACAGCTCCAAGTGAAACCAGCGTGTCACCGGCAAATGGTGCTTTGTTGATGATCATCAACTTGTCTATGGTAACATTGGCTTTCGGAAAACTTCTGAATAAACTGATATCAGCATCGTCAAAAGACACAACCGCATCAACATTCTCATTGATGGTTGCGGCAATTTTAGCTTTTATCGCATCCTTAAATAAAAAAGGCGCGGCAAATAATGCAATGATTAACAGAAGAACAATGATTCCGAAGATTTTTAAAAACTTTTTCATATTAAATCGTAGGTTACGAATTTACAACGTAGATAAAATGGTAATTATTGGTTAATTCAATTGGAGTTTGAATGGCATCAGAGCTTGTACGCCACTGGTTTTAGTAGCCATCTTTACTTCTTGAAGCAAGCGATAAGCCTCAGGACCGAGTTCGTCAAGCAATATTTCCGACTTTGATTTCATAAACGGAACGCCCATGCTTGCAAGTAGATCCTGGAAATTTTTGTCGTATTCGGGATAGTCAACGGTTTTATATTTTTCGATTTTAGCAAGTTTGGCTGCTTCAGCAATAGCATCATCTAAGCCGCCAATTTTATCCACTAATCCGTTTTGTAATGCTTCAGTTCCTGACCAAACACGACCTTGGGCAACTTTATCCACATCGTCAATCGACAAATCACGACCCGCGGCAACACGGTTTATAAATGTAGTATAAACGCGTTCAACTTCTTCCTGAGTAACAGCTTTGAAATTTTCATCGATTGGCACAAACGGACTATATCCCGCGGCGTTTTTATTGGTAACAACCTGCTGAGTGTGAATTCCGATTCGCGAGGATAACGCCGTCAGGTTTGGCAACATTCCAAAAACCCCGATTGATCCGGTAATCGTTTGCTCTTCGGCAAAAATCGTATTCGAATTACACGCAATATAATAACCTCCGGATGCGGCCAAATTTCCCATTGAAGTAACAACAGGTTTCACTTTGCGGGTGAGTTCGATTTCGCGCCAAATTAAATCTGCGGTGAGCGCGCTTCCTCCTGGCGAGTCGATTCGCAACACGACAGCTTTGACGTTTTTGTCTTCGCGAACGGCTTTTAGTGCCCGTCTGATTGATCCTTCGCCGATGTAATTTTCATCGCCTTCACCGCTTAAGATCTCGCCTTGAGCATAAATTATGGCAATTTTATCCGAAGTGCCCGCTGATTTTCCGGTTGTGGCTACATTCTTAGCGTAATCCAGTATTTTGATTTTGTTGTATTTTTTAGCATTCTGATCAAGCTTTAACGCTTTGCGGATGTCGGAATGGTAAACATCTTCGTATTCGATTCGATCGATCAATTTTTCCTGTTTTGCCATTTCTGGATTTCGTGCCAGAAGTCCGTCGGCAATTTCGTTTAACCTCGTGGTTGAAATATTTCTGCTTTTAGAAATGTCGGTCAGCAAAGAATGCCAAACCGAACTGATCAATGACGTAATTTGTTCGCGATTGCTGTCGCTCATTTCATTTTGAAGAAACGGCTCAACCGCACTTTTGTATTTTCCGTGACGAACAACTTCCAGCTTAATCCCTGATTTCTCCTGAAGATCTTTGAAGAACATCACTTCGGTTGATAATCCGCGGAACTCCATCGAGCCAATCGGATTGATATAAATCTGATCGGCAACCGAATTTAGATAGTAGTCTTTTTGGGTATAAACATCGGCATAGGAATAAATGAATTTACCCGATTTTTTGAATTTTTCCAGCTGATCACGCAATGCTTTGCTTTGTGCCGCACCTAAAGCCGAGTTGTTGTTAATAATCGAAATCCCCTTGATTTTATCATCGGTTTCTGCTGCTTCGATTGCGGCCAGAATATTTGATAAACCGTCGTGGTTAACTTCGAAATGATTGAATTCGGGATAGCGCGATTTTCCACCATAGTCATTCGTTACTTTGGAAATATCGAGTTCGATAACGGCATCACTCTTTACCGGAACACTCGATCCGGCTGAACCTGCAATGGCTCCGATGAAAACTATTCCGAAAAAGAAAATCATACAAAACAAAAATAAGCCAACAAGCGTAGCCAATACATTTCCTAAAAACCTCATGATAAATTTTTTGTGGTAAGACTGCAACAACGCCGAATTGTTACGAAATAAATAGTAGACATTTTAGCATAACTGCATTACAAAGATAGCCTTATTATAAATTTGTTTTACGTAATTTGTGAGATATTACATCTTCTTCAGTTATACTTTCAGCGTGCATTTATGAACAAACAGCATTTGGTAATCTTGTCTCTCGGAAGCAATTTGGGGGACAGGCTAGATAATTTACGCAAAGGGATCGATCATATTCATCATAGCGTTGGTACGGTTATAAACGTTTCAAGAGTTTTCGAATCTCCCGCGTGGGGTTTTGATGGCGAACCGTTTTTGAACTGTGCGATTTCGATGCATTGTTCGAAGTCGGCCGACACTATTTTGCGATTGATTAAACGAATCGAAGATGCAAGCGGCAGATCGCCGAAGAAAGTCGGTCAATATGAGTCGCGCACCATCGATATTGATTTGATAGCATATGATGAGGAAATCATCAAGTTTGATCACCTTGAAGTGCCGCATCCGCTGATGCAAGACCGGTTATTTGTCCTTTTGCCAATGCGCGATCTGAAGCTGGAATGGCGTCACCCGATATTTCAGCAATATTTACCTGAACTTCTGGAGTTAACATCGGATCAGAATCAATGCCGGCCGGTAGCTGATTTAATTTCGCCTCTCGATAGCATTCGGCCGTCGCTGTGCAATTATATAGCCATTGAAGGCAACATCGGCGCGGGAAAAACGACGCTTACCAATCGAATGGCTGAAGATTTGAATGCCAAAACTGTTTTGGAGCGATTTGCCGACAATCCGTTTTTGCCCAAATTTTACGATGATCAATCACGGTATGCATTTCCGCTAGAGATGTCTTTTTTGGCCGATCGCTATCAGCAAATCTCCGATGATCTTGCTCAATTTGATTTATTCCGCGAATTTATAGTTGCTGATTATCACATTTTCAAATCGCTGATCTTTGCAAAGGTTACTTTGACTGATGATGAATACAGGTTGTATCGAAAGCTTTTTGATATAATTTATCGGGAGATTCCTAAACCCGATTTATATGTTTATCTCTATCAGAATACGGATAAACTTCTGGCAAACATCAAACGCCGCGGTCGCAGTTATGAACAAGATATTACGCCGGAATATCTTGAAAAAATCAATCGCGGATACCTTGATTTTGTGAAGTCGCAGACCAATTTAAACATACTTGTTATTGATGTTTCTGATCGCGATTTTGTGGCGAATCAAGAGGATTACATATATATACTCGGACAGATTGAACAGAAGTTAAAGTCGGGGATAACGCCTTTTTTTAAACAAATCCCAGATAACGATTCCGGCACTGACGGCAATGTTTAAAGAATGTTTTGTGCCAAGTTGTGGTATTTCAATACAGCCGTCGCACAAAGCAATCGCTTGATCCGAAACACCAAAAACCTCATTTCCAAACACAAGTCCGATGTGATCTTCTCCAAGTTGAACATCCTGAAGTAACGTTGCCTTATCCGCTTGTTCAACGGCATACACTTTTGCCCCGTCGATTTTTAATTGATTTATTGCATCGGTAACCGAGTCGAAGTGTTTCCATGCAACGGTCTCAGTTGCGCCTAATGCGGTTTTGTGGATTTCTTTGTTTGGCGGAGTTGCGGTAATTCCGCATAGGTAAATTTTGTCGAGCAGAAATGCATCGGCCGTTCTGAAAACAGAGCCAATATTGTTAAGACTCCGAATGTCATCCAAAATTATGGTGATTGGCGTTTTTTCAGCTTCTTTAAAATCTTCGACACTTTTGCGGTCGAGTTCACTGTTTTGTAGCTTTCGCATAATAAAAGAAAAAGCTTCCGAAATTTCTTAGGGAAGCTTTATAAAATTTGTTGATATAAACTAGCTCTTCTGAGATTCTTTAGTCGCATCAGGTAAAACATTACCTTTAATTGTTAGGACTTTAGTTGGTTCAGCAGCATTTGTAGTTAGCGTGATTGTTTTAGAAAATGGGCCAACTCTGTCTGTTGCATATTTCACACCGATTACTGCTTTAGCGCCTGGAGCAATTGGTTCACGTGGCCAAGTAGGCACAGTACAACCGCAAGATCCTGTTGCATTAGTAATAATAAGCGGTGTAGAACCATTATTTGTCAAAACAAATTCACGCTTTCCATCAGAATTACGAGCAATTGTTCCGTAATCTAAAGTTTCAGTTTCGAAAACAAGACCAGGTCCCTGAACTCTAGCTTCTTTTGTTGTCGCTTTTTTAGTCGCTTTAGATGTTTGTGCATTTGCAACATTAACACCTAAAAACGTCAGCATCGCTAACATTACTATTTTTTTCATCGGTAAATTATTAAATTAAACATCGCAAATCTAGCATAAAATTCTATTAGCTTAAATATTTACGTCTTAAAATTAAATTAATTTTTGGTGTTGTACAAATCCGGATCAAAATTTTTAACTTCGCACTTTAACTTCCGAATTTAAATTCCAAAACCTTGGCATCCAAAGAAAAGCAGTCGAAGGAAACTCCTTTGATGAAGCAATACAATGAAATCAAAAGAAAATATCCCGATGCGTGCTTGCTATTTCGGGTAGGGGATTTTTACGAGACTTTTGGTGAGGATGCGGTTCGTGCCTCAAAGATTCTTGGTATCATTCTAACCAAGCGCGGGGCGGGTTCCGAGAACGAAACGGCATTAGCCGGTTTTCCGCATCATTCCTTAAATACGTACCTTCCAAAACTAGTCAAGGCCGGACTCCGCGTTGCGATTTGCGATCAGCTCGAAGATCCGAAGATGACCAAAACCATCGTTAAACGTGGCGTGACTGAACTTGTTACTCCCGGTGTTTCAATGAACGATGAGATCTTGAACTCGAAGTCGAACAATTTTTTGGCTTCGGTTTATTTTGGAAAAAAAGCCACCGGAATTGCGTTTCTCGATGTGTCGACAGGCGAATTCCTGACCGCTCAAGGTGATGATGAATATATCGATAAGCTGTTGCAGAACTTTCAGCCAAGCGAAATCATCATTCCGAAACAAAGCAAAAGTCAGTTTAAAACGGTTTTTGGCGACGATCATCATCAGTTTCATTTAGAAGATTGGGCTTTTAACTACGATTATGCTTTTGAGACTTTGACCAATCATTTTGGGACGATTTCACTCAAAGGTTTTGGTGTCGAAGAACTTCAGGAGGGAATCATTGCAAGTGGTGCGGCGCTTTATTATTTGAGTGAAACACAACATAATAAATTAAGTCATATTTCAAATATCCAACGGTTAGCGGAAGATGCTTACGTTTGGATGGACCGATTTACAATCCGAAACCTCGAGCTTTATCAAAGTTATAATCCGAATGCGGTCACGCTGTTGAATGTAATCGACAAGACGCTTTCGCCGATGGGCGGCCGGCTGTTGAAGCGTTGGCTGGCGTTGCCGTTGAAAGACATCAATAAGATTCGCAACCGTCATCAGATCGTCGAATATTTAAAATCGGATCTCGAAGTTCACGAGCAAATTCGCCATCAAATTAAGCAGATTGCCGACCTCGAGCGATTAATCTCAAAAATCGCAGCAGGAAAGGTGAGTCCGCGTGAAGTCGTTTATCTTAAAGATTCGCTTGATGCTGTTATTCCGATAAAAGAACTCGCCTTAAAGAGCAATCAGGAAGCGGTTCGGATGACGGGTGATAGTTTGCATAGTTGCGATTTGCTTCGCGAAAAAATAAAAATGACGCTGAATCAGGATGCGCCGGTTGCGATTGCGAAAGGGAATGTGATTGCAAGCGGAATCCATGCAGAGCTCGACGAGTTGCGTGCGATTTCGACATCGGGCAAGGAGTTCTTGGAAAGGATCGAAAAACGTGAAAGCGAACGAACCGGAATTTCATCGCTTAAAATATCGTTCAACAACGTATTTGGATATTACATCGAGGTCAGAAATACGCATAAAGATAAAGTTCCGGAAGAATGGGTCCGCAAACAAACACTGGTCAATGCGGAGCGATATATTACTGAAGAGCTAAAGGAATACGAAAGCAAAATTCTGGGAGCGGAAGAAAAGATACATAAACTTGAATCGGAGATTTTTGAGCAATTGGTGAGTTGGATTGCCACTTATATCAAACCGGTGCAACTCAATGCTTCACTGGTGGCACAACTCGATTGTCTGGCTTCGTTTGCGCAACTTGCCCTCGAGAACAATTATGTATGTCCGCAGCTCGACGAGAGTTATGAACTAACAATTGCCGGCGGCAGGCATCCCGTGATTGAAAAGCAGTTGCCGGTTGGAATGCCATATATTGCCAACGATATTTTCCTTGATCGCGAGAGTCAGCAAGTAATAATGATCACCGGTCCGAACATGTCGGGTAAATCGGCGATTTTAAGGCAAACGGCTTTGATTGTTTTGCTTGCGCAGATGGGAAGCTTTGTTCCGGCCGATTCGGTAAAAATGGGTGTAGTCGATAAGATCTTCACGCGAGTTGGTGCTTCTGATAATATTTCGATGGGTGAATCGACGTTTATGGTCGAAATGAATGAGACCGCGTCGATCCTGAACAATATTTCCGATCGGAGTTTGGTGCTTTTGGATGAAATTGGTCGTGGTACAAGTACGTATGACGGAATATCGATTGCCTGGGCGATTGCCGAATATTTACACGAACATCCGGCAAAGCCAAAAACATTGTTTGCAACGCATTATCACGAACTTAACGAGATGAGCGAACAATACGACCGAATCCAAAATTTCAATGTGGCGGTTAAGGAGTTGAAAGACAATGTGCTTTTTATCCGGAAATTGGTAAAGGGTGGAAGTGCGCATAGTTTCGGGATTCACGTGGCGAAAATGGCGGGCATGCCACAAACGGTGATTTCAAAAGCTCAGAAGTTGTTGAAAAAACTGGAACGCGACCATGGTGGCGAAGTTCTACACGGAATAAAATCGGGGAAGGAGGAGATGCAATTGAGTATTTTCAATTTAGACGATCCGTTGCTCGAGGAAATTAAAGATGAAATCATCAATCTGGATATAAACACACTGACGCCCGTTGAGGCTTTGATGAAGCTCAATGAGATCAAGAGGATGATTACGCGTTAGTGGCCGCTTTTAGCCCTGATCGAAGCGGTTATCCTTTTAGGCGCGGCCTTTAGCAAGACTAAAAGATAGTAGCGAAGAGCAGGATTAGCTCCTGAAAATAAATCAGTATCAGTGAGTTGCAAAAAGTGTTGATTTTTCTAAAATTTTCCTTTGGATAATTCAATTAAAGTTATAAATTTGCCTCCGCAATACGGTTGTGTTGCGGTTCTTTTACAGAATGAAATGCGAAAATAGCTCAGTTGGTAGAGCGCGACCTTGCCAAGGTCGAGGTCGCGGGTTCGAATCCCGTTTTTCGCTCCAATGTGCTACTGCTCGGATGGTGAAATTGGTAGACACGCTGGACTTAAAATCCAGTGGACAGCAATGTCCGTGCGGGTTCAAGTCCCGCTCTGAGTACAAAATAAAACCCGTTAGACTAATGTTTAACGGGTTTTTTTATGCTTATAATTTAAGGGATCGGAGTCGCAAGGAGTTGACAATCACCGAGACCGAACTGACGCTCATTGCCGCACCGGCGATCATTGGCGACAACAGTGTTCCGGTGATTGGATAAAGCAGTCCGGCTGCGATTGGAATGCCGAGTATGTTGTAAATAAAGGCGAAGAATAGATTTTGCCTGATGTTTTTCAGCACACCGCGACTCAAGTTAAACGATTTTTCGATTCCGCTTAAGTCGCCGCGAACTAGTGTTATGGTTGCACTTTCGATTGCTACATCTGTTCCTGTTCCCATTGCGATACCAACATTTGCTTGTGCCAAAGCGGGCGCATCGTTAATCCCGTCGCCTGCCATTGCAACGATCTTCCCGTTATTTTGAAGCGTTTTGATCTTGTTCAGTTTGTCTTCGGGTGACATTTCGGCTTGGAAACCGGTGAGTGCGAGTTGGTCTGAAACTGCTTTTGCGGTAAGGGAATTGTCGCCGGTGAGCATGATCACATCGATGTTTTTTGCCAGTAAGTTTGAAACTACTTTTGCCGTTTCAGGTTTTATTTTATCGGAAATCGTCACAAAGCCTTCGGTAATGTTGTTAACCGCAACATACGATACAGTTTTTCCCTGCTGCTGATTTGATTCGACCATTTGCTTCAATTGGCTCGGAATTTCTACTTGATGCGAATTTAGCAAGGAGATGTTTCCGAGTAAAATTTGCTGGTCATTGACTGTTCCTGAGACGCCTTGTCCGGTAATTGACTTGAAGTTTTCGACATTTTGAAGGGGAAGCTCCCGGGTTTTTGCTGCTGTTACAAAAGCTAGCGCAAGCGGATGTTCACTTCGCTGATTTACCGAAGCGATAAGTGACAAAAGTTCATTCTCGGTTTTATTTTCGCTGTAAATCGAATCAAGCGAGGGTTTTCCTTCGGTGAGCGTTCCGGTTTTGTCGACGATTAAGGTATCCACTTTTTTGAGGCTTTCCAGAGCTTCGGCATTTTTGATCAGAACTCCAGCCTGAGCGCCACGGCCAACGCCGACCATAATCGACATTGGTGTTGCCAAACCGAGTGCGCAAGGGCAGGCGATAATCAACACCGAAATGGCATTGGTTAACGCAAAAGCATAGCGATTTTCACCACCAAATATCATCCACGCAAAAAAGGTGAGAATGGCGATACCGATTACAATTGGCACAAATACGGCTGCGATCTTGTCGACTAGTTTTTGGATCGGCGCTCGCGTGCGGCTGGCGTCATTTACCATTTTGATGATTTGCGAAAGCAGTGTTTCTGAACCTACTTTTTCTGCTTTCATCACAAATGATGAGGTTCCGTTGATTGATCCCGGACAACTTTATCATTGCTAGATTTCTCAACCGGAATTGGCTCGCCACTGATCATTGATTCGTCGATGCTGGCGTTGCCTTCGACGATGGTTCCATCTACCGGAATCTTTTCACCTGGCTTTACACGCAGGAGGTCGCCAACCTGAACGTCATCGACCGAGATAGTTGTTTCGTCGCCATTTCTGACCAGCACGGCTGTGGGCGGAACCAAATCTAGCAGTGCTTTGATGGCTGAATTGGTGCTGCTATGCGCCCGCGCTTCGAGCAATTGACCCAGTAGAACAAGGGTCAGAATTACCGCGACGGCTTCAAAATAAACGTGAACTGCGCCATTATGAGTAAAGTCGGTTGGAAACACCTGTGGAAATAAAAGCGCGGTTAAGCTGTAGACAAATGCGACACTAGTGCCAAGTCCGATGAGAGTGAACATATTTAAATTGCGCGTTTTCACGGATGTCCACGCTCTTTGAAAAAACATTCTTGTAACGTAAATCACCGGAAGGCAGAGTAGAAGTTGTATCCAATTCAGCTGATTTTGGTTGAGAATGTTGGTGAATAGTCCGTTGCGAATCATATCCGACATGGCAACGACAAATATCGGCACGGTAAATATCACCGCGATTATAAACTTCTTGCGGAGCGATTTGTAGTTTTCGTCTTCATCATCTGCATTGGAGCTGTTGGCAACGAGGTCCATTCCGCATTTTGGACAAGCGCCGGGTTTGTCGCTGATAACTTCAGGATGCATCGGGCAGCTGAAAACTCTTTTGGCATTGAGCTGCGGCAATTTTTCAAGGTTCATTCCGCATACCGGACAACTTCCGGGTTTGTCGTAAACTTTATCGCCTTCGCAGTGCATCGGGCAATAATATTTAGCGCCGGGAGTATGTTTCTCGGGTGGTTTGGCGTGATGTTGATGAGGTTGCTGGTGTTCGGAAATTTGATAACGACTGGTGGCGCCACCAAGGGCTTGCTGTAACTTATCGGTTGCAATATGTGTAGACATTGTGATTGTGGCCGTTGCATCGTCTTTGGAAACGTTTGCTGAGACGATTTCCGGAAGCGATTCGAGGCTGTGTTTTACATGTGCCTCGCAACCTGAGCAAGTCATTCCGTTGACGTAATAGGTGTGTGTCATATGGGAATATTTAGTTTGTACAAAGGTCGCCAAAAAAATGATGTCTTTAATTTCGGTTTAGGCCAAAAAAAAAGCCCCGCAATGCGGAGCTCTTATTTGACTGTAAACTTTAATTACTGTACTGGAGCTGCAGTAGCGTCAGTAGTAGTAGTTGTAGTTGTAGTTTCAGCAGTGATAGAATCTGTAGCTGGAGCAACTTCTTCAACTGGAGTTACTTCTTCAACAGGTACTACAACTTCTTCAGTTTCAGTTTTAGTTTCTTTGCAAGAAACAAAAGAAACGCTCATTGCAACTACTGCTAAACTTAAAAATACTTTTTTCATCTTAGTTAATTATAAAAAGGTTAATTATTAATTCGAGGCAAAGATATAAATTTTTTAACACGCAAAATTTATTTTGAATTTTTTTTTAAAAATTATTTTTTGTCCTAAACTGCCTCATTCTGTGGGATTAACGTCTGTCTGATAATCACCATGTTGCCGCATTTTTTATCTTTTTGGCTTAACGATTTTCATTTCGTCAATAAGATGTTTTGCACCGGCAAATTTGTCGATTATAAATAGAACATATCGCATGTCGACCATAATGTTTCGGCAGATTTCAGGATCGTAATAAATATCGCTCATTGTTCCTTCCCATACGCGGTCAAAGTTGAGTCCGATCAGGTTTCCGCGGGCATCAATTGCCGGGCTACCCGAGTTTCCACCCGTGGTGTGATTGGTACCGATGAAGTTCACCGGCATCTTACCGTTTACCCCATATGGTCCGTAATCTTTTTTGTTGTAAAGGTCGATCAGTTTTTCATGAACGTCAAATTCGTAATCACCCGGCACATATTTTTCCATTACACCGTTGAGATAGGTAACAGGTCCGTACGAAACAGCATCCATCGGCTGGTAGCCATCAACTTTTCCATAGGTTACCCGAAGCGTACTATTGGCATCCGGGAAAATGCGCGAGTCGGGATTCATTTCCAAAAGACCTTTCATATAGGTTCGTTGCAATCCCGTGTTCTTTAGATTCAACTGATCGTATTTCGGAGCGATCTCAGTATAGTAATTGTCGGCAACAGCCTTGATCAGTATGAAAGCAGGATCTGCGTTAATGTTTTTCAAAACCGTTTTATCGTCGCCTGAAAGTAATTGCTTCAGTCCCTCGAAAGTTGTCATCTTCGATTTTTGATAGATGTTCGAAGTCAGTTGTGACGCTTTTGCTCCTTTCAGTGTTGCAGGCAGAAATTGCTGAGGTGATTTTGTGATATAAATTTCAATCAACTTTTCAAATACCTTTTCATCAACAGTAGCATTGAAATCCTTATAGAATTCGCCCATGCCGTCAATCAGGTTCTGCTTTCTGTCATTGAAAGATTGTGTGCCGCGATTGTTGTAAATCTGTTCCAGCTGGTAAAGTCGGAATGCAACCGTTGTCATTTCAACATTGCGCAAGAAAACCTCATTGAAATATTCGCGTCCTACCGCATATGGTGTGATTTCTTTGTAGGTCTGCTCAAATTCAGGAAGCACATTTCCGTACTCGGCAACTTTTCCTTTTGCGTTAACGCGTTTGGTGAATTCAGCTTCGCCGGCACGTTTAATCGCGACAGCATTTGATTTCTTAAGACCTTTCGTTTCGCCAATCCATTTTTTCCAATAGTTTGCAATTCCCGCATACTTTGAAGCGTATTGGATTTTAATCGCGTTGTCTTTTCGCATGTATTCATCCTGAACTTTCAGCGCAGCTTCACGGATTGAAATTCGAGCCGGGTTCAAGTCGTTTACAATTTGCTCAACGGCAACTGCCGGAAGATATTCAGTTGTTCTTCCAGGATAACCCATCACCATTGTAAAGTCGTCTTCTTTGACGCCGCCAATCGAAACCGGCAAAAAGTGACGTGGCGTATACGGAACATTGTCTTTTGAATATTCCGCCGGACGGTTATTTTTATCAGCGTAAATTCTGAATAGTGAAAAGTCGCCCGTATGTCTTGGCCAAACCCAGTTATCGGTATCCGAACCAAATTTTCCGATTGATGATGGCGGCGCACCAACCAATCGAATGTCTTTATAGGTTTCGGTTACAAAAAGCAAGTACTGATTGCCATCAAAAAAGTTTCTGATTTTGTTCTCCTGCCAAGCTTCTTTTTTAAATGTATTTGAAACCGATGTGATATTTTGCTGAATCTTCGCTTGCTTATCAGCTTCAGAAGACAACGCATCAACTCCGTTTAAAACCTGATCGGTAACATCTTCGATCTTTACGACAAAAGTTACAACAACACCCGGATTCGGAAGTTCCTGCTCGAGGTTCATCGCCCAAAATCCGTCTGTCAGATAATCATTCTCAACTGTCGAATGCGATTGGATTTCGCCGTAACCACAGTGGTGATTTGTCAGCAACAATCCTTTTGGCGAAATAACTTCAGCCGTACAACCTCCGTTAAATTGCGGGACTGCATCTTTGATGCCCGGTTTGTTGGCATCGTAAATGTCGGCTGCCGAAATTTTCATTCCGAGCGCTTTCATTTCTTTTTCATTCATTCCTTTCAATAGCGAAGGAACCCACATTCCGCCTTGTTGCGCGTGCAATTGTGTGGCTAATAAAAATAGGAATACGATTTTAGTAAACTTCATTTCTGATAATTTTGGTGATTCAATCTTTAGCGGCGCAATATACGGCTTTTAAAAAACGTATGCCCGAAGGTCACAACCGCCCAGCTGTTAAATGTTTGACAATTATATTGGTCGCGTTTCGGTTCATTTGCACGAAGGTCGATGCGATATTGCCCTTTTCATAACGCTCATCCGGATTTTGAATTAATAAGTCGAATGCGTCTTTTAGCTCGACTTTATTGCTGATCGAAATCGCGCCGCCATTAGTTACCAATGCCGTCGCTTCAGCAAAATGCGAATAATTCGGTCCAATCACTATCGGAACGCCAAACGTTGCCGGCTCGAGCATATTATGTACACCCGGATTTCCGAATCCGCCGCCAACATACGCAATATCAGCATAACTGTAAATTTTTGTCAAAAGCCCGACCGTGTCGATAATGAAAACATCGGACGTAGCCAAATCTGTTAAATTCATTTCAGAATACATCGCCACTTTTCGCGTAATCGATTGCTGAAGTTGTTCGATTTGATCCTTCTTTATATTATGTGGTGCAATTATAAACTTCGCAGTTACTGCCGAATTGATATAATCAATCAAAACCGCTTCATCTTTCGGCCACGAACTTCCGATGACTATCGCAATTTTATCTTGCTTGAATTCCTCGATAAAATCAAGCGAATTGTCTTTCTCCAAAATAGCGGCAACGCGGTCAAATCTGGTATCGCCTGAAATTGAAACATGGTGAATCCCGATCGTTGCCAACAACTCTTTTGATAAATTGTTTTGCACGAAAAAGTGGGAGATCGTTTTAAGCGCTTTTCGGTAAAATCCGCCATACCATTTAAAAAACATCTGATTTTTTCTGAAAATACCCGAAATCAGATAAGCCTTCACTCCGCGATCTTGCAACGCCTTTAGATAGTTCGGCCAAAATTCGTATTTAATAAAAAACGCCATCTGCGGATTGACGACATCAAGAAATTTTCGGACATTCACGATTGTATCCAGCGGCAAATACACCGTTACATCGGCGATAGCATTGTTTTTTCTCACTTCATATCCCGAAGGCGAAAAAAAGGTCAACACGATTTTGTGATCCGGAAACTCGGCTTTGATTCGCTCCATCACCGGAAGTCCCTGCTCATATTCGCCTAATGATGCCGAATGAAACCAAAAAGTCTTGTCGCCCGGACTGATTTTTTGCGTCAATTGCTCAAAAACATCCTTGCGGCCATCAACGAATAAACGCAGCTTCGGACTCACCTTCGCCAATAAATTCAACACCGATCCGGCAACGACAACAATTAAATTATATAGAAAAAACATACGCATTTTGTTGACCGCTAAATTAAGCTCTTTAGCCGAAAATCGATTTAAGTCCGTCATAAATTAGTAGATTTGTGACGTCTTAATCGCCAGAAAATGAAAAAAATCCAGATGGTTGACCTGAAAGGGCAATACGAGCAAATTAAACAAACAGTTAACGATTCGATTCAAGAAGTCCTTGATACAAATACCTATATTAACGGTCCACAGGTTCAAACGTTCAAGAAAAACCTCGAAAGTTATCTTGGCGTAAAGCATGTTATTCCGTGTGCAAACGGTACCGATGCGCTCCAAATCGCAATGATGGGCCTTGATTTAAAACCAGGCGACGAGGTTATTACAGCCGATTTCACTTTTGCGGCAACCGTAGAAGTGATCGCGCTTTTGCAACTCACTCCCGTCCTTGTTGATGTCGATCCCGAAACGTTCAACATTTCGGTCGATGCCATCAAAAAAGCGATCACGCCAAAAACAAAAGCAATTGTTCCCGTTCACCTTTTCGGCCAAGCCGCAAATATGGATGCAATTATGGAACTTGCAAATCAGCACAATCTTTATGTAATTGAAGACAACGCTCAGGCTATTGGCGCCAATTACAAATCTGCTGACGGTTCAAAAATTAAAGTGGGCTGCATTGGCCACGTGGCTTCAACCTCATTTTTTCCGTCTAAAAACCTTGGTTGCTATGGCGATGGCGGTGCGATTTTTACCAACGACGACGACCTTGCTTACAAAATTACCGGGATCGTGAACCACGGAATGTATGAACGCTACCATCACGATGTTGTGGGTGTAAACTCAAGATTGGATTCGGTTCAGGCGGCGGTTCTAAACGCAAAATTGCCTAAACTAGATCAGTATAATCAAGCTCGTCGGGCGGCGGCTCAAAAATATACGAAGGCGCTCGGCGGACATCAAAATATCATAACGCCAATTGTTTCCGGTGACGATGATAGCCACGTTTTTCATCAGTATACGCTGCGAATCGTAAATGGTGGTGATCGCGATAAACTTATGCAACACCTGCTTTCAAAAGAAATTCCGTGTGCGATTTACTATCCGATTCCGCTTCATTCGCAAAAGGCATACGCGTCTTCACGTTATAACGAGGCCGATTTTCCCATTACAAATACGCTTGTCAAAGAGGTGATTTCGCTGCCAATGCACACGGAACTCGACGACGAGCAGATTTCGTACATTACAGGCGAAATTCTCAGTTTTCTGGGTTAATTTTATGCAGCTGTTCCTGCTCTCGCCTTTTATCTTGTTCGCTTAAGAACGCTCACAAGGATATCCGGCTCCATCAGGGCTGGGCTGTAAACTAAATTAAACAAACAACAAGACATGAAAATATTGGTAACAGGAGGATTGGGGTTTATCGGTTCGCATACCGTAGTCGAACTCCAAAATGAAGGTTTTGAAGTTGTCATCATCGACAATCTCTCAAATTCTTCTGAAGATGTGCTAAAGGGAATCACAGCAATTACGGGAAAACAACCCGAATTCATAAAATTGGATCTCCGGGATAAAAAGGATGTCGCCGATTTTTTTAAAGACCACACCAATGTGTCAGGTGTCATTCATTTTGCCGCTTCAAAGGCGGTAGGTGAAAGCGTCGAAAATCCATTGCTTTATTACGAAAATAACATCGCGACATTGGTTTACTTGCTTCAACAACTTCAACAAAAGCCGGAAGCAAACTTTATCTTTAGCTCTTCTTGTACGGTTTACGGTCAAGCCGAAGAAATGCCGATCACCGAAACGGCTCCCGTTCAAACAGCAATGTCGCCCTACGGAAACACCAAACAAATAGGTGAGGAGATCATAGCCGACACCTGTAAGGTGAGCAACATCAATTCGATTTTACTTCGTTATTTTAATCCGGTTGGCGCGCATCCATCAGCTCATATCGGCGAACTGCCAATCGGTGTTCCACAAAATCTGGTTCCATTCATTACGCAAACGGCCATCGGATTGCGTCAGGAACTTTCGGTTTACGGCGACGATTACTCAACTCCCGACGGAACGGCCGTCCGCGATTATATTCACGTAGTCGATCTGGCAAAAGCACACGTAATCGCACTAAAACGATTGATCGAAAAGAAAAATGCACAAAAGGTTGAAACGTTCAATATCGGAACCGGGAAAGGATCATCGGTTCTGGAAGTTATCAACGCGTTCGAAAAGGTCAGCGGTAAAAAACTTCCGTACAAAATCGTCGGACGACGCGAAGGCGATATTACATCGGCGTATGCCAACACTGATAAAGCCAACAATATTTTAGGCTGGAAAGCTGAATCTACGCTTGAAGAGGCAATGGCAAGCGCCTGGAAATGGGAACAAAAAATCCGATCGTAACACTATTCAAAAAAGAAAACCCCGAACAATCGGGGTTTTTTTTATACAGAGTTATTACAGTCAACGTCAATTAACCAAATTACGCACCTGCGACTTCAGTTTCTTTATTGATTTTCTTTACCAAACCTTGCAGAACATTTCCGGGTCCGACTTCAGTAAATATAGTCGCACCGTCCGCAATCATTTGCTGAACCGATTGTGTCCACTTTACCGGAGCTGTCAATTGCACAATTAAATTGCTCTTGATTTGATCAGGATCTGAAACCGCACTTGCCGTAACGTTTTGGTAAATCGGGCAAATTGGCTGTGAAAACTCGGCGTTTTCAATCGCGGTGGCGAGTTCTTCACGTGCGGGCTCCATCATTGGCGAGTGAAAAGCACCACCAACCGGTAATATCAGCGCACGTTTAGCACCGGCTGCTTTCATGGCTTCGCAAGCTTTTTCCACTGCCGAAGTCTCACCCGAAATCACCAATTGTCCCGGGCAGTTATAATTTGCAGGAACAACGATGCCATCAATCGATTGACAAACTTCTTCAACGATTTTATCATCAAGACCTAAAACCGCTGCCATTGTTGAAGGTGTAATTTCACATGCTTTTTGCATCGCCGCAGCACGTTTGGCCACGAGTTTCAATCCGTCCTCAAACGATAAGGCTCCACAAGCCACAAGCGCCGAAAATTCTCCAAGCGAATGTCCCGCTGCCATTTCAGGCTTAAAATTATCGCCCAGAGTTTTCGCCAATATAACCGAATGTAAGAAAACTGCGGGCTGAGTTACCTTAGTTTCTTTTAATTCTTCGGGCGTACCGTTGAACATGATATCAGTGATGCGAAACCCAAGGATTTCGTTGGCTCTTTCAAATAGTTCTTTTGCAAGGTCCGATTGTTCATACAACTCTTTCCCCATTCCCGGGAATTGAGCACCTTGGCCAGGAAATACATATGCTTTCATGCGATGTGATTTAAATGCAGATTAGTGCGGCAAAATTAGCATTTAAATTAGAACTTACGCTTTTACTAATTGAAGTTCGATGTTGAGTTTTACTTCGTCACTAACTAAAACACCACCTGTTTCAAGAACTGAATTCCAGTTGATTCCGTAATCTTTGCGATTGATTTTTCCGGTCAGATTCAGTGCCGCCTTCTGATTTCCCCATGGATCTTTCATAAGTCCGCCGAATTCAACGTCAAGTTTTACCTGATTTGTATGCCCGTTGATTGTCAGATCGCCAACCAATTCGTAATCGTCGCCACCTTTTTTGGTAAACGAACTTGATTTGAAAGTTAGTTTCGGATTTTTCTCGGGATCAAAGAAATCTGCTGTTTTCAGGTGATTGTCGCGGTCAGTATTTCCGGTATTCACCGATGCGGTATCAGCCGAGAAAGAAATATCAGCATTTTCGAAATTATCGCCGTCGGTCATAATATCGGCTTCATATCTTTCAAATTTCCCTGAAACGTTCGTAAACATCATGTGTTTTACTTTAAATCCGATTTCTGAGTGAGTTGGGTCGATTGCCCATTTTGTAGTTGCCATAAATTCTGATTTTTAAGTTAATTATTTATTGTCATTGGTATTTCCATCAATAGCAGTTCGCTGTCTTCTAGTGCCTTGAAGCTAATTTTTTCAGTGTTCCATATTCCGAGTCCATCGCGCTCGTCGAGATTTTGACCGTCAGCTTCTACATTTCCTTTCAAGACGAAAACGTACAATCCGTTACTCGGAATTTTAAAGTTGTATGTAATATCAGTTCCAGCATCAAGTTTGCCGATATGAAACCAGGCGTCTTGATGAATGCCGACACCTTTGCCTGTTCCCACTGGAGAAACAACAAGTAGGAACGCATTGATCATCGCGCTTTGGTCAATTGTAATCTGATCGTAAGATGGCGTTATGTTTTGTTTGTTTGGGATGACCCATATCTGCAGAAACTTTACCTCGCGATCATTATTGGCATTCATCTCACTGTGCACGATCCCGGTACCGGCGCTTAAAATCTGAACGTCTCCCTTTTTAATGATCGTTTGATTTCCCATTGAATCGGCGTGTTTAAGGTCGCCTTCAAGCGGAATCGAGATGATTTCCATATTGTTGTGCGGGTGACTTCCGAAACCCATTCCGGCCGCAACAATATCGTCGTTTAAAACCCGAAGAACCCCAAAGTTCATACGGTCGTGATTGTAATATTGCGCAAAACTAAATGTGTGGCGGCTATTTAACCAACCGTGATTGGCTAATCCGCGTGTTGTTGCTTTATGAAGTACCGAATTTTTCATTGTATTCCGATTTTGTTATACAAATTTACGGTCGGCATGCCAATATCTCACTTAACCTAGATTAAGAAATAAATATATTGATTTTTAAACAGTTATAAACGCTTGAGGTAAGAGGCTTTCATTTTGCTGAAAAATTCGGGAGTGACACCAATATAGGAAGCCAGGTGTTTCTGCGGAATCTGATTTGCTAAATTTGGATAGCGTTTTAGGAATTGCGCGTATCTTTCTTCGGCGGTCATGCTGAGGTTATCCATAATCCGCTGCTGATTGGCAACCAGCGAGTTTTCGACAAGAATTCTGAAGAAACGTTCAAATTTCGGAATGTCGCGATAAAGCTGATTTTGATTTTCTTTCGACAGCAAAACAACCTCAGTATCTTCAATCGCATCAATAAACAGAGAACCCGGCTTTTGAGAAATCAGGCTATAAAAATCAGCAATCCACCAGCCGCTGCAGGCAAAGTTCAATACGTGTTCGACGATATTGTCGTTGATTGTAAAGCTTCGAAGGACGCCGCTGTTTACAAAGTACGAATGTGTGCAAATATCACCGGAATTCAACAATATGCTCTTGGCAGGATATCGCCTGAGTTCGGTCAAGGATAACAAATGGTTTTCCTCTTCCGAAGTTAAGCTGATATGTTGAGCGACATTTTTTAATAGCAAGTTCATAAACGCAGCGTTCTGATTTGGTTTAACGCTAAAATAATCCTTTTTTGACCGATCATAAGTATTCTATTCTAGGTGTTTTCTCATAAATTTGACCTCGCATCAAAACGCCAACCTTCAACCTATGAAAAGAGTCTTCGCAACAGTCATTTTGATCTTTATCGGATTTGTCATTTTTTATTTTGGGATGCCGGTCATCAACTATGGTTTTTTTGGGCTCCCGTTGTCATTGTTGGTTTGGGCAATCGCCGGAGTCGTTTTATTTAGCGGAATCGACACGAGTAAAAAGACTGCGCAGCTTACATTTAATTCGAAAATTGCGAAATTCCTGATCGTTACAGCGGTCGTGCTTTTGGGATACGTCACAATTCTTCCGTTACTAACGACACTTCCCATGTTCAGAAGTGAATCTTACCGTGAGCTCATTGGCAGAGTTAAGCAGGGACAAAAACTCTCAAATCATATTGCGCCAATTTCGCTGAATAAAATCCGCGTTGTCGATGAGCCGCTTGCAATGTTGCTTGGCGAGAAAATTATTGGTTCGCAGCCCGCACTTGGTAGTCAGGTGGAGATCGGCGACTTTACAATACAGAAAGTCAATGGCGAGCTTTATTGGGTTGCGCCGCTTTTGCATACCGGATTTTTTAAATGGTTCAACAATAGCGATGGGACGCCCGGGTATGTTATGGTGTCGGCAACGAATGAACGCGACGTGCGACTTGTTCAGCACGTCAATAATCAGCCGCTCAAGTTAAAATACCAACCGGAAGCTTATTTTGGATCGCACATCGAACGACATGTTTATTTTAGCGGATATGCCACAACAGGATTAATGGACTACAATTTTGAGATTGACGATCAAGGAATGCCGTTTTGGATCATTACCAAATACCAGAAAAAGGTCGGTTTTGCTGGTAGCGATGCCACCGGAATTTTAACAATTAACGCGCAGACCGGCGAAATATCAGAATATAGCATTGAAGACACACCGTTGTGGGTTGACAGGATTCAGCCTGCCGCTTTCATTGAAAACCAGCTCGACGATTGGGGTGAATATGTTCGTGGTTACTGGAATTGGTCGAATGAAGAAAAGCTTGAGATTACCGAAGGGTTGACTTTGGTTTATGGCGAATCGCATAAATCGTATTGGTACACCGGACTGTCCTCTGTCGGGAAGGAGGAATCAACGGTTGGTTTTGTGTTGGTTGATACCCGAACCAAAGAAACCACCTATTACAATCAAAGTGGCGCAACTGAATATGCGGCGCAGCAATCAGCTGAAGGTAAAGTTCAGGAAAAAGGCTATTATGCCTCGCTACCCGTTCCGTACATTATCAATAACATTCCGACATATGTGATGACTTTGAAGGATCAGGGCGGACTTGTAAAAATGTTTGCGATGGTTGCAATTAGCGATTATACGATCGTAGGAGTTGGAAACACGATGCGCGAAACGCTGACCTCGTACAAAAATGTTTACAACATGGCTGACAACCGAATCAATTCAGAAAGCATCACTCCAAAAACCACGTTGCAGACTGTGATCACCCGAATCGAAAACGACGTTAAAAACGGAAACAGCTTTTACTACTTCACCGTTAAAGATCATCCGAAAATCTTTGTCGGTTCGTCGCAATTATCAAACGAATTACCTGTTACGGCTGTCGGTGATAGCGTGATTTTATCTTATGATCTAGATCCGGAGGAAGTTATCGATATCTCTGAATTTGACAATTTGTCTATTGGTCAGAAATAATTACGGATTAACTTTTATAAGGCTGGCGGCTGATTTTGCGCGTTCAACCACTGATTTTATGTCGACTTCGGGTGTGTCGTATGCCAACGCTACACCCATTCGGCGGTAAGGCCGGGACGTAGGTTTTCCAAATATTCGAAAATCGGTTTTAGTGAGGTTTGCCAGAGCGGCGAGTCCGCTATAAGTTGGCTTATCTGAATTTTCACCAGCCAGAATCACAGCGCTTGCGCCGGCACGTTCAAGTGAAATTTCGGGAATCGGCAAGCCAAGAACCGCTCTTAGATGCAATTCGAATTCGTTGAAATTCTGAGTTCCCGCCAGTGTCACCATACCGGTATCGTGCGGCCGTGGTGAGAGTTCAGAGAAATAGACGCCATCTTCAGCTAAAAAGAATTCAACGCCAAATAGTCCGGCGCCACCAAGAGCTTCGGTGATTTTCTCTGCCATGTCCTGCGCTTCGTACAATTGTTTTTCATTTACCAGGGCCGGTTGCCAGCTTTCCATGTAATCGCCGCGTTCTTGCCGGTGACCGATTGGCGGACAAAATAAGGTTGGACCGTTTTGCTGCGTTACGGTAAGCAAAGTGATTTCCGATTCGAATTTTATAAAAGCTTCAACGATGACTTCGATAACATCGCCACGCGAACCTTCAACAGCATAGTTCCATGCTTTTTCAATATCCAACACGGTTTTGATCGTCGATTGACCTTTGCCTGAGGACGACATCAATGGCTTCACGACGCACGGCATTCCGACCGCTTCAACTCCGCTTCGCAATTCAGCCGCTGAGGTCGCATATCGATAATTGGCGGTTTTCAAACCGAGATCTTTTGCTGCAAGATCGCGGATTGATTTGCGGTTCATTGTAAAGTTGGCAGCTTTCGCAGATGGGACTACCTGAATCCCCGACTTTTCATAATCGTAAAATCGTTCGGTTCTGATGGCTTCGATTTCGGGGATAATCAGATCGGGGTTATGTTTTGCGACAATAGCATCAAGCGCGTTGCCGTCGAGCATGTTGATGACCTCATATTCGTGCGCAACTTGCATTGCCGGCGCATTTTCGTAATTGTCTACCGCGACGATGTATTGGCCGATGCGTTGGGCTGCAATTGTAAATTCTTTTCCAAGCTCGCCTGAGCCTAGCAATAATATCTTTTTTTGCATAAGTATGATGTTAGGTGCGTGAGGGGTTGAGGCGGCATCCTCCTGCGATAGCGGGAGATATAGCCGAAGACCCGACCCTTGTGGTCACGCCGAAATAATCAAAAAAAAGCCCCTGAAAAGGGGCATGTTTTAACAAAGAACTTCTTTAATGCGGGTGATGGCCTCGATTAGTTTGTCTTCGGCGGCGGCATACGAAATCCGGATGCAGTTTGGGTTGCCAAAAGCCTCGCCTGTTACCGTTGCCACGCAGGCTTCAGAGAGCAAGTACATCGAAAAATCGTCGGCATTGTTGATGGTTTGACCTCGCAATGTTTTTCCGAAAAACGATGAAACGTCGGGGAAAACGTAGAACGCACCTTCTGGAGTGTTCATTTTGATATTTGGAATTTCGCAGATCATTTTGATTACGATGTCGCGTCTTTTGTGAAACTCGTCGACCATGTATTTGAGTACCGACGGATCGGCATCGACTGCTGCGATGGTTGCACGTTGCGCAATGCTGTTGGCGCCGCTGGTTATTTGCCCCTGCATTTTGGTACACGCTTTCGCGATATATTCCGGTGCGCCGATATAGCCAATTCGCCAGCCGGTCATTGCAAATGCTTTTGACACGCCATTAACAGTGACCGTCCGGTCGTACATGCCCGGGATTGAGGCCATGCTACAGAAACTGTTGGTGAAGTTGATATGTTCGTAAATCTCGTCTGAAACTACGATAATGTTCGGATATTTCTCTAAAACTTTTGCCAGGGCTTCAAGTTCTTCGCGATTGTAAACCGAACCACTCGGATTGCAAGGCGAACTAAAAAGCATCATTTTGGTCTTGGGTGTAATTGCCGCTTCGAACTGCTCGGGGGTCATTTTAAAATCGCTGTCGACTGTCGTCGGAACTTCGATTGGCGTTGCGCCGCACATTTTTACGATTTCTGAATAACTTACCCAAAACGGAGCCGGCAGAATACATTCGTCGCCCGGATTTAAAAGTACGTTCGCAATATTGAACAGCGATTGTTTGGCGCCGGTCGATACAACAATTTGCGATGGTTTGTAATCGAGGTTGTTATCGCGTTTGAATTTCCGTGAGATTGCCTCGCGAAGTTCGACATAGCCATCAACGGGCGTATAGGTACTGTAATTTTCGTCAATCGCTTTTTTAGCAGCTTCTTTGATAAAATCCGGCGTTGTAAAATCGGGTTCGCCAAGGCTGAGGCTGATGATGTCTTTTCCTTGAGCTTTTAATTCACGCGCCATTGCGGCCATTGCCAAAGTTTGGGACGTGGAAAGGCTGTTGATTCTGTCAGAAAGATTTTCGGTCATTATTTGTGTACTTAGGCTGAGAGCGCCGGGTTTGTGCCCAGGTCTTTAAGGTGTTTGAAGTGTGCGACAACTGCGGCTCTCATGGTTTTGAATTCATGATATGGCAAGTTGCATTCTTTTGCGGTCTGTTTTACGATTTCGGCAATCTTTCCGTAGTGAACATGGCTGATGTTCGGGAAAATGTGATGCTCGATCTGATGGTTTAGTCCGCCGGTAAACCAGTTTACAATTTTGTTTTTCGGAGCGAAATTCGCCGTCGTGTAAAGTTGGTGGATTGCCCACGTATTTTCGATTTCACCGTCTTCGTTCGGAATCGGGTTTGCCGTTTCTTCAACCACGTGTGCTAATTGGAAGACCACACTTAGAATAAGTCCGGCGGTGTAATGCATGACGAAAAATCCGAGAAGAACTTGCCACCAAACAATACCGATTACAATTGGAAGTGCGATCCAGATTGTAACATAAATCAGTTTTGTAATGATTAGAGTTGTCCATAAAATCTTCGGACTTTTTGGCTCACCGTAAGACAATTTGCGTTTCAAATAATTGCGCATTTGCTTGAAATCGGTTGTAATCGCCCAGTTGAAAGTCAGCAATCCGTAAAGGAAAACGGAGTAATAATGCTGAAATTTATGAAATCTGCGCCACTCAGCTTCTTTTGTAAACCGGATGATTCGGCCGGCATCGAGATCTTCGTCGTGACCGTGAATATTAGTATAAGTGTGGTGCAAAACATTGTGTTGTACTTGCCAATTGTAAACATTTCCGGCAAGGATGTAAATGCTTCCACCCATGAATTTATTGACCCATGATTTTGAGGAATACGAACCGTGGTTGCCATCATGCATGACATTCATTCCGATTCCCGCCATCCCGATACCGATGACAACATGCAATAGCAGTTGCATCCAGAACGGCATGTCGATCGTGAGAATTAAAAAGTAGGGAGTTAGGAAAACCGTGAAAAGAATGACCGTCTTTAGATGAATTTGCCAGTTTCCGGTTTTTTTTAGGTTGTTTTCTTTGAAGTAATTATTGACGCGTGTGTTGAGTGTTCTGAAGAACTTTACGCTGTCTGTTTTGGAAAATGTCGGAATGGTAGTATTCATAGGTAAAAAATGTGTTCAAAGATAAATATTAATTGATGATGATTTCGCCAAAGAGTTCTAAAAGTTTTAGATTTCAAAGGCTTACTTTTGTCTAAAAATTTTCTGGATGGACGAACTACTTAGACAATTCCCGGATTTAACCGATGTTCAGATTTCGCAATTCGAACAGCTCGGCCCGCTATATCAGGAATGGAATTCAAAAATCAATGTGATTTCGAGAAAGGATATCGACGAACTTTACACCCGTCATATTCTTCACTCATTGGCTATTGCAAAAATTCAGCCGTTTATCAACGGATCGTTTGTGCTAGATGTTGGAACCGGCGGTGGTTTTCCCGGAATTCCGCTTGCCATCCTATTCCCGGACACGAGATTCTACCTGATCGACGTCATCCAAAAAAAGATTAATGTAGTGAAAGCAGTTGCGGAAGCCATCGGACTCCAAAACGTAAAAGCAGAGCAGATTCGCGCCGAAAACGTAAAAGGCGATTTTGATTTTATCGTCAGTCGCGCCGTAACCAACATGCCCGATTTTGTTTCGTGGGTGAAGGGCAAAATTAAAAAGCAGCAAAAACACGAGCTGAAAAACGGAATTCTTTACTTGAAGGGCGGCGATCTCACCGAAGAACTCGCCGATTTTCCAAAAGCAACCCAATATCCGATCTCCGACTTTTTTGCGGACGACTTCTTCGAAACCAAGAAAGTGGTGCATCTTCCGCTAAAATTTATACCGTAACAACAATTCCCTGGTCCCCGACAGAGCCGGGCCGAAGGCGAACTGGCGAAGCATTAAAACGAAGCAAGAAAAAAAACGTAGGTGATGGCAGGCACGAGCTCGAGAAGGCGAAGTGGCCAATCAAATCAATTTCCCCCAAAAAAAGAGCCAGCTAAATAGCTGGCTCTTTAATATTTAATTTCCTAAAAAAGGATATCTGTAATCCTCTGCCGTCACAAAGGTCTCTTTAATCGTTCGCGGCGAAACCCAACGCAATAAATTAAGCGCCGATCCGGCTTTGTCATTCGTTCCCGAAGCTCTAGCCCCACCAAATGGCTGCATTCCAACCACAGCTCCCGTAGGTTTGTCGTTGATGTAGAAGTTTCCGGCCGAATTACGAAGAATATATGTCGCTTGTGAAAT
This sequence comes from Flavobacterium sp., assembly GCA_015234525.1. Lineage (GTDB taxonomy): Bacteria > Bacteroidota > Bacteroidia > Flavobacteriales > Flavobacteriaceae > Flavobacterium. Next base: position 134,299 of record JADGMX010000017.1, on the reverse strand, counting down.
CGCATACCGATCGCGCGCAAAAATAGCTCCTGTTAATGCGTAATCCGTAGTTTCATCTGCCGTGGTCAGCATTTCTTCCCACTTGTCATCTTCATAGACATAAATAGTCAGGACCGGACCAAAAAGTTCGGTACACATCGTATTGTAACGCGGATTTTTTGTCACGATAACAGTAGGCTCAATAAAGTAACCTTTCGATTTATCATAACCACCTCCAACTATAATCTCAGCATCGCTGTCAGCTTTTGCCTCATCAATGTATTTTGCCAGTTTGTCAAATGAGGTCTCGTGAATAACCGCCGTTATAAAGTTTCCGAAATCATCCGGAGCGCCCATCTTCAAGGTCTTTACTTCACTGATCAATTGCTTTTGCAATTCGCCCCACATGCTCTGCGGAATGTAAGCTCTTGACGCTGCTGAACATTTTTGTCCCTGATATTCAAACGCACCGCGAACAATATTTGCAACCACTTGTTTCACATTTGCACTTGGATGCGCAATGATGTAATCCTTACCGCCGGTTTCACCAACGATTCTTGGATACGATTTGTAATGGTGAATGTTTGTTCCGATCTTTTTCCAGATATCCTGAAATACCGCTGTCGATCCCGTAAAGTGAACGCCAGCAAAATCGCGGCTCGCCAATAATGTTTCGGTAATCATCGCCGCGCTTCCCATCACCACGTTGATTACGCCATCGGGAAGACCGGCTTCGTGAAATACGTCCATAATTACTTTTGCAGAATACGCTTGCTTGTCAGCAGGTTTCCAAACCACAACGTTCCCCATCATTGCTGCGCTCGCAGGCAAGTTTCCGGCAATAGCTGTAAAGTTGAAAGGCGTAATGGCATACACAAAACCTTCAAGCGGTCGGTATTCCAAACGGTTCCAAACATCCGAATTCGACGCCGGCTGGTCCGTGTAAATCTGCGTCATGAACTCGACGTTGTATCTCAAAAAGTCGATAAGCTCACAAGCCGAATCAATTTCAGCCTGATATACATTTTTCGACTGTCCAATCATAGTTGCCGCATTGATTTTCGCGCGGTAAGGCCCGGCAATAAGCTCAGCAGCTTTCAGGAAAATTGCAGCGCGTTGTTCCCACGGTAGCGCTTCCCATCTCGGTTTTGCAGCCAAAGCAGCAGCAATGGCGTCTTCAACATGCGACTTCTCAGCCATGTGATATTGCCCGACAACATGCTTGTGATCATGCGGCGGAGTCATGTTTTTAGTGTTCCCGGTCCGGATTTCCTTACCGCCAATGTACATCGGCATATCAACCTTCTCGTTCCACATTTTTTTATATTCAGCCAAAACAGCATCCTTCTCCGGAGAACCCGGCGCATACGATTTTACCGGCTCATTAACCGCCTTTGGCACATTAAAAAATCCTTTTAACATAAGAGTATTTTTGTAATTATTAGTATTTGAAGCTATTTCCCGCTTTCCACTTCAATCTTTTTTACTTCAGCTAAATGACTAACAATTAACTGATAGAAAGTAAAAAAGGATTTCCGCTTCAATCGGGGCTATGGCTTTTCACAAAAGTACAAACTATGTCGCAGATATTAAACTTTTTAATGCCGCCAGCTATCCAAAGTACAATCGTTAAAATTCTGACAACAAGTTTTTAACTCCAATACCTAAATCGTAGTTTTAAGAAAAGATTTATGCAAACCCCTTTGCTGATTTTTAATGAATGCGGAATTTACTGCACCCAAGCTGATGTCTACCTCGATCCTTGGCGCGCGGTTAAAAATGCGATCATCACCCACGGCCACGCCGATCATTCCCGATACGGCCATCAAAACTACATCACGCAACACCTCAACGTGCCCATCATCAAACACCGGTTGGGAACTATCAACGTGACCGGAAAAGACTGGAACGAAACATTTACGATCAATGGCGTCAAGTTTTCGCTTCATCCCGCCGGACATATTATCGGCAGCGCTCAGGTACGCGTGGAATACAAAGGTGAAGTCTGGGTCTTTACCGGCGATTACAAGACCGAAGACGACGGCATTTCAACACCTTATGAAGTCGTTAAGTGCAACACCTTCATAACCGAATGTACGTTCGGACTTCCTGCCTTTAAATGGACGCCCCAAACAGAAGTCATGACCGAAGTAAATAAATGGTGGTCCGATAATAAAGCTGACGGCAAAACATCGGTGCTTTTTGGTTATACGTTAGGAAAAGCTCAGCGACTTTTAAAATATCTCGATCCGTCAATCGGAAAGATCTACACGCACGGCGCGGTTGAAAATATGACTGAAGTACTTCGGCCTATGTGCGATTTCCCTGAAACTATCAGAATTACCCGCGAAACAAAAAAGGAAGAAATCGCCGGAAATATCGTGCTCGCGCCGCCAAGTGCTCATGGCAGCACCTGGATCCGGAAAATGTCCCCGTACGTTACAGGATCGGCCAGCGGTTGGATGGCGTTTCGAGGTGCGCGCCGACGTCGTGCCATAGACAAGGGTTTTGTTTTAAGCGACCACTGCGATTGGCAAGGACTTCTGGAAAGTATCAAAGCAACTGGCTGCGAACGCGTTATTGCCACCCACGGATATTCAGATATCTTTTCGCGGTATCTGCGGGAACTCGGCTACGACGCCCGGACTGCCGTGACTCAGTACGAAGGCGAATTGGAAGAAATGGGAACGTCAACCACCGAAACCCAACATAACGAAGAGCTATGAAGAATTTTGCCGAACTTATAAAAACACTTGACGGCTCGAACAAAACTTCGGTTAAAGTCGACGCCTTGACCGAGTATTTTAAAAAAGCAGGCGATTCTGATAAAGTTTGGACTATCGCACTTTTATCTCATCGGCGGCCGCCACGACCTGTGAACACAACGCTACTCCGAATCTGGGCAAGCGAGCTTTCGGAAATTCCGATGTGGCTCTTCGAAGAATCCTATCACATTGTTGGCGATTTGGCTGAAACCATCGCGCTGGTTATTCCGGCAAGTAAAGAACATTCCGATCGGACATTAACCGAGTTTCTTAAGGAAATGATCCAGCTCAAAAAGAAAACCGACGATGAGAAACGCGCCTACCTTCACGAGAATTGGTTGGCTTTAAACTACTACGAACGTTTTGTTTTTACGAAACTCATCACGGGAAGTTTTCGCATCGGCGTCAGCCAAAAACTGATGACACGAGCGCTTTCAAAAGCATCCGGAATCGATGAAGATCTCTTGGCGTACCGACTTATGGGCGATTGGAATCCGGAAACGATATCGTATCAGGAATTAATCATCGATGAAACAAATCAGGAATTTCTATCACGGCCTTATCCGTTTTATCTCGCTTATCCAATCGAGGGCGAACCGTCATCCCTGGGAAATGCATCTGATTGGAGCGTCGAACATAAATGGGACGGAATCCGATCGCAAACCATCATCCGCGAAGGAAAAATTTATGTGTGGAGCCGCGGTGAAGAACTCGTAACCGATAAATATCCGGAGTTTGCGTCGTTCATAAACGTGGTTCCAAACGGAACTGTAATTGATGGAGAGATTTTGCCTTTTATTGAGGGAAAGACCGGGAGTTTTAACGAACTCCAAACCCGGATCGGCCGTAAAACTGTTTCAGCTTCCATACTTAAAAATACCCCTGTTGTCATTCGCGCTTATGATTTGCTCGAATGGAATGGTGAAGATATCCGAAACCAGCCATTTGAACATCGTCGCATTCTACTCGAAAAGCTTTATGAGCAAATAAAAGATCAAAATATTCCGCTACAGCTTTCAGAACGGCTATCATTCAATACCTGGGAAGAAGTCGAAAACGAACGGTTGCGTGCACGTGAACTCTGCAGCGAAGGCCTGATGCTGAAACGAAAAGATTCTCCATACCTCGTTGGGCGCAAAAAAGGCGACTGGTGGAAGTGGAAAGTCGAACCTTTAACAATTGATGCGGTTTTAACGTATGCGATGCGTGGCCACGGTCGTCGTTCCAATTTATTTACCGACTATACTTTTGCACTTTGGCAACAAAATGAAAAAGGCGAACAGGAACTCGTCACATTTGCAAAGGCATATTCAGGCTTGACCGACGCCGAATTCCGCATGGTCGACGATTTTATAAAAAAGAACACGTTAGAAAAATTTGGTCCCGTTCGTAGTGTGGTTCCGAAACTCGTCTTTGAGATCGGATTTGAAGGCGTCGCACTTTCAAAACGACACAAAAGTGGAATCGCGACAAGATTTCCAAGAATTTTGCGATGGCGACACGACAAAAAAATTGACGAAGCAAACACAATCGACGATCTCAAAAGTTTAATCGTATCATGAATCGGCAGCAATTGATGGATATCGGAACCACTTGGTTTTCAAAACAAGGTTGGGAAGCGTTTCCTTTTCAACGACAAACCTGGACGGCTTTTTTGCAAGGAAAACACGGATTGCTGAACGCTCCCACCGGTAGTGGAAAGACATACGCACTTTGGATGCCTATCATTTTGGATTATCTGCAGAACAATCCGTCGCACAAACGAGTTGCCGGAATTAAAGCAATTTGGATCACCCCGCTACGGTCGTTATCAGTCGAAATCAAACAAGCAGCTGAACGAGTTGCCGTTGATCTTGCTCCGGAAATGACTGTCGGGATCCGCTCCGGCGACACATCGCAAGCTGAACGTGCGCGCCAAAAAGACAAAATGCCCGATTTGCTAATCACAACTCCGGAAAGTTTACAATTGCTACTGGCGTCGAAAGGATATGAAAAAGTTTTCAAAAACTGTTCAGCAATTGTGGTCGACGAATGGCATGAGCTGATGGGAACCAAACGCGGTGTCCAAACCGAACTTGGTTTATCCCGACTCAAAACAATTGTTCCAAAAATGCGGATCTGGGGAATTTCGGCAACTATCGGCAATCTCGAACAAGCGCGAGAAGTTTTGCTCGGCCCGGATTCTGATGCCAACAAAAATTCGGTTTTGATTCGGGCAAACATCGATAAAAAGATTAAGGTCATTTCAATCATTCCTGAGAAAATGGAAACCTATCCATGGCGTGGTCATATGGGGTTGCACTTGTTGGATGAGGTAATTCCGATTATTCGACGGAGTAAAACCACGCTGATTTTTACAAATGTCCGATCGGCATGTGAGATATGGTTTCAGCGGATTCTTGAAAAATATCCGGAATTCGCGGGCGAAATGGCAATGCATCATTCAAGTATCAGTCGCGAAACAAGACAATGGGTCGAACAAGCCATACGAAACGAAGAGCTCAAGGTTGTTGTTTGTACCTCAAGTCTGGACCTTGGTGTCGACTTCGCTCCGGTCGAAAGCATCATTCAGATTGGTGGTCCGAAAGGTGTTGCCAGATTTTTGCAGCGCGCAGGAAGAAGCGGACATCAACCCGGAAAGGAAAGCGTTATTTATTTTTTGGCCACCCACGCCATTGAACTCATCGAAGCTTCGGCTCTGAAAAAAGCTGCCAAGCATTCGGTTGTGGAAGACCGCATTCCGTATCTGAATAGTTGGGATGTTCTGGTGCAATATCTCAACACATTGGCAGTTTCAGACGGATTCTATCCTGATAAAATCTACGACGAAGTTAAAAGTACGTTTTGTTATCAAACGATGACTCCTGAAAATTGGCAGTGGATATTGAATTTCATTGCGCAAGGAAGTCAGAGTTTACAAGCTTACGACGAGTATAAAAAGGTGGAGATTGAAGAAGACGGGCTTTTTAAAATTAATAACCGGGCAACAGCAATGCATCATCGCATGCAAATTGGAACCATCGTCAGCGATGCAGTTTTAAGCGTTAAATACGTTGGTGGCGGATTTATCGGTACGATCGAAGAGTGGTTTATTTCAAAAGTACAACCCGGAGAAGTGTTTATCTTTGCAGGTAAGAAACTCGAACTGTACAAGGTTAAAAATATGCAGGTTCTGGTTAAACGCGCCGAATCGGGTAAACCGGTCAAGCATGCAAGTTGGCTAGGTGGCCGACTTACCTTATCGGCACAAATGAGCGAATTATTAAGGCAGGAACTTTATGCGGCGAATTTCGCCAGCAAAACACCTGAACTTGTTGCGCTCGCCGGACTTTTCAAGCGTCAACGTAAGGAATCAATCGTGCCTTCGGATAATGAATTTTTAATCGAGACGTTTAAAACAAGGGAAGGCTATCACGCGATTTTTTATCCATTTGAAGGGAGGTTTGTTCATGAGGCACTGGCAAGTTTGTTCGCCTACCGAATCAGTTTGTTGAGTCCGATTACATTTTCATTGGCGTACAACGATTATGGTTTCGAATTGTTATCAGATCAACAAATCGACATGCAACAAGTATTAGACAACGAGTTATTTGTGCCCGAGCATGTTCATACCGATTTACAGATCAGTTTGAATTCGACCGAGATGGCGAGACGTAAGTTTAGAGACATTGCCGTAATTTCAGGGTTGGTATTTACCGGCTACCCTGGAAAATTGGTGAAAACGAAGCACCTTCAAGGCGGTGCGCAATTGCTGTTTGAGGTGTTTCGTGAGTATGAACCCGACAATTTGCTGTTTCAACAGGCGTATCGCGAAACATTCGAGCATCAACTGGAAGAAGGTCGTCTTATTCAAGCGTTGGAGCGAATTCAAAATCAGCAGATTGTCTGGAAACAATGCGATAAACCGACGCCATTCAGTTTTCCGATAATAACCGATAGACTTCGAGAAAAACTCTCAAGCGAAAAACTATCCGACAGGATAAAGCGAATGACCGCTTCATACATGAAAGATTAATGACTTTAGACATAACCATACGAAACGAACAATTTACACTACATTGTTCTGGTGCGATATTTTGGCACAGCCGACAAATACTGATGATTGCCGATGCGCATCTAGGAAAGGTTTCGCATTTTAGGAAAGCTGGTTTTGCGGTGCCGACCAATCCGATGTTGAAAAATTTCGAAAAGCTAGATAACGTAATCGCATTATTCCAACCTGAGACGGTGTGTTTTCTTGGCGATTTGTTTCACAGTTCGATCAACCGCGAGTGGGAATTGTTTGAAACGTGGGTGAAAGCACAAAACGCAAGAGTAATCTTAGTTGAAGGCAATCACGATATTTTAAATCCGGATCAATACAACCAAATAGGAATCGATGTGGTTTCTGAAATTTCGGATGATAAATTCCTGCTCACTCATCATCCGCAGGAGCGAGAAAACTTATTTAACTTTTGTGGACATATTCATCCGTGCATTCGATTGCGGGGGTTGGGCAGGCAGTTTCTAAAAACCTGTTGTTTTTTTCAGAAGCCAAATCAAATGATCATGGCTGCGTTCGGCGAATTTACCGGAAGTCACGAGTTGATGCCAAGCGAATTCGACGTGGTTTACGCAATCACAAAAGACGAAGTAATCAAGATCGGAAACTGACTAGTTCAAGGCAAACGGAGCGCTGAGCCTGAAAGTCGGCACAATCACTTTGAAGCTTCTTGTTGAGGTAAAGTTAATCATGTTGAAATAGCCTTTCATCGCGCCAAATGGCGAAGCTAAAAGGCAACCCGAACTATAGGAATGTGATTCGCCGGGTTTCAAAACAGGTTTTTTGCCGATTACCCCATCGCCGTCAACAATGTCGCGGTCATTGAGCGAGTCAAATATTTCCCAATGGCGAGAAGTTAGTTGGACAGAATCTTTAGAGTGATTCTCGATCGTAATGTCGTAGCTGAAAGCAAAGTGTATTTTATAATTTTTGAAGTACGTTCCTTCAAAACTCGTCAAAACCGAAATTTTAATGCCTCTCGTAATTTGTGAAACCATGGCTGACAGCGTTTTACCTTAAAAAAATCGAATTTCAAATTTACTAAATATAAAGTCAGCACCGCTTTATTATTCGTTAAAATATCCGCTAATTCGTGATATTTAACGAACTCGCGCTTCCTCTGCCAATCACCCGATCGTATCGCTCATTATTCTCACGATAGTATACAAGCGCAAAGTAATTGTTTTCGGTTTGATAGAAATTGCCGTTGATCGCATTTTTCTCGTCGATCTTGCCATTTGCATCAGCAATCACATATTGATAATTGGTAAAACCCTGTTTGATCATAATCGCTTTCTCGTAAATCCCGCGTTTTGCATCGTAATCCATTTTATTCTCAGGCGTCAATGCGTAATTATTGAACATTCCGTTGATGTAAATATCTTTGTTGCCAAAGAATGTTGGAGCAGATAAACTAAAGAAAACCCAGGCGTAATCAGCTTCGATCTCGTTGTTTTCGGCGCCTGTATTATTGAGTAAAAAGCCGCCGTTAATATCGGGCGCGTAGGTATAGGTTGCATTGGCTCGAGCCTCAGTGGTGTATAAATGCGAGTTGTAAATATTGCTGTTTGAAGTAACTTTCGCGATATGATTATTGGCCGCACGGATGTCTTTATTCTCAAACCATAAAAATTCGTTTCCGGCATAAAACTGCGTTTCAGTATCGTATTTATAAATCAAGTCGTTACCAATGGTATATTGTGGTTTTACATTGTAAATCGCATTGTCAAACCGACCGTTCTGCATCAGTAAAACCTTTACGTTTCGAATCGGGTTCTGAAAGGTAAATGCGGTCGTTTTTATTGAAAATTCAACATTATGCATTTCGTTGATCACATTTAAATTGCGAGCACGCCGAATCTGCATCGGAACTTGCACAATGTCTTCGAAGACGATAAACCGTCGGGACAAAATCACTTCCTTATCTTCATTCAGAATATTGATCATGTAATTTCCGCTCACCCGAAATTGCGTAAACCGGTTCGGAAATGAAACCGTATAATGCGAATAAAGCTGAAGCGTATTGAACGAATTCGAATAATTTTGGATTCGTTGGCTTTTAAATCCTTGCAAATATTCGGCTTCGGCCAACTCCGATTTAGTCCAATTATAATTGCAGTGAATAATCTCGTAATAGTAATTTGCCTCGTTCCCAAAAAGATCATCGAACTCAAATGTGAACGAGTCGTTGATTGAAAAAATCGGTACAATCACGTTGTTGTTTTGGGTGAAAGCAACGGTTTTAATGTTGTACGGTGGCGCAATTTCCCGCAAAGCCTGAGCCTGAGTCAGAATTGAGAAAAAAAGCATGAAAAGCGATAGTGAGATATTGAAACGTTTCCGCATAATTAAGAAGTAAACGCGGTAAATATAATAAATTAAATAGGTTTTGCACGGGGTGCCGACCTTATAAAAAAATGCAGAATAAACGTAACGTTAAGAGACAGAAATCTTTATATTTGATTTTCACGCGTAAATCCATCAATACAACAAATATGAAATCATTCACTAAAGCACTACTTATCTTGTTTGTGCTACCGCTTTCTGTGGTTGCCCAAGATCTAAAAGGCGAGTCCAAAATTCCGTTTGACTCCGAGGTCAAAACCGGAAAGTTAAAAAACGGTCTGACATACTATATTCGGAAAAACAAGAAGCCGGAAAACAAGGTCGATCTTCGACTGGTAATCAACGCGGGTTCGATCCTCGAAACCGACGAGCAACTCGGCTTGGCGCATTTCATGGAACACATGAACTTTAACGGCACCAAACGTTTCCCTAAAAATCAACTGGTTGATTATCTGCAAAGCATCGGTGTCAAATTCGGTCAACATCTTAACGCCTACACCAGTTTTGATGAGACTGTTTATTTTTTGCCGATTCCGTCTGATGACGCCGCAAAATTAGACAAGGGTTTTGAAATTATCGAAGATTGGGCGTTTAATGCCAATTTAACTCCGGAAGACATTGATAAAGAACGTGGAGTTGTGCTTGAAGAATATCGTATCGGACTTGGAGCAGATAAGCGGATGAGTGATCGATACCTTCCGAAAATGTTGCATAACTCGCAGTACGCAAAGCGACTTCCGATCGGAAAAAAGGAGATTCTTGAAAATTTCACTTATGAGAAACTGGCAAGCTATTATAAAGATTGGTATCGACCGGATCTTATCAGTGTTATCGTTGTCGGTGATATTGATGTAGCCGACATGGAAAAGAAAATCAAAAAACATTTTGAGAAATACAAAAATCCGGCAAAACCTAAACCACGCCCTGTTTTCGAACTGCCAAACCACAAGGAAACTTTTGTAGCAATCGAGACCGATCCTGAAGAGTCGTCAACCCAAATTCAGCTTCTTTACAAAGATTATGATGTCAAAAAGAAAACCGTCACCGTGAATGATTATCGTCAAGACCTGGTTGAAAGTCTTTTTACAACAATGCTCAACAACCGTCTCGAAGAATTGACCAATTCGGCCACACCGCCATTTACGTTCGGTTTTTCATATCATGGCGGAACTTACGCCCGGGACAAAGAAGCGTATCAATCCTTCGCAATGGTGCAGGAAGACAAGGTTCTGAGCGCACTATCAGTCCTTGTCACTGAAAACGCGCGAGCTAAAAAATACGGTTTCTCGCAAGCTGAACTTGATCGGGCAAAGTCGTCAATTTTGGCTCGATACGAAAAAGCCTATAACGATCGCGACAAACAAAATTCAGCAAATTATGTAGGCGAGTATCAGGCGCACTTTTTAGATGGAAGTCCGACGCCTGGAATTGCGTGGGAATACAATGCGGTTCAGAAAATGTTGCCGGAGATCACTGTCGCAAATGTTAATGCTGTCATCAAAGATTATGTGAAGGAAGACAATAGAGTTGTAATCATCACCGGACCGGATAAAGAGGTTTTGAAATCGGTCACTGAAGCTCAGGTTTTAAAGGCGCTTAATGTCGATGATTCGCAGTTGACACCGTATCAGGATTCAGAAATTGTGGCCGGACTGATTAAATCTGAGATCAAACCGGGTTCTATCACAAAAAAGGAAACCAATTCAAAAATCGGTACTACAACATTGCATTTGTCCAATGGCGCAAAAGTAACGTATAAGAAAACCGATTTCAAAAATGACGAGATCATAATGGAAGCAGTCAGCTTCGGCGGAACAAATCTTTATTCGAACGACGATTATAAGAAAACGCAATATGCAAACGGCGCTCTGGCGGAGGCTGGTTTCGGCGGACTCAAATTAAACGACATCAACAAATTCATGTCGGGTAAATTGGCAAACGTTTCGCCTTACATCAGCAGTAATACAGAAGGACTTCGCGGATCGGCCACGCCAAAAGATTTTGAATACATGATGCAAATGACGCACGCCTATTTTACCGATTTAAATCTCGATAACGATGCTTTTGAAGGTTACAAACAAAAACTTGATGCCAGTTATAAAAATTTGGCAGCTATGCCTACATTTTACTTTCAACAAGAGTTATACGGCTATTTGCTGAAAGATAACCCGCGATTCACCGGACTTATTCCAGACGAAACGGCGTGGAAAAACACGGACTATAAACTGGCTTACAATAAGTATAAAGAGCGGTTCTCAAATGCGGGCGACTTCGAATTCTTCTTTGTGGGGAATATCGATGATAAAGCAATCGAAGATTATGCTTCTAAGTATATTGCGTCTTTGCCGTCAAATGGCACAAAAGAAAAACCTGTCGATCTTGGCTATAGAATGCTAAAAGGCGATCTTAAGAAAGTCGTTAACAAAGGCGCCGATCCAAAAAGCACGGTGTCAATCATGTTCTATGGCGATGCAACATACACGCCTAAAGAAGCATTTACGATGCAAGCTCTAGGCGAAGTTTTAACCATCAAGTTAATTGAAGAGTTACGTGAAAATTCGGCCGGCGTTTATGGCGTCAGCGCGCGAGGTAGCATGAGCAAGGTTCCAAACGGATATTACAATTTTAATATTGGTTTCCCATGTGGGCCTGAAAATGCTGAAAGCCTGACTGCAGCCGCTTTGGCTGAATTGCAGAAAATTATTGACAACGGTCCGGATCCGAAAGATGTTTCTAAATTCAAAGAGAGCGAATTGCTCGATTACAAAAAGGACATCAAGGAAAACCGGTACTGGCTTTCAAGTTTGCAGAATGCTTATTATAACGGTACGTCGCCAGAAGAAATCGTCCAAATGGAAGCTAAAATCAATTCTGTTACGGCCGCCGATATACAAGCTGTTGCCAAAAAATATCTGACGAAAGATAAAATGGTAGCGATTCTGATGCCTGAGAAAATCTGATTTTTGATCGGGAGCTGTTCCTGCTGTCCGCTGTATCTTTTTCTCGTGTAGCGCTGTCGCTTTACACTCAAAAAAGGATGCCGCTTCCATCAGGGCTAGGGCTTGAAAACTAGAAACGTCCGGTGAATTGCCGGACGTTTTTTATTTATAACAAACAGGTATGATCTCGCCTGGTGCCAAACAGTATTTTTCAACTAATTCCGGCGACAATACTTTAGTGTAATCAACCTCGATAACATTAAAACCTATCTGCCGCAGCTTTTCAAAATAATCCCGGCCATAAACCCGAACGTGGTCATATTGGCCAAAAATCTCCGCACGCGCTTTCCGATCGGTGATCGAGTTGTCTTCAAAAGTAGTCTCGCGATTAAGATCCTGCGGTATCTGGAAAATCCCCATCCCGCCCGGCTTCAGCACACGGTAAAGTTCTTCCATCGCACGTTTATCATCCGGAATATGCTCTAAAACATGATTGCATAAAATCAGATCATACGAGTCATTTTCAAATGGAAGGTTGCAAATATCCGCTTTGACATCTGCCAACGGCGAATACAGATCAGTAGTGGTGTAATCTAAATTGGTTTGCTGTCGAAAGCGTTTGTAAAAAGCTTGTTCAGGCGCAAAATGGAGCACCTTTTTGGGCGAGGTAAAAAAATCCGTCTCATTTTTTAAATAAAGCCAGAGTAGTCGGTGGCGCTCAAGGGAAAGTGTACTTGGAGAAAGTACATTCGATCGCTGCTTGCCATAACCATACGGCAAAAATGTCCGGAAACTCTTGCCGTCTATCGGATCCGTAAAACGATTGCCTTTTAAAGCAAATTCAAGAATCGGCCTTGCCACATAGCTTAATCGGATAAGCAACGGACGGGGAACCGTGTTTAAAATCGCTTTAAAAACTTTTTTTATCATGATAAAACAAGCGGCTGACGTCTGAATTCGTCTTCTTCATTCGACACGATTCCTAACTCCTTGTAGATATATTGAAACGTTGAAAGTAGTTCAGGCTTGCCATTAATTAAGGCCACATCATGCTCGAAATGCGCGCTTGGTTTTCCGTCGGCAGTAACAATTGTCCATCCGTCTTTTAGATGTTTGATGTTTCTGGTTCCGAGATTGATCATCGGTTCAATAGCCACTGTCATTCCTTCAACAAACAATTTACCCCGACCTCGTTTTCCGTAATTCGGCATTTCAGGATCTTCGTGCATTTTGCGACCAAGGCCGTGACCGACCAATTCTCGAACCACACCATATCCATGTGATTCTGTAAACTTTTGAATTGCGTTTCCAACGTCTTCAACGCGGTTTCCGGCTCTGAATTCGCGAATTCCAATATAAAGCGACTCTTTCGTGACGTCTAATAATTTTTGTGTTGCGGCCGGAATTTCGCCAATCGCAAACGTATATGCGTGATCTCCGTAGAACTCGTTTTTGATCGCGCCACAATCAACTGATACGATATCTCCTTCTTCAATCGGTCGATTCGTCGGTAATCCGTGAACAACTTGCTCGTTGACGCTGGTCAGCAGAGTAGAAGGGCAACCGTATAATCCCAAGAAACCCGGAATGGCATCGTGATCCCGAATAAATTCTTCGGCAAGCTTGTCGAGTTGCAAAGTTGTGATTCCCGGCTTGATTTCGCGCGCAATCATACCCAATGTTTTGGATACAAGCAACGCACTTTCTCTCATCAATTCTATTTCTTCGGCGGTTTTTGGAATTATCATACATAATTTAATAAGTTGCAAAAGTACAAATTTATGATGGATCTTATCCAGAATCGATTCGGTTGCAATTACGGTGAAATGCCTAAGATGTTGTAAGTTTGCAAAAAACAGATCATGGGAAAATACGTTACTGCCGAAGAAGCCCTTAAATGTGTAAAATCAGGCGATAGAGTTTATGTTCAAGCCGCTGCCGCAACTCCGAATATCCTGACAAAAGCACTATCCGACAGAGCTTCCGAACTGAGAAATGTAGAAGTATGTCATTTGCATACCGAAGGAGAAGCGCCTTATGCCGATCCGAAACTAGCCGATAGCTTTCATGTCAATTCGTTTTTTATCGGCAAAAATGTCCGGCATACAATTCAAGCCGGAAACGGATCTTACACACCGGTTTTTTTAAGTGAACTTCCCATACTGTTCAAAAGAAATGTTGTTAATCTCGATGTGGCGCTGATTCACGTTTCGCCTCCTGATACGCACGGATATTGCTCGCTTGGCGTATCCGTCGAAGCTTCGGTTGCAGCTATCAAAAATGCGAAATACGTTGTCGCTCAGGTTAATCCGCAAATGCCGCGAACCTTTGGCGACGGACTTATCCATGTTTCCAACATCGATTTTTTAGTTGAGGTTGACGTGCCGCTTTATCGTCAGTCATTTGCAGAAATCTCGCCGGTAGAAGAAAAAATTGGTAGTTATATTGCAAGCCTGATCGAAGACGAAAGCACGCTTCAAATGGGAATTGGTTCGATCCCGAACGCCGCATTGTCAAAATTGAAAAATCATAAAAACCTCGGACTCCATACCGAAATGTTCTCCGATGGCGTGATTGATCTTATTGAATCAGGCGTAATCAATTGTAGTCATAATGGTGTCGCTAAAGGTCGGGCGCTTGCTACCTTTCTGATCGGCTCGCAACGTCTCTACGATTTTGTTAACGACAATCCGTTTATCGAAATGAAAGAATCTTCGTTTGTGAACGATACGGTCCGAATCCGAACAAACAATAAAATGGTCGCAATCAATTCGGCTATCGAAGTCGACGTTACCGGACAAGTCTGTGCCGATTCAATTGGTGCGAAAATGTATTCCGGAGTTGGTGGTCAAATGGATTTTATCAGAGGTGCAGCATTGAGTCCGAACGGAAAGGCAATAATCGCTTTGCCATCGGTTACCAAGTATGGCGATAGTAGAATTGTACCGTTTCTGAAAAAAGGTGCGGGCGTGGTTACTACAAGAGCACACGTTCACTATGTTATTACTGAAAATGGCATTGCAGACCTTTATGGAAAAACGATCAAACAACGTGTTGCCGCGCTTGTTCAAATCGCGCATCCCGATCATCAGGAATCAGTCGACAAATCGTATTATGAAATGATTTCGCGTTCGGTTTAACTATCTGATCAGTGAATTCCGGGTCATAACTTCAGGTTTTTCAACACCCATCAAATCCAGGATTGTCGGTGCAATATCGCCAAGGATCCCGTCGTGAATGTACGTCAAATCGCGATCAATCAAAATGATCGGAACCGGGTTGGTTGTGTGAGCGGTATTCGGACTGCCATCCGGATTGATCATCGTTTCACAATTGCCATGGTCTGCGATCAGCAACGTCGTATAATTGTGCGCCAATGCGGTGTTGACTACATTTTCCACGCAAGTGTCGACTGCCTCACAAGCCTTGATAGCCGCTTCCATGACACCGGTATGGCCAACCATATCGCCATTTGCAAAGTTTAAACACACAAAATCGACTTCCTCTTTTTGGAGTTCCGGAATCAGCGCATCGGCGAGTTCGAAAGCACTCATTTCAGGCTTGAGGTCGTAAGTTGCAACCTTTGGCGAGGCTTTCATGATACGGGTTTCGCCTTCAAAAGGTTCCTCGCGTCCACCAGAAAAGAAGAACGTGACGTGCGGATACTTTTCGGTTTCGGCAATCCGAATCTGCTTCTTATTATTTTCGGATAACACCTCACCTAAAGTGTCAGTAATATTGTCCTTGTCGTAGATGACATGAATGTTCGAATACGTATCATCATAATTGGTCATCGTTAGATAGTACAGATTGAGTTTGTGCATTCCGAATTCAGGAAAATCCTCTTGCGACAAGGCTTCAGTCAATTGTCTTCCGCGATCGGTCCTGAAATTAAAAAATATCACCACATCGCCATCCTGAATGCGGGCCGACTGATCAGCAGAAACAAGCGGCATGATAAACTCGTCGGTAATCCCATTTTGATAACTATCCTGAAGTGCATCAACAAAATCAGAAGTTGGCGTTCCGACCCGATTTACAATCAAATCGTAAGCAAGTTTGATTCGCTCCCAACGCCGATCGCGATCCATGGCATAGTATCGCCCGACAACTGTCGCCAATTTTGCGCTTTTATCCTTGATGTGATTTTGTAAAGACGAGATGTGAAGCACGCCCGATCGTGGATCGACATCTCTGCCGTCGGTAAACGCATGAATAAAAACATTTTTCAATCCGAACTCCTCAGACGCATTGATCAAGCCCTTTAAATGCTCGATATGCGAATGCACGCCGCCGTCTGAAACCAATCCGACAAAATGAACCGGTTTGTTGTTCTCAAGAGCATACTGGAAGGCATCAATCAGCGGTTGTTCTTTGCTCAACGTATTGTTTTGAACGGCCAAATTGATTTTTGCGAGATCCTGATAAATGATACGGCCGGCGCCAAGATTCATATGACCAACTTCAGAATTCCCCATCTGACCTTCCGGAAGACCTACGTTTAGTCCGTCTGTCCGCAATTGAGCATTTGGAAATCGGTGATACAAACTGTCGATAAACGGCGTATTTGCGTGATCGATAGCTGAAACTTTAGGATCCGGCGATTTTCCCCAGCCGTCGAGGATCATCAATATGACTTTTTTATTCATCTTCGTAGTATAGTGTGCGAACTACAAAGATATAAACTAGAACCAGTTTTTTGCCTGATTGTAATCGATGAAATATCGGATGCTGACCGAAAAAACATTCTGCAAGTTGTCTTTGAAGAGCTGCGAGAGATTGGTCGATAGGTTTTTATTGATCTCCGGAACCGCAGAACTAGCATTGTTGCGATAGAGAACCGATATCTGACTTCCCGGCGCAAACCACCATGAATAGGAGAGATCAAGGTTCCAGGTGTTGAAATTTGTGTCGTTAGCTTGATAATTCGCAGGAAGCAAATAACCTCGATCCGTAAGCGAAAAGTAATCGCGATTTTCTGTGTAAGACCAGTAATATCTCAAGTTGAGATTTACGGTCATGTCCTTATTAACCGAATATTTCCCGCCGCCGGAAACTGAATACGTAGTTCGGTCGCGCCTTGTCAAAAAGATGTCGAACGGCAAATCAGCTGATTCATAGCTATCGCCAACATATCCGAAATTATTATTTTGTCTGATATACTGAAATGCGATCGTCGATGTGATTTTATCGGTAAATCGGTAACGCGGTTGAACGAAAAAGCTCCACGTTTCACGCTGTTCTTCAAGCGAAAGTCGGAAAGCCGGATTTATATCGATCGCAAATTTCCGGTTAAAATTGGAGCTAAAGTAGAAACTTCCATAAGTCCCTGCCGGCACGTATAAAAACCGCCCGTCAAACCGAGGTTCATAAAAATCGTATGTTTCAATCGGATTCAGCGTAAATTCGAAGCTCAGAAAATCATTTTTCCTGGTGTTCGCACTGGTGTAGAAATTCAGATATGCATCCTGAAAACGGCCCGTTATATTGTCAATTGACGTATATGCCGATGTGCTGACGTTGAACGTATTAAAGATTTTGGTCGGATTTAAGATTCGGTAACTCGCATCCACATACGCTGAGTGAAAATTGGTATAATAGATTATTCCTAAATCATTACTGTCGAAATCTTTGGAGATATAAGTCCCGCCAAGAGCAAATCGGTAATTTCCACTGGTTTCAGCAAATCTGATCGAAGTGTTTATTCCCTTCGCATCTTCTTGATCACCATATTGATTGACGTAACTGTATTTGAAATCGCCCGAAAGGTTGAAAGTGTTCGCCTTTGTATTTAAGTCGAAGATTGCCGCTGATACATTGGCATCGCGGAAATTCCCGTCACGCGTTACATTGGTGTTGACAAAAGAAACTGACGAATTTTGATTAAATCGCTGATCTAAAACCAACACATTAAAATTGGCAAGCGGCTCCACCACAAAACGCTCTCGTTCTCCGGTAACTATATTTCGGGCAGTGGCATACGATCTTTCGGTTACCGCATTGAGAAAGCCAACGCCGAGTCCGCCTTGTGTGCGTCCTGAAATTTTTATGGCATTCAAAAGATTTACCGCAAGGGGATTGGTAACAACGACGTTTTCATCCGGTGAGGCGATGTACGTTGAAGGCGAACCACCAATACGCCGCGAGTAAAAAATATTTCCTTTATTAAACAAATCGGTTCCTTCTGTAAAGAACGGACGGTTCTCAATAAATTGTTGTTCAAACGGACCCAGGTTCAGTTCGACATTGTCAAATTTTGTCTGACCAAAATCAGGAACCAGAATTGCATCCAACGTAAACGCATCGTTTATACCGTATTTAATGTCCAATCCGCCTTTAAATTCTCCTACCGGCGACTGGTTTGGAAACGAATTTAAGTAATATGACGCATATGGAATAAAGAACAGTCGGGTTGGTGGCTTGATGTTGCGAATGCCTTCGAGTTTGCCGGTTTGAGTGATCTCGCCACCAAGAGCGCTATTAATATGGTTCCAGGTGTATTGCTGGCGATCTCGTCGAAGTTCCCGGTAAAAATTGATTCCCCATGTCTGAACATCTGCATTTGAGAATCTTAAAGCCGCATACGGAATTTTTATCTCCGCCGTCCATCCGAAATCGGTAATGGCAACTTGCCCGCTCCAGATCGCGTCCCATGAGAAATCTTCGCCAAAAGCTTCTGTCGCCACACAATCCATTTGGACACCGGCGGCACTTATAAAGAATCGGAAATCCTGTTGACCGTCATTAAAACCGTTGATAAAGATTCCAAAATGTTCCGACGTTCCAAAGTTGTCTCGCTGGGTCATCTCCTTTAAAATCTTCGACGGCTCATCGTCATACATCACAGCCGAAATATAAATTGCGTTGTTGTCGTACAGAACTTTTACTATCGTTTGTTTTTCAGCAGCGATCGGTTTGCCATTATCTGGCGCATACATGATAAAATCAGTTGCAACCGGCGCGTCTTTCCACGCGTTTTCATCAATAAGTCCGTCAATCGAGATATGCTCTTCAGTCGCCTTTGCCTGAAGAGTTTTTTGCTGGCTGATTGCCATTTGGGAAAGCACAAGAAATAGGAAGGCAAAAATAGCTTTTGACATAAAAACGTGCAGTTCGTCGAACAAATGTAATATTTAAATGCACAATTGCAAGTTTTTCGCAATAAACCGCTAATATATCCGTTATCTGGTATGTCTCACGCAATTAACTCCTTATGGCATCATTGTTGCATAAAGGTTTTCTACAATTAGAAAGGGTTGCTATTTCTAACCTTTTCATTCCATCAAGATATTTTTTCACATTTAACAATACGTCCGGGAATATTATTTGTATTTTTGGACGCCCCCAAGTTTAACATAATCAATAGATAGCCAATGATTTACAAAATTTTTCTACACACCGCGCTACTTTTAGCTTCATTTGTTACTCCAGAGGTTAGAGAATCAAAACCTGAAATTGCAACAATAACGAAAGAATTGTCATTTGAAGCCAAGGCAAACAATACTTATAACACGCTAAATCTTGGGAAATTTGAAAAACCCGAACTTAGAAGTTTTACTAAAGCTCTGGAAGGATATTACCAATTAAAAGAAAAAGGATTGGTTAAAAACGATATTCTTACTATCGTCGATTTCAGCCTTTCAGCAAACAAAAAAAGAATGTGGGTAATCGATATGACAACAAACACAGTTTTGATGCATTCGCTTGTCGCACATGGTCGGAACACCGGTGATGTGTTCGCAAAAAACTTTTCGAACGCGTCAGAATCGTATAAAAGCAGCCTGGGTTTTTACCTTACCGGCGAAACTTATACCGGGAAACACGGAATGTCATTGAAACTTGACGGCCTTGAAAAAGGTGTGAATGACAATGCCAGAAATCGCGCAGTCGTTATTCACGGTGCAGACTATGTTTCAGATTCGTTTATCAAAAACAACAGCCGATTGGGTCGATCTTTAGGTTGTCCTGCCGTTCCAAGAGAGCTGACAAAGCAACTTATCTCAACAATAAAAGATAAATCTTGCTTATACATTTACCATCCGTCACGCGATGGAATTGCTCCTGCGAACTTTGTTTCGTAACTTATAGATTTGGTTTTAGAAAAAGGCGGCAGTTTTTGTCGCCTTTTTTTATTTTTCACAATACTGATAACAAACTTTATTTCATAGCTTTAGCATTATCTCTCATACAATGCCATTGAAAATTCAAAAAAAATCGAAAAATAAATTTGCAAGCTAGTGAAGTTTATATTTATATTTGCACCACAATAATGCGGAAGTAGCTCAGTTGGTAGAGCTCCAGCCTTCCAAGCTGGTTGTCGCGAGTTCGAGCCTCGTCTTCCGCTCCAAGATTAACCCTGACAATTGTCGGGGTTTTTTTATGCCTGAATATTCGAAAGATCGCTTCCCGGGTCAACTTCGCTCGCAGATTCACCGGATCTGAAAACTCGCGCCGTAAGCTTACCTTGAAGCAAAATCTGATCGCCGATCACCCGAAGCCAACTACCTTCACGCAAACCGATCACCGGAGTCTGATTAAACGCATGGTATTCCTTAATCCGCGTCTCACGTGTTTCACCCATGTGCGTCGAATTTGGATCCGGATCAAGATAATGCGGATTCAAATTAAACGGCAGAAATCCCAGCGTGTCAAAACTTGGCGGATAAATAATCGGCATGTCATTGGTCGTTTGCATCGTTTGGCCCGTAATATTGCTTCCGGCGCTACAACCCAAATATGGCGTGCCGCGTTCAACCACAGTTTTCAATACGTCGATTAGGCCAAATTTATAAAGCTGACTCACCAACAAAAATGTATTTCCACCACCGATAAAAATTCCGCTCGCACCCTTTATCGCCGTTTCAGGATTATCAAAATCGTGAATGCCTTTCACTTTCTTGTCGATTTTTTGAAACGCGCCGGCTACTTTCGCCGTATATTCAGCATGCGTGATTCCGCTTGGCCGCGCATATGGCACAAAAAGAATTTCATCGCAACCTTCAAATAATTTCTGCAAATCGCTCAGTAAATACTCAAGATATCCCGATTCATGCAATGTTGAGGTCGACGCAACGATAAGGTTTTTCATAACTAAATTATATCCACAAAGATAATAGTTTTTGCGACCAACATTTGGGCGTTGCCTTCGGCCGGGCTTTTCGCTATATCCCTCCATTTCATTGCGGGGATGCCGCTTCAATCCCTAACGCATTACGGGTTCCGTCAAATCGTTAACAAACAATTAGCAACCCATTAGTACTTTGTTGGGAGCCAAGCCGATACTTTTACGGCAATTCCCTACAAAATGAAATACGTGTTCGCACTGCTACTGACGATATCCTCAAGTGCGTTCTTCGCTCAGGACAGCGTCGTGCTCTCGGGTAAAGTTCAAGGTGAAGGTGTCGAACTCGAATCAATTATCATCGTCAACGAAACCTCAGACGAATCAACCAAGACGGATCAAGATGGAAATTTTCAGATCAGCGCTGCAGCCGGCGATATTCTCATCGTAGCATCAACTTTTATTAATGGCGTCCGTAAGCCGATTGTCTCAGCAAACATCGAGTCAAAATCCATCACTATTAGCGTCTCTGCAAATATCAACATGTTGGATGAGGTCGAGATAAATTCGCTTAATGCGCAATCACTCGGGATACTGTCAAAACCCGCAAAAACCTTCACGCCCGCGGAACGACAATTGGAAACGGCAGGCGATTTTAAGCCAATCCACTTATTGTCGATACTCGGCGGATCAATGCCTCTGGATCCGGTGATAAATAAAATATCGGGCCGAACGAAACGATTAAAACAGCTCGTCGAAATGGAACGTCGCGAAGTACTGCTCAACAAAATAATTGATTTGATAGCGTCGCAAAACAAGAATAATCGGCTCAACATTCCACCAGACTTAGAAAAGGGATTTGCGTATTATCTGCTCGATAACCGCGAATTTGTTACTACTTTTAACACCGACGAAAATATGACCGAATTCCTCTTGATTAAACTCGCTCCCGAATATCTCAAATCCACCCGATGAAGCAACTTCTCATTATATCTACCTTGTTGTTTCAACTAATTGCTTTTGGTCAGTCGCGCGAGATCATCACGGCTCAGGTCGTATCATCATCCGATCCGGTGGCAGGCGCGATTATCGTAAACATTTCAACCGAAAAAGAAGTGTTCTCCGATGAGAACGGCAACTTTAAAATGCTACTCGGTGTCGGTGATTTTTTGATCATCTCTCATCCGTCATACGAGTATCGCCGCACAACCGTTACAGCAACAGACCTTAAAAGCAATCCGTTCGTTATCAATGTGTTTCCAATTACCAATCAATTGCAGGAAGTTGTCGTTACAAATACTGCCAAAGACGATTTGGTGATGCGGCACAAAGACAAAAAGAAATTTACACCAGGTGAACGCCGACTTTACGCTGCGAATTCAGGACCGGTTGATATCATTATCAATGCGCTTTCTGGCCGAACTAACATGCTTAAAAAGGAACTGCAAGTTGAAATGAACGAGCGGTTACTTGCAAGAATCGAGACAATCTGGCCACCGGAATTCTATACCGAGACGCTTCAGATCCCCGAAGATTATATTAAAGGATTTCAACTTTATTTAATTGGTGACGCCGAATTTGTCGCGGCAGTTCGTGCAAGAAATAAAACATTAATGGAATTTCTGGTGTCAAAACAAGCCGCAGATTACAATAAAATTATTTCCGGAGAATGAAAAAACTACTGCCTTTTCTAATCTTTATCGCCTTTGCTACATCTGCTTTTGCAATGCATAAATTTTACGTTGCAATCTTTCAGGTTAATTATGTCAGCGAAAGAAAAATGCTCCAAATTACCTCGCGCATCTTCGTCGATGATCTAAACGAAGCCTTAAAACTAAAGCACAAACGAACCTTTATGTTCGAACAAGACAAAATTCCTGAAGCCGATTTCAAAGCGCTTTCGCTTTATTATGCCGACAAATTTAAAGTGACCGTAAACAACAAACCTCAAACAATAAATGTGTTGAGTTGCGAAATGGAGTCAAATGTTTTGATCTGTTATATAAGCGTCCGCGATGTGCCAAAAATCAAAACGCTCCAGGTAAAAAATGAAATGCTGACCGAATACGTAACAGAACAGCAAAACATCATACAAACCAACATTTACGGACAAAAAAAGAACCTTTTGCTCACTGCCGAATCGCCGTCGGGAAAAGTAAATTTTTAAATCCGACGCAAAATCTTAAATTTATAGCTCAATATTTAATACATGAGGTTAAAATTCATTCTTTCCGCTCTGCTAATTTCCACATTTGCAATTGCTCAGGTAAAACATCAACAAGGAAGTACCGATACGAATAAGTTTCGTCAAATGTATGATTTGATGGCGACGCCAAATATGTATCGAACCGCGAGTGGCGCACCCGGACCTGAATATTATCAGCAGCAAGCCGATTATAAAATGGATCTTGTCCTGGATGATGTTAATGCGCGTTTAGACGGTGTGGAAACCATCACTTATCATAATAATGCTAAGGAAAGCCTCGAATATTTATGGATTCAACTCGATCAAAACCAAATGGCTCGCAACTCGCAGTCGCCGTTGGTCGAAAGTTCAGGTGTTGATAATGCGATAAGCGTACGTGGTTTTACCAGAAAATACCTGGAAGAGAAGTTTGATGGCGGATTCAAAATCGAGTCGGTTAAGGACGCTGCCGGAAAACCGATGAAATATACAATCAATCAAACCATGATGCGGATTGATCTTGACAAGCCGCTCAAACACAACGAGAAAATTTCGTTTACCATCAAGTGGTGGTATAACATCAATAATTATATGATTGAAGGTGGCCGTTCTGGCTACGAACAATTTGAGGATGGCAATCGTTTGTATGTTCTTGCGCAGTTTTATCCGCGAATGGCTGTTTACAATGACGTTGAAGGTTGGCAAAACATGCAGTTCTGGGGGAGCGGCGAATTTGCGTTGCCGTTCGGTAATTTTGAAGTTAACATTACTGTTCCTGCCGATCATTTTCTCGATGCGACCGGCGATCTTGTAAATAGGAGTGAAGTTTATTCAGCCGAACAGTTAAAGCGTTATGCTCAAGCTGAAAAGTCGTTTGATAAACCGGTTTTTATCGTCAATCAATCTGAGGCTGAGAAAATTGAGAAATCCAGATCAGACAAAAAGAAAACATGGCAATTTAAAGCTGAAAATGTTCGTGACTTTGGAATTTCAACATCTCGAAAGTTTATCTGTGACATGATGGCCGTGAAAGTGGGGCAGAAGAACGTAATGGCAATCTCGCTTTATCCGAAAGAAGGAAATCCGCTTTGGGAAGAGTACTCGACTCGCGCGGTCGCACATACCTTGAAAAGTTACTCGCATTATACTTTCGAATATCCGTACCCGAAAGCAATCTCTGTCAACGCACAGGATCAGGGAATGGAATATCCAATGATTTGTTGGAATTTCGGCCGGCCTGATGCAAACGGAAAATATACCGATCGTGTGAAATACGGTATGATCGGCGTTATTATACACGAGGTCGGACACAATTATTTCCCAATGATCGTTAACTCTGATGAGCGTCAGTGGACTTGGATGGATGAAGGTTTGAATACATTTTTAGAATATTTGACCGAACTTACTTTTGACCCGAAATTTCCGGTTGATCGTGGTCCGGCTCATTTAATCGTACCTTACATGAGTGGCGATCAAAGCGGACTGGAACCGATTATGTCGAATTCAGAAGCGATTCGTCAATTTGGAAATAACGCTTACGGGAAGCCTGCAACGGCGTTAAATATCCTACGTGAAACCGTGATGGGGCCGGAACTTTTCGATCATGCCTTTAAGGTTTATGCCAACCGATGGAAATTTAAACATCCAACACCTGAAGATTTCTTCCGGACAATGGAAGACGCTTCCGGAGTTGATTTGGATTGGTTCTGGAGAGGTTGGTTCTACACCACTGATTATAACGACATCGGTATCAAAGAAGTTAAAAGATTCTTTGTCAGCGAAACTGCTCCCGAAGGTTTTAAAGCACAACAGCCATCGCGCCGACGTCGATTGAATTTGACTGGTCCGTTGGTTTATATGATCGGCGAGGGAACTTCTGACTATAAAGCTGCAATGAATAAGCCGTTTGATGCCAACTCGGTTAAAACGCTTAACGATTATTTGAAAGACGCATTTACCGCTGAGGAACGTCTTAAACTCAGCAATCCAAAGTATTTTTATCAGGTAACATTTGATAAACCGGGTGGATTGGTAATGCCGATTATAGTTGAGTTGACATTTGAAGATGGCACGAAAGAAAATCATCATTTTCCGGCGCAAATCTGGCGTTTTAATGACAATGAAGTTACAAGAACCTTTGCGACCAATAAAGTCATCCGAAAAATTACAATCGATCCCGAGTTAAAAACTGCTGATATTGACGTGTCGAATAACGAATGGCCGAAATCTGATAAAAAATCAAAATTCGACTAGTCAAATTATTTGTTAATAGTAGCTTGCGCGCTTTACAAGTTTGTAACTTTGTCGCATAAATTTAAATTCTATGTTTGGTATCGGCGGAAGCGAATTCATTTTTATCATTTTAATCGTATTGATGTTTTTCGGGTCTGATAAGATCCCAGAAATGGCGCGCGGTCTGGCAAAAGGCATGGCGCAACTCAAGAATGCGACCAATGAAATTAAAACTGAAATTACTAAAAGTGTCGAGGAAACCGGTTTTGATCCAAACTCGCTGACCGGCGGAATATCTCAAGAAATCGCCAAAGCAAAAGAGGGTTTTAGTAAAATGGTGACCGATAGCACTGCCGTGAATGACGTACAGTCAGGATTCAAACAAATAGCCGGCGACATTACATCTGCACTTGACGACAAGCCTACTATCAATTCCCAAATGCCAAATATCGAAGCTCCAACTGAACCAACGCCGGAAATCCCGGATGGTCCAATTAAACGAACTCGCTAGATTTTGATTGATAAACTACTTGAAATAGATCAGCAGTTATTCGTTTTCTTGAACAGCCTTGGCTCTGAACAATATGACGGACTTTGGTTGTTAATTACCAAGCAAGTGAGTTGGATTCCCGTTTTTGCCATCATCCTTTATTTGTTGGTAAAACATTTGGGTTGGAAACACGTCCTATTGATTGCCGTAATGGTAACATTACTTTTAACTGTCACCGACCAAACTACGAATTTGGTTAAATCATACTTCCAGCGATTACGCCCGGTTAATAACGTGGATCTCGAGGGGATAATGCGGGTCGTTCAATCGAGGAAATCGTATAGTTTCTTTTCCGGTCACGCATCGAATTCTATGGCATGCGCCGTATTCTTATTTGCGGTCTTGGGCCGATATATCAAGTATATGGGTATCTTATTTATATGGCCGTTAATTTTCGCGTACAGCCGGATATACTTGGGGTTACACTATCCGCTTGATATTTTTTGCGGCTATTTATTCGGAATTTTAACGGGAATTATTCATTTTCAGTTATACCGATACCTGCGAAACCGGTTCTTCCCCTTACAGAAATCGCAACTAGATCACCCGACAAACACTTAGCCCGTCTCGTATCGGTAAGAGAACTGTTTCAACTCTCTTGTCGTTTTTAAGGTGCTGATTGTATTGCTGAAGTTTTAAAGTGCTTTTGTCATTCGCTTTAGCCTCTTCGAGAATTTTCCCGCTCCAAAGAACATTGTCAGATAAAATGATTCCGCCTTTTCGCATTTTAGGCAACACCAATTCAAAGTAATTCTGATAGTTCTCTTTATCGGCATCGATAAATACAAGATCAAACGGTCCTTCAAGCGTCGGAATGATATCTATGGCACTGCCTAAATGTTGTTTAATCTGATCATTATACGGAGAACGCTCAAAATATTTTCGTTGGAAATCTTGTAATTCCTCTTTGATGTCGATCGTGTCAAGCTGTCCGCCATCTGCCAAGCCCTCACAAAGACATAAAGCCGAATAACCGGTGTAGGTTCCGATCTCCAGAATGCGTTTTGGAGCGATCAACTTTGATAGCAAGCTCAAAACCCGTCCCTGGAAATGTCCGCTCAGCATTCGCGGTTGTAAGATTTTTTGATGAGTTTCTTTTGATAGTTCCGCCAATAATTCCGGCTCATTCTCCGAATGCTCAGCAATATAGTCCTCTAGTTGTTCTGAAAGGAAATGCATAACTTGTTTTTCCCAAAGTTATATTTCCTCGATCATAAAATCCACAAATAACCGTTAAATTTGCACGATGGAAATAATGAAGAAAGATATTCGAGCGCTAACAAAGGACCAATTACGCGAATTTTTTGTGGCCAATGGCGATAAAGCTTTTCGCGGGAATCAGGTTTATGAATGGCTGTGGAGCAAAGGTGCGCATTCGTTTGACGATATGACGAACCTCGGACTCGCAACACGCCAAATGCTCGAAGAAAACTTCTCGATCAACCATATTAAAGTCGACAGTATTCAGCGTAGTTCAGACGGAACTGTAAAAAATGCAGTCCGACTTCACGATGGTCTCGTCGTCGAATCGGTGCTTATTCCAGCAAAAACCCGGACAACTGCGTGCGTTTCCAGTCAGGTTGGCTGTAGTCTCGATTGTACCTTTTGCGCAACTGCTCGACTAAAGCGGATGAGAAATCTCAACCCCGATGAAATTTACGATCAGGTCGTGGCAATCGACAGCGAAAGTCGGATTTACCACAACCGACCGCTATCAAACATTGTGTTTATGGGAATGGGTGAACCTCTTATGAACTATAACAATGTTCTAAAAGCCATCACCATGATCACATCGCCGGAAGGCCTGAAAATGTCGCCCAAGAGAATTACCTTATCGACAAGCGGAGTTCCAAAAATGATCAAGAAGTTGGCCGATGATGAAGTAAAGTTTAAACTCGCCGTCTCGCTACATTCAGCAATTGACGAAATTCGCTCGCAAATCATGCCTTTTAGCAAGAACTTCCCACTTGCGGATTTGCGCGAAGCACTTG
Organism: Flavobacterium sp.; assembly: GCA_015234525.1. GTDB lineage: Bacteria > Bacteroidota > Bacteroidia > Flavobacteriales > Flavobacteriaceae > Flavobacterium. The sequence continues at coordinate 106,209 of JADGMX010000017.1, read as the reverse complement.
AATATTGGTATCGCAAAACAAAAAGCCGGGTGACATATGAATATGTTGTTTGGAAAAATATCAATGACAATAAAGAATCGATTGATGCTTTAGTGAAGTTCTGCAAATATGTTCCTTCGAAAGTAAACCTGATCGAATACAATGCGATTGAAGAAGGTGGTTTTGAACAAGCGTCAGAAGAGTCAATTAACGCCTATATTCGCGCGCTTGAAGCAAATGATATTGTTGTTAAAGTTCGTCGTAGTCGTGGTAAGGACATTGATGCGGCGTGTGGGCAACTCGCAAACAAAGAAGCCGAAGCCAATTAGCAGGATTGTGCTATCTTTGGACTCCAGATGAAGATCACTCAGCAAATAAAGCAGCCAATCCACAGCGAAATGGAACTTTTCGAAAAGAAGTTCTATGAATCGATGACTTCGAAAGTGGCGCTTTTAAACCGGATTACCTATTATGTCGTTAATCGGAAAGGCAAGCAAATGCGGCCAATGTTCGTGTTTTTAACGGCAAAAATGATATCAGGCGGGGCCGTAAACGATCGGACATATCGTGGTGCTGCAGTTATCGAACTCATTCATACCGCGACACTTGTTCACGATGATGTTGTGGACGATAGCAACCGTCGACGCGGATTTTTTTCAATCAATGCGTTGTGGAAGAATAAAATTGCCGTGCTCGTCGGGGATTACCTGCTGTCAAAAGGATTGTTGCTCTCAATTGACAACGGCGATTTTGATCTGCTCAAGATTATTTCTGTCGCTGTTCGTGAAATGAGCGAAGGTGAACTTCTTCAAATCGAGAAAGCCCGCAGATTAGACATAACCGAAGACATTTACTACGAAATCATCCGAAAGAAAACGGCAACCTTAATCGCCGCATGTTGCGCACTCGGAGCCCGATCAGTAGTTGAAGACGACGCTACAGGTGAAAAGATGCGAAAATTTGGCGAACTCATCGGAATGGCATTTCAGGTTAAAGATGACCTCTTCGATTATACCGACGACGCTATCGGAAAACCAACCGGAATCGACATTAAAGAACAAAAGATGACGCTGCCGCTGATTTATGTTCTCAACAATTGCACTCCATCAGAAAAACGATGGTTGATTAATTCGGTTAAAAATCACAATAAAGATCGAAAACGCGTTAAAGAAGTGATTGCCTTTGTCAGAAATGCAAACGGTCTTAAATACGCCGAAACTAAAATGCTGGAATTTCAGCGCCAGGCGCTCGATATTCTCAACGAATTCCCCGATTCACCATATAAAGATTCCTTAAACTTGATGGTTACGTACGTTATCGAGCGAAAAATATAATTTTATCTGTCATAATATCAGACGGTTATATTTTTTTTGACAAAAAAATCATTTCCTCGTACAACCATTTCGCAACCTTACTCGTCTATGCTAATAGTAACGCTTTAGCATTGTGAAGGTAATCGAACTACATCAGCAACAAAACGAATTGATTTCAATGGCAGTTGAAAACAATCGTCAGGCGCAACAAAAAATCTATTCGCAGTACGCTCCTAAAATGTTAAGCGTTTGCCGACAATACATCAAAGACATTCATCATGCCGAAGATCTGATGATCACCGCCTTCATGAAAGTTTTTACCAACCTGGGCAATTACGAAAGCAAAGGAAATTTTGAAGGATGGATTCGCCGTATCATGATCAACGAATGCATTTCTTATATCCGGGTTCATAAAAAAGTCAAATTTATCGAAGACGAATCGGTTTCAGAAGAATCATTTAACAACATAGAAAGTGATCTCAGCGTAGACGATATTCAGTTTCTGATCGACAGTTTGCCCGAAGGTTACAAGATGATTTTCAATTTATACGCGATCGAAGGTTATAAACACAAGGAAATTGCCCAAATGGTGGGCATCAATGAAGGGACTTCGAAATCACAACTCTCAAATGCACGCCGAATCTTGCAGGAGCAAATCAGTAAAATGAAAAATTATGAAAACGGAACAGAATAAGATCGATAACCAATTCCGTCGCAAACTTGAGCAGCGGGAAATCCAGCCGTCAGCCCAGTCCTGGGATCGATTGGACGCCATGTTAGCTGTTGCCGAACCAAAGCGAAAAAAGCGTTATGCCCGGATTTATATGGCCGCGAGTTTCATTGGTTTCATCTTGATGGCCACGGTTTTCTTTCGTCAGGATCAAAAGTTGGAGTCGCCTGAAACCAAAGCGGTCGTTGTTGACCAAAATGTTTCACAGCCCGCACCAACTGATGCGACTCCAATAAATACGATTTCGGTTCAAGAGGAAATTGCGGCCGTAAACCCGAGAAGGAAATCTTCTTCAAGTCGCACTAAGAAGCCGGAAATCAATCCGCTATCACAAGAACCGAAAACCCAAATCCTACCAATTCAAACCGAGTTTCCATCATCAATCAACGTTCAGGACATCATTGCTGACGCCACAAAATCAGCGATTCAAAATCAATCAAGCAAGCGAGTTTCAGTCGATCCAAAGCAACTGCTCTCACAAGTCGATGGCGAGATCAACACCACATTCCGCGAGAAAATGCTAAACACCATCGGCCGAAATTACAACGAAGTAAAAGTCGCACTCGAAACTCGCAACCAACAGTAACACCCTAACAAAAAAATACGATCATGAAAAACTTTACATTTTACTTAGCAGCATCTGTGTGTTTTTTTCTAAACACCCTGGTCGCTCAGGAAGCCACTCAAATGGGGACTTTCGAGGGCCGTGCCAAAGAAATCGCCGATAAAATTGACAGCATCACCAAAGAGGAAAAAGCGGCACTCACGCTAGAAATCGAGTCGGTTAACCAACAGCTTGAAAACGGGGCGATTACCATGGAAGAAGCCGATCAACGCAAACTCAAACTTGCTGAATCCCGCGCTAAAAGCATCGAGAACCGAGTGGCCGTGGCGCAAGACGAACTTCACCAACTCGTTAACGATCGGGTGGAAGGTCGCATTAAAGATCAGGATTCGTCTGTTTATGTAAAATTTAAATGGTTCAAAAAAAGCACTGACAACAAGAAAACGCATCAAGGCGAATCGCGAACTACCTCTCAATTTGTCTTCGCGGGCGGACTCAACAATCTTGCTACTAACGAGCAGGTTGCGCACTCAGATTATAAAGTTTGGGGATCGCATTTCTACGAATGGGGATTTACCTACAATACCCGAATCCTCAAAAACAACAATTTATTGCATGCCAAGTACGGACTTTCGCTTCAATACAACAATTTGCGTCCAACTGAAAATCGGTTTCAAATCGAAAATGGCGATCAGACAGTTCTTGAAACCAGCGCCATCAATCTTGAAGATTCGAGATTGCGAAACGTAAATCTTGTGCTGCCGATTCACCTGGAATTCGATTTTACCAAGAAAAAGTTCGAAAAGGATCAGGCAACTTTTAGGACACATCGGTCATTCCGACTCGGGGTTGGTGGTTACGCTGGCGCAAATATTAAGTCCAAGCAAATTCTGAAGTTCGAAGACGGGAACGGAAATAACGTTCGCCAAAAGACCAAAGGCGATTACAATGTCAACGATTTTGTTTACGGCGTCAGTGCTTACGCGGGGTACCGTCAAACAAGTCTTTACATCAAGTACGATCTGAATCCGGTTTTCCAGGATAATTTGGTCGATCAAAATAACATTTCAATGGGAATCCGTTTCGATTTCAACTAAAATTTAGGTTAGTTACATTGCAAAAGTGCTTCGGATTTCCGGAGCATTTTTTTTAGTAGCTATTCCGGCTAATCCGCTATATCTTTTTTGCCAAATGCCTTTCAGACAGATTCAAAACTTGTTTATGCAAAAAAGGATGCCGCTTCTATCCGGGCTAGGGCTATTTGCGTTATAAAAAACAGTAAACTTGCGTAACTTTGCGCAACTTCTATTATGATCTCCAAAGCTACCATAGATACCGTTTTTGAAACTGCCCGCGTTGAGGAAGTAATCGGCGATTTTGTCCAACTCAAAAGAGCAGGTAGTAACTTTAAGGGATTAAGTCCGTTTTCAGACGAACGATCTCCTTCATTTATGGTATCGCCGGTAAAACAGATTTGGAAGGATTTTAGCTCTGGAAAAGGCGGGAACGCTGTGGCTTTCCTTATGGAACACGAACATTTTACGTATCCTGAAGCTATCCGGTATCTCGCAAAAAAGTACAACATCGAAATCGAGGAAACCGTAAAATCAGATGAGGAAAAAGCAGGAGCCGACCTTCGGGAAAGCATGTATCTCGTATCTGAATACGCGCAAAAATATTTTCACGAGACTCTTCTAAATTCGGAAGAAGGCAAGGCAATCGGACTCACTTACTTCAAAGAACGCGGCTTTACCGGAGAAACCATTAAAAAATTCTCGCTCGGTTATTCACCCGAATCTTGGGACGCGTTTTCCAAAGAAGCACTCGGCAAAGGTTATAAACTCGAATTCCTCGAAAGCACCGGACTCACCATAAATAAAGAAAACCGACTCATTGATCGGTTTCGTGGACGCGTCATGTTCCCGATTCAAAGTATGTCGGGGCGCGTACTCGGTTTTGGAGGTCGGATACTTACTAGCGATAAGAAAGCTGCCAAGTATCTGAATTCGCCTGAAAGCGACATTTACCACAAGAGTAAAGTTTTATACGGAATTTTTCAGGCCAAACAATCAATTGCAAAACAGGACAATTGTTACCTGGTTGAAGGGTATACCGATGTGATTCAGTTTCATCAAGCCGGAATCGACAATGTTGTTGCGTCGTCCGGAACTGCGCTAACTCCCGACCAAATCAGGCTCATCAATCGCTTAACCAAAAACATCACAGTACTTTTCGATGGCGATGCTGCCGGACTTCGCGCCTCTGTCCGCGGTATCGATTTGATCCTCGAAGAAGGTATGAATGTAAAGGTTTGCACGTTTCCAAATGGTGAAGACCCTGATAGCTTTGCCAGAAAGAACAGTTATGAAGATCTGGTCGAATATCTCAATAAGAACTCGAAGGACTTTATCAAATTTAAAGCATCACTACTAGTTGAAGAAGCGCAGAACGACCCGGTAAAAAAGGCGGGATTGATTCGTGATATGGTAACCAGCATTTCTAAAATTCCGGATCGCATTCAGCGTGAAATCTACATTCAGGAATGTTCCAGAATCATGGATATATCCGAGCAGGTTTTGGTAAGTACACTTGCACAACTTATTCAGCAAGACGTTACAAAAGCTGGAAAAGAACTCAAAGCCGAGCAAAAAGCAACCATGGAAGTTGTTCCATCGGAGCCTCAAGTGATTGCCAAAACCGACGTGCTGTATGAACTTGAGCGTAAAATCATCGAAATTCTGTTGCTTTACGGAAATCGCGAAGAAGAATTTGACGATGTTGTTCTAAAGAAAGCTGACGATGGCGAAATTGTGGAAACCACTGAGAAAAAAGTTCAAAAAGTTTACGAGCGAATATATCTCAGTTTACAAGAGGACGAAGTTGAGTTGGCAAATGAATTGTTCCGCAGAATTTACAATGATCTAATTGCGTATTTCCACGCCACCGACGAATTCACAATGGACCAATATCTGATGCGCCTTCCCGAAGAATTTCAGCATGAGGTTACCGATATTCTAATGTCGGAAGAACGTGTAGCCCTTCATAATTGGGAAGTCCGGCAAATATATGTCAAGCAAAAAGAGCAAAGCGTTTCGCAATATGTAGCTGAAACGATTCTGACACTTCGCTGGTATTTGCTACACGGATTGGTAGACGAACTTAAAGGCGAAATCTCAACTGATCCAAGTCAGGATAATTCAGAAGTACTCGCCTTAGCCATGGAATATTACAAGCTTATCAACACTTTTTCATCGAGATTAGGTCGAGTAATGTCCCGATATTAAACGATCTCAAGCGTTTTTGCCTTGTTCACTAAATCAACTAAATTGGTTACGTTAAGTTTTGTCAGCAAACGCAATTTGTAGGTGCTAACGGTCTTCTCATTTAGGTTCAGGATTTTCGAGATTTCATTGTTCTTCTTTCCATCGCTCAAATAACGCAAAACCTCAATCTCACGATTTGACAGTTTGCGGTATAATCGCTCGCTTTTATTTTGCTTGGCGATTAGCGCAAGATTACGTTTTATGGCATCGCTTAAAACAATCGTCCCTTGATGAACTTTCATTATCGTAACACCGAGTGCCTCCAATTTGCTGGACTTATGTACAAATCCTGACACGCCGGATTTGATCGCATTTGGCGCGTAAATTTGTTCGGAAAGACTGGTGAAAATGATAATTTTTGTCTTCGGATGATTCTTAATGATCGCTTTTACCTCATATATACTGGTAAGTCCGTCGAGTTCGAGATCCATGATCAGGACATCGATTTCTTTGTTGCGGAGCGCTTCGGGTATCATAAAAAAGTTGCCGACGTTCGAAACAATGTTGATATCAGCATGATCTCTAAAATAGGATTTTACTCCAAAATGGACCACCGGATAATTATCTGCTAAACAAACATTAATCATAATTTTTGTGCTTTAAGAATGTTTATCGGATATGGGGCACATAAAGTTAATTAAATTTTGCCAACTCCGATTTATTTTTTTAATTCTTCCGGAATTATACAAACAGGTATCGGATCCATCTTATGACGATTCCGCGTATTTAGTCTGGTATAAATTTCGAATACCTCTTTTTCACGACCCGAAAAATCGGCTGCTGTGCGACCTAGTTCACTTGCGGTCATTGCAACTTCAAGTTCATCATAACTTGCGCCAAGCTGGTCTTCATCACTTCGATCATCGCCAAAAAGTCCGTCAGTAGGTTTTGCAAATAATATTGACTCGGGGATTTTCAAGTATGCTGCTAATTGGTAAACTTCAGATTTCATTAAATCGGCTATCGGACTAACATCGACACCGCCATCACCGTATTTGGTAAAAAAACCGACGCCAAAGTCTTCAATTTTATTACCTGTTCCGGCCACTAATAAATTATCTAAACCGGCATAATAATACAATGTTGTCATTCTCAAGCGAGCCCGAGCATTAGCGAATGCCATGTTTACGGTTGCCTGATCGGCATCAGCGCGGACTTGCTCTTTAAAACTGTCAAATACAGGAGTGAGATCGGCAACATCTGAAGTCACATTGCTGTATTTTTGTTTTAGCGCGGCAATATGTTCTCTGGCGCGACTCACATGCGATGCTGCTTGATGTATCGGCATCTCAACGCATAATGTCGGCAAACCAGTTTCAGCACACATGGTAGATGTTACGGCTGAATCGACGCCTCCGGAAATCCCGACAACAAATCCTTTGACTTTGGCGTTAAGAGCATACTCTTTTAACCAATTGACGATATGTGAAGTAACCTCGGGAACTCTCAGCGTAGTTTTTTTTACCATAACATTTAAAAATAGTTAAAGATGCGCGCTGTATATTTGCAGATCTTGACGCGCATATAGCTTCTAAAATTAATAAACATATGAAGAACTGCCTTATATTATTTTTCCTATTTATTCTATTTACTGCATGTGATCAAAAAAGTAAGGTTGAGAGGGAAATTGAGGATATTCCGCTTGAAATTGAAGTAGTTCGGTTCGACAAAATTTTTTATGAAACCAAGCCGGAAAATCTGGCGGCAGTTCAAAATCAGTTCCCATACTTTTTTCCCGGTGATGATGATAGCGTGTGGTTGACCAAAATGCGAGATCCGCTATGGCGCGAACTCTATTCAGAGGTGCAGAAAAAATTTCCAGATCTTCAGGATGAAACCGAACAGGTAGAAGATGTGGTAAAACACATGAAGTACTATTTTCCGCAAACGCGCACGCCAAAACTAATCACGCTGATCTCGGAAATGGATTATCACACAAAAGCAATTTATGCTGATACCCTTGTGCTGGTTTCCCTTGAAATGTATCTTGGAAAAGACCACAAATTTTATGAGTTTCCGAAATATCTGAAGGAAAATTTCGAACCAAGACAAATTGGTCCCGACATTGTATCGTCTTTCGCATCAGGTGTTATTCCGCCGCCACGTGATAATGCGCTACTCGGCCTCATGATCTATTACGGGAAGGAACTTTACATCAAAGATTTATTGCTTCCCAAACACTCCGATGCCGAAAAAATTGGGTATTCGCCCGAACAAATGGCATGGTCTGAAGATAACGAAAGCTATGTTTGGCGCTATTTTGTAGAGGGAAAACTTTTGTACGATTCAAATTCGAAATTGCCAAACAGATTTATTAATCCGGCGCCGTTCTCAAAATTCTACCTCGAAATCGACAATGAAACTCCGGGCCGAATCGGTCAATATATCGGATGGCAGATCGTGCGGTCGTTCATGCAAAACAATGACGTGAAATTGCAAGACATGCTCAGAATGGACGCGCGTCAAATCTTCGAAAAGTCTAAATACAAACCAAAAAAATCAGAATGAAAGAAACTAAAACCTCAGAAATAAATTTCACAGTTGAACTTGACGAAAATCGAATTCCGGAAAGTTTAAAATGGACGGCAAAAGACGGCGGAGTTGACAACGAAGAGGCCAAAGCGGTAATGTTGTCGATCTGGGATAGCAAAGCGCAGGAAACCCTCCGAATCGACTTGTGGACTAAAGACATGCCGGTAGACGAAATGAAAAAATTCTTCCATCAAACGCTTGTGGCCATGTCAGATACGTTTCAACGCGCAACCGGCGACGAAAAAATGTCTGAAACAATGAAGGATTTCTGTGAATATTTCGCTGAAAAACTGGAAATCGTTAAGAGCTAAACGGATTATCAGATTTAAACATATCCTGATTTATCTCATCAATATAGGATAAAACCTCCTCGCGGCCAGTGCCGTCTGTTGCAGAAGTAACAAAGTACGGCGGCATTTCGGCCCAATTATTAGCATGCATTTGTTTGCGATACGCGGCAACGTGCGAATCAATTTTCACTTTAGAAATTTTGTCGGCTTTGGTAAAGATGATCGAAAACGGAACTTCGCTCTCGCCAAGATATGCCATGAATTCGAGATCGATCGCCTGAGCTTCATGCCTGATGTCGATCAGGACAAACGCACAAACCAATTGCTCGCGTTTTTCAAAATAATCGGTAATGAATTGCTGAAAAACAGATTTTGTTTTCTTGGAAACCCGCGCATATCCGTAACCCGGTAAATCCACCAAAAACCAATTGTTGTTGATCTTAAAGTGATTGATAAGCTGAGTCTTTCCCGGTCGACCTGAAGTTTTCGCAAGTCCTTTGTGATTTGTCAGCATGTTGATCAAAGACGATTTTCCAACGTTCGATCGTCCGATAAAAGCATATTCCGGCAGAAATTCTTTCGGACATTTCGCAACTTCAGAATTGCTGATGATAAACTCGGCTGTGTTAATTTTCATGAGATTATTTGTTTAGCTTCTGAAGCCACTCATACATGATCTCGTTAAAAGTATCAGGATGTTCCATCATCGCGGCATGTCCACATTTGTCAATCCAATACAACGACGAATTGGGTAAAAGTTCGTGAAATTCATCGGCAACTTCTGGCGGCGTCACTTTGTCATTTCGTCCCCAAATAATACACGTTGGCACATGCATCTTTGCCAAATCTTTCTTCATGTTATGACGAATCGCACTTTTTGCAATGGTCAATGTTTTTATCAATTTGATGCGGTCGTTGGCAATTTCATAAACCTCATCAATAATTTCTTTCGATGCGATTTTGGGATCGTAAAATACGTCCTGGGCTTTCTGAGTAATGTAATCATAATCGCCTCGACGTGGATAACTGTCGCCCATCGCACTTTCATAAAGGCCAGAACTTCCGGTAATGATCAATCCCGCCATTTTTTCAGGATACATCTTGGTATGATAAAGTGCAATATGTCCGCCAAGGGAATTTCCAAGCAGAATCACTCTGTCAAGTTTTTTAAACGTTATAAAATCCTTTACGTATTTCGCAAAAGCCTTGACGTTTGTCTTTAAAATGTTTTGAGTATAAATCGGCAGTTCCGGAATGATTACCTGATAGCCTTTGTCGGGAAAAAAATTCGCCACACCATCAAAGTTACTCAGCCCGCCCATCAACCCATGGAGAACGACAATAGGAGTACCTTCTCCAGCTTCAAAATATTTGTATTTTCCTTCAGTTCGTAGCGTGTGCTCCATATAGTTTTGTAGGTCGTCTGATTCCGACAAAGATAAGATTTTATAAAATATGCAACTACAATTCCATCAATTTCCTGAAGATCACAATCGGATTCGCGATTCAAGTCGCCACTTGCCCAACATCACCCTATGCAAAGTCAAACCAAGTGTTAAATTTTGTTTTCCGCTTTTCGTAAAACACCTAACTATCAGAGGTTGTGTGGGAAAACTTATCAACAATGTGGTATATTGTGGTAAATTGTGGTAGAAAGTTTTATATTTTTGTCATTAAATCAGCAAAGGGTGGAACCTATAATCGGAACATATGAGTGTAAAGTTGACGCCAAGGGAAGGCTACTTCTCCCGGCGCCGCTAAAAAAGCAGGTTGCTGCTTCGCTCCAGGACGGTTTTGTCCTGAAACGTTCCGTGTTTCAAAAATGTCTCGAGTTGTATCCGATGAGCGAGTGGAATTTAATGATGCAGAAAATCAATGGATTGAATCGATTCGTCAAGAAAAACAACGATTTCATTCGGCGTTTTACCGCGGGTGTAAAAGTAGTTGAAATTGACAATCTCGGAAGGTTTCTGATTCCGAAAGATCTTACTTCTTTCGCTGATATCGACAAAGACGTTGTTCTGGCTTCGGTTGGAAATATCGTCGAAATCTGGGATAAAGATCTGTACGAGAAAGCGATTGATGATTCGGTGGGAGATTTTGCTGAACTAGCAGAAGAAGTGATGGGGAATGTTAATATCGGCGATAATGGAATATCATAATCCAGTTTTACTAAAAGAATCGGTCGACGGACTAAATATCAAGTCCGACGGTGTCTATGTCGATGTAACCTTCGGCGGCGGCGGTCATTCGCGAGAAATTCTCAGCCGGCTGGGGCCTGAGGGAAAATTGTTTGCATTTGATCAGGATGAAGATGCTGCTGCAAATGTGCCTCAGGATAGCCGATTGACGTTTATTCCTGAAAATTTCAGATTTCTAAAACGCTTCCTTAGATTTCATAATGTGCGTCAAGTTGATGGCATTCTGGCTGATCTCGGCGTTTCATCGCATCAGTTTGACGTGGCTGAACGCGGATTTTCAACTCGTTTTGATGCCGGTCTCGACATGAGAATGAGCAAAAAAAATGATATCGATGCCTTTCAGGTTGTCAATCAATATGATGAAGCAAACCTGCGTCGGGTGTTTTACGATTATGGCGAACTAAAAAATGCACCGGCAATTGCGCGCGTGCTGATTGAAGCCAGAGAACTTGATCCAATTACAACTACCGAACAGTTCAAATCGGTGCTAAGCCGGTTTTTGCCAGCTCACAAAAGCAATAAAATACTGGCTCAAATGTATCAGGCAATCCGAATCGAGGTCAATCACGAAATGGATGTGCTTAAGGAATTTCTGGAACAATCACTCGAGATTTTGAAACCTGGCGGCCGACTTAGTGTTATTTCCTATCATTCGCTCGAAGACAGGCTTGTAAAGCGATTCGTTAAAAACGGAATGTTTGAAGGTGAACCTGAACGCGATTTCTTCGGAAATTTCTCAGTGCCTTTTAAAACAATCGAAAAGCTCATCGTGCCTAATCAAGATGAAATATCTCAAAATAACAGAGCGCGTAGTGCAAAACTTCGCGTAGCCGAAAAGAAGTGATATGAAACAAGGTGTTTACAGCATTTTAAAAGCAAGATTCCTTATTAATGAGGATGCAATGAAGAACTGGCGATTTATCGTTTTCCTCATTGTTCTCGCGATTATTATGATTGCCAACACCAACCGGTTCGAGCAAAAAGTTTTTAAAGAAGTTGCATTGACCAGCGAAGTGAAGGAACTCCGCTCCGAATTCGTTGACCGACGATCTGAGTTGATGAAACTCAAAATGGAATCAACTGTTGCGGCTAAGATGGAAGCAAAGCAAATTTTCCCATCGGCAGTTCCGCCAAAGAAAATAAAAGTAATACAAGAGAAAAAGGAATCTTTTTTTGATAAGCTATGGAAGTAGAGGATAAAAATATCTCTTATCGGATTTACCTCGTGGCATTTGTCATGTTTCTGATGGCGGTCGGTATCACCGTCAAGCTTACCAATATTCAATGGGTTGAAGGCGACTATTATCGCAAACTTGCGAAAGACAGATCGGTTCGCAACTTCGTTATCCCTGCAAATCAGGGAAATATTTATTCCGCTGACGGCAGTCTGCTTGCCACATCTATCCCAAAATACAAGATCAGATTTGATGCGCTTGCTCCAAAAACAGCCGACTTCAACGACAATGTTTCAGCTTTGGCCGATTCACTTTCAGTAATGTTGGGCAAACCATCGTCGTTCTATGAAAGAGAACTTAAACGCGCCCGAGCTAATAAGAACCGGTACTTGCTTGTTGCCCGCGACCTGAGTTACACCGAATACATGAGAATCAAAAAATTCCCATTGTTTAAACTCGGTGCCTATAAAGGTGGAATAATAACTGAACAAAAAACGGTTCGTGAACATCCAATCGGACTGATCGCCGAGAGAACGATCGGTTATTCTCGTTTGGATCACAACGGATCACTAACCCGCGTCGGAATTGAAGGTGCCTTTAAGAATTATCTCAACGGCAAGGACGGCAAGATCATGAAGCAAAAGATTGCCAAAGGTCAGTGGAAACCGATTCGCGATGTGAACGAAATCGAGCCACAAGACGGTTACGATATCATCTCCACCATCGATGTTTACATTCAGGATATTGCGCATCATGCCTTGCTGAAGCAACTTCAACACTACGATGCCGATCACGGGTGTGTGGTGGTAATGGAAACTAAAACCGGCCACATCAAAGCAATATCAAATCTCGGTCGCGCCAAAGACAGTACTTATTTTGAAACGATCAATTACGCTGTAGCGGAATCTCAGGAACCGGGATCAACCTTCAAACTTGCCGGTCTGATGACGGTTCTTGAGGACAAAGTCGCTGATACTTCAACGGTTTACGACAGTGGCGATGGAATCGCAATTTACTCGCGAAAAAAAGTGCGCGATTCGAAAAAAGGCGGTTATGGTAAAATTTCGTTGGCTCGTGCTTTCGAATTGTCATCGAACACGATATTGGTTCAGGCGGTTTACGACGGATATAAATCCGATCCCAAGAAATTCGTAGATCACCTCAACAATTACGGGTTTAACAAACCACTCGGACTCCCATTCAGAGGCGAAGGGAAACCATATATTCCGCAACCCGGCGACAAACATTGGAGCGCAATTTCACTTCCGTGGATGGGGTTCGGTTATGGCGTAATGATGACTCCGCTTCAAATTCTGACTTTTTACAACGCGGTGGCAAACAACGGCGAAATGGTCAAGCCTCAATTTGTATCTGAAATTAAAGAGTGGAACCGCACGGTTAAGAAATACGACAAAGAAGTTATTAATCCGAAAATCGCTTCACAAGAGACCATCAACAAAGTTCAGGCTGTTCTCGAGAACGTGGTAAAAAAAGGCACGGGATCAAAACTGTATTCTAAGGATTTCTCAATGGCGGGAAAAACAGGAACTGCCCAGGTTGACTACGGCAAAAGTGGCGCGCAGCAATATTATGCATCATCATTCGTTGGCTATTTTCCGGCAGACGAGCCGAAATATTCATGCATCGTGGTCATTCATAAGCCAAATCCGAATAAAGGATACTATGGCGCTGATGTTTCCGGTCCGGTTTTCAAACGCATCGCTCAGAAAATTTTTACCGACGCGCCATCAACAAACACAATCAAAAACCTGAATTCTAAAAGACAAATACAAGAGAAGAATTATGTGCAATACTTCGAAAAATCGCAGGAAAAGCACGAATACGTCCCGGATTTAAGAGGAATGCCCGGAATGGACGCCGTAGCACTCCTGGAAAATCTAAATATTAAAGTAAAAGTGATCGGCGTCGGGAAAGTCCGCAAGCAATCCGTACAAGCCGGAACATCAATCGCTAAAACTCCAATCATAACCCTCGAATTATCTTGATCAATTTAAAAGACATATTATATAGAGTTTCGATTGAAGCCGTAAAAGGCGCAACGGATATCGCTATCGGAAAAATTACCTTCGATTCGCGGCAAGTTGCTGACCAAGACGTCTTTGTGGCAATACGGGGCGTGGCAGCTGATGGTCATGCATTTATTGAAAAGGCCGTAAAGTCAGGAGCGGCTGCTATTATTTGTGATGCATTTCCAGACGTTCTAGATCATAATGTTACCTACATTCAGGTTAAAGACACCAATTCTGCATTGGCTTTTGCCGCATCAAACTATTACGGAAATCCATCAAAAAATCTGAAATTGGTTGGCGTTACCGGGACAAATGGCAAGACAACCATTGCTTCGTTGCTTTATCAAATGTTTAAAAAGGCGGGATTTAAAACCGGACTTCTGTCGACTGTTAAAATTCTGGTCGATGACATAGAGCACAAAGCAACCCATACCACGCCTGATCCGATTCATCTCAATAATTATCTCGCGCAGATGAACCAGGCGGGAGTGGAGTTTTGTTTTATGGAAGTCAGCTCGCACGGCATTCACCAAAAACGAACTGAAGGACTTGAGTTTGCAGGCGGAATTTTTACAAATCTCACTCACGATCATTTAGATTATCATCCGACGTTCAGCGAATACCGCGATGTAAAGAAGATGTTTTTCGACAATCTTCCAAAATTGGCGTTTGCAATTACCAATGCCGATGATAAAAACGGCGCAGTAATGCTTCAAAATACAAAAGCGCGCAAACTAACTTACGCGTTGCAGACTTATGCTGATTACCGGGCGCAAATTCTCGAGAATCAACTCGGCGGACTTCTGCTCAAAATCAACGATAATGAAGTTTGGACCCGCCTTATCGGAACCTTTAATGCTTATAATTTGCTGGCGGTCTACGCGGCTTCAGTCGAATTAGGTCTTGAAAAACTTGAAGTGCTCCGAATATTATCGGAACTCGAGAGTGTTTCCGGCAGATTTCAGTTTGTCGTTTCGCATACAAAAGTGACCGCAATTGTTGATTATGCACACACACCCGACGCACTTGAAAATGTGCTGAAAACCATCAACGACATTCGCACGAAAAACGAACAGGTCATCACCATCGTAGGTTGTGGCGGTGATCGGGACCGTGCAAAACGTCCGGTTATGGCCAATATCGCATCCACGTTAAGTGACAGACTGATTCTCACCAGCGACAACCCGAGAACAGAAGACCCACTCGACATTATCGCTGAGATGGAACAAGGCGTTGAAGTTCAGAATCAGCGCAAAACAATAGCCATATCCGATAGAAAGCAGGCGATTAAACTTGCTTGCCAGTTGGCCCGGCCAAACGACATTATCCTCATCGCAGGAAAGGGACATGAAACATATCAGGAAATCAATGGCGTTAAGCACGATTTCGACGATATGGAAACCGTAAAAGAACTATTGGGCCAACTCAACAAATAGATTATGCTGTATTATTTTTTCGAATATCTCGACCAAACACTAGACGTTCCCGGAACCGGTGTTTTTCAGTACATCACTTTCCGATCAGGATTGGCGGTGCTTTTGTCGCTTATGATATCGACAGTTTACGGTAAGCGGATTATCAACTTCCTTCGTAAGCAACAAGTTGGAGAAACGGTTCGCGAACTCGGTTTGGAAGGACAAACAGAAAAGGCAGGAACGCCAACCATGGGAGGTTTGATTATCATCGTTGCCACGCTTATCCCGGTAATCTTGCTCGCAAAACTCAACAATATTTACATTGTGCTCCTTGTGGTAACCACACTTTGGATGGGCACAATCGGGTTTATTGACGATTACATCAAAATATTCAAGAAAGACAAACAAGGACTCAAAGGGATTTTTAAAGTGGTCGGTCAGGTGGGCCTCGGGTTAATTGTTGGCTCGGTTCTTTACTTTGATCCGGGTGTAACCGTTCGTCAAGATCCTGTCGGTACGCCGATTAGCATCAACCAAACCGAAAACACCATCCGACAAATGCCGATCGAAGAAAAATCGACCGCAACTACAATTCCGTTTGTAAAAGACAACGAGCTTGATTACGCCAAACTCCTTCAGTGGACCGGCGATGATTACCGCGATTACGCCTGGCTCGTCTTTATCCCGATTGTCATTTTTATAATTACCGCAGTTTCAAACGGTGCTAATCTTACTGATGGTATCGATGGTCTTGCCGCAGGAACTTCAGCAATATCGGTCGTCGCACTTGGCATATTCACCTTTGTTTCAGGGAACATCATCTTTTCGACTTATCTAGATATTATGTACATCCCGAATTCGGGCGAAATGACGGTCTTTATTGCCGCATTTGCAGGAGCACTCATCGGATTTTTATGGTATAACTCATTTCCGGCTCAAGTCTTTATGGGTGACACCGGAAGTTTAACCATTGGCGGAATCATAGCCGTTCTCGCCATCTCGGTTCGTAAGGAATTGTTGATTCCACTTTTCAGCGGAATTTTCCTTGTCGAAAATCTGTCAGTCATTATTCAGGTAGCGTGGTTTAAAATCACCAAAAGACGATACGGCGAAGGTAGGCGAATCTTTCTCATGGCGCCGCTGCATCACCACTACCAGAAAAAAGGGTATCACGAAAGTAAAATCGTAACCCGGTTCTGGATCATCGGAATTCTGCTCGCAATTCTATCAATCGTAACCTTAAAACTGAGATAGTGAATAGACTTGTCATTCTAGGTGCCGGCGAAAGCGGCGTAGGAACCGCAATCCTCGGTAAAAAACAGGGTTACGACGTTTTTGTCTCCGACTTCGGAAAGATTAAAAACAATTACAAAGAAGTTCTTTTACTTAATGATATCCGATGGGAGGAGCAACAGCACACGGAATCTCTGGTGCTTAACGCCGATCTCGTCATGAAAAGTCCCGGAATTCCGGATTCGGCGCCAATCGTCAAAAAACTGATCGCCAACAAAGTTCCGGTAATTTCGGAAATCGAGTTTGCCATCAAGTTTACCGACGCGAAAACAGTCGGAATCACAGGAAGCAACGGCAAAACAACAACGACTTTGCTGACATACCACTTGCTGAAATCAGCCGGTCTGAATGTTGGCTTGGGTGGAAACATCGGCAAAAGTTTCGCATGGCAGGTCGCCGAAGATAATTTTGACTTGTACGTACTTGAACTGTCAAGTTTTCAATTAGACGGCATTGTGAATTATCGGCCGGACATCGCCATCATCACCAACTTGAGCCCCGACCACCTCGACCGATACGAGTACGATTACAGCAAATACATTGAAGCAAAATTTAGAATAACAAAGAATCAAACCGAAGCCGATTACCTGATCTACGATGCGTCTGATCACGAAATCAACAAATGGCTCGGAAATAATAAAGTCAAAGCAAAACAAATCCCTTTTTCGCTGACCGAAAAGCAAAGCGAAGGAGCCTATCTAAATCAAAACAAACAAATGGAAATTAACATCAATCACGAAGAATTCATCATGGAAACCGAGCATATCGCACTCGAGGGCAAGCACAACCTCAAGAATGCGATGGCAGCGGCTTCAGTGGCAAAGCTCCTAAATATCAGGAAGGCTGCCATACGCGAAAGTCTTTCGAATTTCCAGGGCGCTGAACACCGTCTCGAAAAAGTGCTCAAAATTCAGAATGTGCAGTACATAAACGATTCGAAAGCAACCAATGTCAATGCGACTTTCTTTGCTTTGGATAGCGTAAATACGCCTACGGTTTGGATCGTTGGTGGCGTCGATAAAGGAAACGATTACAGCGAACTGATGCCACTTGTGCGCGAGAAAGTCAAAGCAATCGTGTGCCTGGGTGTCGACAATAAAAAAATAATTGACGCCTTCGGAAACGTGGTGGATGTTATGATCGAGGTCGCAAACATGCAGGATGCGGTTAAAATGTCGCAACGTCTGTGCGAAAAAGGCGATACGGTTTTGCTTTCACCGGCGTGCGCAAGTTTCGATTTGTTCGAAAGCTACGAGGACCGCGGACAGCAATTTAAAAATGCAGTGCGCAATTTGTAGCGGCATTTTTAGGAGCTATTTCCTGCCTTCGCCTTTATCTCTCCGCGATGCTACGAGGATATCGGCTCTGTCAGGGCTAGGGACAATAAACTATAATTGAATGAACAGGTTATGAAAGAGTTACTACATAGATTAAAAGGGGATAAGGTCATCTGGTCGTTTGTGGCCTTGTTGGCGTTATTCTCATTTATGCCTGTGTTTTCGGCTAGTTCCAACCTCGCATACATGAATCACGGTAGCGGAAATACAGTCGCTTATCTGGTAAAACACCTTTTTCATATCCTGATTGGGTTTATCATGATTTATGTCATCCACCGGATACCTTATCATTATTGGCGGGGCATTTCGATGTTCGCTCTTCCGGTCGTTTGGCTGCTTCTGGCGTATACGCTTTTTAAAGGAACTGTCATCGATGGCGCTAATGCGAGTCGGTGGATTCAGGTTCCATTCATCGGAATCACATTCCAGACTTCGGCACTGGCATCAATAGTTCTGATGATTTTCGTAGCTCGGTA
Source organism: Flavobacterium sp. (assembly GCA_015234525.1). Classification (GTDB taxonomy): domain Bacteria; phylum Bacteroidota; class Bacteroidia; order Flavobacteriales; family Flavobacteriaceae; genus Flavobacterium. The sequence continues at coordinate 87,550 of JADGMX010000017.1, read as the reverse complement.
TTTATCGAAAAAACGAGAAACCCCGATTGCCTTTAAAAGTTCGCTCTGGGAGCTGTGGACTCCCGTATTTGTTACATTAATACTAATTCTCCCGGCTAACTTCTCGACAGCGGCAATCATTTTCGCAATGGTCGTCACCCTGGTTTTCATCGGACGTTATCCGTTAAAATACATCTCAGTAATCATCGCTGCCGGAATCGTCGGCCTAACCATGTTTGTCTTAGTGGCAAAAGCGTTTCCGGATGCTTTTCCAAACCGTGTCGACACCTGGATCTCCCGAATCGACAACTTTGCAACCGACAAGCCGGACGAAGACGATTATCAAATCGAGAAGGCAAAAATTGCAATCGCCTCAGGCGGAATCTACGGACTTGGTCCCGGAAAGTCGGTTCAGAAAAATTTTCTTCCGCAATCGTCATCCGATTTTATTTATGCCATTATCGTTGAAGAATGGGGATTGCTCGGCGGAATTGGAGTCATGCTTTTATATCTGCTATTGTTCTTCCGATTTATCGTTGCAGCACATAAAGCAAATTCGCTTTTCGGAAAACTCGCAGTTGTCGGCCTCGGCTTCCCGATTATATTTCAAGCTTTGATCAATATGTCGGTTGCAGTCGAATTCCTGCCGGTTACCGGACAAACACTTCCGCTGATCAGTAGCGGTGGTAGTTCGATTTGGATGACATGCATTGCCATCGGAATTATCATCGGCGTCACCAAAAAAGATGAGGAAATTGCTGAAGAAAACGCGGATAAGGAACGTCGTGCTGATGCATTGCAACGACTGGTAGATCAGCAAATCGCACGAGAAGAAGCAGCAGAATTAGCTTTAGCCGAAGGTTATGGAATTGAGGATTTGAGTGATAATCCACTAAAACCGGTATTAGAAAAATGAGACCATTAAAATTCATATTAAGCGGCGGCGGAACCGGTGGACATATCTACCCGGCTATCGCTATTGCAAATGAATTGAAATCGCGTTTTCCCGATGCCGAATTTCTATTTGTTGGCGCAAGCGACCGAATGGAAATGCAAAAGGTGCCGCAAGCCGGATATGAAATTGAAGGTCTTTGGATTGCCGGACTTCAACGAAAGTTGACATTGCAAAACCTCATGTTTCCGATCAAACTGATGCGAAGCCTTATGAAATCAAAATCGATCGTCAGAAAATTTAAACCTGATGTCGTCATCGGAACCGGCGGATTTGCCAGCGGGCCATTAATGCAAGCAGCGGCAAGTTCTGGAATACCGATTATCGTCCAGGAACAAAATTCGTTTCCCGGAATCACAAATAAGCTGCTGGGAAAAAAAGCAGCCAAAATATGCGTGGCTTACAACGGACTTGAAAAATATTTTCCAAAAGATAAATTAGTGCTTACCGGAAATCCGGTGCGTAAAGATATTATTGGGCTGGAAGGCAAACGCGAAGAGGCATGTAGGCACTACGGACTCAATCCGGCAAAAAAGACACTATTGGTGCTTGGCGGAAGCCTTGGTGCACGTGCAATCAATGAACTGATCGCAAAGGAAATGGTGAATTTTTCGGCGCAAGGTGTTCAGGTAATCTGGCAATGTGGTAAGTTTTATCACGACCAGTACAAACATCATCAGGATGAAAACCGAATTCAGGTTGTTGCTTTCATCGACCGGATGGATCTTGTTTACGCCGCGGCAGATGTTATTATTTCGCGGGCCGGAGCATCTTCAGTCAGTGAGCTTTGCATCGTGGGTAAACCGGTGATTTTTATTCCGTCGCCAAATGTTGCTGAAGACCATCAGACCAAAAATGCACAATCGATAGTTAATCATGAGGCTGCGATTTTGCTTCGTGAAGCCGATTTGAACACCAGATTTTCAACCGAATTTACAAATCTGCTCAATGACGAGGATTTGCGTAGAACTTTGGGTGAAAATATTAAGAAACTCGCAAGGCCACTCGCAACTCAGGAAATCGTTGACCAAATAATTGAAGTGGTCGGCAAATCATCAAAAGTTAAAAACTAATGAATCTGTCTCAAATACATAATGTTTACTTCATCGGAATCGGCGGTATCGGCATGAGTGCCCTTGCGCGGTATTTCAAGAATTTGGGAAAGAATGTTTCGGGTTATGACAAAACTCAGACAGCGCTTACCGGCGAGTTGATTGCGGATGGAATTACGATTTGGTTTGAGGACAAAATCAGTTTAATTCCGGAAACATATTATCCGGCAAATACGCTGGTTGTTACTACGCCGGCGGTTCCAATCGATCACTCGCAATGGAACTTTTTTATCGAACGAAATTATAAGGTTAAGAAACGGGCAGAAGTCCTGGGTCTGATCACGAAAGATACGTATTGCTTCGCCGTTGCGGGAACTCATGGTAAAACGACAACTTCGGCCATTTTAGGTCATATTTTAAAAAGCAGTGGTGCCGATGTGACAGCTTTTGTAGGCGGAGTCGTTGAAAACTATCATTCGAATCTAATTGGCGACGGCACTACCGTGACTGTTGTTGAAGCAGACGAATTCGATCGGTCATTTTTACATCTTCATCCGGATATCGCTTGCGTGACGTCGATGGATGCGGACCATCTTGATATTTACGGCGATGCATCAGCAATAGAATCATCGTTTGTTGATTTTGCCCGAAAAGTTCCAACAACATCCAACTTATTCATCGCTGCGGAGCTTCCGCTTGACGGCAATAAAATCGGATTTGGAAATGATGCTGATTATCGACCAACAAATGTTCGCATTAAAGACGGCAAATATATTTTTGACGTTGTAACTCCGGAGGAAACGATTACGGATTTGCAATTCGGACTTCCCGGAAAACACAATCTTTCTAACGCGGTGATGGCTTTGGCGATGGCTAAAAAGTACGGTACCCCAACCAACGAAATTGCTAAAGCTTTACTGTCGTTTGCTGGAATTAAGAGGCGATTTTCGTATCAGATTCAGCGTGAAGATTTGATTTATATCGATGATTATGCGCATCATCCAACTGAGATTAATGCGGTTCATTCGGCGGTTCGGGAACTTTATCCGGACAAAAAAGTGCTTGCGATATTTCAACCGCATTTGTTTAGCCGCACACGTGATTTTGCAGACGGATTTGCCGAAAGCCTTTCAGCATTTGATGAACTGATACTGATGGACATTTATCCGGCGAGGGAAATTCCGCTTCAGGGAATCACTTCGGCTTGGTTGCTCGAAAAAGTCACATCCGAAAACAAAAAACTGGTTGCTAAGGAAAATTTGATCGATGAGATAAAAAAGTCTAGTGCCGAGGTGATTGTAACAATCGGCGCCGGCGATGTTGGAGAAATGGTTGTAGACATTAAAAAAGCACTCGAATGAAAAAGTATTTTAAATGGAGTAACGTCAGATTATTTTTGATGTTCGGCATTGTGATTTTTCTTTTTTCGTTCACCTCGAAACGAAATGAACATCGTAGGTTGAAAAATACCGCCGTGCATTTCACGACAGAGGATAATCTTTTTGTAACCAGCGACATGGTTAATAAATTGTTAATAGAAAAAAATCGACGTCCGCAAAGCGTCCGCAAAGATAATTTAGATTTGAACATACTGGAAAAAGCTGTGAATTCGCACGAGATGATTGAGAGATCTGAAGTCTTTGTGACTATCGATGGTGTCTTAAACGCAGTGGTAAAACCGAAAACTCCGATCGCTCGGGTCTTTGACGAAAATGGGTCCTTTTACATTGACTATCAAGGTGAAAGAATGCCGCTATCAACATTGTCAACGGCTCGTGTTCCGCTGGTTTCAGGTGAAATCTCCAGGTTGGAAAAAAGCGGGTTGGCAGATTTGCTGAGGCAGATTCACGACGACTCATTTTTGAAGAAAAATATCATTGGACTGACGGTTGCTCGCGATGGAAGTATTACGATGATGAATAGAAATTATAATTATGAAATCGAATTTGGGAAACTAGCCGACCGGGAAAGGAAGTTTAACAACTATAAAGCATTTTTTCAGAAGGCAGTTACCGATAGTTCAATCATCGATTATAAGAAAATAAATCTGAAGTTCACGCAGCAGGTGGTTTGCACAAAATAAAAGTTATGGAAAGAGAAAACATCGCAGTAGGATTAGACATTGGAACAACCAAAATTGTTGCCATGATCGGTAGGAAGAACGAGTACGGAAAACTCGAGATCCTCGGAATTGGTAAGTCTAGAAGCCTTGGCGTTGCCAGAGGTGTGGTAAACAATATTACGCAGACAATATCGTCAATTCAGCAAGCTGTTCAGGAAGCTGAAGCAAATTCGGGTTATAAAATCAAAGATGTTGTAGTTGGTATCGCCGGACAACATATTCGCAGCATACAACATAGCGATTATATCAGCCGAAGTAATCCAGAAGAAGTTATCGACGGTCAGGATATTCAGTTGCTGATCGATCAGGTGAATAAACTCGCGATGCTTCCTGGTGAGGAAATCATTCACGTTTTGCCGCAGGAATTTAAAATCGATGGGCAATCCGAGATCAAGGAACCAATCGGAATGTATGGCGGCCGACTTGAATCAAGTTTTCACGTGGTTGTTGGTCAGGCGTCGTCGATCAGAAACGTGGGCAGATGCATTCAGAGTTCGGGAATTGAGCTTTCAGGCTTGACGCTCGAACCGTTGGCTTCATCTGACGCGGTGTTGAGTCAGGAAGAAAAAGAAGCTGGTGTTGCGCTTATCGATATCGGGGGCGGAACAACTGATTTGGCGATCTTCAAAGACGGTATCATCAGGCATACGGCTGTTATTCCGTTTGGTGGCAACGTAATTACCGACGATATCAAAGAAGGTTGTTCGATTATTGAAAAACAGGCAGAATTGTTGAAGGTAAAATTTGGTTCGGCTTGGCCAGGCGAAAATAAAGACAATGAAATCGTTTCGATTCCGGGTCTTCGCGGCCGCGAACCAAAAGAGATTTCACTTAAAAACTTGTCGAAAATCATCCACGCACGTGTGGTTGAAATCGTCGAGCAGGTTTTTTCGGAAATCAAATCATACGGTCACGAGGATCCACGTAAAAAGCTGATCGCCGGAATTGTACTAACAGGTGGTGGCGCGCAATTACAGCACATCAAGCAACTAGTTGAGTATATTACGGGTATCGATACCAGAATCGGTTATCCAAACGAACATCTGGCGGGTAATTCGGCTGAAGAAATCTCAAGTCCGCTTTATGCGACTGCTGTTGGTTTGGTAATGAATAGCATCGGAAACAAATCGCAAAGTGCAATTCGGTTAGATAAGCAAATGGTCTCGCAACCTACTGCAGTTCAGAGTAGAACCGTTAGAGAATTAGAGCAACCGGAAGCCGAATTGGAAACCGTAGAGGTTGAGGCGCCTAAGAAAGAAGTTGAAACCACCGAAACAAAAATTCGACGGTCATTCTTCGATAAATATGTTGATAAGATCAAAGATTTTCTCGACAATGCAGAATAAGAAAAAGAATAGTCAAGATAAAAAAAACGAGCAGAAAAGAAATTAAATACCCAGAGATTATGATGAGCAATTCAGAATTTGGAAGTATTTCATTTGATTTACCAAAAAACCAATCAAATGTGATCAAAGTTATCGGTGTAGGTGGAGGAGGAAGCAACGCGATCAACCACATGTTCCAGCAAGGCATCAAAGGTGTCGATTTTATTGTGTGTAATACAGATTCGCAGGCGTTGTCTAACAGTCCTGTTCCAAACAAAATTCAATTAGGAGTAAACCTGACAGAAGGCCTTGGGGCGGGCGCTAACCCTGAAGTTGGTCAGCAGTCTGCAATCGAAAGCATCGCCGATATAGAGAAAATGTTGGACAGCAATACCAAAATGGTTTTCATTACAGCCGGAATGGGTGGTGGAACCGGAACTGGTGCCGCTCCTGTTATTGCTCAACTTGCCAAGGAACGCGATATTTTAACGGTCGGAATTGTGACGATTCCTTTTCAATTTGAAGGGAAAGTTCGTCAAGATCAAGCGTTAAATGGTGTCGATAAACTCCGCAAGCAAGTAGATTCGCTTATCGTGATCAACAACAATAAATTGCGTGAAGTTTATGGAAACCTCGGTTTCAAAGCCGGTTTCTCTAAAGCTGATGAAGTATTGGCTACGGCGTCACGCGGAATTGCAGAAGTTATTACGCATCACTATACTCAAAACATCGATTTAAAAGATGCCAAAACCGTTCTTTCGAACAGTGGAACAGCTATAATGGGATCAGCGGTTGCTATCGGTGAAAACCGCGCAAAAGAAGCGATCACGTCTGCACTTGATTCGCCGTTATTGAACGACAACAAGATTGCTGGCGCCAAGAATGTTTTGCTACTTATTGTTTCGGGGTCGAATGAAATCACAATTGATGAGATTGGTGAAATCAACGACCACATTCAGGCTGAAGCGGGTCACAATGCCAATATTATCATGGGTGTTGGTGAAGACGAAACTTTAGGCGATTCAATTGCTGTAACAATCATTGCGACGGGATTTAACATTGAGCAACAGCGCGATATCGTAAATACTGAGCCTAAGAAAATCATTCACTCGCTTGAAGCTGAACAAAAGATTGAGCACGATTTGAGTCCGAAGAAACCGATCGCATTCGATCATCAGCCGGACGCGCCAATCAGCGAAAAAAAAGTGATGTTTGAACTGACTGACGACGAGCCGGAAGCGCCAAAATCTTTTGAAGCCCCATCGGAGCTTAAAGTGGAAGCGCCTTCGCAACCAGTTCAACAATTTCAACCACAAGCAGAATTCAAGATGGATTTGGTGCCGACATCTGAATTCATCAAAAATCTGGATGTAACTTTTGAAATCGTATCAGCGCCATCTATGCCCGAGCAGTTTCAATTTACCACGATTGATGCTATTAAAGTTCATGAGCCTGAAACTTACAAGCCTGAGCAAGCAACTTTTTCTTTTGATCTGCCAATCCTGGAAGAGAAGAAAGCGCCACAGGAGAATGCACTTTTCAACCTAACAGATGAAACCCGGAATATTCAGGTGAAGGAAGCTGTTGAAGTTGTGCCGATGACGGAAGTCAATAAGGACGGTGTTGTAAGATATTCACTTGAAGAATACATGGAACTTGAAAACGATTTGCTAAATTCTAAGCCCACACCGGCAAAAGTGGAAGAGCAAATTCCGGCAGAATTAAATCTTACCGTTAAAAAAGTAGACGTTCCATCTTCATTTACTGCGGCTTTTGAAGAAGTTTCGCCGATGGAGATGACCATTGAAGAGACGCTAAAATTCCGTGCCGACGAACGTAGAAAAAAACTAAAAGATTTCAATTATAAGTTCCATAACAGTTCGTCTCGTATCGAAGAATATGAAAAGCAACCGGCTTACAAAAGATCTGGTGTCGATTTGACGGCGGGACAACAGCGCAATCCAAATTCTCGAATGTCACTCGGAATCGACAGCAACGATGACGTTCAGCTTCGATCAAATAATTCGTATTTACACGACAACGTCGACTAAATAAAACCAACAAACATCCAACCCGGAAATCATTTGATTTTCGGGTTTTTTTTATAACTTCGCAGCAGCAAAAATAAGATCATGAGTTTACAAGCAAAGGTGATGGATGAGATGAAAGCAGCGATGAGATCGAAAGATACTGTTGCTCTTGAATCGTTGAGAGCCATTAAATCGGCGTTACTGCTCGCGCAAACTGAAAGCGGTTCAAAAGAAGAATTGTCGTCAGATGAGGAGATCAAATTGCTACAGCGACTAGTAAAACAGCGAAAAGACAGCGCAAATATCTACACTGAGCAAGGTCGCCCTGATTTGGCTGAACCCGAAATTCAACAAGCCGCTGTTATCGAGAAGTTTTTGCCTGCTCAATTAAGCGAAGATGAAGTTGAGGAAGTAGTTTCAAAAATCATTTCGGAGTCTGGGGCCAGCGGAATGGCTGCCATGGGTAAAGTGATGGGACTTGCTTCTGCTGAGCTTTCCGGTCGTGCAGATGGTAAGACGATTTCTACAATCGTAAAGAAAATGCTTGCAAATTAAAATTACATAACGGCCTCGTAGTTCAACTGGATAGAATATCAGATTTCGGCTCTGAGGGTTGGGGGTTCGAATCCCTTCGAGGTCACGAATAAGAAGAAGTGCCGCCAAAAAAAACATAAGCTTGCTTAATGTTTTTTTGGCGGCACTTCTTCTTTCAAAGCGGAGCTTTGCAGGGATGCCGCAGGCAAATCCCTATTCGTGCAACTAGGTAAGCTTGCTTAATGTTTTTTTGGCGGCACTTCTTCTTTCAAAGCGGAGCTTTGC
>JADGMX010000017.1:76902-79171 GCA_015234525.1 Flavobacterium sp. | reverse complement strand
AGGGATGCCGCAGGCAATCCCTATTCGTGCGACTAGGTAAGCTTGCTTAATGTTTTTTTGGCGGCACTTCTTCTGTCAAGCGGAGCTTTGCAGGGATGTCGCAGGCAATCACTATTCGTGCGGTTACATAAGCTTTCAAGAATCGACCACAAACATTACGAATGCCGCAGGCAGTCCGACACGCAATATCGTCATTACTATTCCTGTTGTTAATATGAATACATGCTAGCAACCCTAACGCGTATCCAACAACATTGCTCCCACGTTAACTCGACTTATCTAAACCATCACTAAAATCTCACATTTAGATGTTTAAAGTGTAGTTTATCCGATTTTTTTGCATTTTGTCGATTGTTATAAACTTTTTCTTTCTACATTTGCTTCAGAATCAATCTTTAAATAACTTAACACTTTAGTAATGGACGATACAGACTTTTTGAAGTCGGCTGAAGCCCTCGCCAAAAAAAATCCGGAAAACCCGTTATCAGTGGCGTTCCTTGATGCATATAACGAAGATCAATACGATCGCGAACTTTGCATTACCATTGCATCTAAATTAATCTTAAGCCTCGAGTCTTTGGCAGAATAGGCGCGGGTAAACTAACGACTGCCCATCCTATGGAAATTGCCGTGATCTTCCTTATAGTTATTTGCGTACTTGTAGCAATCAGCCTATTTTTTGCATTTCTCTTTACCGCATTCGAACACTATTTCGCACTTGTATTTTACCGACCTTTTTTTGTACACTTTTATTTTAGGCTAAAAACACTTTCAGCGAATCAGGCAAATGTCCTGCGGAGAGAATTTCCTTATTATCAGACGTTATCTGCCAGAAAAAAAAGATATTTCGAACACCGAGTTTGCCGATTCATTAATAGATACGAATTCGTCGGTCGCGATGATATGATCATTGATGATCGTGTGAGGGTTTTGATTGCAGCAGCTTCTACAATGCTGACCTTCGGTATGCGATCTTATCTTTATGACGTAATTACAACTGTTCTCGTTTATCCGTATCAATATAAGTCGCCGCACTCAGAAGATTATCACAAAGGCGAATTCAATCCGAGAGCCAAATTAATAGTTTTTTCGTGGGAAGATTTTGTCAGTGGTTTTGCAGATGGCAGCGATAACATCAATCTGGGAATTCACGAATTTGCGCATGTATTACACTTTCAGTCTTTGAAGGAACGTGATATCAGCGCGATCATTTTTAAGAGAATGTTTGATCGTATTACACGTGAAGTCCATCATCCGCCAAATCAGGAGCGACTTATAAATTCAGACTATTTTCGGATTTATGCATACACCAACAAGTTCGAATTTCTAGCCGTGTTGATTGAGCATTTCTTTGAATCTCCGGCCTCGTTTAAAGCCGAATTTCCGGAAATGTACAATAATGTCAGTAAAATGCTAAATTTTCATCCGGTTCTTAAAGTGCCGAAAGCGTCTTTTTCAAGTCGGTAATGGTTTGCGATGGATCTGAAGACTTAAACACAAAATTCCCCGCAACCAAAACGTCTGCGCCCGCGGTAACCAATGCCGGAGCATTTTTGTCATTAACACCGCCATCAATCTCAATCAGTGTTGAAGCACCTTTCTGATTGATTAATTCTTTTAGTTGTTTGATTTTGGAATAGGTATTTTCAATAAACGTTTGACCGCCAAATCCGGGATTGACGCTCATCAGGCATACCAAATCAATATCGTTGATCACATCAGCAAGAAGTGCAATGTTTGTATGCGGATTTAAAGCAACACCTGCTTTCATTCCTTCGTTCTTAATCGCTTGTAGCGTCCGGTGAAGATGCGTTGTAGCTTCATAGTGAACTGTCAGGATGTTGGCTCCAAGTTCGGCAAAGGTTTTTATATATCGGTCAGGGTCAACAATCATCAAGTGAACATCGATCGTTTTCTGTGCATGTCGCTGAATAGCCTCCAAAACCGGCATTCCAAATGAAATATTCGGAACAAAAACGCCGTCCATGATGTCGATGTGAAACCAATCAGCTTCACTGCTATTAACCATTTCAATGTCTCGTTGTAGATTTGCAAAGTCGGCCGCCAAAACCGAAGGAGCGATGATTGTGTGTGCCATTTGTGTAGTTTCTGCAAAGATACAGTTTTGAAATCAGGATAAAACACAAAAGTTACTAGTGTTCGACTATTGAAAATTTTGTTCACCAAAAACAAAACTCCGGAAACCCGAGGACGTGTCCGAACAGACTGGAGTTTTGTTCACCAAAAACAAAACTCCGGTAATCAATCA
>JADGMX010000017.1:0-76802 GCA_015234525.1 Flavobacterium sp. | reverse complement strand
CCGAGGACATTGTCCGAACAGACTGGAGTTTTGTTCACCAAAAACAAAACTCCGGAAACCCGAGGACATTGTCCGAACAGACTGGAGTTTTGTTCACCAAAAACAAAACTCCGGAAACCCGAGGACATTGTCCGAACAGACTGGAGTTTTGTTCACCAAAAACAAAACTCCGGTAATCAGCCGGAGTTTCAATCATCAATCAAAAAACGAACAGTTAATCAGACTGTTGTTACTATTTCGATTCCAGGTTTATATTGCCATTTCCAATCGGATTAAGCATTAAACGAAATCTTAACCAAGGTATGTTTTTAAGATTTTGCTGCGTGAAGTATGTTTCAACCTTCTGATCGCTTTCTCTTTGATCTGACGAACACGCTCGCGGGTTAAATCAAAAGTCTCGCCGATTTCTTCAAGTGTCATCGGATGCTGATCACCAAGACCAAAATACAAACGAACAACATCAGCCTCGCGTGGTGTCAAAGTCTCAAGCGAGCGCTCGATCTCTGTACGTAACGACTCGTGAATAAGTTCGCGATCCGGATTTGGCGATTCACCAGAACGCAATACGTCGTAAAGGTTAGAATCTTCTCCCTCAACAAGTGGCGCATCCATCGAAAGGTGTCGCCCCGAGTTTTTCATGCTTTCCTTAACGTCATTGACAGTCATATCAAGCTCTTTCGCGATTTCTTCGGCAGATGGCGGACGCTCATTAGATTGCTCCAAAAGCGCATACATTTTGTTGATCTTATTGATCGATCCAATCTTGTTCAACGGCAAACGCACAATACGCGATTGTTCGGCCAAAGCTTGTAGAATCGACTGTCGAATCCACCAAACCGCATATGAAATAAATTTAAAACCACGTGTTTCGTCAAAACGCTGAGCCGCTTTTATAAGTCCAAGATTTCCTTCGTTGATCAAATCGGGAAGCGTTAACCCCTGATTTTGGTACTGTTTAGCAACCGAAACCACAAAACGCAGGTTCGCCTTTGTCAATTTCTCTAAGGCTTTCTGGTCTCCGGCTTTAATTTTCTGTGCTAATTCTACCTCTTCGTCAGCGGTAATAAGGTCAACTTTTCCAATCTCCTGCAGGTACTTGTCTAAAGAAGCAGTTTCCCGGTTGGTTACCTGCTTCGTAATTTTGAGTTGTCTCATGTAGTGTAGGTACTTTTTTAGTGGGTACCATGCTTGTACGTAAGTAAGCTCGAAAAAGTTACAATAATTCTGTTTATTTTTTTGCATTTCCCTCTGCGCAGTCGTCTTATCAGCCTTTTGCGCGGTCGGGTCGGGCTGTCCGCTATATCTTTTTCCGCCTTTGCAGGCAAAAAAAGGATGCCGCTTCCCATCCCTAATGCGCTTAGTCGGTAATTGAATGCCTGCCGAAAGTTGAAACAGGACTCTTAAACCATTTGCTAAAGTATACGACTATTAATCTGAGGCTGTAACTGTTCAATATACTTGATGAAAGCGAAAACCCCACTACGATTGTAATGGGGTTTCCTATGAATTAATATAAACTAACCTTGTGAACTGTCTTTGTCGTCTCTTGGATTTGAGTCGCGTCTTTCGGGACGTGGCCCTCTCGAGTCATCACGTCTTGGTCCACGGTCATCACCGCGTCTCTCAGGACGTGGTCCGCGATCTTCTTTTGGAGCATTTTCATCTCTCGGAGGACGTGGCAACAAAGCCTTTCTTGATACTTTTTCCTTGCGGGTTTTAGGATCCATTCCCATATACTTCACTTGGAAAACATCGCCCATATTTACAACATCGGATACGTTTTCAGTGCGTTCCCATGCAAGCTCAGATACGTGAAGCAAAACTTCGGCACCAGGCGCTTGAAGATATTCTACAACCGCACCAAAGTCAAGCATTTTGATAACTTTCACTTCATAGGTTTCGCCAACCTGAGGTTTAAAGATAATCGAATCGATCTTGCTAAGCACCGCTTGGATTCCGTCAGGATCAGTTCCTAGAATTTCAACTTCTCCTTGCTCGTTAACTTCATTGATAACAATGGTAGTTCCGGTTGCTTTTTGAAGCTCTTGGATAACTTTTCCACCAGGTCCGATAAGCGCTCCAATGAAAGCACCAGGAATGGTTACCTTGATGATTTTCGGTGCATATGCCTTGACGTCTTTCTTAGGTTCTGAAATGGTTTCATTTAGTTTGCCAAGAATATGCAAACGACCTTCTCTCGCTTGGTCAAGCGCTTTTTCCATAATGTCGTAAGCAAGACCTTCGATCTTGATGTCCATTTGGCAAGCGGTGATTCCGTCAGCGGTACCGGTAACTTTAAAGTCCATGTCACCCAAGTGATCTTCATCACCTAAGATATCAGACAGTACTGCCCAACGTCCGGTTTTGTCGTCAGAGATAAGTCCCATGGCAATTCCTGATACAGGTTTTTTCATCTGCACTCCGGCATCCATCAACGCAAGTGTTCCTGCGCAAACTGTAGCCATCGAAGACGAGCCATTTGATTCAAGTACTTCGGATACAATTCGGATTGTATACGGATTTTCGTCAGGGATCATGTTTTTCAATGCGCGCTGAGCGAGGTTTCCGTGACCAACTTCACGACGCGATGTTCCACGTAATGGTTTAGCCTCACCGGTTGAGAATGGTGGGAAGTTGTAGTGAAGGTAGAATTTTTCTTCTCCTTGTTCAGACGGCGAATCAATTTGGTTTGCTTCTCTCGAAGTTCCCAAAGTAACTGTTGCCAATGCCTGAGTTTCACCACGTGTAAAAATGGCAGAACCGTGAACTGAAGGCAGGTAGTCAATTTCTGACCAGATTGGTCTGATTTCGTTTGTCTTACGACCGTCAAGACGGATTCCGAGGTCAAGGATGACGTTTCGGACAGCCTCTTTTTGTGTCTTGTGCAAGTATTTGCTGATAAGATCGCCGTTTTCAAGCAATTCTTCTTCAGTAAACATGGCTTTGATTTCTTCTTTGATAGCCGCGCCCTTTTCAGAACGTTCGTGCTTTCCTGAAGCTTCTTGCGCTAATGCATAAAATTTGTCGTAAGCAAATCCGTGTACTTTTTTGTAAACTTCTTCGTCGTTGCGCTCTTGATCATACGTACGAACTTCTTTTTTGCCAAAAGCTGCTTGTAGTTTCTCTTGAGCCTCAATCTGTTTTTTGATTGCGTCATGCGCAAATTTGATCGCTTCAACCATCTCTTTTTCAGAGATCTCTTTCATTTCACCTTCTACCATCGCGATCGATTCTTTAGAAGCGCCGATCATCATGTCGATGTCCGATTCTGCTAATTGCGTGCGACTAGGGTTTAAGATAAATTCGCCGTTTACACGGGCTACGCGAACTTCAGAAATAAGCGTAGCAAAAGGTATGTCTGAAACGGCAAGTGCTGCAGATGCTGCCAATCCGGCAAGTGCATCAGGCATTACATTGTCGTCATGCGACATAAGTTGGATCATCACTTGGGTCTCAGCGTGATAATCATCCGGGAAAAGCGGACGCAAAACGCGATCTACTAATCTCATGGTTAGGATTTCGCTGTCACTCGGACGCGCTTCACGCTTGAAGAATCCGCCGGGGAAACGTCCTGCTGCGGCAAATTTTTCGCGGTAATCAAGGGTTAATGGTAGAAAATCGATACCCGGACTAGCTTTACGAGCAGATACTACAGTTGCAAGCAACATAGCGTTGCCCATTTGTACGACTACAGATCCGTCTGCCTGCTTTGCCAATTTTCCGGTTTCGATCGAGATGCTACGTCCATCTCCCAAATCGATTACCTCTCTTGTTACATTTGGAATCATAAATGTTTTTTGTTGATTGAACAATGGGTTGTTGTTGTGTTGTTGTAGTTGTTGCTTACCCAATGAAAAACCAAACTTTTTAATCCCCGCTACGTCCCCCCGAGGATAGGGTGTAAAACAAAAAGAGGCGCGCAGGCACCTCTTTTAAATTGATTATTTTCTGATATTCAATTCTTTGATAATCTCACGATACCTGTTGATCTCAGTTTTCTTCAGGTAGTCAAGAAGCGATCTTCTCTTACCAACCAGCTTCACAAGCGAACGCTCAGTGTTGTAATCATGACGATTCTTTTTCAAGTGTCCGGTCAGGTGGTTGATTCGGTGTGTGAACAAAGCGATTTGCCCTTCAGCAGATCCAGTGTTTGTTGCAGCACCACCGTGCTTTGCAAAAATTTCTTCTTTAACTTCTTTAGTTAAGTACATGCCAATATTATTTAAATGATTATTATGTATGTACATATTTTATGTACGGCTGCAAAGTTAATCTTTATTTTGGATGCGACAATTTTTTTTTATTGCTGATAATCAGTGCGAATCCGTAAATAATTTGGCAACCTCCTCATTTACATACTCAAGAAAATGTTCGTCGGCTTCACTGAACGGATCAATTACGCTCGAATCAATGTCGATTTGACCGATATTCTCGCCATTGACAAATATTGGAACTACAATTTCCGATTTTACCGTCATGCTACACGCCAGATAATTATCCTGCGCACTCACGTCGGGAACCACAAAATTTTGATTCGACACCGCTACTTGACCACAGATGCCTTTTCCGAACGGAATCACCGTATGATCAGTCTTTTCGCCGGCATACGGGCCAATTACCAATTCTTCCTTATCGCCATTTCTAAAGTAAAAGCCTACCCAGTCATAATAATCAATATTATCGCGAAGCAAATGGCAAATCTGCATCAGCTTTTGATCACGCAATGTATTTGTATGTGTTACAATGTCGTTTACTTTAGGCTTTAATTCCTCAAATGTCATGGTTTGTTTTTTTTACAAAAGTATTTAAATATAGGAGGTTTAATTTATATAGCTTTGTTAAAAATCTTACGATTGGCGAATTACATCAAGACATATCGACCGTTCCTTTTGTTTCTCGGAAAATTTTTTCTGACGTATATTTTGCTTTCGGTGGTTTATCAGTTTTATCTGTCACAAACCGTTGTAAAGCCGAATGATGTAGATCCGTTTACTAGATTGGTTGGCGTTCAAACCGAGTTCTTAGCTGAGCTTTTCGCTGCCGATGTTAACCTTTCCCCTCACGAGAATCAACCATCGATTAAGTTGATCTATAACGGAAATTATGTTGCCCGAATTATCGAAGGCTGCAACGCGCTTAGCGTCATGATTCTGTTTGTGTCTTTTGTGGTGGCGTTCACGGGAAAGTTCCGGACTACAGTACTTTTTATGGTCTTCGGATGTGTTTTGATTCATTTTTTAAACATCAGCCGAATCGCGCTTTTGGCATCAGCTATTTATCACTATCCCCAGTATGAAGGCTTTTTACACGGTGTTTTGTTTCCGCTGTTTATCTATGGAGTCGTATTTTTGCTTTGGGTGATATGGGTCAATAAATTCTCCGCGGATGCGAAATAGACTTATTTTAAAATTTGCAACGGCATTTTTGATTGTGGTGATTTTTGCCGTCGTACGCGCATTTGAAGACGTGCTGTTCTATGATCCGTTCACTGCATTTTTTAAATCAGAGTTTACAGACAAACCGCTGCCATCCTATGATGCTATACTGCTATACGTTAATTTATCGATCCGATATGCGATAAACTCGATGCTTTCGCTAGTATTGATATATGTGATTTTCAAACAGCGAGATGTTGTTACGTTGTCTGCAGTTTTGTTCTTCATGTTTTTAGTTCTTCTGATTTTCGCTCTTGCGATCGTCCTGGCGTTTTTCCCCGAAAATAAAATGGCGATTTTCTATATCCGACGGTTTTTAATCCAACCGATACTTCTTCTGATATTCATTCCCGGTTTCTATTTCCAGACGAGAAATGAAAAAAAAGGCTGAAGACAATTTTTTAAATGATTGATATTAGGTAACTTTGCAGCATGGGATTTAAAAAATGTACAAGTCTGATCTTAGCCATATTGCTGCTCGTTTGCAATACCGGCTTTGCTCTGACCATACATTTTTGTGAAGGTAAAATTGCTTCGATCTCTTCAACGTACAGCGATGAAGAAGTATGCGATATGCCGGTCGAAAAACAAGCCGGTTCGTGCTGTGCTAAGGTTGATGCCGATCACAAAGATTGCTGTTCAAACAACATTATCGACCTACAAGATAATACAGACGATGTTGTTGTTAAAGCATTTTCCTTTCAATTTGAGTCGCCATACATTATTGAATCCTGGAAGCCGATAACTTTTTCGGTTATAGATGTTGGGTCAGATACCAGTCAGGTTTCGTACTACTGTGATGCTAATGCGCCACCACTTTTCAAATTATTTAATCAATATATTTTCTACGCCTGATCAATGTTTATCGCTTCGGCTTTATTATAAACATTTAATCAGATGTAATGCATAAATATATCATTCTTCCAATGCTGATAATGATCAGCTTCAACAGTGCGTACTCGCAGGATACTTTGCAAGAGATCAAAGTTCAGAGCAGCACTAAAAGTCTGCGCAAATCAATGCGCGTGACCACAAATACAACAGTCATGACCAGTAAGGAATTACTTAAAGCCGCGTGCTGCAACCTTGCTGAAAGTTTTGAAACCAATCCATCAATTGACGTCAATTTTTCGGATGCGTTAACCGGTACCAAACAAATAAAAATGCTTGGGCTCACAAGTCCGTACCTGATGATCACCGAAGAAAATATACCTTCGGTTCGAGGCGCGTCGCAGGCTTATGGCTTGTCGTTTACTCCCGGGACTTGGGTTGAAAGCATTCAGATTACCAAGGGCGCCGGTTCGGTGGTCAATGGTTTTGAAAGCATTTCCGGCCAGATCAATACTGAACTCATAAAACCCGCCGGAGATATTCCGTTTTACCTTAATATATATGGTTCAACTGATTCGCGGTTTGAACTCAATACGCATTTCAACAAACGGATTTCGGATAAGTGGAGTACGAGTTTGTTCTTCCATAATAATGTCCGCGTAAGCGAAAACGACATGAATAACGATGGGTTCCTCGACAATCCGCTTGGCCGGCAGTACAACATATTAAACCGTTGGCAATATACTGATGCCGAACGCGGACTCGTAAGTTTTATCAATGTTCGGTATTTGAACGACGAAAAACAAACAGGTCAGTTGGAGTTTGATCCTGACCGTGACCGGTTGACTACAAATTACTGGGGATCGGAAATTAATACCGAACGATTTGACGCGTCGACCAAAATAGGTTACGTTTTTCAGGATATGCCGTATCAAAGTATCGGGTTTCAGAACGCGTTTAGCAGCCATAAACAAGATTCGTACTTCGGATTAAATCAATACAATATCGATCATAAGAGCTTTTACTCGAATTTGATTTTCAATTCGATTATCAGCAATACCATGCATAAGTTCGCAAGTGGAATCAACTTTACGTATGACAACTACGACGAATTGGTAGCGATACCCGGAATCGATCGGGATTTTGAAAGAACCGATACTTCTTTGGGCGCTTTTTTCGAATATACGTATGACAACACCGATAATTTCAGCTTGGTTGCAGGTGGTCGGGTGGATACCCATAACAGGCTTGGAGTCTTTTTTACACCTCGTGTGCATTTGCGATATAATCCGTGGAATCGGGCTGTGGTTCGCGCATCAGCCGGTCGCGGGAAACGTTCGGCCAATATCTTTGCTGAAAACCAAAACCTTTTTGCAAGTTCCCGCATATTCAATATTTTAAATTCAAGCGGTGAGATTTACGGTTTGGATCCTGAAATTGCGTGGAATTACGGCGTCAGTTTTAATCAAGGGTTTGATTTGTTCGGAAAGAGGGCGGATGTGGGACTTGATTTTTACCGAACCGATTTCCAGAATCAAGCTATTGTTGATCTTTTTCAGGGGCCGCAACAAGTCTCGATATATAACCTGAAAGGAGATTCGTATGCAAATAGTTTGCAAGTTGAATTTAACTACGAACTGGCGCATCATTTAAATCTACGTACGGCATATAAATATTACGACATTGGAACTGATTATCTTTCGGGCGAATTCCAGCGTCCTCTGCAAGCAAAGCATCGGGTGTTTGCCAATCTTGAATTCGAAACACATATCAAGGACAATGGAAGTCAATGGAAATTTGACTTTACCTACAATTGGATGGGAAAACAGCAGTTGCCGTCAACTTTTGGAAATCCGGTTGAGGATCAGTTAGGCGAATTTTCTCCGTCATTTTCACTGATGAATGCCCAAATTACTCGGACATTCTCGTCGGTTTTTGAATTGTATGTCGGTGCAGAGAATATTGGAAATTACAAACAAGACAAGGCGATTTTAGGTGCAAATGATCCATTCGGTTCAAATTTTGATACATCGGTGATTTATGCGCCGGTGTTTGGCCAAATGTATTACGCCGGAATCCGTTTTAAAATCAAATAAAAAATATATGAAAACATTATTTCTAGCATGTGTGCTGGCATTTTTCGGACTGTCGGCAAATGCACAATCAAAAAACAAGAACGCAAAAATTGAAATGCACGTTGACGGAAATTGTGAAATGTGCAAAAAGAGAATTGAGAAAGCAGCCTTTTCGGTCAGCGGAGTGAAGTCGGCTTCCTGGGATGTGTCGACTGAAAAGCTGAATTTAATTGTCAATGAAGAAAAAACCGATACTGAGACAATTCAGAAAGCAATTGCAAAGGCTGGTCATGATACCGAAGGCGTGAAAGCTTCCGACGACGATTATTCAAATCTACATGGTTGTTGCAAATATGAACGAACAGAATAAGTAATTGAAACCCGGAGTTAATCTCCGGGTTTTTTATGCGATCTAATCGCCGCTTGCGATTCGGCTAACCTTATAAGATACGAAATAGTTTTAACGATAAAGTTAATTAAACCTAAAAGCGACTTCTTTAAATTGTGGGTAAACTTATTTATACTTAATTTCACGCCGCTAAAATATACTGCATAAAACTTCGATATTCATGAGTGAATTTGACTGGAAAAACCTAATTGATCCGCTATTTTACATCCACTTCGACATCAATGGAGTGAAGATGGGATTGTACATTGTTTTGTTTATCGTGTTTGCAGAAACCGGACTTTTTGCAGGATTTTTTCTTCCTGGTGATAGCTTGCTTTTCCTTTCGGGAATTTATAACCGGGAACTCATTGCGAATGTTTTCGTGATTGAAGACGCATTCTTAAACGTCGCTTTACTTGCAACCTTAGTTGCCATTGCCGGAATTTTAGGAAATATAGTAGGCTATTGGTTTGGGTCAAAAAGCGGTAACTACCTTTATAATAGGCAAGATAGCTTTTGGTTTAAGAAAAAGTATCTTGTTCAATCAAAGACCTTTTTTGAAACGCATGGTGGTCGCGCGATTATTTTCGCAAGATTTCTTCCGATTTTTAGAACGTTTGCACCGATTGTTGCGGGCATCGTATTGATGGATCGCAAGAAATTTATGTTCTACAATATTCTTAGTTCTTTTATCTGGTCGTTCAGTTTGATTTTCGCCGGTCATTATTTGTACGGATTCTTATTGGAAAACTATCAGATAGACCTTAAAGAGCACATCGAAGTAATTGTCATCGGACTTGTTGTAATTACGATTTTACCGGTTATCATTAAGCTCGGTAAGAAGTCGCCGGAAGAAAAGGAAGAGTCGGCTCAGTAAAACCGAAAGTCGGCGTTTGATCGATAGCTTGAAACCGTACCTATCGTTTCATGAGGCGACAAACATTTCGGTACATTCAAAAGAAAGACAGAAGTTTCAATTGTGCAATATAGCCCTAGCCCTGACTGAAGCGGTTATCCTTTTTCTCTCTGAAAGAAGAAAAAGATATGAGCGAAAGGCAGGAAATAGCTCCTGAATAGCCAGCTGAAATAGAAACCAGAATTTCAAACATGGCGAGCGAATTGCGCTCCTGAAAATTTCGCATAATAAAAATGGGCTATCCTTTTGAGATAGCCCATTGCTTTTTACAGGGTTTGATCTTACATCATTCCCGGCATTCCACCGCCCATTGGCATAGCTCCGGCGGCATTTTCATCTTTAATGTCTACAAGCGCACATTCAGTTGTTAAGATCATTCCGGCAACCGAAGCGGCATTTTCCAGTGCTACGCGAGTTACTTTCTTAGGATCGATGATTCCGGCTGATAGCATATCGACGTATTCGTCAGTTTTGGCGTTATATCCAAAATCGCCTGAACCTTCAGCAACTTTTGCAACAACCACTGAACCTTCAAGTCCGGCGTTCTCAACAATAGTTCTAAGCGGAGCTTCAACGGCGCGTGAAACGATTTGGATTCCGGTTGCTTCATCTGCGTTGTCAGCCGAAAGGTCTTTAAGCGCATTTTTAGCTCTCAGTAAAGCAACACCACCACCGGCAACGATTCCTTCTTCTACAGCCGCACGAGTTGCGTGAAGTGCGTCGTCTACACGGTCTTTTTTCTCTTTCATTTCTACTTCAGAAGCAGCACCAACGTAAAGAACCGCAACACCACCGGCTAATTTAGCCAGACGTTCCTGAAGTTTCTCACGGTCGTAATCAGAAGTAGTTGTTTCGATTTGAGCTTTGATTTGATTTACTCTGTTTTTGATCATTTCAGCTTCACCTGCGCCGCTAACAACTGTTGTGTTGTCTTTGTCAATTGACACGCGTTTCGCAGTTCCAAGCATCTCGATTGTTGTATTTTCAAGAGTATAACCTCTTTCTTCAGAGATCACTGTTCCACCTGTCAGGATGGCGATATCTTCTAATAGCGCTTTTCTTCTGTCGCCAAAACCCGGAGCTTTTACAGCTGCGATTTTCAATGCGCCACGAAGTTTGTTTACAACCAATGTCGATAGCGCTTCGCCGTCAACGTCTTCGGCAATGATCAAAAGTGGTTTTCCAGATTGAGCTACAGGTTCCAAAACCGGAAGCAGCTCTTTCAATGAAGATACTTTTTTGTCGTATAAAAGGATGTATGGATTTTCAAGTTCGGCTTCCATTTTCTCCGGATTGGTTACGAAGTATGGAGAGAGGTATCCGCGGTCGAATTGCATTCCTTCAACAACATCCACGTAAGTATCAGTTCCTTTAGCTTCTTCGACAGTGATTACACCTTCTTTTCCAACTTTGTCAAAAGCAGTCGCAATCAGTTCGCCGATTACATCGTCATTATTTGCAGAGATCGAAGCGATTTGTTTGATTTTTTCGCTGTCGGTTCCAACAACTTTTGCTTGCTTTCCAAGATCGGCAACGATAGTCTCAACAGCTTTGTCGATTCCGCGTTTCAGATCCATTGGGTTTGCGCCGGCTGCCACGTTTTTCAAACCTTCTTTAACGATAGCTTGAGCAAGAACGGTAGCTGTTGTAGTACCGTCACCCGCTAAGTCGTTGGTTTTAGAAGCAACTTCCTTAACCATTTGTGCGCCCATATTTTCGAGCGTATCGGTCAATTCTATTTCTTTAGCAACGGTAACACCATCTTTAGTAACATTTGGTCCGCCAAAAGACTTTCCGATGATTACGTTACGACCTTTTGGTCCAAGGGTAACTTTTACTGCGTTTGCCAATGCGTCAACACCGCGTTTAAGGCCGTCGCGTGCTTCAATATCAAATTTTATTTCTTTAGCCATTGTAACTTTTAGTTGAATTGATTAATAATTTGAATTATATGATAGCAAGAATGTCGTCTTCTTTCATGATCAGATAATCTTTCCCGTCAAGTTTTAACTCGGTTCCCGCATATTTTGCGTAAAGAACGGTATCACCTACAGCAACAGTCATTGTATGATCTTTTGTACCATTTCCGACAGCTACAACAGTTCCTTTTTGTTGTTTCTCTTTTGCCGTATCTGGGATGTAAATTCCGGACGCAGTCTGAGTTTCGGCAGCAGCCGGCTCAACAACTACTCTGTCTGAAAGAGGTCTAATGTTTAATGCCATAATTTGATATTTTTAAAGTTAGTTTTTTCGTGCACCGCCGATTTCAGAAATTATGCCACCAGCGTTTATCTGCCAAAATTGCAGTAAATAAAAATGCCAGCATGACAATGCCGGCATTTGATATGAAATTTCGTCTGAATTACTCAGCTGGAGCAGCTGGAGTCGCTTGTGCCGGAGCTTCAGGAGCCGGCGCGCTTTGAGTTTGCTGCGGGATAATTGTAGAATTAGTTGACGTATTTGTAAAGCTAAAGCTAGATAATAGGATTAATACAATCAGTAAGCCTGCCAATGTCCAGGTGCTTTTGTCTAAGAAGTCAGTTGTTTTTTGAACACCACCCATCATCTGCGTTCCGCCCATGGCTGAAGATAAACCTCCACCTTTAGGATTTTGTACCATGATAACAACGATCAGCAAAAAGCAAACAATTGTGATTAGAACCAAGAATATTGTAAATGTGCTCATTTTAATTATTTTGTAAAAGTTTTATTTCTGAAATACGGTCAGCAAAGAAACTACTTTTTTCCGGATTTTTCAAAATTAATATTTCATATGCCTGAATTGCTTTCTGATACTTCTTTTGTTCAAGATAAACTCTGGCCAAAGTCTCTGTCATCAGGCTTGTGTGGTCGGGAGTGGCCGGCTCAATTACGTTCACCGTCTTCACATTGGGACGAACGGGCGGAATCTTCGGACTGCTTTCAATAAACTTGTCGATCAGTTGTTGTTTCTTTTGGCGCTCGATCGCAGCCTGATCTACTTGCTCAGCGATTTCCACTTCTATAGGTTCCTCGCGATCGATCGGTTTTATGTTCCCCGATAATTGAAGCCACTCGCTGAATGAATGTTTTTCTTCCCTGGAAAAGGTCAGCGGTTGTCCGATTTTCAACTTCTCTTCAATGGTTTGATCCTCGTTCGCTACCGATTCAATTTCCGTCGGAGCGTCAATATCTTCAGCATCGCCTGTTTTTAACTCGTTTTCGGCTATCGGATTTTCATCGACCATTTCCACAGTTACAGCTTCTTTTTCTTTTGTATTTTCGGATTCGCGAATCGACGTTAATATCGACTGCTCGACTTTATCCACAACGGCCAACGTCTGCTCCGGAGTTACGATTTCAATGTCACGCACTTCAATGCTGTACAATTCGGCTAACTTCTGCTGATACAATCCTTTGTGAATTGCCGTAAAACTATCCGAAGTAATGAAATCAAACAAAACACTCCGATCTGCCGTATGCGCCGCTGCCACTTTCAAAGCATTGTTATATTGAAAGCTGTTCTGATTGTATAAAGCCTTCAATCGCAACGCACGTGCACTCTGAAAATACGGAAACTGCGATACAATCTGCTCCAAATATATCGTCTGGCGATTATTCACAGCTTCGGGCTTATTGATTAAGTATGTAAATTCAGTGACGTTCAAACTTTGAGATTTTTATCGAAAATAAGTAATTATTCAGCGTTGTTACCACTTGGCAAGCGAATCGTTGAAAATGTCCTGAGTTATCCTTTCAAAAATAACATCAAGCGCCTCTCGCAATCGCGGACCAACCAATAAAGCATCGCCAGAGTAATCGTAAAAAAACGAAAATCGCTTTTCAAAATCGTCGTCTTCTTTGTTTTTATTGGTAAATCGTACCAAAACTGAAACGGTCAACCTGTTCTGTGAGGCTCTCTGATCAGCCGTAGCGGTCATCGGCGTAATTCGGTAATCAGTAATTTCGCCCTCATAAACCAAATCGCCACCACTATTTACCAGGTTTAAATTCGTCTGATTCTGGATCAGATTCTGAAGTCGTTGGGTAAAAGTCCGTTCAATTCCGGGCTCGACCAGTTCCGATGCATTTTGGAAATAATTTACCTGAAAGGTGTCAGCGTTGATTTTCCCCGTCCCGGTAAAGTTGTAAACCGAACATCCGTTGCATATCAGTGCAACCCCAATCAAACACAATAATTTAATATATTTCATAGACTATAAGTCGAATTGCTTAATTTTTCGGTATAACGTACGCTCAGAAATTCCAAGTTCATCAGCTGCCGCTTTACGTTTCCCTTTATTTTTCTCTAGTGCCTTTTTGATCATTTCGATTTCCTTCTGCTCGAGTCGCAGGATTTCCTCTTCCTCAATGGTTTCTGCAAACAAATAATCGTCTTGCCTGTTCTCAAAACTTTTCTGATTAGCATTCACAAACTTAGGTTCGATTTCCTCCTCGTCAAATGCCACATCCTCGCTTTGATCAGCGCTGCCGTAGATTTTCTTAATCAAATGCTGACTGTTCTCGCGCACATTCGCCGTTCCGTTTTGCATCAGTTCGAGTGTCAACTTCTTCAAATCGTTCAAATCGTTCTTCATGTCGAAGAGCACTTTGTATAAAATCTCACGTTCGGTCGAAAAATCAGCATCGCTCTTCTGATCTTTAATAACCGAAGGCAGATTGTTGTTCTCGGTTGGCAAATAAGATTGCAATGTTTGAAGCGTCACCTCGCGATTGGTCTCCAAAACCGAAATCTGTTCGGCCACATTTCTAAGCTGCCGGATATTTCCGTTCCACCTGAATTTCGGCAAAAACTGCGCAGCTTGCTCATCAAGCCTAATTGGTGGCATTTTATATTTATGTGCAAAATCAGATGCAAATTTCCTGAAAAGTAAGTGAATGTCGTCCTTTCGTTCACGAAGCGGCGGAAGCGTAATGTCGACCGTGCTCAATCGGTAATAAAGATCTTCTCTAAATTTCCCTTTTTCAATCGCATCGAACATATTCACATTTGTTGCGGCCACAATGCGAACATTTGTCTTTTGAACTTGCGATGAACCGACTTTTATAAATTCGCCATTTTCAAGAACACGAAGCAATCTGACCTGCGTTGTCAGCGGCAATTCGCCCACTTCATCCAAAAAGATTGTTCCGCCATCGGCAACTTCAAAATAACCCTCACGAGTAGATGTCGCACCGGTAAACGACCCTTTTTCATGGCCAAAAAGTTCACTGTCGATCGTGCCTTCGGGGATCGCGCCACAGTTCACAGCAATGTATTTTCCATGTTTGCGATGTGAAAGCGAATGAATGATTTTGGGAATGCTTTCCTTACCAACGCCACTTTCACCGGTTACCAACACAGAAATATCCGTCGGCGCAACCTGTATCGCCTTCTCGATCGCGCGATTCAATTTCGGGTCGTTCCCGATAATTTCAAACCGCTGCTTTATGACTTGAACATTTTCCAATTTCTTATTTTTTTTTAGGAGCTAATCCCGCTTTTCACTGCAATCTTTTGCTCGTAACCTCGCAAAAGGATTTCCGCTTCAATCGGGGCTAGGTCTTAGATGTACTGATAATGCATGTCCGAATATCCAACGGCCTCTCCAATTAATGTCCCGCTGGTGCATCGGTTGATTCTGACGTTTACGAAATCGCCAATTTTGTAATCTTCCCTCGGGAAAACCACGGTAAGGTTCTGCGAGTTGCGTCCGGATAACTCGGCATCCGACTTTTTCGAAACTTTATCGATCAAAACTTCAACGGTCTGGCCAACAAACTCCTGAGTTCTGTGCAAACTATGCTCGCGTTGCAATGCCACGATTTCCTGCAATCGCCTCAACTTTACTTCTTCAGGAACGTCATCAACCATTTTTCTTCCCGCTAACGTGCCGGGTCTTTCAGAATATGCATACATATAACCAAAGCTATATTTCACATAATCCATCAAACTCAATGTATCTTGATGATCTTCCTCGGTTTCGGTCGGAAAGCCGGCAATCATATCTTGCGTGATCGCACAATCAGGAATAATCAGCGATATCTTATTGATTAGGCCCATATATTCCGTTCGGGTGTGAAGCCTGTTCATTTCCTTCAGTATCCGATCGCTGCCGGACTGAACCGGCAAGTGAATATGCTTGCAAATGTTTGGGTATTTCGCAATCACGTGCAAGACGCTTTCGTGCATGTCCTGCGGATTTGACGTCGAAAACCTGATTCGCATTTTTGGGAAGGCCACCGCCACCATTTCAAGCAGTTGGTCAAATTTAATCGCTGTGGCTTGCTCCATCGCTGAGGCTTTCACAAAGTCTTTTTTCAATCCGCCGCCATACCACAAATAGCTGTCGACGTTCTGTCCAAGTAATGTGATTTCTTTAAAACCATTATCCCAAAGATTTTTGATTTCGGCCATGATGCTTTGCGGCTCTCTGCTGCGCTCACGACCTCTGGTAAATGGAACAACGCAAAACGTACACATATTGTCGCAACCGCGGGTAATCGATACGAATGCCGACACACCATTGCTTTGGAGTCGCACCGGTGAAATATCGCCATACGTTTCTTCTTTAGACAGAATTACATTAATCGCATCGTTGCCGGCTTCAACCTCGTCGAGAAGATTTGAAAGATCTTTGTAAGCATCGGGTCCAACAACCAGATCAACAATTTTCTCCTGTTCCAAAAATTGGCTTTTCAAACGTTCGGCCATGCAACCGAGCACGCCAACTTTCATCTTCGGATTTACGGTGCGTTTTACGGCGTTGTATTTTTCCAGACGCTTCCGAATGGTTTGTTCAGCCTTATCTCTGATTGAACAGGTGTTTACCAAAACCAAATCGGCTTCTTCAAGTATCGTTGTCGTATTATATCCATTGCCCGATAGTATCGACGCAACCACTTCGCTGTCCGCAAAGTTCATTGCGCAACCATAACTTTCGATGTAAAGTTTCTTCTGATTTTCAGGCTTGCGATCTAGTATCAGATTCTCACCTTGCTTTTGTTCTTCAATTACTTTTTCCATTCTCGTCACCCAAAACATTAAGACGACAAATATAGTAAGAAAGCATGTGATGTGACAAGATGTCAGACTTTGTTTAACAGAGTTTTTATTCGGTCGCGAAAAAAATATACATATATATATAGGTATAAATATTTCAGCTGAAATTCGGCTTAATCGCCTACTAACAGTAATTTAAACACGGAAACCGAACGTCCTTGAGCGCGCGTGCAAAATCAATTGTCAAAATAGGACACCGTTAATTAAAAAAGTTTCGCATACTTTTGCGAAAATAGACAAAAGCGCATATGGCAAAGAATTTAGTGATAGTGGAGTCGCCGGCAAAGGCAAAAACAATAGAGAAGTTTCTGGGGAAAGACTATCAAGTTGAGTCCAGTTACGGACATATTGCAGATTTGCCATCAAAAGAAATTGGAGTAGATGTTGAAAATGGTTTCAAACCAAAATATGAAGTATCGTCTGATAAAAAAGCACTCGTAAAAAAACTTCGGGATCTTTCTAAAAAAGCTGAAACAGTTTGGCTAGCAAGTGATGAGGACCGTGAGGGAGAAGCTATTTCATGGCATTTATCAGAAGAATTAAAGCTCGATCAAAGCAAAACAAAACGAATCGTATTTCACGAGATTACCAAATCGGCCATCTTAGGTGCGATCGAAAATCCGCGTGGCATTAATTACGATCTCGTAAATGCGCAACAAGCACGTCGAGTTCTTGACAGATTGGTGGGTTACGAATTATCACCGGTACTGTGGCGAAAAGTCAAGGGCGGATTATCAGCAGGTCGCGTGCAATCAGTTTCCGTGAGATTGATCGTGGAGCGTGAACGTGAAATCCAAAATTTTAATGCGGTTGCATCATATTCTGTTACAGCCGAATTTACCAATGAAGCAGGCAAATCATTTAAAGCCAAGCTTCCCAAGAATTTTAACAGTAAGGAAGAAGCGCATGACTTTCTTAAAAAGAATGTCGGCTCTCTATATAAGGTAGCAGACCTTGAGACAAAACCGGCTAAAAAATCTCCGGCCGCTCCTTTTACAACGTCAACGCTTCAGCAAGAAGCTGCTCGTAAATTGTATCTTCCCGTGGGAATCACGATGCAACTCGCCCAGCGTTTATACGAAGCCGGACTTATAACCTATATGAGAACCGACAGCGTAAACTTGAGCAAAGATGCTTTAGAAGCTGCAAAAGCTGAAATCATCCGTTCCTATGGAGCGGAGTTCTCAAAGCCACGGACCTTTACAAGCAAAAGCAAAGGCGCTCAGGAAGCTCACGAAGCCATTAGGCCAACCGACATGTCACGCCATACGGTAAACATCGACCGTGATCAGGCACGATTATACGATCTGATTTGGAAACGTACCCTGGCAAGTCAGATGAGCGACGCTGAACTCGAACGTACTAACGTTAAGATTTCGGCTAATAATCACAACGAACTTTTCACGGCAAGTGGTGAAGTGCTTCTTTTTGAAGGTTTCTTAAAAGTTTATCTCGAAGGTCACGACGACGACGACGAAGAACAAGAAGGAATGCTACCGGCATTAAAAGTGAACGAAAAATTAGAATCGCGATCAATCATCGCCACCGAAAAATATACAAGACCGCCTGCACGTTATACTGAAGCTTCGCTGGTTAAGAAACTCGAAGAGCTGGGAATCGGCCGACCGTCTACCTATGCGCCGACTATTTCAACCATCATCAGCAGAAATTATGTTGAGAAAGGAACCTTGGAAGGGCAGGAGCGTAATTACACCCAAATTACGCTTGATTCGGGAAAAATTAGCGAGAAGGTTTTAAAGGAAAACACCGGGTCGGATAAAGGAAAATTAGTTCCAACCGACATCGGAACAATCGTCACCGACTTCCTTGTTAAAAATTTCCCCGGAATTATGGACTACCATTTCACGGCAAAAGTTGAACAGGATTTTGACGAAATCGCCGAAGGAAATGTGAACTGGGCAACAATGATGCGCGAGTTTTATGATAAATTCCACCCCAACGTTAAAGAGGTTGAAGCCAATGCCGAACGTGAAAGCGGCGAGCGCGTTCTTGGAACCGATCCAAAAACGGGCAAACAAGTAAGTGTTCGCTTGGGTAAATTCGGTCCGATCGCTCAGATTGGTGAAGCTGATGATGAAGAAAAGCAATTTGCGAGTTTGCGTTCCGATCAAAATATTGGAAACATTCAACTCGAGGATGCGCTGAATTTATTCTTGCTTCCGAAAATACTTGGAAACGTTGATGGCGAAGAAGTCGAGGTGAGTAACGGAAGGTTTGGCCCGTATGTGCGACACGGGAAAACGTTTATTTCGCTTCCAAAAGGCGAAGAGCCACTGGATGTGACTTTCGATCGCGCTAAGGAACTGATTGCTGAAAAAGCGCAAGCCGATGCGCCTATCGGACATTATCAAGGTGAGCCCGTTCAAAAAGGTGTCGGTCGTTTTGGTCCATTCATCAAATGGAATGGCATGTTCATCAATGTTAGCAAGAAGTACAATTTTGATCACTTAACCGATTTAGACATCACGTCACTTATTGAAGATAAACTTCAGAAAAATATTGACAAGGTAATCCATAACTGGGAAGACGAAGGAATCGTGGTTGAGAAAGCACGTTGGGGTCGCTCAGTTATTCTGAAAGGCAAGACGAAAATTGAACTTTCAAAAGATGTCGACGCATCGGCACTGACCCTGGATCAGGTAAAAGAAATGATTGCTGCTAAAACCCCGGCAAAGAAAACGCCGGCAAAAAAAGCAGCTACAACCAAAAAAGCTACCGTTAAAAAGACAACTGCAAAAAAGAAATAATTCATGGTTTTCGACTTCCTCCAGCCGGTTGACGCTGAAATTATTAAAAATATACGCCGACTTTCGTCTCAGCATTTGGGAAGCAAAGTGGTATTTCATACCGAATCAGATTTTCCGGATTTGGATAATTGCAAAATTGCGATCGTTGGAGTTTTAGAGAATCGCGGACTCGACTATGCCAATACGACAGTCGATTTGACTAACATCAGAAAAGAGTTCTATAATTTGTTTCCCGGAAACTGGGTGGCAACTATTGCGGATCTCGGTGATATTGAAGCGGGAAATTCGGTCACTGATACGTCTTATGCAGTTAAAGCGGTAGTTGCTGCGCTTTTAAAGAAACGCATTATCCCGATAATTATCGGAGGTTCTCAGGATTTGACCTATTCGATGTACCGGGCTTATGACAGCTTGGAGCAGATGGTAAATCTCTGTGCAATCGACAGTAAATTTGATTTTGGTCGCGAGGACGATGTACTTGCCGCGGGGTCATATATGAGTAAGATCATTGTTGATGAACCGAACAACCTCTTCAATTATAGTAACATTGGATATCAAACGTATTATAATTCGCAGGAAGAAATTGATTTGGTCGAAAAGATGTTTTTTGATGCGTATCGTCTTGGCGAAATCACGGGAAATATCGGTTTAGCTGAGCCTGTATTGCGCGATGCAGATATTGTTTCGCTAGATTTAACATCAATTAAAAGCTCGGATTCAGGGAATAACGTTATATTTACTCCTAATGGTTTCAATGGCAAAGAAATTTGTGCTTTAGCGCGATATGCCGGAATCAGTGATAAGGTTTCGTTATTTGGCTTATTTAACCACCACAATTCAGCAGCTGAAGCGGTTTTGGTTGCGCAAATCATCTGGTATTTTATCGAAGGTTATCATTACAGATCAAATGAGTATCCGTTTGGTAGTCGCGATCATTATTCGAAATATATCGTGCCGCTTGAGGATGAGGATGTTGTGTTTTATAAAAGTGATAAAAGCGATCGATGGTGGATTGAAATCCCCTTTGTTGTGCATGGTAATAATAAACTGAAAAAAAACACGTTGTTACCTTGTTCGTATGAAGAATATCTTTCTGCTTGTAATCAGGAAATTCCTGAACGATGGTGGAAAGCACAGCGGAAAAACATTTTGCTGTAGTGGTTAAGAGGTTGCTGTAATATAAGTTAAATCTTACAAATACGATATAAAAACGCACTTTATCGACGATTTTTGCATTTTATCGGTAAAAATGTTTTGCGGAATCAAAATTAATTTTACTTTTGGTTCTCGAAATAAATTAAGTTCATTAATTGCTTTTTTGAAAAATAATAAATAGGTTTACGCCCTTAAAATTTTGAATACATACATAACCCAAATTTATATGAAGAAATTCGTCGCATTTACAGCTGTTGTCGCGCTACTTGTCGGCTGTGGTCGTTCAAACGATAAAGGTGAGCTGGTCGGAGTGAAAGGCAAGAAGTGGCATCCGGAGAAACCTTACGGAATGACGCTAGTGCCTGGAGGCTCTTTTATAATGGGTAAATCGGATGATGATTTGGCTAATGTTCAGGATGCGCCAACTAAAACTGTTACGGTTCGTTCATTTTACATGGATGAGACTGAAATTACAAATAGCGAGTACCGTCAATTCGTGGAATGGGTAAAAGATTCAACGATCCGAGTTCGTCTTGCGATCCTTGCTGATGAGGTTGGTCAAACAGCTCCAGCAGGTGGTGGTGGAAGAAATGCCGGTAGTATTGGAGATTTCGCCTTTAACGATGCTGATCCTGCAAACATGACTCCGTACGAAAAGTACATGTATGAGAACTATTACAGCGTCGGAACCGATGATGATCCATTTGCTGGAAGAAGACTTAATAAAAAAGTAAAATTGATCACCGACACTTCAAAATATCCTGATGAGTATTATTCAGAAGTGATGGATTCAATGTATTTGCCGGTAGCTGAATCGTACAATGGTTTGCGTACTATCGATGTAAGTAAATTGAAATTCAGATATTCTTGGATGGATATCCAAGCTGCTGCAAAAGCTAAAGTGGGTAAGAGAAGTGATTTCATCAAAACCGAAACTGTTCAGGTTTATCCGGATACTACGGTTTGGATCAAAGATTTTGCATACTCTTACAACGAGCCAATGCACAATGATTATTTCTGGCATCAGGCTTACGGCGATTATCCTGTCGTAGGTGTTAAATGGACTCAGGCGAAAGCATTCTGTGCTTGGAGAACTTTAAAGAAAAATGCTTACATCAAATCAAAAAAGAAAAACAGAAACCTAATTAACAGTTTCCGTCTTCCAACTGAAGCTGAATGGGAATATTCTGCAAGAGGTGGTCTTGAATCTGCAACGTATCCTTGGGGTGGTCCATACACTAAAAACGACAGAGGTTGTTTCTTGGCTAACTTCAAACCTAACCGTGGTGATTATGCGGCAGATCAGGCGCTTTACACTGTTGAAGCCAAATCTTACGAGCCAAACGGCTACAATCTTTACAACATGGCTGGTAACGTAGCCGAATGGACAGATTCATCTTATGATGCTGCAGCTTACGAATACGTTTCAACTATGAACCCTAATGTGGGTGATTTGAACAACAAGCGTAAAGTTACTCGCGGTGGTTCATGGAAAGATGTTGCTTACTACTTGCAGGTTAGCACACGTGATTTTGAGTACGCAGATTCAGCAAGAAGCTATATTGGTTTCAGAACTGTTCAGGATTACATGGGTGTAGATGTTACAGGAGGAAGACCTGGTCAAGCATCAAGACGATAATTTAACTTACTTTACTTACTTATATTTAAACTTAACTTAACACAATTTTTATTATGGCATTTTTGAGCAAAAAGGCGATGAACTTCGCTTACGGAATGGGAGCAGCAGTTGTAATCGTCGGAGCACTTTTTAAACTTATGCACTGGCCAGGTGCGAGCGCGATGCTTATCATTGGTCTCGGTTGTGAGGCTCTTATTTTCGGATTATCAGCTTTTGACCCGGTTGACAAAGAATTAGATTGGTCACTTGTTTACCCTGAATTAGCTGGCGGTGAAGCTAAAGCTAAAGCTAATGTTAAAGCACAAGATCCTAGCGAAGCACAAGGTTTGCTTTCGCAAAAACTTGACAATATGTTGAAAGAAGCTAAAATCGACGGTGAGCTTATGGCTAGCCTTGGTACCAGCATCAGAAACTTCGAAGGAGCAGCAAAAGGAATTGCTCCAACAGTTGATTCAATCGCTTCAACTAAAAAATACAGTGAAGAGCTTACGCTTGCTGCAGCACAAATGGAATCGCTTAACAGCCTATACAAAGTGCAATTGGAAAGCGCTTCACGTAACGCACAGATCAACAATGAAGTTGCTGAAAACAACATGAAGTTGAAAGATCAAATGCAATCGCTTACTGCTAACTTGTCTTCATTGAACAATGTTTATGGCGGAATGCTTTCAGCAATGGGTAACAGAGGATAATCTCCACCTTATTTTTCATTAATCACAAAACAAAAAACTAATTAGAAAAAATGGCAGGAGGAAAATTAACCCCTAGGCAGAAGATGATTAACCTGATGTATCTGGTTTTCATCGCAATGCTTGCGCTTAACATGTCAAAAGAAGTACTTTCAGCTTTTGGCTTGATGAACGAACAATTCGAATCTTCAAATACGGACGCAACTAAAACGAATGATCAAATGTATCAGGCGTTAGCTGCTAAAGCTGCAGAAAACCCTACGTTTAGCGCTGCAAAAGAAGTTTCAGATAAAGTTAAAAATATTTCAAACCAGTTTTACTCATACGTAGAGTCTTTGAAAGGTGATATCACTAAAGATATCGAAAGAGAAGAAAGCGGGAAACTTCCTTACGAAGCAATGGATAAGGGAGATAAGATCGACGAGCAATGGTTCGAAGGTGATGGTTACTCTCCAAAAGGTAAGGAGTTTGTAGCTGCTATCGAGAAGTACAAAGCTGATATGAAAGCTGCGTTAGGCAATGATGTAAAATACAAAACTGTTGCAGCTGAGCTTGATTCAAAATTTGCAACTGCTGATATTGTTGACGGCGAAGGTGTAAAGAAAAA
Organism: Flavobacterium sp.; assembly: GCA_015234525.1. Taxonomy (GTDB): domain Bacteria; phylum Bacteroidota; class Bacteroidia; order Flavobacteriales; family Flavobacteriaceae; genus Flavobacterium. The sequence continues at coordinate 53,257 of JADGMX010000017.1, read as the reverse complement.
GTACCTTACGTATCACTATCAGGGTTTCCCTTCAATCGCATCTTTGACTAAGCTATCTGCATTGCAGAACAACGTTAAAGTTATTGAGGCAAATATCTACAACATTGCTCTTGGTAAAGCAGCTCTTGAAGCAACTTCGATGAATAAGTATACTGCTATCGTAGTTCTGGACAAAAATGCATACTTCCAGGGGGAGAAAGTAACAGGTAAAGTTGTTTTGGGTCGTTATGATTCTAATACAAAACCAACGTCTTTCGAGGGTCCTGGTAAAATTGATAACGGTCAAGCTGTTATCGATATGATGGCAGGTGGTGTCGGAGAACAAACAATCAAAGGTAAATTTACGTTCCTTGAAGATGGTAAAACTGTTCCACTTCCTTTCGAAGGTAAATATGTTGTTGTGCCGCGTCCAAATTCTGCTACGATTTCTGCAGATAAGATGAACGTTGTGTATCGTGGTGTTGTAAACCCAATGACTATTTCATTCGCAGGTGTATCGGACAATAATGTTACTGCTTCTGCTCCTGGTTTAACTAAAGCTGGTGGTGTTGGAAAGTATAACGTAAGCCCCGGAAAAGGTAATGAACTTGTGATCAACGTAACTGCAAAGCTTCCTGACGGAAAAACGGTTGCAGACAAGAAAGTATTCCGTATCAAAGGTATCCCTGGACCAAGTGGAACAATCAGAGGTGAAGTAGGTGTTGTAAAAGGACCTAAATCAAGCTTAGAAGTTTCAACTGTCGGAGCTAAATTGGAAGACTTTGACTTCGAAGTTGGTCTTAACGTAACAGGATTCAACCTTAAAGTTACAGGTCAACCTACAGTAGTTGTTCAAGGTAATAAGATGAACGCTCAAGCTAAAGCTGTAATCGCCAAGGCTGGACGTGGAGATCAGGTAACAATATCTGAGATCAAAACTAAATTAGTAGGTGCTGGTGATTACATGTTGCCTAGAACTGCTCCAGTTATTTGGGAGATACAATAAGAACTAACGGTTATCGTTAACCTACTTTAGATAACTCAGAATTTATAAAATATGATGTTGAAAAATGTTTTGGTGGTATTGAGTTTTGCGGCGGGATGCTGTGTGACTTCTGCGCAATCGAATTTGCTTAACGCAAAGACGCCTGCCGAAATTGGAAAGAAAACTGATGCGCAATTAATCGCAGACAATGATAAGCCACTCGCTTATGGTTATGTGCACGATCGCGATGTTCTAATGGGAAAAACTGTTTGGGAGATCATTGATCTTGACGAACGTGTAAATTTCCCGCTTTACTTCCCAATTGATAGTGCAAACATCGGTAGAGACCGTCGTTCATTGTATGACGTGCTTAGCGCTTCGATCCAAGCCGGAACGATCACTGAAGTATACGGCGATAGTTATTTCAATACTAAGAAGACGTTGAAAGATATTCAGGCTTCTTTGACCAGAATTGATACAACCGACCCGGGTCGTGAGCAATACAATGCGGGTGATCCTATTAGCCCGGAATACATCGTGAGAACGGATATTGCTTCAATCGATGTTACCGATTATAAGATCAAAGGTTTCTGGTACTTCGACAAGCGTCAAGGTGAATTGAAATACCGTTTACTCGGACTTTGCCCTGTTGTTCCGGATGTTTATACACTTGGTAACGAAGAACAGGATTATATCGAGCTTTTCTGGATTTACTTTCCGGATGCACGTAACGTCCTTCACGAAGCCAAAGCTTTCAACGACAGAAATTCTGCAATGCCGATATCTTTCGACCACTTGCTCAACTCACGACGTTTTAACGCTACAATCTACAAAGAGGAAAACGTTTACGGAGATCGCGAGATCAGCGAATACATGAAAGAAAATGCGCAAATGCAGCTCCTTGAATCCGAAAGGGTGAAAGACAAAATCAGAAGTTTTGAACAAGATATGTGGAACTATTAATTCCAAAATCTTAATCCATTAATAAAACTCTTACCTTCGGGTAGGAGTTTTTTCTTTATTATATGATCGACTATATCATCGTTGGTAGCGGGCTCGCCGGAATCGCTTTTGCCGAAACAGCGCTGCAAAACAACAAGTCTGTTTTTGTTTTTGACAACCAAAGCCACAACTCGTCCTCAGTCGCTGCAGGATTGTACAATCCGGTTATTCTGAAGCGGTTTAGCGGGCTCCAATTTGCCCTCGAACACCTCGAAATAATGAATCAGTTGTATGACGGTATTGAACAAAAACTCAATCGTCAGTTTAGATTTCCGATGCCGCTTCTTCGCAGATTTGCTTCAGTCGAAGAGCAAAATAATTGGTTTCAAGCCTCGGATAATCCACTGATGAAACCCTTTCTGTCAACGAACTTAAAGTCGGAGCAATTCGCCGGTTTATCGTCACCTTTCGGCTTTGGCGAAGTCAATCACACCGGCTATGTTTTAACAAAGGAATTACTTGTAAGTTATCGATCGTTTCTTCAGGAGATCGACTCATATTCAAACGAGATGTTTGACTACGATGTATTGCAATTAAATGCATCTCACGTAACTTACAAAACAATATCCGCTCGTCATATCGTCTTTGCAGAAGGTTTCGGGATTCACGCCAATCCATTCTTCAGGTATCTTCCGCTAAACGGCACAAAAGGGGAACTGCTTATCATCCACGCAAGTGATCTGAAACTCGACCAATTAGTTAACGCCGGCGTGTTCTTTATTCCGCTTGGAAACGGATTTTTTAAAGTTGGTGCAACATACAACTGGAGCGATAAAACAGAAACTATTTCTGACGAAGGGAAAGCTGAACTCGTAAAGCGAATATCAGAAGTGCTTGAATGCGACTTCAAAGTTGTGGAGCAATTTGCTGGTGTCAGGCCAACCACGCGCGATCGGAAACCGATTATTGGCAAGAACGCCAGGTTTCACAATATGTATGTTTTAAACGGCTTGGGAACGCGGGGAGTCATGCTTGCACCCGCGATGGCAAAGCATCTTTATGATTTGATCGAAACCGGCGAGCCGCTGCCAAAAGACATCGATATCGCTAGATTTTCGGATTCTTACCCATCTCAGGACGGTATTTAATAAACATATTAATGTAGATGTTTCTCGAAAACCGCGTCAGCAAAGGCATAAAAATGATCAATCCGATTATGATCGATATAAATGACGTCGGAATGTCGGCATCAAAACCCAGTTGCGCAATTGCAAAAATCACAATCGACAACGCCACTGCCAAAGCATAGCTTACATACATAGCGCCAAAAAAGAAGTTGGGTTCGATCTTGTATTTCAATCCGCAATTCCCACAGTGATCATGCATTTTCATCAATTCGGTGATGACATACGGATTCTTGTTCACATACATGTGCTCCTCGTGACAACGTGGACAAGTTCCTGTTAAAATGCTATATAATTTGGATCCTTTTTTTAACATTTGCAAAAAAATTTATGTGGTCGTATTTTACTACAAAGATACGTATTCACTAACGAACAAAACTTGATTAATGCTCAATATTCACAACCTGTCGGTCTCTTTTGGAGGTACATATTTATTTGAAGAAGTTACTTTCCGTTTAGGCGCAGGTGATCGCGTTGGACTCGTCGGTAAAAACGGCGCCGGTAAATCTACAATGCTTAAAATTTTGGCGCGCGATTTCGCACCGGATTCTGGCAGCATCGCATCCGAAAAGGAAATTCGAATCGGTTTCCTCCGACAAGACATCGATTTTGAGCAAGGCCGGACCGTTCTCGAAGAAGCCTATCAAGCATTCACCGAAATTCAAAAAGTTGAACGCAAACTCGAAGAAATAAATCACCAGCTCGTAACCCGAACCGACTACGAAAGCGACGAATATTCGAAAATCATCGAAGATCTTTCCGATAACACGCACCATTTCGAAATGCTCGGCGGTTATAATTATGTTGGCGACACTGAAAAGATTCTCCTCGGACTCGGTTTCAAACGCGAGGTTTTTAATAACCAAACCGAAACTTTTTCCGGTGGATGGCGGATGCGTATCGAACTTGCAAAACTCCTGCTGCAGGCAAACGACGTGCTTTTGCTGGATGAGCCAACAAACCACCTCGATATCGAATCGATTATCTGGCTCGAAAATTTCCTTCGCAATTATCCCGGAGTGGTGGTCATTGTTTCGCACGATAAAATGTTCCTCGACAACGTAACCAACCGCACCATCGAAATTTCCCTCGGGAAAGCATACGATTTCAACAAACCATATTCGCAATACCTCGAACTTCGCCACGAAATCCGCGAAAAGCAACTTGCCACTCAAAAGAACCAACAAAAAAAGATAGAGGAAACCGAAAAGCTCATCGAGAAATTCCGTGCCAAGGCTTCAAAAGCATCAATGGCTCAGTCTCTCATCAAGAAACTCGACAAAGTTGAGCGTATCGAGGTCGATGAAGATGATAATTCAGTAATGAATATTTCATTTCCAGTTTCAAAAGTTCCCGGAAAAGTAGTTATCGAAGCCGAACACGTTACTAAAAAATACGGCGACAACACCATCCTGAAAGATATTTCGCTTCTTGTTGAACGCGGCAGTAAAATCGCATTTGTCGGCCAAAACGGTCAGGGAAAATCGACTTTCATTAAAGCCATCGTCAACGAAATCGATTATCAGGGAACAATCAAACTCGGTCACAACGTTCAAGTGGGCTATTTTGCGCAAAATCAAGCCGAATATCTTGATGGCGAGATCACGCTCTTGCAGACCATGGAAGACGCTGCAAACGACACCAACCGGTCAAAGGTACGCGACATGCTTGGCTCGTTCCTTTTCCGCGGCGATGATGTCGAAAAAAAGGTCAAAGTTCTGTCGGGTGGCGAACGGAATCGGCTTGCGCTCTGCAAATTGCTTCTGCAACCGATCAACGTCCTGGTTATGGATGAACCCACGAACCACCTCGATATTAAGTCGAAAAACGTTCTGAAAGCAGCACTTCAAAAGTATGAAGGTACCTTGCTTTTAGTTTCGCACGACAGGGATTTCTTACAAGGAATGTCGAATATCGTGTATGAATTTAAAGATCAGAAAATCCGCGAATATCTTGGCGATATCAACTATTTCCTCGAACAGCGCAATCTCGAAAACATGCGTGAGGTCGAAAAACGTGATGTGGTAAAGAAAGAAACTGCAAAGGAATCGCCTAAACAATCTTACGAAGACCAGAAGAAAAACAAGACGCTTCACAACAAGTTGAGCAAAATTGAAAGTCAGATCAAACAGCTGGAGATCGACATTCAAAAGGATGACAAAGCCCTGGCGTCAAACTACGACAAACACATCGAGGACGCTACATTCTTTACGGCCTACAACAAGAAAAAAGCGGAGCTCGACCAACTTTTAGAAGATTGGGAAGCGGTTCAGGAAGAAATCGAAAAGGCGTAATTTCCGTAGCTGTTTCCTGCTGTCCGCTGTATCTTTTTTCGGCTCGCAAACTCGCCTAAAAAAGGATGCCGCTCCCATCAGGGCTAGGGCTGATCGATTTTAATCAAGCCTATTTCCTTCGAATGTTCAATGGCCTGATTGCTATCAACAAAATAGCAGGTTTTAACGCCAAGTTCCTCCATGATTTTAAGCGCATCAATCGTCTTCTGCTTCTTGTGTCGCGAAGTTTGCCGGATATAAACCGCAAAGACGGTCAGGGGAAAAATCTTGCAAATATTCTCGTATAAATAGGGGTCTTCCTGCGAATCATCGCCCAGTAACGTGTATTTTAAATGCGGATACATTTCCAAAATATGCTTGATCTTCTCAAACTTGTGGTTGTGATTACCGCGGCCGGTAACAAAAAAATCGGTCAAGCTGGTTTTAATGTCCTTCAGCAATAGAACGGCTCGTGGCAATTGGTGAAGTTTTGTGAAATCGACGATAAAGCGGTATAAATTCCACTCGCTACTCGACACGTAAAAAAATGCATTCTGCTCACTTCGGTTATCGCGACCCGCCTGACTTAGCGCCTGATAATGCGGAACCACGCCTTCAAATAATTTGCGGTCATTCACATTTCGGAACAATAAAATATACAGTTTCTTAAAAGCATTCCGCGTGTGCGAAACCAAAAATGTATCATCAATATCAGATATAAAACCAAACTGACCTTGATATGGCCTGATCAGCGAACCGGTTTCGAAGATTTCTTCATCACCGTAAAAAATACTTACCTTAAACTCGACCCATCCATAACCGATTGCTTTTTGAAGCGGAATGCAAAATTTGAAATAACCGTCGGCCAGCGATTTTGTCTTGATCTTCTGGCCTTCATGATGAAGATATACATCGGCATTTGCCTGAGTTTTGATCCGAAACATTCGGATCACCGACTTTGCGTTCCTGAATTTTGTTTTCTGAAAATCGTACTCTTCACGGTTGGTTGGTTTAAAGATATGTCCCATTACAATCAGTTCATCTTCATTGGCATAACCGCGATATAATTTTAAAATTGGTTTCATGAAATTTGATATATTTGAGTAGCGTATACAAATTACAAATTAATAATGAAACCCTCCTAATGGCCGCCTCAAAGAACTATATTTTGGTCATCAATCCAATTGCGGGAGACGTTGATAAATCTGAGATTATTTCAGCTGTTTCCGATTTTGCGGAACAACACTCCTCCAAAATCATCAAATATGAAACAACCGGCGATGCTGAAGATCAAACCAAGATTTTAGAACTCTACAAACAATCAAATCCGGAGCGCGTATTAGTGGCCGGTGGCGACGGTACGATTAAAATGGTCGCTGAAGCGTTGGAAGGTATTGACTCGGTAATCGGGATCATTCCGGCTGGTTCCGCAAATGGGTTGTCGGTTGATTTGGGAATTCCGACCGAGATGGCGGAAATCCTTCAGACCGCATTTTTTGGCGAAATCATCAACGTCGATATTGTTTGCATCAACAATAAACGCAGCCTTCATCTGAGTGATATCGGTCTCAACGCCGAACTGATTCGCAATTATGAGAACGGCACCATCCGCGGGAAATTGGGATATGCGCTTCAGGCGATTAATACACTTACGGATTCCGAAGTACCATTCACCGCAAGTGTGACCGCAAACGGCCAAACCATTACATCCGAATCAAAGATGCTGGTTGTTGCTAATTCGCAAAAGTACGGAACAGGCGTTACCATTAACCCACAAGGTGTGCTGGACGACGGTCTTTTTGAGATTATCATTATTAAAAACCTCGACTTGATTGTTTTCGGGAAAATTATTGCGGGAAACATGCCGATCGACACCGGCGATGTGGAGATCATTTCCGCATCTCAGGCAACGATTACCACCGATGTTCCGGTGCATTTTCAGGTAGATGGCGAATATTGCGGTGAGGTAACCGAATTGAATGTTAAGATGATCTCAGGTAGTCTTAAGATTGCCGTTCCTTAAACGGATTTCGTTTTTGCCAGACGGTCTTTGGTTCGAAGTAGTCAAAGAGGTATGGCATCAGTTTATTGAAAATTGGATTTGAATGCTTGATCAATCCGTGCATTTCGATATCAGTTGCCCCGATTGAACTTTTAATTTCTAAAGCGGTCCGTCCAAAATTCACTTTGCGATATTTCTTTTTCATCGCGTAGGAAATCATGTCGTAAAGCATGTTCAAATACAGCATTTTCTCGCGCTGATGTGTTTCATCATAACCTAAAAAGTAGGTGTCGAAATCGTCGGCGTTCTTAATAAGCGTGCTAAAACCGATTAACTTTTCATCGAGGAAATATCCGTAAAATAAGAAGTCGCTCCCTAAACGTTGTTTCATCGTCGCAAAATGATTCCCGGTAAGATAAAAAGTATTGAAAGGCGCCTGTTTTGCAACATTAAGATATAACTGGTGAATTGTTGATTGAAGCAACGTCATTTCCTCAAGAACCAGTTTGCGTTTGGTGATTCCGGTCAGCTTTTTTCGGGCACGTTTATATTGATCCCGATATTTCTTGCTCAAATCTGAAACATAATCATCAACCGAATGCCAATGATCTTTTATATGAAAAACCATGTTGGGCTGCGTTGAAAACTCTGTGTAATTTGAAAAAACATGTGGGTCAAATTGCGTGATTTCCTTGTGATAAAAATCCTTGAAAATGGTAAGATGAATGCGATTCGATTCTCGTTTAATCTGTTCGACAGCATTCTCAAGCAACTTTGCGGCGGAATCAAATGAAATCTTGTCGGATAACACAAAAGCGTTTTGACCAGTTAGCATATTATTGCCAATTAAAAGCACATTTGATGCGACTTTGGAAAAGGTAATTTTTCGAATATGTGTTTTAAACCTGCGATCGCGTCCGCCGAAAGAATCCACTTCAGACAACGACAACTGCTGCGACATTGCCACGCCCACTAATTCTTCTGCCGCAAACAAGCCAATAAATCGACATTTCATATTCCTTGGTGCCGAACTTTCCAAAACACTTAAATACGCAGTCGAAAGAAAAATGTTTCCATGGGCAATGTAATCCCAGGAAAGAGGTAATTCGGAAACCGCGGAGTAAAGCTGAAAAGAAAAATGTGGTTTCAAATATCAGTGGATGAGTGGCGCGCAAATATCGGCAAATATCTTCGGATGAAATACAATGTCCTGCAAATTAATACTTCATTGATTTTGCGTATTTGTAGGAAAAATATGCTTTTAAACACGCTCTGTGTGTAATTCGTCGATTTTATTTGCGTATAGTCGATGTTTCGCCTACGTTTGATTCACCAAAATAAACCAAACCGATTATGAGAAGCATTATTACATTTTTACTTTTTATAGGTATATCGTTTTCAGCTGTAGCTGGAATTTCCCCTTCAGAGAAAAAAGCACTTGTAAAACTATATCACGCAACGTCTGGCGAGCAGTGGACCAAATCGTGGGATCTGAGCGCTCCGGTTGAGACCTGGCATGGGGTATCAATTGAAGGCAATCACGTGGTTGCACTCAATTTAGCAGAAAACAATCTTTCCGGAAAATTGCCAAAGCAAATTGGGAATCTCACACATCTTAAAACGTTGAATTTGTTTCGCAACAAGCTTTCAGGTGAAATTCCGAATAGCATCGGTAAACTAAAAGAGCTGCAAATTATCAATTTGTCATTCAATCAATTAACAGGTAAAATACCTACGTCGCTAGGGAAATTAGCTCAATTGACTTCAATCGAATTTTATATGAATCGTCTCAATGGCGAAATTCCAAAAGAAATCGGTCAACTTAAGAATCTTACCGTACTTTCTTTATATAACAATGAATTGAGTGGTAACATTCCGATGTCGATCTACAATTTAAGTTCGCTAAAATCGATGTTGCTAAACAGCAATAAGTTAAGCGGAAATCTTAGTATGGAGATCGCTAATATGACATCGCTTGAAACACTCGGACTTTTTGAAAACAATCTTGAAGGCCAGGTTCCGCTAGATTTGGAAAAGTTGAAGAAACTGAAAGAATTGAATATTTCGTATAACAAATTCAGCGGACTCGTTTCAAAGCAACTTGCTCAATTGGACATGCTAAACATGACAATGATCAATGAACACGGACTTGCCACAACTCTAAAAGTTGATCTCAACAGAAATTCTGCTATAGCATCAGATGAATAAATTTGCCCCAAATTTCATCAATGGCCCTGTCGATTTGACGGGGCTTTTTTTTGTCTGGTACATCCGACTTTGTGATTACGCTAACAAATGTTTCCGCGGTTTAATAGTAACTTTATAAGACAACACAAAAAAAAGAAGTTATGGGAGATTTTAAAAACCTTACAAATCAGGAAGCAGTTGCCAAATTAAAGAAATTAGCAGAAGATGTAAGAACATGTATGTTTTGTACAGATTTGGCCGATCAACCAATTGCGGCCCGTCCGATGAGCGTTCAGGAAGTTGACGAAAATGGAAATATTTGGTTTATCAGCTCGGCGAACAGTAACAAAAATTTTGAGATCAAAAAAGATAATGCTGTGCAACTTTTCTTTGCGCAAACATCTGATTCGCATTATCTATCAGTCTATGGTACGGCTACCATTTATAAGGATCAGGCGACTATTGATGAAGTTTGGAGCACGGTTGCTGAGGCCTGGTTCGAGCAAGGAAAAGAAGATCCGAATGTATCGGTTATAAAGGTTACGCCAAGCGATGCCTACTATTGGGATACTAAGGATGGAAAAGCGATTACATTGCTAAAAATTGCTGCCTCTACAATTACCGGGAAAGGTATGGATGGTGGAATAGAAGGTAATCTGAATATTTAATATGGGAATTATGTAAGTATGACTATATGAGTGTATAAGCGTCAGTCGACCAATAATTTCGAACTTTAGAAAAGACCAAACCCAACTATTATGAAGAAGAGAAATTTACCTAGACGTGTACGGCACATGTATGTGTACGAAACTACTATTCAAAAAACCGAGAAAAAGGAATCGAACAATCTGCTGATGAGAAATCTTCTGGAAACAAATTCAAGATTGCTCAAGAGTTTGGACGTTTCTAATCTTGTTATTTTCTAAAAAATTAAGCTATGGAATCGAACGAAAAAAATCACGACCGTAATGCAGACGATACTGCGAAAAACATCCCGTCAAGTTCAGAGGATTTGAGCGCAAATAATACCGAAGAACAGCAAAAGGAGGTTTATGATAATCTTGAAACCGATAAGTATCTTGCCATGGAACAACCAGGGGTAACGTATACTCCGGATACAAATCCGACGAACTACTCAGATTATTCTGAAAATGGCGAAGGCAAGATGGGTAAATTCAACCCAAACGGTGAAAATAGCCGAAATGCCGACGCCTTTAGCCAGGACGATTATATACTAAATGATAATATTGATTTGGACGAAGATCAGAATCAGTCGATTTCTTCAGACGATGTCTGATCTTCCGTCTTTTTTAAAGTCAGTTTCATTATTAAAATAACGCCGGCGAGTGCCGCAGAAACCGAGTTTGCCAGAATAATGGGCAAGTCATTTTTAATAATCCCGTATATCAGCCATAACGTAAGTCCACTGAATAAAAGGGCGTATGTTGCGGCTGATATGCTTTTGGTTGATTTTGTCCTGATAATCTTTACTGCCTGCGGAACATTTGCCGCACTGGTTAAAATAGCTGCTGCGATTCCGAGGATTTGAATATAATCCATACTTTTAAGTTAGAGGTTTGACAACGCGTCTTTCAGATCGATCGCGTCATCGAAAAAATTCTTCCACAAGTCGCCTTTTTGCTGAAGTCGCTGTGGAATTGTATTAATATTAAATTTGGTGAGGTCTAAGTTGTCGTTAATCTCGTCCCAATCAAGCGGAGTGCTCACTCCGGCACCTTCGCGGGGTCTGATCGAATAAATACTAGCCATAGTTTTCCCTCGTCCGTTTTGCAGAAAGTCGAGGTAAATTTTCCCCACACGTTTTGCCGGCATTCTTTCCAAACTTGTAATATTTGGAAGTTCCCGATGAACCATCTGACTGATGATCAGCGAAAAGTCTCGTGTTTGCTCATAGGTATACTTTGGAAGTACCGGAATGAAAACGTGGATTCCCTTGCCACCGGAAGTTTTGACATAGCCTTTAATCTTAAGCCGATCAAGCACCTCTTTAACTTTAAGGGCAGTTGCAACTAATTTTTTCATATCGGCTTTATTCGGATCGAGATCAAATATGATATAATCCGGATTGTTCAATGAGCCCACGCGACTGCTCCACGGATTAAGTTCGATGCAACCGTAATTTGCCAAAAACAGTAGCGTGTCCTTATCCTGACAAAGTAACCATTCAATCGATTCTTTAGCTGAATCCGATTTGATCTTTCGGGTTTTGATCCATTTTGGAACGGTACCGGCAACATTCTTCTGAAAAAATCCTTCGCTTTTTATTCCATCGGGAGTTCGTCGTAATGACTGCGGCCGATCGATGAGATATGGCAGTATGTATTCGGCAATATCATTGTAATATCTAATGACATCACCTTTTGTAATGCCTTCTTTTGGCCAGAACAATTTATCAGTATTGGTGAACTCGACCTTCGATTTAATTGATTTTATATCCGTCGGGTCGACAGTCGGAGACTTTTTGCTTGCTTTTTCGGTTGATTTCTTCGAACCGTTTGAATGGAGCAAGCCAGTTTCGACTTCAGGTTTTTCGGCGATGACTTTTTCGGGCGATTTGTCAGTCCTTAGTCCGAGGAACACCGGATGACGCATAATCCCGGTTTTGGTAAGCTCGCTAAATTTTACTTGTGCAATCAATTTAGGCGTGACCCAATGAACACCTTTTAATTTTGGTGCATCTGAAAACGGACTTGTTTTTCGTTCCAGTGGTGTCAGTTGTTTCAGCAGATTTTTTAGGGACGATTCATTAAAGCCGGTTCCGACCTTGCCCGAGTAAACCAATTCGTCATTTTGATGATATCCGCAGATTATCGCGCCAAGGCCACTACGACTACCTTGTGGGTCGGTATATCCGGCAATGAGCATTTCCTGCTGCATTTCAGTTTTGATTTTCAGCCAATCTTTTGTGCGTTTGCCACTCAGATATGTCGAAGTTTTACGTTTGGCGATGATTCCTTCGCCACCTTCTTTTTCGGCTTTTTTGAACGCTTTTATGCCATTGCCTTCCACGTGATCAGAATATTTGATGTTTGGCAAATCAGGTAATACGGCACGAAGTATCTTTTTTCGCAACATCAAATCAATGCCTCGCAAATCGAATCCGTTAAAATAGATAATGTCGAAAACGTAATATTTCAACATGCCGAGTTTTGGATTGTCCTCATAATTCTGGAGCGACTGAAAATTACTTTTGCCTTTTTCGTCTTCGCTCACAATTTCGCCGTCTAAAATAACATCTAGCGAAATGTCAGATAATGCTTCGTTAATTTCCTTGTATTTTGAAAATTTGTTTCCGTTTCGCGAGATTAAAGTTACATCGCCATTTTTTATTTGAGCCAGCGCGCGATAGCCATCGTATTTCGTTTCAAAAATCCAATCGGCATTATCAAAAGGCTCGTCGGCCAATGTCGCTAATTGCGGACGCCAATCATCAGGAAACGATTTTATGTGTTTTGCATTTTTTAAATCAGTAGGTGAGAAGACGGAATTGGAAGTTGTTGAGTCATCAGTTTTGTTTTCAGACGACCTGTTGCTGTGCCAGACATGATTACCTTTTTCAATTTCAGGTAAATCGCGCTTCGTTAGAACTGAAAGTTGATTGTACTCGATTTTCTCACCGGCAAACTCATCTTTGTGTTTCATGAGCAACCACTGACGGCTATCTTCGCCTTTCATCCGAATCAAATGCCAGGAACCTTTTAATTTTTCGCCGTTGAGTTCAATCTTAATGTTTCCATCAGATAACATCTTTTTCAGAATGGTTTTGTCCTTTGACTTGACCGTATTTCCTTCCGCGTTATACGTTCCGATGTCCCAAACCATGACCGTCCCGCCGCCGTATTCGCCTTTCGGGATCGTTCCTTCAAAGTCGATGTAATCCATTGGATGATCTTCAGTTTGCATCGCCAGGCGTTTGTCGGCCGGATTTGCTGAAGGTCCTTTTGGAACCGCCCAGCTGACCAGAACGCCATCAATCTCAAGTCGGAAGTCGTAATGTAAACGGGACGCTGCATGTTTTTGCACAACAAATCTCAGGTCGCCCTTCGATGCTTTCTTTACACCTTTAGGTTCCTTTGTTTTGGTAAAATCGCGTTTTTCATTATATTTCTCGAGTGCCATCGCAATTAGTTTTTGATTGCTTCAAGACTAGCTTTTAACTGTTCAAGCAGATCGTCTTTTGGCGCGGCCTTGGGTTTCGGTTTGACTTCAGTTTCTTTTGCACCTTTTTTCTTTGGCTTCTCGGTCGATTTCTTTTTGATGAGTTTCAATAGGTCTTCCTTGTAAGTATCTTTATACTTTTCGGGTTCAAATTTATCGGTCAACTGATCAATGATTGTCAGTGCCATATCGAGTTCTTTTTTCTCGATTTTGATGTCATTTGGTATTTTCGCTTCTGATGGATCTCTTAAATCTTCATCAAACCGGATTTGGATCAGCAAGATCGCATCGCTTTCAACTTTAAGAATAGCTAAGTGTTCGGCACTTCTCATGACGAATTTTGCCAAACCGACCTTCCCGGATTTTTTCAATGCCGCACGTAGAAGCGCGTAAACTTTTGAAGCTTGTTTCTCTGGTTCTACGATATACGGCTTTTCAAGATATTGCGACGGAATTTCATCTTCGTGAACAAATTCGAAAATGTTGATCGACTGCGTTTTTTCAGGAGCAACACTCGCTAAATCGTCCTGATCTAGCACGACGTAATCTCCATCTTCCTTCTTATAACCTTTTGCAATTTGATCCCAAGGGACTTCAGCGCCGTCTTTTTTACAAACACGAACATACTGAATCGGACATTGATCTTCTTTACGGATCATATCAAGATCGATTCGGTGCGAAACAGATCCGCTATAAAGTTTGACGGGAATATTTACGAGTCCGAAACTGATGCCGCCTTTCCAGATTGCTTTCATATTTTCAATTTTGATCTTACTCTAATTTACGAATTTTCTTCCAAATGAATACCTGATTTATACACATAAAAAAAGCAGGAATTTGCTCCTGCTTTTAAAAAAAAGGTAAAAAACATTTAGATGTTTTCTTGAGCTGAAACTTTTGGAGTACCATCAAATTTATGCTGTGGCTCAAGTGAGCTAAATAGATCCAAAGCATTCTTAAACGCTTGATCCATATTAAAATACTTGTAGTTTGCCAATCGGCCAACAAAGTACACATCGGTTAACTTATCAGCCTCTTCTTTGTACAAATTGTAAATTTCCTGATTTCTTGAGTTAGGTACGGGATAATATGGCTCGCCTTCGTCGACAGTGAATTCTCGTACAATCGTGGTCTTGTCCGATTTTTGATTTCCAAAATGTTTATATTCGATGATGCGTGTGAAATCAACTTCAGTTCCCGGATAATTTACTACCGAATTTTCTTGAAAGAATTCGGCATCAACAGTTTCTGATACAAAGTTGATTGAACGGTATTCCAGTTTTTCATCCAAACTGTGTTTAAAATTGAAAAATCTGTCAATCGGACCTGTATAAAACAGTTTTTCATAAGATCCAAGTTCATCTGCAATATCGAAGTAGTCTGTATTCAACAACACATCAATATTTGGATTAGACAACAGATTTTTAAAAATTTGGGTATATCCGTTTTTTGGAAGCGCCTGATATTTATCCGAGAAATAGCGGTCATCAAAATTGTTTCTAACGGGTATCCGCTCCAAAACTGACGCATGCAATTCTTCAGGATATTTATCCCATTGTTTTTTGGTATAATGGCGGAACATTTTTTCATAAAGTTCGTTGCCAACTTTATTCAGGACAGCTTCACGGCCATCTTTCGGATTTTCAATCGGAAGTCTATTGGCTTCAAGCCACTCACTCATCTCTTTTTCAGATGAAAGCTCGAGGCCAAAAAGCTGGTTTACCGTAGTGATGTTGACCGGAATCGGCACTAACTTTTCGTCGACTTTCGCCAGAACCCGGTGTTCCCAGTCATACCAGTCAGAGAATTGATTTACATATTCCCATACATCTTCTTCATTGGTGTGGAATAGATGCGCCCCGTATTTTGAAACCAAAATTCCATTTTCATCGATATAGTCGTAACAGTTTCCTGCAATGTGATCTCGCTTTTCAATTACTAATACTTTTTTGCCGATAGATGCATAACGTTCTGCGAGTACTGATCCTGAAATGCCGGCTCCAATAATTACAATATCTGCACTTCTCATAGCTTAGCAGTTTTTGTAATTAGCAAATTCATTTTATCGGCAGTATTGTCCCATGACGTTCTTTCCAGGATTTCAGAATAGGCGATTTCGAGTGAAAGATCATTCATGTTTTCGAGGTGATATTGAATCGCTTTTCCAAATTCGTCCGCACTTTCCACAATGGTTACACAATGCTGATAATCACGTACAACGTCTTTGATTGGTGTTGAAATTATTGGCTTTCCTGCAGCCATGTATTCAAGGGTTTTGGTTGGGCTAATGTATTTTGTAGCGTCATTTAGCGCGAACGGCATCATTGCCACTGAAAACGTCTTTAAGTAGCCTGGAAGTTCTTCGTATGATTTCATTCCGAGATAATGTATGTTACCAGGTCGCGGTAAATCAGATTCGTGAATTTTAGCCAGTGGACCAATCATCGCAAATGATACATCAGGATTGTTGATCGCAGTTTGATTTAAAAGCTCAAGATCAAGTCGCTCGTCAATAACCCCGAAATAACCCACAATCGGATGAGGGAGATTAGCTATATCAGCAGGAATTTCAACACCGTTCAATGCTTTGGCAAAGTGCAACTGATCAACCGAACTTGGGAAGCAATAAACATTTTTGTGAAGTCGCTTTTTTGAGTCATACAACGACTTTCCGCCGGTGAACACAATATTGGCATTCGACATTAGAAACTTCTCCTGATCTAACAATTGAACCGGAGCTCCCTTAAAAAGAGAAAGTTCGTCCATACAATCATAAACAATTTTGCTGAAACTGAAATGATCTAAAAGAACAACAAATGAAGGCGAATAAAACCATCCGATTTCAATTGCCGTGTTGTTGACATATTTTGGAATGACATTCTTGATGTCCTCAAGGCTGTCGACTTTAGGCTGTAAAACGTGAATGTTTTCGCTTACTTCAATAAAGTTGGCCGTATTTTTTTCGCTCTCGCTATGCGGAATTGGCTCTTCGATAAAAAGTATCTTCTGACTTTTGGCCATCCGTGAAATGATATGTTGCGGACGTTGATAAACGAATTCCCATCTCAGGTGACAGAATACCACCATGTCATAGGTTTCACTGTTGTCACTGACATTCGTAGGTGTTGCTGATGTAAATTTTTGAGCTAGATTCTGTGTTGCTTGTACGCTTTCCATTGTGTCGTAATGTTATTGATATCTATTTGACAAAGATTTATAAATCAGCATAGATTCGGTTACAGAATTTCAGCGTTTCTTTACATTTAAAACCGATGGATCAAACGATTACAAAATAGTTATAAAGCTAAAAAGTGATAAGAAATCCCTACAATTTCTTACCACTTTCGCACCCCTAACTAAAGAGGGAATTTTAGCAGACCTTTAATTCTGTTACTGCGAAGATACTATGCCCGTATCTTCTGGTATTTATATTAAAAATGTAAATAGTTATATAATTTCAATTAGAACGGATAACCGATCGCCAAATTGAATACGAGGTTTTCCTTTCGCCATCCACTACTGCCAAAATTGATGTCATCGCCAACCCATCGCTCTCCTTCAGGAAGGTATGGTTTTCTAAGGGGAAATGCCAAATCGGTCCTCAAGACTAAAAACGATAAGTCAAAACGCAATCCCACTCCGGTACCAACCGCAAGTTCCTTTAAAAAATCTTTCTTGATTTCAGCTCCCGGCTGATTAGGATTTTTGTTGAGCAGCCATATATTTCCCGCATCCAGGAAAACTGCGCCATGAACCACACTGAAAAGTTTAGCCCGATATTCGGTGTTAAACTCAAATTTTAAATCTCCCGATTGGTCGGGTAGGAACGAATTTTCTTCTGTTTGCGGATCATGCGAACCAGGCCCGATAGATCTTGCCCGAAATGCCCGGACGCTATTTGTTCCACCAATGAAAAACTGCTTGATAAAGGGAAGATCTCGCGAATTTCCATATGCCAACCCGGCACCGACAATGACACGACTTGCTAGTGACGAATTTTGACCAAGTCGCATGTAGTGTCTAAAATCGTTTTCAATTCTTACAAATTGACTAAATGGAACATCGAATAATTTAATGGTATCGCCTTTTTTGATATTTGCACCTGTAAATAAACCGGCTAAAGTTCCCGACAAGTCGACACTTCCTTTATAGTAAAAGGTGTGTTTGCGTCGCTTTCTCATGGTGTTGGTGAAAGTATATGAGTAAGAAGGACCAAATATCAATTGCTTTTCGATGACTTTTTCAAGTGATGGATTATCCACAATTTGTTGACGGTATAAGTCGGTGACGTTTGTCGGGCTCACAAAAGTAATATCGGTGACGTTCAGCTGATGTTCCTTAGTAATATCTTCCTTCCACAAATATCCAAACGATCCGCGGAACGAATTAAGCGAATACAATTTTTCACGATTCTGATATTCATAGCTGATCGTTGCTTTAGTCCTTGGCACAAATCCGCTGGCGCTGTGAACCTCAAACGGAGTTATAAATCGTGGCCAGATCACACTTGCTTCCGATCCAACTCTATATACGTTAAAGCCTTTATTTTGCCCTGACACCTGGACTTCGATTCCGCCAAAACCCGAAATCTGCAATAATTCCGCTCCTCTGAAGGCATTTCGATTGCTCCAGTTAACGGTTAATTCGGTACCGGTATAATTAGCTGAATTGGTCTTTCCCGCCAATTCAACTCTGATTGATTTTTTTGGCGATGGTGTCAAAAAGTAATACGCGTCAAGATAGTTTCCTTCAACCTCAGCAAGCCGAAATTCGTTCTTTACAAATTGGAAAGGTCCCATATTCACTAATCTGTTGAGTGATAAATTGTGATCTTTCCGATTATAAATGTCGTCTTTTTTAAAGTATAATGTTCGGTCGAAGATAAACGGCTTAAACGTCTCAACTGAATCGATTATGGTGAAATCGCCGTGTTGAGTGATGTCGGCTGGATTGTAAACCACCGTGTCGAGTTTGATCGAGTAATTTGGGTAGATGAAAATGTCGTTGATTTTAAATATCTCTTTAGCTCGTTGAGGTGTTTCAGGCTTGATTGTCATCCGAAGATCGACCTCGTGCTTACCAACCGTACTGTCAACTTTAATCAGCAAATAATCAGGTCCGAAAAAGTAAAAACCACGCTCTTTCAATCGCGAATCGATTCGCTCACGCTCAGCCTTAATAACATCAAGATCATACGGATTTCCTTTTTTCAAAGCACTACGTCTTGTGGCACGTCGAATGGCCTCAGCAATTTCTGACGAATCCTGAGGGAAAATCACTTCGCGGATTTTATATTGAACACCAGGCATCACCTTGAAATCAGCAGTAGCTTTTTTCTTTCTCCTGGTCGAATCAGCTTCTGTGCGTGTTTTGAAATACCCGCGATTTTCAGCATAATTTTGAAGTACGCTGGAATTGTATTCGAGGTCAACCTGACTAAATAAAACCGGTGGTTCACCAACTTTTGTTCGTAACCAATGTCTGATTCCCTTTTCCTTTTTTGGCTCGCCGGCAATATTGTAGATCCACAACTTCGGCCTTAAGCCTAAAATCTTAGAATTTGGTTTAGGACGAACTAATCCTTTTAATTCGCTTGCCAACGCTTTGCGCTCTTTTCGTTTTATGATAGAATCCTCAACCTCTACTTTTGGACCAACGTATAGCAATTCGCCTTTGGGCAAGTACTTAGTATTGCTACAACCCCAGCAGATCAGGACGATCAAAATTAGTCCGTATGAGAGACTTTTACTCTTCATTATCATCTGTTTTATTTTCAGTTTCTTCTTTGTTTTCTTTTTCTTTTTTGGCAAGTTCACGTTCTCTTTTCTTTCTTGCGCGTTCCTCTCGTTTCATTTCTTTTTCCTCTTCACTTGTGTGAAAAAGCTCGCGGAATTTATTGTAATCCATTGTCAGAATAAACGCGACTCCGGTTTCAACAACCTGACCTTGTAATGCAACTTGGTAATCATTTTTGCGATAAGCTCTCACCATATAACGCCCATCACGTGTCAGTTGATAATCCGCGGCCAGATCACCTGCAATGGTATTCGCCTCGCGACCTTGCTGTTCACTTCCTTCAAGTCCAAAACTGCTTCCAACGGTAACTTTTAGCCGGTCGTTCAGCAATCGTTTGGAAAGTCCAACGTTGAGATCCGTGCGATTTTCTTTTATTCCTGTCGTATAATCTTCAGTCGACTCGAGGTCGAATTCAAGTTCAACACCTTTAATTAGATCGCCTGCAAAATTGTTGAGTTGTTGCGACAAAATTTTGCTTACACTTTGTCTCGCCAATGCTTCAGCACCACCGGATCCCGCTTCACTTGAAAACGGATTTTCGCCAATAAACCTATTCAATAGCAATAAAGCAAAAACCTGCTTGTTTAATTCGGCCGGTTCCTGACGCAACTGCTCAAGTTTATTATTTGAAGCCGTGATAATATCGGATGAAACGTTGTGGTTACCTTCAGGAAGGATAATGTCGAAACTGATTTCCGGCTGAAGCAATTCGCCGTTCATTTTTAGCAATGTTTCAAAGGGAATGTTTTGCTTGTAAGTATTACGAACCGATTGCGACACGCCACCTAATTGATCGCCTAACAAATCGATTGGCGGTGCCTCAACGCGGTAAATTGCCGTGATATTTACATTGGCCTCGGTTGGCTCACCATTCCAGATAATATAACTCCCAGGCTTAATATCGAAACGTCGCTTTAGCAGGTTAAAGGTCATTTCGTAAGCACCTTCGGTAAATTCATATTTACCTGTAAGTGTTGTTTTTCCAGAAGGATCGATTCCGCCGGTCAACATCGCCTCACCCTTAAGATTTAGGAAGTCGCCGTTACCTTTATCGATGATTAAGTTTAATGACGCTTCTTCCACAATCTCAATCGCCACTGAAACATTCATTCCCTGAAGATTCGTTTTGTTCATCGTCTCTTCCATGATAATGGTTTCCTGAAGCAATACGTTGTCTTCATCGACAAACTCGACGATTCCTTCGCGGTCCGCAATAGCAGGATCGCTTTGCGGAAGTGCAACGCTGAGGTTAGTGCCGTCCTTAACTTTCAGGCTTCCGCTTACTACCGGACTTGCCGGCGAACCTTTCACAAGTAAATCCGTATCTAAAAACAAATCGCCATAATACAAATCGTTGTCTTTAGCAGTCGAGTTTATAGCGCGGAAATTATCAGCAACTACGGTCAAATCAAATTCGTAATCCCTGTAATTGGTCGTAAGTACGGCGCCATTAACAACCAGTTCGTTATTCTTTTCATCTAAAACCGTAAAGCGATCAAGGTTGATTCCACGGTCGTTAAACACAATTTTTTCATTGATGTTTTTAAAGAAGGAGTTTAGTTGGGTAACTCGCAATGCAACCTCATTAAAATTCAATTCACCGTCAACATTCGGATTATCCGCAGTTCCCGTAATTTTCATATTACCTGACAAAAACCCTTCTCCATCTGTAATCTGACCCATCGCAAAAGCTTGAGCATGTTCGATGTTGAGTCGGGCCATATCCAAATCCAGATCAAATGTACCTGAATTGGCATTGTAAAATCCGGTTAAGTTCACCTGATTTCCATTACCGGTTATCGCAACATCAGCAGCATACGTATCGGTTTGCTGATTATTTACTTTTAGTGAAATATCACCAATTTCCTGACCCTGGAATTTAAATTCGCTGATAACAAGATCCGAGGTAAAAACCGGAGACCCGTTTAAGTCACGCAAATTGACATCGCCGTTTAAAACTCCGCCTGCAATAGGTTTATCCTTATTAACGATGTTTAAAACCGTTGAGAGATCAAAATTTGTAAAATTCACAGCGATAGGCGAGTTGCTGGCTTCTGATTCCGATTGAATCTGAATCGCATTGCCGTCGTTGGTCAGTTTGAAATCGTTAATGTAAATTCCGTCTTTGCCAAACCTGATGACATTATCAGGGGTAAGCGCCCACTGATCATAATTCAACGTCAGATTTTCGCCATCAAGATGAACGAGCGTATTTCCATTTTCTGTCGCCAAATCTCCCGCAATCACATACTGATCTTTGTTTTCATTATCAGTGATTTTTAGGTTGTAAGTCGCTTTATTGTCGCTTACATTTCCGGTCAGGCTGGTGTTCGGAATTTTAATTTGGCCGCTTTCAACGCCGTCAACATTTAAATTATATACAAGCGCGTCTTCCTCTGTATCGATGTTCAATTTTGCTCCCGAGATCGTATTTGTTCCGAATGTCAGACGCGGAATCGAAGCATCGACCACCAACGTATCGTTAACACTATTATATCGGCCATTGATCTTGATTGGTTCCATGCTTGTAAGTTGCGGAACAAGTTTGAACAACACCGGATCGTTCTGAACGGTCATGTCGAAAGTCAGGTTTTGATCTGAGGTTGCCGTTTTCTTTGCACCCGGATTCATATCAAAATATTTTGATATCGTATTTTGAAGCGACGTTGCAAGTTCAGTCAATTTATATTTTCCTTCAACATCAGCATTTACAATTTGCGAGCGAACTTGCATTGTATTCAAATCCGGAGTTGCAGTGGCAACAATTTTGATCGAATCCAGAATTACCAGATCGTCACCGGCCAGATATTGAATGTGATGTAGAGCGATGTTGGCGTTCAGGTAGTCAGGATCGGCCGTCGGAATGTCGGCGTCCATATAACCTCTGATTTTAAGCGGGCCCGCATGCAAATTCAATCGCTGCAAATCGGCAATGTCAACATTCAACTTGATTTTAGCCGACGGATATTTGTCGTCAAATCCACCGCTCGCATCCAGACTTACATCGAGGTTCGGATCAGAAATATCTGCGGTCACATTAAATTTGCCGTAAGCGATATCGCCTTTAAAGTTGAGGTCGCGGTAGGTATAATTGTTATACTCCGCACTTTTCAAAAGTCCGCGTAACTTGGCATTTGCAGTCTTCGGATTCAAGCCCGTTCCGTTAACTTTAGTGGTCAAAGTTACTCGGCCAATCGAATCGTTCTTGAGCAATTTCCCCAAATGAAATCCCGAAAGCGCAATGTCTGCGTCGTATCGTTCGGCATTTTTGCGTCGCTGATCAAATTTCGCATCGACCTTCGCATTTCCATAACTGCTTTTCAACAAAAGATCAGTATCGAAATTGTTGATTGCACCTTTGAAAGTTCCACTAAGAGAAAGCTGCGGCGGAATGCTGATATTGTTCGGTATTGTACCTTTTGGCACAAATGCGGCGATATCCCGCGATGTCGATCTGAAATCGTTTATCGTAATGTCAAAAACCGCTTTGTCAGTTTCTGGAAGCCCGGTAATTCGACCGCGTGCCGACACAACGGTATTTCCAATTCCGCTAATTTGTAAGATCGGAAAACTTATGTCGTCAACCCGGCCGGTAATTCTGCTGTTCAAATGCAACACCGCGTTCGGATTGGATGCAAACGGATTTGTGCCTGCCAATGTCGGTACAAAAAGCAAAATGTCCTTAAACCCGATCTTACTATCGCGAATTGCCGCATCAATCGACAAACTCGCCAGATCATTGCTGATTGCGTCTATTGACGGATACGAAACATTTATTTCGTCTTTCAATACGGTTTGCGGCGTGCGCAAAATCAAGTCTTTCAAATACGCACCGCGACTTCCATAAAAGAAGTCGGTTTCAAGCTGCTGAATGTGCAATCCGCTTTTATCTTTAACACGGAAATCCTGAATTGATCCCGAAATCGTATCAGTCGAATACAGAATATTCTCAGCTTTTAAGTTGAAATCAGTGATGTCTAAATGCGCATAGTCGACCCCACGAGCTTGAGTGGGCGAATTATCATCGTCGAATTTAAAATTTACATCAGCAATATCAGTTTTATCAAGCCGCAAACGCCAGCCTTTTTTAATGGCAGTTGTATCGGTTTCAGGAACCTTGATTTTCTCGTTTTTGCCAAACGCGAGATTCCCTTTCAATGCCTTTATTTCGAGGTTTTTTACATCGATCAGTTGGTCGGCAACATTGATCTTGTTAAACTGAACCAACAATTTTCCGAGAGAAATTCCGGTATTCAGGTGCGTTCCCACGTTGTCATAAGCAATGGAAATGCGGGAAAGCTGAATTTCACCAAGAGTCAGATCGAAATCGGGTCGTTTGGAGATGGTATCGGCAACTTCAACCGAGGTTTCCGCAATTTCTTCAACAAGTCCTTGGTCAAGTAAGACTTTAAGTCCGTCGAGATGAATGTTCGGGACGTTGAATTTCATCTTGTCGAGATCGAAAGTTCGGAACTTCGTATCGAAATGGGTAAGGTTGACCGCTACTTTATTTTTGGTAATCGCGTCGTCGTAATTCAGTCTGACATTGTCAAGAATGACGTCGGTAACCGAAATCCGCATCGATTCGCCGGAATCTTCCGCTTTTGGCTCATCACTGGCAAAAGCATCAATGATATAATCGAAATTGAACACCGAATCTTTGTCGCGTTTGATGTTTGCCACAATTCCGTTGAGTTCGATCGAGTTTAATTCAAGTTGGTTTGACAGCAGTTTAAACATCGAAATATCAACGGCAAGTTCACGTCCGGCAAGCAACGTATCTTTTTGCTGACTTTCGAAATAGACGCCACGCAGAATGACTTTTTTGGGAAATCCGATCGAAAGTTCGTCGACCTCAACCCTGGTTTTTATTTTTTCTTGCAGAAAAGCGACAGCTTTATCTTTGGCGAAATTCTGAACCGCGGGAATTTGGATCAAAATGACGATCAGCAAAAGAAGTGCGATCACCACGCCGACAATCCACAAGACGACTTTTAATATTTTTTTGAGAGACGCGGGTACTTTTTTGTTCATGGATGCTAGGCGCTGTAAGGTAGGATGTCTATGAAAGAAAATCCGTACTGAATTCAACTTCAAAGATGACTTGATTTCGCGAAAAAGCCTTTACATAATTTTTTTATAAAGTTGCAATATTTATGTTATGATTTGGGCGTTGCGCCGAAACAAACGAACTGCAAACATTGAAGCTTGCGGTCGGCGCCGGGCTGTTCGCTTTATCTTTTTTTCGTGGCCTCAAAAAAGGATATCGCTGCCATCCCTAACGCAACCTTTCTTAGCAGTAAGGGTAAAATGGCTGAAAATCTTTGGTTGTTTAATGCATTGTAGCGTTCAGCGTAATCAACAAATCCCTAGCCCTGATGGGAGCGAGCATCCTTTTTTGCTTTGTAGAACAAATTTCAAAAGAACCAAAAAGGGGCAAAAAAGATAAAGCGGACAGCAGGAAAAAGCTACTCAGAAATCGCAAACACGTATTGTTTTTTTGCAACTTTTTGTTCGCGTTGTTTCCAATCAATCGACAAGATCTCGCGCACCGTATTGCGAAGTTCCGAAAATGAATTTGGTTTGGTGATATAGAGATTTGCGCCTAAAGAATAGGTGTCGTCGATATCCTTTTTGCTCGAGGAAGTCGAATAGATAATCACCGGAATGTCCTTAAGTTTTGGGTGCTGACGGATTTCCTGCAAACATTCTTTGCCGCTTTTTTCAGGCATGTTCAGATCCAGGAAAATAAAATCCGGGAATTCTGACGTTTCCAAAAGCAATGTCATTAGTTGCGCGCCATTACCGGCAGTCTGAATATCAGCATTGTGCTCATTGACTGCTTCGGTAAATAAATCCCTGTCATCCGGATCATCATCTGCGAGTAAAACCTTGATTTTTGCGCGGTCCATTACGATGAATTTTTATGTAAAGCTACATAAAAAAAATACTGTTATTTCACCGCGAGGCTATTAATCGATGTCTGACTTGTGTTCGGTGGTTTTGGTAGTTAGAATTCCGGCCAGGGTTTGTTCTAACTCCTTCATGTTGTTTGCTTTAACGAGTAAGTCGACTGCCCCAAGTTTTTTACCCTGACTAATCGTATCTGGGTCGCCATAGGTCGAGTAGAGGTAGACGGGCGTATTTTTGACTTTTGAGATCTTCTTGATCTCGACCAGGCATTCAATTCCGTTCATTCTCGGCATGTTTACGTCGATAAAAATGAAGTACGGATTGAAATTCGAGTCGGTTTTTATTTTGTCGATCGCGTGTACGCCATCGTTGGCCGTCACGAAGTCGACCGACACATCTAAATGTTTGAGTGCGTGAGCAAAGAGTTCTTGATCGTCAATATCATCGTCGATCAGCAAGCAAGTTATTCTTTTATTGTCGGCCATGATTGTTATAAATTTTTAAGAGTGGGTATATGTTGCGTGATCAGTTGGCTTGTTTTGTCGATTATTTTTAAAACGACTTCTTCCGGCTCACCGTCGAAAACTTCGCGATGCGCAACTTCCTGATCCGGCATGACGATATGGATAAACGCGGTTCCTATGGGCTTTTCAGGAGTTTCACTTCCGCCAGGCGAAGCAAGTCCGGTTACAGCGACATAAATGTCGCTTTCGATCAAATCACGTAAGCCGTTTGCCATAGCGCGGGTAACTTCAGCAGATTCCGGCGTATGTTTTTCAAGCAGTTGCTGAGGTACTTTCAGAATCTGACTTTTAACGCGCGGGTCGTATGAAACGACGCTTCCGAGTAAGATCGATCCTGATTCCATTACCAATGAGAATTCGGATGCGATTCTGCCGGCGGTAACGCTTTCGGCAAATACGATTTGTAATCCGCTGTTGACTAATCTATCGACACATTCTTCTACGATTTTGGATGGCATTAGTTTTTGATTTTGGTAGTTTGCAAATGTCAAATACGAGCGGGAGCAAACTGTTACACCTTTTCGGCATTGTGTTACATAATTAGAAATATTGTATTTTTTTTTCGCTGAACCCTTGCGGTAGTTAAAAAACGGTTGTATATTTGCACCACACCGCGGGATAGAGCAGTAGGCAGCTCGTCGGGCTCATAACCCGAAGGTCACAGGTTCGAGTCCTGTTCCCGCTACTAAGTCAACCCATCAGAAATGATGGGTTTTTTTGTATTCATTCTTTAGATTTTAATCACAAAATTCTCGTCGGTTATCTGGTGATTGTTCCAGTCGATGCTGGTAACATGTTGAATCACTTTAGATATGGCTTTCATTTTTGCCGGTTTGATGACATAAAGTGCCGTACCTAACTTGCGACAGGTCTCGATTGTCTTTCGATTGTCGGATGTCGAGTATATCACTAATGGAAGTGAAAGTAGCTTTTGATGCTGTCGGATATCTTCCACAACCTCAAAACCGCTTCGATCTCCCATGTTTAAATCCACGAATACAACTGACGGCGTTGGCGGTGGACTCAGCATTGCGTTTAACAATTGTTCACTCTGCCGAAACGCAGTAACACTCTTTCCAAGCGATTTCGCAGCTTCCTTAAATAACCACAAGTCGTCCGGATCATCATCAATGTAAAAGATATTTTGCTGATTATTAGGCTGAGTAAACATTGGTTGTTAGTTTACTCAATTTTAGTCAAAATTTTTCGGGCTTTCAAAAATCAAGTCAAAAACTCGATGAATTACAGACGTTTGTTAAAATTAAGGCGTAAACTGTGTAAACTGTGCGATAGATTTTATAACGGAATAGCACACGCAAGGTTCTAATTTTAAGTAAAAAAAGAATTGCTATGGGCTATATTACAATGGAAGTAGAAAGTGAAGGAATAGACCATACCTGGAATTTCTTCTACGGGGAATATGTTGAGGATAAATGGGTCGCAAGATTAGCCGATTATAAATTGCGGGTTTTTCATCGTTTCGAGGCAGAGTCGATTGAAAGTTGTTTCGACCTTTTAGCTGAGTATCTCAATCAAAATGCTGTGGTTATTGACATTTTCGGAAATAAGATGGAGCATAATTACATTGAAATGCTCAACCAAAAAATGGATATTGCAGGCCGACACCGATTGCGATCTTACTTTTGAGGGTTGTAGACATACAATGACGAGGGCGGAAAGGAATTGATCCAGTCGAAGCTCAAGACATATTCGATAGATTTGCGGAGTTCTGCAACCGAATTCGCTTTTTTGATATAAAAATTCGCTCCCGCGGCTTTACAGTCGTCGATGGTTTTGCTATCGCTGGCTGTTGAAAGTATGATAATCGGAAGATTGCACAACGCGTTAGACGATTTGATCTCAGCGATGATGTCGAGTCCGGTTTTTCCGGGCATATTTAAATCGACGAAAATCAGCGAAGGATCCGGCGGTGGATTTTTCAGGGCGTGGATCATTTGGTCGCCAAGTTGGAATAAGGTCACGTGCTGACCGGTCGCATCAACGGCTTCCTGAAAGAAATCAAGATCGTCCGGATCGTCATCGACATAAAATATTGTTCTCAACTCAGTCATCATCACCAAACATTTGTATAAAAATAAACAATATACTTCGCTCCTGCAGAATTTCGGTTAAAATTTTTCTTAACCTAAATGATTCCAAAGGTAAATTCCAGAGTGATGCTTGCGAATTGAAGCAATCGCGTAAATACAATTTCCGGTTTTTGAAGTAAGTACGTTCGAAATGCAGATGGTTTGCGAGCACGACTGATGTTCGCCCACAACATACTGAAACTGCCAATTATAAAGTTTGCTTTCAGCTGAAGTTTCAATATGATCCGCTTCGATGATTCTGGTCACAATCGACATTACTTCGTCGAGGGAGTCACATTTAATTGATTTATCCTGATGTAACCGACGGCGCTTATTGCCGATTTCGTCTGATTCTGTAAGGTTTTGTTGAATAAATTTTACAATATCGAGGGTAATCTCTGAATCTAATTTTGTGAATTTAATATCGTATTCGCTGCTGTCGAAATCTTTCCAGGAATGCCATTCATATTTTTTGAAGTACGATTTAATCTTTTTTATCAGGTGCATTTTATCTCTCCTTATTCTATTTAATTTGAACGGTCAAAATCGGATTCTATTTCATCACCGCGGATCATCATTAATTCCGGCCTGGATTTTTTTCTCAACCAATTCTTTTTCTTCACTGTCGGCAGTTAGTTTTTCACTTTCCTCTTCCGATCTTACACATACGCTGATGCTTATCGGAAAGTGGTCTGAACCAATATGATTTTCAACTCGCATATCAATCAATCTAAAATGACTACTTAAAAAGAAATGATCGAGCGGCCATCTCAAAAGCCAATAATTTGCATTGAACGTGCTATAAATTCCACGGCCTCGACGCGGATCCAAAAGTTCGCTCGATTTCAAAAATAATTTTGTTGAGTAACTCCACGCCACATCATTCAAATCTCCGATAACCAAACACGGACCTTCATGTTTTTTTGCTTCTTTCCCGATCAGCAGAATTTCGGCATCGCGGTCGGTGCTGTGTTCATTTTCCTGCGGAACCGGCGGCGTCGGATGAAGGCCGTAAATTCGGATTGTCTGGCCCTCAAAATTCACATCAGCAATGATAGACGGAACTTCCTCATCGATCAGATAGTTTACCTGCGACTCGGACAGTGGCAACCTGCTGTAAAAAAGCAATCCGTAAGTGTTGTCTTTTGGAACCTCGATAGAATGCGGATAATTATCTTTTATTTTTTGAACGCCGTTTTGCCATTTCTGGTCGGTTTCCAATAAAAAGACGACATCGGGATTGCGACGTTCAACCAGTTTCAGAAGTTTATCGTAATGTTGATTCATCTGATAGACATTTGCCACGAGAACGGTAAGTTTAGGCTGCCCCGAATCTTTCACACGTTTGATCATTGGCTTTGACAGCGGCGTGTAGGGAATTATCACATAAAATAGAAAAGCCGCCTGACAGAAAAGCAAACCCATGATCATCCAATCGATCCACAGCTCGGTGTCGCGGAAGAATATCAGCCAAACACCCAATAGAATTGCGATGAGAGTCATTTTCTGGAGTCGCGGGTAGTCAAACACCCGGAACGTCCAGTGATCTTTCTTAATCAGTGGCAACAATACCGAAAGTATGATAAGAGCCGAAAAAAAGTAAAGCATTACTTTGCTGAGCAACATATAAATTTGTTTGGTCTACAGTAAAGATAGAGAAATTAAATTTCGTAAGATTATTCAGTTATAAGCTCTAATACTGTCGCGTCTTTTAATTATGTAATCGATTGTTTAAAAGTTGTAATCTTGCTCGGGATTTGTTGTTTAATTTCACTCTTGCCATAATTTTTCAATTAAAATGTCGAAGAAAATATTTTACCTCGATGACGATTTAGACGATTTGTATCTGTTTAAGGAGGCTGCGGAAAGCATCGGACATTCGGTTACCATTTTTGTAAACGGCAATGAAATGTTGCGTGCGCTCAATGGTACGGATTTGCCCGATATCATCTTTTTGGATATTCGGATGCCTGTTTTTAATGGCGAGGAGATTCTGCATATCATCAAGAAAAATCCGCTATTAGCTGATATTCCGGTGGTGATGATTTCAGGCTTTAGTCCGAAGTCGTTGGTGCGAACCTATCTCGAGGCCGGAGCAAGTTACTTGATGAAAAAACCTGATGTGATGTCGGATTATCGTTCGGCACTTGAGCAAGTATTGAAAATTGATTGGAAAACCTTTCAAGCATTTAGCTGATGAAGATCGCAACATATAATGTTAATGGCGTAAACGGACGATTACCGGTTTTGCTTCGGTGGCTCGAAAAGGAGTCGCCCGATATTGTTTGCTTACAGGAATTAAAGGCGCCAAATGAAAAATTTCCGCGTGATGAAATTCAAAAGGCGGGTTATCACTCGATTTGGCATGGACAGAAATCGTGGAATGGCGTTGCAATTTTATCAAAAACCGGAAATGTTCAAGAAATTGGGCGCGCACTTCCCGGTGATGCTGACGATGTTCAAAGTCGGTATATTGAAGCCATGGTCGATGGAATTTTAATTTGTTGTCTTTATCTTCCAAACGGAAATCCGGCGCCAGGTCCCAAATTCGACTATAAATTGAAATGGTTTGATCGCTTGCAGCAACGTGCCAAAACCCTTGTAAATTTCGATATTCCAGTAATTCTGATAGGCGATTTTAATGTGATGCCCACCGAACTCGATGTTTACAAACCCGAGCGTTGGCACAAAGACGCGCTTTTCAGACCGGAAATCAGAGCTGCATTTCATGAGTTGATTGCACAAGGTTGGACTGATGCCATCCGAACGCTGTTTCCAGATAAAATTATTTACACCTTTTACGACTACTTCCGAAATGCCTATCAACGCGATGCCGGACTTCGAATCGATCATTTTTTGTTGAGTCCGCATTTAAAGGATCGGTTGAAAGATGGTGGTGTTGATCGTGAAGTTCGAGGTTGGGAAAAAACGAGTGATCACTGCCCGGTTTGGATTGAAATCGCGGATATTAAATAGATCACAATCAGTAAACGAACCAACCAACACCCGCGCCAGGGGGCGGAGCAAAGTGCCGTGCACTGCGGAGCACCCGGTTCTTCGAAGGCGCCCAAAAAAAATGGCTCATGTTTTGTAACGCCGCGCGAAACTAAATGAAGCGCTATGAAATATTTGATGATTTTGCTGTTTTTTGCAGCGAATGTAACGGGGCAGACTCGGGTTTTTAATGTCCAGGAATATTGTGTTGATGAGAAGCCGTTTGCCAAGGGAGCGTGTGATATCAAGGGAAATGAATACTCGTTTGTCTTTCTCGACTCGGCAAAAAATGAAGTTGTTTTCTTTTTTACGAGCATGAAACTCAAGTATCAGATTTTGGAAACGAAGCCGGATCCGAATTATACATTTTATTTGCTGAAAGGCGCGGATGGATTGGTGGAAATGAAAATCAATTCGGAGCAGACCAAAATCGAATTCCTATATCCGAATAATCATATTTATTTGACGGTCGGTGCGTCGACCAAAAAATCCTGAGTTTTCCAATTTTCAAAGCGATACCTTTGCGGGCTAAATTATCTTATGTCTGCAAATTATATTATCGATCAGGTTTTTGAGAATCAGAATTTTGATCAAAGAGCCTTAATTTATAAGGATTTCGAGCGTTGTAAGTTTTCGAACTGCGATTTTACGTCGGCTGATTTCTCTGGAACTGCTTTTATTGATTGCACTTTTGTGGATTGCAATTTTGAGCGTGCTCCCATTAATTATGTGGCTTTGCGCGACGTGATTTTTATAGGTTGTAATTTTGTAGCGGTTAATTTTGCAATGGTTGATACACTGCTTTTTGGCGTTTCGTTTACAAAGTGCAAACTCGATTATGCGAAGTTTTACACCCTCAAATTAAAGGGAACCACATTTTCTGATTGTAGTATTGTGGCAGCCGATTTTATGAAGTCGGATCTTTCTGAAGCCACTTTTGATAACTGCGATCTTCATCAAAGCGTTTTTCAGCAGGCAATTGCAAACAAAGCTGATTTTTCGACGAGTTATAATTTTTCGATCGATCCCGAAAGCACAAAACTCAAGCGTGCTGTTTTTTCTAAAGATGGACTAAGCGGACTTCTGAAAAAGTATGATTTGTTGGTGCGTTAGTCGCGGTCGAGTGTGATCTCGATTTCAGGCCGGGCAATCAAGTCTGAAACGCGGTGTTTCTGAACTTTATGTCCGTATGATTTGAAATACAAGGTGTCGGTCTCGCGAGCGCGGATTTTGAAAAGTCCGGTGCTATCCGTTCTGACGACAAAATTTGGGTTTTGATATAATCTGATATATTTCGTGCGACCTTGTTTTGGGTCGGTAATTACCTTTGCGAGTGCCTCGTTGACGACGATTTCGATTATAAAGGCGCCATTATTTTGATCGGTGACTTTTCCGCGAACGTCAACTTTTTGTCCCAAGCTGGTGGCCGAAAAAATGAGCGCGATAAGAAAGAAGTAATTTTTCATAGCTAAAAGTTTTGACCGCTTTGCAACTATTGCGCCAGTTTAGTCGCTGGTGAATGCGATCAGTTCGACGTTGTAGTTCGGAAACGCAACATCTTCGGGTTTAAGGGTTCCGTTTAGCCAATCCTGTTCGTCTCGGCTCTTAAGCATAATCGGCATCCGTTTTTTAGTGTTGTGAATATACGCCATCTTTTGATTGGCCCCGGTGGTCACAATCGAAAAGGTATTGACGGTCTCGCCATTCTCCGGTGAGCGCCAAACCGAGTAAATTCCGGCGAACGTAAAAATCTCGTCTTCGGCAGAGTGGATCACGAACTTTTGCTTCGATTTTCCTTTTTCGTCATTCCATCGCCATTCGTAATATCCGGTCGCGATCACCAAACATCGATTGTTAACCACATCGCGAAACGAGGGCTTTTGATCTAAAGTTTCAACTTTTGCATTCAAGGTGTTTTTCCGGATGGAATTGTCTTTGCACCATCCCGGAATCAATCCCCAATGATAATTTGACGCAATGATCCCGGGCTGTTTGTCGATAATTACCGGATGAGCTTCGTGTGCGAAACCATTGATTTCGTGATCAAAATTAAAACTGTCAATCGACTCAAATTGTGCTTTGAACCGGTTGGCAATTTCCTGAATTCCGGCTTTGACTTCAACTCGGTAGCACATTGTTTTTAGTAATCAGTTTATAGGCGAGGTAACTCATCGGAAAGTAAGCAAAAACCAAATCAACAACCGTATACCACAACGGCGACGGTAGCATGAGGACATTTGCGAGTCCGCCCAAAAAGAAAAACCCGCCGATGATCATTGCAAAAGTAAATTTGCGGGAACTTGCAATTTTGGTTGCGATCAATGCTCCGACAAATGTTCCCAACGCGTGAGCGAGAAACGGCATTATAAAATGTTTGGGCTGCATCATGGCCATCGATGCTTTGAGTCCTTCCGCAGTTAAGAGGTTTTCACCTTCGGGCGGCGGAATCACATGTCCACTGATCATGATAATCGCGCCGTTAACGATACTTCCAATAAGTAAACCGGCGATAACGGCAAAAATGTTTTTTACAACTGATTTCATTTTATTCAATTTAGCAAGGTTTGTCTTCCGACTCGTAGTTCGTTCGCACCAAACGTCTGATGAGATCAAAGTCGATTTCTTTCAATTTTGTAAGTCTGATGCAACCTTTTCCGGTGCTGTAATTTTTGAGATCTTCGGCGTGTTTTTTCATAACGTCAAGTTTCATGATGTAAATTCCGATGAAATGTTTTTGGCTGGCAAATCCAATCTCGATTACGTCATCTTTCAAGTAGCATGGTCCGCCGTAAAGCATTTGTTCGCGATAACCCGGAAGTTCTTCAAGATAAATTTGCCGGATTTTTCCCAGTGCCGCTTTCCGATCATCCGGAACTTCCTGTAAATATTCGTCTACTGTTGTGGCTTTACTTTGCATCCGACTTTCTGATAAAGATAAATAAAGTTTGGAAATTAAAAATCGTGATGAGATTTGCGCGGAAAAAAGTAAATTCGTCGGTAAAGATTAACCCCATGATCGACCCCAATATTCTGCAAACATACAACGGACAAAAGAAAACATTCTCGAAAGGTGATCTGCTTTTTCGCGAAGGTCACGCCGCGCAATACTACTTCCAGGTGGTCAGTGGCGAGATTAAAATGTACAATTTTAACGACGAAGGAAAGGAATTTATTCAGGGCATTTTCACAGAGAACGACAGTTTTGGCGAACCGCCGCTTTTCAACAAAAAACTGTACCTCACCAACGCGGTTGCCACCGAGCAGTCTGTGGTTTGGGTGCTTACGAAAGCCGACTTTTTCCAGATGATGGAGAGTGAACATGAAGTGGCGCTTTCGGTTTGCTTGCGGCTTTCTGATCGGCTCTATTACAAGTCGATTATGGCCATGGAAATTTCGTCTGAAGATGCCGAACACCGGTTGCTAAGGCTTTTCGATTTTCTGAAAGACGATGTTGCGCATTTAGACAAACATCAAAAATATCACATCACACTCACGCGCCAAGAACTAGCCGATCTGACGGGTTTACGGGTTGAAACCGTGATCAGAGCTGTGAAATCGCTTGAAAAGAAAAAGGCGGTATCAATCGTCGATCGTAAAATTTTTAGATAATTTTTAGAATTATGATTTAAGTCATAAAATCAAGAGTGCTTGCGAGGGTAATTTTACTTCAAATTAAAAACCTATCGTCATGAGCACATATGAAGCATTTTACGGAAAATTTGAAAGAAACATAATGGGATTCACTGCAACCGGAGTTTTGGTTCAGGCAATCGTCGGCGGAATTGCCGCCATGTATGTTCTAATGAACGGCACAAGCATTCGCCAAATGATGCAACTTTTCGTAGTGGTTGCTTGTTGCATGATCTTCAACGGAGCGGTACTTTCTCAACAAAAACCAAGAGTAGTTTACAACCTCTTAATCGTGAGCTTGGTGGCAAACTTCATCATTACCATGATCAATTTGATATGGTAACTAAAAAGCTTGCAACTGATGATTGGGGCGTTGCCTTCGGCCGGGCTGTCCGCTTTAGCCTTGCTGTCGCATCGGGCTATCGCTTCCCATCCCTAACGCGGCCTGACGAGAATGTTTGCCCTACTATTCAAACATTCTCGGGCTACGTTTAATAAATATAATTAGTAGATAAACATTCGACCGCTGGTTTTTAGATTATGCTGCCGGAAGTCGGTATACAACCTCAGAAAGCGGTTCGAAAATATCGATATTGCATTCTCTGCACAATTCGATTTTTAAGTGAGATACTACTTGTTGCCTTTTGTCAGCTTCCAAATTCTGAAGTCTTTTTCTTAAAACTTCTGCAGTTGGAAATTTGTACGGAGTAGATTTTAGTCGGTTGATGATGTAATTTGAGTCCATTGTGTTAGTTTTTAGTTAGTATGGCTAAATTACTATCCCAGCAACGGTAATTCTTTACATCAATCTCGTTTGAATTTATATGATTTTAGGAAAAGTAGTACTTTATCGCAAAAAAGAATAATAGATTATTACCCATGTGACTATGAAAAACAAGCCCGGCAATAAAACTACTCGTACTTTTTGCTTGTCTTTCCGGATCAGATGATACAAAAGGTATATCAAAAAAACCGCTATCAATCCGATTGCAATATAAGGATACAACATAGTTTCAAATTTTAGTTGCCGTTTTGTACTGGGTCAGCTTAAAGATAGAAAAAATAGTTGTAGCAAATCGAGCGGAATTAACCTCCGCGTTTTCCAACTTCTATCCGGATAAATTCAGGAAGATAATTCGGCGTACAATTCTTCGAAACCATTTCGTCCTTGAAAAGGCCGAGCTTTTCACCCAAAGCAATTAATCTGTCGCGGTATTGCGGATTATAGATTCCGATCCAACCCGCGGTAAAGTTCATCGCCCATTGCACATCGGGATGTTCGTCGTGCAACTTCTTCTCGATCAGTTCAACTATACGCGGCGTGTTTTCCGGCGATGGTTTCCCCATCCAACGCAACCGGCCTTGGTAATACCAAAAAATCCGACGCTTAACCGGAGTAGCATCTTCTGCCCAAGTTTCGATTTCGGGAATCAGTTTTTTAATTTTCAGCAACTGGTTTGCCATCAACCAATCCGTTAGCTGGTTGCGATGGCTTTTTTGATCGGTAATCGAGATGTCTTCAAGCAATTGATCGACTACCTCGAGGTTCAGTTCCTTAGGATCAAACAGCAATATGGCAAGCATCCGCGGATGAAATTCGCCGGTCGACCAAAGTTCAACTGCCAGCGGATGATCTTTTTTCAAGGTTTTCGCAATTTGTCGCAAATCGCCCAACTTGGCATTCACGGAAGTGATCTGATCGTAAATAGTTGCGGCTTTGTCAGATAATTTCATCAGCATCGGAATTTAGTCCAACCGAAAGGTACAAAAATCTATAAAAAAAAGCCCGCAAAATACGGGCAGTTGTAAGTCATTTATACTTGGATGTGACCCCAGTTCTCACCACTTTTTATTCGGTATAGTTGCATTTCGCTGATCTTAAATCGCTTCGCCAAAATTTTAAGGCGCGTTTTGCGGTTAGGGTCGTTAATGAGTTTTTTAAGGTGAATCACTTGGGTAATCGACAGCTTATGACCGTTCGATTTCAGGTTGTGTTCGATGAGGTTTTTACGGGCCTGAATCACATGCGGACTCGTCTTATGATGCGCCAAACGTTCTTCTTTTGTCACCCAACGAAGATTCGAAATATCGTTGTGGGCGTGGTCGTGGTCGAGATGGATCACGAATTTATGCTCTTCCGTAGGTTTTTCGAGAAATTTTTCAGCAATGATTTTATGAAGCAAGAGATACTTGTTCTTGGCGCCGCCCGGCTGACGATTTTGGTAATTTATTGCCGGATAACCTTCAACACTTGAGCCTTTAAGTAGACGGCCTTCGCGAATATTGTCTGTAAAACTGACAAGTCTACCGCGATTTGAGATAGCATAACGGAATTTTCGAGGCCGATCAAACTCAAACTCTCTAAATTCCTCACCAGCCATTAATCTAAACATGTCTTGTAAATTTTTATATGGAACTAATTCTTAACAATTAAACAGCCTTGACTGCGAGGTGCGGCAAGATAAGAATATTAAAGCCATAAACGAATTTGGCGAGAAACAATAACATTTTTTTAGTAATTTTTGTTAAAATTTCAAATCAGTGAAAAAGGAGCGCGACAATTTAGATCAGCCGATTTTATTTTGCGAGGAATTTGGGCGTTACCTGCGGCCCGGGCTGTCTGCTTTATCCTTGCTGGCGCTGCGGGATATCGCTGTCCATCCCTAACGCGGGCCGTTCAATGCGTTGAATGTTAACGGTTCTGATTCAAATTCTTACAAAGTTGGGTAAATGCTACGCGAGTCTCAACCGAACAGTTCTTAGAAAATATGTTGTAAAACTGCCACAACAATCTCCCGCCAATTACATAAAAATAGGCAGAGAACCGCCAAATTTAAATCGCGCGAGAAGATTTCTAAGCTTCTTTGTCGAGTTGCGAACTGATAAATGGAATTCGCGGTGCCAGGAAATAGCCGGTTAAACTTGCGAATAAAATGGGAACGAAATGGCCAAAACCGGTAAGGGTTGCCAATAAAATGGTGGTGCTCATTGGCGTTCTGGTTACACACGCATTGATTGCCGCCATGCAACTTACAATTGCCAAAGTCAGATTTATAGACGGAAACAGGTTGTGGAGAATAAGGCCCAGGGTTGTGCCCACAAAGAAAAGCGGAATAATAAATCCGCCGCGCCAACCTGATGTTACCGTTACTGCGATTGCAATGATTTTAAACAGGAGAACCGCAAAAAGGAACTGAAGCGAAAACTTGCCGGCGATTAGCGTATTAATTTCGTGATGGCCAAAGTAGCGCACAATCGGGAGGTAGTAAGCGATAATGCCCAGAATGAGTCCGCCGATTAGCGTTTTGACGTATATCGGGATCGGCCGTTTTTCGAAAAGGGTTTTGAAGAACTTAACGATATAGATAAAAATCCAACCGAAAGCTGCACCGACAATCGCGAACAAAACCGCGTATCCGAAATCAAACAAACCTGAATATTCGTATGCCGCAAGATTCCAGATTGGTCCAAGTCCGAGGTGGACGATGATGGCAAAAATAAGGTAGCTAAAACAGCTTGCTACAAACGCGGGAATGATTGCTTTGTAGTATTCGACGGCGTGTTTGTGATGTAGGATTTCAAGAGCAAAAAGACTTCCGCCAAGCGGAGCGCCAAAAAGGGCTGTAAATCCCGACGCCATTCCGGCGATGCTGAGTGATCGGAGTTCTTCGCCTTTAAGGCGGAATAATTTTCCGATATAGGTTCCGGTTGATCCGGTGACTTGAACCAGTGGCGCTTCGGGACCGAGACTTCCGCCGGATGCCACACAAAGCAGTGACGAGAGCACCATTGAAGGATTGTTTTTAGGTTCGAGTTTTCCTTTGTTGAATCGGATGTTGTTTACAATGAGGTGGATTTCGCCCGGATCGCCAAAAAAGTGGATGACAAGACCGGCAAGTAAGCCTGAAATTGCCATGATTGGAATGACGTACCAACCTTGAAAGAAGGCTAGTTGGTGCATTAAATACTCGAGGACAATCCAATAAGAGCCTGCTATGAGTCCGCCGATAAGTCCTAACAACGCCCAAAGAAGAAAACTGCGACTAAATACAAAAGGGTTGAACTTTATGGGTTGGTCTAAAATGTTGAGGTAGGTGATGAGTTTCCGTTTTTGTCTGACCTTCACTTTTAGTTGATTTTAAGCTGAACCGCTAAGGTAAAAGTTAATGTCGGAAAAATTAGGGAAGATCTGTGGAAAGTTGCGGCCGTTATGGGATTCAATCGAATCGGACTGACTAAAATTCCCGAAAAGCCGCGTTAGCGATGGGAGCAAAGTGCCGTGCACTGCGGACAGCGCGACCGGAGGGAACGCCCAAATGGTTATTGGTTTAATTTTTCGGCAACGATGGAAATCCACTGACTTTCGCTGTTTTTGTCGAGAGCAACTTCAGGTGCGACACCGATAAATTCATATTGCTGTCGTTTTGGGTATTTTTTGGTGGTGATTATGAATTTGAATCCGCATTCAGGAGTTCTATAGCTTTTGATAAACCCGTATGCGAATTGGCCGTTTGTGTTTTCGCCAAAAGTTTGAATGTGCTTCGAATTGGTAGCGATCAGGGCAACTTCCTCGCAAGCGCTTGCGCAGTTTTTATTAAATATGACGCCGATTTTTGAGGTTTTAGCTTTTGTTTTTAGGATTTTGACAAGCTGATTGTACATTCGTTCGCCGCCGCCGCTGTTGTTTCTGATGTCAAGTATGATCGCCTTCTTTGACTTTAGAATTGGCGTAATGCTGTCGTAGAACTGATCAAGCTGTTTCCAAAGCCGGTAATCGAAACTCGGCACTTTGATATATGCGGTGGTCGGGCTGAGATTTTGATATTCCGGGAGTCGGTTTGTGAGGAGATTATTTTCATGTTTGGTTTCATCGACAAGGCGTGGATCATAAATTTGAAGGTGCTTGTCTTTAATGAAACTGAGGTATTTCCGGATAATTTTCTGGCAATCATCCTTTGAAATGTTTGCGGTTTTTGCTGACAAACTATCCTTTAAACGGGTGTAAGTTGCAATGTTGGAGCGGTTCACGTTGTTCGAAAACCCGGGGTGTTCGTTTTCAATTTTTTCGATGACAAAACGCAGATCGGCGTTGCAATCACACGTTTGTTGGGCGACCAGGCTTAGCTGAAATGTAACTGCTATTAATGTAAGTATGTACTTCATCAGTAATTGTTGGTTGCAATCAGTTTGTAAAATCGAATTCGAGGTCGCATTTTTTCTCGCCGCAATCGCAAACAATCATTGGTAATTTTTTGACAAGATCCGAGTTTTGCATGATGAATTGTGCTTCTTCGTTATTGTTGTCGTCAAAAATTTGCCATGAGTAGATGCCGATTTCTGGTTTGATAGCTTTGATGGAAATGTGTTTGGCGTCACCGAAGTAATTCACCACGTTAAATGAAGCCTCGAATTTACTAGTGACCGTGCAATCAGTGATGACGTATAAATCTGACGGATCAGAGCTTGTGATGTAGATGACCGACTCAGAAATGTAAAAACCCGAATTCGAACTCCAGTCGGGCGGCGAGTACAAATAGTATTTTCCTTTATAGGAATAAACGGAATTCCACGATTTTGGAAAGTTTTTGATCTTATGCTTTTTGACCGGCTGCGGGTTTTGCTTTTTGAAACTCTCGAGAAGCGTGGAGTAGGCGCTTGCGAATTTAGTTTCGACTTTTGGAACGATCCAGGAGTAGAGCTTTGAGTTGCTGTCGGTTGTAACATAGATGATTCCATCTGGAGTTGATGTAACTACGGAATCTGGCCTTGCCAGCAGATGAAACGATTCGAGATCCAACTTTTTCTGACCATGTGTTGCGAAGGTGTAAAAGCTAAGGATGAATAGTAGTAGTTTCATACGTGTTTTGGTTGGGAGTTAAAACAACTGATGCGAATTAAAGGTAGAAAAAAATATGAGATCGTAACTTTAATCGTTTAGAAACCAGCAATGCCGAATTTTGTGTCATGAAATATCTGGTCTTTTATAGGCTTTGTGATTATTGGAGAACCTTTGATAACTTTTCAACAGTCGGTGATTTCAGGCTGGATCGTGAGTATTATAATTAGTAGTTTTGCCGAAAATGGAATTGGTACAATGGGAACTTTTGTGATCAGCAATCGGTTAAATGGAGATTATAAATTCAGTTTTGCAACGCGAAAAGGGAAGACTGTTTTTACTAGTATCGGATTTAAGCAAAAGTCGGATTGCGAAAAATTCATTGATGCGATCAGAGCGGATTTGAGTCGGTTTTCGATTACGAAGATTCGGAATGCGGGCGGAAAATACTTTTTCAGGCTGACAAAGGACGGATTTGTGTTGGCCACGAGCCGAAAATATTCAACTGAGTTGCTATTGTTGCGCGGCATTGAGTCGGTTGAAAAGTATATATTTAATTCGGAGACCCTCGATTTCTCTGATAATGCGTTTGTATTTCCCGAAGAGCAATTGGCTGACGAGTTGTGATTAAATCTATGCGT
Organism: Flavobacterium sp.; assembly: GCA_015234525.1. GTDB lineage: Bacteria > Bacteroidota > Bacteroidia > Flavobacteriales > Flavobacteriaceae > Flavobacterium. Next base: position 12,102 of record JADGMX010000017.1, on the reverse strand, counting down.
CAATTACGGCGACTAGTTGTCTGCGAAAAAGTACTTTCAGCCGATGTCAAGATATATCGTTCCTAGGGAAACGAAACTTACTGCAAAAACTGATTAGGCGAGCAATTCTAATTTCCGTTAAATAGTATTTTATGAATACTTTGTTTGTGCTCTGAATCGGTGAGGCGGATGTAATACATGCCTGTTGAGACTTTCACGTTATTATATGAATGAATCTCAATATGATCAACCCGATCGACAATTTTTCCCTGTAAATCAATAATTTCAAGAGATGTTATTCCACGATCTGTAGATTTAATTTCGAAAACGCTTGATGCCGGATTCGGAAAAAGTATTGTTTGATTGGCTGTAAAATCCGCATTTCCTGCCGTAGTAGCAATAGAAAATATCTTAGATTCGTGGGTGAATTGACCGAAATCACCGTAATTAATCTGTGAAATAAGCAGTGGAATTCCGGTAGAATTATCGAGAATCAAAGCATTAGTTTGTTGTTGAGAGAATCGTATTTCTCCTGATTCGTTAATAATATGACTTTCTGGCCAATAGCTGTCTAATAAATAAACGTCGAGAGTTGAGTAAACCAATTCGATTTGATTGTCGTTTGCAAAAATAGTTTCCGAGATGCCGCCAATTGGCAGAATTCCGTGTGTATCGGACTCACATATCAGAAAAACTGCTGAACGCTGACCCAAACCTAGAAATCGGATATGTGTTCATTAATCGCACTAACGGTACCAACGCTCGGTCAATGATTCATGTATTTCTTTCCTGATACATCTAGGTCGATAAGAGTTGCATTACCTTCAATAAAATGATGCTGCAGTACGAACGACTGACTGAAAGATACTGTTGCCCAAAACAAAATTGAAGGGTATATCGTAAGTTTCTTCATAGGTCGGTATTTGATGTTATGCGTGCGATTAACATGGTGTCTGCATATGCCGAATTTCGGAGATTAAAATGCTTACAATCGGCAAGTTATTAATATAAATGATAGAAAAATGTTTTGGTTAAGAAAAATGCAGGAATCGGGCTGTAGTAGTTGTTACTTCCTACGAAATATTTGAGCAGATTTGGTTGAAAGCATTTTTATTAAAATCGTTAAGATTATTTATAAAATTTTTTAAAACTAAATCATATCGTTAATTTTAAGTAAAGTGAGAAACTAATATACTGAAAATCATGAGTAGAGGATTTGTAAAGGAAAGTGATCAGGAGGAATTGCCACTGATTCCGCCGCGTGCCGATCTACCTCCCGGTACTGTAAATTACGTTACAGAGATTGGCTATGCCGAGTTACTGGCGGAACGTGATAAAATGATTTATGAGCGTGACAATCTTGCAATCGCAGATGAAAATGAGAAGCGCATTACCGCAAATTTTATTAATGCCAAATTACAATTGTTGCTTAATCGAATTTCGACGGCGAAAATAGTAGACCTTTCAAAGCAACCAACAAATAAGGTTCGTTTTGGTGCTGAAGTTTCCTTTACGGTTGATTCAGATGCGAAAATTCAAAATTATCAGATTGTTGGTGTAGATGAGGCAGACGCCAAAAAAAGGAAAATCGCGTTTACGTCACCTATCGCTAAAATTTTTATAGATCGGAAAGTTGATGATGTTGTAACGCTGAAACTGGAAAAAGGGGAAAGGCAATTTAAAATCGTTGCGATCAAATATTGAGAATTTTGTTTAAGCTCGTGTTGCCTGAAAACGAGGCGATTATTTTTTATTGCTGTTGGTGGTGTTTTAGTTTATTTTAAAATTAGTCTGGTATTCTAGCGGTGATAATTGTGTTTTATTTCTAAATAACTTATGAAATGATTGTGGGTGCTCAAAACCTAATTGATAGGCAATTTGCGAAACATTAAGTGCCGAATTGGCAAGTAATTCTTTGGCAGACTCAATTACTTTCTGTTGAATATGCTGTTGAGCACTTTGACCGGTTATACTTCGTAACATATCGCTCAAATAATTTTGCGATAAATTTAATCTTTCAGAAAAATAAGAAATACTTGGAATCCCGTCGACTTCAGTCAGATCATTATCGAAATATTCGTCGAGTAATCTTTCGAATTTAGCTAGAAAGTTACTGTTCGCCTGCTCTCTGGTTAGGAATTGTCGGTGACAGAACCTGTTGCAATAGTTGAGTAGCAGTTCGATTTGCTTGATTATGATTTGATGTGAAAATAAATCGGTTGATATCTAGCTTTCCTTGGAAAGTGTTGTCAAAAGCTGATTGATGGTAGATTCTTCATCTCCGGAAAGGTGCAAGGCTTCATTGACGGCATAGGAGAAAAATCCAAATTTCTTAATATCTTTTACTAATGGGAACCTGCAGGAAGAAATCAGGATGATGACCAACCAGAGTCCATTTAGATCCCAATCATCCCGAATTTCATTAATTACTACCTGATTGGGTGCAAAAAAACTCATCGTGCCTTGGTCAAAATCGTAATGTTGCTGACCATAGCGCATTTTTCCTTTAAAATTATTTTTTATGGCAATGCAATAGAAAGCATAAGTTACGGCTTCTAATTTTGGTCCTCGTAGCATTTAATAGCAGAAAAATCAATAACACTAATCTAAGGATGTTTAGGTCTTGGCAACTCCAGAAGCTGATGTAATTCCCGTATAGATTCTATGGCGTATGGTTTCATCTGTAATCAAATTTATAAAAAGCAACTCTTGTTCCCTCTACCTAATCAAAATTTGTTGATAAGGTTAAGTGCTTCCATTGTTCAAATTCGGCGTCTTCTTCTTTTCTTTTTTTAGTTACCAGTTCATAGGTATCCGGCCCTAAAAGCAAATGTAGCGGAGGCTGATTCATCTCAGTAATTTTTATTAAAATTTCAGCTAGTTTTTCAGGGTCGCCTGGTTGTTGACCACTGAACCGGCCCCACATTTTTTCTGCTTCATCGACACCATAAACCGCAATTCTATTTTTTACATAATGAATGGAATCCATAAATGCAGTTCTAAATTGTCCGGGTGCGACTACGGTGACCTTTATTCCAAAGTTTTTAACTTCTTGAGCTAACGCTTCAGAGAGTCCGATGATGTCTAATTTAGCGGTGTTATAACTTGCTGCTTTTTCAAATCCGACATATCCTGCATTTGATGAAATGTTGATGATATGTCCGCTGTTATGTTTGCGCAAATGCGGCATCACGTTCCGAAGGACATTAACCGTTCCAAAAAGATTGACATCAAGTGTTGCTCTGAATTCTTCGTCTCATTTCTTCGATGCTACCTACAAGACTGTATCCGGCATTATTGACCACAACATCAATGTTGCCTGTTTTTTTCATGATATCATCAATGGCTTGTCTGACATCGATATCCGAAGTAATATCCAGGTTTAAGAGATAAAGATTGTTTCGGTTTTCAGTAATTTCAGCGGTAAGAGCCTCCTTATTTCTACTGGTAGCGATTATTATGTCCTAATGTTAAAAGGAGTTTTGTTAAATGAAGTCCCATGCCTTTTGAAGTTCCGGTTATAAACCATACTTTTTGATTTTTTGCGATCATAATTTTTCCTGTTTTAATTATGGTTACAAAATTGGGACTGATTACGTTAAGAAAAGTATCAAGATTGCTGAATTTGGTATTTCAATTACGGAAGTGGCGCGCATTACAGACATCCGTTTGCGGCTTTGCGAAGTTGCGACAAAATAACTTGCGTACTTTCAGCAAGATAAATATTCTTCGTGAAAAGAAAGGTGCAACTGATTTAATACGAGGTAATTATTTTTGCTTGCTGGTATGAGCAGGCAGTATTTTTCTCAATCCATTCTTACCAAGCAATTTCGCCTGTTTCAGGATTGGTTTCTTCGCTAATGAATTTTCCTGTTACTCCGTCTTTATCCAACAAAGCATATTTCACAATGCGTTTTGCTGCTTCTTCCACTTCGCCACCGTTGTAATCTGTAAAATCTGTTTTCGTGTAGCCAGGACAAACTGCATTGATTTTGAACATTGTGTCACGAAGTTCGTACGCCAAATGAACAGTAAAACACATTCAAAGCGGCTTTTGACGAACCGTAAACTGCATATTTTGCAAAGTTATAACCAAACCAATTTGGGTCGCTTTGAAGTGTGAGCGAACCAACGCTTGTGCTTACGTTCACAATTCGTGGTTCTGGCGATTCTTTAAGCAAATCAATAAATACTTGTATTACTCTTGCCACGCCAAAAATATTGGTGTCAAATGTTGCGAAAAATTGGCGTGGACATGCTTCCAATGTAATCAATCGAACTACGTGAAATGCCATATTTTATTGATGCCTGGCGTACCGAGATCTGGCCATTATTAATTTGGTCAATGATGGATAGCTTGAGATCAAAGCTAACTTTTTGATAGCCATATTTTCGGCAGGTCTGTTTTTCTGGTGTGTTCTAGATTACTAAAAGGTTTTAATTTTTAGTCAACCTATTTCAGGACGATAGGGGCTTTGCGCTAGCTGCTAACGGTTTGGCGCTTGGCGAAGAAGCGGATTTCGAAGCACTAACTGTCTGCCAGCACTGAACTTGATACGAAGCACAAAGCTTCACTTAAGCACTGAACCCGCTTTTTTGCCAAACGCCTGTTAGCCGTTCGGTGTTTTTTTTCCACTGCTAATGTGTTCATTTTTTCAGTGTTTTCTGTCTGTAAGCGTTGGCAAAGACATACTCTTTTGCAATTTTTGGCTCGTGTGTCGGCTGGTGCGAATTGCAAATGTGTATGGCTTTTAGCTTTGGCTATTTCAAGTATAAACCAACTCCTAATCCTATTCCAATTGCAATTAAAACAAAGACCAAAATTCTCAATGTTTTCAACTCTTTAGACTGTAAATCAAAACGCTCTTTGATTTTAGTTTCCATTGAATTAAAGTTTGAATTTAGAGTCGTCTCGAATGCACGTTGTATTTGAGTTCCTTCATTTCTAATTTCTACTTGAATATCAGATTTATGTTTGTCAAGTCTTGTTGTAAGAGTTGAATCAAGTTCCTTTTGAAAAGCTTTATTATCTTTATAAATCTCTCCAATCTTTTGCTCAAGAAAGTCATTCGCAACTTTTAGCTGTTTTGTGTTTTCTTCTGTTTGCTTTTTAATAACATCACTTACAGAATTCAAGTTTTTATTATTCTCTTCAATCAAGTCTAAGTTGCGACTTATATTCGATTGAAGTGTACTTATTTCTGAATAAACAGCTGTAAAATCTTTTAGTTGTTTTGAATTTTGCTCCAATTCATTTACAACATTATCCAATTTTTCTAAATCCATATTCTATATTTTTATTAATGCTTTTAAGTCTGTTGTTGTAGTGAATTAAAATAGTTTCTGTGTCTCCTAATTCTTTAGCAAATCTTAGTTTCTCTTCTTCTGTTTTACTGTATTTATACAAGAATTTCAATAGTGAAATTTTCCCTTTTTGATTTATTCTTTTAGATATTTCAAGAATTTGGTCAATAACATAATCAAACTTTGATTCTTCATAGTTTGAAATAGTATCAAATGATTTTGAGAACCTTTTTTCTTCAATTTCATTAAATATTTCTTCTAAAAGTAAGTTGGTTAATCCATTTATTAGGTTTAATCCTGTATTTGTTTGAAAGCTCTCTAAAAAGCGTTGTAGATTTCCTTTTAAATCGAATAATGAATCTTTATTTATGAAGTTATTGTTTTCATCATAAAAGACTTCAAACCATTTAGCTATGTCTTTGTTGTTGTTTTCTGCAATATGTTGTAAAATGTAAGTTGCTTCTGTGAATTTAAAATATGCTTCTAAAGACTTTTTAAAAGATTCTTTCCCTTCTAATGTATCATCATATTTCAAACAGTTTTCATATACATTTTTTAATGATTCTCTTCTATTAGTCCCAAACTTATCATATGACCATTGCAGTAGAATCTTTACTAGTCGCTCAAATTTTGAAAGTTCTGTGTCTCTTAAAATATTTGTGTATTTGATTCTTTCAGAATTGTTGTCAAATTCAAAATCGTCAACATACTTTTTAATAAATTTCAGCAATGTAGTTTTTATGCTTTCTTCTGTGAAAGTATTATATGTAACGGTAAATACTCCGCTAAAAAAGTCGTCCACTGTCCAATCCGAAATAACGCCTAAATTTGATAAGCGGTAAATTGCTTTTTCTACTTTTGCTTTGTTTGAAGCTAAGTTTGTTGCATAAACAACTTTAGATGCTCCTGGCTCTGAGTAAGTATTATGAAGTTGCGTTACAAGCTCTAATTCTTTTGATATTGAATCTAATCCGTTTTGATACAAAAATATTTGACGAAATACATCCTGACCATCCCATTTTACTTTCTCTGTCAAAGATTGGATTTCTTCATAAGTTGATTCAGGATTAAAAATGGTTTGAACATCCGTTTCAGGATTTTCCTCTGTTAGCAAAACATAGCATTTTGCATCACTTTTATCTCTTCCTGCTCTACCCGCTTCTTGATAAAGTGATTCCATTGAAGCAGGCATTCCATAATGAACTGTAAAACTTATGTTCTTTTTATTAATTCCCATTCCAAAAGCCTTAGTAGCTGTTAATAATGTGAATTTATTTTGTTTGTATTCTTCTTGAACTTTTACTTTGTATTTTTCAAAATCTAAATCTTCTTGATAGTTTGAAGGTTTAGAACCCGAATAAAACCTTATAGGAATATTAAAGTTATTGGTCAACCTATTGGATAAATCAAAACAACCATTAGCGCCATTAACAAAAGGCGTGAATATTAAACCACATCTTGGGTTGTCAGAATCTAAATCGAAAATATTCTCTTCTTGATTATGATTTTCAAGAATAGATAAAATCTCTTGATATTTATTTCCATTATCATTAATAACTATGAACTCCAATTCGGGACGAGTATAATCAGTGAGAGTCTTTACATTCTTTTGGTCGGTATTAAATTCTAATTGAATATCTTTTAAAACATTAACTGATGCAGTTGCAGTTAGACCTAGGAAATTTATTGAAGGGCAGTATTTTTTTATTGTGTTTGAGAGATTTAAGTAAGAGGTTCGGAAGTCGTGTCCCCATTCCGATAAGCAATGAACTTCGTCAATTACTGCGTAAGAAAAGTTTAATTGAGAGTTAATTGCAACTAATCTTTCTCTAAAATCCTTTGTTTGAAATCTTTCTGGTGAAATAAATACAAAGAAGTATTTTCCGTTGCTGTAATTGTCTAATATTTCTGTTCTCTCAGCACCAATTGTATCACTATTTATGGAATCAATATTTTGAATGTAGGCTAAGTCAAGGTCTTTTATTTGGTCATACATTAAGGATTTAATTGGGCATACCACAAAACTTATACAAGGTTGTAAAAGACAAGCAAGTTGATAAGTCAAAGATTTTCCACCACCCGTTGGCAATAAACCAATAGTTGTATTGTTTTCTAAAATGTTTTGAATTATGGAAAATTGTCCATTATTGAATTTATCGTATCCAAATATGTTTTTAAGAAAAAATTCTAGGTTTTCTAAATCATCAGACTCTTCATTAAAAATGAGTTTATACTCAAACTTATTGGCTGTACTAAGTTTAAAATAATTGATTCGGTCTAATTTGTTTTTATTTCGATTGTGAAATAGGTCTAAATAATCAGTTCTAACAAAAATGACATCTTCATTTAGCATATATTCATCAGTCCAACGTTGAAAAAGGCTAAAATTAATTTTTATACAATTTGAACTGCTGAAATTTTGAACATATTTAATTTCAAATTGAGGTTCATTAAATGGAATTTTTTGTAGTTTCAGTAGATGATGAAGCCATTCAAAGACATCTTCTATTGCGTGATTTTCATATCCATTTATGTCTTGGTTTTTAACTTCAAATAGCCATTTATCATCATCAAGATTTATTTTGCCACTTTCTAGTAGTTCAAGAATCAAAATTTGAAAACGAATTATTGCCGTAGGCAATAATTTGGTTTTTTTAATTTCTTCGGAAATCTCAGCGAAGCAGAGATTAAAATTTGTTTTGTATAAATTTAGAAACCTTGAATATTTGTCGAGTTGGGTTTTTATTTGTCCTATTTTTTCAAAATAGATTTCATTCCTCTCTTCTAAATCTTTTGTTTCTATTCTAACCGTTAAAACCTTTGATAACAATAAGTGATTATCTCTTATCGAATCAATAACTCTTCCAACTTCTTCTTTGTGTTGTTGTCCGTCAATTTCTATGACTAAATTAGCTTGAGGTAAGAAAAAATCCACGCACTGATGCCTGAAGTTTTCATCATCCCTTTGAGTGATTTGGTTAATTTCAATTTCGGGAATTATTAATTGTTTAATGAATTCGTACTCTGACAAATCTTCACTAATTCTTTCATCTAAAAATGTTCTTGCAGGAAAGTAGTTGTTCTCTTCATTTCCTTTTATGGTGTTATGCCATAAAATATTTGATCGGTCAATTAAAACAAAAGGTATTTTGAATTGCTCATCATCCTTGTGAATTGAGCCATAAATACTTTGTAAATATTGGCTCATCAAGGTTGGTTTTCCTCTTTGAATTAAATTTTTGACTATTAGAATTGCTGATATAAATTCAGATTCTTTTCTCGGAAGTGTCAAATTCTGAATGACAAAATTATGGTTGGTATAAGAATAATTAGCAGAATATTTTTTCATCATTCATTTTTGTTCGTTTTGTTTTCTGTCAAGTGTTGACAAGAAACAGCTCTTTTGGTTTTTTTAGTGTCGGCTTTAGTGTCAGCAAAAAACCAAATGTGCTGTTTGTGCGGTTGGCTTTTTACACTGACGGCTAACGCTTTGCGGCTTTGCCAAGTTGCGACAAGAGGACCTGCGTACAGTCGGCAAGATAAAATATTCTTGATTACTTAAAACATTCAATAACCAATAAAATAGCAATTTGGCGAAACCGCTGTTATGGTTAGTGCTTTCATCTTAATGGTCATAATTTAATATTGATTCGACGTGTTTTGGAAAATTTTCGGGTTTGCCTATTTTTAATATTGGATATTCGACTAATTCCTCCAGAACGTTATATTTTTTTATAAACGCTCTGAAATCTTTTTTTGCTCGGCCAGTGGCGATGTATAAAAAGATTATGACCTTCTCAAATACGGTTAAGTTCTCTACTAAAAAATTTACATAGAAATCTTTTTCTTTTGATTTATTGATGTGAGTAATAATGGATGTGAAGATTATAAAATAACTGTGAAAAAATATGGGGTAAGAATTATATTCCTGGAAACAGTTCTTATAGTATTTCATTTGAGCTTGGATGGAAAATTTGTAGAAATTCTTGGCTGCAAGATCTTTAAAAAAGGAGTTTACATTAGGCAAATACCCAATTTCTAAATTATGATTTTTAAGAAGCTTTTCTCTTTCAATTTTAGGAGTGCATTCAAAGAGCTTAATCATAAAATCTTCATCAGATTTATATTCAGAATGCCTTATGTAGCTATGCAAAATTCTAAAATCAGATATGTCAAATAATTGTGGTTTAGAGGTCATTGCGTCAAATCCAAGTCGACTCAAATATGTATTTAGCCTTTTATGTGTCTGTTCGCTAGTGAATGTAATGAAACTATATCCAGAATGGGAATTGTCATCTTTGTCAATTATAGAAAAAGAAGAAATCTTTCTTTCGAGAGTATCAATTAATCTAAAGTACAACTGATCATTATTTTGTTTTATGAATTGTTCTTGGATAATTTGGTTCGCTTGCATTTGTCCTTTAAAAGCAACATAGACTAAAACACTTCCTATAAATGATAGAACTGGTGCCAATAGACCTCCAATATTATTTCCTATTGTTGTGGGCCTGTCGAGCCACTCGACATCAATCGAATTTAGGAACACAATCAGCGGTAGAAGAAGAAGGAAAGTACTTAAAATTACAATCACTATTTTTTCATTACCAGTGATTTTGGCAGTTTTAAACTTCATTGGATTAGTGTGTCATTAATATGTCATTTATAGGCGCTGCTCAAGCATTAACCATAACGGTCTCTGGCTAGGAGCAGTTTGCGACAATGCGAACTGAGTACGTTCGGCAAGATAAAACTTTGTTCGTGACGATGCTCTTCCGGTTACTCAAATTTCGCAAATTGCTCTTAGCCAGTGTTACTAGCCGTTTTAAAATGTTAGACTTATTTTGTGAGTAGTTCCATTAAGAACAAATTGAATTTTTGTTTTTTCTGTAATTACGTCCTTTAAATCCCCAAGGTCAAATTCCTTATGATGATTGGGACAAAGCAAAAGAATGTTTTCAGGCTTTTCAATTCCTTTTTGGTGTTTAGGTTTTATATGTGCAGCTTCAATATATTTTGTTCCATCTTTCCTTAAAATTGATTTCGAACAAATTTGACATTTATAACCTCTTAAAATTTTAATCAAAGCAATAGTTTTATTGTTTCGTTTATAGCTTTTTCGTTTAACGACAACAACTTTTGAGTCACCATCACGTAAATTATTTATATAATCTAACAACTCTGCTTTTGACATTTTAGAATAAATGTCTTCTAATTCTTTTTGTTCTTTTTCATCTTCGTTTATAAAAGGAATTTTTACCTTTTTTCCAGTATAGAGTTCATAAATACCCACAAGTTTCTGATATTCTAATTGTCGTTCAAAATCGATACTTGAATCTTTAATGGCTTCTAATAATACTTTTTCAGCAAAATCCACATCTTTATATGTAAAGCCAATTCTTCCGACCAAGCGTTGGTCTGGTCTATCCTTAAAATTGTTTGCTTCTAACGGTTTGCTTAGTAATAAAGAATAATCTTTTTCCCCTTTCAAATTTGAGGAATAAGGAGTTTTTTGAAATTTCACGTCTGTAGATTTTACAGGGAATATTTCAGCATTTCCATAGAATCCGACAATTTGTCCCTTTCTTTTATCCGTGTTCTGTGAATAAAAAATGATCAGCCCATTTTTTTGGAAATTTACTGGAGAATTAGTCAGTTGTGCATAACCATAAACGAACATTCGATTATCAATGCCACTTTTATCAAATTTGAAATTTAATGATTCACCTCCAACGTGGTTTCTAGCATAATCATGTCCAGCTTTTGGATTAATAAACGTGTTGTCTTTCCATCCAAATGGATTCCATGTAATGTTTACGACGATAATTTCATTCATAGTTCCGTGGTTCAAAAATGGCTAGTAACGGTCTCTGGCTATGGGAAGTTTGCGACATAGCGAACCGAGTACAGTCGGCAAGATAAAAATTTCTTCGTGACGACGATGTTCCGGCTACCTAAAAACCGCAAATTTCTTATAGCCAGGGTTAGCAGCAGCCTAATGTTTTCTTTTCCTATGCGAATAAACCTGTTGTATGAAGAAGGAAACTCCAAGACATGCAGCAATAATTCCGTAATAATGTTTTGGCTTTTCGACTGATATGAATATTGACATCATAAGCCCGAATACTAAAACTCCTCCAAAAATCGCAATCATCACTCCCGTACTTCCTTCATAAATTGTTGGCGCTCTAATAATATCATTTTCGGGAATATCGTCAGAATTTATTTTTTGGACTTTTGATTCAAAGTTTCTTACAAATTTTAAAAAGTCATCTTTATTATCGTAATCGTCGTTATGGACCAATTGAAATATCGCTCCTGTTTTTGTTACGATCTCAAATGTGCTCCAATTTCGATCACGTTCAAAAAGATATTCTGAAATTTCATTCCAGTCTATTTTTACGTTCGGTCGATTTCTCAGAATAAACTGCTTTGTCCATTTCTTTTTAATTCCTTCTTTATTGACAATTATTTCAATTTCTGCGGTAGATAAATATCGAGCAGAAAAGTATGAAATCGCGATAATCGCCGCAATAAGAATAAACGTCGCGAGTTTTGGCAAAGGCTTGTCGTTAAGAGTGTTTAGAATGTAAATCCCACAGAGTGTGATAACAATCAGGATTGTAATAAATAGTATCTGCGAGGATTGTTTGATTTTATACGATTTCATGATAGGTTGCTGCTAACAGTTGCGAGCAAGGATAGTTGCCGATGAAAGCGAACCGCGTACTGTCGGCAAGATAAAACTTTCATCGTGAAAATACAGTTCCAACTACCTGAAAACTCGGCAATTATTTTTGCTTGCTGTTGGCAGCAGTAACT
>JADGMX010000016.1 GCA_015234525.1 Flavobacterium sp. | reverse complement strand
TACGCGGTTCGCTTTCATCGGCAACTATTCCTGCTCGCAACCGTTGGCAGCAAGTCGAAAAGGATCGATAGAATAAACAAATAACTTTAAATCAACATTTAAATGGACTTTAGCAAAACACACAGAATCGGAATATTTGTAGCTTGGATTATCTCTGTTGTCGTTTGGATTTATGCGTCAACTGACCGGTTTACTCAATCCATTTTTGAATATGACAAATTTACAATCCAAAGTGCTATTATTCTTTTTACGGGCATAATAATGGTTGCAATGTTGTTGCGGAAGAAAAAAAGTGAAGTTTAAATATCAAAAGTAAAAAAGTGTAACCCCAAAGTACATGAAGGGTAAATTATCTATTATTCGAAAATTTTAAATCTTTTTTGGAAGATCACTCAAGATTTATCTCATGTAAGTTGTACTATGAGAAGGCATTTTCTTGACATAAATATTATTATGCATTTGAAATTTATCAAGAAGCAGACGAAGGAAAATTAGAACTCTACACCCTTCGATTTTATGGCCACAGCTCATTGTTTTCCAGATTTTTGCTCACTGCAGATCATTAACATAAAAAACGACCAACTGCCAACAGCAAGTATAAGAAATTGCCGAGTTTTTAGTAACCGGAGCATTCGTAGTCACGAAGAAAGTTTTATCTTGCCGACAGTACGCGGTTCGCTTTCATCGGCAACTTCTCATACTCGCAACCGTTGGCGGCAATGCAAAAAAATTTTGGTAATGAACAACTTTTATCCCAAGGCGAACAGAATAGTAGCAATATCAGTTTTACTGCTAAACGTTTATTTCGTCTTTGCTTCAATTTTTATTTTGATTGAAGATGGTGGAACAATGGGATTTGGTTACATGGTCTTACCTATAACACTACTAATTAATCTTTTTATAATTCCCGCTGCTATTGCTTTACGACCTCGATTTAAAACAAATGTTATACTATTCTGCGTAAATTTCACAGGCCTTTGCATTTCAAGTTCACTATTGCTTTTTATTTTATCAATTGCTTATAATTCCGATTAAATAGTGTCGAATTATGTTCTTTTAAAAGTTTATGAATCTTAGCTATGAAAGTAAACCGTCTGCTTGTACTTAAATTATTAGTAGCACAGGTATTATGGATCTTAATCGTAGGATTTGCATGTTTACTTTGTATGTTTTTATATTTTGGTTCAGGAGCAAGTTCATCGTCAAGCGTTGCAGATGTCACCTATAAGATTGCTATTTCATTAATTTACATAACACCCATAATTTATAATTTACTAAGAGCTTTTAGATCAAATAAAATTCGGAAAATTGCTATACGTAATAGTTACATTGTTGCGCTGATCTGTTATTTAACTTTCGGATCATATCTCTATTGGTCTGAATTACTTCTGAGCTAAATGCACAGCCGCCAACATTGCATAGCCGCAATGCCTGCTTTTTAGCTTCGTCAGAAGCTACTCAGGTAAATCAAATTTGCGTTCTCTAAGAATATTTATCTTAAGTTTACGGCACTGACGGCTATGCGTGACCGTTAGCGCACACCGTTGGCGAAGGAACGAACCTGACAGAATATTCTCAGGTGATTTGAATCCAATTCCAAAGAAGTCACAAAGGGTTTTAGTCGCTCTTGCATGTCGATAGTAACGTTCCGTTACGCGAGAACTTGCGGAAAAGCTGCCAGGCTGAAAATTACAAAATCGATTGCGAATGTATTGTCGCGGCTTCCCGTGCGAAGACAAACAAATAAAGCTGTCAACTATTTTAACTTTGCGAAATCGGAGTCGCTAAACTTTGTGCGCACGAATTAATAATGCATTTACAATAGCCATCCATCGCAATTAAAATCTTACAATGAACTTGAAGGCGTTATTACCATTTTGACTAGCATTAATTACGGACTTCCCTATGCGAAAATTTATTAAAGATGTCGTTCATTACAATTGTTTTGCGAAATCAATTTTTTGAGTGGTGTGAATGAGAACTATTTGATAAACGTTGTCGATAATAGGACCTTTAAATTACGGCGTGCGCTAACACACGCTACAGCCACATTGCTGCATTTTCGTTGCCGGAAGTTTATTCTACCATTTATATTATTAACTTGCCGACAGTACTCAGGTCGCCAACACGCAACGAGGCGTAGCGCGGGGACGTTATGTGACATTTCAGAAAAATCGATTTTATGAAACTATTTCTTTTAATAATTATTTCAGTGCTTTATAATAATAATAATTTGAACGCGCAAGTTGATACCTCGGTTATCACTTTATTGTCATATGAAAAAAATAACCATGTATTAAAACACCGAAAATCAAGTTCTCTGACTGCGGATGATTACGCTATCATTGAAGAAGTTTTATCTGCTACTATTAACGCATATAATATAGAGCAGAAAAAGAATTTTTTAGCGCAAAAAAGCGTGGATGCAAAAATATCCGAAGATGACTATTTAATTAATTTACTAAATTATAAAAGGCAATACATAATCGTCGAAAACATCAAGGGTGAAAAAGAAGTTTATATAAATTTCTTTTGTCAAGAATGGAGTGATTACTCTAGAAATAATTTGGTGGTTGCATACGATGGTGGAAATTGTTATTTCCGTTTAATTATAAACTTATCAAACAAAAAAACTTTTGGAATGCTCGTAAATGGTGACGCTTAATATATAGAAACGTCACATAACAGCAAGCAAAAATAATTGCCGAGTTTTCAGGTTGTTGAAGCTTTATTTTCACGAAGAATACTTTATCTTGCCGACAGTACGCGGTTCGCTTTCATCGGCAACTATTCCTGCTCGCAACCGTTACCACACATTTAAGAAAACCGAACTGAATAAAATGAACAGATTTCTTTTTCTAATTTTTATTTCTATTCCAATATTCGGATATGGACAAATTGAGAATAAATGGCAGCCTGACAGTATTTATTCAAACCGACAAGTAATGAAAATATTTGTCTATATGAATTCACCAAAAGACTTATCCGAAATAATAGAATTTGACCGAACAGGAAAAAAAATACGCTCGACTGAATATAGTGCGTCATACAATCGGAAAACTCGAAAATCACAGACAATTGACAAAATCAACCTGTTTGAATATAATGAGAAACATCAATTGATTAAAATAATAGATTCTATAAGGCAGGATTCGACCATTTTTAAATATGAGACTAATGGAAAACTGATTTCGTCAAGAAAGAATTTAGGAAGTTTTATCTATGAAACATCTCATAACTATAAACCTTTTGAAACTACAACAACAAGGAAAAACGATTCAATAATCGTATATCATAAGACAAAAGAATACGACAAAGATTTTTACGTGAAAAGGTTTTATGGATATTATTTTGAGCCAAAACTTAAAAAAGTGGTGGATACATTAACGGAAATTCCAAACACAACTGCCTACAAAGACTATACGGATTTAGAAAAATTTGAAGACGACAAGACTATTACGAATTTTTTCAATGAAAAAGGTCAACTAATCGTGTCCGACATTTATTCAAGATTTATGAATGACAGAGAAAACAAATATCAACTCACATATGAATATTACGACAATGGACTTTTGAAAAGTATTCGCGGATATGTGCCAAGATACTTTGAATATGAATTCTGAAAATAAAAAAACGTGTGGTAACAGCAGGCATAAATAATTGCCGAATTTTTTAGGTAGCTTCAAGAAATTAAATCACGAAGAAACATTATCTTGCCGACAGTACTCGGTCCGCACTATTTCGGCAACTATTCATGCCCGCAACCGTTATAAGCCATTTTTCAAGAACCCAACAAACTAAATTATATGGATTTAAAAGTAGAATATATTGCAAGACTGTTTCAAAAAACAAGTTATAAAGCAATCGAAAATTATTGTCTTACGCGCCTATGGCATAGACTAAATAATGATGAAATTAAACTCGTCCCGCAACAATATGTAAATCGCCATTCAGATAGATATGCTTTGACTGATGTTTATCTTCCGCAATTTAAAATTCATATTGAAGTAAATGAGCCAGCGCACTATGATTCTCCAGAAAGAATTCTTCAAGATCAACTTCGAAAGTTCGAAATAGAACAAAAGACCGGACATCGGCTATTTGTGATTGACTGTAGAAAAAATATACAAGAAGTTCATAAAGAAATTGAGGTAATTGTTGACACAATTAAGAAGGAGGTTTTACTTCAGAAACAGGAAGGGAAATTTAGTCCTTGGCGACCGGACATCGAACGAAATGTAGAATACTGGAGGCAAAGAATCGAAATTCACGCGTCCGATGAAATTTCTTTTAAAAGCGTTGAGGATATCTGTTCGCTTTTTAATGCAGATTTCACTAAAACCAAACGTGGCTTCTTAAGGCAAGGTGCTGTGCAATACCCAAGGAATGATAATTATATCATTTGGTGGCCGGCAAGGAACAATAAAAGTGGCTGGTTAAATAACTTTGAAGATGATAGTGAAGAAATTCTTGTTGAGTCACATATTGACCTTGTCAAGAGAGCTAATCATTACAACAATTTAGTTAACACAAGGGAACATCGAATTGTGTTCTATAATGACAAAGACATGTTAGGTTTTAGTGGATACAAATTCAAAGGATTGTATGAAATTGATCGAAAAAATAGCAGCTCATCAGTTGGCCTAGTTTGGAAGCGCGTCGACACAAAATTTAAAATCATATAAGTAAAACGGCTTATAACAGCAAGCAAAAATAATTGCCGAGTTTTCAGGTAGTTGGAGCTTTATTTTCACGATGAAAGTTTTATCTTGCCGACAGTACGCGGTTCGCTTTC
>JADGMX010000015.1 GCA_015234525.1 Flavobacterium sp. | reverse complement strand
GAAAATAAAGCTTCAACTACCTGAAAACTCGGCAATTATTTTTGCTTGCTGTTATAGCCAGTGGTTTTTGTCGTCCGTCCTTGCAAACGATTGTCAGTATTGGTTTTCTGTGTCATTGATTGTCGATTTTGCTTTACGTTTTTAGTGTGTTTTGTTTTTGCAAACTCCACCAACTTTCAAGTTCAGTGTAAATTTTCTTTTGCCATTGTTTAATTTTCGGTTCAACAACAAAAGTAATAACGCTACATTCCTTCTTTGTTTCCTGTCGTGTTCTTGGGTCTAAATAGTTTCCATTTGAATTGGAAGTTTCTTTGCCCGGATATATCAACGCAACTTTATTTGCTCCGTAGTATTCATGATATACATACATTTGACGCAAGTCGTCAGGTGAAGGATTGTAACCGTTTAGATTTTTCCATTTTGTGTCCAACACAATGCAATCAGTTCTGTCTTTGTTTAACACTATGTCAGGACGCATTTTTACTCGGTAGCCGCTTTGCGGCTTCCAAAATAATTTAGATGTCTGTCCTGTTATTGTTATGTTTTCTTTTTTGTGTTGTCTTAAACTAACATAAACAAACTGCTCCCAAAGTTTATTCATATCAAACATCAACGCCAAAACATTATTTCTTCCTCTACTCACATCGGGATGATATTGCAACAGCAAAAGTTTAGAAATCTCAATTGCCTTTTTATATGATTCTGTTTTTCGGGAGAAAACTATTTTTTCAAAAGTTGCTTCCGTAACCTTTATGTCAGGCATTTCTGGAAAGTGAAGCATCAATGCACCAATACGACTATGCAAATTCACATTCGTGTTTATCTGTCTAAGCAAGCAAATAGTTTTGTAAAAAATGAAATGCAGTTGATGTTCTACATCATAAGTTGTATGCCTCACATAGAACCTTTCTTGATGTGTTAGGTTTTGTTGAATGTGTTTTGAAAAATGTAAACTACCTTTTAATGCGGTTACATTTCCTTCCTTTTTTCTGTATTGCTTTATCAAACCTCTGTGAAGGAGTGATTCAATTTCGTTGATGAAAATTTCAAAATACAAATTAAGAATTGAGTTTGATTTTAGTTTTAATGAACTACTACTTGGTGCATGAATGTCAAAAACTCCAACAGCAAAAAGCATATCAATTAAAATATCACGCCATTGCTTTTTCTCATTGTCTCCAGCAAATGAAGTATCTGCTTTTGGCAAAACTTCAATTACTAATTCACCTACCTGAATCACTCCAACAAATTCATTGAAGCGAACACCTTTATGGATGAGAGAAAAGTAAGGAACACCGCTTTCGCCAAAATATGCTTGCAGTGATTTTAACTGAATGTCAGTTATTCTCTGATCACCTCTGTCAATGCGAAGGGATTCGTGTTCAAAAACAGTGATATGTTTTCTGTGCTGCTGCAATTTATTTTTTCAGTAAATCATTAATGGCTGTTTTGAAATCATCCTCTGTCATTTCAGCGATGTCTCTTATTTTATAAATGGTTCTCTCTGCAAATTCTGATGAATCATAATCATTGAACTCCGCAAAGAAATTTTCTTGAACGCTTTCTACTGGTTTGAAAAAATCTTTGCCAACTACCAAGCCGATTTTGCCGTAATCCCCGAAAAAATATTCCTGCAGTAGTGGAATGATTTTATTTTGAAATGCCTCTTTTAGCTCACTCAAATTTGCAACCGACATAAAATAACTGTGTCCGATTTGATGGTCTTTATCAAGAAGTTTTTCAATTCGTTTGTTAATTGTGTTGAGTAAAATCGGCAAATCAACTGTTTTTAAAATTCCATTTTGTTCTTTCAGTTTTCCTTCTGTTGCAATCAACAAAGGTCTTGGTGGCATTTCTTCAAAATTAAAACGTCTGCGCAATGCAGCATCCAAAGCTTCAACGCTTCTATCTGCTGTATTCATAGTGCCGATGATGTGAAGGTTTGGCGGAACGCCAAACTTTTCTTTGCTGTATGGAAGTGTAACTTCTAATGCTTCGGCTTTTCCCAAACGTTTATCTTCTTCAATTAAGGTAATTAGTTCACCAAATATTTGAGAAACATTTCCACGATTAATTTCATCAATAATTAGTACATAATTTTTTTCTTCCTTTTCAACAATCAATGAAGGTTGATAAGATTTAAGTTTATCCAAAATTGCAGGGTAATAAATCCCAACTCCTGTTTGTCTTACTTCTCTTCTTTTGTAAAAATAATCTCGTAGTGTTGAAATGCTTAGTGTGTGTCCTGTGCCTCCGCTCGCTTTTTTAAATTTGATAGATGATTTGGTGAATCCAAGAATAGTGTATTCACTACCTTCCCTTTTCAAAGGAAATTTCATTTCCTGATTTTCTTGCCATTCTTCTTTGAACTTAGTGAATGCTTCTTCAAATGATAGTTGCTCCTTTGTTCCTTTATTTGCATCAAGCCAGTTATCCCTTGCAATGGATGCCATCATTTTGAAAACACCTGGTTCAATGTCATAAATAACATTTTGTTCGTCATTAAGTCCGGGTTTTATTCCTTCAATAAAATCTTCGTAGCTCATGCTTTGATGAAATGTTACAAATCCAATTTGTCCGTTTGGGTTTTCCCAATCGTCAATTAGTAATTCATCAAATCTTTCTTTCAAATCGCTCCGTTCTTCATAATAACCTTTCAATGCAGATTCCTTCAAATTATCAACGATGGCTACAGCTTTATTGATTGTAGTATACGTTTTTCCTGTTCCTGGTGGACCAAACAAAATTTGATTCAATGCAAATTCTGACTGTATATCTTTTTCATCAAAAGCAAGTGCATCATTTTCGTTTTTTTTCTTATTTCCAAAAATTAAATCAATATTTTCAGGATGGTTTACTTTACTTATTGTCGACCTGTAAGCTCCACGACCATCAATCGTAAAAGGTTTGAAATCTTTCTTCCATTCCACTTTCAATATTTTGCCGTCACCTTTATTTGCTGTTACAGTTCCAATACCATGAACTTCAAGCACCGAAATAGTTTTGCCGTCTTTCTTTCTTGTGTAAGTTGTTTTAGCTGCTATTTGGCTACCAACCTGAACGCTCTTTACTTTGTCAAGATATTTGTCGTCAAAACCGTTTTCCCAAATCCCTTCTTTTTGAAATCGTGGTAATTGATTTTCAGGTTCGCTACCATACCAGAAAAAACCTACACAGTAATATTGTATTTCTTTTGCCATAATTATTTCCTTCTATTGTCTGTATGTCTTTGGTCAGATATCTGAGAGATTTGTCTTTGTTTAAGTGGTTAAATTTTGGTCGGTCTGTTGTCTCTGAAACGGTCGTCCTACCATTGGCTATAACGGTTGCGAGCAGGAATAGTTGCCGATGAAAGCGAACCGCGTACTGTCGGCAAGATAAAATATTCTTCGTGAAAATAAAGCTTCAACTACCTGAAAACTCGGCAATTATTTTTGCTTGCTGTTAGCGGTTGGCCTTCTTTCAGTTCTCATTAGTCAGTTTTATATAGTTAAACCCAATTTTACTTTTATAAACGCAAACGGCTATTCTTTGTCCAGTCGATATTGTGTGCCAATAATTTGGTTTAGTAATATATCTGTGATAGACACCGTCAACGTTGATTACAAAAATATTCAGCTCTGCGCGTCTGAAACCACCCTTTCTGAAAATTTTGTCACTTACAGCATAATTGTTACATTTTTCTTTGTTCGATAATATTGTGTTTGCATTCTGTCCTATGAGCAAAAACAAACCTATAAAACCTGTCAACATGAATAATGTCAATTGCGAATAGTTTTGTTGCATCTTCTGATTTATTAAAATCGCAGATTTGATTTTTCTTGCAATAAAAAGTCCGGTCAACAGTCCAATTGTCCCAAAGATAAAACCAAATAAATATGGATTGTCATAGTTTTTAAAATTGTCGATTGCAACAATTGCCATAAATATTCCGCCAAATAACGAAAAAAGTATCCCTGTCACAACTATGATTTTTTTTAGTCGGCTCACATTGTCAAATGATTTGAATTTTTGTTTTGTCATTTAGTTTTTTTATTCTGTGATGTCGGTCTTGTAGGCTTACCGCTAACGGTTGCGAGCAGGAATAGTTGCCGATGAAAGCGAACCGCGTCCTGTCGGCAAGATAAAACATTGTTCGTGAAAATAAAGCTCCAACTACCTGAAAACTCGGCAATTATTTTTCCTTGCTGTTAGCAAACGGTTTCTTTAGAATTCTACATTTCTCCAATTTTCTCCACGCTTTATCCTGTAAAGTTGCATTTCGCTAATGCCAAATTTCTTAGCCAATAATTTCAATCTCGTTTTTCTATTTGGATCATTTATTAGCTTTTTAAGATGAATAACTTTTGTGGCTGATAATTTATGTCCATCAAGCTTTAGGTTCGATTCCGACCATTTTTGTTTGGCTTTAATTACTTTAGGACTTTTTCTGTAATGATTTATTTTCTCTTGATAATTTACCCATTTTAAGTTTCGCACATCATTATTAGTTCGATCATGATCGATATGTATTATGTACTGTTGGTCATCCTGATATTTGCTCAGAAATAGTTCTGCAATGAGTTTATGAAAAAATAAACTAACACTTTTTCTTTCTCCGTCTTGAGTTACATAAAACCGGAACACTTTATAATTTTTATTTGATGATCCTTTCAATTCGGTTCCCGATTTAATGTCATCGTCGTAGCTTACTAGTCTTCCTCTATTGGAGATAGAATACCGTTTTTGTAATGGATAATTCAACGGAATTTCTTTAAATACTTCGCCTGGATAAATTCTAAACATGTTTTTAGCTTAATCCACAAAGATACTCAATCTTAATTTGAAAGTTCAATTTTTACCGGTTTCACCGAAACTGTTTGCTAACGCTTTGCGGCTTTGCCAAGTTGCGACAAAATAACCTGCGTACAGTCGGCAA
>JADGMX010000014.1 GCA_015234525.1 Flavobacterium sp. | reverse complement strand
TTATCTTTTTAATGAGAAATGGGCTCTAAATTCTTTGTTTTTTGTTCCTTCAGCATATTCAACTCTGAACCAATAGTCGGTTGAAGGCATTGGTTGTCCGTTGTATGTTCCGTCCCAACCTTCGCCTACCGGACTAATTTGCTTGATGAGTTTTCCATAGCGGTCAAATATATAAATTTTTGCCGATGGTTGACTTGCGCCAAGGCCAATAATATTCCATGTATCGTGAATTCCATCACCATTTGGTGTAAAATACGGTGGATAGTCGATCGTATTGATCACTCCAATTGGTTGATCAGGCCCACAACCATTGGCATCGCGAACGATAATTGTGTGCTCGCCATCGCCATTCAACCCCGATCCAACTCCTGTGAATACTCCGCCATTGGCCACAAACGGACCGCCGTCGAGTGAGTACACATAATCGCCATAACCCTCAACCAGCACGGTGATGGTTTGGTTGTCGGCAAACGCGCCGGTAACCGAATAACCTTCGCCTAAAACAACAGCCGGTGATGATCGCTCAACGGTAAAGGCCTCTGAGATTACAGAACCACACGCAAGGTCTGATGTTGAAGTAACCTGTAAAGTATACGCTCCTTGTCCGTTTACCGGATCAGTAATCGAAAGCGTTTCTCCGGTTCCTACCAGATCAAGTCCTTTATACCAAGCAAAGGTGTAGAGGTTTTCAGAGTTGTCGATATTGCTTGTCAAAGTCAGTCCGCTTAGAAGCTCGCCGGTTGTGAAATCAACGCAAATCGTATTTCCACCCTCAACAGATGAAATTACAGGCTCAGCCAATTGCTCAACATTCACTACAATTCTCACCGCTTCTGAACGACATCCGGTAGCCGTATTGGTTACCACTGCCCAAACATCTTCTCCTGTCAAATAACTTTGCGGTGTCGCGATCTCATTCTCATTCAAAAGCGCATCACCCTCAGTTGGGAAGTATGCCACGGTAAAGACATTCACATCCTGATCCGGTCCTACAATATCGGCACTTAGCAGTGTAAGGTCGAAAGCATATTGGCCATCGTTCACGCCATCATCGTCGCAGTGCTCCAGTGGCCCAACATTGGTGATGGTAGCCGAAGCGCCCGCCTCGATAGTCAGGGTTACAACTCCGGTTGCATTCACACAACCTGTTGCCGTATTCACCACACGAACATAAATGTCCTGCGGATTTGAAACACTTGTGTAGGTATTTGCAAGCGGATTGCTGCCTGATTGCGCATCAGCCGCCGTTAGGTGATAGGTAAATGTAAAATCAGAAGTGACTTGCGTCGGATCTTCATTTATAACGGCCGCATTCATGGTATTCAATACAAATGGTGGCGCTCCGGCTACAGTCGGATCCGGATCACACATTTGGTAAGCAACCGGAGTGGTTGCGACAACCGGAAGCGGATTGATCACTACCGCTTGCTCGACAATCACCGCGCAGAAATCACCTTGCGAATTCGGTTGGGTATCTCGCATCACGCGAATCCAAACACTTCCCGTAGCCATGGTATGGTTTTCAGGGTCGGCAATCATATTCGTCCCCGTCTCTGCATTTGCTTGAGTGGTATAATATTCAAAGGCCAAATCCGGATCGTTATCCGCCAGGTAATCTTCATTCTGAGTTAAGTCAACCACACCTTCTCCCGATCCAACTGCAGCTTCACATGCCTGGATTTGTTCCGGATCAAGTTCCGGCGCCGGCAATGGAAGTACCCGGATGGTCAGCGTGGT
The DNA here is from genome assembly GCA_015234525.1 of Flavobacterium sp. Taxonomy (GTDB): domain Bacteria; phylum Bacteroidota; class Bacteroidia; order Flavobacteriales; family Flavobacteriaceae; genus Flavobacterium. The sequence goes on along the minus strand of JADGMX010000014.1, from coordinate 3,408 downwards.
AAAGCTTCGGCATGATTCAGGAGCCGGTCCGGTTACCGCAACAAACAAGGTCTGCGCGTTGGCCGTATTGGTAAACTGCGTCGGGTTTTCAATTGCGTTGGTTCCCGCCTGAGCATCAGCTTGAGTGAGGTAGTAAGCCACCGTGTATCCCGCAGCGCCACCGGTAATCTCATTGTCTTTTTGAGTTAGATCAAATTCCGCCGTTGGAACCGCCGTAGTCTGGCCATCATCACAAATCGATAATTGCGTTGGCGTGGTCAAAGCAAGCGGCACATTAACCTGAAGCTCGAATGATCCGATATTAAAACACGTATTTGACACATCGCTCACCCGAACCCAAATCATTTGTGGATTCTGAGTGTTTATGAAATTGGTTGTTCCAATAATTGGTGAAGTTCCCGCAAGCGCATCAGCCTCACTTAAGAAGTAACGGATGCTATAGCCTGCCGGCGGACCGCTCTGTGCATTTAAAATCGCGGTTTCCTGAGTGGTCAGGTTAAATCTGGTAAAGCCATCTTGAGTATTTCCGTACTCATCACATGCCAGTTGATCCTCGAGAGCGGGCACACTTGGCGCCGGGGATGCCACCAATTCGATCATGTTTACGCTGCTACATCCGGTTAGGGTGTTCTCAGCACGTACGTAAATCATCTGGGTCTGTGGAACAATATTCTGATACGGGCTCACAAAGGCATTAACCCCGTTTTGAGCATCGGTTAATGTTTCGTGGAAAGTCACGTTTGTATCCGGAGCTCCTTGCAACAAATTGCTCACAAGGGCATCAAGATCAAACTCGGCAAAACCATCAGCATCGGCATCACACACCGTGACAGGATTGGTTGGAAGAATCAAAATCGGCAGTGGCTCAACTCTCAAATCAAGGGTGGTGGTCACAAAACATCCGGTATTTTCATTCTCGATTCTAACGTGAATGGTTTGCGCATTGACAACATTGGTATATTCTAATGGCAGGTCGTTCTCCCCGCTTTGCGCATCGGCAAGGCTGAAGTGGAAAGTGACAATCATACCGCTTTGTCCGTTGAGGATTCCAGGTATTTGCGACTCAAGGTCGAAGACTTCCTTCTCATCACCGCTATTGGTCACATCACACAAACTGTATGGCTGTGCCGCACCAACCGGAGCAATCGGAAGCGGGTTCACGATAAGTCCAAGTTCAAGAACATCAAAGCACGTAGTTTCATTGTTCTCTACCCTAACCCAAATCGTTTGTTGATTTGGCGTGTTGTTGGTAAAGGCCAATACGTTGGTGATCGGATTGATCCCGCTTTGCGCGTTGGCTTGCGAGACGTAAAACGTCACATCGTGCGTGGCCGGATCAAGATCGCCCAGAATTCCGGCAACAGCTGATGTTAGATTAAAGGCTCCGATGCCGTCTGAATCATTATCGCATACCTCAAGTGGATCGATCTCGGTTCCTTGAGGCGTGTCGTTTACGATTAGTTGAAGCTCCACATAATTGGCACATCCCGTTAGGTCGTAAGCCACTCGTACATACAATGTTTGATTGTAAGCCACAATATTGTCATACGGACTGCTAACCGCGTTCACTCCGTTTAAGGCATCGGTTTGCGTTTCGTGATACGTGATCTGAACTCCGGCCGGGATGGCTCCGCCGCTGATTTCAAGACTGGCACTATCGATATCAAAAGTCGTAAAGCCATTGCTGTTCGGATCGCAAACTGATATTGCCATTGGAGTAACAGCCAGCGGACCTTGGGTTACGTTCAAAACAAGGCTTGTGGTGTCAAAGCAACCTGTAGTTTGGTTCTCAACCCTCACAAAAACAGTTTGGCTAAATGGGGTTTGGTTGGTGTACAGGGGTCCGATCGGGTTTTGCTCGTTTTGAGCATCGGCAAGAGTCAGGTAGTAGCTGACGCTTACCCCCGGAACTCCGCCTGAAATGATCGGATCGTTTAACGACAAGTTGAATTCCGCAGTACCGGTATCGCCATTGCTACATGCATTCATTGGCGCCGGAGCAACTACCGTTGGTAGCGCGTTAACCACAATGTTGAATGAGCCCACACTGAAACATCCCGTGGTTGGATTTTCCAATCGCACGAAAATCTGTTGTGGTGAACTTGTATTCTCGAATCCGGTTGTTGTATCGATCGCATTGGTACCTGCCTGTGCATCGGCAAGACTTGTATAATGTGTAACCTCGATACCTGTTTGGCCGTTCAATACCTGAGCATTCCAACTTGGAAGATCAAAGCTCTCCACTCCTACGGCGCCCGTTGTATCGCAAAGTGCGTAATCAGGTGTGTTTAAATTGGCCACCGGAACCGGATTTACCCGAAGTTCCAAAGTAGTGAGACTTGCGCAAAGCGGTGCAGAAGGATTGAAAACCCGAACATGCAACACCTGGATTCCCGTTACAATATTACAGTAAGAAGCTGCCGTGATGGCATTCACACCATTCTGGGCGTCAGTTTGGGTTTCATGGAAAGTTACTTCCAATCCGCTTGCCCCACCGGTAATCTCATTTACTTTCTGGGACAAGATAAATCCACATGAGAAGCCATCGTTATTGTCATCGCAAACCTCAAGTCGTGTTGGCGTAAAAATCGTTGGCGAGGAGAAAAGACTAATGGTAAAGCTGCTCTCAGAAGTACATGCTCCAGAGGCGGCATAAATATAAAGTTGGATATCCGAATCGATAATATCACCTGCAAAATAAGGTGTTCCCGTTCCGTTAGGACCCGTAAAGTAATTACCTACATTCAGATTTGGAAGCGTGAAATCATCACAAGCAACCACAGGCTGAATGACATCTACTTGTGGAGTCGGGATAATCTCTACCTCAAAACTGCCTTCCGCGCTACAGTCGCCGTTTTGGGCAACAATCACAATGGTTTGCGTCTCGGTGATCGTAACTCCTGCATTGATTACCGGTCCGGTTGCAGTACCCTGATGATAGGTGCTTCCCGCCGGAAGATCCGGAAGAACATAGCCCTGGCAACGCGTTACGTTAGCCGGAGTTGGCGTGGTTGGAATATCGGTAATGGTAACTGTAAAGCTTCCTGACGAAGAACAATCGGCGTTGTCCGGACTTGTAGCCACCACAAAGAATGTTTCTGTCGAGGTAATAAGCGTACCCGGATTAACAACAGGTCCTGTGATGCTACCCGAATGATAAACGCTGCCCGCCGGAAGATCCGGTAAGAGATACTCGCCACATCTGGCAACGTCTGCCGGCGATGGCGCAATTGGCGTATCACTGATCGTAACGGTAAAGCTTCCTTCAGCCGTACAGTTCGGTTCAGTTCCGGATTGTGCATAAATGTATATCGTCTGCGATTCAGTGATTGCCGTACCAGCCGCAATCTGCGTCGTCGGGCTACCGCCAGACTCTGAATGGTAAGTGCTTCCCGCCGGAAGTCCCGG
>JADGMX010000013.1 GCA_015234525.1 Flavobacterium sp. | reverse complement strand
CGACTGTACGCAGGTTATTTTGTCGCAACTTGGCAAAGCCGCAAAGCGTTATGGGTGGTTCCATTGAAAATCAAAAGTCTTCGATTGTGCGTGCAATAAAAACGAAAAAATAATAGCACATAACATAGCTGCCCAATGGCGCCTACAAGTCTGTTTTCCGCCGGACAATATTTACAATTAAACATAGTTAGTTTTATAAATAATTAACTTACATTGTGAACATAAAACATAACCCCATGAAACAATTGCTGATTTTCCTGCTGACTTTTAACGCGATATGCAATTCACAGTCTGTCCAAAATCTTGACACCACATTTGGAAATTCTGGGATTGTTTTAAAAAACTTCTCTAACGAATATGGAAAGGTTTCCGATCAAGTCATACAGCCAGATGGGAAGATCATAATTTACGGCAGGTTCCAAAGTTGGCCCTATCTTGGGTTCGTTAAACGCTTAAATGTCGAGGGATCAGATGACACTACATTTGGGGATAACGGCCTAATAGTTTACAACGGAGAAGTAACCGATGTAGTTGTCGCCGAGGGCAAGATTCTGGTAGGGGAAAAAAAGCTTCACCGTCTAAATTTAGATGGAACCCCCGACCTTACCTTTGCAACAAATGGTGTCTTAAATCAGCCTGTACTGTCGCTCGCGCAACAAGATGACGGCAAAATTATTTTTTTTCAACAATTCTTAAGTATGAGCATAGATCGTGGGCGAGTAGTTCGAGTTTTATCTGATGGAGAACTTGATACAAGTTTTGCGCAGGTTGGATTCGTAACTGTTCCAAACACATCAGCAGGATCAAATTCAAATAATATATTCGCGACATCGACTGGAGAAATTATTTTGGAAGTATATTTTTCGCAGTTTATGTCAGGTGGCCCCCAGATTGTTCGTTGGGATGCAAATGGGACACAACTTCATCAGGTCGGTTACGGAACAAATCCGTATTCCGAGGTGTTAGGAGCGACGGAGCTTCAGACAGATGGAAAACTCCTGTTAACAACAGCGTATTATCCAAATCCTTTATCAAGTGCTGGCTGTACTGCAATAAGAACGCGGAGGTACTTGCCTAACGGGGTAACAGACCCATCTTTTGCAGGTGGAATGTCGGTTGTGCCAACAAGCATTTTATATCAGGATATACCACCTGAGTCAGTTGTAATCCGTGACATTTTGATTCAACCTGACAGTAAGACTTTAATTTTAGGAAGCTACAAGATAAATTTGGTGTGGAAACAATTTATTTTACGGCTAACAGTTTCAGGATATGTAGACACTACTTTTGGGGAACTAGGAGTGTTGGAACTGACCGATGAGTATCCTGAAGACATTGATTACGTAGCTTTTAATGTAATCAATAACGAATTAAGTATTTGCGGCAACACAAGCAATAACTATATATACCTCCACAAAAGAAATTTCGATGGAAATATAATTTCCTCCGACACATGGCCATTTTTTACCGAAGCTTCAGTTCCAGCATCTGAAACAGTAAGGGCGGTAAATGTTACTTCTGATGGTAAAATTGTAACCTGCGCAATGGCCGAGGATGTAACTTATATTTCAAGGTTCCACTCTGATGGAACTCAGGATGTAGGATTTGGAAATAATGGAGTTGTAGAATTAGAATTACAAACTTCTTGGGATTATTCTAGTTTTAAAGGGCTCTTAATGCAACAAAACGATGATATATTATTTGTCCATAGTGAGAAAATATTTCTACTAAGCAGCGATGGAACATCCATTGCTGAAATCCCTATTCCTGCAATTCAAAATTTCAATACGACATCTATTGCTGTAGCGTTGCCAAATGATAAGATATTACTCGCATTAGAAAGTTCGGGCGGATATTCTGTTACGTCACTGAATACGGACTTAACCTTAGATTCAAACTATGGCGAAGCGGGAACATATACTAGCCAACCCGGACTTTATTTCGGACTTGATCTTGTCTTTCAACATCCAGATGGGGGAATTATCTTATGCGGAAAATCTAGTTCGGGATATAAATTTCGTGTCCTTAAATTAACGGCCTCCGGCATTCCTGATCCGAACTTTGGCGTCGAGGGCGTATCTGGTCTGGATATGAGTAATAGCTCTTCGGATAAAATCACTGGTTGCGATATACTACCGGACGGAAGATTGTTTTTTAGTTTTAATCGTAACTCTAACGTAGGAATTTTTGCATTAGCAGCAAACGGGACACTTGATACGACATTAAATTCCGCAGGATCAATCCTTCTTTCCGAACTTAACGGTCTTACAAATCAGCGTTCATGCGGTTTAAAATTTGTGGATAACAAAATCTTACTCGGAGGTTCTTTCAAAATAGGAAATGACTTTCACGTATATACTGCTCAAATTGATTTAGATGGGACACTTAATGATTTATACGGAACTGGTGGACTAGAAATTTCTCAAAGTTTTCCATTTGTTGATCCAAAATTCCTAGAAAAATTACCGGGCAACAAATTTCTAATTTCTGGAAATGCTAATTCTGCAAATCAAGATTTGATAATGATGAAAATAGATTTAAATAATAACTTGGACGTAGGTAATTACACGAAGCAGTCGTTATTGTTCTACCCTAATCCTTCCAGTGGAGTCATTTATCTAACCGAAGTGGTTAAATCAATTATGATTTTTAGTCTCGAAGGTAAACTTTTACAGCACAATACTGACGTTAATACTGCAGATGTTTCCTCGTTAAGAACCGGATGTTACCTAATCTCAATTCAAACTTCAGATGGTAAAATTGTCAATCAAAAACTGATGCGCCGTTAATATTTCATTGTTATCGATGACTCGATTGAATACGTTTTTGTGGTCAAATCGGATTCAATAAAAAATATTTACTTATGTATGACTTTAACTGTAAGTAAAAAGCGGTCAATGTGGAAAATAAGAATTGAAGAACAAAGGCTAAGTAATTGTAACCACCCATAACAGCAAGCATATAAAATTGCGAGTTTATAGTAACTTGAAGTGTTGTCGTTACGAAGAATGTTTTATCTTGCCGACTGTACTCGGTTCGCTTTAATCGCAATTTTACATGCTCGCAACCGTTATGCAACCTTTAAATAAAATTCTTCCTATGAAACAACTGCTAATCTTGGCCGCCTTATTAATACTTTCGAATAGCTATGGCCAAAAAACATTTATTGATGCTCCATATATAGAAAGTACGGCGAAGGCAGATACGTTAGTTACGCCTGATAAACTATATCTTGATATTCTACTAACAGAGAAAGATATTAAAAGCCGAAAAACAGTTGATGAAATGGAGCATCAGATGGAAGACAAGTTAAAATCATTAGGAATTAATACTCAAGAGCAGTTATTTGTGAATGATTTATCAAGCAGTTTGAAAAGATATTTATTAAAACAAAACGATATTAAGAAGTCTAAAAATTTTACATTGATAGTTTACGATGCGAAAACGGCTGGACTAGCTCTTGCTGCATTAGAAGATATTGGTGTAGCAAATGTTTGGTTGCAGAAAACGGAATACTCAAGACATGAGGACTTAAATTTACAATTAAAAATTAAAGCAACTTTAAAAGCAAAAAAACATGCAGTAGCGATGGCAGCAGCCCTAAATCAAAAAGTGGGTAGCGCAATTATGATTTCAGATGCAGCATCAACATCAAGTGCGAACTATATGGCTGGAGCTGAATCAACAGTTATACTTCGTGGAGTAAGTTCAATAACAGGTGACATTGGACCGACTAATCTAGAAATTCAAAAAGTAAAAATTCAAGTGGTCGTAAATGCAAAATTTAAACTAGAATAAAGGTCGCATAACACTGGCTAAGCCTCATTGCTTCAATCAGTTAGACGGAAGTTTTGTTTTACCATTAATATTTCTAACTTGCCGACAATTCTCAGGTCGCCAAGCCGCAACGAAGGCCTAGCCAGAGACCGTTATATGCCATTATAGAACGACACGACACAGACAAATGAGAGATAACAAACCCATAGAGCTTGAAGCTGAAAATTATGTTTGTAGCCGACTTGCAAAAATGAATTTACGGTATTCTAAACCGAATTTTGACTTGGACGGTGGCGACATAATTGTAATAAACCAGATTGACAAGGATAGTTACAAATCAATCAATATACAAGTAAAAGGAAGAGATATTACCTCTAATAACAGCAACGTTAAAATCCACAAAAGTTACGTAGCTGACAATTTCGTTTTCTTTTTATATCTAAGGATAAATGAAGACTTAAATGACTACTTATATTGTTTCTTTGACAAAGACATTTCAAATTGGGAAATCAAAGGTGACAATTACTACCTAAATATTCCGCAAAAATCAATCGAAGAAAATACTTTTGAAACATTTTTATTTTCAAAGGATAAAATCTCCAAAATATCAGACATTTTAAGCAAGCAAAAAGAAAAACATTTTGCTGAAAATACTCAATGGAATTTAACCTTATTAGAAAACAATATTACGTTATGGCAGACGACAAAATGTTTGCCCGACCATAACTTGACAAGCTGGTTCTTAGAAAATACTAATCCAAATTATTCACTTGTTAGCCATAACATTTTTTTGACTTGTTTAGCAATTATTCACAGCGACAAACTACAGACTATTTCAGCGGTTGACTATATGTTTATTCATTTTAAAAATTGCGACATAAAAACAGACGCAACTATTTCCGACATCAAAGTAGTTGAGACATTTTCAAGTAATTGGTTTATTACATATCCTAAATCAAAGGTTGACTTGCTATTGCTCAAATATAACGGTGTCACTCTAAACGCATTAAGACTTGTATTTGGCGACAACGAAGAACAAGTTGAAGGCATCTTAATTGACAATGGAGATTTAACGTTGACCTATAATGAAAAATAGAATAACGGCATATAACAGCAAGCATAAATAATTGCCGAGTTTTCAGGTAGTTGATGAAATTAAATCACGAAGATATATTATCTTGCCGAAAGTACGCAGTCCGCATTTTCTCGGCAACTATCCATGCTCGCAACCGTTAGCAATAACCGCAAAGCGGCAACTCGATTCTATTATTTACTTTTCCGGAAACGTACAACTTCACTAAAAATCCAAAAAGCCTCATTCCTATTTCATAACTGATGGTGTAGAATCGTCTTTCATGTATTCGCACTAAATAAATAAACCATTAATTTGTTTGCCTCCGTTTGTGG
>JADGMX010000012.1 GCA_015234525.1 Flavobacterium sp. | reverse complement strand
TGATCTCCTTACAGAGTTTATAAAAGCCTGCCTATAACAGCAAGCAAAAATAATTGCCGAGTTTTCAGGTAGTTGAAGCTTTGTTTTCACGAAGAATATTTTATCTTGCCGACAGTACGCGGTTCGCTTTCATCGGCAACTATCCCTGCTCGCAACCGTTACCAACTAGCGCGGAGCTCCGTAAAACCGGGCACTTTCAACATCGTTCGAAATTTCAATCGCTTGAAGGTTATTTCATACTATTACGGTATTTTTGTAATGACATAATCTTGAGATGATCGCTATGAAGAATATTGACAAAAGTAGTTTAGCAAATGCATATCGATTGTTCGATTCAAATGACATTGAAAAGATAGAAGTCGGTTCCACTCAAGGTCTAAGAGATATTCACCACTATTTATTCGAAAACCTATATGATTTTGCGGGTGAGATAAGAAAGTTCAATATTTCAAAGGGCGGTTTTAGATTTGCAAATGCTTTATATCTGAATGAAATCCTACTCAAAATTGAGCAAATGCCAGAAGAGAATTTCGAAGAGATAATAGCTAAATATGTCGAAATGAATATTGCGCATCCTTTCATGGAAGGAAACGGTAGATCCATGAGGATTTGGTTGGATATGATTCTTAAAAAACGACTTAAGAAATTGGTAAACTGGCAGTTCGTTGACAAAATCCTTTATTTACAAGCGATGGAAAGAAGTCCTATTAATGACCTAGAACTTCGAACCCTTTTAAAGGAGAATTTAACTGACCAAGTTGACAACCGAGAAATTATTTTTAAAGGAATCGAACAGTCATATTATTACGAAGGGTACGAAAAAAACGAAGATTGATCGTTACGTTGGTATTGCGCCAGTTGGTAACAGCAGGCTTGTATAACAGCGGAATTTTATCTTGCAGGAAACATTTCGTTTACGATTAATATTTTATCTTGCCGAAAGTACGCAGTTCGCTTTGATCCGCTGCTAAACAAGCCCGCAGCCGTTATGCAACATTTTAGAAAACTGCTCATGAGAAAAATATTCGTTCTATTGGGAATTTTTATTTCACTTAAAACCTTTTCACAGAATGGTGAAAGTGTCAATCTATCAAAAATCAACTTTTGCGAACTGACAATTGACGATTTAAAAATTCAAGATTCAAATTTAAAACAGGTAAAACTTGAAGAAATGGATTTGTGCTCAGATGGTTTTGTTGAAGACGCAAGATTTGAAAATCGAATTGGATATGAAAGTAAACTATATCCTGGTGTTATTTTCCAAAAGTACAATGCTAGTGATGTTGTTATTGCAAAGATTCACTTAACAAGAGAATTCAAAGGATATTTACCAAATGGAAATTACATTGAGGTAGAAACTTTAAAAGCATCTGATGTTTTGAAAAAGTTTGATTCTTTGGATTCTTGGACATCAAGAGGTTGTTCAGACTATTGGGGAATAAAAAAAGATAATAAACTCAATTTTTATGTGAAAATCGATAAAAACAAAAACCCGAGATATCCTATTGACCAAAAATATTATTCGGAACAATTTATTCAAGGAATAGATATTATTTCTGACTGTTATTCATATTTTAAAAAAGATTCAGAAACAGAAAAACACAATCCACTTTATATAGTTGAAGGAAAGGAAACAACAGAACAATTTATTAGAGACTTAAAACCTGAAGATGTAGATTCAATAACGGTATTGAAAGACAAAAACGCAGTCGACAAGTATGGTGAAAAAGCCAAGAATGGAGTTATTGAAATTAAACTCAAGAAAAAATAAAAACGTTGCATAACCCTGGCTAGAAGAAATTTGCGGTTTTCGGTAGTTGAAACATCGTCGTCACGAAGAATGTTTTATCTTGCCGACTGTACTCGGTTCGCTATGTCGCAAACTTCCCATAGCCAGAGACCGTTGTATGCCATTTTAGTAATCCTTCGATATGAGAAATTTCTTTACAATCATAATTTGTCTAAACCTAAGTTTTGCGTTTGCTTGTTTGAACGGCGAAACCAAAATTTTAAAAAATGGCTCTATTATATACGAAGATTATGAAGGCGTAATTCCACATGGACATCAATTTTACCAAAAAAATTTCCCTAACTTAATTCGAGAATTGGATAGTTTATATATAGCTACAAATGATGTAGCTTATCTATCTGATAAAGGATATATTTTAACCATTACCAAGAAATATCAAGAAGCGATAAAAATCTATTTACAGATTGAAAAAATCGCACCAAATCGTTATTCAACAGCATCAAATCTGGGGACAATATATGAGTTAATTGGTCAGAATGAGGAAGCGTTTAAATGGATTGAGAAATCCATCAAAATAAATCCGGATTCGCATGAAGGATCTGAATGGCTTCATCTAAATATTCTAAAAGCAAAGATTGAAGGAAAGCCTATTCAAGGAGATTTGCTAATAGGTTTGTCATTTGGAAAAGCACTTTCTCCCACAACTATTAAAACTTGGGAAGATTTGGAAAAGATGCAAAAAGCAATATTTTTCCAATTAAATGAACGAATATCTTTTATTAAACCAAAAGATGAGATTATTGCTGAATTACTTTTTGAGCTTGCAAATATCCAAATGGTACTTAAGGATTTTTACAGTGCAATTGAACTTTACAAAAAGGCACTATCTTATGGATTACAAAATGAATTAGCAAATTACAGAATCGACTTGGCAATAGAACGTTCAGGTGAATCTTATCGTGCACGAATACAAAATTTAAATAACGTAAACGATTACCATAAAAACTTGTTTGTGGGAACATTAATTATTTCATTACTGATAATTATCGTATTGAGCTTGATTGTTTTTAAACTTCGAAAAAGATAAAACGGCATACAACAGCAAGCAAAAATAATTGCCGAGTTCTCAGGCAGTTGGAGCTTTGTTTTTCACGATGAATGTTTTATATTGCCGACAGTACGCAGTTCACTTTCATCGGCAACTATTCCTGCTCGCAACCGTTAGCAAACAGTTTCGATGAAACCGGTAAAAATTGAACTTTCAAATTAAGATTGAGTATCTTTGTGGATTAAGCTAAAAACATGTTTAGAATTTATCCAGGCGAAGTATTTAAAGAAATTCCGTTGAATTATCCATTACAAAAACGGTATTCTATCTCCAATAGAGGAAGACTAGTAAGCTACGACGATGACATTAAATCGGGAACCGAATTGAAAGGATCATCAAATAAAAATTATAAAGTGTTCCGGTTTTATGTAACTCAAGACGGAGAAAGAAAAAGTGTTAGTTTATTTTTTCATAAACTCATTGCAGAACTATTTCTGAGCAAATATCAGGATGACCAACAGTACATAATACATATCGATCATGATCGAACTAATAATGATGTGCGAAACTTAAAATGGGTAAATTATCAAGAGAAAATAAATCATTACAGAAAAAGTCCTAAAGTAATTAAAGCCAAACAAAAATGGTCGGAATCGAACCTAAAGCTTGATGGACATAAATTATCAGCCACAAAAGTTATTCATCTTAAAAAGCTAATAAATGATCCAAATAGAAAAACGAGATTGAAATTATTGGCTAAGAAATTTGGCATTAGCGAAATGCAACTTTACAGGATAAAGCGTGGAGAAAATTGGAGAAATGTAGGATTCTAAAGAAACCGTTTGCTAACAGCAAGCAAAAATAATTGCCGAGTTTTCAGGTAGTTGGAGCTTTATTTTCACGAACAATGTTTTATCTTGCCGACAGGACGCGGTTCGCTTTCATCGGCAACTATTCCTGCTCGCAACCGTTAGCGAACACCGTTGGCGAAAGAACGAACCTGACAGAATATTCTCAGGTGATTTGAATCCATTTCCAAAGAAGTCACAATGGGTTTTAGTCGCTCTTGCATGTCTATAGTAACGTTCCGTTACGCGAGAACTTGCGGAAAAGCTGCCAGGCTGAAAATTACAAAATCGATTGCGAATGTATTGTCGCGGCTTCCCGTGCGAAGACAAACAAATAAAGCTGTCAACTATTTTAACTTTGCGAAATCGGAGTCGCTAAACTTTGTGCGCACGAATTAATAATGCATTTACAATAGCCATCCATCGCAATTAAAATCTTACAATGAACTTGAAGGCGTTATTACCATTTTGACTAGCATTAATTACGGACTTCCCTATGCGAAAATTTATTAAAGATGTCGTTCATTACAATTGTTTTGCGAAATCAATTTTTTGAGTGGTGTGAATGAGAACTATTTGATAAACGTTGTCGATAATAGGACCTTTAAATTACGGCGTGCGCTAACACACGCTACAGCCACATTGCTGCATTTTCGTTGCCGGAAGTTTATTCTACCATTTATATTATTAACTTGCCGACAGTACTCAGGTCGCCAACACGCAACGAGGCGTAGCGCGGGGACGTTATAGGCTATTTCAGTAAAATCGTAAATTAGATGAAAGTTTTAATCATTTTGTTCCTTTATTTCATTCTACTAAATTGCGGTAAATCAATAGATGCAGATTCCACAATTTCAAGTGGAAAGGTACAAAGCACATCAGAACCCGCAGAGACGATTCTACTAGAGCATTTTTTAGATAGCACTCAAATTGGAGTGGCAGGAAAGTTTCAAATTCAATTACGAAAACTACTTAATAATGACAGCACTTTTGTCGAAGTGATTTTAAACGAGCGCGCAAACAATAAAAGTTGGACTTTAAAACAAAAACTGGTTTTTCAAAAAGACGGGATTACTAATTGCAATTCTAAAGTTGAAGACTATAACGATGACGGTTTGGGAGATTTTACTTTCCAATCGAATGTTGCAGCCAGGGGAGCAAACGTAGTACGAAAATTACTAATTTTTGATAAAGATTCGCAGACTTTAAAATTAATAAAGAACTCAGAAAATTATCCAAATTTACAGTATAATGAAAATTTACATTGCATCGATTCGTGGATGGTTTATGGCGGAACGTCGACCGTATTCCTTAACATAGAAAACGACAGTTTAGTTGAGTTCGCAGGAGTGTCGTTATTTAATGATGAAAGAGAAATTTACACTATTGATGAAACCGGAAAACGTAAAGCAATAAGTTCAGAGATTATTAAAAATCTAGATATTTATACAAGATTTAAAAACTACAATCCATTAGTCGTGAATCCCATAGAAAAATAGAGAAACAGCCTATAACACACGCTACGACCTCATTGCTGCATTTTAGTTACCGGAAGTTTGTTCTACCATTTATATTATTAACTTGCCGAAAGTACTCAGGTCGCCAAATCGCAACGAGGCGTAGCGCGAAGACGTTAGCAATAACCGCAAAAGCGGCAACTCGATTCTATCATTTACTTTTCCGG
>JADGMX010000011.1 GCA_015234525.1 Flavobacterium sp. | reverse complement strand
GTTGCGAGCAGGAATAGTTGCCGATGAAAGCGAACCGCGTACTGTCGGCAAGATATAATATTCTTCGTGGAAATAAAGCTTCAACTACCTGAAAACTCGGCAATTATTTTTGCTTGCTGTTACAGGAAGTGCATCAGAGTCAACAGTTTTTATAGCTGCAAATTTTAACATAAATGTCGCAACTGCTTTAAATAGTTTAGCTTTCAAAAAATGCAACCTCAAAAATTAAAAATTATGAAATTTATTATCTACCAAATTTGCTTTTGCGTGACGGTAATAACCACATTTCCGGCGTACGCACAGAAATATAAAACAGAATCTGATACAATAAAGCTAAATAAAGAATACAAGGAAGTTAGTTCGGATGTAGCGGAACTAACATCTAAATTAACTGTATCACAGAATAAATTACCAGACTACCAGTCTAAAGCATCTAATGCTGAAGATGAAGCAAAGTCTTCTGCCGAGGCTAGTGCAGAGAAAGCTGAGAAAGCTAATAGCGGGAATGTCAAAGATGCAAGAAAAGCAAAAAGACAAGCGAAGATAGCTTACAATCGTGCGAAAGATTTTAAATCTGCAATTAAGAATGTTAAAAAGCAACAGAAAGATATTGCCAAATTGACTAAAAAACTAAAGAAAAAACAGAAGCGATTAAGTGATCTTGAAAAGATGCGCAATGGAATTCGCAATAAATAACATCTTCACAATCTCAATGTTCTGACGTGCCGGGCGCATTTCCTGTAACGGTTGCGAGCAGAAATAGTTGCCGATGAACGCGAACTGAGTACTGTCGGCAAGATAAAACTTCTTCGTGATTTAATTTCATCAACTACCTGAAAACTCGGCAATTATTTTTGCTTGCTGTTAGCTGTAGTAGCAATAGCAAATTTCAATAGTATTTTATATAGATATATCTTTCTGAATTATCAATATTGAGTCCTGAAAAACCGTTAAGGGGCAATACTGAATCTTTATAATTTTTGGGGAAAGGCGTGGTGATTATTAATTCTTTATTTTTTTTGAGTGAATCAATAAACGTTGTGTCTAAAAGTATTCTTTCCCCAATGTTGCTTTTTATTTTAATTTTATTTGCCATAATTGGAAGCTTATAATGCCTGATCCTCCAATAGCTAATGCTATCTCCAACATATTTATAGATGTACTTATCATTTATTGTAATTGTTAAGTTTTCAAATGGAAATAATTCACGCTGATAAATTGAAAAATTCGATTGATCATAATTGTCCACTGCAAACTTGTCAATAACAGAATTTTGGCAACTGAAAAATAAAAGTATTAACGGTATAATTTTTTTCATCTAAAACTCGTAAGAATATTATATGTTTCGTGTTGTTATGCCTTTGCGGGAAAAGCTATTACAGCTAACGGTTGCGAGCAGGAATAGTTGCCGATGAAAGCGAACCGCGTACTGTCGGCAAGATAAAATATTCTTCGTGAAAACAAAGCTTCAACTACCTGAAAACTCGGCAATTATTTTTGCTTGCTGTTAGGTGCAGGCAGAGTTATTTATTGATTGAAAGATTTAATTCTTCTAGAAATAGCTCAGGAGTATTTTGTTCAATATACTTATCATTTATAAAATAGTAATTAACAAAGTAGGTCAAACCATTAAAAGTTATAGGAAGTTTCAAATTTGAGCTTAGATACGCTTCGATTACCTCTTTTCTATTCAACTTAAAGATCTTTTTGATGACTTCTGGATTTTCATTAAAGTATAGAATGAGTTTATTATCTAAGGAATCCATAGTGAACCTAAGTCTAAATTGGTTTCTAAGCATAGCCTGCCATCGCTTTGAATTATAGTGTTGATATGCTATATCATCAAAAAGTGCTTTTAAAGCTTGGTCATTCGTTTCCAGTGTAGCGTAAATCCCGTTTAACATTCTACTTTCGTCATTGAGAGTTGCCCAATCATCCTTACATTTATATCTCATCAAATGGTCTACTTCATGCCAACCTTCCGAGAGTGTTGTCCTAAACTGGATTTCAAAAGTATTATCTACAAAATCATAATCACCTCGTGTAGATTTAAACTCTTCGAAGATTTGTGAAAGCTCCGGTGGGAATTTACAAATCATATTTTTGCGCAAAGGTCTAAAAATGTCTACCTCTGGTTCATCATAAATTAATTCAATATGACCGAATAATTTTTTACATATGTCAACCACTATTTTTAAGTCATCATTGAAATAGGTTGTTATTCTTAAACCTATAAGGTCTTGCATCTTTTTTTCTTCCGAATAATCTTTCCGTATTAGTTTTTCTTCTATCGATTGAGTGTCTTTAATTCTGGCAAACAATCTAAATAATAAACCACTTCGTGAAAGTTCATTTAACAGCGACTCTCGAATTCCGCGCTCAATTAACTCAAGGGAATATTCAGGCATATCATTAATTTTTGTAGTTATCGTTATAGTATGCGATTCCTCTCTTGGTAAGATGTGTAAGATCCCCATTCAAGATAATTATTCCATCAGACTTTAATTTGTGAATAGTTTTGGTTACGGATTTATAATCCAAATCGTCTAGCTCATTTTTTATATGGGATAATTGGCGGTGTCTTGGTTTAAATGTGCCTTTTTGGAAATACAGATCAAGTATTTCGTTCTCTAAATTGACGTAATCATAAACCTCTTCTTCCTCAGATTCATAAACTTTCCCTACGAAATCATTATCATCAATACATCCATACATCGTGAAATACTGGTCAGAATATGTTTCAGTTCCAATCAATTCACAATTATAAAATTTACAATTTACGAAAGAACATTGTTCGAAAGTTCGTAATGTAAAATGACAGTCGACAAAGGTGCAATCGTTAAACATTGCCCGTATAAATTGCCGCTCTTTTATAAATAAAACCTCTCGAAGACTAAAACCCTCAAGAAGTGCGTTTTCATAAATCCTTCCAATTTCGTTTTTAAAGTCTAGGTCAATTTTGAAAAAGAACTGCGGATCATAATTAAAATCGTATTCATTAAAGACATTCCATAATTTTAGCTTAACATCTTTTGGCTGAACCTGAAATGCTTGTACGGCGAGAAGAGCAAACATTTGAGAAATATTTTCGTAGAACCTATGGTTGTACTGTAAATATTTCCCCAATAGTAAATTTTCCCCAATTAAAGTGCCTAACACAAACTCGTTGACCATACCAATCATACCCTTTTCTTTACGATCTAAAAACGCGTGATTAGAAAGAATATCCGCCAGTTGGTCAGTTCTTGGACGTTTATCCGGAGTATATTTTTTACGAGTTTCTTCTAGGATTTTTCGATTATATGAAATCATTATATCCTTAATGAAATCTTTTGATTCTGCTTTTACGTCCCATTCTGTCAGAAAGCGGACTAGCTTTCGGAAAATCCGTAATTGAGTTTCCGGTTCTATAAGTAGATTTTGTCTAACCTGTTCTCTCGAAAGCAAAAATGAAAAATAACTATCGACAATTGATTTGTTCTCGATCATCATTAGTTTTAAACTATCAATTTGAACATACCGCAAATACGTTAACAATACGGGATTAGCCAGTTGTTCAACAGGAAACTCATTTGATTGCACGATCTCCAATCTTT
Source organism: Flavobacterium sp. (assembly GCA_015234525.1). GTDB lineage: Bacteria > Bacteroidota > Bacteroidia > Flavobacteriales > Flavobacteriaceae > Flavobacterium. The sequence goes on along the minus strand of JADGMX010000011.1, from coordinate 1,923 downwards.
CTCCGGGTAGCCAATTTTCGATGGAAGGCTCAAGTATTGAGACTTTAGCTAAAGTATAGTCAATGTCACGATCTACCATCCAATTATGAAATTCTTCACTATTAAAGATAGCTGTCTTTCTCGAAGTGATAACGATTTTTGCATTGTCGGTGAGCAACTCTATGATTGTTGAGAGCATACTTTCGACTTGTTCAAATTGATTTGTCGAGTATGAAAAATCCTTTGTTATTAATTCGTCAAAACCATCGATTATTAGTGGTATTCTTCCCTGTTTAATTTGCTGAATAACTACGTTTGAATCAACCCGATTTGAAAATTGTTCTTCAATTTCAAATTGAAGTATATGTTTAAAAATGGTGGCTTGTCTATCACGCGATAGCTCAGTGAAAAACGGAAGTTTAGTACCGGGAAGCGAAATAAACTCTTTTAGGATTTCATATGCGGTACACGTTTTCCCGTAACCTGCCGCTGCTTCAATGATTGTAAGTAGCGGTCCTTGGTGAGTATTTATTTGTTTGACAATTTTGGAAACTAAGTTATTGCTCTCGTCTTCTGCTGGAATATGAATAGTTCGGCCGTTATTGTCTTCATCCAATTTATATTCGGTATATTCGAATGGGCTTCGGATATATTCGTAATCAACATGATCTGGAAGATTATACATTAATTTCGACACAAAATGTTCGTACCGACGTTTCAAATTTGAAATTACCCCATCAGCCTTAAAGAAATCATTAAACAAAGTGTCTTCTGCCTCTTGAATATTTTTAAAAACTCTAATTTTAACTGCGTATCCAAGGCTAGAATATTCTCTCTTTAGTTCTTGTACGTTGGGATTTTCGTCGATATCTATAATGTCGGCACCATTATATATACTCTTTGTGAAAATGTAAATTTTTGTGTTCCTTTTTAGACGTGATTCGTAACCATAATTTAAATATAGATTGTCTAACTGATTGATGAAATCTCCACTCATAAAATTGTTTTGAATCACAAATTTATTGTTATTTTAACACGCACGTTAAAATGTTAATAAAATGTTTATATCAACGCGAATTCGACTGCTTGCACCTAACGGTTGCGAGCAGGAATAGTTGCCGATGAAAGCGAACCGCGTACTGTCGGCAAGATAAAGTATTCTTCGTGAAAATAAAGCTCCAACCTACCTGAAAACTTGGCAATTATTTTTGCTTGCTGTTATAGGCTGTGTTTCTTTGTCCTTCGTTAGTTTTCATCTTTAATAATTGTCGTGTCTGAAAGTCTGTCGTGAAAGCCATTTGGTGTAAACAGAAATGAAACTCTGTCAAATGGAATAAGTCGGCAAAAAGTTCTTCTAACTATATCCCCAACTTCTGGTCGTGTCCCATTTTTATTTACAACTTTTGTTTTGGTTATAAACTTTCCAATTGTCTTTTGAAACTTTGTCTCCATAAAAACATAATAACCAAAAAAGCCTGCGGCAAGCATTAAGTAACCCATTAGGGTCATTAGACTTTGGTCAGTCGCATTTATAAAAAGTCCAAGTACGAAAGCAAAAACCATTGTCAAGATAACAAAAGCAATAGTGTCAACAATGAAATGTATAAACCTTGTCAAAGAACTCACTTTTTTAGAGGCAAACTCCTTTTGTTCTTCAGTCTTAGTCCTCAGGTCGGCTTTTACTTGTTCAATTTTTGTCGTGTCAATGTTGCGATTTTTAATTTCTTGTTCAGCCGCTTCAATAGCCAATGGTTGATAGCCATCTCTGTCCACCGTAACAATTTTAATTAGGTCTTCGTCAGTTCGATTTGACATTACGCCTTTAAAGTCTGTATTCATTTTGGTCAATTTATGTTTCTCTTAATGTTCTTGGGTTTCGGTCGTGCAACATAGCCTATAACGTCCCCGCGCTACGCCTCGTTGCGTGTTGGCGACCTGAGTACT
>JADGMX010000010.1 GCA_015234525.1 Flavobacterium sp. | reverse complement strand
ACCAAGTCGAAGTAATCATTGTAACCATCACCGTTTGGTGAAATACCTTTTTGAGGTAAACAACCCGTGTGTGATGCGACAAACGGTACTGAAACCGGTGTACATGATCCTGAATTGATCGTCAGTGTATACGTTCCGGCACCTTGAACCATAGCGGTTGAGCCAGTTGTAGATCCGACAATTTCTCCACCTTCATTTGCCCATGTATACGTAACCGCTTCAGGGTTGTAAGAGTTATTAATCACGTTAGCCATCAACATAAAGTTGTTACCATCACAGAATGATGTAATCTTAAATTCTGGCTCTGGCGTAATTGTGACCGTAAAGCTAGTTTCATCGGTACAACCGTTAACATCTGCTAAAACATAAATCGTGTTAACACCAGGAGTGTCAATAGTTGCTCCGACAGCAATTGCCGATCCGGTTCCTTGTGAACCTGTATAGTATGTGTTGTTTGCAGGAAGTGCAGGCAACATGTACGATCCACAAGCAGTAACCGGTTCTACAACATCAGCAGTAGCACTGCCGATAGATACCGGAGCTGTAAACACACCACCTTCTCTACAACCGGTAGCTGCAAGAGTATAGGTTACATTAAAGTTACCTTCTGGCGACGCAGCAAGGTTGATCTCACCTGTTGTAGGATTCACAACAACATCATCCGACGAGAACTGACCACCTTGAGTAAACCCTTGTGCCAATGCCGGAAGCGGATTTGCAGCATCACTACAGAAAGGAGTTGCATAAGAGAAGTCGACAACTGCAGGCGTGTTATCACCTATAATCAGGTCAAACGACTTAATCAATGTACACTGCGAATTAGCATACTCGATACGAACATAAATTGTTTGACCGGCTGTTCCTTCGAATGCAACGATTTCTTCCGCTGTTAATGGATTAGTACCTGCCTGAGCATCAGCTTCAGTTAAATAATACTCAATAACAATGTTAGGATCAGTTAAGCCATCAAGGATAATCGGTGTATTTGGCGTAAGATCAAACACAAGATTTCCGGTTGCTGAACAAGACTCGATATCAATCGGATCATTTGTTTCTAATAGAACGGTAGTTGTTCTAATGGTAACATCGCTAGTTGTAGTGATCTCGCCATAGCAAGTCATGTACTTCGCTTGTGCGACCATTTCAGTGTCAGCAGAGATACAAACTTCAATATCTTGTTCGTTGCTGTAAAATTCGCCGTCTTTAAACCATGTAAACTCAACGTTTGATTCTCCGCTTGGCGCAAATCTCCAAGCTTCGTTTGATGCATTCCAAGCTCCGGTATTTCTTCCTGGAGGCGTGTATGCAATATTTCCAGTAGCGTTGATGATACCTAGAACACCATCGCCATCTTGCCATCCTGTACACGCAGTTCTGTTTTTTACATAAACTTCAATGATGTTTGAAATTTCATAAAGTACAATTTGCGTCGTAGTTCTGTACTGAGGGTCGGTACAACTACTTCCAAATGCTGGCACCTCGTTGAAGTTAACAACTAGTGCACGACAAGGATATGTTCCTAACACCTGGTAGTTGATCGATGAGTTTGGACCAGGGTTATTGGTCGTGTACATATCCTGGAAGATACCGAAGATCGAGTTTTTAATGTCGAATTGAGTACTCGGAATCGGTCCGTCGATTGTCCATGGACAATAGTCACCGTATTCATCAGTGTAAGGCATTCCAAAGGTGATCACACCATTATCACCAATTCTACAATACTCATAAGCATTTCCGAAGAAACAGAAATTGAAAGGCAAATCAAAACTTGCTGTATAATCATCATCAGAAGTAATCGGCATTTCAATTCCACCTGTGAAAGGGAACGGTGGGTCGTAGTCGATAGCAGTTACTTCATAGCTGTCGGTACCTGCGATACCGAAATAGTTAGCCGACAAATTCACACATGCTGTTTCACCAGGACAAACGAAAATTTCGTTATCAACGATTTCAACATCTACAGCAAATAGATTTACTGAAGCACATCCAGGAGGCGTAAAGATCGAGAATGGCTGAGCCGGGGACCAGAAACTAGAATCCTCATCAGAACAAATAGCTCTTACGTAAAACTCATAGAATGTTCCAGGAATCGCATCAAAGAAGTATGAAGGCGATGCTACAATCTCACCATTTGCCGGTGCAGGTCCGCCCGCTTCTTGAACCACGATTTCCCATTGTGTTTCTGTACCGATCGGTGTCCATGTAAGTTCAAGTTGGTTTACTGTTGGAGTGTTTGACGCTACCAGGTTTTGTGGCGTCGGGCAAGAAATAGCAGATAACATTACGTTGTCGATTGCTCCCGGCGGTTGCGAACCACCACTTCCATCATTTCTCCATTCGAAAACGAGACGCAATGCAGCATTTGAGAACGAGTTCGCTTGGAAAATAAATTCTTCAGACTGCCAGGTATTTTTGTTGTTGAAATAACCACCAATCTGAATACGTCCATCACCAGCGGCTATTAGCGTACCCGGAGTTGGAACATAGTTTGTTGGAACCGCCCACACTCGGATATAGTCATAGCGTGTTGTTGTAAATCCTTCACCGACTGCTTTCCAGTCAAAGTTTAGGACCATTTCACCAGCGACAGCCGGCATTTGGATATCACGATATGCGTGAACTATAGCTGCTGATCCAGTTGTATAGGCGTTAGCAGTATTGTTGTTTGAGATATATAATGAATGAGTACCGCCATTACTTGTTGCAGTGCCAACAATCCATTTATTGGTTAAAGTTCCGTTTGAAAGTGCCCATTCGATATCGCCTTCAAAAGTTTCAGTATAATCAAGGGTAGCAGGAATTTGAGCTGTAATAGTTCTATAAGGACCCGCAATCGGACTCAAATCTGTTGCTGAACAAACTGCTCTTATGTAAAAGTCATAAGAAGTAGCATCAGTTAAACCCGTAACTACAAATGGGTTTGTAGGGGCGTCAGTCCAATCAGATGCGTCTGTTGGAGCAGGTGCATTTGCCGGTACAGCTATTACTTGCCAAGAAGTTTCTGGTCCATTAGGCGTCCAAGCTAGCGTAACAGAATTTTGTGAAACGTTAGTTGCTGTAAGTCCTGATGGTGGCAAACAAAGCGGATTATCACAATCGTTCACACCGCTATAGAGAAGCGAGTTTTGAGCACCAGTACCCCCAGCTTTAGTATAAATTACCTGACCAAATGAGTTAGTGATCGAAACACTTACCTCACCAGCGAAACTTCCGCCAGCATTCCAGAATAATTGGAAGGGTAAATCATCACAAAGTGGAACTTGTACAGTTACCGGAGTTGTTCCTTGCGCGTTGGTTGGACCTGTAAGGACAGCGATCACAATATCATTTTGGATGACGTTCATCGTGTTGCCATTCCAGCTGTCACCAAAAGTATCAATCATCGTGAATGTATACATACATTGATCTGCAGGATCACAGATAGTAGTTGCAAAGTTCAAAGGTCCAGCCCATGTACTTGAATCTGAATCCGAGCAGACAGCTCTCACGTATACGCTATAAGCTGTTCCAGCCGTAAAAGTATCCATCGTAAATGGATGCGCTGTTGCAGGAACCCATCCCGTTGAAGTTGCAGTTGGCGCCGGAGCACCTGCAGCTAAAACTAAAACTTCCCAAGCAGTTTCAGCACCACCTGCAGTCCAGTCAAATGTAGCTGAAGTCATAGTGATGTTTGAAACTTCAAGAGCTGTTGGTTTCGGACATGTCGGCAACGTTGTAAATGTTGTAGAAACTGCCGACCACGGACTTGAACTAGTTTCGCTACATACAGCTCTTACGTAATATACATAAGTAGTATCAGCTAAAAGTCCGGTGATAGTATAAGGATTTGAAGTTACACCGGTAACAGTTGGCGTAGTAGCATCAGTTGGTGCCGGAGATCCCGAAGGAACAGCATAAATTTCCCATGATGCCGGATTCGGTCCGTTTGCAATCCACGAAAGTGTAGCACCATCCGTTGTCGGCGTTACCGATGTTAAGGTATTTGGTGCTAAACATGCAGGTGTTGTACAATCAACGGTTCCAGAATACAATACTGTATTTTGTAAGGCTGTTGCACCATTTGTCATTGAATAAATTGTCTGACCGAAAGAGTTGACAATTGAAATTTGTACTTCGCCAGGGTAGCTACCTCCAGCGTTCCAGAACAATTGGAATGGTCCGTCGCAAAGTGCGATTGAAACCGGTACCGGTACATCGTCCTGTGCAGATGTAGGTCCGGTTAAAACTTGAACCACTACTCCATCTTGAACGACGTTCATCGTATTTCCATTCCATGAATCTCCGTAAGTATCGCGCATTACGAATGTGTAATTACATCCGGTTGTACATGATGTCGTATTGAAAACATAAGGACCAGCCCACGGGCTAAAAGTTCCGTCGCCACAATCAGATCTTACCCAATATTGGTAAGTAGTTCCCAATTGAAGCTCAGTTGTAGTTCCTGTTAGTGTAGATACAGGCACAGATGTATTTGAAGTTGTAGTTACACCCTCGGCTGTTGGAATTGCGCCACCTTGTACTTGAACAAAATACTCCCATGATGTTGCTCCTGCCGGATCTTGCCACGAAAGGTTAACGCTGTTTGGTCCTGTTCCTGTAGCACTAAGTGATACCGGAGGAGCACAATTTAATTCCTGAAGCGTCAATGTATAACCAAATGTCTGCGGATTTGCATTTGATGACAATACGATAATATATTCTACTCCTGCAGTAACTGCAAGGTTTGAGATTTCACGAACGGCTGTTGAACTGTTTGCGACACCGGCCACACAGTTTACGCCTACGTTTTCACAACCTGCGTACACGAAGATCCCTGAATAAGTTCCAGTTGGCGTCATTGTAATATTGATCGCGCCGTTTTCTGTCGGCGTATACGAATAAAACACGTCATTACCTGTCATGTAGTTCGACGTTGTACCAGCACAAGCTCCAGGCTGTGCAACGTCGTAAAGATCTTGATAATTTCCGGTATTGTCCGTCGTGCTATATGGAACACCCGGTGCAATTACTATTGGCGAAACGCAGCTAAGTCCAGGTGATGAAGTTGCAAAACCGATCGGACCAACCCATTCGCTTGGAACGTCGCCACAAATCGCGCGAACGTAAAACTTATATTGTGTTGATGGGGTAAAATCAGCTACCGGAGTGGTAGTCGCAGTTGCCAGATACGTTGTTCCCGTAACCAAAACACCGTTTCCTGTTGGAGCATCTGTAAAAGGGACAATTTCGATCTCGAATGTATTGGGACCTCCTGGGTTTGCCCACGAAAGTTGAGCGGATGTCTGAGTGATGTTCCCTGCAGTAAGCGTTGTTGGGTTAACACACTGTTCGACAAAGCGAATGTCGTCAATTAGCCATCGGTCTCCACCTAAAGCGGGAGTTGGCTGTGTAAATTCACTAACGAAAGCTACGTAAACGCTTGTTCCTTCGTAAGCTGATAAATCTACTACCTTTTCTTCGTAGATGTTATAAACAGCATTTAATTGGTTTTCTGTCCAGGTCTGCACTGTTGTATAAGCTGCAGGATCATTTTGAACGGTTGTTGATACCATCACCTTGAAGGTAGTGCCTTGGTTACCACCTTGCGTCGTTCTGGTAAAAAACCTTAGCTGACCGTTATTAGGTATTGCAAACAACGGCGAAGCAAGGAAATCCCGCGACGTATTGTTCATACCAATATTCTCATTAGTAATAAAAGCCGCGCGGCTTCCACTATTAACAAGCGGCGGAGTAGCAACTGTAGTGTTTACAGTCCAACTGTTATTGGTTCCTACACCATTGTCGAATACCGCCCAGGTACCAGAGTCTAGTACCCACTGACCAGTTCCCGGGTCAGGCAGAGACGCTCCCTCAAATCCTTCCTGCTGGCTATAGCCGAGTGTAGATAAGAAGAACGCCAACATTAAAAGAGTAATGTTTTTCATAAAGAAAATTTAAAGTTATAGAGACGTACGAAAATTTTTGCGTCTCAAATTTAACTAAATTTATGAATTATGCAGGATAACTATTAACATTTAACTAAAAACAATGTCGAACGCAATACATTTTCAAAAAGTTCGGAAATCATTGAGTATTTTTGTTTCAAGAAAAATTTTATGATCGAAAAAGAAAATATAAAACTAGAAAAGGCTGTGGTTGTGGGAATTGTAACCCAGCAACAAAGTGAGGAAAAGCTGACCGAATACCTCGACGAACTCGAATTTTTAACCTTTACCGCAGGCGGTGAGGTGATTAAGCGATTTTCTCAAAAAATGGAGAAACCAAACCCGAAAACCTTTGTCGGAACGGGTAAAATTGAGGAAATTCAGGTCTATGTGAAGCAACATGGCATTGATACCGTGATTTTTGATGACGAATTGACGCCCTCGCAACAAAAGAACATCACCAAAATACTTGATTGTAAAGTGCTCGACCGGACGAATCTGATCTTGGACATATTTGCACAACGCGCCGAAACATCTTACGCCCGGACCCAAGTCGAACTGGCTCAATGTCAATACCTGTTGCCGAGACTATCCGGAATGTGGACTCACCTCGAGCGACAAAAAGGTGGAATCGGGATGCGAGGACCGGGTGAAACGGAAATCGAAACCGACCGCCGAATCGTTCGCGACAGAATATCGTTATTAAAAGAAAAAATCAAGGTAATCGACAAACAAATGTCGGTTCAGCGCGGTAATCGAGGCGCTATGGTTCGTGTAGCTTTGATCGGATATACCAACGTTGGCAAATCGACTTTGATGAATGCTGTCAGCAAAAGCGAGGTATTTGTCGAGAACAAATTGTTTGCGACTTTAGATACTACCGTCCGAAAAGTAGTCATCAAAAACCTGCCGTTCTTATTGTCGGATACGGTTGGATTTATCCGAAAACTTCCCACCCAACTGGTAGATTCCTTTAAAAGTACGCTCGACGAGGTGCGCGAAGCGGATCTTTTGCTTCATGTTGTTGATATTTCACATCCTGATTTCGAAGATCATATTGCATCGGTGAATCAAATTCTGACTGATATCAAGAGTATTGATAAACCGACCGTGATGGTATTCAACAAAATTGACGCATACAAACCACTAACGATCGAAGAAGACGATTTGATGACTGAAAGAACAACTCGTCACAATACATTAGACGAATGGCGATCAACATGGATGTCAAATCATCAGGGAACCGAAGCGCTTTTCATCTCGGCAACCAACAAAGAGAATTTTGAGGAATTCCGTGAAACAGTATATGAAAACGTACGTCAGATTCACGTCACGAGATTTCCGTACAACAACTTCCTATATCCCGATTATAAAGATGCGGTGGATAAAGAGGACGATGAGTATGATCTTGATTAAAATCCAAGACTTGCGCCCACTCCAAATACTTGCCTGATCTGAAAACCTTGGAAGGCATTGTCGTCATAAATCGTTTGAAGCGAAATATTTGTCGATAAAAATCTGTTGATCTTCATCACAACGTTGACTTGATAATCCAGGTCGACGTTTTGAGGATCTTCAAGATAATTGCTGTAGAGATTCAGAATGTTTTCAAGCGAAACATTGGCAATCACTCCAAATTTATAATACGCTGATGCATTAAAACCAAGTTCATAGCGCACCGATTTTCCTTCTTCCACTCCGAAATATTCCTCATTTGGCAACGTCATGCTGCTATTCACAAAAGTGAATTTAGAGGTAGCCGGCGAAAGATTGACTTTCAGATTTTCGTCACGCTTCCACAATAAACCGGGTCCAATCAATAAGTAAGCTGGCGAGAAAAATTCGGTTGTTTTAGTCCGGATTTCTGAACCTTCATCGTTGCGATCATAAGTATACCCATTGGTAAACTGCGTCTTAAAATTTAAAAAAGCCGAATACGACCACTTGCTATCAGCCGCAACTTTTTTTCCCAACATCGAATTAATCTCGAGCCTGTCGTCGGTTTTTTTAGCGAAAGAACTCGTTCGCGTTTTAACCAGACCATAAGAAGCGATGAGTTTATTATCCCAGGTCCAATCGTCTTTAGCGTAATTGAGGTCATAATTGATTCCGATATTCCCCGAAATATTATTTTCGCCACCGGCAAGCCAATTATCAAACGTTGATTGATTGAACAGAATTGAGGCGTCACCTTTTGCCGTCCACACTTTAACTGAATCAACCGGAACAAATACTGAATCTTGTGCGTTCATAGTCGCAATTCCGGTTAAAGTAATCAATCCGAGGATAAACTTTTTCATATTACGATGGTTTGGTTATTTTCTCTTAAAAAGCGGAACAGCCGAACAAGCTTCACCATACATGATGCTTTTTGCCACTCCTTGCAAGTGTTGCGCGGCAGTTATGTAAGCCGACATCGGAACGGGTTTTTTTGAACATCCTTTTAAAATGACAGGCTTGTCCTGATACTTCCCATAATCGATTTTTTCAAGTATTTGCTGGTATAAGACAGAATCGATGTCTTCCACCGAGCCGTTACTAACAAGTTTGGCATGCGGCGTTAAATAAACCGTCACCAGCATAGTTGCCCACGCCGGCAATATGGCATCAGTGCTGCAGTAAATTGCCACGTAAGCATCTTTATACATTTGCCAATCATGCTCGGCTAGCTGCTTGCGAAATTCTTTTTCGATCAGCAAAAATCCTTCGGTGAGCCATTGTGAAATATCAAGCGCAATCCGTTTTCCGGAAGGATAATAGTCCTCGAGATCTAACACCTCGAGCTTGCTATCTGCTACTCTATTTACAATTGTATCCATTACAACATTCCAAGTTCAAGTTTAGCTTCTTCACTCATCAAATCCTTGCTCCATGGCGGATCAAAAGTGATCTCAACCTCAACATCTTTAATGTTTTCGATGTTTTTCACTTTATCTTCGACCTCTCGCGGCAACGATTCGGCGACCGGACAATTCGGCGATGTCAGTGTCATTAAAATCTTAACTTCATAATCGGTGTTGACCATCACGTCGTAGATCAACCCAAGTTCGTAGATGTCCACCGGGATTTCAGGATCGTAAATTCCTTTTAAAACTTTAACGATGTCCTCGCCTAATGCTGCTGTGTCTATTTCTGTTTCCATATTAATTTTGATTGTTGCGCGACTCGAAAGCAAGTGCGTACATTTTAATTTGTTTGATCATTGATACCAATCCGTTAGCTCTTGTTGGCGAGAGATGCTCTTTCAAACCGATCTCATCGATAAAATCGGTGTCGGCTGTCAGAATATCCGCCGGGCGCTGACCCGAAAAAACCCGAATCAAAATAGCAATAATGCCTTTTGTCAGGATCGCATCGCTATCAGCTGTAAAGTTGATAACGCCATTTTCCTCATCGGCGGCGAGCCATACCTTCGATTGACAACCTTTGATCGTATTCTCCTCTACTTTTAACGCCTCATCGATAAGCGGCAGGTTTTTGCCAAGTTCGATAATATATTCATATCGTTGCATCCAATCATCGAACATTGAAAACTCGTCGACAATTTCTTCTTGTATTGCTTTAATTTCCATCTTTTGGTTTTCCGAAAACTACGATCTTTTCTACAAAATCACTGATTTCCGCCGGCGGATTTCCGTGATCGAAGTTCGTCGTTTCATAATTTGTATCTTTATATCTTACTCGTAATCCGGCGTGTGCGGCTCCATCAAAAGCACGTTTTTCTGATGGTGCTTTCAGTTCCGACAACTTGTTGAGATCTACTTTTGAAAAAGCGTCAACCAATGCTTTCCAATCACTGTCTGAAATTTGTACTTGCTGTGCAGGCTGAATTCCTTCCCGGTCGTTAGTAACCTGGGCAACCTTGTTAGCGATCGTAATTTTCTGATAGAATCCACGAGTGTTGGCGCTATATTCAATAACGGTGGCTTCCATATCGCGAACCTGATCTTCACACCCTTTGGCAAAAATCGCAAGCATAATAAGTACAATGGCTTTCATAAGATAAGTTTATTAGTTAGCTCAACATCGTTTTTGCTCTGATCAACGCATCGACCAGCAAATCAATTTCCTCTTTTGTATTGTAAAACGAAAAAGACGCTCTTATAGTTCCAACAATGTTGCAAAAGTTCATAATGGGTTGTGCGCAGTGATGGCCGGTTCGGACTGCAATACCGAGCTTATCAACGATAGTTCCGATGTCGTATGGATGAATCGTTCCGATATTAAACGATATTACAGGCGCTTTCTCGAGCGATGTTCCCCAAATTTTAAGTCCGTCGATCTCAAGTAACCTTTTAGTTCCGTAGGCCAACAATTCGTTTTCATAGGCTGCAATATTATCCATGCCGATGCCATTCAGATAATCGATGGCGGTGCCAAATGCAATTCCGTCAGCAATATTTGGCGTCCCGGCTTCAAATTTATGAGGAAGATCAGCGTAAGTCGATCGTTCAAACGACACTTCTTTGATCATTTCACCGCCGCCCTGATAAGGAGGAAGTTTATTCAGCCATTCTTCCTTTCCGTATAAAATTCCAACACCCGTCGGACCACACATTTTATGCGCTGAAAAGGCGTAAAATTCGCAGTCAATCTCTTGCATATCGGCTTTTAAATGTGGCATTGCCTGAGCGCCATCAATCAAAACCGCGGCTCCAAATTCGTGCGCTTTTTCAGTAATGAATTTAATCGGATTAATCGTTCCGAGCGCATTCGAGATGTGATTTACCGACACAATTTTAGTTCTTTCAGATAACAGCGACACATATTCAGTCATGATTAGTTCGCCGTCGAGATTCATCGGAATCACCTTCAGCGTTGCGCCTGTTCGTTCGCAAAGGAATTGCCACGGAACAATATTCGAGTGATGCTCCAAAGCTGAAACCAACACCTCATCGCCTGGTTTTAAAAACGCCGCAAAACCTGAAGCAACAAGATTTATCGCATGTGTCGTTCCAGAAGTGAAAATAACCTCATGAGAGAACTTGGCGTTTATGTGTTTCTGGATCTTAAGTCGGGATTCTTCGTAAGCATCAGTGGCAAGCTGACTCAATGTATGAACGCCACGATGAATATTAGCATTAATTTGCTCGTAATAATCAGAAATCGCGTCGATGACAACTTGCGGCTTTTGCGATGTTGCGCCGTTGTCAAAATAGACCAGCGGCTTGCCATTGACCTGTTGAGACAATATTGGAAAGTCGTTTCGTATAGTTGAAATATCAAGCATCAGGTGGAAAAAAAGTTAACGCAAAAATACTAAAACAAAGAGGCATTATCCTCAATATTATGTTATTTGTTTGGCCCGGTATCAGAACGATTCGCCCGCGCCACCGCCGCTGAAACCGCCACCGCCAAACTTTATAGGCGAATCTGCAGTTGCGGGTTGTTCCTGACTTGTAACCGAATTGGCAATTATCGCCTGAGCGACCATCAATGATTCATTATCATCCGAGTTGTCGGGTAAAAATGAAAGTCCGCTGACGCGATGTCGGATTTTCATGATACTAAAATAAGCTGCTCCTAAGAGCATTAACCCGCAAATTAACACTAATGTTTCAACCGGCATAAACTCGTAATAAAATCGAATGGTAAACACGGAGAATGCAAAAGTCAACATTCCGGCATAAAGCATCATCCGATCTCGCATTTTAACACCGACGATAACAAAAGCAATCGGAATCAGGAATGTCAGAATATAGAAAACCCATGAAAATGAAATGTCTTCACCCGGTTTGAGAACAACATTTAAAAGCGATTCTGACAACTCCCGAACCACTAAGTAATTCACCGAAAAGTAGAAAAGCAACAGACTAAAAATTTTGATCAAGTACATCCGGTTTCTGTAGATAAGCGATTGATCGGACAAATAAAAACTAGAATAGACCGCATAGATCATCATCGAGACCAGAAACATCACAAATGGCAAAGTCGCCACCGGCAATATCTTGTATTCCATGATCAATGCCACAAATATGGCTGTAAATCCGACGATCGCAATTAATCCGCTTAGGCTATTCACATATCTGAAAAAGAAAATCAATCCGATAAAAAACGCAGCAATAGAAGTAAGAAGAACATTTTCTGTGATAATTCCGAAGCCAAAAATCAGCTGACATTGCGCAGATAACAAAAAAGCATCGTCTAGGCCTTGTCGGTAGTACCCGCTTCTACAGAGCAATTCGGTGCAAACAACACCTATCAATCCGCCGATAAGTAAGACAATCTCATAATTTCCCGGAAAAACTTCCAAAGTTAGCGTGGTCAGGAGGCCACTAGATGACCCATAAGCAAATAGTCCAAGTCCAAAAAAGAGAATTCTAAGCCAGTAATTCCGATTGATCTGCGGAACTTTTAAATTTTCAACAACCTTTTGCTGCTGCAATTCCGACATCAGGTTGCGGCCGACCAAATTGCGAGTTTCCGTCTGCAAAAGCTCGTTTTCGAGCAAATTTCTATCAACCGCTGTCATAATTGCTTTTTAAATTTCAAAATCGAAATCGTAAGGACATAAATAAGTCCGGCAAAGTAAACCGGCGTGGCGTAAATCAGAAGAAACATCAAAATTTCTGGTGCATGTTCGAATAATTTAGTCAATGCGATGGTCAGTATTATCCCAGAATAAATAATATTAAACGCGAAAATGGTTACAGATTTTAGCTGATAACTGAACTTGTTATTAACCCATGAAATCGCGGCGAATATCAGAATGACGATAATCCACGTGGGTTCAAACATGCCAATAATTGCGCATATTCCGGCTAAATGCATAGCAAATGAGACGTAAATAATCGCGAAATGACTTTTTATACTTTTTTCAACGCTGAAATAGGCGGCTAGTAATAAAATCACCGACAGCGCAAGTCCGTAGAACGTTAATGACTCGTCTAAATATACATTGTTTTCAATGACTGCTTTTGGCGTAATAGTAATGCCGACAAATGCCGCCAGCGAGGTAACTGCAATTGATAATGATGCTCTGTTGTCGAAATAGTACGCTAATCCAAATGATACTATGCTTGCAATCAGCGTGGCCAAGCTTAAATTTTGTCCGAACGCATTATACTGAAACTGAAGATAGCCGATTAGTGAACATGTAAGAAGCGTTCCGAGTAAAACCAAGTAATCGTAAATCGGATTTTCGAAACTTGTCTGCACGTATGAAAAACTGCGTGATCGTTTAAAAGAGATATAAATACAAATCACTGCGGCAACACCGATTAGCGCTATAAGGACCATATGGCCGACGCTGTCGATATTCTGATAAATCAGCACACCGGAGGCCGATGCAATCATCAGCACGGCAATATACATCAGGCTTAACAATTCAGTTCGTACCGAAAAGAAGTCTTTGTGGTGAAAATCTTCGATAGCAGAAAACTGTCTTTCAGTAATGAAATTTTGACGTAAAAGACTCTGTGCTAAAGCGATTTTGTGCTTCTTCATAACTCAAATATAGTTGAAAATTGATGCTTTCACCCAAAAAAAAAGCCCGCCATAATGACGAGCTCTTCCAGTGAATCTATTTCTTAAAGATCAAAACCCATTTTCACACCGAGTTTCGTCGCGATAATCTTTGTAATTCTGCTTTTCAATTCCGGAATTTTGATGCTTTCGATCACTTCATTAGAAAACGCATACATCAATAACGCTTTTGCTTCTTTTTGTGGAATCCCGCGCGATTGCATGTAAAACATCGCCTTTTCATCCAGTTGGCCAATAGTACATCCGTGCGAACATTTTACGTCATCAGCAAAGATTTCAAGTTGCGGTTTGGCATTAATCGTCGCCTTATCGCTTAACAAAATGTTGTTGTTTTGCTGGAACGCGTCGGTTTTTTGCGCTTCACGTTCCACATAGATTTTTCCGTTGAAAACTCCGGTGGAATTGTCGTTGAAAATCCCTTTGTAGTTTTGGTGGCTGACACAATTTGGCGTTGCGTGTTGCACCAAAGTATGATGATCAACATGTTGCTTGTCGCCGATAATCGTAATGCCTTTTAACGTGCTTTCAATGCGTTCGCCCTGATGATAGAAGTTCAGGTTGTTTCGCATCAGATTGCCTCCAAATGAAAACGTATGAACCGAAACATTACTGGTATCTTTCTGAGCGATGTATGTATTGTCAATCAATGATGCTTGCTCAACATCATTTTGAATTTTATAATAGTCGACATGAGCACTTTTCGCCGCAAAAATTTCGGTCACCGTGTTGGTCAAAACCGGATTTTCGTTTAGGCTTTGGTGACGCTCGATGATTTGAACGTGCGAATTCTCGTTGGCTACAACAAGATTACGAGGCTGAATCATCAACGCATTTTCTTTCCCGGTCGACAAGTATAAAATTTCGATTGGCTTGTCCGCAACCTTATTTTTTGGGATGTTAATATACGCTCCTTCATTTGCGAAGGCCGTGTTTAATGCTGTCAGCGATTCTTCTTTATTGGCAATTTGGTTGAAATATTCATCGATGATGCTTTTGTATTTCGGCTTATTCAGTGCCGATGACATCAAGCAAACATCAAGTCCTTCATGCGTAGTTGACGACAAAAAGGAGCTGAAAATTCCGTCCACGAAAACCACCTTGTACGTGTCGATTTCATGTAGAAAATATTTCTTGACTTCGCTGAATTCAACCGTATGATCCTGTTTCGGAAATACGGTAAAATCGTTCTTAAGGACAGAATTTAACGATGTATATTTCCAGGCTTCTTCCTTTTTGGTCGGAAAGCCTTTAGCTTCAAAGTTCTTTATGGCTGAAGTCCGAATGTCATGCAAATCAGAATTTACATCCACGCGTTCCTCAAAAGCCATAAAAGACGAAAGTAATTTTTCTTTTAAATCCATAGGTCAGAGTTAAAGTACGGCGCTATGAGCCGATTTGATCCAGTCATAACCTTTTTCTTCTAATTCGTAGGCAAGTTCTTTACCGCCTGATTTTACAATCTTTCCGTTGTATAAAACATGAACAAAATCTGGAACGATATAATCTAAAAGTCTTTGATAGTGCGTGATTACTAAAATCGCGTTATTCTCGCTTTTCAATTTATTGACGCCGTTCGCAACGATTCGCAGGGCATCAATGTCGAGTCCGGAGTCGGTTTCATCCAGGATGGCCAATTTCGGTTCAAGCATCGCCATTTGAAAGATTTCGTTTCGCTTTTTCTCGCCACCCGAAAAACCTTCATTAAGTGAACGCGACAAAAATTTACGATCGATCTCGAGCAGTTCCGATTTTTCACGGATTACTTTCAACATCTCGTTTGCAGGCATTTCTTCCAGTCCACGAGCTTTGCGCGACTCATTAATTGCAGTCCGCATAAAGTTGGTGACCGAAACACCCGGAATTTCCACCGGATACTGAAACGAAAGAAAGATACCTTTGTGCGCGCGCTCTTCCGGCGATAAATCAGCTAAATCTTCATCTTCCAGAAAAACCTGACCTTCGGTAACTTCATAGTTTTCGTTTCCGGCGATTACGGCAGAAAGTGTACTCTTTCCTGAACCATTCGGACCCATGATCGCGTGAACTTCACCGGCTTTTATCTCAAGGTCGATTCCGCGTAATATATCTTTGCCTTCAATACCGGCGTGTAAATTCTTGATTCTTAACATAGTTTCTATTAAATTAAAAGCGCAATCAACTGATTGTCAACAATTAAATTGATTCAAATTATTTATTATCCAACGCTTCCCTCAAGCGAAATTTCCAGTAGTTTTTGAGCTTCAACGGCAAATTCCATCGGAAGTTTATTCAACACATCTTTACTAAAACCGTTCACGATAAGTGCAATTGCCTTTTCAGTCGGAATTCCTCGCTGATTGCAATAAAACACCTGGTCTTCGCCGATTTTACTCGTCGTCGCTTCATGTTCGATAATCGCAGTCGAATTTTTACTTTCAATATATGGAAAAGTGTGAGCACCACAGTTATTTCCCATCAACAGCGAATCACATTGTGAGAAGTTACGGGCATTTTCAGCACGTCCACCAATCTGAACCAACCCGCGGTAGCTATTCTGCGAGCGACCGGCTGAAATACCTTTTGATATAATGGTCGATTTGGTGTTTTTACCCAAGTGGATCATTTTCGTCCCGGTATCTGCTTGCTGAAAATTATTGGTTACCGCAATCGAGTAGAATTCGCCAACCGAATTATCGCCTTTCAAAATGCAAGAAGGATACTTCCAGGTAACAGCTGATCCGGTCTCGACTTGCGTCCATGAGATTTTGGCGTTTTTCTCGCAGATTCCGCGTTTGGTAACGAAATTATAAACTCCGCCTTTTCCTTCCTTATTTCCCGGATACCAGTTTTGCACGGTCGAATATTTAATTTCAGCACCGTCAAGCGCGATAAGTTCGACAACGGCAGCATGAAGTTGGTTTTCATCCCGACTTGGCGCAGTACAACCTTCGAGGTATGACACATAACTGTCTTCATCGGCAATAACCAATGTGCGCTCAAACTGACCGGTTCCAGCCTGATTAATTCTGAAATAAGTTGAAAGTTCCATCGGACACTTAACGCCTTTCGGAATATAACAGAACGACCCATCAGAGAAAACGGCAGAATTTAAAGCTGCATAAAAATTGTCACGCTGAGGAACAACGGTTCCGAGATATTTTTGAACGAGTTCAGGATGTTCTTTGATCGCTTCAGAAATTGAGCAGAAGATAATGCCTCGCTCGCCAAGGGTCTTCTTAAAAGTTGTAGCCACTGAAACCGAATCAACAACAATATCCATTGCTACTCCGGCAAGCTGCTTTTGTTCGTCAAGGGAAATACCGAGTTTTTTAAACGTTTCCAAAAGTTCCGGATCAACCTCATCAAGACTAGCGTATTTGTCTTTCTTTTTCGGTGCTGAATAATAAGCTATCGCCTGAAAATCGGGTTTTTCATAACTGACATTTGCCCAATCCGGCTCTTTCATTTCCTTCCAGGCGCGAAATGCTTCGATTCGCCATTCGGTCATCCATTCAGGCTCCTCTTTTTTCAGCGAAATCGCACGTACGATGTCTTCGTCAAGTCCGATGTTGAACGTCTCAGACTCGATATCAGTATAGAAACCGTATTCATATTCCTTGGTTTCTAATTCTATCTTAAGTTCTTCTTCTGTATATTTTGACATGCTTTGTTTTTAAATTCAGTTGAATGACCAACTTTGATTATAGCGAAAAACTCTCGCCGCAACCGCACGTGCGATTTGCGTTTGGATTATTAAAAACAAATCCTTTTCCGTTTAGTCCGCCCGAGTATTCCAAAATAGTTCCCGCTAAATAGAGGAAACTTTTTTTCTCGACTGCTACCTTTATATCGTTGTCTTCAAACACTTTATCGTTTTCTCCGATAGCGTTATCAAACTTAAGTTCGTATGAAAGTCCCGAACAACCGCCACTCTTCACGCCAACGCGAACGTAATCCGTCACGGCATCAAACCCTTCGTCAGCCATCAGACCGACGATTTTTTTTCGTGCTGTATCTGAAACCTTTATCATTGTTATATTGATTTTGTCTAAATTAACTGCAAAGATATTACAATATTTGTGGTTTGCCGACTCGACTAACATTTTTATAACTAATGGAATCATAACGTTTGACTATGTCTTTCAGCAAATTTTGTACTTTGGCGGCTAATTTTTTTTAGTCTTATCAGAAATGAAGATCTATCCTATTGAAAGTGGTAATTTTAAACTCGACGGCGGAGCGATGTTTGGCGTTGTTCCAAAAACAATTTGGAATAAAACCAATCCGGCCGATTCCAACAACTTAATTGAATTGGCAGCGCGCTGTATGTTGATCGAAGACGGCAACAGACTGATACTGATCGATACCGGCATGGGCGATAAACAATCCGATAAATTTTTTGGTTATTATTCGCTTTGGGGCCCGCACTCGCTCGAGAAGTCGTTGTCTGACGCAGGTTTTTCAACGGATGACATTACCGATGTGTTTATGACTCACTTACATTTCGATCATTGCGGCGGTAGCATCAAGTGGAATAAAGATCGCACGGGTTATGAGCCAAAATTTAAAAATGCTAAATTTTGGTCGAATGAAAATCATTGGGAATGGGCAGTTAAACCGAATCCACGTGAAAAAGCCTCTTTTTTGACTGAGAACATTTTGCCGATGCAGGAAAGTGGTCAGCTTAATTTTATTGAAAGAGGTCAAACCGATGAAGTCGGAAAGTCGGAACTTGGCTTTGGCATTTTCTTTGCTGACGGCCACACTGAAAAAATGATGATCCCCAAAATCACCTATCAGGACAAAACACTTTGCTTTATGGCCGATCTTTTGCCAACCGCCGGACACCTTCCTCTTCCCTATGTTATGGGTTACGATACCAGGCCATTGTTAACACTTCCCGAAAAAGAAAAATTCCTGGCCGAGGCCGCTCAAAATAACTACTACCTCTTTCTGGAACACGACGCTCACAATGAAATCATCACCGTTGAGATGACCGAGCGCGGTGTCAGATTGAAAGAACGCTTTGCTTTCAACGAGATTTTCTCATAACTATCATTTGTAACAAACTAATTAATTCAAGACATATTTACTCTAAAATCACATTATGAAGCTAATTAATAATATTTGCCTGACTGCGTTTGCAGTTTTAGCCTTCAATGCCGGAAACGCGCAAAAGGCTTCTCAAAAAATTGATTACAGTACGTTTCCTGCCAAAAAAAGCGAACTTACCCAAATCGAACGCGAAAGATGGAGTCACCTCGACTTAGCTAAAGACTCACTTCCTGGAATGAGTGTCGATCGCGCTTACGCCGAACTTCTGAAAGACAGAAAAGCAGAAAAAATTATTGTTGCCGTCATCGATTCAGGTGTTGATATCGAGCACGAAGATTTACAATCAGTAGTGTGGATTAATAAAAAAGAGATCGCCGGTAATGGTGTTGATGACGACAAAAACGGATATATTGATGATGTGCACGGTTGGAACTTCCTCGGTGATGCCAACGACGAACAACTGGAAATGACCCGTATCGTTAAAAAAGGCGATGACGGATCGGAAACTTACAAAGCTGCAAAAGCTGCTTACGACGAAAAGTACGCTGAAGCAATGGGCGGCAAGCAACAAGTTGACTTTATTTTCAATGCCTTGAACACTATTTCAGAACATTTGAAAAAAGAGGATTACACTGTCGAAGAGATTCGCGCTATTCAACCCAACACCCAGCAATTGGCGCAATCGCAGATGATTATGCTTAGCATCATCGAGCAAACCGGACCAAACTTCAGAGAAGAACTTGACGGTTTCAAAAAACAGATCAACGACATGATCAACGTCAACCTAAACTTAGATTTTGATGGCCGAAAAGTTGTTGGTGATAATGTAAATGACATTAAAGACACAAAATACGGCAACAACAATGTGATAGGTTTGAATAAAGAAGATGCTGACCACGGAACACACGTTGCTGGAATTATCGCACAAATCAGAAATAACGGCAAAGGTGGCGATGGCGTAGCGAACAACGTTGAGATTATGGCTATTCGCGCTGTACCAAACGGTGATGAATATGATAAAGATATTGCTCTTGCAATCAGATATGCGGTTGATAATGGAGCAAAAGTGATCAACGGAAGTTTCGGAAAAAGTTTCTCGCCTCAGAAGCAATGGGTTTTTGACGCTATCAAATACGCCGCATCAAAAGATGTGTTGATCGTTCACGCAGCTGGAAATGATGGTCATAATATCGATCTTCCCGGCAACAACAATTTCCCCAATGATTCTGAAGACGGTGTTAAAGAAATCTCAAACAACCTGATTACCATCGGAGCATTGGCACCGACATTGGGAAGCGAAATGGTTGCAAGTTTCTCAAATTACGGGAAAAGCAACGTTGATATCTTCGCACCGGGAAAAGACATTTACGCAACCGTTCCAAACAACAAATACGTATATCACCAGGGAACTTCAATGGCATCGCCTAACGCAGCCGGTGTAGCTTCGCTTATCCGCTCTTATTACCCAAGCCTTACGGCGGCACAAGTAAAAACGATTCTAATGGATTCAGGAACTCCAATGACTCATGTTGTTGAACTTGGTTCTACCAGCGAGCAAAAACCATTTACAGAGGCTTCAAAATCAGGCAAAATCGTAAATGCATACAACGCACTTCTGATGGCAGAGAAAATGGCCAAGACGAAAAAGAAAAAATAAGAATTAATGTCAATTAACGGAAGGCTTTGGTCTTCCGTTTATTTTTATACCAATGAAGAAACTTTTTACACTCGCGATCGCATTGTTTGGAGCCATGAATTTAGCGGCTCAGGGCGGACTTTGGCAGCAACGCGCCGATTACACCATGGATGTCAAAATGGATGTGAAGAACTATCAGTATAAAGGCGTCCAAACACTTGTTTACACCAATAATTCGCCTGATACCTTATCTCGGGTATTCTATCATCTTTATCCGAATGCTTTTCAACCAGGAAGTGAGATGGATATGCGCGTTCGCAATATCTCCGATCCCGACGGTCGTATGGTTACTAAAACAACCGTTGATGGCAAAGAAGTAAAGGTTAGCCGAATTAAAAATCTGAAACCAAATGAGATCGGTTATTTGCGGATCGCCAATTTCAAACAAGATGGCGTTGTTGCGCAAATCAAGGAAGTTGAGACTATTCTGGAAGTGATTTTGGCTAAGCCAATTCTACCCGGACAAAAATCAACTTTTACCTTGGATTTCACCGGGCAAGTTCCGCTTCAGATCAGAAGATCCGGCCGAAACAACTCCGAAGGCGTCGAATTATCAATGACCCAATGGTATCCGAAGATCGCTCAATACGATTTCGAAGGTTGGCATCCAACGTCATACATCGGACGCGAATTCTACGGCGTTTGGGGTAACTTTGATGTAAAGCTCACAATCGACAAATTGTATACTGTTGGCGGAACAGGTGTTCTTCAAAATCCAAATTCAATCGGTCACGGTTACGAAGACGAAGGAAAAACCCCGAAACACAGCAAAAAAACCAAAGATTTAACCTGGCATTTTATTGCTGAAAACGTACACGATTTTGCTTGGGCAGCCGACAAAAACTACATTCACGATATTGTTGAAATGCCCGGCGGACCAACGCTTCATTTCCTTTACAAAAACAATCCTGATATTTTGGCGAACTGGAAAAAGCTTCAGCCGGATACCGTAAAACTGATGCAGTTCTTTAGTGCTGCAGTAGGTCCGTATCCTTATCCGCAATATTCTGTTATTCAAGGTGGCGACGGCGGAATGGAGTATGCCATGTGCACTTTGATTCTCGGTAATGGAAAATATGACGGCTTACTTGGTGTAACTGCCCACGAGCTGGGCCACACCTGGTTTCAGCATGTAATCGCTACAAATGAATCAAAATACGGATGGATCGATGAAGGTTTTACCTCGTTTATCGAAGATCTGGCGCTTAATGAAATCTCGGAGGTTAAGAGAGACTTTCCATTTGAAGGCGCATACAACAACTACAATTGGATGGCAAAATCAGGAAATGAGCAGCCACAAACGACTCACGCCGACCGATTCGACATTAACCGTGTTTACAGCATTTCATCGTATAGCAAAGGTGAAGTTTTCCTTGCGCAATTGGGTTACCTGATCGGTTTTGACAACTTGATGAAATCACTACAACGGTTTTACGACGAGTATAAGTTCAAACATCCAACATCAAATGATTTTATTCGGGTTGCCGAAAAAGTATCGGGTGCGCAACTTGGTTGGTACCTGACTGATTGGACGATGACCACAAATACCATCGATTATAGCGTTGGATTGAGCAAAAATACATCAGGCACATTGGTTTCACTTAAACGGATCGGGCGAATGCCAATGCCGATAGATGTTCTTGTAGAATATCAGGACGGAACTTTGGAAACGTATTACATCCCGCTTCGGATGATGCACTACACCAAGGAGAATCCGTATGGCGATATCAAACGCACGGTTTTGAAAGATTGGGCGTGGGCAAATCCGGATTACTCGTTTGAGATTCCAAACGGGAAATCGGCTGTCAAACAGGTAGTCATTGATCCAAGCGGGTTGTTGGCCGACATCGATCGCGAAAATAATAACGCTGTCGCAAATTAAAATCAGAACACATCAAATAAAAATCCTTCCGTTACATGTAATTGGAAGGATTTTTTATTTAGGGCAAAAGCCGATAATAATTTTCCGCTTTCATAGCAGTTGCTTCTTC
Organism: Flavobacterium sp.; assembly: GCA_015234525.1. Lineage (GTDB taxonomy): Bacteria > Bacteroidota > Bacteroidia > Flavobacteriales > Flavobacteriaceae > Flavobacterium. The sequence goes on along the minus strand of JADGMX010000010.1, from coordinate 212,511 downwards.
AACCCGCGGAAATTGCTTGTTATAAAGTTAGCTTGATAGTTGATTAAAAGCGTTCTACAATTTTGATTAGTTTTTATACGATTATAATTCTTGAAGAAGATTCGAATAAATATCTTTGCAGACTAGCCGTCGCCATGTTTACATACTCACAAGAAGAAAAACTCAAAAGCCGAAAAAAAATCGATCAGGTATTTTCGAAAGGAAGTTCGGTTTCAAAATATCCGGTGCGACTTGCCTTTTGTGAGGTAACCGATGGCGATCATATTGTTCAAATCGGCGTATCGGTTTCTAAAAAACACTTTAAAAAAGCGGTCGACCGAAACTATATCAAACGGCTGTTGCGGGAATGCTACCGACTCAATAAGCATCTTTTAACTCAGAAGATTACAAAGCCGCACGCTTTTATGTTGCTTTACACTTCCAAGGAAAAACCGGAGTTCGAGCAGCTTCAGGCAAAAGTTATCCGGGTGTTTGAGAAATTCAATGAACAATACGCTTCTGAATAAATTAGCGGTAATATCTTCGACGGAATTCCGTTATCCGAAAGCGATCGCCTTCATTGCCAAATGTTTCGATTGGATTTCATAAATTAGTAGCCCTTAATTGCCTTCACATGTACACCTTACTCAAGAAAAGATATATTCTTCCCGTTGTTGCAAGCGGATTTTTATTTATTGGCGCCAGTGTTAAAGACGACTTTTTCGAAATCGCCAAACAAATCGAAATCTTTACTACACTGTTCAAAACCGTCAACATGAATTATGTAGACGAGACGAATCCCGCAGAACTGATGGACCGTGCAATCAAAAGCATGTTAGCCGATCTCGATCCGTACACGGTGTATTTCAACGAACAGGACGTCGTAAAATTTAAGATCAACAATACCGGCGAATATACCGGAATCGGTGCGATTATTACCCGACGCGACGGTGCGCTTATCATCCGTGAGCTTTATAAAAATTATCCAGCTGATAAGGCCGGACTCAAATCCGGTGACGAAATCATTCAAATTGGCGATGTAAACCTGGGCGATTTTAAAGAAGATGCCGGCCAATTGCTGAAAGGTGCAAAAAACACAAAAATCAATCTCAAATATAAGCGACAGGGAAAAGTTTACGACACGGCTTTGGTACTTGAAGAAGTTGAACTAAAAGCTGTTCCGTTCTTTTCAAAGGTTGACGCCCGAACCGGCTACATTGTGCTTTCGCAATTTAACCGAAAGGCAACTCTTGAAACCAAAGAAGCGCTTGAGCAATTAAAGAGAGATGGTGCCGAGCGCATTATTCTTGATCTACGCGGCAATCCCGGCGGTTTATTGGCCGAAGCTGTGAATATCTGTAATTTATTTGTCGCGAAAAACGAGGTCATCGTCACTACCAAATCCAAAATCGACAAGCACAACAACACGTATAAAACTACTCGGGATCCGATCGATACTGAAATTCCGCTTGTGGTTTTGGTTGACGGCCGAAGCGCTTCAGCGTCCGAAATCGTTGCAGGCGCTTTACAGGATCTTGACCGAGCGGTGATTGTTGGCAGCAGGAGTTTTGGAAAAGGCTTGGTTCAGCGACCAATCGACTTAACCTACGGCACTCAGATCAAGATTACGATTTCCCGCTATTATACGCCTTCCGGGAGATGTATTCAAGCGCTTGATTATGCGCACAAAGATGTTAACGGCAAGGCAACTCGTACTGATGCTGCGAAATACAATGCATTCAAGACTCGCAAAGGCCGTCCGGTTTACGATGGTGGTGGAATTCTTCCAGATGTCGAGTTAGCCGAAACTCAGATGAGCCCGATCGCGGAAGCACTTGTCAAAAACGATGGTATTTTTGATTATGCAACGCACTACTATTTCAAGCATCCTAATTTAGGTGAAAAGATTCCAACAATTACCGATGCCGATTTTGCTGATTTCCGCCAGTTTCTCAAAAAGGAGAAATTTGAATTCAACACTGAAACCGAAATGGCTTTGAAAAAAACACTTGAAATCGCCAAAAAGGAAAAAATTGACGCCGGAATTACAGCCGAATATCAGCAATTGTTAACTTCGCTTCAAAAAAGTGAGGAAACACAGATGATCCAAAATCAAAAGGAAATCAAAAACCTGATTCTTGATGAAATCATCAAACGTTACCAATACAAAGAAGGATTGTATAATTACTACACCAAAAACAATTCTGAAATCAAAAAAGCGATCGGTATACTCGACAATGCTACTGAATACAAGAAGATTTTAAAAATATAATGAAGAAATTAATTTCGATTGCGGCACTGCTAACGGTTTTCATTGGATTTTCACAAGAGGAAATCGTGCAATCGGTTTATTTTGATTTCGACAAGTACGACCTCGATCAAAAGCAGTCTGATGCAGTTGTAAATTTTATCAAAACTGCTGATTCTAGTCGGATTGAATCTGTTGAGATTTTTGGATATACGGACGATATCGGGAAAGATGCGTATAATTTCAAGCTTTCAAGCAATCGTGCAACTACCATCAAAGATGCGCTGCTGGCAAACGGAATTACAAATAAAATAATCGTTACCATTGAAGGCAAAGGCCGGATCTTAATCGATGACGATATCGTTGAAAACCTTCCTGAAAAACGTTCAAAAAATCGGCGGGTTGATGTTGTGTTAAACCTTAAGCCGCTGCCAAAAATTGAAATTCCGGGATTTTATAATACGGTGCAGAAGAATCACATTGTTGGCGATCACATTTATCTCGACAATTTGCTGTTTGAACGTGGCAGCAGCAAACTAACTTTTCAGGCAAAAACACAGCTCGACAAGATTTCAAAACTATTGCACCGATACAAAAATCTGCAATTTGAAGTTCAGGGACACGTTTGTTGCACTCCGCCGTACCAAAAGGAAGCCATTGATCGGGAAACCCGAAAAAGACAATTGTCGCAAAACAGGGCTGAAGCGGTTTATAAATACTTGGTATTTAAAAAGATACCCAAAAACCGAATGACTTTTAAGGGTTATGGCAATACGGTTCCACTGGGAAAAGGTTCAGAATACGATCGGCGAGTTGAATTGGTTATCACCAAAATCTAGTCGCGGATCATTTGAATATGCGGAATATCATCTTCTAGATATTGATCGCCAACCGCAACAAATCCGTGCGATTCATAAAATTTCTTCAAGTACAATTGTGCCGATATTTTAATTCGCTGCGATCCAAATAAGGTTTTTATTCCGCTGATTGCCTCCTTCATTAATTCATGTCCATAAGCTTTCGATCGGGAATCTTGTGCTACAACCACGCGTCCGATCGAAGCCAGATCAAAGTATTTCCCTTGATCAAATAAACGCGCATAGGCCACAGTTTTGCCATTCTCAACGCCCATCAGGTGAAATGCAACCTGGTCCTTATTATCAACATCATTGTATACGCAATTTTGCTCAGAAATAAAGACCTCACTTCGCAAACGCAGACATTCGTATAATTCTTCCAAAGAAAGCTCTTTAAAAGCCTTTATTTTCCACTGCGGCATCGTTTCTGAATTTTATAGTTTTGATTATAGCTTCAAGTTCGTGCATTAGGTCACGTTTGTCTTTCGAGGGTGCGTAACAAAAGCCCTCTACGATTAAAACTCTGTTGTTTGTCGGATCGCTGAATGCATAGTTGATAAACGGCCCCGACATAAAATCGTTTTTTAGTTCCCAGGTACCGCGAGTTTCCACAACATTTCGGTCGGCAATTTTCATATTTGCCACATACGGAGCATACGCGCGTTCGGAGATCATTTCGGTGTCAGCTTGCATGCCGCGAATGTAGAGCGCCCCAATCGAATCGCGCATGTTGATGACCGATCCGGCGATGTTTGTTTTTTCCAACCGCTCAGTAGGAACCTGATAGATCAAAATACTTGTATTGCCGCTGATAATTTCGCGCTTTAGCCAAAGGAAGTTCTCGGCCACAATAGCATATTTGTAGGAACGCGGAATTTTCAAACCCACACCGAACATGCTTCTGATACGTTCAACGTCAAGAAGCGATGTATCAATCCTACGTTGCGATTCCCGAATTTCAGTCGCTTTCATCCGCTGAACGATTTCGGCCGAATTCTTCTCCAGAATCGATAAAATATCCTCGACGTTTTTACCGGTGATGTGGATGACATTCTGAGGTTTGGCGAACTCGTTGCAAACCATTTCAAAATCTGACTCGGCTTCCTTTTTCACGATCACAATATTGCGGCTATTGGTCATAAAACCTTCGAGAAGTTTGACCGGATATTGATTGATGGTAAATAGAGGCTCTTCCTGAGGAAGTCCGACGACCGGCGATGCAAATTTATTGCGAATGCTATCGCCCACTTCACCATTCCAAAGTTGATCGTCGATGATTACAGAAATGTGATTGATCTCGCCGCTGGACAAGTCGCTTTTCTTCGACTGCCGACATGAAATCAGCGAAAGCATAAAAACCGAGCATAAAAAAAGGGCCTTATTCATATAAAATGACTAAAGCCCAAATTTAACTAAGATATTCTAGTTAGCCGTTGATTTTTAACTTCATTCCCGGTTTAATGTTTTCACTATTGATACCGTTCCATTTTTTAATGTCTGAAATGGTAACGCCTGGATATTTTTTGGCGATGCTAAAAAGCGAATCTCCTTTTCTAACCAAATAATGCTGAGCTTGCTTTGCTTTAGATGTGACCCTATCCGATTTTGTATCGTTGTTGGCGATAGCGTCGTCTGAAGCGTCAACTTTTCCGATAATCAACTTTTGACCAACATGAATGTTATTGTCTGACAAGTTGTTCCATTCTTTTATCATTGCAAGATCTACGTTGTTTTTCTTAGCGATGATTCCAAGGAAATCACCTTTTTTCACAACATACTCGATATTTTTGACTTCGACCTGCGCTACTTCTTCAACCGAATTCTCTTCAGCAGGATTAACAACTTTCAGCTTTTTACCCACTTGAACCGTGTTGTCTGCAAGGTCATTCCATTCTTTAATTTCGTTGATGCTAACATTGTTTTTGCGAGCAATGGCTGAGAGATTGTCACCAGCTTGAACCGTATACATTCCGTCAACTGCTAATTTTGAAGTTTTTGGTGCGATTGAATCAGCAACTGCGATTGCTTCCGACTTAACCACTGGCGCTTTAGCAGTTTTTTTTGCCGGAACGGCGATCTTCTGACTTGAGACAATTTTCAAATTTGCTCCCGCTGCAATAGTATTACTTCTAAGTTTATTCCATTTTTTTAGATCAGAAAGCGATACGTTGTGGCGACTTGCGATTGTGCTCAGATTATCACCGCGTTTAACCTTGTAGGTTTTTGTCTTGGTAACATATCGCGAATCTGAATCATCAGACGATGTTGTAACTCTTGATGCTACCGCCGTTTGGCTTCCGTAAGGCCTTTCGCGCTTGTCTGCTTCGTAAGCGGCGTAAGCATAAATTTTATCTTCGTTAGAAGTGAAAAGTGCAATTTTATCCTGCGGCAATCTCAGGTAATGCGGTTTATTGTTATAATTCGGAACCGTGTTTAGCTTGTAAGACGGGTTCAATAATTGAAGTTGCGCAACCGGAATGTCAAGTAAATTTGAAAGTTGCTTGAATGTCAACTGGCTTTTAACCATGATAGTGTCGGTTTCAAAGCTTTTGATCGGCGCGCGCTGAGGAACAATTCCGTGTTCTTTATGGAATTCATAAATATACATTGTTGCCAGGAAAGCCGGAAGATACCCTTGAGTTTCTTTTGGAAGGTGTTTTCTGATGTTCCAATAATTTTGTTGTCCGCCCGAACGTCTGATTGCTTTGGCAACATTACCCGGACCTGAATTATACGATGCCAGAACTAAATCCCAATCGCCAAAAATTTTGTACATATTGCTCATGTATTGAGCGGCCGCCGCACTTGCTTTCAAAGGATCGCTACGTTCGTCGACATAGGAATCGATGTGAAGATTGTATTGTTTTCCGGTTTGATACATAAATTGCCACAAACCTGTAGCTCCCATTCTTGAAACTGCTTTCGGATTTAAAGCCGACTCGACAATGGCTAGATACTTAATTTCAAGAGGTACATTTTGCTTGGCTAACGCTTCTTCGAACATCGGGAAATAATACTCTGAAATTCCCATTAATCTCTCGTAAGATTTTTTGCGGTTCTTCAAAAATGACTTGATAATGTTTTCAAGACCAGGGTTGTATTCGATGTTAAAAGGTGATTTTGCATCGAGGATTGCCAGACGTTCCTTTAAAAGTTCCGTTGACAACTCGTAATCTACCGATTTATCTAAGTCGATTTTGTGAATGTCGTCTGATAGATTTTCGTAGAGGTCAAGATTTGTCAGCTCTTGCAGCCATAGACTGTCGACACAGGCAGCCATATTGTCATGAACAAATGTCGATTTGATCGAGTCGAGGTAGGAAAGTTTTATCTCAGGTTTCCCTAGCTGATCAGCTGAATCGGATTCCTGAGCCGAAACGTGAAAGGTCAATAAAGAAACGAGTGCTAATGTGGTATGCTTTAACTTCATATTTACGTTTTTATTTATCGGGAAAGCGACACTAACTTTCTGTCACGCCGATATTTATACTTCGTATTTTAGGTTATTAAATAAATCTGATTGGATATAAAAATTCGCAAATCATTAGATTTCAAATCCTTATAACGGCAAACATAGTAATTTTATAATAAACCGACGAAATTATATAACCTAAAAATATCCTAATTATTGCCTTTTAACTAAATTGCCGCAATTCCGGGTAAGGTTTTTCCCTCAAGCATTTCCAGCATCGCACCACCCCCTGTTGAAACGTAGCTCATCGTGTCTTCAAGCTCGAATTGTTTTACTGCCGATACTGAATCGCCGCCGCCAACAAGTGAGAACGCGCCGTTTTTTGTAGCTTCCGCAATTGATTTTCCAAGTTCTATGGTTCCGTTGGCAAAGTTTGGCATTTCGAAGACCCCAAGTGGACCGTTCCAAAGAATGGTTTTCGATTGAAGTATCACCTCGTGAAATTGCTTAAGCGATTCCGGTCCGGCGTCGAGCCCCTGCCATCCTTGCGGAATTTTGTATACATCCATCACTTGAGTTTTTGCGTCATTGCTGAATGCATCGGCTGCAACAACATCTGTGGGTAAGTGGATCTGAACGTTTTTAGCTTTCGCTTTTTCGAGGATTTCGAGCGCCAATTCAAGTTTGTCGTCTTCGCAGATCGAATTTCCAATTTCGCCACCAAGTGCTTTGATAAACGTAAATGTCATTCCGCCGCCAATAATCATGTGATCAATTTTATCCAGAATATTTTCAATCACGGTAATTTTCGAGGAAACTTTAGATCCGCCAAGAATGGCTGTTACCGGCTTTTCGCTGTTTTTCAATACTTTGTCAAGGCTTTCGATTTCTTTAGCGAGCAACATTCCAAATGCACGTGTGTTTGGAAAATGCTTTGCGATAATAGTAGTTGAGGCGTGTGCGCGATGTGCCGTGCCAAAAGCGTCGTTTACATAAACATCGCCAAGGCTGGCAAGTTCCTTAGCAAAGGTTTCATCGCCGGCTTCTTCTTCTTTGTAGAAACGCAGGTTTTCGAGCAAAAGCACTTCGCCGGGTTTCAACTGGCTTGCTGCCGAAGTAGCTTTTTCGCCACGGCTGTCATCGACGAATTTGATTTCGACGCCAAGTTCCTTTGATGCCGTATTGACGATATGACTAAGTGAATATTTTTCTTCAACACCTTTTGGCCGACCTAAATGCGACATCAGAATTACGCTTCCGCCGGCTTTTAGAACCGCATCGATGGTGGGTTTTGCAGCAGAAATTCGGGTTGAGTCGGTTACCTGGAACTGTTCGTTAAGCGGAACGTTGAAGTCGACGCGAATCAATACTTTTTTGTCTTTAAGGTTAAGGTTTTGAAGTGTTTTCATTTGAGTTGCGGTTTTAGGGTTAACATGGTAGGAATGCAAATATAATCTTTTATAGAATTCGGTTTGTGCTACCGATCGGCCCGCGTGAGGGGTTGAAGCAAAGTGCCGTGCACTGCGAAAGACCCGACCCGAAGGGGCACGCCCAAACCTTGACTGAAATTAATATCTTTGCCGGATGCAATTTTCACAGATTTTAGGACAGGATCCGATAAAAAAACATTTGACCACAAGTGCTGATGCCGGACGGATTCCGCATGCGCAACTGTTTGTTGGTCCGGAAGGTAGCGGGACACTTGCCATGGCGATTGCTTATGCGCGTTATGTGGTTTGCAAGAATACCGGCGGCGAAAATTCGGGTGGCGATGAGACTTGTAATCTGAAATTTAAATCACTTTCACATCCCGATCTGCATTTTATATATCCATCAGTGACCAATGACGATGTGAAGAAAAATCCAAAAAGCAGCGATTTTATTTCCGATTGGCGTCAGTTTGTTTACGACAATCCGTACGGAAGTTTGTTTGATTGGTATCAGGTTTTGGGTGTTGCCAACAAGCAAGGGTTGATTCGGGTTGACGATGCGACGGAAGTCTTGCGTTCTTTGTCTTTGAAATCGTTTGAAGGCGGCTACAAGATTATGATTGTTTGGATGGCTGAAAAAATGAATATTGAGGCCGCCAATAAGCTTTTGAAAATTCTGGAGGAACCACCTGCGAAAACCGTTTTCATTTTGATTGCGGAAAGTGAAGAAGATATTCTGCAAACGATTCGGTCGCGGTGTCAGGTTTTGAATTTTAATAAACTGAGCGACAAAGTTGTGGCTGAGGCTTTGGTGAGCCAGCAAAAAATCGATCCAAAGGAAGCGATGTTGATTGCTCGTCAGGCGCAGGGAAATTTTAACAAGGCGCTTCAATTATCTCGCGGTGATGCTGACGAATTTCCGTTTGAAGAATGGTTTGTAATGTGGGTTCGGGCAGCGTTTCGGGCGAAAGGAAATGCTGCGGCGATTAGCGAATTGATTGCGTGGAGCGACAATATTGCGTCGCTTGGCCGTGAGACGCAGAAGAAATTCCTGAATTTTTGCTTGGATATGTTTCGACAGGCGATGTTGCTGAATTATCAGGCGACGAGTTTGGTTTACATGGAACCGAAAATCGAGAAGTTCAAGCTTGAAAATTTTGCGCCATTTGTGAATGCGAATAACATTAATCAGATATTTACGGAAATTTCGGATGCGATTTATCATATTGAGCGCAACGGAAATGCGAAAATTATTTTGACTGATCTTTCGATAAAACTGACCCGGTTAATCCACAAAAAATAAGCTTATGAATATTGCTTCGATGTTGATCTTGGTTTTTATGGCGGTGACCTTCATTCAGTCGGGTTACGATAAAGTTTCGGATTGGCGCGGTAATGTGACGTGGCTGAAGGAACATTTTGCGGCGACGTTTTTACGCAATCACATTCCCCATGCGCTTGTTCTGATTTTACTTCTCGAAATAATTTCCGGCGTTTTGTGTCTGGCCGGTGCGATCCAACTTTTGTTTAACCGAAGTACGTTGCTCGGTTATTATGGCGCGTTGTTTTCGTGTGTTGCCTTGATTTTGTTGTTATTCGGTCAACGGCTTGCCAAAGATTATGACGGTGCGAGAACGATAGCGATATATTTTATTCCTGCAGTTCTTGCTGTTTATTGGCTGAGTTAAAAATCGCGGCTTTGTAAAGACGAAGTTCGTCCCACGTGAAACTATCGCCAACTTGCTGCTTAAGTTCGGATAACGTTTCTTCTTCCTGATGGCCGACAAAAACCTCGCGTAATTTTTGAATCCGGTCGTCAGGCAGAATGTCGGTGAGCAAAACCTGATTCGCCTGAATTAATTTGGCCAGGTGATTGGCGATAGTAGACGTTGTCAGTTTTCTGATTTCCGCAATTTCTTTAATTGAGTTCTTTTGTTGCCAAAGTTCGAAGGTTTCGATTATGGTCGACTTCTTAGGTTCTTTCTTGACTTTTTTCGGTTTAAACGATTGCTCGTCATCGATTAATGCACTCGCGCTGTTGGTGAAAACTTCACGCGCTTTGTCGTAAACCTGCGATTTATAATTGCTACTTTCCAGCGTCGCTACATTTTCACGGGAGATTTCTTGCCCATTTACATACACTTCAAGTATATTTTTGGCTTTTAAGAGCTTTAAAAGCACATTGATGTGGATTTGCTCCAGATTAAAGAGATCGGCCTGTAAACCCTTGCTTTTTTTACTTCTGCGGACTAGTTCGGATTGAACCAGCAAATCAACCAGGCTGTGTTCCAATCTTCCAAAGAAAAAGTTGAAAGCGGCCAAAAATCGGTTTTGAATTGAATCGAGGTCTGAATTTGAAAACAGCGCGTTAATTTGACTTTGGAATTTCAGGGCAAAATCGGCCAAATCGCTAATTCGGTCGCTGTTATCTTTCAGGAAACTTCCGAGATTATTCTTGTTGGTTTGTGCATACTCATTCGACAGTTTTTGCCAATTATCGGCAAGATTTTTAAGATCATAAGCTTGTCGAACCACTTGATGAACGTACATCCGTGTTTGCGTTTGCAATTCATGATCTAGCGAATTACCATCCGTTTTATTTGATGCGAAGTTCATTACATCCTGATCGTTTTCGATGCCATTCATATTCAACGGCGCCAAAAGAACCAATCCGTCTAAAGAGGTGAGTCGCGATAAAGCCACATAAGCCTGTCCGGGTTGAAAAACTTGCGACACATCGAGTGCGACTTTATCAAATGTAAGTCCCTGGCTTTTGTGGACCGTAATTGCCCAGGCGAGTTTTAGCGGATATTGGACAAATGTACCAAGCACTTCTTCTTTTAATTCAGAAGATTGCGAATCGACGTAGTAACGAATATTGCTCCACTCGTATTTGTCTACTTCGATGATCGAACCGTCTTCAAATTTGACATGGACTTCGGCTTCAGACAGATAATTTACAATACCGGTTTTGCCATTGAAATAATTTTTGTCGGATGAGAGATCGTTTTTTATAAACATCACGCGTGCACCTTCCTTCAAACAGAGTATTTCATCGACCGGATAAATTTTTTCAGGAAAATCGCCGGTAATTTCAGCTGTAAATTGCTGTTCATCAGATGATAACGTGCCGATTGCTCTCAAATTAATCGCATCTGCCTTAGCATTGTGCGTGGTAAGGGTTATGTGATTATCGTTTTCCGGATTAAAATCGGGTTTGTAATACTGATTAAGGATTTTAAGGTCGGATTCAGTGACAACGTTGTTGCGAAGGTTATTTAGTACGTTGATAAAATCAGCGTCATTCTGACGATAAATTTTAGTCAGTTCAATGTAAAGTACCGGAGTTGTCTGGATGACTTTCGAATGAAAGAAAAATTTCCCCGGGTAGAAATTCTTCAATACTTCCCACTCGTCGTTTTTGATCACCGGCGGAAGTTGCAATAAATCTCCGATAAACAAAACCTGAACGCCACCAAAAGGTTGTTGATTCTTGCGTGCAATTTGCAAAGCGATATTAATGGCATCAAGCACATCAGCGCGAAGCATACTTACTTCATCGATGATTAACAGATCCATGTTTTTAATCACCGATTGTTTCGCGGCTGACATCCGGAAATGCCGTTTGATGCTTCCCGTGGTTTCGAACTTTTGACCGTTGCGAAACAACGGCTCTGTTTGACTAATCGGAATGTAAGCAGAGAATGGCAACTGAAACATCGAATGAATCGTAACACCACCGGCGTTGAGTGCAGCAATTCCGGTTGGCGCGACAACTACTGTATTTTTATGGGTAGTTTCGAGAATCTTTCGTAATAGCGTTGTCTTCCCGGTTCCCGCATTACCGGTCAGGAAAAGTGATTTTGTGGTTTGATTAATGAATTTAATCACGTAATCGGCGGTGGAAGTAGTTGACTGCATGGCGTTTAATAAACCCTAAATGTATAACTTTTTTTATTAAATGTAAAAAAAAAGCCTTCCGTTTCCGAAAGGCAATTTATTGTTTTAAAATCGATTACTTAGATACAGAATCTTTGGCAGCTTCGGTTTTTTCAGGAGCAGCTTTGTATTTGTCGTTTAGTATTTTTACGATTTCATCAGTAATATCGTATTGATCTTGTGCGTAAAGAACGTTCGCCGATTCGCCGGTTCCGTAGATATATGCATATCCTTTTTCTTTACCATAATCTTTGATAAACGATTTTACACGCTTTACTAGGCTGTCCATTTCAGTTCCGCTTTCACGTTGTAACTGCTGAAGCATTCCTTGTTGCGCATAGGTAAGTTGTTGCTCACGACGTTGTAGCTCCGCCCCTTTTTGTTGAGCCCACGCCTGACCGTTTGCTTGTGCGTTCTTTTGAAAACTTGCGGCGTCTGCTTTGAATTTATTGATTTCAGCTTCAAGCTCCTTACCCATTTCGGTAGATTTTGCTTTGTATTTAGCTTCAATATCTTTTGATTCTGTATATTCTTCCATCAACTTTGATGTATCGACATATGCAGTTTTAAAATCTTTTACTTCTGCTGTTTTGTTACAAGAAGCCAATGTGACCGCTGCGATGGCGATCAAAAACAGTTGTTTCATTTTTATTTGAGTTGATTTGGTTGCAAAAGTAGGTAATTTTTCGAATTTCCGACAGTTGCCTGATTAAGATTAATTTTAATTTATGATGTAAATAAGTGATGAATATTCGCCGGTTTTCTTTGCTTTGAGATTTGATTTTAAACCGCGGATCATAGCCTTAAACATGTTCGAATTTCCATTTTTATACTTTTCGGAGAGCAAGCTTACATAGAACGCATCGAATTTCATTGGCAGCACTTTAGAAACCTGATAACCATGCCGACCAAAGATTGTTTTAATGGAAGTTTGCGAAAAATGCCACAAATGACGCGGCACATCATAAGCAGCCCAAAATTTTCCGTAATACGACGCATCATCGGATTTATAATTTGGCACCGCGATAATTAAATGACCGTCTGGTTTTAACAACCGTTTCAGCTCAATTATTTGACTGTCGTAATCCCAGACGTGTTCCAAAACATGCCACATCGTAATAATGTCAAATGAGTGATCAGCCAACTGAGCTGAATCTACATACATAGGTACACCTTTTTCCTGGGCGATTTCTCGTGCGGAATCGTTTGGTTCAACGCCTACCACATCCCATCTACCGTCATTTGAGGCGAGAAAGTTTCCGGTACCCGCGCCAAGATCAAGCAGACGCCCTCTTGCTTTAATGTTTTTTACAAGATCCCACTTGTCTTTAATGGCAATCTTCCGAACCGTATGATAAAGCCTTTCAACTAACGTCCGTTTGGAATCGGTGTGTGAAATATAATCCTCGCTCGCATAATATTGTCCGAGTTTGTCCAAATCCGGTTTCGGGAAAGTTGACAACAGATCGAGTTCAGCTTCATAACGAAGTTCAAAATCTTCCTGTGATACTGAAAAATCGTTTGTTTTTAAATAAGTGGTCGTACTCATATTTTTTTAACAGATTCAAAAATCGCCGCTAAAGCCTTAGCCAGCAAGACATAGTCGTCCCAGTTCCACGTGAAACATCAACGGCCCATATAAATTAACAACACCGATATGTCGCTCGGCGATACGCCACTAATTCGTGATGCCTGAGAAATCGTCACAGGTTTAATGCGTTTAAACTTTTCTCGAGCTTCATATGAAAGAGATTTTATAAGGTCATAATTAAAATCAGCTGGAATCTTAACATCCTCGAGACGTGTTAACTTATCCGCATTGTTTCGCTCTTTCTCGATATAACCTGAATATTTAACTTGTATTTCCGCTTGCTCCAATATTTCAGTGTCAAGCTGATGCGTTTCAACATAGTTTTTCACAGCAGAAATCTTCATCATGTCATCAAGGTCAATCTGCGGACGCGAAAATACTTTGAACATCTTGTCGCTTTGCGAAACCGTGGCGCTTCCCTTTGATTCAAGAATCGGATTGATCTCTCCTACTGCAACGCTTGTTTCTTTGAAGAATTGAACCATCTTTTCGGATTCGGATAGCTTCTGCTCCATTCGTTTTAAACGCTTATCTGATGCTAAACCGATAGCGTGTGATAATGGCGTTAGTCTAATATCTGCATTATCCTGACGCAAAAGCGTTCGGTATTCAGCACGCGATGTAAACATTCGGTATGGTTCCTCGGTGCCTTTTGTAATCAGGTCATCGATCAATACGCCGATATACGCTTCATCTCGCTTCAAGATTAGCGGATTTTTCTCGTTTACTTTTAAATGTGCGTTAATTCCCGCCATCAGTCCTTGAGCAGCCGCTTCTTCATAACCTGTGGTTCCATTGATTTGTCCTGCGAAGTACAATCCAGAAACTAACTTGGTTTCTAACGTATGCTGTAATTGCGTAGGCGGAAAATAATCATATTCAATTGCGTAACCGGCACGGAAGAACTTGACGTTCTCAAACCCGGCCACACTGCGCAATGCTTTAAATTGAACATCCTCCGGCAACGACGTCGAAAAACCGTTGACATAAACCTCAACCGTATCCCATCCCTCAGGCTCCACAAAAAGCTGATGTCTTTCCTTATCAGCAAAACGATTTATCTTATCTTCAATCGACGGACAATACCGTGGGCCAAGACTTTGAATTCGCCCGTTGAACATCGGCGATCGGTCAAAACCTTCCCGTAAAATGTCATGCACCTCAAGTGAAGTGTACGTCATATGACAAGATTTTTGTTTTACTAGTGGCTTTGTTACATCCGAATATGAGAATTTCGCAGGCAAGTCATCCCCTTTTTCCTCATTCATTTTAGAGTAGTCAAGCGATCTTCCATCAACTCGAGGTGGAGTTCCAGTTTTCATTCGGCCAGCTTCAAAGCCTGCACGAACAAGATCTTCGGTAATTCCGTAGGCCGCACTCTCGCCTGCACGTCCTCCGCCAAATTGTTTCTCGCCAATGTGAATCAATCCGTTCAAAAACGTCCCATTGGTCAAAACAACAGCTTTCGCACGAATCTCGATTCCAAGCGATGTGACAACACCCTTTATCTCATTATTTTCGATAATCAAGCCTTTCACCATTTCCTGATAAAAATCAAGGTTTGGCGTGCCCTCCAACATCAACCGCCACTTCTCAGCAAACCTCATCCGGTCGCTTTGAACTCGCGGCGACCACATGGCCGGCCCTTTTGATTTGTTCAGCATTTTGAATTGGATCGCAGTCTCATCTGAAACAATTCCGCTGTACCCGCCAAGCGCATCAATCTCCCGAACAATCTGACCTTTGGCTATTCCACCCATCGCAGGATTGCACGACATCTGCGCTATGTTTTGCAAACTCATTGTTACCAACAAAGTCTTCGAGCCCAGATTTGCAGCCGCAGCAGCAGCTTCGCTTCCGGCATGACCGCCGCCAACAACTATTACATCATATATATCTTGAAATATACTCATTGTTCCACGTGAAACATTAATTGATAAATAACTTCATTTTCTCCTCCTCCTTCATTCGCATTATCTGTGCGTCTTCAGTTGTTTTGTCCTTAAATCCGCAGTAATGTAACACGCCATGAGCCATCACCCGGTGTAGCTCGTCTAAAAAATCGACTTTATACTGTAAAGCATTGTCTTTCACGCGTTCCACCGATATAAAAATGTCGCCATGTATCTCATTTCCAACAGAATAATCAAAGCTAATGATATCAGTATAGTCGTCATGCGACAAAAATTCGGTGTTGATTTTGTTCAAATATTCATCATCGCAAAAAATATAGCTGATTTCGCCTTCTTTTTTGTCTTCTGAGGTGATAATTTGGCTGATCCAATTAGAGTAGTGTTCTTCATCAGACAACTCAAAATCGGTTTCGTAATTGTAAGTAATCATCTATTGTTTAAAATATTGCTGAACCTTTTGGTTATAATTTGGGCGCAAAGGTAGTGTTTGCCGATTTAAAATCTCGATACTGTTAAGGTAATCCTGTAAAGCAGACGGCAATGCAGTGGCATTATTGTTAAAATCCTTCTTGTTAGTCTCAGATTGACGCTTCTTTTCTTCACCCTGAAGTTGTGCCGCTTTGTCTAATTTCAAAAGTTCGTATTTCAAATTAAGCGCGCGTTGCAGCGTTTCATTCGTAAACCCTTTGTTGAGTAATTGCCGTTCAATCTGCTTCATCTGATTTAAAGCGTTCATACCCGCATTACCTAAACCTTGCTTGTTGAGTTCGTTTTGCAACGCCTCACGTAATTGCCTTTGCTCTTTGTAGATTTCCATGATTGCCTCAGCATCGCGTTCGCCGTCATTTCCATCCTGACCGCCGCTTCCGCCTTCTTGACCGGAACCTTTTTCGCCCGGTTTTTTACCTCCTGGCTTCTCACCTTCGCCTGGTTTTTTACCATCGCCCGGTTTGTTTCCTTCTTTCATTCCCTGCTTCATTTTTTCACCGAGACCTTCCTGCTTCTTGATGATGTCAGGAAGTTGCATTCCGCTTCCCGAACCTTGTCCCGGCTTAGGTTTGCCTTGACCTGAACCCGATAGCGACATCTGCATGCTGTTCAAAATATCACTCAGAAAATCAGCCAATTTGTTAGCCGACGAAATCGTGTATTGCTGATGCATCAATCCGTTCGGAATTCGCACATCAACCAATGCGTCAAGCGATTTGTCGATGTTGTAATGAACATTTCCGATCTCCTTAGTCACATTCTCAGCTATACGCGGATTGCGAAGCGACATCGCAAATAAACTGTCGTCAACGTGTTTGAACTGCTGCTTAAGATCTTGTTGCAACTTCAGATTTTTGTTGAACGACGGCGATCCGCGACGAAGACCTTTGAATTCCCGCATTAAATCCTCTTGTGAGAATGAGAACGCCAATAAATTATCTAGAATCTGACGCAACATTTTTACATCTTCCTCCATTTGCTCCATCTCACCCGACGCCATGCTCTCAGCCATCTTCTGACTCATTTCCTTCATCTGCTTAGCCGCACTTTTCTGCTTTGGTTTTGCCTTATCCTGACTGTTTTTCTTCAATTCATCCGAAGCTTTTTTCAGATCTTCATCGATGTTTTTCTCTTTCTTCTCGTCGCTCGGAATTTCGACAGGCGATTTCAATTCCTTATTTTCCTTCTCTAAATCGTCCAGATCCTTTTTAATCTGATCGAATTCCTTGTTGATTTCTTCCTGTTTCGCAGCATTATTCTCCTTGTCTTTCTCAGCTAACGCTTCTTGCTTTTCGCCAAGCTTTTCTAGTTTATCTGCAATCTGCTCCGCTTTTTTCTCCACATAGAATCGCTTGGTAAGCTCTACCAATTGCTCGAGATTCTTAGCTTGATTTTTACTGGTTTGCTTAAACTTCTCAATCTTTTCAAACAACTCTTCGTTCTCGATCTTTTCGTTGAGCTTCTTCAACTCGTCCAATAACTTCCTATTTTTCTCAAGATCTTTATCGGCATTTTCCAAACGCTTCTGCAACTCTTCTTTCATCGGATCCTTATCCTCCGGATTCATCTTCTTCAAGTTATCCTCCATCTTCTTCGAAAACTCCTTCATCATCTCGTCCTGCTGCTGTTGACGCTTGATAAACTCGTTCACTTTCTGCTGATCTTTATACTCAAGGCTCTGCTTCTCCTTACCCATTTTTTGAAGCTTCTCCATTTCTGAAATCTGCTTGTCCTGATTTTTTAGCGATTTCTCCAAACTATTTATGTTGTCGCTCTGTTGCTGAAGAATTTCATCTTTCTCTTCAACATCGGTTTGAACGCGACTCGAAAACACGGACGACTTAGTAGCCTTGAATCCATTAGGCGAATCATTATCGAATACTTCAAAATAATAGTCATACGAAACACCGGCATTAACCGGTAGCGTTCCCGGAAATGAAAACACAAACTGATCGTAAACATCTTTTTTTACCGGCATAATTCCGCGTTGTGCGGCCTGAGGCTGATCTTTCGGATAATAAACGACCTGAAGCCTCGATAAGCCATAATCGTCGGCGACACGGCCTAAAATATATGTTTTTCCAAGTTTTAAGCTATCAGGAGCCACGTTCACACTAATTGTGGGGAATTGATCTTTTACAACCGAAATCCGATAGCTCAATCGCTCATAATCCGAAATCTTGTCGTTTGAGGTCACAACCTGATAGTCGGTCGTGTTCACAACCCGCTTTGCGAACTGAAAAATATTGTCAGTCTTATTAAACGGCTGCGTCAGATCTGCATCAGTCCACTCCACTTTGTCAGTCGAAAGTGTATTCATTTTCCAAACCACCTGAGTACCTTCCGGAATAATCGCATTTCCAGTACCTTTTACCGTTTCAAACTTTCGATTCAAATACGATGGAAACTGCAATTGCATTTCGAAATTCGCCACCGTCGGAACATCAACCACCACCAACTCGTAATCTCTCGATGCGACTTCATTAGCCTCAACATGAAAAATCAAATTATTAGCGGGTTTCGCAATCTTAAAACTAAACTCGCCCGTAGCATTTTGTTCCATAAAATAACTTTCACCACCAATGAAAATCATCGCGTTTTCAGGCACAACCTCACCCTGAGTCTTTACCCGAAGCACAAAATCCTGTCCTTGTTCCGTTTGTAGATTATCATTTAAAATCACAAATTCGAACGGAGCCGGAGGAACAAATTGTTGTTTGTAATTCACCACCCGATTTAAACTCTGCGATATCATCTCGCTGTTTCCTGAAATGTAGAAAAAAGCAAAAAACAAGATTGGCAGTAACGCAATTGGAAGATATTTCCTATTGTTTTTAAAATTTACGGCATTGGTGAATGGTATCGGTTGTAGCGAATGCGCCTTTTGCTCAATCGAAGCCGCAAGCAACTCACTTTGAACCGACGTACCAGAAAGCTGAAGAAAATTTGTCAGTTTATCCTTAACTTCATAAAAGTGTCCGCCAATAATTCTCGACGCTTCGTTGTAATCGATTCCACGTCGAAGTTTAAACAGTTTAAACAGCGGAAACGCGATATATCTGGTCAGCAACACCAGTTCTACCGTCACGAACATCCAAAAAAGAATCGTTCGCCCAATCGGTTTTAACCACAGGAAATATTCAAGCAGCAGCGTGAATAGGAAATATAGAAGGCCGAGGCCGAGGAAAAAAATCAATCCACGAAGCAGCTCGTTCAGGTAATATTTTTTAATAAACGCTTCAAGTTTGCGGTAAATAAGGTTCGTCGATTCCAATTTCTTGCGTTTTTGTAACCGCTAAAAGTACGATTTTATCTGATTCACAAAACGTTGAATTTCCCGATGTAGTATGGCGTTACCTCCGGCTCGCGCTATTCGCTTCAATCTTTTTAGCTCATCCTTCGCAAAAAAGGATTTCCCGCTTCTATCGCTAACGCAACAAATCGGTAGCATTGTATTATTTACTACAATCAAAAAATCTAAATGGTATCTTTGCACCAATCAAATAACACAAAAATGTCGAAACCTATTCGCGTCCGTTTTGCACCAAGTCCAACCGGGCCATTACACATTGGCGGCGTCAGAACAGCATTATTCAACTACCTGTTTGCCAAGAAAAACAATGGCGTTTTCTACATCCGAATTGAAGATACGGATCAGAACCGTTTTGTTGAAGGCGCTGAACAATATATTTTGGAAGCATTGCAATGGCTAAACATCATGCCTGACGAAACCATTGGCCACAACGAAAAGTTTGGTCCATATCGCCAAAGTGAACGCAAACACATTTATAAACAATACGCCGATCAGCTAATTTCTTCAGGTAATGCGTACTACGCTTTTGACAGCAGTGAATCGCTCGACACAAAGCGCAAAGAAGCCGAAACTGACGGTAAAACATTTATTTACAATCATTCGAACCGCGATACGTTAGACAACTCACTAAATATCAGCGCCGCCGAACTTGAGCAGAAACTAGCTTTAGGCGCCGAATATGTCATCCGTTTTAAAACGCCGGTCAATGAGATTTTGCACCTTCAGGATATTATTCGTGGCGATATAAAGTTTGACACCAATCTGCTTGACGATAAAGTTCTTTTCAAAAGCGACGGAATGCCGACTTATCATCTGGCTAACATCGTTGATGATCATTTAATGGAAACCTCACACGTAATTCGTGGTGAAGAATGGTTGCCGTCAATGCCGTTACATGTGCTACTCTACCGCGCATTTGGATGGGACGCACCTGAATTCGCACATCTTCCGTTAATTCTGAAACCGATCGGAAACGGAAAGCTTTCTAAAAGAGATGGTGACAAAATGGGATTTCCGGTATTTCCACTCGAATGGAAAACGGAAAGCGGAATTTCTTCAGGTTACCGCGAATCAGGATATTTTCCGGAAGCTGTTGTCAATTTCCTCGCACTTTTAGGCTGGAACGACGGAACTGAAAAGGAAATCTTCTCACTCGACGAATTGGTACAATCATTCGATTTGAATCGCGTGCATAAATCGGGTGCTAAATTCGATCCGGAGAAAAACAAATGGTTTAATCACCAATATCTTGTAAATCGCGACGACGCGCTTCTAGCTAAAGATTATCAGCAGATTCTGACTGAAAAAGGGATTGAAGCTGACTTCGATTATGTACAAAAAGTAGTTTCACTTGTTAAAGAGCGTGCTCACTTTGTATCTGAATTCTGGGATTTAAGTGATTATTTCTTTGATGCTCCGCCGTCTTACGATGAAAAAGCGGTCAAGAACTGGAAAGTTGAAACACCGGCAATCATGAGCGATGTGTTTGAATTGCTTGAAAGCATAACCGATTTCTCATCGGCAAACATCGAAAATATACTGAAAACGTGGATGACTGAAAACGAAATCGGAATGGGGAAAGTCATGCAACCCTTGCGACTCTCGATTGTTGGCGCGCTGAAAGGTCCGCACCTGTTCGATATCATGGAAATGATCGGTCAGGAAGAAACGATCAACCGAATTAAAAAAGCAATTGCCAATCTATAAAAAAAGCTCCTTTTCAGGAGCTTTTTTGCTTTAGTTACCAAAACCGATCCGCAGCCCAAACTGCACGTTAGGTTTCGATTTCGATTCTTCAACTTCATTCGACATCTCAGTGTTGTAATCATAGGTTTGAAAGGTATGCGTTGTATTTGCGATACCAACTCCGAAGTAAAAATCCCAGAGCACGTTCGAATCCATAAACAATTGCTTCCCGATGATGATCGACGCGCCGGTTTTCACCTTGGTGTCATCACCTGAAACCATATAATCATCTTCGTTGTCGTAACTGCGTTTCATTGTTTTTGTCATCGCCTGAATTCCGAAATACCAACCTTCGATCGCATCGTAATCACTTGAAGGGAAATACTTCCAGGCCACACGAAAAGCGGTTCCCATTTCAGCACTCGAACCGCTAATTGCGTCAACATCGCCATAAATATCGTCGTCTTCGTCAAAAGCCGAAAAGGAATTTGTCATATACGGATAGGTAAGCGCCGCTGAAGCCTCAACGCTCATCTTTTTAGAAATTCTGTATTCGCCAATTATCGGGAACTCGCCGACCAATATTGAGAGAAGATCCGTTTTGACTGCCCACTTATAAGAGTTGTCACCGGAAACTGATTTTGTTGGTTCGAAAACGCGAATTTTTGTTTGAGTTGGAGCGGCTGTATCTGTTGGTTGATCCTGGGCCATCGCGACATTTCCCACAAGTAAAATAAAAAATAATCGACGTAAAGTTTTTTTCATTTGTAATGTTAAAATTTTGTTAGATTTGGCTAAAATAATTAAAAACTTATGAAGTACTTAAAATTTGCGTTATTATTCGCAACAATCGGCATTCAGGCTCAACAAGTCGATTTGACCTGGGCGGAAAAGATCAAGACCCGAAAAAATGTGGTGGTTCTCGGTGGTTTAAAAGGCAATTATTATACGGGTCATGCCGACACGGATAATCACCTGGTTTGCCGAAAGTACAATAGTAATATGGAAATGGTTTCTGAAAAAGCAGTACCATTTGAACTTGACGAAAAGCGATATTCTCTAAGGCAATCGCTTTTTATTGACAATAAGATTGTTCACATTATCGAAGAACGTAAGAGAAAAGAAGATAAATATCAACTTCTGGCGGCGTTCACCGACCTTGATTTGAATACCAACGACAAGACGCTTATCATCGATGAGATAACCGAAAAAGAACTGACATCTACATTTGGCGATACCTACATCTCGCCGGATTCAACTAAAGTTCTTGTGTTTCATGAGAAAAGTGGCAAGAAAAAAGAGCCAAGCCGATTGAGTTTAAAGGTTTATAGCAGCGACTTCAAAAGCATGATGCTTGACAAAATTGTTGAGATTCCGATCAGAGACAGAGATTTTTCAACAAAATCTATCAGTGTCGATAACCTCGGCAACGTGTACGTACTTGCAAATGTTTTCCGTGGAAAAAAAGAGCGGGTTAAGGGTCAAAGTGCCACTTATTACAAGTTGATTGCATTTGAAAAAGGTTCAGGCGCGCCAAAAGAGTTTGATTTCGACTTTCTAGATCAGGATATCAGCTCGATCGATATTATTCCGAGTAAGAACAATACGTTGATTTGCACCGGATTTGTCAGCGATGTTGAAGCTAAATTCCTGTCGAAACGGGTTAGTAATGTATCAGATGAAATGTTCTCAACGGTGATTGATTGTAATAACCTTGATATTGTTTCGAAATTTAAAGTTCAGGTACCCGGACTTTACCCTGAGAAGGTTCGCAAGTCGCAAGACTTCGTTCCCTATAAGGTACGTGATATTTTCCCAAAGGAAGACGGCGGATACATTGCCGTTGCTGAGCAATATAAATTGGTAATCATCACAACTACAACTCCAAATGGCGGAACTACCACAAGATATAAATATTACTATTGCGATATCGCGTGCATGAGTGTTGATAAAGCCGGCAATCTTGAATCGATCACAAAAGTGCCAAAGTATCAGATGAATGCTGAGAATCCGTCAATCATGAGCACTTACGTGAATGGCAATACGTACATCGTATACGAGGATTTGACCAAGAATGTCGATGCTTACGAGGACAAGGATCAAAAACGAAGCACAAAACAGCTATTCTCTTCTGGAGGAAAAAATTCACTTTTCCTGTTGACTATAGGACCTGATGGAACACCAAAAAAAGAAATCATCTACGATTATAAAGACAGCAAACTACGTCCAAGAATCTTGACTTCAAAACTCATCAATCCGAGTACGATTGTACTTAATGCTGATGATCAGATCGGGAAATTAACGTTCTAATATTCTGTAACAAATCAAAAAGCTCCTTTAATCGGGAGCTTTTTTTTTATAAATATAGTAGCAGATTAGCACTAAGAATCGAACCGTTGCCTTTTAAACTGATCTTCTCCTCGCCTTTCTCGCCCGACAGCATATTATTCACGCCGTACTGATACGTGATTGCAAGTCTGGCATTCCGAATTCCGCCGGTAACCCCGATAGTCGGATAAAAATTGAACCGAGAAATATCAGCAAGATCTTTAACGGTAATCGTTGTTTTATCTACAATATTTGATTCGCTGATATCTTCGAATTTGAATTCACCGTTTACCTGAACCATCGGTCCGATTTCGACACTGAGATGATTCGGAATGATTTTATAGCTCAAAAGCAGCGAAATTTGAGCAGAAGGAAGCGTTAATTCGACGTCTTCAACAGTCCCATTGATTGTATTCGTTTTAACATCGAACCTGTTTTCACTAAACTGAATGCCGTAAACCATGTCGAAATCATTGTAAAAATTCCCACGTAGGGACAATCCAAGATTCCAGCCGATTCCAGCTGTCGTGTTTATATCGTTGGTAATCAAATTGAATTGGTTAATACCGCCGCTAATTCCGATACGATTTGAATCGCCATAATTATATTGAGCTGAAGTTGACGTCACGACAAGCATCAGTAATAGTTTTAGTACTGTTTTCATAATAATATTGATTAGCCTGCTATAATTTGTAACTTTAGCCAAATACGCTAAAACTAATTTACAACTTTATGGAAAATCTCGGTTTGTACATCTTTCTTTTCTTGGCACTTTTTATTCTGCTCTCGTCATTTTTCACGGTAAAGCAGCAAACTTCAGCCATTGTCGAACGTTTCGGCAAATTTCAAAGCATTCGCCATTCGGGTTTGCAATTAAAAATTCCTGTTATTGATAAAATCGCTGGTAAAATAAACCTAAAAATTCAGCAATTGGATGTTATCATTGAAACGAAAACCAAGGATAACGTGTTCGTTAAATTGAAAGTTTCAGTTCAGTTTATGGTGATCAAAGACAAGGTATATGATGCATTTTATCGTCTTGAATATCCTCACGATCAAATCACAGCTTATGTTTTTGACGTTGTTCGTGCTGAAGTTCCAAAGCTTCGTCTCGACGATGTTTTTGAAAGAAAGGACGATATTGCGATTGCGGTTAAACGTGAATTGAACGAAGCGATGACCACTTATGGCTATGATATTATCAACACACTTGTCACCGACATCGATCCGGATATTCAGGTTAAGAATGCGATGAACCGAATCAATGCTGCGGATCGTGAGAAAACGGCAGCCGAATTTGAAGCTGAAAGTTCACGGATCAGAATTGTCGCAAAAGCAAAAGCCGAAGCAGAAAGCAAGCGGCTTCAGGGTCAAGGTATTGCGGATCAGCGACGCGAGATTGCACGCGGACTCGTGGAAAGTGTGGATGTTTTGAACAGAGTCGGAATCAACTCGCAGGAAGCTTCTGCACTAATTGTGGTTACTCAACATTACGATACACTTCAGGCAATTGGCGCCGACACAAATTCAAATTTGATTTTACTTCCAAATTCGCCGCAAGCAGGAAGCGACATGCTCAATAACATGGTTGCTTCATTTACCGCTTCGAACCAAATTGGTGAAGCGATGAAAAAATCGTCAAACCGACCGCAAAAATCGAAAGACGAATTTAAACCGTCTGACGATTATAAAAATCTGAGAGAAAATGAAAATTTGGGAACTGATGACGATTATGATTCTACAAAATAGTCAAAAATCAAAATAAGCGATTTTAAGCGATTTTAATCACCCCAGAAGTAAAAGGATATTACTAAATTTTAAAACGGTCGTAAATTTATTTTAAATCATCTAAAATTAATAAACATACTTTATATAAAATATCTTTACGATAGTAAATATCAATAATAGAAAAAAGCGCCTTAACTGAGGCGCTTTTATTATTTGTAGTGATGGTTGCTTCTTAACTCAACAACTGACGAACTTTTTCATTTTTTTCTGTTGCCAGAAGATCTTGCAAAAAATTTGAGAATTGTGATTTCAGATTTGCTTCCGCTAAAATATGTGTTACAACTTCATATCTTACAATCGGCGATTCACTTCGAAGCGACATCGAAACTAATTTTTCGGTCAACTCCGTATCAATGTCAGCAAACGTAATAGATCGGTTGTATTTCAACAATAGATTTACAAAAAGTAACGAACTCTTATTATTGTTGATATTCTTTTTAATCGAGTTTTGCAACAAACTGAATCCGGCAACTTCGCTTAGCTTCTCCCCGATCGCCTTTTGGATTTCAGGTTGCTCGTCTTCCGATGCTTTGAACAATTTATTGATGTCTTTCAGGCTATTATTGATGATATTTTCCTCTTTTTTGCCCTTTTCTTCCCAAGCATCTTTTAGTCCGACCGTTCTGTTGAAAACCAGTTTTTCATCAGTCGAATCTTTATCAACAGTAAAATAACCTACACGTTGAAACTGAAATTGATCTTCAATTTTCGCGTCTTTAAGACTTGGTTCAACATACCCGGTAACTACTTTTAGTGAATCCGGATTTACGAATTCCAAAAAATCCTTTTCTTTATGAGAATCCGGCGCTTCATCAGTAAAAAGTCGGTCGTAAAGTCGCACTTCAGCTTCAAGAGCATGACTAACCGACACCCAATGCAGGGTTCCTGATACCTTTCGCATGCTTGCCTCAGTACCGCTTCCGCTTAAACTATCGGTATCATAAGTGACGTGAATTTCAGTAACATTTCCATCTGAATCTTTAACAACCGACTCACCTTTAATGATATAGGCGTTTTTTAAACGAACTTCGCGGCCAAGACTTAATCGAAAAAACTTCGATGGCGCATCCTCGAGGAAATCCTCACGTTCAATGTAGATTTCGCGTGACAATGGCACTTTTCTAAAACCTGCGCTATCATCTTCCTGATTGTTTTCGGCATCAAGCCACTCCTCTTTTCCTTCCGGATAATTGGTAATGACAACTTTTACCGGATCAAGAACAGCCATTACGCGGGGTGCTGTTTTATTGAGATCTTCGCGAATGTAAAACTCCAATAACGACACGTTAATCAGGTTATCACGTTTTGCAATTCCGATTGCATTGGCAAAATTACGAAGCGATGCAGCCGTATATCCGCGTCTGCGAAGTCCTGAAATGGTCGACATTCTGGGATCGTCCCAACCTTTCACATGGCCTTCAGCTACGAGTTGCATCAGTTTTCGTTTGCTGACAACAGTATGACTCAAATTCCGACGCGCAAATTCGCGTTGCTTTGGACGAACTTTAGTATTGTCATAAATCCGGTCTAAAAACCAATCGTATAATTCGCGGTGCGGCAAAAATTCAAGCGTACAAAAAGAGTGTGAAACCTGCTCGAGGTAATCGCTTTCGCCGTGTGCCCAATCGTACATTGGATAAATGCACCATTTGTCACCGGTTCTATGATGCGCTTTATGTAAAATCCTATACATGATCGGATCCCGCATCAGCATATTAGTCGATTTCATGTCGATTTTAGCACGGAGAATATGAGCACCTTCGGTAAACTCGCCGTTTTTCATGCGGTTAAATAAATCCAGGTTTTCCTCAACCGACCGGTTTCTATACGGACTATCAGTTCCTGGTGTGGTTGGCGTTCCTTTTTGTTGCGCCATTTCTTCAGAAGTTTGACTGTCAACATAGGCATATCCGTCTTTAATCATTTGCACAGCCCAATCGTAAAGCTGTTGAAAATAATCAGATGCGTAACGCTCTTCGGCCCATTTGTAACCCAGCCATTCCACATCACGCTTTATGGCATCAACGAATTCCTGCTCTTCTTTGGCCGGATTTGTATCGTCAAAACGAAGGTTAACAGGCGCGTTGTAATCGATTCCAAGTCCAAAATTTAATGCAATCGAACTCGCATGTCCAATATGTAAATACCCATTTGGCTCTGGAGGAAAACGAAAACGAAGCGAATCCGGCGACATGCCGTTTTTCAAATCCTCTTCGATGATTTGTTCAATAAAATTCAGTGATTTTTCTTCTGCAGACATAGTTTTTTCTAAAGGCGTAAAGTTATCAATTTTGTGGTTACAACCGCTGAATATGGTATAAGTTCGTTGGCTTTTGCGTACTTTTATGCTTCAAAATAAAATTTATGGGAACGATTAAACTTCAAAATATCCGCACATTTTCATATCACGGATGCCTCATTGAAGAAAGCAAAATAGGTTCAGATTACAGTGTCAACTTAGAAGTAAAAACTGATCTTAGAAAATCCGCTCTATCAGATAAACTTGCCGATACAGTTGATTACGTGCTTTTAAATTCAATCGTAAACGAAGAAATGGCGATCCGGTCCAATCTTTTGGAACACGTTGCTCAACGAATCATTAAACGGATATTCCTTGAGATTCCGGAAGTTTCCAGGATTTTGTTGTCGGTTTCTAAACTCAACCCACCAATTGGCGGTGATGTCGAAGCAGTCACCATCCAAATGGAAGAATTTCGGACATAAAAAAAGACCTTCGATTTGAAGGTCTTTTTTTTTGAGGCATCGTGCGGATTCGAACCGCAGTAGGAGCTTTTGCAGAGCCCAGCCTAGCCACTCGGCCACGACGCCCTTTGAATGGATGGCAAATGTAAATAAAATCTTGATAGTTTAAAAGTATATTTTGAAAGAACGTCGCATTTGTGCTATTCCATCTTTTCAAGTGCGCGTTTTACAAACTTCTGGTCGTTTGGAAACCATCCCTGGCTCATAATTACAACGCCGAAAACCACCAACAATAAACTGATTACTTTTTTGATTCTAAAGACATTCGTTGGTGTCATTTTACTTTTCAACTGTTTTGCGAGCAACATTTTGATAATGTCGACAATTAAATAAGTAAGGATTACCGTTCCGAAAAAGGTTACCAACCGGGAAAGATCAAGATTTAGTTTCGGACCAACCGTAATCAGAATCAAAAACCAAAACAACAACACTCCGACATTTATGAAATTCAGGAAAAATCCTTTCATAAAAAGGCCTTTGTAGTTGTTCTTTATGACTTCAGCAGTGCTTTCATCATTATGCTTTCGTTGTTTTTTCCGGTGTTGTACAAAAGTTACAATCCCGTAAATCATCATGATTCCGCCACCAAAGACAAATACGGCAGGATCTTTTTTTATGCTGGCAATTAACCGATAGCTGCTTCCGTAGGCAATCACAATAAAGAGGATGTCGGCGATAATTACACCCATGTCGAATGCTAATGCCGCTCGAACACCCTTAACAGCACTGGTTTCCAATAGAACGAAAAAAACCGGTCCTATCAAAAAGCTTAAAAAAATTCCAAGCGGAATTGCAGTTAATACATCTTGAATCATCAAAAATCTCCGATCTTTAAAAAGTGTGAGTTGCCAAAAATAAGCAAAATTTCGGGGATTACTTCTTTATGGTCACAGTTCCGCCCAATGAAGCTTTTTCGCTAACTTTTGCCGGATTTCCGTAAACTACGATGTCGCCACCGGCTTTGATATCGGTTTCAATTCTATCCGTGGCGTAAACTTCAGCTTGTCCGCCGGCACGAATGGCAACCTCGGCTTTGGTTGCAACAAGTGCTTTTGCTTTGAGTTCCCCACCGGTACCTAAAGTCGCATCAAGTTCATCGGTTCGGCCCTTTAGACTTACGATAGCACCCGTCACCGCCCGAACTTCGAGATCGTTCACTTCAACATTAAGCGTAACCTGAGAACCTTCTTTAGCATTGATTTCAAACTCATCTTGCGCAATTACGTTTTCAGACGAAATCATCGATCCTTCACTGGCATCAACACTTTCCAAAACTTTATAATGAACGCGAGCTTCGATATCATCACCTTGCAGAAGTTTTCCAAATTGCATCTTAACTTTCAACGTTCCGTTACTGTTTACGAGCTGAACTTCATTGCTTCGTTTCCCTGTAATCTCAACTTTATTTACATCTGATTTGACCAAATAAACCGTAATTCGATCATAAACTTTCAGATCTTTGAAGTCGCCAATATTTTTAGTCACTTGTGCAAATGACGCACTTGAAATCGCCAAAAGCAACAGTATAAAAAACTTTTTCATGATTAACTGTTTTTACGGATGAAGTGAAAGTCAAGCTGCTTTTTAACAAGATCAGCATTTTTGACCTTAACGAAAACTTCATCACCTAATTGTAAAATATTCTTTGAAATTTCGCCTACTAGCGCATATTGCTTTTCGTCGAAGGTGTAATAATCGTCTTTAATTTCCCTGATTCTACACATTCCTTCGCACTTATTGCTGACGATTTCTACATAGATTCCCCATTCGGTAACGCCAGAAATAACACCCAAAAACTCCTCCTCCTGATGGTCCTGCATGTATTTAACCTGCATGTACTTGATTGAATCACGCTCAGCGTTGGTTGCAAGCGCTTCCATATTTGATGAATGTTCCGATTTGGCTTCGTAAACATCTTCACTAACCGATTTTCCGCCATCTAAATAGTACTGAAGTAATCTATGTACCATCACATCGGGATAACGCCTGATTGGCGACGTAAAATGCGAATAATAGTCGAATGCGAGTCCGTAGTGCCCAATGTTATCCGTCGAATACTTTGCCTTGCTCATTGTTCGGATTGCCAAGGTATCAACTAAATTCTGCTCTTTTTTACCCTGAACATCTGACAGCAAACTATTTAGAGATTTTGAAATATCCTTTTTAGATCGCAAATCGATTTTATAGCCAAATTTGGCAATCACCGACTGCAATCCGATTAGCTTGTCCTCATTCGGCTCATCGTGAATCCGGTAAACAAATGTCTTTTTCTGCTTCCCAATGTATTCCGCCACTTTTCTATTGGCCAGAAGCATGAACTCCTCAATCAAATGATTCGAGTCTTTTGATTCTTTAAAATAAACTCCGGTTGGCTCGTCGCGTTCGTTTAAGTGGAATTTAACCTCGACTTTATCAAACGAAATAGCGCCATTCTTCAAACGATTACGTCGGAAAATTTTGGCAAGTTCGTCAAGTTTCAAAGTAGCTTCAACGATATGATCCGGAACTTCATAGTCACTTCCGGTAATCGAAATATCAGCCGGAATCATATTCCCTTGCGTTTCGATAATATGCTGCGCTTCTTCATATGAAAAACGCTGATCTGAATACGTAACCGTTCTTCCAAACCACTGATTGGTTACCTGAGCTTGCGGCGATATTTCAAAAACAGCTGAAAATGTGTATTTCTCTTCATGCGGCCTAAGCGAACACGCAAAGTTTGAAAGCACTTCGGGAAGCATCGGAACAACGCGGTCAACTAAGTAAACCGAAGTGGCCCGTTGATAGGCTTCATCATCCAAAATAGTTCCTTCCTGAAGATAATACGACACGTCGGCAATGTGAATACCAATCTCGAAATTTCCATTATCAAGTTTTTTAAACGACAACGCATCATCGAAATCTTTCGCATCACGCGGATCGATTGTAAATGTCAATGTATCGCGCATATCCCGACGATTCGCAATTTCACTTTCCTGAATCGAAGTATCAATTTTCTGTGCGTATTCTTCAACTTCAGGCGGGAATTCGTACGGAAGTCCGTATTCAGCCAAAATCGCATGCATTTCAGTATCGTGTTCACCCGGTTTTCCCAGAACATTGATTACTGATCCAAACGGACTGTCAGCTTTCTTCGGCCAGTCTTCAATTTTAACCACCACAACATCACCTTGTTGCGCCTCACCTATCTTGTCTTTCGGAATAAAAATATCAGTGTACATTTTCACATTTGCCGTAGTGACAAAAGCAAAATTTTTCTGAATATCAATCACACCAACAAATTCTGTCTTCTTGCGCTCGATGATTTCAATCACTTCACCTTCAGGACGTTTTCCGCTGCGACGGTTATAAACGTAAACTTTTACCGTGTCACCATCCAACGCGTGATTTAGATTATTGGTCGGAATAAACACATCCTCTGCAAAATCCTCACAAATAAAGTAGGCGGTCTTGCGACTGGTCATGTCGATTCGGCCTTCGTAGTAATCCTGACTGGCAGCTTTTACCAGGTATTTTCCCGGTTCAGCTTCAATGATCTTTCCCTTAGAAGCTAAAAGTTTTAGATCCTTTATGATTTCATTGCGACTCTTGGTATCGTCTAATTCGAGTTTAGCCGCGATCTGCTTATAATTATATGGTTTGTTGGCGTTCTTTGAAAGAATTTTCAAAATCTTTCCCGAGAAATCCTTTTCCTTGGTATTTGGTTTACCTGGTTTCTTACTCATGTGTAGTCTTAAATATTGCTGAAATTTACGAAATTGTTTACAGTTCACATTTTGTAAGGGTGAGTTTAAACAAATATTAACGCGGCACCCTCTAAATCAAACTTTTAAATAAAATATCTTTGTTGAAAAACGATGAAAGATTTTATTACCGCGGCCACCTTCAACTATCCGCACGAGATCGAAATACTAAAACACCAGCTAAACCTCAAAGGAAT
Source organism: Flavobacterium sp. (assembly GCA_015234525.1). GTDB lineage: Bacteria > Bacteroidota > Bacteroidia > Flavobacteriales > Flavobacteriaceae > Flavobacterium. The sequence goes on along the minus strand of JADGMX010000010.1, from coordinate 180,835 downwards.
CGCCTACTATTTCCAAAACGAAACCGCTACATCTGTCGCACCAATGTACTCAATCGCATTCGGCGGAATAAAACTAAAGGTCCATGCAAACGATCTCGAAATCGTCAACGAAATCCTAAACGACCTAAACGGAAATCAAAATTTGAAAATCGTCTGAGTTGTTAACATTAACTTAATACATCAAAAAGAAAAATTATTTTAAAATTAAATTTTGATGGGTATTATAGCGTGTTAACATCACCAATAACTTTTAGAAGCTCTCACTGGAAACCGACTTTTAACTTTTTATCCCCGTTTATCAACATCGAATGCGCTTGTAACTGTATTTTAAATCAGCCGCTTTTAAAGGTTATGAACAAATATTGATAACCTGCTTTTTATAAAATTGCCGATAAGTTCACACCTCCAATCCTGTTAAAAAACCACACGTCAACGGCTGATAACTTTTCTAAAAATTCGGCAAACAGTATTTGCTTTTCTCGCTAAAATTTCGCCTTAATATTTCTCGCGCAACATCAAAATTTACTTTCAATTTTCTATCCTGATTTATCAACAAAAATTTTAAAATCCGAAAGTCTTGAATATCAAGGCTATTTAGAAATTTATCAACATTATAAAATCTTTGTTATTTGTTACATAATTATAGGTAGCTTCAAATGCATTTCCAATTTGTTTCAGATCAGCGATTTACAAGTACTTTCCAATCCAAGTGAATACCAAAGTTTGCTTCTGCTTCATTTCGGTTTTTCGCATAACTTTGTAAAAACTACAACTATGAAAATTTCAATCGGAAACGATCACGCAGGACCTGACTACAAAAAGGCTATCGTAAAAATGCTAACCGAAGCCGGACACGATGTTGTAAACCACGGTACCGATTCGGCCGGCAGCGTCGATTACCCTGACTTTGGCCATTTGGTCGCAAAAGATGTCTCCGAAGGTACCTCGCAACTCGGAATTGTGATCTGCGGAAGCGGAAATGGTATCAACATGACTGTTAATAAACATGCTAACATTCGCGCCGCACTTTGCTGGACCAAGGAAATTGCATCGCTTGCCCGTCAGCACAATAATGCCAATATTATCAGTATTCCCGCGCGTTTCACCTCGATCGAGCAGGCGGTAGACATGGTCAAAACCTTTCTTGAAACCGGGTTTGAAGGCGGCCGACACCAAAATCGTGTTGATAAGATTCCGTGCTAAATTTTTTTTCAGGACCTATTCCGGCTGTCCGCTTTATCTTTTTTCGCGCTCCTTCGTCGCTTAAAAAAGGATACCGCTTCCCATCCGGGGTAAATGCTACTCAATGACAAACATACAGTTTATTAAAAAACGCATCGACGCACCCGAATCGTCGATCAGAAATACCGTGCAACTCCTCGCCGAAGATTGTACCATTCCCTTTATTTCCAGATATCGGAAAGATAAAACCGGGAATTTAGATGAAGTCGCCATCGAACAAATCGCTAATCTCCAAAAGGATTACGAGGCCATCGTCAAACGAAAAGATGCCATTTTAAAATCGGTTGCCGAACAAAACGCGTTAACTCCCGATCTTGAACACAAAATGCGCTCGGCTTTTTCACTAACCGAACTTGAAGATCTTTATCTCCCGTTCAAGAAGAAGAAAAAAACCCGCGCCGATGTTGCACGCGAACTTGGCCTGGAACCGCTGGCAAAGCTGATCATGAATCAGAGTTCCCAAAATATAGACGTTGTTGCAAGTAAATTTTTAACCGATAAAGTATTAAATGAAGATCAGGCGCTTCAAGGTGCCCGGGATATCGTAGCCGAACAAATCAGTGAAAATGTGAGTGTTCGAAATCTGGTGCGCTCCGTTTTTCGCCGCAAAGGTGTTATCGAGACCAAATTCGTCAAACCCAAAAAAGGAACTGAAATCAGTCAGGAAACAGAACTTGCACAGCAAAAATTTGCTCAGTATTTCGATTGGAGTGAGCCACTTCTAAAAGCGCCGTCACACCGACTTTTAGCTATGCTTCGAGGTGAAAATGAAGGTTTTCTAAAAATTAAAATCGACACCGATTCAGACGAAATACTCTCGAGAATTGAATCCGATTTCATAAAAAACAAAAAAAGCGATTCGGCTGAGCAACTCGAAATTGCCATTGCCGATTCTTATAAAAGATTACTCGCTCCCGCCTTGTCAAACGAGGTTCTCCAGGAAGCAAAATCCAAAGCCGACAGCAATTCAATAAACGTTTTTGCAAGTAATTTGACTCAGCTTTTAATGGCGCCGCCACTTGGATCTAAGCGTATTTTGGCAATCGATCCAGGTTTCAGAAGCGGTTGTAAACTAGTTTGTCTGGATGAGAAAGGCGATCTACTTTACAACGAAACAATTTATCCACATGCGCCGCAAAAGGAAACTGCGATTGCGATGAAAAAAGTGCGATCGCTGGTTAATGCCTACAAAATCGAGGCAATTTCAATTGGAAATGGTACCGCCTCACGCGAAACCGAATTTTTTATCAAACAAATTGCCTTTGACAAGCCGATTCAGGTTTTTGTGGTCAGCGAAGCAGGCGCGTCGGTTTATTCGGCTTCAAAAATTGCCCGCGAAGAACTGCCGCAGCATGATGTTACGGTTCGTGGCGCGGTTTCAATCGGACGAAGATTAATCGATCCGCTGGCCGAACTCGTCAAAATCGATCCGAAAGCAATCGGTGTCGGACAATATCAACACGATGTTGACCAAACCAAATTGAAAGACGAACTTGACGCTGTTGTTGCCAGATGTGTGAATACGGTAGGCGTGAATGTAAACACGGCGAGTCGGCATTTGTTGGCGTATGTTTCCGGAATTGGCGAGAAAACGGCGGAAAATATTGTCGAATATCGGAAAACCAACGGACCATTTACCTCTCGGAAGCAACTTAAAAAAGTGCCACGGCTAGGGGAGAAGGCATTCCAGCAGAGTGCGGGTTTTATCAGGATTCCAAATGGTGAAAACGTACTTGATAATTCGGCAGTTCATCCAGAGGCATATCCGATTGTGGAAAAAATGTCGAAAATGTTAAAAGTTCCGGTTGAAAAATTAATCGGAAATAAAGAAGAAGCGCAGAAAATCGACATTTCGAAATTTGTGACTGAAGAGATCGGGATACTTGGATTGAAAGATGTGCTATCAGAACTTGAAAAACCTGGACTGGACCCGCGGAAATCGGCCAAAGTATTTGAATTTGACAGCAAAGTAACTTCGATCAACGACCTTCATCAGGGAATGGTTTTGCCGGGAATTGTCAATAACATTACTAATTTTGGTTGTTTTGTCGATATCGGCATCAAGGAAAGCGGACTGGTTCATATCTCGCAACTCAAACAGGGATTTGTCAGCGACGTAAACGAAGTGGTAAAAATGCATCAGCACGTTCAGGTGAAAGTCGTTGAAGTGGATGTGGCTCGAAAGCGCGTTCAACTAAGCATGATACTATAAAAAAAGGCTTTAGAAGTTAAATTCTAAAGCCTTTTTCAAACAGACATTGTCGATTATATTTTCGTATCGTCCTCCTTTTTAACAGGCGGGTTCTGCTCATCTTTCGATGCATTTTTAAATTCTTTGATTCCGGATCCGAGTCCTTTCATCAATTCGGGAATTTTTCTTCCTCCGAACAACAATAAAACTATTACCAGAATAACGATTATCTCAGTAACTCCAAATCTTCCCATGATGAAATTTTTTAAGCCGTAGCGATTGCAAAGATAAAAAAGAAAACGCGGAATTAATTTTCTCTCATACAAAATTTTATAGTAACCAGGCAAATTGGCAATTTTCAGCTTTAAAGCGTACCGTTTGTAATTCCTATATTTGTGAAATAGTAAAACTCCAATGTTAAAGAAAAGGCTAAAGCGCAAACAGCTAAAGAAGAAGCTTTTTACGAAAAACCGGTTAGTGATCTTAAACGAAGAATCTTTTGAAGAGATTTTCTCGTTCAGGTTAACATTGATGAATGTTTTTGTGGCCGCAACTCTTGGAGCAATATTTTTGATCGGAATCACAACCTACATTATTGCCTTTACCCCGCTACGCGAATTTATTCCGGGATACGCCTCGACGCAATTAAAACGCGATGCCATCGAGCTAGCCATAAAATCGGATTCGCTTGCAACCGTTGTAAAAGCGAATGAGCAATATTTGTCATCGATTAAAAAAGTGCTGACAGGCGATCTTGAAGTGGCGAAGTTGAACCGCGATTCGATTGTTGCAGCTGATATCAAAACAATCGAACCCGAGGAAATGCAACCAACCGCTGAAGAACTTCAATTACGTGAAATGGTTGCCCGTGAAGACAAATACAATTTATTTGAACGTGCAACGGGTAGTCCGAGTATGGTGCTTTTTCCGCCGGTAAAAGGAATGGTTACCGATAAATTCAGCGCCAAAAACAAGCATTTTGCGACTGATATTGCCGTTCCGAAAAACACGCCGATAAAATCAGTTTTAAACGGTACTGTAATTTTTGCAGATTGGACGCCATCAACCGGAAATGTCATCATTGTGCGGCATAACAACGGATTCATATCGGTTTACAAACATAGCGCATCACTGACAAAATCTGCAGGCGATGTCGTAAAAAGCGGGGAGGTGATTGCCATTGCCGGATCGACCGGAAGCGAATCAACCGGAATTCATCTGCATTTCGAAATATGGAAAGACGGACATCCGGTAGACCCTGAAACATTCATTGAATTTGAATAACAAATTATGTCAATAAAATCAATCGCAGCCAAGATCTTCGCCAAGACCGTTGCCAAAAAGAACAAACAATGGTCGTCGCAACCCGAGGTCACTCAGCTTAAAGTTTTTGCTGATCTGATCCGGTCGGCTGAAAACACAGCCTTTGGTCGCGACCACGATTTTAAGAATATCCGCAGTTACGACGATTTTGCCCGACAGGTTCCAATCCGTGACTACGAAGGATTAAAAGAATATGTCGACCGGGCTGTTGCCGGCGAACCAGATGTGTTGTGGAAAGGAAAGCCGCTGTATTTTGCCAAAACTTCAGGCACAACTTCTGGGGCAAAGTACATTCCGCTTACCAAGGAATCAATGCCGTTTCACATTCAGGCTGCCCGTGATGCAATTTTACATTATGTTCACGAAACCGGAAAAGCGGGTTTTGTTGATGGAAAAATGATTTTTTTGCAGGGAAGTCCGATGCTTGAGGAAAAAAACGGAATTAAATTCGGCCGACTTTCCGGAATCGTCGCGCATTTTGTACCGGCTTACCTTCAAAAAAACCGGATGCCATCATGGGAAACAAACTGCATCGAAGATTGGGAAACCAAGGTTGATTGTATTGTTTCGGAAACCATCAATCAGAATATGACAGTTATTTCCGGGATTCCGTCTTGGGTTCAGATGTATTTTGAAAAGCTGCTGCAACGATCAGGGAAATCAATCGGCGACTTATTTAAAAACTTTAGTTTATTTATTTACGGCGGTGTAAATTTCGAACCATATCGTGCAAAATTTGAAAATCTCATCGGAAGACGAGTTGATAGCATCGAACTGTTTCCGGCATCAGAAGGATTTTTCGCGTATCAGGATTCGCAGATAGAACGCGGAATGTTGCTATTGCTAAACTCGGGAATCTTTTACGAATTTATCAAAGCCGATGAATTCCACATCGAAAATCCGAAGCGACTAACCATTGGCGATGTTGAAATCGGGGTGAATTATGTGATGATCATTTCGACAAATGCCGGATTATGGGGCTATAACATCGGCGATACTGTCGAATTTACGTCGAAAAAGCCATATCGTGTGATTGTCTCAGGCAGGATTAAACATTTTATTTCGGCTTTTGGTGAACATGTTATCGGTAAAGAAGTTGAATCGGCATTGCAAGAAGCGATGGAAAATTCGACCGCCCGCGTGACAGAATTTACGGTTGCGCCACAAATTACCCCTGAAAGCGGACTTCCATATCACGAATGGTTTATCGAATTTGAAAATGAGCCACAAGATTTAGATGCATTTGCCTTAAAAATCGACAATGCGATGCGTAAGCAAAATGTGTATTACAACGATTTGATTATCGGTAACATTCTGCGTACGGTTGTGGTCACCAAAGTTACGTCGGGTGGCTTTTCCGATTATATGAAATCTATTGGAAAACTGGGTGGTCAGAATAAATTACCTCGACTTAGCAACGATCGCAAAATCGCTGAAAAGTTGTTATAAGAAATAAAAGTATAAATTTGCCTTTAAATGAAGGAAATTAAGAATATCACCAGATCACGGGCACAGGAATCATCGAGTGCCGTAGAAAAATTGTACATCACGATGCGTCACTTGTTCAACCGCGGTTTTTATAAGCCGATGGGCGTTTCAGGTGAGACTTTGCGGGAGGCGTTGCTTCAGCTTCGGCCCGAAATTTATGGCAGCATCGCTGAAGAAAAAGTAGAACTCAATGGATTGCTATATGTAATTGAAAGATTGCCGGAAGGAATCGAAGAATGTAGATTTATCAACCTGACTTCAGACGAGGGTTATTCGCAATCGCATTTTAAGGCTATTGTTCCGCCAAAGCGAAAGCGAAATTGCTACCGAATCGATACCGAGCAAATGAATGTTGAAATTACCAGAGGCCGATCGGATATTTACGATATTCTGACGCATTTGACGTTTATCTTCATCGAGTCACATAAGATCAAAAATCGCGTTTTGCTTGATGACAGCGGCGATGTTTCGCGAGATTGGCTAAAGCTTGAGGAAGCTGTTTTGCAGGAAGAAGCGCTTGATCAGGTTGAGAAGGAAATTGCCATATCACATTGCGCCAATATTTTAGGCCGTACGTTTGCTGAAGTAAATTCGATTTATCCGAGCTTTTCGACGGCTGATCGTCCTGACCGATTTTTGCATGTTATTTACTGGCTTGGAAAACTTGCGATCGAAGAGATTTTGGAGAGCAACAAACGAACGATAACATTTAGTCCGGTGCTTCGCGAGCGGCTCGGGCATCACATTCACGGTGAAATTTGGGCGACCAACATTAAAGAAGTCCTTAGAGATAATGATCTTTTAGGCCGCCCGATTCATATCATCAGCGCGAATATGCACAGTGTGATGAATTCGATTTTTGCAACTGAAGCATTAAAGGCGAAATTTAAAGACAAGCCAGAATTTTTCATATTTGAAGAATTGAGCAAATCCGGAGCACACGATGTTCGAAGCAAGGTGGAAGCTCTAGCCAAGAGTCACGGTATGATCTCATTGCCGGATTCGTCTGGAACCAATATCGATGTGCAAATATTTGATACGGCCAAATTTGACTGGAAGAAAACCTCATTTCCGACGGCAGAAGTAGGAGAGGACAAGCCGGTTTTGATTGTGATGGATTACGCCTTTGGAGAGCAGGCTTACGAAACCATCGACGAATTATTAAAGCCGTATCACGAGAGTAAAGACAAAAAGTCGTTTATGAATGTGGTTTCGGTTTCGATTATGGGAAAAGCCGGAATTCTGGAAGGTGGCAAGGGCGACATCATGATTCCGTCTGCGCATATCAACGAAGGTACGGGCGACAATTATCCGTTTGAAAATGAATTGACCGCCGAAATGTTTGAAGGGAATGACATTCCTGTGTATTCGGGACCAATGGTTACGGTTTTGGGAACTTCGCTTCAGAATTGTGATCTTCTGAATTTTTTCAACAAATCTACTTGGGGAGTCATCGGACTTGAGATGGAAGGTGCGTACTATCAGAAAGCGATACAATCGGCATCAAAAATCCGTAAAAGCATCAATCCGGATGTTAAGGTGCGGTATGCGTATTATGCCTCGGACAATCCACTGGAAACCGGTAGCACATTGGCATCAGGCGGATTGGGAACCACGGGTGTAAAGCCAACGTATTTGATTACGATTAAGATTTTGGAACAGATATTTAATGTAAAGTAGATTTATGAATAATAGAAATTTGGGTGACGGGGAACAAGTAATAGACTTGTCTAATGTTCAAAACGGTTTAGCTAAAGCGGGAGATCGGCTGAAATTAGGATTGTTTCAAGCAATTCAATTTACACTTCGAAATGCAGTAATCATTTTGAGCCTTATAATTTTGGGTATTGCGCTTGGATATTTTTTAGATCGCTCCCAAAAAATGTATGACCACCAATTGATTGTCTCGCCAAATTTTAGGAGTACTGACTATCTGTATTCAAGAATTGATGTGTTAAACGCTAAAATTTCTGAACGCGATACAACTTATTTAAAAGGACTTGGATTTAAGAATCCAAAAAAGTTGAAAGCTTTTTCAATCGAGCCAATTGTCGATGTCTACCCATTTATAAATTCGAATGAACAAAACTATCGATTGCTGCAACTAATGGCTGAGGATGGAGATATAAATAAGATTGTTGAAGCAAAAACGACAAGTAAAAATTATACGTATCATACAATTGTATTTTCATCAAAAAATAAGGTTGATAGAGAAAGTACCATTGAACCATTAATGAAATATTTGAATAATAGTTCCTACTTCTCGCAGTTACAGCAGGAGCATTTAAATAATACAAGGTTGAAGATTGCTGCGAATGAGGTTATGATTAGTCAAATTGATGGCATTTTGAATAGTTTTGATTCTTCCAAAAAAGGCTCAAATAATTCAAGTTTAGTATATTACAGTGAAAACACACAACTGAATGAGGTTATCAAAACAAAAAATGATCTGCTAGAAGAGCAAGCTTACCACCGGATTAATCTTATCAGTATGGATAAGATTGTAAAAGAAAACAGTGCTTTTTTAAATGTTGAAAGTCAAAACGCTGTTGGGTCGAATATGAAATTGTTATTGCCAATCTTATTTACATTATCGTTCATATTGATATATATGTTTAGATCATTTTACAGAAATCAGTTGTTGCGATACAAATTGGCAAACAATAATCAGCCATGAAAGGTATAATTCTAGCAGGTGGTTCGGGGACAAGGTTGCATCCATTAACATTGGCAGTAAGTAAGCAACTGATGCCGGTTTATGATAAGCCGATGATATATTATCCTTTATCTACCTTAATTTTAGCAGGGATTCGCGAGATTCTAATTATCTCTACCTCTCATGATTTACCGCTTTTTCGCAAATTGCTCGGCGATGGTTCAAATTTAGGTTGCATCTTCAAATATGCGGTCCAAGAAAATCCCAATGGCTTAGCAGAGGCTTTTATAATCGGGAAAGATTTTATAGGAAGTGATAAGGTGGCATTGATTTTAGGCGACAATATCTTTTATGGTACAGGATTATCAGGCATTCTACAGAACAACAACGATCCTGATGGAGGAATAATATATGCATATCACGTTCATGACCCTGAGCGATATGGAGTTGTAGAATTTGATAGTGCGGGCAATGCATTGTCGATCGAAGAAAAACCGAAATCTCCAAAGTCGAATTACGCTGTACCTGGAATATACTTTTATGATAATGATGTGATAAAAATTGCATCTGAAATGAAACCGAGCAAGCGCGGCGAACTTGAAATAACGGATATAAATAAAGCTTATCTCAATCAAGGTAAGCTTAAAGTGTCGATTTTAGACCGTGGTACAGCTTGGCTTGATACGGGAACGTTTAATTCGCTGATGCAAGCCTCTCATTTTGTTCAGGTTATTGAGGATCGTCAGGCTTTAAAAATCGGTTCCATTGAAGAGTCGGCCTACAGTATGGGTTTTATAAATGATGATCAATTGATAAAATTAGCTGAACCTCTACTCAAAAGCGGTTATGGGGAGTATCTCTTATCACTTGTAAAAAAATGATAATTACCAAAACAGTTTTGCAGGGTTGCTTTATTATAGAGCCAACAAAAATAGTGGATAGTAGAGGTTATTTTATGGAATCGTATAATGAACGCACATTAAGTGCGCAACTCCAGACCCAAATACGATTTGTTCAAGATAATCAATCGTTTTCAAAGTACGGTGTGCTTCGTGGGTTACATTATCAAACTGGCGATAGCGCTCAAGCAAAATTAGTTAGAGTTTTAAGCGGCGAAGTATTAGATGTAGCAGTAGATATTAGACCGGACTCTGTAACCTACGGGCAACATGTCTCTGTAAGACTTTCGGAATCTAACGGTCGGCAACTTTTCATTCCACGAGGTTTCGCACACGGTTTTGTCGTGTTAAGTGAAACCGCGACATTTTTCTATAAATGTGATAATTACTACAATATGGCAAGTGAAGGTGGTATTAAGTATGACGATCCTGAAATTGGAATTGACTGGAAGCTCGATCTCAACCAGCTTATAATTTCTTCCAAAGACCAAATGTTGCCTTCACTCAGCGACTCGCGAAAGATATGGTAGTGCTTGTATTAGGCGGATCAGGTCAGGCGGGTCAGGCAATTAATCATCTGGCGATACATTATCCTGAAATTTGCCTTGTTTTCAAAAATTCAGTCGAGGCCGACGTTACTGATATCACTTCACTTCAAAGGGCTTTCGCCACTGAAAAACCGGATTATTGCATCAACGCCGCGGCATATACTGCGGTTGATAAAGCCGAAACCGAATCGGAGATTGCATTTGCGATAAATGCCTTCGGTGCTGCGAATGTTGCCGAAGTGTGTAAACTTCACGATGTCGTGCTGCTTCAAATATCAACCGACTACGTATTTGACGGAACAAAAGAATTACCTTACGTCGAATCGGACCGCCCTAACCCATGCACTGTCTATGGCAAAAGCAAATTGCAAGGAGAGATCTTTATTCTGCAAAACTGGCACAAACATTTTATTATCCGCATCTCGTGGTTATACTCCGAATTTGGGACCAATTTTATGCTCACGATGCTCAAATTAGCCGGTCGCGGCCAACCAATAAAAGTGGTAAACGACCAGATCGGGACGCCCACGCATGCTTTGGACCTGGCAAGGGCACTGATCGGAATAATCAAAAGCGGCAGTACCGAATACGGAATTTATCATTTTAGCAATGAAGGCACGACAAGTTGGTTCGACTTCGCTTCCGAAATTTTTAATGCAAAAGGTGTTGCAGTGGAAGTCACTCCGGTATCGACCGAATTTTTTCCGTCAATTGCTCAACGTCCTCGATACAGCGTACTTGACAAGACTAAAATTAAGAACTTGCTCGGAGTTGAAATCGCTAACTGGCGTGATGCCCTTCATCGTAACCACTAGTCGCATTATCGACCAACCCCTGATACATCCGTAGGAAGCTGAAGAATATCAAACTGAAGTAAAACAATCCGAATTGCCTGTAAAAGAAATCTTCGGTAAAGCAGATAATCAGTACATTCAGCAGAAAGATACTTAGCAGGAAATGATTTATTTGCCATGCAGCCCGCAAAACACGGCCGATGTAATATAAAAACGCAATCAAGCTCAAGATTCCTCCTGAAAGTAAGATATACATAAAATAATTGTGGGTCAGATAACTCTTGTCTTTGTAGAATGAGGAGTCATAATTTTCCTGATAACAATCCGTAAGCCGATCACCAATTTTGTCATAGCCGACCCCGGTCCAGAAATTTTCTTTTGCAATGAGCGTACTGCAGGTATAGATTGCCATCCTGATATTTGTCGAATGGAACTCAATACCAACCGGCGGCTTGTTATACTTTTCAAACATTTCGGTAAACCTGTTGGTTATGCCTGGAACCGCAATCAGCAACGCACTAGCCGTAACCAGTGCCACGACTGAGAAAAGGATTCGCTTTGTAATCGACAATTTCATCCGAAGCAATAACATCAGAAAAACCATTGTCGTCACAAACATGATATTTAGCTTCGACAGCAACATAAAGGTCATAAACACAAAAAGTCCGATGTAAATCAGCTCTACATATTTCTTTTTCTTAAAAACCTGGTCGAGTGAAAAGGCAACAAGGAATGTCAATATCGCCGTAAAATACGTGGGATGAATTTTAAAAAACGGAATTTCATAATAAACGAAATCGCGAAACTTCGGAATTCCGTATCGAAAGACAAAAAAGTCGTCATAATCATAATAAACCAAGAACGCAACAAGGTATCCTACGGCAACGACCGCACAGGAATTCTTTAAAACCTCGAAATAGAACTGAAGTTTCTCACGCGAAAAATACTCGGCCGGGATTGCCGAAAAAACGATGGGGAACAAAAGAAAGAAAAGTCCGTGGCGTATGGGCTTCAACTCGCTAATCGAGAGCGTCAACACACACCCTGTTACAATTATCCAGAAAGGAAGTGTATAAGTCAGATTTCTAACGACATTATCACAAAATTGTCCGTTAGTTGCAACAGTATAAAAAAGGGTGTTTACTGCAACCAATACAAAGAAAAACGTTGAGATGCTTTCCTTAAACAAAGGAAACAGGAACATCAACGGGATGAGGTACACAAATAGTCTGTGGGTAATGGCTTTCAATTATCGCAGATTAAAATTATGTCACTTTTGGCAACGCAACCGGTTTTTGGGAAAACATATAGTCCCGGATATAGAAATACAACAACCAGAAAAAGAAAAACATTTCGGGCGGAAAGTAATGTCCGTCTCTGAAAAGTTTCAACAAAAGATAAATATAAACCCCTTGCGCAAAGTAGCTGTCCGACGAGAATGATTTCAAGCCATAATAGAGCGCGAAAAGCACCAAGATGATCCCGATATATCCCAGATCAGAAAACAACCTTGTAAACATCGAACATGCATCGGCAGCGTTAATTTTGACGTTGTTTGTAGCGCGAATGTAAGGCGGAACGCGGATTTCTTTCAAATAATGTCCGTGCATGTGGTAATGGCTCCCGATTCCGCTTCCCAATGGGTGATCGGCTACATTGTGCCTAGCGACAAACAAATTGCTGAGCAAGGCATAAGAACTGAGGTTGGTGTATTCTTCGAACTTTCCTGTATTGACCGCGTTTAGGGAAGTATAAGTATCATCAATACGCATCTTAAAAAACGGATATTCATTATACACATAGTAGAAAATCCCCGCTAAAAACGGCACGAGCGCAATCAGGTAAGTAACCCGTCGCCATGTGAGATTTGGAAGGATAAACATCAAGCCGCAACCTACATATCCTAATGAAGAATTCGATAGGATCAGCGTACCGAAAATTATAAGAAACTTGACATACTCTTTGGTCCGGAGATAGTAATAACAAGCCGGAATGGTGACAATGGCATAGTGTGCCGGTTCTGTAAAAATACTTTGCAATCTGATGCCGTCGTTCAGATTAATGTTTAAAGCCCATAGAATATAACCCGCGATGGCTACATAAAGAGCAGATTTCACGTAAACCCTGACCAGTTCTTCTTTATCGTAAAGCGGAATAAAATTGTAATAATACGTTCCCATGATGCCCAGACCGATGATTTGCGAGAACAGGTAATTATACGGAATTCCGATCACGGTGTAGGTCAGTAAGCCGTGCACCAGAAAAAAGCAGAGCATCAAAAAAAAGTAGAAATTGATTGTCAGTTTTTTAAGGCCGACCAGCAATATGAAATTTGTAAAGATAATCAGGTAGATTAGCTTCCAGTCGATGATAAACTTTACCAGAAACGCTTCGGTAAATATTGCAAATACAGATGAATAAAGCAGGTATTTTCTTACTGAAACTTTCAAACAAAAATTATTTTTATATTAATCCGGCCACGACAATCAAGCCAGTCGGCGGACAATCATGTAGCTTTGAAGCGGAATACCCACTACCCACGGAATCATCAGTATTGATGTTGCAATGACGACGCTGTTGATGCCATATCCGTGGCCCATTAAAAAATAGGTCAGCGGAATCTTCAAAAGTACGGTTATTACTATAATAAAGATAAAAATATTCAAACGCCCGACACCATACAGGAAATTCGAATAAAAAGCTACGAAAATCCTCATTAGCGTTACTATTGCGATATAAAAAATCAACAAATTCGGTATTTTCAATTCTTGTTTTATCCAAATGTGGATAATAAACGGGCAAATCAAAGCTAAAACTATTACAGCCACGGTGATCGCGACAAAATAAATGTTGAATTTTTTAAAAGTTCCGAGCAGTGCTTTTTGATCCCGGTCGGCATAATTCTTATAAAACATCGACCAAAGTGGCGTCAATGCCGCGAAAAGCAACATCAGCGGGAGCTGGAATATTCTGTTCACACTATCATAAGGGACAACGTCTTTAGGCATGAAATTGTTCGATATAATATAATTGTCCACGATAAAGAAGATCAACATCCCGACTTGCAAAATCATGAATTTACAGCCCAGTTTAAGAATGTCGCTGGTGAATACTTGATTTTGTGACGATGCGCCAAGGAAATTAATGTTCTGCATTTTTGAAAACCGAATGGTATAAGCGATATTTACCAACAGCGAAAAAAATCCGTGTAACAGTGTCATTACTATGATTTTGGTCGAATCATCGATGTCGGGAAAAGCAATTGTGGCAATAATTATCAGCACTAATATCCCCAGTTGATTGACCGCAAGCGACTCTTCGGCATATTTTCCCTTTAAAAACGCGACGTATAACGATTTGTGGATCCCGGTTATAAAGTTGAGACAGAATAAAAATATGTTAAGCAGGAATATTTCGTTGATAAATGAACTGCTGAACGTGGTGATGTTGAGCAAATCTTTCAGGTCTGACGCATAGATTGCAACGGCTGCTATCAAAAATATCCCGATTGCTATAAACACCGAAATTTTGTAGGTGCTTTTGATATAACTGACTACCGAGTCGGTTTGGTTGTTATAGTAAAATACAGGTATTTTTGTTTTCAGGTTGCTTTGGATTCCAAAATCCATGATAAGCACAAGTTGAAAAAGCGCATAAATTAAGAGCCAGACACCATAAGTGTCCTGACCAAGGTATTGTATTAATACCGGTATTGAAATAAACAGCGAAAGACCTGAAACACCCTTATAAAAACCGCTCATGACCAAGTGGTTCTCAAAAATCTTTCGGAATAATAATTTCATTTAGAATAGCGAGTAAAATCTTTAACCGATACCTTATCAGATGCAAATATAAGCCGCGTGGCAACAACAATAGTAATCTTTGTAATTATTTCACTCCACTTGATGTATCGTATGAAAAAAAAAATACTTTTGCATAAAAAAAACCAAAAATGAAAAATATTGCATTAGCTGTTTTTGCCGCTTTAATTTTCGTCTCTTGCGGGGATAAAAAAGAAACACAAGGTGCTGCTACAGGTGAAGTTAAGATCGAAAAATACGCCGTAGTTTTAGAAGGGATTTACGAAAAAGATGACAGCGTAAAAGTGTTTTACCAACAGGGTAACCATTACAACTACGAAAAGCCGGTAACGGTAAAAGTAGACGGATCGCCACTGCAACAGCGAATCGTGATCGAGATGCCCGAAAATGTTCAGCCTGAAAACTTTACGCTTACAGTTAGTACCAACAAAGAACAAAACGTTGTGTTTCTTCCGAACGTAAGTATCATGAAAGGCGATCAACTGCTTCTTGACGGAAAAAACTTCAACTATTCGAAATACTTTTTGTCTGACCAATCCTTTACATGGATTCCGGAAGGTTCGAAATATCAGTTGAACCACAAAAATCAATATCCGCCATCGATGGTTGGAAACGACGAACTAGCAATAATGCTGTAGTATAAAAAGAAGAAGTCTCACAAACTTCTTTTTTTTTGCTCCTTAATTAAAGTCTATGCCATGAAGATCCTTCTCGACAACATCATTTATTCTACGTCAAAGCAAGGCGGAATTTCGAACTATTGGTTCGAACTTTCAAAATATCTGTTGAAGCAGAGCGGGGATGATGTTGTTTTTTTTGAGGAATTGGGAGTTGAAAAAAACTTCCACCGCGGTCAGCTCGAGATTCCGCCTCATAAGATCATCCGTAATCCAAATTCCCAAAAGTCTTCCATTTTACGTCGGCTGGCATCGGTTAACCCCGGGCTTGATGAACCGTTCCTGTTTCACTCAAGCTATTACCGGTCGAAAGTAAAAGGTGAAAATGTGAAGCAGGTCACCACCGTTCACGACTTCACCCACAATTATTACGCGAGTTTTCTTAAAAAAGCCGTTCACAACAATCTGAAATACAATTCGATCCGCAAATCATCCGGAATTATTTGCATTTCTGAAAATACCTTTAAAGATCTTCGAAAATTTTGTCCGCCTTCCAAAAATCAAAAAGTGGCAATCATTCACAATGGTGTCGGTGATGAATATCATGTACTTGACAGGAGCGATGCGGGTTACGCGAATTTCCTCCGGCAAAACGGGATTCAAACTGATTACCTGCTTTACATCGGCAGCCGCGCACCGTACAAAAACTTTAAACTTGCCGCGGCGCTTGCCAATAAACTCCGAAATTTTCAATTGGTCATTATAGGCGAAGAATTGACGCAGGAGGAAAAAAAGTTATTTGATGAAGATGCGTTAAGGCGTACGGTAACGATCAGTAATGTGAATAATGATGATTTGAACGTGTTTTACAATTTTGCTTATGCGTTTGTTTATCCGTCGGCGTATGAGGGCTTTGGTATCCCAATAATCGAAGCAATGAGAGCCGGTTGTCCTGTGCTTGCGTTAGACAACTCGTCGATTACAGAAGTTGCAGGTGGCGCCGCGATGTTATTCGAAAAGGCAAATATTGACGATTTTAAAAAAGCGATCATTAAACTGGAAAACCTCGATTTCAAACATGATCTGATCGAAAAAGGAAAGGAACATTCGGCTTCGTACAGTTGGGAAAAATGCTGCCGTGAAACGCATGAGTTTTATGGGATGATTTATTAGTTTTCGGAGTATAGATGTTCCTACTACATTCAAACTATTTATAACCGAATCTTCTGAAAAACCTTTTAATACTGGTTTCTATATTTCGATTTTGCAGGTGTGGGGAATTTTTAATTAGCTGTTCGAACTCTAATGTTGAGAATATAACATCTAATGAGTTTTGACGTGGTAAAATAATGTATTCCGAAACAGAATGAGAGATATGGGCTAAAGTTTTTTTGTCAACCGATATAAAAAGCTACTTTTGCTTCCGAACTTTTAACACCGTCTCAATGCCTCACAAATGTAAGATTTGTTCCGGTAATAGCTCTCCCGCGTTTAAGGCCACTATTTTAGGCAAATATTCTATTGACTATTTTAAATGTCCTACGTGCGGCTTTGTACAAACCGAGACTCCGCATTGGCTTGAAGAAGCTTACAAGAATCCGATCAATTATACTGACACCGGAATTATGATTAGGAACCAGCGATTTTCGAGAATCATTACCAGTTTGATGGTCTTGTTTTTTGACAAAAAATGGAAGTGCCTCGATTATGCCGGTGGCTATGGATTGTTCACTCGAATCATGCGCGACATCGGGTTTGATTTCTATTGGGATGACCCTTATACAGAAAACCTGACCGCAAAAGGATTTGAAAGGGTTGAAGGCGTAAAATATGATGCGGTTACAACTTTTGAAAGTTTTGAACATTTCGAAGATCCGCTCACGGAAGTAAAAAAGATATTGCAATATTCCAACACCATAATTTTTTCGACCCAGCTAATTCCAGAACTTACCCCGAAACCTGAACAGTGGTGGTACTACGGACTCGAGCACGGTCAACACATCGCGCTGTATTCGAAAAAATCGTTTGACGTAATGGCCGGAAAGCTCGGAATGACCTATTACAACATCGATAACCTTCACATATTGACCACGCACAAAATGGGAGCAATGGCGCCGCTGCTGAATTTCAAGTATGCGAAACATTTGCTTTATGCAGCGTCATATCTTTTAATGCCATTCCTTCGATCAAAGACAATGGACGACATGTATGCTTTGCGCAGCCGGGGAAATCGTTCGTAAAATCTGAAGTTTGTTTAAACCGCTACTTTCGCTACGGTATCAATCCACTGAAAAGTCTTTTGCATTCCATCGATCAGCGGTTCCGACACTTCCCAGCCAACTTTTTCTTTAAAGAGCTTGTTGTCTGAATTTCGGCCGCGAACACCTGTCGGGCATTTGAAACCATATTTATCGAAAAATTCCTGGCCTTCGATATTTTTGATGGTTACATCCTTTCCTGAAATATCGATCGCCATTTGGGCAAGTTCGTTGATTGTCACCATTTCTTCGGATCCGATGTTGACTGGCCCGGCAAAATCTGACGCCATCAGCCTCAACACTGCTTCCACACATTCGTCAACATAAAGAAACGAACGCGTTTGCTGACCGTCGCCCCAGACTTCGATAGACGAACCCGGCTCAGCCTCGATCACTTTTCGGCACATTGCCGCCGGAGCTTTTTCTTTGCCATCCTTCCAGGTTCCTTGTGGCCCGAAAATATTGTGGAATCGCGCAATGCGCACGTCGAGCTTATAATTTCGGTTAAATGCGAGGAACAGCCTTTCCGAGAAAAGTTTTTCCCAACCATATTCTGAATCAGGATTCGCCGGATAAGCAGAGGATTCTTCGCAATTGGGGTTTAAAGGATCAAGTTGGTTGTATTCAGGATACATGCAAGCCGAAGACGAATAAAACACTTTTTTTACCTTCTTGACAACGCATTCCTTTGCAACGTTGAGATTTATCAAAGCCGAATTGTGCATTACGTTCGCATCATTTTCTCCGGTAAAGATATAACCTGCGCCGCCCATATCTGCAGCGAGTTGGTAAACTTCATCGACACCTTCGGCGATTGCGTGAGATACAACTGTCGGATCGGTAAGATCGCCAACGATAAACACGTCACTGATCACGTCATGGTTAAAATATTCGTGTTTTTTGATATCGCAGATCGTCACGTGGTTACCTTCTTCTTTTAACCGTTTTGCCAAATGTCCGCCGATAAATCCACCGCCGCCTAAAACCACAACTTTTTTCATCATTATAATTTTTGAATCTTGTCGATAAAACTGTTCAAGATTTCTGTTTTAGAAAAATTTTCAATCATATACCTGCGCGCCTTTTGTCCGAGATCGGTTTGAAGCGAGACAGATTCTCTTAATTTTAATATATCCTCAGCAATTAGATTTACGTTGTCATTGCTGTAATAACCCCAGCCTTGCGAAAGATTGATATGTTTTGCAACTTCAGAAGAGGCGTCACCGGTAATTACCGATGGCCTTGCACTGCTCATCATTCCGAGGATTTTCGACGGCATGACTGAGTCAATTACATCCGACTTCTGAAAAAGCAGGTGCAACTGCGCACTGCAAAGCAAATCAGGTAAGTCCTTATATGGAACCGGTTCGTAATATTTCACAAAACCCATTAATCCTTCATGCTTTAATCTCTCCAGCAAATCATCTTTAAAAGCTCCTTCTCCAACCAGCACGAATTCTACGTCTGGAAGGTGCATTAATTTTTTGGCAAGCGCAATATATACATCCCAATTTTGCTTCTGACCAATATTCCCCGAATACAAGATGCTGAACTTATCGGCTGCAAGATACGGATGTTGAGAATAATTTTCAGGATTTATAAAATCTACATCAACCCAATCAGGAAAAAAAACCGGATTGGTTTTGGGTGCTTTCATCCTGATGCGGTCCACCATCTTATAGCTGATTGAGCTAATAATATCAGATTTCGTAAAAATATACTCTTCTACGCGATGCAACAATTTTTTGAAAATATTCGATATCACGTTTTCTTGCAGCAAACCCGACTCATACGCCGCATCGAACTCGAAGTCCTTGATCGATGTCCAAAGTTTCGCTTTTGTACGCCTGCGCAACATCATTCCCAGCAGGACGTTTGTCGTAAAAGGGATGTTGCAGTAAATCAAGTCGGTTTCCCTAATTTTTTTAAGGTTGAAGTAGTTGCCAAAGTTAAACGACAAAATATGCAATATCCTATAGGAAAAACTCTGGTTTTCGGGAACAAAAAACTTATACCGATAGATGGTAACTCCATTTATTATTTCGGTATAAAACTTTGGCTTGTCGGTATATTCTTTGGGAATTTTCCACATCGGATAATAAGGAAAGCCTGTAATGACCGATACTTCATAGCCTTCTGCCGCCAGGAACTCCGCCAATTGTGAAGTGTATAATCCTATTGCAGAATCTTCCGGCGCATAATTTACAGTGATAAACGTAATTTTCCTGATCATAGAGAGTCCTTTGGCTTAGCTAAACAGGCAAAACGACCTTAGCGTCTGCAAATATAATTTAAGGAATCAAAACTTCTAATTTAGTTTCCATTTTGTTTCTTTGATTTGCATTACATGTCTGAACGCAGTTCCTGAAAGATGCATTTCAGTGTAGCAATGGCATTAGCTTATTGTAAAGACAGTAATAGAAATGCCATACTATCTGTACAAAATATACTAATCTTTACTATATTGGTTGCAAATTTCATGAGCACATCCAGCCAACTAACGTTTAATGAAAACAATCCTCATCACCGGAGCAGCCGGTTTTCTCGGTTCTCATCTCTGTGACCGATTTATCGCCGAAGGTTACCATGTTATCGGAATGGACAACCTGATCACAGGAGATCTGAAAAATATCGAACACCTGTTTCCGCATGAACACTTCGAATTCCATCATCACGATGTAACTAAATTTGTCTTTGTTCCAGGGAAACTTGACTATATTCTCCATTTTGCATCACCGGCAAGTCCAATCGATTACCTGCGAATCCCGATTCAAACTTTAAAAGTCGGATCACTAGGAACGCACAATTTATTAGGATTGGCGCGCGTAAAAAAAGCCCGGATATTAATCGCTTCAACGTCGGAAGTATACGGCGATCCATTGGTTCATCCGCAATCTGAAGAGTATTTCGGAAACGTAAATACCATCGGCCCACGTGGCGTATACGACGAGGCTAAACGGTTCCAGGAGTCAATTACGATGGCTTATCATACCTTTCACAATGTAGAAACTCGCATCGTAAGGATTTTTAACACGTATGGACCAAGAATGAGGTTAAACGACGGCAGGGTTATTCCCGCATTTATCGGACAGGCGCTTCGAGGAGAGGATCTCACTATTTTTGGAGACGGAAGTCAAACAAGATCATTCTGTTACGTCGACGATCAAATTGAAGGTATTTTCAGATTGCTTCACAGCGATTACCATTTGCCTGTCAACATCGGTAATCCGGATGAGATCACAATTAGAGATTTTGCTGAAGAAATCATCAAACTCACGGGAACTACACAAAAAATTGTATATCTTCCGCTGCCCGAAAACGACCCAATGCAACGACAGCCCGACACTACTAAAGCAAAGCATCTGCTTGGTTGGGAAGCAAAGATTTCTCGTGAAGAGGGAATGAAATTAACGTATGACTATTTTAAATCTCTTTCTAAAGAGGAACTTTTAAAAGAAGAGCATAAAGACTTTTCAAAATTCATCAACTAGGTGCGGCGAAAAATAGGAAGATACTCAGGCTATATCAGGCCATTTACCTGCGTATTAGACGTGGTTATCATAAATGCAGTGGCTTTGTGGTGGCTTCCCGATGTCAATAATACCGTAATTTATCACTTGTATATCTCAATTGCATGGCTCTTCATCGCGTGGCGCGTAGGTTTCTATGAGATTTATCGATACACCAAAATAATTTCGGTTGTAGGCTACATCCTTAAACAGTACTTCCTCTTTTTGATCGCAAATTTCGCGTTCATCGGATTTTATATGAAGATGACCCATCCGGAATTTATGGTCGAATTCGTTACCTTATCGCTGGCACTCATCGGATTGATTAAACTCAGCATTTATTATGCACTTCGGCGATTCAGGGTCTTATATGGTGGAAATTTCCGAAACGTTGTCACTGTAGGAAACGGGAAAAGTGTGGAACAACTCGAAAGTTTCTTTATCCAAAATCCCGATTACGGTTACAAACTTGTCAATAAGTACGACTTGCTTCACAATAAAAAGGACCAGATCGAAGAATGTTTGGCATTTGTTCTTGAAAATAATGTCGACGAAATCTATTGTTCGCTTTCAGATTTGTCGAATACCGACGTAAGTAAATTCATCGACTTTACGGATAACAACTTGAAAATACTCAAGTTTTTACCTGATAATAAGGAAATTTTGAGCCGGAATCTAGTTTTTGATTATTACGATTATATTCCGGTAATCTCACTTCGAAATATTCCCCTTGACCAAACAACAAACAAAGTTATAAAGCGCGTTTTTGATATTTTCTTTTCGCTATTCATCATCGTTTTCGTGCTTTCTTGGCTGATTCCAATTTTAGGAATTTTGATCAAAATCGAATCTAAGGGAGATGTGTTTTTCAAACAAAAACGCAACGGACTTAACTATAAAGAGTTCTACTGCTATAAATTCCGATCGATGAAACTCAACGATATCGCCGATCTTTATCAGGTTTCAAAGAATGATCCACGCATCACCCGAATCGGAAAATGGATTCGCAAGACCAGTATTGACGAACTTCCACAGTTTTTCAATGTGTTGATGGGAGACATGTCGGTTGTCGGGCCGCGTCCGCACATGGTTAGTCACACCGAAATGTATGCACGCCGAATCGATAAATTTATGGTTCGCCACTTCATCAAGCCAGGCATCACAGGTTTGGCTCAAACGAAAGGTTTTAGAGGCGAGGTCGAAAACGACAAAGACATCATCTACCGCGTAAAATTTGATATTTTCTACCTCGAAAATTGGTCGTTATTGCTCGATCTCAAAATCATTTTCCTCACAATTTATAATGCGCTCAAAGGCGAAGCAAAAGCCTACTAAATGAATCCGACAGTTTCCATAATAACGCCATCCTACAACGCCGGGCGATTTATTGGGAAAGCGATTCAGTCGGTTTTGGCGCAAACATTTGCCGATTGGGAAATGATAATTGTCGACGATTGTTCCACCGACGACAGTCTCAAAATCATTCGCTCGTTTGATGATCCGCGAATAAAATCTGCGTCGCTTGATGGGAATTCAGGCGCCGGAATCGCTCGAAATACCGCATTGCAAATAGCATCAGGTCGTTATATCGCATTTCTCGATGCGGATGATTTCTGGAAACCGGAAAAACTCGAAAAGCAGTTAAAGTTCATGCAATCTCAAAAGATTCCGTTTACTTTTTCCTATTACGACTGCGTCGACGAATCAGAAAACAGTTTAAATCGGATCGTAAAGGCCCCAAAAATACTCACATATCGTCAATTGTTTTTTTGCAATTTCGTCGGAAATCTAACCGGAATTTACGACTCGGCCGAATTCGGAAAAATCCAAATCAATAGTGTACGAAAACGTCAGGATTGGATTTTATGGCTAACGATAGTAAAAAGGATTAAAAAAGCACCGGTTCTGCCCGAAGTTTTAGCATCTTACCGAATCCGTAAAGATTCAATATCGGCCTCAAAAAAGTCGCTCTTACGACATAATTATAGAATTTATCGAGATTTTCATCAGCTTTCTCCACTAGCGAGTCTGGCTTGCATGATCGGTTTTCTATTTACCCAACTGATCATTAAACCTCGCTATATCCGTAGAAAATAATTAGTTGACAAGCGATGTAAATTGCTTCAATTTCCCCGCGCTGGTGCGATTCAACGATTCCCGCCTGACAAAATTGTAAATTAAATCCGGTTCTAAAAAGTCGCCCATCACTTTTTCAATTCGCCGTATTTCATTTTCAGTCAATTCGCGTTCACTGGTATATTCAATCTCAAAGGTGTTAATTCGGGTTTGTCTGATAATGAATTCCTTAACATTTCCCTGATCGTCAAAAAGTTTTTTGGTGATCGAATAAAAGGTCATCCCCGCGGGTTTCTTCCCACTGGGCAAAGTTGCAAAGTCGTTTGTGCGTCCGATCAATTTTTTCAGCAATGGTTTTTTGATTGTACTTTTTTCGTCTAAAACCCCGTAATCGCCCACGTCATACCTAATCATCGGATGTGCCTTATTGTACAACAGCGTGACGATGATTCGGCCTTCAACGCCGTTTGGAACCAGCTTTCCCGCATCATCAACGATTTCGACAAATAGGGTTTCAGAATTTACGATCCAGTCGCCATGCGGATCCTGAAAAGCGATCACATCAAGTTCAGACGCCCCATATTCATTCACAACCGGAACGCCAAATTGCGCTTCCAGAAGTTGTTTATCGTCATCAAAAAGCATTTCAGAAGTCACGATGCAGACTTTAAGCGACGGGCAAATATCTTTTAAAATGAGGTTTTGCTTCCGCAGATATTTCGCAAGTTGAACGATCGAACTCGTATAGCCGTTAATATAATCGAATTCTTTAGACTTAAATTTTGCGACTATTTTTTCTAAGCCGCGGTCAGACAGATCGAAAATGCTGAATCGGTAGCGATGACTCAAGAAATCTTTTACACGTAAAATTTTATTGGCCAGAAAATCGACCGGCATCCCGTAAAATCGCGCTTGCCACGAGCAATTGAAATCAATTCCGTACCACCCGAAGCGCCTGATAATATTAGCCCAAATTAGCGCATGGCAAAATTTGTCTTTCCCAAATACAAACGGATCGCCGCCCGAACCGGATGTTTTATTTGTATAAATGTTTTTCGACGTGTAACTTTTAGAAAGACGCTGATTTAGTGGCAACTGAAAATCCGATTTCTTCATGATCGGAATATCTTCCCACTTCTCGAAGTGCTTCTGATTGCAGATTTTTTGGTAATGGCTATTATTTGATAAGTGATAGTTTACAATCGACCACTTTCGGTCATCCATAAAATCATCAAATTCCGACTCTGGAATAGCTAAAATCTCGTCCAAATGCGATTTCGCAACATTTAGCGGAAATCCACCTAGTAATAACGCAAAGTCGAAAAGTTTAATCATGATTATTCGCTATTTACCAGGGAATGCCCCGTTTGCTATCAGATAGCTGAGTCCTGCAACACTCATCAAAAGTAACACGATTCCAAATACGGTGAAAAACAGTAGTACTCTGAGGATAACATCGCCTGGAGATTGCTGAGAATAGATATTGACAAACATCCAAAAAGTGAAGCAAATCATTATTCCAAAAGTTAATAGAACCGGAATAAACACGAATAAGATTGGATACGGAACCAAAATAAGTTGAATAGGAAATATCACCAATATGCTGACAATCATCATCGCCGACAGTAAATTAGCGTTTATAATCACATGTTCGTAGAAATTATGTCCCCATTTCTTAAATGCGATCCATGAACATAAAGCCGCAACCGGAATAATTCCAACCATTATAAACGAATTGTATTTCATCATCTTATCGTACAAAAACATGTTATAACGATACTCCGCCGCATTGGAGTCAACATAATAATTAGTCATAATTTCTTTCATCGGCAAGAAGCTGGTTAGTAGGACATGTAGACCAGCCAAAACGAAAACCATCAGAATAGGCTTGTAGTGGTTTACCCGATTTCCATCAATAAATTCAGCGGTAGTTCGTCCCGGATTTTTAATAAGCATTTTCGCCGAATACAAAAAACCTTTATTGGTATGCAAAAGCGTATATTGGAGTTCATCTTTTAGATAAATCCGGTCAATACGCTTCATTTTCTTCTGACCGCAATTGGCACAAAAATTTAATTCGATTTCGTACTGGCAGTTTTTGCAGATCTGGGCCATTTGATAGGGTTTATTGGGCCAAATTTACTTTAATCTGTTTAATGTTTAACATTTGCTGACAAATGCCAAGAAAATTATTTTATAATCTTTAAACGAAGTATTTTTGTGGCAAACAACAACAACGACCATGACTATTTTACTTTTGGGCTCAGGTGGCCGCGAACATGCTCTCGCATGGAAAATGAATCAAAGTGAAGTTTGTAACAAACTTTTTGTGGCACCCGGTAATGCGGGAACATCGGAAATTGCTACAAATGTGAACATTAATCCGACCGATTTTTACGCGATCAAACAGTTGGTTTTAGCCGAAAAAGTAGATATGGTAGTTGTTGGTCCCGAAGATCCGCTTGTTCATGGAATTTTCGATTTCTTTGAAGCCGACGCTGAACTTTCTAAAATTCCGGTTATTGGCCCTTCAAAAATGGGCGCCAAGCTTGAAGGCAGTAAAGAGTTTGCCAAGGAATTTTTAGTCCGACATAACATTCCGACCGCCGCGTATGATTCGTTTACCAAAGATTCGGTTGAGGAAGGATGCGAATTTTTAACGAAACTCAATCCGCCGTACGTCTTAAAAGCTGATGGTCTCGCGGCCGGAAAAGGCGTGTTAATCATCGATAATCTTGCGGAAGCTCAGGCTGAACTCCGAAATATGTTGATTGATGAGAAATTTGGTGAAGCAAGCGCAAAAGTGGTTGTTGAGGAATTTTTGGACGGAATCGAATTAAGCTGCTTTGTGTTGACCGACGGAAAATCGTATAAAATTCTGCCGACAGCTAAAGATTATAAACGCATTGGCGAAGGCGATACCGGATTGAATACCGGCGGAATGGGAGCAGTTTCTCCAGTTTCATTTGTCGATGCCGAATTGATGACCAAAATCGAGGAACGAATCGTTAAACCAACGGTCAGCGGCTTGCAAACGGATGAAATTACTTACAAAGGCTTTATCTTCATCGGATTGATCAATGTAAAGGGCGAACCAATGGTGATTGAATACAACGTTCGGATGGGCGATCCCGAAACTGAAGTTGTGATTCCGAGGTTGAAGTCGGATTTGGTTAAGTTATTTAAGGCTGTTGCCGATGAAACGCTGTCTGAGTTTGACCTGGAGATTGATCCAAGAAGCGCGGCTACAATCATGATGGTTTCCGGAGGTTATCCACGGGAGTACCAGAAAGGCAAGGTAATCAGCGGACTGGATTCAGTTGAGGATTCGCTGGTATTTCATGCGGGGAGTAAAATCCACGGAAGTGATATTGTGACCAACGGCGGTCGCGTGCTTGCAATTACTTCCTACGGCGACGACTTTCAATCGGCCATAAAAAAATCTTACCAAAACATTGAAAAAATCAGTTTTGATAAGATGTATTTTAGAACCGATATCGGCAAAGACTTAATCTAAGAAAGAATGCGCCGTAGTATCCTGGTTTTCTTCGTTGTTTTCTTCAAAGATTCTAAGCTGCTTGATCCAGTAAACGACCGCAACGGCACAGATAATCATGAAAATCCAGTTGATAAAATTAGCGCCAAACCACGTGTTTAGCTCCATGTTGCGAAGTCCGTCCAGCGGCGCGAACAAATAATCAACGAATAGTGTTTCGATTCCTTCAAAAAATCCCCTCATTTTATAAGCGAGTTATATTTATATTTACAAAAGTATAAAATCCATCGATGATAACAAGCCTTTTTCGAAAATCTACGCCTGTTAATTATGCTGCGGTTTTTATAGCGGCAATTGTCAGTTTTTTCCTTTTTCAAGCCAGCCGACCTGTTGACGGTGAGCTTTCAATGGTGACCACTGGTTCGCTATTGCTGATTTTGCTGTTGATGCTTTTTTTGGCAAACTTTATCATCAAACGAAATTCGCTTAGCAAAGACAGTAGCTATACCATTTTATTTTACCTGCTATTTATGCTGTTTTTCCCGGATGTGATGGCTGATCTCAATCTGATGTTATCAGCGTTATTCGTGCTTTTGGCGCTACGCCGACTGATTTCGCTTCACACATCCAAGAACACGAAAGAAAAAATATTTGATGCGTCATTGTGGATTTGCATCGCAGCGCTTTTTCAGTTTTGGACCATCCTGTTTATGATTCTGGTCGTTTTCAGCATTCTGTTTCATGCCGCGTCAGACTATCGAAATTGGGTGCTTCCGTTTTTGGCGATAATTACGGTCACCGTTTCTACTTTGGTTTATGCGTATGCTTTCGATCCAAATTTTATCGTCGACTTTCAAAATCAGATGTACGCCGATCTCAGTTTTCAGTTTTTCAATAATTTGCCGCGAAACCTTTCATTGATGATCTTTCTCAGCATCGCGCTCTTTTTCTTTATCTCGATGATGATCACCATTCCGTCGAGGCCGCTGCAATTACAATCCTCTTATCAAAAGATCATTTTTGCATTTTTAATTGCCGTTGCCTTGTTTGCAATTTCACCCGACACCCGAAATGAACTACTGATTTACACCATTGCGCCGCTTTCATTTATGGCTACATCGCACATGGAACTTCCCTACAAACCAATCAAGCACGACATCACGCTTTCGCTGCTGATGCTATGTAGTTTGTTGGCTTTCTTGTTTCAGTTATAATTTATTGCCATACGCAAGATCGCCGGCATCACCGAGTCCGGGAACGATGTAATTCTTTTCATTCAACTTTTCATCAATCGCAGCAATCCACAGATGGCACTGATCGGGAAGGTTTCGTTGCAAAAGCTCGATGCCTTCGGGTGCGGCAATTACAATCGCAACGTGAATTTCTTTTGGCGCTCCTTTTTCCATCAACTTATTAAAAACAGCAACCAGTGACTGACCGGTGGCAAGCATCGGGTCTGCAAGGATCAGAATGCGGTCGGAAAGATCGGGAACGGCTTGATACTCGACCAAAATATCAAAGTAATCATCATCTGAATTGGGATGATGCCTGTAAGCGGATACAAATCCGTTGTCGGCATCGTCAAAATAATTCAACAGCCCGTTGTGAAGCGGAATTCCTGCGCGAAGTATCGAACAAATCACCGGCTTTGCAGCCATTTCATAAGTGTTTTTAACGCCAAGCGGAGTCTGAACGGCAACCGCTGAAAAGTCGACTGTTTTACTGATCTCGTATGCCAAAACTTCGCCGATTCGCTCAATGTTTCGTCTAAAACGCATGCTGTCGCGTTGAATATCGACATTGCGCAATTGACTGACAAAATGGTTGAGAATGCTGTTGGTTTCAGAAAGATTATGAAGCTGCATGAACGAGAAATTAGTTTAGGTTATAAAAGTATAAAAAGTATCTTTGTATACTTAATTTGCGACCTATGTTTTCACAACTTGCATTTTCGGTTTTTGAACAATCGATTCACGATTACCACGTCCATGACAATGTTGACCACCCGGTCAATAATCCGTATCCGAAAGAAAAAATTGAGCATTTATTATATCTGAAAAATTGGATTGACACCGTTCAGTGGCATTTTGAGGATTTGATTCGCGATCCAAATATCGATCCGGTAGCAGCGCTGAAACTTAAACGCCGGATTGATGCATTTAACCAGGAACGCACTGATATGGTTGAATATATTGACAGCTATTTTCTTCAGCGGTACAAGGATGTTGTTCCGAAGGAATCGGCCAAAATCAATTCTGAAAGTCCGGCTTGGGCAATCGACCGTTTTTCAATTCTTGCATTGAAAATTCACCACATGCGTGAAGAGGCGGTAAGAGCTGATGCAAGTCAGGAGCACCGTGACAACTGTTTGGTGAAGTTGAACATTTTGCTGGAGCAGCGTCAGGATTTGGCTAAAGCGATCGATGATTTGCTTGCCGATATTGAAAGTGGCGACAAGTACATGAAAGTCTACAAACAGATGAAAATGTACAACGACAACGAATTAAATCCGGTCTTGTACCAAAATAAACAGTAACTTTCGGGGGTGCAATTGGCAACCGAAATCAAACATATAGCCGTTATCCGACTTTCCGCAATGGGAGATGTCGCGATGACGGTTCCTGTTTTAAGTGCCTTGGCCAAGCAATATCCGGAAATTGAAATAACGGTTGTTTCCCGACCATTTTTCGAACCATTATTTGATGGAATTCCAAATATCAATTTCTTTGGCGTCGATCTCAACGGGCGACATAAAGGGTTTAAAGGATTGATTAGATTATATTCGGATCTCAAAAAACTCAACATTGATACAATTGCTGATCTTCACAATGTTCTTCGGTCAAAATTCATTACGACCTTATTCGCTTTAGGCGGAACCAGATCGGTGGCGTATAATAAAACCCGAACTGCCAAAAAGCAACTTACGCGACCTAACAACAAAATTTTTAGACCGCTACCAACCGTATTTGAACAGCATTTGCAGGTTTTCGCGCGACTCGGATTAAATCTCGATCTCTCGAAAGCCACGATTTACAGACCAGATGTTGATGCTGAAGTGGTGGCTTTATCAGGAACGAAGACTCAGAAGTGGATCGGTATTGCGCCATTTGCCCAACATCAGCCAAAAGTTTATCCGCTTGATCTTTTATCTGAAGTTATCGGTCAATTATCAAAAGATAACATTAAGATTTTCCTTTTCGGATCGGCCGCTGAGGTAGAAACGCTTAAAAAGTTACCGACTTCCGACAATGTCATCATCATCGCCGGAAAGCTTTCGTTCAAACGCGAATTGCAACTTATATCCGGACTTGATCTGATGGTTAGCATGGACTCGGCAAACGGTCATCTTGCCGCTATGTATGGTGTTAAAGTGATTACAATTTGGGGCGCAACGCATCCTTTTGGCGGATTTGCGCCGTATCGTCAACCGCTGAATCACTCAATCACTGTTGATCGCGAACGCTATCCGATGATTCCGACGTCGATGTATGGAAATAAAAAAGTTCCGGGTTATGACGACGCAATGCGTACAATCTTACCCGAAACTATAGTTGAAAAAGTCCGTTTGTTACTCGGATAACGGATTATACATCGTCGTAATCGACAAAAATTTCCTTTGAAGTCGGATGCGCCTGACATGTCAGTATCAATCCTTCTTCAATCTCTTTATCTGTTAAAATTGCGTTTTTCTTCATCTCTGCCGAACCGCTTTTTATTCGAGCAAGACAGCTGCTGCAAATTCCGCCCTGACAAGAATACGGAGCATCAAGCCCTTGTTTCAAAGCCGCATCGAGAACAGTTTGCTTTTGCGACATTTCGAAAGTGGTCTCTTCATCATCAACCAAAACGGTAATTTTAGTATGACCTTCGAGTGATGCATCAATTTGATTTTCCTCTTTCGGCGCGAAGAAAAGCTCGAATTTAATATCCTTTTCTTTGATATTTCGCTCCTTTAAAACATCGCTAACCGTGAGAATCATCTGCTCAGGACCGCACAAGTAGAATTTGTCGAACTCGATTTCCTTGTGCTTGTTGTTGAGGATAAAATTAACAGTCGACCTTTCAATTCGCCCGAACAATTCATTGTCGACCTTCGCCTGACTATAAACATAATAGACGAAAAGTCGGCCTGTATATTTAAGATGTAATTCGTGAAGTTGCTGGTGAAAGATGGCTTGCTCAGGGGATTTATTTCCATAAACCAAAACAAAAGTACTTTTAGGCTCGTCTTCCAAAACTGAGGTCAAGATCGACATAACCGGTGTGATTCCGCTTCCTGCTACAAATGCCGCATAATTTTTACTGCGTTCGCCATCAGGTGAAAAAGTGAATTTACCTTCAGGAGTTCCGACTTCAACAATATCGCCTTCTTTTAAATTTCGGTTTGCGAATGTCGAAAACGCACCAACTGAAACCGATTTGATCGCGATCCGTAATTCGCCGCTGTTTGGCGATGAACATATT
Organism: Flavobacterium sp.; assembly: GCA_015234525.1. Taxonomy (GTDB): domain Bacteria; phylum Bacteroidota; class Bacteroidia; order Flavobacteriales; family Flavobacteriaceae; genus Flavobacterium. The sequence continues at coordinate 149,453 of JADGMX010000010.1, read as the reverse complement.
GAATATGCACGTCTAATTTCCTCACCGTCAAGGGTTAGTTTTAACGTGGTATACTGGCCGGCTGTAAATTCGTAGAAATCCTGCAGTTCAAGCGGCACCGAAAATTTGACCGAAACCGCTTCAGGAGTTTCACGTCGTACTTCAGCTATTTTGAGTTTATAAAATGTAGACATCGAATTTTTTTTACAAAAGTAACAAAAAAGTCAGCAGGTGAAAAAGCGGGAATCGGTCAACGGCAAAAATTCGCTGTAACTTTTTAGTATATTTAACCACTCATTGCAAAACCATTCAAAATATGTTTAAAAGATTCCTGATCCTGGAGTGGCGCGCATTTACTCGCTCAGCATCATTCTCTACAAATCTCTGGTTTAAAATTTTGATGGGGCTGATTGCCCTTTATTTTGCAGTCGTTTTTCTTATTTTAGGTGTCGGTGCATTTTATCTCATTGAAGAAGAACTCAATTCCGATCCGCTCGTTGTGGTCAGCAAATTTCTCTTTTACTATTTTGTTTGTGATTTGATCTTTAGGTTGATGCTTCAGAAGATTCCGGTGATGAACATTAAACCGCTGCTTTATCTGCCAATCAATAAATCGACAATCGTCAATTTCGCGCTGGGTAAAACCGTGGTCTCATTTTTCAATATCGTTCATTGGTTTTTCTTTGTCCCATTCACCGTAGTTTTATTGATTGAAGGCTACGATATTATGGGAGTAATTCTGTGGTATGTTGGAGTTATGTCACTGATTTACATCAATAATTTCGCAAATATTCTGATCAATAACAAAGACTATTTGTTCAACGGATTTATTATCGTGGCGGTTATATTTGGCGCGCTTCAGTATTACGAATATTTCGACATTACGGCCTATACGTTTCATTTTTTTTACGGATTGTTTGATACTTCTTATATGGCAATCATTCCGCTAGTAACGCTAATCGGTTTGTTTGTTACCAACTTCCGTTTTTTAAGAGATAATCTTCATCTTGATACCCGCTTGTCGCAAAAAACCGAAGAAGCAAAAACCGAGGGTTACGATTGGCTTAATAAATATGGTGTTGTTGGCACATTCCTGAAGAACGACATCAGGTTAATTAAAAGGAATAAGCGCTCGAAAAGTACGGTTTGGATGAGCATTCTATTCTTGTTTTATGGACTGATTTTCTTTACTTTGGAAGCTTATGATAAGCCGATATTTCATATAATGGCCGCGATTTTTGTTACCGGTGGATTCCTGTTCACCTTTGGTCAGTTCGTACCAAGTTGGGATAGTTCGTACTACAATTTGATGATGACGCAAAATGTTCCGTATCGCGATTATCTAACGGCCAAGTGGTGGATGATTGTTTTGGCGACCGTAGTCTCTACAGTGGTATCATCGTTTTACCTTTATTTTGGTGTTGATATTTATTTAATTTTGATCGTGGCCGGAATCTACAACATCGGAGTAAATTCGCATTTAGTGCTTTTAGGTGGCGCTTACACGAAAACACCTATCGATCTGCAAAGCAGCAAGAATGCATTTGGCGATAAAAAAGCTTTCAATGTAAAAACAATGCTGATCTCATTTCCAAAATTGCTTCTGCCAATGGCGCTATACGGATTGGGAACGGCGCTTGTCAGTTCAACCGTCGGATTATTATTGGTTGCCCTTACGGGAATTATCGGTTTTGCTTTGAAAGACAAGGTATTTACATTGATCGAACGCGTTTATAAAAAAGAAAAATACAGCACGGTTCAAGCCTACAAGGAGAACAACAATTAAATTTTAGCAGATGATACAAGTAGAAAAATTGTCAAAATCATATGGTCAGGGTAAAGTTTTAGATATTGAAAGTCTTCAGATCCCCGAAGGTCAGAGTTTTGGACTAGTCGGAAATAATGGCGCTGGTAAAACTACCTTCTTTAGTTTGCTTCTTGATCTGATCGAGCCCACAACGGGACATATCACCAACCGAGGGACCCGCGTTGATCAAAGCGAAGACTGGAAACCTTTTACGTCAGCTTTTATTGATGAGTCTTTTCTGATCGGATATTTGACTGCCGAAGAATATTTTTACTTTATCGGCGATTTACGTGGCCAAACTAAAGCTGATGTCGACGCGTTGCTTGCAAAGTATTCGGAGTTTTTCAATGGGGAAATCCTCAACAGCAAAAAATATTTGCGTGACCTTTCAAAAGGAAATATGAAAAAAGTAGGTATCATCGCTACTTTAATCGGAAGTCCGAAAGTGGTGATTCTCGATGAACCTTTCGCCAACCTCGATCCAACGACCGTTAACCGATTAAAAAAAGTGATCCGCGAACTTTCACAGGATCCGACGGTAACAGTCTTGGTTTCCAGCCACGATCTTGTTCACACTGTTGAGGTTTGCGATCGCATTGTTGCATTAAATAAAGGACAAGTGGTTCGGGATATTCAGAAATCATCTGAAACCTTACGCGAACTTGAAGAATTTTTCGCGGTTTAAAGTCGCCCGACAAAAATCCGATTAGAAAATATAACGTATTGAAAAGAAACGTATTTTTACCGGTCAGTATACTAAATTAGGCTTTTAAAAGTTTAGGAATAAAACGTTTTACCTTGAAAAAGACCATCATAAAATACCTTCTTCTTGTTGGTGTCTTTGCCGTATTGATTGCATGTTCAACCAGACGAAATACTTTTTTGTCCCGGAATTCGCATGCTTTAAGTACAAAATATAACATTCTTTACAACGGCGGGCTTGCGCTGGATGCCGGACTGGTTGAGCTTAAAAGCACGTATCGCGATAATTACTGGGAAACGCTTCCGATTGAGCGAATGCAGACCGAAGAAGAATCGATGATGCCAGGCGATGCGCGAAACGCAAACTTCCAGCGCGCCGAAGAAAAAGCGATTAAAGCGATTCAGAAACATTCGATGAATATTGATGGTGGCGAGAAAAATCCGCAAATGGATGAAGCGCACCTTATGCTCGGCAAAGCCCGATATTACGATCAGCGTTTTATTCCGGCTCTTGAAGCTTTCAATTACATTTTATATAAGTATCCGACAAGTGACAAAATCTACGAAGCCAAAATATGGCGTGAAAAAACCAATGTGCGACTCGAAAATGATGCGCTTGCGGTTAAAAATTTAGAAAAATTACTTACCGAAATAAGTTTTAAAGATCAGATTTTCGCCGATGCAAATGCGACTCTGGCTCAGGCATATTTAAATCTGGAACAAAAAGACAGTGCAATCGTGAAGTTGCGTGCCGCCACAACCTTTACCAAACTCGACGAAGAAAAAGCCAGATATACGTTTATTCTCGGTCAGTTGTTTGAAACCATGGGTGAAAAAGACAGCGCTTTTGTAGCCTATCAGAATGTGATCGACATGAAACGAAAGTCGCCCAGAATGTATGTCATTCAATCACATGCACGTCAGTCGGCGCAATTTAATTTTGCAACCGGTGATACATTGGCCTTTGTCGATATGTACACAAAAATGCTTGAAGACCGTGAGAATCGCCCGCATCTTGATGTTTTAAATCATCAGATGGCTCTTTTCTACGACAAACAAAAGAACTACAAACAAGCGGTTAAATATTATAATACGTCACTTCGAACAAATTCGCAAGACCAATATCTCGTTGCTTCAAATTATCGCAATCTCGCCGATATCAATTTCAATACAGCAAAATACGCAACTGCCGGAAAGTATTATGACAGCACGCTGGTTCAGCTAAATCCGAGAACCCGCGAATACAAGGCAATTGCAAAAAAACGTGAAAATCTTACAGATGTGATTAAGTATGAAGCAATCGCCCAAGCTAATGACAGTATTCTGGATGTGGTGGCAATGGACCGGCCACAGCGAATTTCGTATTATCAACAATATATCGACAAGCTTAAAGCTGAAGACGAAATAAAGCGTAAACTTGAAGAAAAGGCTCGCAAGCAATTAGCCGCCGCTGCCGCTGCAGGTGATATGGCTGATGCGTCATCGGCCAGAAGTGCAAAATCGAATAGCCAAAGGCAGGCGACCCAATCGAATGACGGCACTTTCTATTTTTACAATCCGCAGACTGTTGCTTACGGAAAACTTGAATTTGAAAAAATATGGGGTTCTCGAAGCCGTCAAAATAATTGGCGAACCATCCAAGCACAACGCGGTGGTTCAAATGCAACTGCCAATACTGACGCGGCTTCAAATGATGAGAATGATATTGCTGGCAGTGGCGAAGATGTTGTTGATCCGCGATATACCGTCGATTATTACTTGAGCACACTTCCGCAAGATCAAAAAGTTTTAGACAGTTTAGCTAAAGATCGCAATTTTGCATATTATCAACTTGGTGTTATTTACAAGGAAAAATTCAGGGAATATCAACGTGCTGCAGATAAATTAGAAGTTTTATTGGTTAGCAATCCGGATGAACGTCTTGTATTGCCATCGATGTATCATCTTTATAAGATTTATCAGATTATTGATGAGCCACAAGCAACGGCGATGAAAAATGTGATCATCGAAAGATATCCGGACTCACGATATGCACAGATCTTGAATAGTTCAGGTGCAAATGCTGATGCTACGCTGACGCCTGAAGCTTCATACAATCAACTCTTTAAACGATTTGAAAATCACGAGTATAAGAATTTGTTGACAGACACTGAACTCGCAATCGATCAATATACCGGTGAAGAGATTGTTGCCAAATTTGAACTTTTGAAAGCCCGTATCGTCGGAAAAACTCAAGGATTAGCCGAGTACCGTAAAGCGCTGAACTTTGTTGCATTAAACTATCCGAGTTTGCCTGAAGGTAAAGAAGCCGAACTGATTTTACGAACTTCGATTCCGGCTTTGGAAAATCTTCAATTTAGCAGCAGCGAAACTTCGAACTGGAAAATTTTGTACCGTGCTAAAAGTTTGGATGACAAACCGACCAAAACGCTACAGGCCAAAGTTGATAAATTTATCAAAGACCGTGAGCTGCCTAATCTGAAATCGACATTTGACAGTTATACCGAAACTGATAATTTCATTGTTATCCACGGATTGAAATCAGAGGAATATGCCAAAGGGATCGCCTCGATATTAAAAGAGTTTAAAGAGTACAAGGTTGCTGAGACGCCAATTTTCATTTCAGGACAAAACTATGAGGTTGTTCAAATGAAGAAAAACATTGATGAGTATCTCAACAACCCGACATTTGTGGAACCTTCTGTAACAGATCAACTTCCATTTACGCCGCCGGTTAAAGAGGTTGTGGCTCCGGTTCCGCAGATGCCATCGGCTAAAAATCTTCCGCAAACGGCAAAACCTGCCCAGCAGCCGCAGAAACCTGGGCAAACACCTGCGAAACCAAGCACCGACAATGCAAAAAGCAAACGCTCGGGTACGCCTGCAAGTCCAAGATCAATGGACGCCAATAGTAATGGCAATCCACCGTCAATGCCAAAATCAGGACGATAATGTTTGAAAAAAGTCAGAAATCATACACCGATCTTTTAGGTAAGACCAACCGTATTGTTGAAGGCACAGCAATTCGAGGCAATATTTTCTCACAAGCGGATTTTCGTCTCGATGGCGAGTTAGTTGGAAATTTTCAATCTAATGGGAAAATTGTCATCGGACCTGCCGGAAGCGTGACTGGCGACATCCTTTGTAAAAATGCCGACATCGAAGGTAGGTTTGAAGGCAAAATTCAGGTTCTCGAAATGCTTAACGTAAGAGGAAAAGCGAGCATTCACGGCGAAGTTGTGTGTGGTAAATTATCAGTTGAACCAGGCGCCGAATTTAGTGCATCTTGCACGATGAAAGCTGCTGTTAAAAATCTGCCGCCTCATGAACGATCCCAAGAAGGATAACAGACAAACCGCTAATAAGTGGCTGGCATTAGTTAATATTCCACTGCAAATGGGTATTATCATTTTTGCGTTCGCCTATTTTGGTGACTGGCTTGATGAGAAATATGGGTCTGAGAATCGGGTTTACGTTAAAGTGCTTACCATGGTAGGTGTTGCAATTGCGATATACAATGTTAACCGACTATTAAAGGAAATCAACAAAGCTGAAGAGCGAAACAATAAATGAAATTAGTTACACAAATCGCAATTATTCTTGGGCTGTCTCTGGCAGCATTTTTTTTGCACACGTTTATCTTAGATTATGTTGAATGGGAAAATCGCGAGGTGGAACAACACCATTCGTTACTTTCACTTTACGCCGGTTACTCGTCTTTCAGCATAATGATTACAATTATTCTGACAAAAATTAGAGCGATTAATATTGATTATGTCGGTTATTCTTTTCTTTTACTTACGGGATTGAAGATGCTTTTGTCGTTTGGCGTATTTTATGGCGCAATCCACGATGAAGTTCTTCCGCTTACCGCGATAGAAAAGAAGAATATACTGACAGTATTTCTTTTCTTTTTAGCAGTGGAAACCTTTATTGCAGTGCGAATTTTAAATAGTCGGCAACAATAGTCAGAATTAAATACAAATTCGCTTTAAAAAGTTATTCTGAGATTTTCGAATGTAAATATTAAACGTACCTTTGCACAAAATTTCAGGAACCAAGTTTTAAGCAGTTAATTAATAGGTATGGTTATTTTAAAACAACGATTTACATTTTTATTAGCCGCTTTCGTGATGTGCCTTCCAGCGATTGGATTTTCAGCTCAACCGATTGATTCAACGCATGTACACACTGAAGCCGCTGCGCATGATTCGCATGAAGAGAATACCGATGTAAGATCAACTGTAAAATCATTTGTGAGACACCACGTTTTGGATTCGCACGACTTTACATTGTTTTCTGACTATAAAACGGGTTCACATGTAGGTTTCCCGCTGCCAATCATTCTTTGGGACAATGGATTGCACGTTTTCTCATCGGCTAAATTTAACCATGGCGAATCAGTTGCGGAATCTAACGGAAACTACTACGCATTAAATCACCACGACGGAAAAATATATAAAACCGACGCAGCAGGAACTTTTACTGAAGATGCTGAAGGTCACCCTACAAATGCGCGTCCAATCGACTTTTCAATCACCAAAAACGTTTTGATGATGATGGTGGTTGCGCTGTTGATGTTTCTTGTTTTTCGCGCTATGGCGAAATCATATGCTAAAAATGGCGGTATTGCAGCTGGAGCCGGACGATTCTTCGAACCGCTTGTGGTTTATATCAGAGATGAGATCGCTATTCCGAATATCGGTGTGAAACATCACAGAAAATACATGGGCTTTCTGTTAACAGTGTTTTTCTTCATTTTGTTTTTGAATCTTTTTGGATTGACACCACTTGGAGTGAACGTTACCGGTAACTTGACAATTACATTGGGTCTTGCGCTAGTTACGTTTTTGATTACAAACCTTACAGCAAATAGAAATTATTGGGGACACATCTTCTGGATGCCTGGAGTTCCGAAGTTAATGCGAATTGTATTGGCGCCGATCGAATTGCTAGGTGTGATCATTAAACCGTTCTCATTGATGATTCGTTTGTATGCGAACATCTTCGCAGGACATATTGTTGTGATGAGCATCATTGGGTTGATCTTCATCTTTAAGAGCTGGATCGGAAGTTCGCTTTCTTTTGGCCTTGCGTTTCTTTTAATGTTTTTGGAAATATTGGTTGCCTTTTTACAGGCTTATATATTCACGATGTTGTCTGCTCTTTATTTTGGAGCCGCGGTGGAAGAACACCACCACGAAGAGGCACACTAATTATTAATGTTTAATTTTTAATACATATTTATGGAAATTCCAACTATTGTAGGTGCAGGACTTATCGTAATCGGTGCAGGTTATGGTATCGGTAGAATTGGTGGTTCAGCTATGGAAGCTATCGCGCGTCAGCCGGAAGCATCTGGAAAGATTCAGACAGCAATGCTTATTGCAGCGGCGCTTATTGAAGGTATTGGATTTGCTGCTATCTTCGCAGCTTAATTTTAAGGCAAAAGTTATGGCGGTTGGCCGTAACTTTTGCTTATTAAAAAACAAACATTTAGACTTATACAATGGATAAATTAGTAAATCAAATAGAGTGGGGATTGTTTTTCTGGATGTTGGTAATCTTCGTCGGATTAATTATCGTTCTTAGAAAATTTGCATGGAAACCAATCCTTGACGCTGTTAACAGCCGGGAGGAAGGAATCAGAAGTGCTTTGCTTTCTGCTGAGACCGCTCGTAATGAAATGCGAAACTTACAATCTCAAAACGAACAACTTCTTGCTGCTGCACGTGCTGAGCGTGATGCGATGATCAAAGATGCTCGTGAAATGAGAGATAAAATGATCGCCGAATCCAAAGCTGATGCGCAGGCTGAAGGCGCCAGAATGATCGAACAAGCAAAAATCGCAATCGACGCTGAGAAAAATTCGGCTATGGCTGAACTTAAATCGCAGGTTTCTGTACTATCAGTTGAAATTGCTGAGAGAATCCTACGTGATGAACTTCAGGATAAAGCAGCTCAGGCAAAGCTCGTCGAGAGAATGATCAGCGACTCTAAACTGAACTAACATGGCGGGAACCAGAGCAGCAATCCGTTACGCAAAAGCAATCTTCGATACAGCTACCGATAAAGGTTCAGCAGCTGATGTCAATCAAGATATGGCTGACATCGCAGCATCTATTTCAGGTAGCGGTGATCTTCAGGCATTTTTGCAAAATCCGACCGTATCTTCTGAGAATAAGTTCAGCACTTTAAACGAAATCTTTTCCGGAATGTCATCGGTTAGCAGCAGTCTTTTTAGATTGTTGTACGAAAACAAAAGACTCGGAATCATTTCCAATGTTGCAACAGAATTCAACAAGTTATACGAGGAAAAAAGCGGTGTCGAAAAAGCAATCGTTACGACAGCCGTTCCAATGGATGAGTCGATGGAACGAAACATCATGGCCAAAGCAAGTACGCTTTCTACCAAGAAAATCGTACTTGAGAACATCGTTGATCCGGAAATCATCGGAGGTTTTATCCTTCGTATCGGTGATCAGCAATACAATGCATCAGTTGCCAACAAGCTTCAGATGTTAAAGAGAGAGCTTTCAAATTAATATAATCAGGAAGAAATAAATATTATGGCAGAAATCAAGCCTGCTGAAATTTCAGCAATATTAAAAAGACAATTGGCCTCATTCGAATCTGGTGCGACGCTTGACGAAGTCGGAACCGTACTTCAAGTTGGTGATGGTATCGCACTTATTCACGGATTGGCAAATGTTCAATACGGCGAACTTGTCGAGTTTGACAACGGTATCGAAGGTATCGTACTTAACCTTGAAGAGGATAATGTTGGTGTGGTACTTCTTGGGCCATACACCGGAATCAAAGAAGGAACAACTGCTCGCAGAACGCAACGTATCGCTTCACTAAAAGTGGGCGAGAACATGGTCGGACGTGTAGTTAATACGCTTGGTTTCCCGATCGACGGAAAAGGTCCGATCGAAGGTGATCTTTACGAAATGCCACTTGAGCGTAAAGCTCCGGGAGTTATCTACCGTCAGCCGGTAACTGAGCCGCTTCAAACTGGTATCAAAGCCGTTGATGCAATGATCCCGGTAGGACGTGGTCAGCGTGAGCTTGTGATCGGCGACCGTCAAACAGGTAAATCAACCGTTTGTATCGATACGATCCTGAACCAAAAAGAATTTTACGATGCAGGTCAGCCTGTATTCTGTATATATGTTGCCATCGGTCAGAAAGCATCTACCGTTGCTGGAATCGCGAAAAAACTTGAAGAAAAAGGTGCAATGGCGTATACCGTTATTGTTGCTGCAAACGCTTCAGATCCTGCTCCAATGCAAGTTTATGCTCCGTTTGCCGGTGCTGCTATCGGCGAGTACTTCCGTGATACTGGTCGTCCCGCACTAATCGTTTATGATGATTTGTCTAAACAAGCTGTTGCTTACCGTGAGGTTTCACTTCTACTTAGAAGACCACCGGGACGTGAGGCTTACCCTGGAGACGTTTTCTACCTTCACTCTCGTTTGCTTGAAAGAGCTGCAAAAGTGATTGCTAACGACGATATCGCTCGTACCATGAACGACCTTCCGGAGTCACTTCGTCCAATCGTTAAAGGTGGTGGTTCACTTACCGCTTTGCCGATTATCGAAACTCAAGCTGGTGACGTTTCTGCATATATCCCGACTAACGTAATTTCAATTACCGATGGTCAGATCTTCCTTGAATCAGATTTGTTTAACTCTGGTGTTCGTCCGGCGATTAACGTAGGTATCTCGGTATCACGTGTTGGAGGTAACGCTCAGATCAAATCGATGAAGAAAGTTGCAGGTACTTTGAAACTTGACCAGGCGCAATTCCGTGAGCTTGAAGCTTTCGCGAAATTCGGATCTGATCTTGATGCGGTTACCCTAAACGTAATCGAAAAAGGTCGTCGTAACGTTGAAATCCTTAAACAAGGTCTTAACGATCCGTTTACGGTTGAAGATCAGGTTGCAATCATTTACGCCGGTTCTAAAAACCTTCTTAGAAATGTTCCTGTTGAAAAAGTTAAAGAATTTGAAAGAGACTTCCTTCAATTCCTAAACACATCACACAGAGGAATTCTGGATGCGCTTAAAGCCGGAAAGCTAACCGACGAAATCACCGATACAATCGAGAAAGTCGCTAAAGAAGTTTCTGCGAAGTATAATTAAAAGGTGAATGGTGAAAGGCTAAGGGTGAAAGATAAATGCCCCCTTAGCTTTTAACCCTAACCCTTAACCATAAAAAAATGGCTAATTTAAAGGAAATCCGTAACAGAATAACCTCAGTCTCATCAACGATGCAAATCACATCGGCGATGAAGATGGTTTCTGCTGCAAAGCTTAAGAAAGCGCAGGATGCAATTACTGCCATGCGCCCATATTCTGAAAAACTTACCGAACTTTTGCAAAATCTTTCCGCTACGCTCGACAACGAAGCCGGTGGTAAATTTACTGCTCAACGTGAAGTAAGCCGCGTTCTGATCGTTGCAATTACATCAAATCGTGGACTCAGCGGTGCGTTCAACTCGAATATCATCAAGGAATCAAAACGCCTGACCGAAAATGAATACCGTGGAAAACACGTCGATTTCATCACCGTCGGTAAAAAAGGTAACGATGTTATCCGTAAAGCAAACAATGTCATTTCAAACAACAATTCGGTTTTCGACAACCTGAATTTTGAAAATGCAGCATCGATTGCAGACGACCTGGTACAACGTTTCAGCGATGGCGAGTACGATAAAATTGTTTTGGTGTACAACCAATTCAAAAATGCCGCTACGCAAATCATTATGGCCGAACAATTTCTGCCACTTGCTCCAATGGCATCTGATGTTGTCGCTTCAAACGCAACCGATTATATTTTTGAACCTTCAAAAGAAGAAATCATCCAGACGTTAATCCCGAAAATGCTTCGTACGCAACTTTACAAAGCACTTCGCGATTCATTCGCAGCGGAACATGGCGCTCGTATGACCGCAATGCACAAAGCTACCGATAACGCCACCGAACTTCGAAACCAGCTGAAACTGACCTACAACAAAGCACGTCAGGCAGCAATTACCAACGAAATCCTCGAGATCGTAGGTGGTGCCGAAGCACTCAACGGATAATCACATCATACAAAGCAAGCCGGATTCATTCCGGCTTTTTTTATGCCTAAATCCTTTTCTTTCCTTCCAGCTTATTTCGCTATTTTTGCTTAAACACGCCTTGTCTCTTGGGATTATACAAAAACCTTTTTAAGCAAACAGCAATCTACGGCCTTGCAACCGTGCTGCCGCGAATGCTCAGCTTCCTGTTGGTCGGACTCTACACTGAAGTTCTAACCAATACCGGCGATTACGGCGAAGTATCTGTCCTTTTTGCCTGGATGGTCTTCTTTAATGTAATCCTTTCCTACGGAATGGAAACCGCATTCTTCCGCTTCTACAACAAAGCAGCCGACAAGCAAAGCGTCATTTCCACGTCTACCATATCGATTCTCATAACCACATTGCTTTTTTTGATTTTCGGCCTCGCACTCAACAACCAAATAGCCGATCTCACCAACAAAGCGGTAACCTATATCTCACTCGCCGTTTGGATCATCGCCCTCGACGCGTTGGTTATTATTCCGTTCTCCCGACTTCGAGCTATCGGTCGGCCGATGGTTTATGCCGCAATTAAAATCGGTAATGTCATTGTAAACCTGGCGCTCAACATCTTTTTCCTGCTGTTTTTGCCTGGTCTTGCGCAAAACAATCCCGATTCGGTTTTCAACTCCATTTATTACGAGGATTTCCAGGTCGGCTACATTTTCGTCGCAAACCTAATCGCCAGTCTGCTCACATTCCTGATTCTATCGCCGGATTACCTTAAAATCTCCTGGAAATTTGACACCAAACTCTGGAAAACAATGATGGTGTATGCCTTTCCTGTTTTGTTTGCCGGTATCGCCTTTGCCATCAACGAACATTTCGATAAAATCCTGCTCGAACGTCTTCTTCCCGCGGATATCGCTCAACAAGAAACCGGTGCTTACTCGGCTTGCTACAAAATTGCATTGTTCATGACGCTTTTTGCAACGGCTTTCCGACTCGGAATCGAACCGTTTTTCTTCAGTCATGCCAGCAACAAAAACGCACCGCAAACCTACGCCGATATCACAAAATACTTCGTCATCATCGGGTCAGCAATCCTTATTTCAGTAGTTGTTTTTGCCGATATTCTCAAAATTTTCCTGCTCCAACGTGAGGCATACTGGGAAGCAATGGGCGTCGTGCCACTGATTATTCTGGCAAATTTTTTCCTCGGAATCTACACCAACCTGTCCATTTGGTACAAACTCACCGACAAAACCAAAATCGGAGCCTATATTTCACTCGTCGGCGCCGCCATCACACTCGCGCTGAATTTCCTGCTCATCCCGCATTTTAGCTACTACGGGTCGGCAATTGCGACACTTGTGGCCTACGGTTCAATGATGACCATATCGTATTTTATGGGCGCAAAATATTACCCGATCCCATACGACATCAAAAAAATATTATTTTATATCTTGCTTTCCAGCGCGCTATCCGGGATCTATTTTTACGGTTTCCGCGAAAACTATTTTGTCGGGATCCCAATTCTGATAGGCTTTTTCGTCGCAATTTACATTCTGGAAAAAAATACGATCTTACAAATTTTAGGAAGAAATATCAGAAGCTGAATCCTGCTGTCCGCTGTATCTTTTTCTAACCTTTCAGGATTAGAAAAAGGATGCCGCTCCCATCAGGGCTAAGGCTTTATGCTAACATCAAAATTATGACTACGATTAAAATTATTAACAAATCCGGACACGAACTCCCGAACTACGAAACTTCGGCTTCAGCCGGAATGGACCTTCGCGCAAATATCTCAGAACCGATCACCCTTAAACCGCTTGAACGGGCAATTGTAAAAACCGGACTTTTCATCGAGCTCCCGATTGGTTACGAAGCGCAAGTGCGACCAAGAAGTGGACTCGCAGCCAAAAAAGGCGTAACGGTCCTGAATTCGCCCGGAACTATCGATGCGGATTATCGCGGAGAAATCGGAGTGATTTTAGTAAATTTATCAACCGAAGACTTTGTTGTCGAAAATGGTGAGCGCATCGCTCAAATGATTATTGCAAAACACGAGCGCGCCGAATGGCAACTTGTCGACAGCTTAACCGAAACATCGCGCGGTGAAGGCGGATTTGGCAGCACCGGAGTAAAATAACCGGAAATGTACCAATTTGGAAATTTGAAGATTGGCAATAGCTAAACATGACGTCACAATTTCCGATTTTTACAACTAAAAAATTTTCAAATCAACAAATTTTCAAATCAATAGTATGAAAATCATCGTTCCAATGGCCGGCCGCGGCTCAAGATTAAGACCTCACACGCTAACAGTTCCAAAACCGCTGATTCCAATTGCCGGAAAACCAATTGTTCACCGCTTGGTTGAAGATATCGCCGGAGTTCTGAATCAACAGATCGACGAAATCGCATTTATCATTCACCCCGATTTTGGAAACCAGGTCGAAATCGAACTTTTGGCAATCGCTGAAAAACTGGGTTCCGTAGGCCGAATCTACTATCAAACTGAAGCTCTTGGAACCGCTCACGCAATTTTATGCGCCCAGGACTCGATGACCGGACCGATCGTTGTAGCGTATGCCGACACACTTTTCCGCGCCGATTTTACCCTGGACACATCCGCAGATAGCGTAATTTGGGTTAAACAAGTTGAAGATCCTTCGGCATTTGGCGTGGTGCAACTCAACGATAAAAACGAGATCGTCGATTTTGTTGAAAAGCCAAAAAAATTCGTTTCAGATTTAGCGATCATCGGAATCTACTATTTTAAAAGCGGGGAAACGCTTCGCAGCGAACTTCAGTATTTGCTGGATAACAATGTGGTCAAAGGCGGCGAATACCAACTTACCGACGCTCTTGAAAACATGAAACAAAAAGGGATGCGATTCGTGCCGGGAAAAGTTGACGAGTGGATGGATTGCGGCAACAAAAATGTTACCGTCGAAACCAATTCGCGTTTGCTCGGATTTCTCGCAAATTCAGAAAAACTCATCGCCGATTCGGTTATTCTCGAAAATTCGGAAATCATCAGACCTTGTTTTATCGGTGAAAATGTAATCCTTCGCAATACAACCGTAGGTCCGAACGTTTCATTAGGAAACAATTGTGTTGTTGAAAACAGTACTGTTCGCAACAGCCTTATCCAAAACAACTCAAAAATCGCAAATGCCGAACTCGACAATGCCATGATTGGAAGTCATGCCGCTTTCAACGGCAAGTTCACAAGCATCAGCATTGGTGATTACTCAGTACTAGAATAGTATGAAATTATACAAAGCGTTTTTCATTGCGGCAACAATGGTTGGTTCACTGACATCTTCGGCACAAACAGAGCCTGAAGACATTGCTGCCGTAACCGACGCTTTTCAAGATCATTATTACGAATCGCTTACTCAAAAAGGTATCGAAAATTATGATCGTGCGGTTAATGCGCTGTTGAAATGTGTCGCGCTTCAACCGTCAAATCCGGCTGTTTATAACGAACTCGGTCGCAATTACCTCTCGCAAAAAGATTACAAAAAAGCATACGAATCGTTCGAAAAAGCAGCCAGCCTCGATCCGAAAAACATGTGGTATTACGTCGGGATGTATGATGTTTGCTACGAATCAATGGATTTTAATCAGGCCATCGTCATTGTCAACAAGCTGATTCCATTTAATCGCGATTATAAAGAAGATCTGGCATCGCTTTACATGACGACCAAACAATTCGACAAGGCATTAGAGCTGATCAATGAATTAAATGAAAGTACCGGCCGAACGGAACGTCGGGATGCTTATAAAAACGAAATACTAAAAGACGCAAAATATCTGGGTTCAGAGAAAGACCTTTTACTTGCTGAAATCAAAAAAGATCCGAAAACCGAATCAAATTACATCAACCTGATTTACCTTTATTCGGAGAGTAATCAGGAGCAAAAGGCGCTTGAAATCGCTAAACTGCTTGAGCGTGAAATTCCGGAATCAGAGTGGGCACAAGTCAGTTTGTTTAAATTCCACTTAAACAGCAACGATGCCAAAAGCGCTACGGCTGCAATGTTTAAAGTCCTCGAAGGCAAAAAGGTCGACGCCAAAATCAAGCACCGAATGCTGAACGAGTTCCTGATTTTTTCTAAAGGCAAATCGCAGTACGATGCGGATATCGACAAGGCAATCGATCTTTTATCAAACGACCGGGAAGTTGATGTTGCAAAAGAAATCGGGAAATTTTATCACTCAAAGTCTGATTTTCAGAAAGCCATTCGGTTTTACGAAAAATTCCTGGCCGATAATCCATCTGACTACGAAGCCAATATTTTAATTCTGCAGGCGCTGGCCGATAGTAAAGATTTTGGTCAGCTTGAGTCAAAATCGGACGATATGCTAGCGATTTATCCGGCGCAACCGCAGAGTTATTATTTTTCGGGATTGGCGAAAAATCAACTTAAAAAGTATAAAGCCGCAACAGACGTCCTCGAATCGGGGTTGGATTTTTTAATTGACGATATACAGCTTGAAGTAAATTTCTATATACAGTTGGGTGAAGCCGCAAATGGATTAGGCGATGCGAAAACTAAAGAGAAATGGTTTGTAAAAGCCGACACATTGCTTAAAAAACTAAATAAATAGATGAGAAAAGTTATATTGCTATTGCTGATCGTCACGCTCGCGTCGTGCAAATCCAAAGCGGTACTCGCCGAAGGAAAAGCCGCAACGAGTAAAGAAGCATCGGCGGTGATTCAAAAACACTACGCCAATCTTCCCGATTTTTCGACGGTCTATATTAAAGCGGCAGCACGATATAAAGACAATAAAAATAGTCAGAACCTTTCGGCTGAAATTCGGATTGAAAAGGATAAGCAAATTCTGGTAAGCGTTCGTTTTCTCGGAATCACCATGGCAAAAGCACTGATAACACCAACGCAGGTTAGGTATTATGAGAAGATCAACGGCGAATATTTTGAAGGCGATTACTCAACCTTAAGCAAATGGCTTGGCACTGACCTCGATTATGCAAAAGTGCAAAACCTGTTAGTCGGTCGCGCCATCGACGATTTGACCGTTGGCAGCTATACTTCAGAAATTGAAGACAAACTTTACAAACTTAGCCAAACTCAGAACCGAACGGAGAAGTCGTTTTTCTTTGAGGCTGCGCGGGCGCTGATAAAGAAACAAATCATATCGCAACCGACCCAGGATCGAACCTTAACAGTCGAATATCCGAATTATGCTCAATATGGCGAGGCGTATTTACCGACCGCAGTACAGATTCAGGCCGCTCATCCAAAAGGCAAAAACAATATTACGGTCGAATACAATTCTGCTTCCTTTAACGAGGATCTTTCTTTCCCGTACGCTGTTCCCGAAGGTTACACAAGAATATATATTGATTAGATTTGCACAAACAAACGCACCTATGCCAAGGATTCTTTTCAGCTTAATTTTTATTTTATTTACCGGAATCGCTTTTAGCCAGTCGCAGCAAGAGAAACTTGAAGCGCGAAAGGCTCAGATTCAGCGTGAAATTGCGGAAAATCAAAAATTCCTGCAGACCGTTCGGAGTAAGGAAAAAACTGCGACGAACGAGTTGATTCTCCAAAAGAAGAAAATTCAGTTAAAGGAAACCCTAATCAACACCACCGAGAAGCAACGTCGTTTGGTTGAAAATGACATGTATATCAATCAGGTAAAAATCAACCGTCTCAACAAAGAACTCGACGATTTGCGTGAGGATTATGCCGAAATGATCCGTAAATCCTACAAAAGCCGATCAATGCAGAGTCGCGCGATGTTCCTCTTGTCTTCTGAAAACTTTTTGCAAGCCTACAAGCGTGCACAGTACATGAAGCAATATACCAGCTACCGCAAAACACAAGGTGAGGAAATCAAAAAGAAGGCGGAAGAACTTCAGGCTTTCAATCAAAAGTTAAACGTACAAAAAGCCGAAAAGGAACGATTGATCGAAGAAAACCGGAAAGAGCGTGAAACACTTGAGAAAGAACGACAGGAACAACAGAAGTTGATCAACGATGTGTTGAAAGACAAAAAGAAAATTACGGCTGAAATCAAAAAAAGACAGCAAGAAGCAAAAAATATCGATCGTCAAATCGACAAGTTGATTCGCGAGGCAATTGCGGCGGCAAACCGAAAAACTGCTGCTGAAGCTGCAAAAGCAAAAGGCACGAGCACGGCTGCGGCCAAAGCTGCAACAAAATCAGTAAATAAAATTGTTTTAACGCCCGAGGGTCAGCTTATTGCAAACAACTTTAGAGCAAACAAAGGCAAACTTCCCTGGCCAACTGAAAAAGGATTTATCTCTTTAGGTTATGGCGATCAGGCGCATCCGGTGCACAAGTCGCTTGTGGTGCATAACAGCGGACTCGAGATTTCGACTGAGCCAGGTGCAGACGCACGTGCTGTTTTTGGCGGAGAAGTAAGCAGCATCATGGTGATTTCGCCGGTAAACAAGGCGGTAATGATCCAACACGGTGACTACTTTACCATCTATCAGAATCTTAGTACGGTGAACGTTCAAAAAGGGGATAAAGTTACAACCAAACAAAAACTCGGTAAGATTCGCACCAACGGCGACACGGGAAAAACCACGTTAAAATTCCTGGTTCTTCAGAATACGGTTTATTCGAATCCGCAGACCTGGCTTGCACCAATGTAGTTGTACGGACAGTCGCTTTGGTTCGGAGCAGCCAAAGAAGTTGTTTGTAACCTTCCGATAAAAGCCGAAATGGAAACTGAAGCTCGCGTGAGGGATCGAAGCGGATAGCTCTGGCGGCGATAGCGCGACAGACTAGTAGCGCAGAGCCCGACCCTTGTGGTCACGCCCAAAAATCGGTCGGAAAAAATAAATTAGTTAAACAGCGCCTTGAGTTCAGTTGCTTCCTGCGGCTTCATTTTGCCGGCGAGAACCAGGCTCAGCTGTTTGCGACGCAATGCGGCATCGAATCGCTGCTTTTCGAGTTCGGTTTCCGGAATGATCTGTGGGACTTCGACAGGCCGACCCGTATCATCAACCGCCACAAAAGTGTAGATCGCTTCATTTGCCTTAACACGCTTTCCAGATTCGCGGTCTTCCAGCCAAACATCGAGGTAAATTTCCATCGAACTTCTGAAACTACGCGACACTTTTGCTTCAATTGTCAGTACGCTTGCCAGGGGAATCGCCATATTGAATGCCACGTGGTTTACCGACGCCGTAACGGTGATCCGTCTTGAATGCCGTCTTGCTGCGATACTTGCCGCACGATCCATTCTAGCTAGTAACTCGCCACCAAACATATTGTTAAGCGGATTTGTTTCGCCCGGAAGTACCAGGTCTGTTATTACGGTCAGTGATTCTGAAGGCGTTTTTGGTTGCATTTGTATTGTTAGTTATAAAAAATCCCGGAAAACCGGGATTGTAATTATTTTATGAGTAGCCAAGCATCGGGATTGTGAGCTTTTTGAATCTGGACTTTTGCCTTCCAGGCTTCGGTATAGGTTGGATAACTTCCGTAAACCACCGGGTACAATCCGTGTTTATTTGGCTCCAGTCGTCGGGGTTTAAAGCCCATTTTGCTTAATTGTTCGAATTTCTTGTCAGCGTTTTGTTCATTCCTAAAGGCGCCCGCTACAACGTGGTATGGCATTTTTTCTTCTTTGATGGTCAGCGTGACAGCCGGCATCGGGTTTTCGATAAAAAATGTAGCTTGTTGAATTTTGTTTTGAACTTCCTGCTGGACTTGCTTTTCTACGATCAGAGTTTCGGCTGCGACATTATCAGAATGAAGCTTGAAACCGATCGATCCGGCAGCAGTTAAAGCCAAGACAAAAATGGCGGCGTACTTAAGATAAGATTTTTTTTCACGCGTTTCAGGAGTGAAAAAGATTGGTGCTTTTTCTTCGATCGCTTCAACCTCTTCTTTGTACACTTCACGTTTGATTGCCGGCGATACAAAAGAATTCAGTCCGAACGATTGGGTGAGGTAATTGTTCTGATCGTATGGCGTAAAAACCACGTTCCGCTCCGAATTTAGCGACAACTCGCCGATATTCTTCAAAGTGAATTTTTGGTTGATTTCCAGAATGTTCTTCCAAATGTCGACCTCACTATAGATCGCTTCAACGGCCGCCTCATATCCAATCTTCTCGCTTTGTGAAATGTGGTTTGCCAACAATCCATCGTTATTTTTCAAATTTGGATTGAATGACACTAATTTCTTGGGCGGATAGAATGCATTTGATGACTCGTGCAGCTGAGCCGGCTGAATTTCGGTAAGGAACGCGCCAAAACCGGGAACGGTAACGCATTGATAGCGATATAAAAGCCTTGAAATATACTGTTCGATCTTCATGAAAACAAAGTTATACATTGCATGATGATGATAAAATTTTATCAACATATTTTATTAACAATTAGCGCAAATTGCATAAATTTCAGTTTTGATAATTATGCGCCATACAGACTTACTCTACTTACTTGCCCTGCAAAAAACTGCCAACATTGGAGATATTTTGGCCAAAAAGCTAATCCAATCCTGCGGATCTGCTGAAGAAGTTTTCAAATCTAAATCCGCTCATCTCGCATCCATTGACGGCGTCGGTTCAGCCCGGATCAAAAAGTTGCACGACAAAGCGTCGATGCGAATGGCAGAAGCCGAATTGAAGTTTATCGTCGATCACAATATCGATGCATTTTCCTTTCAGGACGAGAACTATCCCGACCGTTTGAAGCATTGTGTCGACGGACCGCTGCTGTTATTCTCAAAAGGGAAGATAAATACCAATAACGGCCGGATGATCAGCATTGTCGGCACGCGCGAAATTACGCCACATGGAACAGATTTTTGCCGGAAACTCATCGAAGACCTCGCGCCGCTCAATCCAGTAATCGTAAGCGGATTTGCGTATGGTGTTGACATCGCGGCTCACCAGGCGGCCCTTGACTACGGTTTGCAAACCATTGCGGTTGTTGCACACGGGTTAAATCAGATTTATCCCAAACCGCACAAAAGATATATGAAAGACATGCTTGAAAGCGGCGGTTTCATTACCGAATTCTGGAGCACCTCTGAACCTGAGAAAGAGAATTTTGTGAAACGGAACCGGATCGTTGCCGGAATGTCGGAGGCTACCATTGTCGTCGAATCAGCCGAGAAAAGCGGTTCGCTGATCACCGCCAGAATGGCAAGCGATTACAATCGGGATGTGTTTGCGGTGCCCGGCCGGACTAGCGACAAATTCAGCATCGGTTGCAATAATTTGATTAAGTCGCAACGGGCTCATCTGCTGACCAGCGCCGCCGACCTGATCTACATTTTAAATTGGGAATTGCCAAAACGCGACCCGAAGCCGGTGCAAAAACAACTTTTTGTATCGCTTGAACCGGATGAACAAATCGTTTACGATCACCTGACCGGCAATGGAAAGCAACTTCTTGATGTTATTGCACTTGAATGCGGTTTCCCGATTTTTAAAATTTCGGCAACACTTTTAAATATGGAACTCAAAGGCGTCATCCGGCCGCTTCCCGGTAAAATGTTTGAAGCTATTTAGCTAAATCCGAGTTTTTGGCGAACGCGTTTCAGAGTTACATCTGCAATCTTGCGTGCTTTTTCGGCACCAATCTGCAACTGTGCTTCCACTTCTTCAGGGTTTGCCTGATAGTATTGGTAGCGCTCTCTTGGTGTTTTGTATTTTTCAACGATCAACTCGAAAAGTGCCTGTTTCGCATGGCCATAACCAAAGTTGCGGTCTTTGTTCTGGTAATTCACCTTCATCGCATCGATCTGCTGGGGCGTTGCCAACAATTTATAGATGCCAAAGATTTTGCAGGTTTCAGCATCTTTTGGTTCCTCAAGCGGTGTGCTATCAGTTTCGATCGACATGATTTGCTTGCGCAAGGCCTTATCGTCTTGGAAAAGCTGAATGATATTTCCGCGCGATTTGCTCATTTTATGTCCGTCGATACCGGGAACATACATGGTGTCGTCCATTACTGAAGCCTCAGGCAATACGAATGTTTCACCCATCTGATGGTTAAAACGAGCCGCAACATCGCGAGTAATCTCAATGTGTTGCATCTGATCTTTCCCAACCGGAACCTGATTGGCATCATACAATAAGATATCGGCCGCCATCAACATCGGATAACTGAACAGTCCCGCATTCACATCTGCCAAACGGTCTGCTTTGTCTTTAAAAGAATGCGCTAAGGTGAGTCGCTGAAATGGGAAAAAACAACTCAAATACCAGGAAAGCTCTGCGGTTTGAGGAACATCAGATTGTCTGTAAAAAGTGACTTTTTCAACATCAAGTCCGAAGGCAAGCCACGTTGCCGCAACATTGAACGTGTTTTCACGAAGCGTTTGATCATTTTTAATTTGCGTAATCGAGTGAAGATCAGCAATAAATAAGAATGTTTCGTTTTCGGGTTTCTGGGACATTTCGATCGCCGGGACGATTGCGCCAAGAATATTTCCGAGATGTGGAGTGCCGGTACTTTGAATACCTGTGAGGACTTTAGCCATTGCAGTAAAACTTTGATGCAAAGTTAACTCTTTTGCGAAAAACTAAGTCGGTTTCCTTACTTTTGGCACCATGAGATTCTTAAAAATAGTATTCTGGACGCTGTGGCGAATCTGGTTTTACCTCCTAATGGCGCTGCCGATCCTGATTATGTTCCCGTTTCTGGTCATCTCGATCCTGAAAGAAAAATGGTACCCCTACTTTTTTGTAATGGCGCGAATCTGGGCAAAGGTCATTTTGTACGGAATGGGTTTTTATTATAAACTCGACCGCGAACAGGAAATGAAAATCGGCAAAAGTTACATGCTGATCTCAAATCACACCTCAATGATGGATATCATGCTGATGTTGTCAATCAACCGAAATCCGTTCGTCTTTGTGGGGAAAAAAGAGTTGGTCAAAATTCCACTTTTCGGATTTTTCTATAAAAGGACCTGTATTTTGGTCGATCGTAGCAGTTCCAGAAGTCGCAAAGAAGTTTTCGATCGGGCGCAAAAACGGCTCAATCAAGGTCTCAGCATTTGCATTTTTCCGGAAGGCGGCGTTCCCGACGATCAGTCGATTTTGCTCGATAGTTTCAAGGACGGCGCATTTCGTCTGGCAATCGAACACAAAATTCCGATTGTCCCAATGACCTTCCCCGACAACAAAAAACGATTCTCATATTCATTCTTTAGCGGAAGTCCGGGCCGGATGCGCGCAAAAACCCACAACTTTATAGAGACGGCAAATCTAACCGAAACCAAAGCCGACATTCAAATGTTACGTGAGCAATCACGGGCGCTAATCCTAGCGCAACTCGAAGCGTACCAACGCGAAAAGTAACTGTTCAAATTTTGATTATTCGGGCGTTGCGCGGCGATTCAGCTTCCCAATTCCAACAAACATATTCCGCCACGCCGGGCTGTTCGCGGTGCGCGGCACCTTGCTGCCATCCCTAACGCAAACAGCCACAACTGACATTTAAACGAAATCTTGCTAAGGAACAACTACTTCCTCGGTGATATAAGTCTCGGCGCCGGCCTCATCGAAACCGGTCCAGAATTTAAAGGTATACGCTCCGGATGCTTGCGGCTCGAAATTCAATTCCGTTTCAAATGGCGGTTCGTTAAGCGGTTCGCAGTTGTTGCGGTTGAGTTTGTTAAATTGGATCGCAACGGTTCGTGTGGTCGAAAATCGTTCGTAATAAAATCCGGTGAAAATATGACACGTCGACGGTTGCCGGTATCTGATCACAATCTTCGAAACGCTGTCAACTTTATAACGCGCCGGCATAGTCACATCTTCGATCGGTCCTAATTGCGGAACGCTCGATCTCTCGTCATCTTCCAATTCGCAACCGACAAACGAAATGGCAAGGATCAAAAGGGCAAAAACTTTTTTCATTTTTATTCAGATTTTCAGTAGGGAAAAGGTACAACTCTTTGCGGAAAATTTAAAGAACAAAAAACCCGACAAATTGCCGGGTTTAAAACTTAATTCATGTTCTCTTTAATCGAGGTTTTTATTTTTTGTTCGAGTTCGTCGGCAAGTTCAGGATTGTCCTTAATCAGGATTTTAACCGCATCCCGACCTTGTCCTAATTTGGTGTCGCCGTAACTAAACCAAGATCCTGCTTTTTTGATGATTTCAAACTCGACTGCCAAATCCAGGATTTCGCCTGTTTTGGAAACACCTTCGCCATACATGATGTCGAATTCTGCCGTTTTAAAAGGCGGCGCAACTTTGTTCTTAACCACTTTAACTTTTGTTCGGTTACCGATCACGTTATCGCCATCTTTAATCTGCGACGATCGCCTGATATCCAATCGCACCGAAGCGTAGAATTTTAGCGCATTACCACCGGTTGTAGTCTCGGGATTTCCGAACATCACACCGATCTTCTCACGTAATTGGTTAATGAAAAACACCGTACAATTGGTTTTGCTGATCGTTCCCGTAAGCTTTCTAAGGGCTTGCGACATCAATCGTGCGTGTAATCCCATTTTCGAATCACCCATTTCGCCTTCAATCTCGCTTTTTGGCGTCAAAGCCGCAACCGAGTCAATGACAACAATGTCGATCGCTCCCGAGCGAATCAGGTTTTCCGCGATTTCAAGCGCTTGTTCACCGTTATCCGGCTGAGAAATGATCAGGTTTTCAACATCAACGTTTAACTTCTCGGCATAACTTCTGTCGAACGCGTGCTCGGCATCGATAAATGCTGCAATTCCGCCAGCTTTTTGCGCCTCAGCAATCGCATGAAGCGTTAATGTGGTCTTACCGGAAGATTCCGGTCCGTATATTTCTATGATTCGTCCTTTCGGATAGCCGTTTACTCCAAGAGCTAAGTCAAGTCCGAGCGACCCCGACGATATTGTTTCTACTTCCTCGATCGCCCTGTCACCCATCTTCATCACGGTACCTTTACCGTAAGTCTTGTCGAGTTTGTCCAGTGTTAGCTGGAGTGCTTTTAATTTCGCTTCTTTCTCTGAACTCATGTCTATTTCTGCTGATTTAATTGTGCGCGTAAAAATACTTCTTTTTTTGGTCGGTTTCACTTTTTAGCGTGCGCATTCGGTTGTTAAAATGAATCTTTATCATCCGAAAATTAGCCGGTTAATGATACTTGCCAGTACTGTAAAACCGCAAACAATGTTAATCAAACACGATTGGTTTTGATGTGTTTTGAACGAAATAATTTTTATATTTTTGCAAATTATTAAATCGATGAAAAAACTTCTGTCATATCCGGTTTCAGCCATCTACTATCTATGCTTCGGATTGATGCTTGCTGTTTTTCATCCGATTCAATATATCGCGTTAAAGGTCTTTGGCTATCACGCGCATAAAAAGTCAGTTGATTACTTAAACTTCTGCCTTTTGGTATGTACCGGAATTTTGGGAACGACATTTACGTTTCGCAACCGCGATTTGATTCCGAGCGATCGCCCGATAATCGTTGTGGCAAATCATCAAAGTATGTACGACATCGTTGCCATCATTTGGTTTCTTCGCCGAATTCATCCCAAATTTGTCAGCAAAATTGAACTCGGTCGCGGAATTCCAAGCGTCTCCTTTAACCTTCGTCATGGCGGATCTGTGCTTATTGATCGAAACGACCCAAAACAAGCCGTGCCAACCATCAAAAAACTAGGCGACTATATTCAGCGACACAATCGATCAGCCGTTATTTTTCCTGAAGGAACTCGCAGTAAAACCGGTCAGCCAAAACCATTTGCACAAACCGGAATGAAAATATTATGCAAAAGCGCACCGTCAGCTTGCATTGTACCAATAACAATTAACAATTCGTGGAAAGTTTTTAAATATGGCTTTTTTCCTTTAACTTTAGGAAATCGGCTTACCTTTACTGTCCACCAGCCGATGAATGTCAGCGACATGCCGTTTGAAGAGCTGATGGCGAAAACCGAACACGCCATAGTAAGTGGAATAAAAATAACTTAAAAATGTCTGTAAAAAATATCCGACTGGAAGTAATGCAATTTTTGGAAAAAAGTATCGACACATTTGTCGATCAATACTTGATTCCGACTGAAAAAATATGGCAACCAACCGACTTCCTGCCAAATTCCCAAAGCGAGGAATTTTATGAGCAGGTCAAAGAACTTCGCGAAATTGCCAAAGATCTTCCCTACGACTTTTGGGTGGTCATGGTTGGCGATACAATCACCGAAGAAGCGCTTCCTACTTACGAGTCATGGCTTATGGATGTTGAAGGTGTCGATCAAATTGAAGGCAACGGCTGGTCTAAATGGATCCGAAACTGGACGGCCGAAGAAAACCGCCACGGCGATCTTCTAAACAAATACCTTTATCTTTCAGGTCGCATCAATATGCGCGAAGTGGAAATCACCACACAACACCTTATCGCCGACGGTTTCGATATCGGAACCGGAAGAGATCCTTACAAAAACTTTGTTTACACCAGTTTCCAGGAACTTGCAACCTATGTTTCGCACAACCGCGTGGCACAACTTGCAAAAAGCTACGGCGACAATAAATTATCGAAACTTTGTAAGATGATTGCAGGCGATGAAATGCGTCACCACCATGCGTACAGCGAATTCGTAAACCGAATCTTCCAGGTAGATCCAAGCGAAATGATGCTGGCTTTCCAATACATGATGAAGCAAAAAATCGTTATGCCGGCACAATTCCTTCGCGAATCAGGTGAAAAAATCGGATCGGCGTTCGAGCAGTTTTCGGATTCGGCGCAACGTATCGGAGTTTACACCGCTTCGGATTATGTCGATATCATGCAAAAACTGATCACTAAATGGGAAATCGATAAAGTATCAAACCTGACTGATGAAGCTGAAAAAGCGCGCGACTATCTAATGAAACTCCCGGCTCGTATGGCAAAAATCTCGGAACGATTAATCATACCACAAGAATCACATATATTTAAATGGGTAGAACCGGCTAAATTGTAAATTTGATCCTCTCAACCGAGAGGATTTTTTTATGGAAAAACTAATAGAAAAGACAATTTCATTTGTCAAGGAAAAGCTTCAAAATGCCGAAGGTGGCCACGATTGGTTCCACATCGAACGAGTTTTTAACAATGCAAACCTGATCGCGAAAACCGAAATATGCAACGTTCAAATCGTTCAGCTGGCGGCGCTTTTACACGACATTGCCGACAGTAAATTTCACGATGGCAACGAAGAAATCGGGCCGGAAACTGCGCGGGAATTCTTGACGGTCGAGAAGGTTGATCGGGAAATCATTGATCATGTGGTTCAGATCATTCGGAATATTTCGTTTAAAGGCGGAAATTTCGAGCGCCGGTTTGACTCGGTTGAACTTCAAATCGTCCAGGACGCCGACCGGTTAGACGCGATTGGTGCGGTCGGAATTGCGCGCGCGTTCAACTATGGCGGATTCAAAAACCGGGCGCTTTATGACCCGTCGGTGACGCCGAATTTGACCATGACAAAGGATGAGTACAAAAACAGCAACTCGCCCACGATCAACCATTTTTACGAAAAGCTGTTGCTGCTCAAAGACAAGATGAATACCCAAACAGCTAAGAAAATAGCCGCAGATCGCCATCAGTATATGGTTAGCTTTCTCGATCAGTTTTACGCCGAGTGGAACGGCAAAGCTTAAACTTTCCGTCATTAGCCCGGATAGCAGCGGATATCCTTTTTTGCCAATTCACGATCGCTTTAACCGATTTTTTCCGGCAAAAAAGATAGCAGCGAATAGCCGGATTAGCTCCTGAAATCCAAAAAAAAAACCCAAATCTTTCAACTTGGGAGGTTTGGGCGTTACCCGAAAACCGTCGGCTTTGAACCGCGTCGTTACTGACAAATACAATTACGCCGCCGCTTTCGGGTCGGGCTTTTCGCGGTGCACGGCACCTTGCTTCAATCCCTAACGCAAAAGGTTGGTAGGTTTTAACCTTTGAATTCGGCTTTGCGCTTTTCCAAAAAGGCGGTCGTTCCTTCTTTAAAATCGGCAGTTCCAAAACATTGACCAAAGGCCTTTATCTCCGATTTGTAACCATCGACGCCTGCTTTAAATCCGTCGTTGACCGCTTGAATCGCATAGGCAATCGCGACCGGCGAATTCTTGATGATCTTCTCAGCGATCTGACGGCAATGGTCTAAAAGCTCGACTTGCGTAACCACGTTATTGACCAATCCGAAACTCCTTGCCTCCGCCGCGCCAATCATTCCGGCGGTCATAATCATTTCCATTGCTTTGCCTTTCCCGACAAGTTGCGGAAGTCGCTGCGTGCCGCCATAACCTGGAATTACGCCAAGTGAAACCTCGGGAAGACCCATTTTTGCATTTTCCGACGCAATCCTGAAATGACACGACATGGCTAATTCTAGTCCGCCGCCAAGAGCAAAACCGTTAATGGCCGCAATGACAGGTTTTGGGAAATTTTCTATATAATCGAAAAGTTGTTCTTGTCCGCGGGCTGCAAGTTGTGCGCCTTCTTCAACTGAAAAATCCGCGAATTCGGCAATGTCTGCACCGGCAACAAAAGCTTTTTCACCGGAACCGGTAAGGATGATCACGCGAATTGAATTATCCGATTTCAGATCGGAGAACGCCTGGTGAAGTTCGTTGATGGTATTGCGGTTAAGCGCGTTGAGTTTTGCAGTTCGGTTGATGGTGATTGTTGCAACGCCATTTTCGTGTGCAACCAGTAGATTTTCAAAAGTCATAGTCGTAATTTAGGTATTAATGATCGGCAGTGACACGGTAAATGTGGTGCCTTTGCCGGGTTCGCTATCAAATGTAATTGTTCCTTTATAATTTTCGATGATATTTTTTATGATTCCGAGTCCGAGACCCATTCCGCTGCTTTTTGTGGTGAATTTCGGTTCGAAAATCCGGCTGAGGTTGTCGCTTTCGATACCGATTCCGTTGTCGCGAACGGTAATGAGAACACATCCGTTGTTGCGACTGATGTTGACCAAAACCGATTTGTGATCTTGCTCGGGCGGAATTGCCTGAATCGCATTTTTAACGAGATTGGTGATAATTCGGATGAGCTGCGTGCGGTCCATTTTTGAAATGATCTCGGTTTCTTCACGTTTAAATTCGACGTAATCTTCATTGAAAATTTCGAGCGCGAGTTCGACCACCGACACTACGTTCAGTGTTTCGTTCTGTTGAGCCGGCATCGATGCAAAATTCGAAAACGCCGACGCGACCGACGTCATGGTGTCGATTTGTTGGATCAAAGTTTCAGAGTAATCGTCGAGCTTTTGTTTGAGATTGGGATCGTTTGGATCAAATTTTCGCTGGAAACTTTGCACGGTCAACCGCATTGGCGTGAGCGGATTTTTAATCTCGTGTGCGACTTGCTTTGCCATTTCCCGCCAAGCTTCTTCGCGTTCGCTTTGTGCGAGTTTTAAAGCGCTTTCTTCGAGTTCGTCGACCATTCGGTTATAAGAATCGATCAGGAGTTTTATCTCTTTGGAAGTTTCGGTCAGCATAATCTTCTCGTTCTTTTGGCTAAGGCTGGTTTCCGACATTTTATCGGAAATGGTTTTGAGCGATTGCGTGATGTAGGTCGAGAGCAAGTACGCAAGTCCGAATGCAATCACGAGCATAAATGAATAAACCTGGCCAAGCCTGATCAAGAAGTTTTGAAGTTCAGTTTCATAAAAACCATCATCTTCAACATAGGGAAGATTCAGGATTCCGAGTGGCTTAAATTTGTCGTCTTTGATCTGGCTGAACGACGATCGGTTTTTTCGTCCTTCGATATTTTTAATGTCGACGTACCTTTTTTCCATCGACGACTGGACGAGTTTTAGTATGTATTTCGGTATCGGTCGCGCCACACTGTCGATTGAAAATGTGGCTTTGGAAGATTTTAAGAGATGGCCATTAAGATCGTAAATATTGATCTCTAGGTTGTGAATGTCGGAAAGTTCATAAATCCGATCCTTGAAAATCAGTGGTAAATTTTGGGTAGTGAGCGGGTAGGTTGTGGTTGAAAGAATGTAATTGATGTGTTCTTTAATCGCGTTTTCTTTGCTTTCAAGTCGCTCCTGATGATATTCTTTTGCCTCGTTTTTAAATTGGATGATTGAGATTGACGCCAATAATACCGATGCGATTAGAATCAGGATGATCATCGAAAAGAAGATCCTGATCCGGAGAGAAAGCATTGATATGTTAAAAGCTTTCATCGCTGTTGATTTTGTTCGCGAATCCGTTTGTATATTTTAAATCCGATCATCAGCATTACTGAGAACGCGATCAATCCGACCACGCCATAAATCCAGTTGATGGCACTTCGAACAATCACTAAAAATACGATTGAAAAAAGGATTAACGTCGCGCCTTCGTTCCACAATCTCATATAATTGGTCGAGTAGCGGATTTCACCGCGTTGTAATTGTGAGAATATCTGTTGGCATTTTGCGTGATACAGATAAAGGAGAAACACGAAAGCCAGTTTTACGTGCATCCATGATTGAGTGAGCCAAAAGGCGCCGATTTCAGTAAAGAAAATCATCCAAAAAGCAAAAAAGCTCGCCAAAACTGCTGAAGGCCATGTGATGATATACCAAAGTCGGGATGCCATCAATTTGTATTGTTCGCCAAGGATTTCCCGATCAGGCGACGGCTTTGCATCGGCTTCAATCTGGTAAACAAACAATCGGACGATATAAAAAAGTCCGGCAAACCACGTGATGACAAATATCAGATGTAGCGATTTTATATATGGGTAAAGTTCAGTCATACTTTTAGTTTAGTTGCCATTTCTTTTTTCAGGAAAAGGCCGGTTACGATCGTAGCCAGAATATCGGCAACCGGAAAAGCAACCCATACTCCAAAAATACCAAAATAATTGGGTAAAATCAGGATTAGCGGAATCAGGAAAAATCCTTGTTTGCTCAAGGTAAGCATCAGCGCTTTCAAGGGTTTTCCCGCCGCCTGAAAATAGGCAGCGCCAATAAGTTGAATTGCGATAATGGGCGATGCGGCAAAAACCCATCGGAGTGCTTCGGAGGTATCGCTAATTACATTCTGATCCTCGGTAAAAACACTGACAATTTGTGTGGCGAAAATTAAGATTGCGGCATAAATTAGAATTGCAAATCCGCCGGCATAAACAATAGCCGTTCTAATGGCGCGGCGAACTCGTTTGTATTTTTCGGCTCCGTAATTGAAACCGGCAATCGGCAGAAAACCCTCAGTAATTCCGTTAACCGGAAAAAGCGCAAACATGAGCATTCGGCTGATGATTCCGTACACGGTCACCGCATGCGCGCCACCATAAGTAAAAAGTGTGTTGTTGAGTAAAATGGACAGCAATCCGATAACACCCTGACGTGAAAACGACGTCAAACTTAATGCTGAAATTTCTCTGATCAGCGGAAGATTTACAGCAAAATGTTTAAGTTTTAAGCGAAGATCCGATTTAATCAGAAAAAACCAGATAACAAACAAGAAGCAAAGTCCGAATGAGAATGCCGTTGCCAAAGCGGCTCCCAATATTCCCAAGTCCAGTATTTTGATGAGTAGCACATCGAGCAGAATGTTGGCGACCGATGGAATGATGACCGACAGCATCGCAAATTTTGCTTTGTCTTCGGCACGCATGACACTGTTGCCAACCGTGCATAACGCCTGAATCGGAACCGCGATTAATACTGGAAACAGGTAAATGCTTGCAGGTTTTAGGATTTCCCCTTTAGCGCCAAACAACAGCAATAAATCCTTTTGGAACACCAATCCTATTGTTGCCAACGCCGATGCCAAAACAAAGGTCAGCATGATCTGATGCGCAAAAGTACTCAGCGCTTTCTCGCGATCGTTTCCGCCTAAAGCACGCGATAGCACCGAACTTCCGCCGATGCCGATAGCCAAACCTATCGAGGCGATCAAAAAAGCGATTGGCGTTACAACTGCGAGTGCCGCAATGGCAAGCGGGCCGATCCATCTGCCGACCAATATTGTGTCGACCAAAATATTGACGGTCATGAACAAAATGCCAACAGAAGCCGGAACTGCTTGCCGCAACAACAACTTTCGGATGCTGCCGGTCCCGAGATCTTCTGCGTTTTGTGTCATTAGACTTGCACTTTATCGGCTTCAGCCCATTCGATTATCCATTTGGCAACCGTAGCAGACCAATCATCGTCGTCATTCAAACAAGGAACGGCAAGGAAATCGTTGCCACCATGCTCAAGAAATTGATGACGGGCTTCCATCGCAATTTCCTCAAGAGTTTCGAGGCAATCGGCCACAAACGCCGGAGTTACCACCGCCAACTTTTTAATTCCCTTTTCGGGCATTTTGTTGATTTCAATGTCGGTATAAGGTTCGAGCCATTTATCGCCCGCAAGTCGCGATTGAAAAGATTCGCTGTATTTTTCTTTTGGAATGCCGAGTCTTTCAACAACTTGGCGTGTGGTTTCAAAACACTGATGTCTGTAACAAAATTCGTGAGCCGGAGAAGGTGTGTTGCAACAAGAGCCATCAATTTTGCAATGAGATTTGGTCACATCAGTTTTGCGGATGTGACGCTCGGGAATTCCGTGGTATGAAAATAACAAATGATCGTAATCGAAACCTGCCAAATGTCGCTTGATCGAATTTGCAAGATTATCAATAAAATCAGGTTTGTTGTAAAATGCAGGTACGTTTGTGAAAGTTAACTGCGGAAAGTGCTTTTTGCGAAGTTCCTCGGCTAAAACCAATATGGTAGTTGTTGATGCCATCGCATGTTGCGGATAAAGCGGAAACAGCAAAACATCAGTTACACCTTGGTCGACAAGTTCCTGCAGGCCGTTTAAGATGGAAGGCTCGCCATATCGCATTGCCAACGATACCGGAATATCGACTTGCTTTTTCACTTTTTCATGCATTCTTTTGGAAAGCACAATTAGCGGCGAACCTTCGTCAGTCCATATTTTTTTGTAAGCTGCGGCCGAACGCTCAGGTCGTTTGCGAAGTATGATTCCGCGTACCAATAGCGCACGAAGCAGGTACGGAACATCGATCACATATTTATCCATTAAAAATTCGTCGAGATAAGGCTTGACGTCTTTTGGCTCCGGACTCTTAGGCGATCCGAGGTTTACCAGTAAAACTCCTTTCATATATAGTGTATTTAGCCGGCGTTGACGGGAACCGACATGAGATATTTTTTTGGTGTTGTGGCAAATTTTTTCTTGAATGCGGCAATAAAATGGCTTCCGGTGCTGTAGCCGATTTTCAAACCGACTTCATTCACGTTATAGGATCCGCTGTCCAAAAGCTTGCGCGCGTAATCCATTTTGTAATCAAATAGAAATCCGTAGACCGTATCGCCGTAAATCTGCTTAAAGCCCATTTTTAGCTTTTTCAGATTCAGACCTACCTGATCCGCGAGTTCCTGAAGTCCAGGCGGCTCAGCCATGTTTGCAATAATGATTTCTTTGGCCTTTCGGATTTTTAATACGTTGACTTCATCCGTCAGAAACGGACATTGCTCAGCGTCGGGATCTTCAGAGCGATTGAAATACAAACTCAAAAGTTCATAGCCTTTCCCTTTGTAATACAAGTTCTTTATCGACGGATGTAAGGTGTAATGGAAAAGTTGACTGAGAACAATTGCCATTGACGGACTGATATTTCCCTCGTTGTAATATTTTTTGTCCTTGTTTTCATCACTCAGGAACGTAATGTAATCGGCCTCTGACGAAAACAAAGCGTGGAATTTTTTAATGGAAATAATAACCGAAATCACCCACGATTGACGCGCCAACTCCAGATTCAACGGCAGCTCTTTCTGAGGATTATAAAGTAAAAGCGACTTCTCCTCGCGAAGATCCAATGCATAATTGCCCTGATTGAAGATAAACTTTGCCCGACCTTTAAGACCGAAGTGAAACTGAATCAATCCACTCTTAACCTCATGTGTGGCACGAAAAACATCGTCGGAGTTATTCTCAAACCTGATTAAGGTAAAATCCTCCTCGATCTTAATAATTTCCTGTGAACCCATAGCGATATTTTTGCCTGGACAAAATTCAATTTTTTAATCAACTTTATTTAGATTGACTCTAAATAAAAAATTGCGGAGTGCCCATATTCACTGCAAAAGTACGATAAAAATCAAAATGTTACGGGAGCGCGATTTAAAAAACCCTAATCGATATAAAAAGAACCTTAAGCGTTGTTTTTATAAAAACGATAGGGATAATTTTGTGAAACTTTTAGATAAGTTCATAATATGGATAATACTACATTGTCGAAGCACCAGACCTTTTATGCAGTTGGCCTGAGTTACAAGAAAGCTGACGCCGAGATAAGAGGAAAATTCAGCCTCGACAGTAAGGCTAAAACAAATCTATTGCAGCAGGCAAAAGCTGATGGGATAGAAAGCCTTATCGTGACTTCTACGTGCAACCGTACCGAAATGTACGGGTATGCCGAACATCCGTTTCAATTGATCAAACTTCTTTGTGAAAACAGCGATGGTACCGTTGAAGATTTTCAGAAAGTAGCCTACGTTTATAAAAACCAGGAAGCAATCTCGCATATGTTCCGCGTTGGAACCGGTCTCGACAGCCAGATTCTGGGCGATTTCGAGATCATCAGCCAGATTAAAAGCAGCTTTATCGAAGCAAAGTCGATTGGTTTGGCAAATGCCTTTATGGAACGATTGATCAATTCAGTCATTCAAGCCAGCAAGCGCATTAAAACTGAAACCGGAATTAGTTCAGGCGCAACGTCAGTTTCATTTGCATCGGTGCAATTCATCCTTCGTAATGTGGATGATCTTAAGAATAAAAACATCCTACTTTTCGGAACGGGCAAAATCGGCCGAAATACCTGCGAAAATTTGGTCAAACACACCAAAAATGAGCATATAACGCTAATTAACCGGACTAAGGGGAAAGCTGAAAAAATTGCGGGTAAATTCAACCTCGTCGTTAAAGATTATGCCGATCTGCAACTTGAAATTCAAAAAGCAGATGTCTTGGTTGTCGCAACCGGAGCGCACAATCCAACCGTGGATGCCGCAATCCTCAAATTAAAAAAACCTCTTTTGATCCTCGATCTTTCCATTCCAAAAAACGTCAATGAAGATGTTCGCAACATCAGCGGCGTGACTTTGGTTCACCTTGATGAGCTCTCGCAAATGACCGACGAAACCCTCGAAAAACGTCGAAGCCATCTTCCTGCCGCAGAAGCCATCATCGAAGAAGTGAAAGAAGAGTTTAAAACCTGGGTTAAAGCCAGAAAATTTGCGCCAACAATTCATGCCTTAAAAGCAAAACTCAATACTATCAAAACGTCTGAACTGAATTTTCAACGCAAAAAGATCTCAAATTTCGACGAAGAACAAGCCGAAATCATCAGTTCGCGTATCATCCAAAAAATCACGACTCATTTTGCAAATCATCTGAAAGACGACAACACCATGGTCGATCAGAGCATCGAATGGATCGAAAAGATTTTTCAAATCGAAGCGGCAACAAATGAATAAAGTCATCCGCATCGGCACCCGAGACAGTGAGCTCGCACTCTGGCAAGCACACACAGTTGAAAAAAAACTCAACGATCTGGGTTACAAAACTGAGGTCATTCCAACGAAATCCGTCGGCGATATCGTCCTCGACAAACCGCTTTACGAATTCGGAATCACCGGAATATTTACCAAAACCCTCGACGCGGCAATGATCAGCGGTCGCATCGACATCGCTGTTCATTCGATGAAAGACGTCCCGACGCTATTGCCCACAGGCATTGTTCAGGCGGCAGTTCTTAAACGCGAGTCGCCAACCGACATTTTAGTCCACAAAGGCCAAATCGATTTTACACAGCCAAACACCATCGCGACCGGAAGTTTGCGTCGCCAGGCCCAATGGTTGCACCGATATCCGCATCACGAGGTTGTCGATCTTCGCGGAAATGTGAACACCAGGCTTCAGAAATTGCAGGATAATCAGTGGAATGGTGCCGTTTTCGCCGCAGCAGGATTACACCGAATCAACCTTACGCCGGAGCATTTTCTTTCGTTAGACTGGATGATTCCGGCTCCCGCGCAAGGCGCAATGGTAGTGGCAGCAATGCAACACGACGATTTCTCACGGGAAGCTGTCGGCAAACTCAATCACAACGAAAGCGAGATTTGCACTCATATAGAACGTAAGTTTTTACGCACATTAGAAGGTGGTTGTACTGCGCCAATCGGAGCACTCGCAACCATTGTAGACAACACAATCAGGTTTGAAGGCGCCTTGTTTTCGATCAATGGCAAGCAGCGCGTACACGTAGAAAGAACCGCTGAACTCAAGGATTACCAGACTTTGGGCGAGATGGCGGGCAATGAAATTTTAACCAACGGCGGCAGTGCGATTATGGAAAAAATTCGCGCCGACCTCGATAAATAGTTTTTTTAGGAGCACCGTGTGAGTGTCTTCCTTTGTGGCACCTGTCCTGCTTTTCGCTCATATCTTTTTTGTTCAGAGAGTAGACGGTCAAACTGAAACTATTCCGAAACAAAAAAGGATAACCGCTTCAATCAGGGCTATTTTTGAAAATAAGATGAACCATCAAACGCAGATAGTATCAACCAAAAAACTGCTCCCAAATCAGAAGCAGTTCTTGCTGAATGCGGATTTATCTGTCATTGAAGCCGATTTTATCAAAATTAGCCTTAACCAAGTTTCAATTCCCGATGCCGATTATTTGATTTTCACCAGTAGCAATGCCGTTAGAAGCGTACTGCAAAATCCAGAGCTTAACCGAATTCAGAAAATACCGTGTTATTGCGTCGGCGAAAAAACCTCAAAACTTCTTATAGAAAACGGTTTTCACGTGGAAGCCTCAGCCGATTACGCTGATATTCTGGTCAAAACATTAGTTCAAAAAACAACCGCCAAATTTGCATTCATCTGCGGAAACATTCGCCTGAATACGATTCCGGATGCGTTAACTTCCAACAGCATTATATTTACGGAAATCACGGCGTATCAAACCAAACTCGATCCAATCGCAATCAATGCTGAACCACACGGAATCCTGTTTTTTAGTCCGTCGGCGGTTGAAAGTTACTTGGTCAACAATTCCATCGGAAATTCAGTTTGCTTTTGCATCGGAACCACCACCGCCAAAGCACTCGAAAATAGTTGTAATACTATTGTAATCGCCCAAAAACCGACAATCGAGAACACGATTATCAGAGCTATAAAATACTTTAACGAGCTCAATCAAACGAGCCATACCAAACTAATATGATCAAAAACGATTTATTTCTAAAAGCCCTTCGCGGCGAAACTGTTGAACGTCCACCGGTTTGGATGATGCGTCAAGCTGGCCGATATTTACCGGAATTCATCGCACTTCGCGACAAATACGACTTTTTTACACGTTGCCGAACACCAGAAATCGCGTCTGAAATTACCGTTCAGCCAATTCGTCGGATCGCTCCCGATGCGGCAATTTTATTTTCGGACATTCTCGTTGTTCCACAAGCTATGGGAATCGAAGTTCTCATGAAAGAAAGCGTAGGGCCTTTTCTTCCAAATCCGATCCGAACCATTCAGGATGTTGAAAATGTTATCGTTCCCGACATCGACGAAACACTTGGATACGTAATGGATGCCATCAAATTAACCAAGGAAATGCTTAATGATGAGGTTCCGTTAATTGGATTTGCCGGTTCGCCTTGGACGATTTTCTGCTATGCCGTTGAAGGAAAAGGCTCGAAAAGTTTTGATACTGCGAAAGGCTTTTGCTTCTCGCATCCCGAAGCTGCGCACGTTTTATTGCAAAAAATCACCGATACCACCATCGCTTATTTGAAGAAGAAAGTTGAAGCCGGAGTCAATGCTGTTCAGGTTTTTGATAGTTGGGGCGGTATGCTTTCACCCGTTGATTATCAGGAGTTTTCATGGAGATACATCAACCAAATCGTCGAAGCGCTTGCACCGGTCACACCGGTTATCGTTTTCGGAAAAGGATGCTGGTTTGCACTCGGCGAAATGGGAAAAAGTAAAGCATCGGCACTTGGTGTCGACTGGACATGTTCTCCGAGAAACGCTCGTTACCTTTCAGGCGGAAATATCACGCTTCAGGGTAATTTCGATCCATCGCGATTGCTTTCGCCGATTCCGGTAATCAAGAAAATGGTTCATCAAATGATCGACGAGTTCGGAAAGGATAAATACATTGTCAACCTTGGACACGGAATTTTACCAAACATTCCTGTCGACCATGCGAAAGCGTTCATCGACGCAGTTAAAGAATATAAATCATGATGTCACGCGGATTACGGGATCAGGAAAACACCCGGATCAACAACATTCTTAAGCAATTGATCGCACAAAAAGACGATCACAAAGCTTTGGATGCTTTGCTAAAAGATTTGGTACTCAAGGTTGAAGTTCTCGAGAAATTTTCCGCAAATCAAATGATCGACCATCTTGAAAAATTGCATTTTGATGCTGAAAATATGGAATTGTTTGCTGATTTTCTGGCGTCGCAAAATTCCGGTTTCAAGCAGAAAGCTAAAGCAGTTTATCAGCATATTCAAAGTGAAAGCGCAGTGTTTTCGCTTGCGATTCAAAACAAATTATTGGCTTTAAAATAAGAAATTATGGCTGAAAGCATTAGAGAAAAATTTTACGCATACATTCAGAACCTTCAGGACACAATTGTTAACGCAATCGAGCAAGTTGACGGCAAAGCAAAATTTCGTGAAGATCTTTGGCAACGACCGGAAGGTGGCGGAGGCAGGACCCGAGTGAT
The DNA here is from genome assembly GCA_015234525.1 of Flavobacterium sp. Taxonomy (GTDB): domain Bacteria; phylum Bacteroidota; class Bacteroidia; order Flavobacteriales; family Flavobacteriaceae; genus Flavobacterium. The sequence goes on along the minus strand of JADGMX010000010.1, from coordinate 111,171 downwards.
CGAAAATGGAAATGTCTTCGAAAAAGGCGGCGTTAATATTTCAGCGGTTCACGGCGCATTGCCCGAAGCGATGCAGAAAATGTTCGGTGTGGAAGAAGTAGATTTTTACGCTTGCGGACTAAGTCTGGTCATCCATCCGAAAAGTCCGATGGTGCCAACCGTTCATGCAAATTGGCGCTATTTCGAAATGTATGATAAAGCCGGAAATATCATTCAGCAATGGTTTGGCGGCGGTCAGGATCTAACGCCGTATTATTTGTTTGACGAGGATGCAACTCATTTTCATCAAATTTGTAAAACCGCTTGTGATAAGCACAACGCTGAATTCTATCCTAAATTCAAACAACAATGCGACAATTATTTCTGGAACGGTCACCGACATGAAGCGCGTGGTATTGGCGGACTCTTCTTCGACTATTGTCGGGCAGAATACGGAATGACTCTCGAAAAATGGTATAATTTCGTGACTGAAGTCGGTGATAGTTTTGTCAGTGCATATAGTCCGATTGTTAATAAACGCAAAGATCTCGATTATACCGAAGCGCAAAAAAACTGGCAGGAAATCCGCCGTGGCCGTTACGTCGAGTTCAATCTTGTTCACGACAAAGGAACTTTGTTCGGCCTTAAAACCAACGGTCGCATTGAAAGCATTTTAATGAGTCTGCCGCCCCGTGCGCAATGGATTTACGATCATCAAGTTGCATCGGGAAGTGAAGAAGAACGGTTGCTTAACGTGTTAAAAAACCCGAAACAATGGGTTTAAATAGCATTAATCAATTAAATAAAATCAACAATCACTTAACCGTCAAAGGTCAACTGTAAAATATAACCCTATGTTCAACCGCAATCGCCGCCTCCGAACTTCCGAATCAATACGCGCACTTGTCCGCGAAACAACCCTATCACCATCCGATTTCATGCTGCCGATGTTTATCGCTGAAGGCAATAATGTAAAAGTCGCAATCGACTCGATGCCGGGTATTTTCCGTCATTCTTTGGACAATACCGTAAAGGAAGTCAAAGAAGCTTGGCAACTCGGAATCAAAGCTGTAAACATCTACGTAAAAGTTAGCGACCAGCTCAAAGACAACACCGGTAAAGAAGCGTGGAATAAAAACGGCCTGATGCAACAAGCCATCCGCGCCATTAAAGACGCCGTTCCCGGGATGATTGTCATGCCCGATGTGGCGCTCGATCCATATTCAATCTACGGTCACGACGGAATTATCGAAAACTCCCAAATCGTCAACGATGCCACACTCGACGCATTAACACTAATGAGTCTTAGCCACGCCGAAGCCGGAGCCGATTTCGTAGCTCCCTCGGACATGATGGACGGCCGCGTGTTCGCCATCCGCCGCGCACTCGAGGAAAATGGGCATCACAACGTCGGAATCATGAGTTATTCGGCGAAATATGCGTCGGCATTTTACGGTCCGTTTCGCGATGCACTCGACTCGGCTCCGGTTGATCAGAACGAAATTCCGAAGGACAAAAAAACATACCAAATGGACTATGCGAATCGTATTGAAGCCATCAAAGAAACCCTCGACGATGTTGCTGAAGGTGCCGATATCGTTATGGTTAAACCCGGAATGGCGTATCTTGATATCGTTCGCGAAGTCAAAAATGCGGTCAACGTACCTGTCGCAGTTTACCAGGTTTCAGGGGAATATGCGATGGTTAAAGCGGCGGCCGAAAGGGGTTGGCTTAATCACGATCAAATCATGATCGAACAGTTGCATTGCATCAAACGCGCGGGCGCAAATATCATTTCGACATATTTCGCAAAAGAGGCCGCAGCATTGTTGAATAAGTAATTTTAGAAGCAATTTCCTGCTGTACGCTATATCTTTTCCGCGCTAAAGAAGCGCTAAAAAGGATGCCGCTCCCATCAGGGCTAAACTATAAACATGAAACAAATTTTTGTCTTACTATTGGCATTACTCGCTTTATCGTGCGGTAACAAACAAGAAACTAAAACGGAAACCACATCCGCCGAACTTCCGGAACAATCGCCCGAAGAATTCGGTAAAATTCTTTTCGACAGTCGCGGTAACTGTTTTGCATGTCATAAACCTGAACAAGCTGTGATCGCGCCATCAATTATCGAAATCGCCCGTATCTATAAAGAAAAAGACGGCGATATGGTGTCATTCCTTCAGGGAAAAGAAGACCCGATCGTCGATCCGGATCGCTTCGCAGTCATGCAAACAAATTTCAGCATCACCAAAAACATGACACAAAAAGAACTCGAAGCCATCGTTGCCTACATTTATAGTTTTACGCCAAAAGAATAATTCGTACTTTAGAGAAAGCTAAATTTGTGATCATGAGATACTTATTTTTATTATTGCTCAGTTCTATCGCGGTAGCCCAAACGCCGGCAAAACCGAAATTTCAGATGTCAGTTCCGTTTAACGCCCCTTCAGTCGATACAACAAGTTTGTCCCTCAAATCCGCATCGCAACCAACAAGCATCAGGAAAATTGATCCGCTTCCCAAAAACTACGATTGGCAACGCGATTTTAATATCAACGACAGTTACAAACGCGCCGGACTCGAATATCCGTACACGCATTCAATCTTCGTAAATCGGCTTCCGGATGCTTTTCGGGACGCAAACTTCGACCTGCTTTACAAATCGATGCCGCCAAGATAAATTTTGGTGTGAGCGATTTACATAAAAACTATTCTTACAATTCAAACCAATTTGTAAATTAGTCGCTCAAGCTAATATTATGAGGTTCATCAAAAAGTTCTTGATCTGGTTCGTTGCAATCATCGCCATTCTTATCATCGCGCTTTACGCGTTTAACGCCGATTACTTGTTAAAGGCTGTCCGAACCATCTATTTAAACGGTCATACGACTGCATTTCTGGACGATTATAACTATTTCGACAATCGAGAAATCCCAAATGGAACGCCGCAGCCATGGCCGATCTCGAAGAAATACAATCAGGCCGAGCTTACCGACCAACTTGCAAAACAAAATAAGGATCTGGGAACCGTCGCATTCCTGGTCATCAAAAACGACAGTATCGTCCACGAAAGTTACTCCGATAATTACTCCAAAGACTCAAAGTCAAATTCGTTTTCGGTTGCAAAAAGCATTGTATCTGCCGCGCTTGGAAAAGCCATTCAGGAAGGGAAAATCAAAAGTCTGGATCAAAAAGTATCCGATTTTTTTCCAACTTTTAACCAAGGTAAATCAGCAGCAATGACCGTCGGCGACCTTTCATCTATGTCAAGCGGACTCAACTGGGATGAGAATTATTACAGTCCATTTTCGGTTACAACCCGCGCTTACTTCGATGAAAACCTCGACAAAGTAATCTTAAATCAAAAAGGCGTCGACGACCCCGGAACACGCTACAAATATCTTAGCGGCAACACGCAACTTCTGGCAATGGTTATCGAAAAAGCGACCAAGCAAAGTCTTGCGGATTATGTTTCTGAAAAATTTTGGAAACCACTCGGAGCCGAATCTGACGCACTTTGGCAAACCGATCGCGATGGCGGAATCGAAAAAGCTTTCTGTTGTATCGCTTCAAATGCACGCGACTTTGCTCGATTCGGGAAACTATACAAACAATACGGCAAGTGGAATAATCAGCAAATTCTCGATTCGACTTTTGTCGCAACATCGATTAAACCCCGATTTCCGGAATCACCAGAATATGGCTACGGTTTTTGGCTGAGCGAATACAAAAACAAAGACATTTTCTATATGCGAGGTCATCTTGGTCAATACGTCATTGTGATTCCCCAAGACGATCTAATCATTGTGCGATTAGGCCATCGCCACAAGAAAAGCACAACCGGAAGTCCGCATAGCGACGATTTCTGGGTTATACTTGAAGAAGTCGAAAAGATGAAATTCTAACGTTTGGCTTCAGCACGATCTATTCCGGCCAGAATTGCAGCAGTGACAAGAGCTCCAAAAAGATAATATCCGACAGTCAGAGATTTGGTGGTAGTCGACCTGGTAACCGGCGTCGGGTCTAATCCCATAAATGGCGGTAAAATGACAGCTCCAGCGCCACCCGCGATTCCGAGCGCTACTGCTTTTGTCCAGACATGCTCAATTCCGCCCGCGCCAATGGCACTGTAATAAACGGCATTGCTCACGATATCGGCCGCTAATGTAGTTCCGTAAAGTCGGCGTTCATTTTTAATTCTTGTGCCGCCCGCAAGTTCGATTCCTTTTTGTATGGCCTCTTCGCCAAGTTTATCAACGCGCGGCATATTTTGATGCTTGTATTTCACCGATTCGTGCAAAATATTAAGGGCAATTGCGCCGCCTAATCCTGCAATAAGGTTCTTGCTCAGACTCATAATGTTGACTTTAGTTTTATAAATTTAGCGCATAATATTTTTGATTACACCGCCTTTTTAAAGTTTATGACAACTTTGACTTTTAACAATCGGTGCGCTTTTTCCGCAACATCAAAAAAAGTTTCTGATTAACTTAGCCTGCAAATTTGCGCCATGATAGATAAAATTCCGCTCGAAAACATTCTTTTTCTTGATATCGAAACCGTTCCCGAACAAGAAACCTACGATCTTTTGGATGATGAGATGAAAGATCTTTGGGCAACAAAAACCCAATATCAACGAAAAGACGAATACACGCCCGAGGAGTTTTATGATCGCGGCGGAATTTGGGCGGAGTTCGGAAAGATTATCTGCATTTCGGTCGGGTATTTTACCTTTAAGGGCGATATCCGAAATTTTCGGGTAACATCCTTCTTCGGTGATGAGGTCAAGATTTTAAAGGATTTCAACAACCTGATGAACAATCATTTTTGCCAGCCACAACACCTGATTTGTGGCCATAACGCAAAAGAATTCGACATTCCGTTCATCGCCAGACGAATGATCATCAACCAAGTTCCGATTTGTGGCAAACTCAATCTATTTGGTAAAAAACCTTGGGAAGTTCCGCATCTAGATACGCTCGAACTCTGGAAATTTGGCGATTATAAACACTTCACCTCGCTGAAATTGCTGACAAAAGTACTCGGAATCCCGTCTCCAAAAGGCGATATCGACGGAAGTCAGGTCAGTCACGTCTACCACGTCGAGAAGGACATCGACCGAATCATCACTTATTGCGAAAAAGACACCATCGCCGTTGCGCAAGTTTTCCTGCGAATGCGCCGGGAAGAATTGCTAATCGAAGACGAAATTATTCACGTTTAAAAACTTGGGGCGTTTTTTTGTTTGAGTTTTAGGAGCTGTTTCCTGCTGTTCGCTTTTATCTTTTTTACCGCCTGAGTACAAACAGCAAACATTGACTGTTGATAAAATGGCGATAAAAAAGGATAACCGCTACCATCAGGGCTAGGGCTTTACTACTAAAATAATGTTACTTTTACCAAAAAACAAAGATGGTTTTAAGCAGGTTTTGGTTAGCGATTTTCATCTCATCAATTCTATATGTCGTTGTCAGTTTAATGACTTCAAATACATATTCACTCGACTTTGTTCTCAACGGTAAAAAAGACGATCCGGTTCTGATCTCAGAAAAGTTTCTTCAAGATCTTCCGATCTCACTTCAGGATAGCATCAACGCCGCCGACAATTTTTCGTATGTCGTAAATAAAAACACCGCCGACGCTGATACTACCTACGTTTTTAAGAACAAAACCGTAAAAATATATAGTGGCGTTCAAAAGTCGGACGGACTTCTTCCAACCGCCAAAAGTACGTTACTCGATCTCATCTTGCCGCTGATCGCATATCTTGCATTTTTCTGCGGCTTAATGCAGCTTCTGATCGATTCTGGCGCCTCGGAAAAGCTCGCAAGGTTGCTTAGTCCGGCATTTGTCAAAGTCTTTCCCTCAGTCCCGAAAGGCCACGAATCAATTTCATACATGACACTGAATTTTGCAGCGAACTTCTTAGGGCTGGATTCGGCCGCAACGCCATTCGGACTCAAAGCCATGCAATCGCTTCAGGAGATAAATCCGCATAAGGATAAAGCCAGCGACGCCCAGATCATGTTTATGTGTCTGCACGCCGCCGGACTTACTTTGATTCCAACTTCGATTATCGGTTACCGAGCTGCCGAAAATGCCGCAAACCCCGCCGATGTTATGTTGCCATGTATCATCACATCATTTATCGGAACCATTGCTGCGTTTATTCTTGTCGGGATCAGACAGCGCGTGAACTTCAAAAGTGCATCGTTAGTTATTGTTTTAATGTCGATGATCGCCGCCATTATCGGGCTACTTTTCTATATCAACAACCTTGATTTGGTCGCCAAAAATGCGTTTACAAATAATCTCTCAGGATTGATGCTTATTGCCATAATCGCATTTACGTTGATTTATGCGTGGATGAACGAAAAGAAGTTTGTTGCCCTTGAAACAACCGTTTTTGATTCGTTTGTTACCGGTGCCAATAGCGGAATCAAAACTGGCGTAATGATTTTCCCTTATGTTTTAGCGATGCTGGTTGCCATTTCTTTTTTCAGAAACAGCGGATTGTTCGAAATCATAAGTCATGGAATCGCTTTCGTATTTTCACATCTTGGGGTTAGCAAAGAAATCACTGATTCGTTACCGGTTGCAATGTTGCGTCCTTTTAGTTCTGGTGGTTCACGCGGATTTATGATCGACTCGATGCGAACATTTGGCGCCGACTCATTTACGGGCCGACTCAGTAGTATTTTCCAATGTAGCGCTGAAACAACTTTCTACGTGATTGCCGTTTACTTCGGTTCGGTCAAGATTAAGAACACGCGATATACGTTGGGAACAATGTTGCTGATTGATTTAATCTGTGTGATTACTGCGATATTTGTAGCAAGCTGGTTCTTTTAATTAAATATGTTTGCCGATGGAAAATATTTTTAATTCAGCCGACAATGCAAAGTTGGTTGAGCGATTTCGGAAGCTTACACCTGAAACCACGCCGAAATGGGGAACGATGAATGTAGCTCAAATGCTGTTACATTGTCAGAAACCCATGGATGTCGCGGAAGGGCGACTGAAATTGAAACGGAATTTGCTCAGTTTCTTATTTGGAAAGATGGTCAAAAATTCGATGTTAAAACAGCGAGAATTTAAGAAAAACCAGCCTACGGTTCCGGCGTTCAAAGCTTCGACAAGTCCTGACTTTGAACACGAGTTGTCAAAATTGACGCAGATGATCGAAAAATTTGGAAAGCAAGGTCCCAGTGTCATTACCGACAAGAAACATCCTTTTTTTGGTGAAATGACAGACGAAGAGTGGGGCATTTTAAATTACAAACACCTCGATCATCACCTTCGGCAATTCGGGGTTTAGAAAGTCATTTCCGGGATGTCGCCAGTAACGATAAGTTCGGCTTCGGTTGATGCGATGATTTGCTCGGTTGTAATTCCGGGTGCTCTCTCCAAAAGTTTAAATCCGTTTGGCGTTACTTCTAAAACAGCGAGTTCGGTCACCACTTTTTTAACGCAACCAACTCCGGTTAGCGGAAGTGTACAGCGTTTCAGGATTTTTGATTCGCCGGCTTTATTTACATGCATCATTGCGACGATAATATTTTCCGCCGATGCGACAAGATCCATGGCGCCGCCCATTCCTTTTACCATTTTGCCGGGAATCTTCCAATTTGCGATATCGCCGTTTTCGGCAACTTCCATGGCACCCAGTATCGTAAGGTCGACGTGTTGTCCGCGAATCATTCCGAAGCTTGTGGCCGAATCGAAGAACGAAGCGCCAGGAAGCGTTGTAATGGTTTGTTTTCCCGCATTGATGACATCCGGATCTTCATCACCCTCAAATGGAAACGGACCCATTCCGAGGACTCCGTTTTCGCTTTGAAATTCGACGTCGATCCCTTCAGGAATATAATTGGCAACCAAGGTCGGAATTCCAATTCCAAGGTTCACGTAATATCCGTCCTTAACTTCTTTAGCGATGCGTTGTGCGATTTGATCTTTAGTAAGCATGGTAATAATTTGAAAATTTGAAAATTTGAAAATTTGGCAAGCGGGAAACGTGAAAATCAGGGTTTTTTACTAGACGATATAATTTTATTTAATACGAGTTGGACAGATTTCAGCCTGTCGGAAATCTGAACTGGCGGCTTTGGATAATATTCAGATTTTTCTGATAGGTCGAGCCAATACTCCAATTCATCAGCTTCTTTTGCAGCAATTTTGAATTTATGAATAAAATCGGCGCGGCTTTCTGCATTTTGAGCTTCGCGGCTATTTGCACCGATCGATGTTCCACATCTGAATATTTGGGATGCCATTTCATACTTATGTTTTGCCCTGAGTTCTTCAGTGAACGAAATTACATCTAACGCAAGATCAAATGTCAACTGAACTATAATATTGTCTTTGTCGTTTCGCATCTAATCTTCAAATTTTCAAATCTTCAAATCTTCAAATCTTCAAATTGCTACATTGCTACATTGTTGCATTTACTCTTCCAAACTACCTCTTTCTCACCGTTCGTTGCTCAATTCTTTTCTCATATTTTTCGCCCTGAAAAATTCGGTTGACCAGAATTCCGGGGATGTGGATTTGGTTTGGATCCAAGGAACCAACAGGAACCAATTCTTCGACTTCAGCAACGGTTATTTTTGCGGCACCGGCCATATTCGGATTGAAATTTCGCGCGGTTCCTTTAAAGACCAGATTGCCTGCTTCGTCGCCTTTCCAGGCTTTGATAATGGCGAAATCGGCTTTGAAAGCATGTTCTAAAATGTGCATTTTACCGTTAAATTCGCGCGATTCTTTTCCCTCGGCGACTTCAGTTCCGTAGCCGGCCGGAGTGTAAAATGCCGGGATTCCGGCTTGTGCCGCGCGACATCTTTCGGCTAATGTTCCTTGTGGGATGAGTTCTACCTCCAGTTCGCCGGAAAGCATTTGACGTTCGAATTCGGCGTTCTCACCAACGTAAGAAGAAATCATTTTTTTGATCTGCTTTTGTTGAAGCAAAAGTCCCAGTCCGAAATCGTCGACACCGGCATTATTTGAAATACAGGTAAGATCCTCAACACCGAGACGAACAAGTTCAGCAATTGAATTCTCAGGTATTCCGCTTAATCCGAAGCCGCCAACCATCACGGTCATTCCGCTTTGGACGCCTTTTAGCGCTTCGGCTACATCATTAACTTTTCGTTTAATCATAAGTATATATTTAGCCCGGATGGAAGCGGATATCCTTTTTACTGCGAGCTCCTCCGTTTAATTTCAGCGTCGAATATTTACAGTAAAAAGATATGAGCGTACAGCCGGAAATAGCTCCTAAAACTACAACTCGAACTCGTCAAGAGTTGGTTCGATACTGGTCGAATCCTTAACTTTTGGCGGCGCCCAACAATCAACTTTGATCGTCAGATTTGCAGGTCGTTCAAATTGAGCGGTTGAAATGTCAAGATCCGGATCGGCATAACATTTTTTCATCATAATTCCCCAGATCGGAAGTGCTGCGGTTGCGCCCTGACCGTAAGTGATCGATCTGAAACGCGCCGAACGATCTTCGTTTCCGACCCAGATACCGGTTACCAGATTCGGCACCATAGCCACAAACCAACCATCAGACTGATTTTGCGAAGTTCCCGTTTTACCGGCAATCGGGTTTTTGAAAACATATGGATAACCGGTCACGCGATTGTAACCATGGCCGCCACCTTGAGTACGCAAACGAGCGCCCGAACCACTTTCGGTAACGCCCTCAAGAAGTTTTACCACCGCATACGCAATGTCCTTGTTAAGCACATCGTGAGATTCCGGAATGGCTTCATAGATTGCAACGCCGTTTTTGTCTTCGATACGCGTGATGAATTGTGGCTTGACGTAAACGCCCTGGTTTGCAAACGTACTGTATGCGGCAACCATGTCGTGAACGGTGATTTCTGCTGATCCGAGTGCGATTGACGGCTGCTCGGGAATATTTCCGGACACTCCGAGTTTCTTGGTGAGATCGACAACGGCCGCGGGACCAACTTTATCGATTAATTTGGCTGAAACCGTGTTGATCGACAACGCAAGTGCGCGCTTAAGCGTTACCATTCCGCGATACTGACGATCTGAGTTGTTTGGTGTCCAGGTTTCGGTAACGTTGTGGCGGCCTTTCGGAATTGTGAAAGGCGAGTCGATAATCGAATCGCAGGGCGACATGTTGAGGTGTTCGATTGCGGCTGCGTAAACAAAAGGTTTAAATGTCGACCCAACTTGTCTCGCGCCCTGACCAACGTGATCGTATTGAAAGTATTTGTAGTTGATTCCGCCAACCCAAGCCTTAACATGCCCGGTTTTTGGTTCCATCGACATGACGCCTGTTTGCAAAAAGTGTTTGTAGTAACGAATCGAATCGCGCGGGGTCATAACCGTATCGCGTTCGCCTTTCCAGGTGAAAACCGTCATTTTGGTTTTGACGTCGAATGATTTCAAAATTTCATCCTCGCTTTTATCCTGAGCTTCCATTTCGCGCCATCTCTGTGAACTTCGGATGGCTTGGTTCATTAATTTTTCGGTTTCCTTTTCCGAAAGGCGCACGAAAGGCGCATTCGTATTCTTTTTCTGATCGATAAAAAATTCCTGTTGCAAATTTGCCAGGTGATCGTGAACAGCTTCTTCGGCATATTGCTGAATCCGGCTGTCAATGGTAGTATAGATTTTTAACCCGTCACGGTAAATGTCGTATGATGATCCATCCGGCTTTTTGTTGTCGGCGGTCCATTTTTTCATGTAATCACGCAGGTATTCGCGGAAATAAGTTGCTGTGCCTTCAAGGTGACTTTCCGGTTGGAAATTTAGTTTTAACGGCAGGTTTTGATATTGTACTTTTTGCTCGGCAGTAAGAAAGCCGTTGCGTTGCATTTGTTTGAGGACCAGATTTCGGCGTGCAACTGTTCGTTCAGGACGGCGAATCGGGTTAAACAGGGAAGGGTTATTTAGCATTCCAACCAAAAGCGCACTTTCGTCTATGGTCAGGTTTTTAGGTTCTTTACCGAAATACACTTTGGCGGCAGAGCGGATTCCGACTGCGGTATTCACGAAATCGGCTTTGTTGAGGTACATTGCGATGATTTCATTTTTGGTGTATTGCCGTTCAAGACGAGTTGCGATGATCCATTCCTTTCCTTTTTGTGCGATACGAGCCAATAGGAATCGCGAACCTTCGCCGTGGAAGAGCAATTTTGCAAGTTGTTGGGTGATGGTACTTGCTCCACCTCGAGTTCCCAGGCTTAAGGCCGCGGTAACCGTCCGGCGGAAATCAATTCCCGAGTGTTGATAAAAACGCTCATCTTCCGTCGACACAAGCGCTTGGACCAGGTGAGGCGGAAGGTCGGCGTACTTAATTGAAGTTCGGTTTTCGTTGTAAAATTTACCGATTGTGACGCCATCGGATGAAATAATTTCGGTTGCCAGATTTGAGTCCGGGTTTTCGAGATCTTCAAATGAAGGCATTGTTCCTAAAAGTCCCCAAGAGGCGAAAAGGAAAAATATCGCAATGAATCCGAGGAAGTAGACGAATATTTTCCAAAACTTCCTGTTGTAATATGCAAAATCTTTTTTTGTTGTGTTCTTTTTTTTCTGAGCCATATTATTCTAATGATTCTATTCTGAAGCCGACTTCGGTTATTCCGGAAAGCGAATCTACACCGCGCACCCGACCTGATTCGCGCATGGCATGTCGGATTCGAACATGGTGCTGACCTTTATTAAATTGAAATTTTTCTTTGTAGAACAGCTTGCTTTCCTTGATGTCGGAAAAGCCTTCGCCGAGCAAGTTTCCCTCGGGATCCGCCATTACATATTCGAGGGTATCGATATGGGTGACGCCGTTAGGTTTGTCGAGGGATACGATCAGGAAAAGGTTGCTGAACTGATAGTCGTTGTTCGATCGTACGTTAACGAATAAATTGTACGCTTTGGTGGTGTCGACTTCCGGCAGATCGTAAGCGATGATAGAATCTTTATGCCAGATATTGCCCACGTCGGTATACTCGTCGAAAACACGAGTTTTATCGCATGAAATCAGCGACATTGCCACTAACAGAAATAGGAAACTATTTTTTAGGTTCATTTCGTTTCTGCGGAATTATCTTGTTTTTATCTGGACGAATGATGTTTTTTTGCCTGTTTTCCGGATTTTGTGGATTCGGATTACCTGCGGCATTCTGCGGACGATCCGGTCGTTTTCCTTTGGGAGCACGGTTTTGTTGCTCGCCTTGACGCGGTTGCTCGCCTTGCGGTTTTCCTTCGATCAGTACTTTTTTCTTTTTATTTGGTCGCTTCTTCTTTTTAGGCTGATCAAAACGCGTCAAACTTTCCTGACCCATCGCGTTGTTGAAATCCTTTTCAGGTTCTGCAACAGGTTCAAGGGCATAATCCTCAAGTGATGAGACACGGCGCTTTTCGCGATTTTCAGCGATGATCTCTTTAACCTGATCAATTTTTAAGACATGCCAATTTGCGAAATTATTTGTGTAGGCAAACCACATCAACCCTTTGAAAATATCTTGTTTCTGACAAACCGCTTCTCCTTTTTCGGTGACCAACTTGGTGTCGAAATCGGGAAAACCCTGAAGCGCATCCATATAAGTGTCGAGTTCGTAGTTCAGGCAGCATTTCAATTTTCCGCATTGTCCTGCAAGTTTCTGCGGATTAAGCGAAAGTTGCTGATAGCGAGCCGCTGACGTATTGACGCTTCTGAAATCGGTTAACCAGGTTGAGCAGCAAAGTTCGCGACCACAAGATCCGATTCCGCCCAATCGCGACGCCTCTTGTCTGAAACCAACTTGTTTCATTTCGATTCGGGTGCTGAACTCGCGCGCAAATTCTTTGATCAATTGTCGGAAATCGATTCGGTCATTGGCGGTATAATAAAAAGTCGCTTTTGATCCGTCGCCTTGAAATTCGATATCTGAGATTTTCATTTCTAGTTTAAGCGCGATTGCAATTTCGCGGGCTTTTACCTTCATCGGCTCCTCTTTGCTTCGGGCGTTCGACCAAATGTCGATGTCTTTTTGTGACGCTTTCCGGTAAATTTTGAGGATTTCGTTGCTTTTGTGGTTGACGCCTTTTTTCTTCATTTGCACCTTTACAAGTGCTCCGGTTAGGGTTACAATTCCGATGTCGTGACCCGGTGAAGCCTCGGTTGCAACGATATCGCCAATGCTGAGCGTGAGTTTTTCGGTATTTCTATAAAATTCTTTCCTGCCGTTTTTAAAGCGTACTTCTACGCAGTCAAAAGCTTCTTCGCCATTTGGAAGGCTCATATTTGATAACCAATCGAACACCGTCAGTTTGTTACAGCTGTCGGTTCCGCAGGTGCCATTATTTTTACAACCCTTTGGCGCACCGCCATCAGAGGTTGAACAACTAGTACATGCCATGATATATGTAGTGTTGTGACGTGCACAACTTATGTTCTTAAAACGTTTTGTGCGTAAAGATAGTATTTTTTGATAGGATTGTACATCGCAGATTTTCCACCGCGGATGTTAAAGAACAGTCTTAAAAAGAATCGGCAAATCAAGAACACTAGTAGTGAATTGATTTGCCGATTAAATAATTACTGCAAAAATTTACTCGATTGTTTTATAGATTTTATCAGATAATCTGATTCGGAACGGAACTTTAAATGTAACTACATCGCCCGGTTTTGCGACAGAAGTTTTTTGGCCATTGACAACCATTTCTTCGAGAGTGATGATTTGCTGACCGGTAGTTGGACCAGAAATCAGAATATTGTCGCCGGTTTGCATTTCGTTTTCTTCGATCTGAAATTGCCCGACTCCCGCTTTTACAAAATAATGCATGGCTTTGCCCAGGTATGTTTTTTTGATCTTTGGCTGCTTTTTAATTTTCTCGGCGGCCGGTGCTTTTGCGATTGGTGCGTCGGTAGTGTTTTTATAGACAAGCACATCCGATTTTCCTTTTTTGAAGATTTTGTTGCCGTTCATGATTCCGCGGCGAACAGCTTTCTGTTCTTCTTCAGGCATGTGAATTACCTCAACGCAAGTAGGCGAGCAACAACCTTCCATGGCAGCGGCACATTCTTCACACTGAATGAAAAGCAAGTGACAGCCTTCATTGGCGCAATTTGTATGATCGTCGCACGGTTTTCCGCACTGATGACATTTTGACACGATGTCGTCGGTGATGCGTTCGCCGAGGCGATGATCGAACACGAAGTTTTTTCCGACAAATTTACTCTCCAGGCCTTCGGCTTTTACCTGTCGGGCATATTCGATGATTCCGCCTTCAAGTTGATACACGTTTTCAAAACCTTTGTGTTTAAAGTACGCGCTGGCTTTCTCGCAACGGATTCCGCCGGTGCAATACATCAAAAGTTTTTTGCCTTGTTTGTGTTCGCTGAGTTGTTCTTCGATAATTGGAAGTGATTCGCGGAAAGTGTCGACATCGGGTTTGATTGCTTTTTTGAAGTGACCGATCTCACTTTCATAGTGATTTCGCATGTCAACAACAATCGTGTCGGGATCTTCGAGTAATTCGTTGAAATCTTTAGCTTTTAAATGCACACCGATATTACTCGAATCGAAGGTGTCGTCGTCAAGTCCGTCGGCCACAATTTTATCGCGAACTTTTATTGTCAGTTTTAAAAACGAGTGATCGTCATGTTCTACCGCGATGTTCAGGCGGATGCCCTTCATAAAATCGTAGGCTTCGATCGTTTCTTTGAACTCGTAGAAGTGGTCGGCAGGAAGCGAAAGCTGCGCGTTAATTCCTTCGTGAGCAACGTAAATTCGGCCTAAAACCTCAAGCGGATTCCAGGCAAGGAAAAGTTCGTTTCTAAATTTTGTGGGATCTTCGATTCGCGCGTAGGCGTAAAAAGACAGCGTCAGCCGTTGTTTTCCGGCGTCATCAATCATTGCTGCTCTTTCGTCCGCGCTTAAAGTGTTGTACAGTTGCATGCTATAAACCGTTTAAGTTGGGGTGCAAAAGTACAGACATAAAAGTTAAGTTGCAAATTCGGTTGTAGTTCGCCGGCCCTAGCCCCGATCGTGGCCGATATCCTTTTTTTGGGAGGAACGAGCAAAAAAAGATAAAGGCGAGAGCGGGAATTGGCTCCTGATAATCGGTTTGACGAAAAATAAAACAGCTGCAAACCCATAGGATCTGCAGCTGTTAGCATTGACTAAAGTCTGATTTTAGCAGAATTCGGCGTAGGCATCTCTAAGGTTCTCGGCGATTAGTTCAGCCGGGCGACCTTCGATGTGGTGACGTTCAAGCATATGAACCAACTCGCCGTTTTTGAACAACGCGACACTTGGCGATGACGGAGGGAACGGAAACATGTGCTTGCGTGCGGCATCAACGGCGTCTTTATCAACACCGGCGAAAACCGTTACCAAATTGTTTGGCTTCTTATCACCTGAAAGGCTCATTTTAACTCCGGGACGTGCATTTCTGGCGGCACATCCACAAACCGAGTTTACAACAACTAGCGTAGTTCCGTCTTTGGCAAGTGCGCCATCAACGTCGCCTGCGCTATATAATTCTTGAAAACCTGCGTCTGAAAGCTCGGCGCGCATTGGTTTTACCATTTCTTCTGGATACATAATATTTGATTTTAATTTTGGCAAAGTTACGAAGAATCAGGTCTAAAAACGAATTTTACATTTAACCCGAATTGGCGGCAGTAAGCTTAGTATCCGGCGGATTTTAGGGCTTTTAACAGATCGTTGGCGGCGTAGAATCCGGCGAGTTTTAGAACCTTGTTACCGTCCAAAATAAGAATAGTCGGGTAGACGGTTTCAGAGTTGGTGAGCGCGTTGGGCAATTCGTGGTAACCGGTGTTTCTTCCGGTTGGTCGGAATTTATAATTCTTGCCTCGAAACTGAACAGCGGCTTTGGATTCGGCGTTGAAGCTTATAACGTAAAAATGTTGGTTGAGATATGAAACGAGGATTTGATCCGCAAAGGTTGAGGTTTCCATCAGCCGGCAATAGGTGCACCAATCGGTATGCAGAAAGATGAACAATGGTTTGGCGATGTTGACTTGCAGCGAATCGGTTTGCTGAAACGAATAGCGGTTGAGCTGTCCGAATGAAACTGCGCCTGAAAGTAGAAACGCAAATAAGAGTAACCTGATCATTAGTTCAAATGGTATCTCAGACCGCCAAAAGTGCGAATTCCCTGGTTTGGCCCGTAAACATAGGAAGGGTCAAACGTTAGCGCATATGGGTTGTCGGGCGTTGCAATCACGTTTCCGCTCGCGTCAGTTTCAACATTTTGGTCGAACGGATCGTGAGCTCTGGCGATTATAAACGGATTATTTTTGTTTGGTGTCCAATTCAGCAAGTTCTTTACTCCGAAGTAAATTTCGATATCTTTGATTTTTGTGAAGGTAAACTGAATGTTCTGGATGCTCCAGGTCGGTGAGTACGGCGAACGCGGATCAAGCGGGCCGAGCAATGGCAAGCGCATTGGTCCGTACAAATTTCCAGTGTAGTCGATATTAAAATGCAATTTCGGCAAACCATAGCTGATAGCCCAGGTGGCTGAGAATTTTTCGGTCAGCATTTGCCGTGTCCAATTGCCGCTTTCCTTTTTTGCGACATCCATAAATGTAGCGCCTAAATTTATCTTTAATCGATTGTAGGAAGCGTCGAGGTTCGCACTTATTCCGCGGCTGACTGAGAATCCATCGAGGTTTTTATAAATAATTTGATTTGGGTTGCTGTCGTAATCCGGAATAATTGAGTTTGTAAAGTATGTATACCAGGCCGAAGCTTCAATGTTGACGAAATTTCCGCTTTCGCCGAAAATTTTCTTCAGGTAATTCAGGTTTGCATTGTATGATTTTTCGGGTTTAAGTGTTTCCTGAATGACAACCTCGCGTGAACCCGTCAGCGCGGCGTGCTCTTCAGTAAATAAATTGACGACCCGAAATCCGGTTCCGACATTAAACCTGAAGATATCATTTGGCGTCAAATTGAATTTGTAAGCAAACCGCGGAGTAACTATTGGACCGTGATGATTGTTGTGGTCGAGCCGCGCACCGAGTAGCATGTTGTGTTTGTCGTCAAATTTTATTTCGTTTTGTACAAAAATTCCGGGTATCCAAGTTTCATCGGTGTTTGCGGTAGCCGGAGTATTGTCGTTATAGGACTGGAAACGCACCGCCGCTCCAAATAGGAGATTGTGTTTCGAAATGGGTTTGTCCCAGACAAGTTGCGCAAATCCAATTCGTTGACGCGCCAAAAACCTGGTGTTTCCATAAACCGAATTTTGATCGTGATCGGTAAATGAAAGCGAAACCGACATGTTTTCCCTGGTCGGCAAATCGTAAGCTGTCAGTATTTCCCAGCGGTTGGTATAAATGCTTTCGCCATAAATGGTATCGCCGCCACGATCAGATTTGTTCCATTGCATTTCGCCGCCCCATCGATCTTCGTAAAAAAATCGCCCGGCAATGGTGAACAATTTTCCGCTTGCCCGATCGAAATTGAGTTTTTGAAAAACGAATATCCGATGTTGGAGCGTGACATCAGTAAAATTGTCGTTGTTGGTATCAATCGGATTGCTGAAATTAAAGTAATCCAAACCTGAAAGTAGCGAAACCTGCTTGCCAATGTTAGTTTTGAGGCCAATATCGACAGATGCTTCACCCCAATCAGTGCTAAATCCGTTTATGGCAAATCGGGGCGCTTGACCCGGTTTTCGGGTAATGATATTGATCAATCCGCCAACAGCCTCACTACCGTACAGCGACGAGGCCGGACCTTTTACAATTTCAATACGTTCGATTAGCGAGTTCGGAATTCCCGAAAGTCCGTAAACAGTAGATAGTCCGCTTACAATGGGCATACCGTCGATCATCACCAACGTATACGGGCCTTCAAGTCCATTAATATGGATGTCGCCGGTGTTGCAAACATTGCAGTTGAGTTGCGGCCGTACGCCGTTTAGGTTTTGAAGCGCTTCAAAAACATTGGAAGTCGGATTTTTCTTAAAATAAGCAGGCGAGTACACTTCTACCGGGACCGCGCTTTCACCCCGCCGAACGGCGCGCATCGTACCTGATATAACCACTTCGTCGAGCGAATTTGGTTCGGCGTCGAGCTCAATTAAAATCGGCTTTTCCAATAGATTTTCGCCAAGATGATGCACCATTGGTTTGTACCCCGATGCGGTTATCGTTAGCTGATGCGAAGTTTTTGAAACCCTCAACGAAAAAAATCCCAAACTATCTGCGGTTACAGGATCAATTTGAAAAATCTCAATACGTGCGCCGGAAACCCCTTGATTTCTGTGCATTACGCGCCCCTTGATGGAAGTCGTTTCTTGAGCAAAAATGCCAAACGAAATTAAAACAAAACAGATTATACTAAACTTTTGCATGTCTTAAATAAGATTTAGACAAATCTAAAAATATATTTATAACGATTGCAAAAATATTTTGTACATTTGATTCAGGAGCTGTTTCCCGCTTTCGGCAGTCGCTTTTTGCCGAGCTTCCAAGGGCAAAAGAGCTTCGGGGAAGCCTCAATCGGGGCTAGGGCTTTGATCTTAAATTTAGACTTTTAATTATTTTCAACTATAAATTGCTATGACGCTTTCGGAAGAGAACTACTTAAAAACCATTTATCACCTGACGCATCGGCTTGAGGGCGAAATCTCGACTAACGCCATTGCCGAACGAATGGAGACAAAAGCATCGTCCGTAACCGACATGCTTAAGAAGTTAGCTGACAAAGATTTGGTTTTTTATAAAAAGTATCAGGGCGTATCGCTGACAGAGACCGGACGTTACACGGCAAAGATGATTGTGCGCAAGCATCGGCTTTGGGAAGTTTTTTTAGTTGACAAACTGGATTTCTCGTGGGATGAAGTCCACGACATTGCCGAACAACTCGAACACATAAAATCCGATCAACTCATCAGCAAACTCGATGCTTTTCTGGGTCATCCGACTGAAGATCCACACGGCGATCCGATTCCGAATGCTCAGGGCGAGATCATCAAAACCGAAAAACACTTGTTATCTGAACTTCCGTTACGAAAAAAGTCGGTTTGTGTTGGCGTTCGCGATACGTCGTCCGAATTTTTAAAATACCTCGACAAACAGCAGATTGCGCTTGGGACAACATTTGAGATTATTGAAAAAGAAGATTTCGACGCGTCGATTGTTGTTCGTGTCGGCGATTCCGAAAAGACATTGTCAAGTAAAACAGCAGGAAATCTATACGTAAAACTATTATAATATGTTTGACAGTATCCTATCGTATTTTGAAAGCATTGACCCGATTTTAGCCGCGTTTTTAGCCACCGTCTTTACTTGGGGGCTAACGGCTTTGGGCGCGTCGGTTGTTTTTTTGTTTAAAAACATGAACCGGACGCTTCTCGACGGAATGCTGGGTTTTACCGGCGGAGTTATGGTGGCGGCGAGTTATTGGAGTTTATTGGCGCCTGCGATCGAAATGAGTGAGGGCGACGGATTTTTAAAGGTAATGCCAGCCGCGGTCGGCTTTGCTTTAGGGGCATTTTTCTTATTCGGGATGGACAAATTGTTGCCGCATATGCATATTAACTTTCAAACCGCTGAAGGAAAAAAATCGCCATGGCAACGAACCACCTTATTGGTGTTGGCGATCACGCTTCACAATATCCCGGAAGGATTGGCGGTTGGTGTTTTGTTTGGCGGTGTGGCTGCCGGAATACCTGAGGCCTCGATTGCCGGCGCGGTTACATTAGCAATCGGCATCGGGATTCAGAATTTTCCGGAAGGAATTGCGGTTTCAATGCCGCTACGCCGGATGGGAATGAGCAGGACCAAAAGTTTTTTATACGGACAATCTTCAGCATTGGTCGAGCCCGTTGCAGCTGTTGTCGGGGCGCTGGCGGTTACATTTTTTACGCCAATTTTGCCTTATGCACTCGCTTTTGCTGCGGGCGCAATGATTTTTGTCGTTGTTGAAGAAGTTATTCCCGAAACCCAACAAGAAAACAACACCGATATCGCCACGTTGGGGTTTATCGGCGGCTTTATTGTGATGATGACCTTAGATGTTGCTTTAGGTTAGGAACAACCGCAGTTGCTGCCACAATCACTGCCTTTTTTCTTTTTTGGCAAAATGAATTTCCGAACTAAAAACGCCAGTGTCAAAGCAAGTATCGCGAGAGCTATAATTTGTTGGACCATAGTTTTATTTTAAAAGTTGGTATGCTAAAAGTGATGCGAAGTAGGCAAGCGCTCCCATAAAAATAAGTTGCGACATCGGCCACTTCCAACTATTGGTTTCCTTTCGGGTAATTGCAAGGGTTCCTGCACATTGCATCGCAAAAGCGTAAAACAATAACAGCGACATACCGGAAGCGAAGTTGAAAATCTTCTCACCTGTTTGCGGATTAACTTCAGCGCGCATCTTCTGTTTTATAGTCTCGTCGTTATCGGCATCGCCAACGCTGTAAATTGTTGCCAGAGTTCCGACAAAAACTTCGCGAGCTGCAAATGAGGTGATAATCGCAATTCCGATCTTCCAATCATATCCTAACGGTGCGATTGCCGGTTCAATTGCCTTACCCATGATTCCGATGTACGAATTCTCCAATTTGAACGACGCTACATGACTTTCGATGGTCTCATGAGCATAGCGTTCAGGAAATTGTTGTGCTTCTTGGGTGATGATTTCTTCAGCATTTCTAAAGTTTTCGCCCGGTCCAAATGATGCCAAAAACCAAAGTATAATCGAAATTGCCAGAATGATTTTTCCCGCACCATAAACAAACGACTTAGTACGTTCAAATACGTTGATTCCGACGTTTCTAAATAAGGGCAACTTGTAGCTCGGCATTTCGACAACGAAAAACGATTTGCCTTTCACCTTTAATATTTTGTTCAGGATAAATGCCGAAAATATGGCTGTACCGAATCCGAGTAGGTAAAGCAACATTAAGGTCAATCCCTGAAGGTTCAGAAACCCGAAATACCTGGTATCTGGAATAATGAGTGCGATCAAAATGGCATAAACCGGGAGTCGCGCTGAGCATGTCGTAAACGGTGTCACCAAAATTGTAATCAGCCGTTCTTTCCAATTTTCAATG
This sequence comes from Flavobacterium sp., assembly GCA_015234525.1. Classification (GTDB taxonomy): domain Bacteria; phylum Bacteroidota; class Bacteroidia; order Flavobacteriales; family Flavobacteriaceae; genus Flavobacterium. Next base: position 90,135 of record JADGMX010000010.1, on the reverse strand, counting down.
TTGCGGGTGGCCATGATCGCCGGAATGGCACAAGCGGTTCCCGAAATTAATGGCACGACGCTTTTTCCGGAAAGACCGAATCGGCGCATGATTTTATCCATCAAAAACACCACGCGACTCATGTATCCGCTTTCTTCAAGTACCGATATGAATAGGAAAAGAAATGCAATCTGCGGAATGAAAATTAAGATTCCACCAATCCCCGGAATAATTCCTTCGGCAATCAAGCTCGTCAACATACCCGGCGGTAAATTCTCTGCGACAAGCGAACTCATCGTCGCAAATGTCCCATCGATAAAGTCCATCGGTACTGACGACCATTCAAATATCGCCTGAAAAATCACGAACAGAATCAGAAAGAAGATTGCATAACCCCAAATTTTATGGGTTAAAATGCGGTCGAGTTTGCTGTTGAAATCTTTGGCAACCGATAAGTCGATGTTTTGACCGACCTTCAAAACGTCATTGATAAACTGATATCTTTTGATTGTTTCACGTTGCTGGAGTCGCTTGAGATCAGAATGCGATTTTGTGAAAGAACTTCGGATTTCATTTCGTTCCAAATTCAAAAAATTCACATCTTGCGTAATCACCAGCCAAAGTTTATATAGCAATTGATTCGGGAACGCTCTGCGGAGACTTTCAAAATAATCCGGATCGATCGACGAAGCGTGCAAACAGGGTTCGGTTGACAGGGTTTTATAGCTGACGATAAGTTTTTTGAGTTCGTCAATGCCAAATTTTCGCCGTGTGCTGACAAGTGCGATTTTAGTTTTCAGGTGTTCCTCAAGATACGGAATGTCTAATGTAATTCCTTTGGCATCCATTCGATCAGCCATATTAATGACAAGTATCGTCGGAATTTCAAGATCTTTGATTTGTGTGAAAAGCAATAAATTTCGTTTCAAATTCTCAACATCTGAAACAACAATGGCTACATCAGGATAAAGTTTGTCGTTTTTGTTCAGCAGAAGTTCGATTACCACGTTTTCGTCGATCGAACTTGCATTCAAACTATATGTTCCGGGAAGGTCAATGATGTTTGCCTTAACGTTATTGGGCAATTTGCAGAACCCGACCTTTTTTTCGACTGTAATGCCGGGATAGTTTCCCACTTGCTGGCTCAAGCCGGTCAGTTGGTTGAATACAGATGTCTTTCCGGTATTTGGGTTGCCGATCAGTGCGACATTGATGTTTTCGTTGCTCATAGCTGAATTAGATGATCTCGACGGTGATCTGACTCGCGGTTTCAATTCGGATTGCCAAATGAGAACCGTTGACATCGAGATATAGTGGATCGCCGAATGGTGCTTTCTGCAGTAATTGGACTACATTTCCAGGCAAACAACCCATTTCAAGAAGTTTTAATGGGATCTTCTCGATATCGAAATCGAGTATTGTGGCTTTATCGCCGATTTTTAATAAATCTAGGGTAGTCTGCAAAGTTTATTTAGATTGAATAAAGGCGCAAAATTACTGATTTAAACCCTAGAAACCTTGCTTATGAAACGTTAATTCTTCTTTTCCGTCAGCCAGTTGATGTCTTCGATCAAACGCTCGATGTCGTCAGGGTCTGTGCCGTCATAAAATCCTCGTACCTGGCGCTCTTGATCGACAAGCACGAAATTTTCGGTATGAACCATATCGTAGAGTTCTTCGGGTTTTCCCATTTTTACGGCGAGATATGATTTTCGCGCCATTTTGTAAATTTCACGTTTATCACCGGTGACTAAATTCCACTTTCCGTCAATGACTTTGTGATCAATTGCATATTGCTTCAGCGTTGGAACATCGTCAATCTCGGGAGTAACCGTATGGGAGAGCAACATCACTTTGGGATTATCTTTAACTGCCACCTGAACTGTGGTCATATTATCGGTCATAATCGGGCATATCGTCTGACATGTTGTAAAAAAGAAGTCGGCTACGTAAACTTTACCTTCGTAATCTTTTTGAGTGACGGTTTTTCCGTTTTGATTGACGAATGAAAAATCAGCCACTTTGTGATAAGCAGCCACATGTTGCATGGTGCTGTCCACAAGCTCAGGGTTGACCATGCTTGGATTGTAAACCGGAAGGGATTTTCCGGGATCAAGTGCGCGATAAAACAACGTAAGTGTGATTGCGGAGAAAACGGCAAAAGCAATCAAAAAATAGCGATACTTCCTTAAAATAGCTTTCATGGCGCAAATTTACGGAAAGAAATCGCGTTCTCCCAGAGTCCTTGCTTTTTAAAGGATATTTTAATAATTTCCATTTTTTTAAATCTATCCCAAAATCCATGATTCTCAAACGTTCTTTACCCATGATGTTTGCACTTCCGATTTTATTTTCGGTCGATGCAATTGCACAAGACAACAAAACCACTGAACCCGGCATAAATCTTTCGTATATGGACCGTTCGGTTAATCCGGCTGACGATTTTTTCCGTTTCGTCAACGGCGCTTGGTACGACAAGACCGAAATCCCGGCAGATCGCACCCGATGGGGAAGTTTTGACGAACTCCGCCAAAACACCGATCTCGATGCCCTGCAAATATTAACAGAAGCTGCAGCTGATTCCAAGTATAATTCGTCAACAGATCAAGGCAAGGCGATTAATTTGTATCGTTCAATCCTGGATACCGTTTCGCGAAATAAACAAGGTATCACGCCTTTAAAACCGCATCTGGCAAAAATTAATTCGGTTAAGAACATAAAAGATCTGCAAGCGCTATTGATTAGTACCGAACCGTACGGCGGACCCGGATTTTTTGGTGTTGGTGTCGGTCCCGATTCAAAAAACAGCAATCGCAACCTGATAAATGTCGGTTTGGGAAGCCTGGGGTTGCCTGATCGCGATTACTATGTTGCAACTGATGCAGACAGTAAGGAAAAACGTGATAAATACAAAATTCACGTGGCGCGAATGCTGAGATATCTCGGTGATTCGCCCGCAGTAGCAGCAAAAAACGCCGAACGCATTCTTGCCCTTGAAACCCGAATGTCTGAGGCGAGATTAGACCGTGTTGAACGTCGTGATCGTCGCAAAACGTACAATCCGATGACTGTTGCCGAACTTCAAAAATTAGTTCCGGCTATCAATTGGACGGCTTATATTTCCGGAGTAGGCCTTCGGGTACCGGATACGTTAATCGTTTCGCAACCACGATACATGCAAACATTGCAGACCATTTTTACCGAAAATAAGGTGGACGACTGGAAAGCGTATATGCGTTGGACGCTTCTTAACCGATCGGCAGGTTTGCTTTCAACCGAAATCGAAAATGCCAATTGGGAATTTTACGGAAAAACGCTTACAGGAGCGGTTAAACAACGGCCGATGAATGAGCGTGCGCTACAAGTCATCAATAACAGCGTGGGTGAAGCACTTGGAAAACTATATGTTGAAAAGAAATTCCCGCCTGAAGCGAAAGCTAAAGCTGAAGCAATGATCAAAAACGTCATCCAGGCTTTTGAAAACCGAATCAACAAATTGCCGTGGATGACTAAAGCAACACGTGCCAGTGCCGTTGCAAAGCTTCATAAATTCAGAGTGAAAATCGGATATCCTGACAAATGGAAAGATTATTCCAAACTCACAATCACGGCGCCAATCGATAAAGGAAGCTATTTTGAAAACATGCGAAATATTTCAAAATGGCGTTTCGAAAAAGGCTTGACCGATCTTGACAAACCGGTCGATAAAGAAGAATGGGGAATGTCTCCACAAACCGTAAACGCATATTTTAATCCGTCGTTTAACGAAATTGTGTTCCCGGCTGCAATTCTTCAACCGCCATTCTACAATTACAAAGCAGACGAAGCGGTAAATTACGGTGGAATCGGAGCGGTTATCGGTCATGAAATTTCTCACGGTTTCGACGATTCAGGATCTCGATACAACGCTGAAGGAAATCTCGTAAATTGGTGGTCAGACGAAGATCTTAATTTGTTTACCGGCCTCGGACAACAACTCGCAGATCAATACAGCGCGCTTGAACCGATTCCCGGAATTTTCGTCGATGGGAAGTTTACACTCGGGGAAAATATTGGTGATTTGGGCGGAGTGAACGCAGCTTATGATGGCTTGCAACTTTATCTTAAAGAGAACGGCAACCCCGGACTTATCGATGGATTTACACCAGATCAGCGTTTTTTCATCTCATGGGCTACGATTTGGCGTACGAAAATGCGCGATGAAGCAATCAAGAATCAGGTAAAAACCGATCCGCATTCGCCCGGAATGTATCGAGCTTATGTTCCGTTGCAAAACGTAGATGCGTTTTACGAAGCGTTCAACATTAAACCCGGAAACGGAATGTATATTGCGCCTGAAAAACGCGTAAAAATCTGGTAATTATAAGGCCGAAAATGTAAAGTTCAGGCGATCGGTGATTTTGTGGGAATTCACAATTTTGCCGATCGATGGATTTGAAAAGTCAAATTGCGGAAGCGCCAAATTTAAATCGGTTGCTTTCTGACTATAATAGTCAACTTTTGAAGGATGATGGGGCGAGACAACATTAAATGTTTCGTCCCATATTTTTTTGGACACGATCTCGCGTATAATTTTGATACAATCATCACGCTGAACCAAATTCACGGGTGCGTTCGGATTTTGGAGATTTGTCCTACCCGAAAGGGATTTGATCGGATGACGCTCGCCGCCGATGAGTCCGCCCAACCGCAGTATGGTAGTATTCAGTGTGGCATCAGCCCGAAAAACGTTTTCAGCTTCGGTCAGTTGCCGGGCATAGGTGGTTTCAGAAGTTGGTGTACGTTCGGTTACCACCTGATTTTCATCGGCGTAGACTGAAATCGAACTGATGAAAATCACGTTTTTTAGTCCACTTACGTGAATGTTACTCAGGATAGTTCGCATTTTGTCAACATAACCGAGCTGGTTGGTGGCAGAAGCTTTAGGCGGTACATTTACAAGGATGATATCGGCGCCATCTAGAAATGATCGGAAATCGGTTGATGTATTAAGGTCTATCAAAAATGGGTTGATGCCATTTTGGCTCAATAAATCCAGCTTTTCTTCAGATGTTGTCGATCCGTTGACTGAAAAGCCACTGTTCAAAAAGTCGGTCGCTAATGGAAATCCGAGCCATCCGCAGCCTATAATGCTAATTTTCAAGACGCGTAGTATCAATTGGTGTGAACGGCGCGGCTTGCGTTGGTTGCATTGGAACGATTCGCAATGGTACGGCGGCCGGAGGAACAGCAGTTGGCGTGACTGGTGTGGCTGCGATTTTCTTCTTGATGATTACCGCATCAGTTAGTACAAACGGTTTCGGAATCATATCGGTTGGCCGCTCGGAAATTTTCAGATTGGAGTTGGACAAAAGGTCGAACGAAGCTTCAAGTAAGTGAAAATCAAGTGGCGCATTTTTATTGATGCTGAAACTTAGCTCAAGCGGTTGCTGATCAACCACATAATAGCTAAGGATTTTGGCATTCCGACGTAAGAACGGCGAGCCTTTCTGCCCAAGTGCGGTTGCGCCATTTGCCCGAAGGTTGTGAATAGTCAGATTTTGATTAGCGAAAATGTCGTACCGGTTTACGCGGCGATTCGGTTTAATAGAAATTTTTAAATGCCGCTGATTGCCGATGATGCTATCGCGAAGAAAAGTAATAGTCGGCTGGGCGAGTGACACCACTGGCGCGTGATTCGACATTGTAAAACCCGAGTTGTATTTGCTGAACAGCGGATGCACATTCAAATGCGATGCTTCCTTAGGCTTGTTACCGAGATATTTAGCAGTCCAATCATCCACGTAAGTGTCATAAGTTGCAAACTCGGCTTTTTTGGTATCGGCGTCAAGAATATAGACCAAACTGTTTGGCTTTGCTTTGCCGGGCTGATAATCCGAATTCAGATGAGCATAAACAAATAAAATTATCGACAGAACTGCGGATAATCCACCGAAAATATATTTACGATGAAACGCAGCCGAAACCGGCAATAATATTGAGAAAGTAAGAACTGTTAGTATCATACTGCCGAAAAGCACTTTTAAACCGAGTCCGATTGGGAACATCCAAATAAACGGAACAATTATAATGATTGCCGGAATTGACATAACCAGATTTAGAAGCAGGTTAGTTCGTTGCAATACGACATAATAGCCGAACATAATCAGGACTGCGAAAACCGGAATAATAAGAAACGCGGCGCCCGGAAGGTAAATGGCAAGCGCTAAGTTGATCAGTAGCCAAATGGTTATTGGCGCTACGGTCTGGCTCATCACTTCGATTTCGGTTGTTGGTTTATTGAAGAAAATAAACCCGATGGTGAGTGCCAGAAAACAAAATGCCAATATGTAGTAATGACCATTATAGGTAAATCCGTGTAAAATGTCGGTATAATGCGGATATACAAGCAGTAATGTCTTCCAAATAAAAAATCCGAGAATTCCACATACTGCAATCGACAGTAACAGATTGATGAATCCCTTTCCGATCAGTCGTGGGACAAGGTTTCGTTTTCCGATTCCGATGAAAACCAGAAATAAAAAAAGAAGCGAAGCCACGATTAACATCGGATAAATAAAGCTGAACGGATAATTTACAAAGCCAAAAGGAATACTGAAATAAACGTGGTCCTCGTCGGATTTCAGCGCTGCCAAATTTTCATTTGAAAAATGTTTTAGAAGTGGCATTAAATAGCTGCCTTGATGCTGAAGTGATCGCTGATCTAGATGATCGATATCGTCTTGTGCGGTGTGATAATTAAAGTGATCATCGATAAACGCAAAGTTGAAACCCTGAATTCCCGCTTGCTCGCGAAAAACGGTAAGATCGGTATCGTTGGGAAGCATCTTGTAGACGCTGTACATTAACGAATTTGCGACCGGAAATGTGGTTTTGGCATCTTGAAATCCTTTAACCATGGCCGAATTCCCACCTGCAACTTCCATCAGCATATATGACGGTCCAGCTGTTCCGCGCGCTTCGAAATTTAATACCAAACCAGTTTGTGAGGCCCAACCGCTTTGGGTTACAAAAAGTGCCGCGCCGTTCAATCCCAGTTCTTCAGCATCTGAAAATAAGATTATGATATCATTTTTGTGCGGGGTTTTATTGTGTATAAATGCACGGATTCCTTCAAGAATTGTGGCCACGCCAACTGCATTGTCCGATGCGCCGGGGGAAGATGAATGTGGGGCGCTGTCGTAATGAGAGAGCAGCATTAAAGCCTGGGAACTGCCAGAGCCTTTAATTCTGGCCAGAATATTTTTTGATTTTACAAGATTTCCCCAATCTGATAAGGTTGTTCCTTCTTGGATTGTTGGTTCAAGTCCGAGTTTTCGAAGTTCCTGCTGAATGTAGTCGGCGGTTACGTTGTGGTTATCTGATCCGACATAATGGGGTTTGGCTGAAATTTCGTTAACATGTGAGAGCGCTCGCTTTAATGAAAATTCGTTGAGTGGCGTGTCATCGCGCGAGATGGTTTGAGGCATCATGAAGAAGAAGACACCGGCTATTATTGTGATCAGAAATAGTAAGGCGAATATCGATTGTTGCGTTTTTTTCATAGGGGGCGATTAAATTTCTTTTCGGACAAGAATATATAGGTCGTTCTCGAGGAGCATATAACCCTGGTCGTATAAGAAATAGTAGGTAGATCCGGCAGTAGTGGTAAGAACGCTGGTTACGAGTTCAAAATCGAACCCTTTTCCGACGAGTTTAGATCGGGTTGCTTTTGCTTTTCCGTCTGGATTTAATTCGGATAATATCCGATAATTTCTGCGCAACCTGTTATTTGTGGTACGCATTAAGTTATTGCTGTCTTTGTTTCGCTTGTTGTTATAAGCGTTCCGGCAAGCGTCGCTGCAAAACTTTTTGTCTTCGCGTCCGATGATTTTTTCGGAACATTCTAAGCAATACTTAACCATCGTGCAAGCGATTTAGGTTAGCTTGAGATTTGGGCAATTGAGTTTTTAGCGAAAAAAAACGGATGCCTTGGTCAAATATAGAAATATATTTTCCATTTACAAATGGTTACAAATAACTACAAACGATTTTAAATATTTTACAACCGACTTCTGTCTTTCACATTTACAATCTTTGCCGATATAAACCATTTAAATCATTATTCGCCATGACAACATTAAGAAACCGCGTACAATTGATTGGTAATCTGGGAAACGATCCTGAAATTATCAATCTCGAATCAGGAAAGAAATTAGCCAAATTAAAATTGGCTACCAACGAGAACTACACTAACGACAAAGGCGAAAAAGTGACCGATACGCAATGGCACAATATCGTAGCTTGGGGGAAGTCGGCCGAACTAGCTGAAAAATATCTGACCAAGGGAAAAGAACTCGCCATTGAAGGAAAGCTTACTCACCGCACCTATGAAGATAAGAATGGCGAAAAACGCTACTTTACCGAAGTGGTTGCGAATGAATTGCTAATGATGTAGTGAAAGGAGGGCTGCAATTTGTGGTCCTCTTTTTTTAATATCGTCGGTAATCTTCAAACTTGCGGAGTTCGAAAGACTGTTTGTTCTTGTCGTAGTAAGAAAGAATGTAATTGCCCTGATACCAGATTACCGAGTCAAGCGTGATGCTTTTCCGGTTTTCGGTCATGAATTGGGTGATGAGGTCGATCGCCAGTGGCGTTTGAGTTACAGGTTGATGGATAAATGAATCATCAAACAGCGATTCAAAGTAGAAGCTTTGAATGTTTGATTTTCCCATTTCCGGAACGTCGACACTTCCCACTGCGGCACCGAGACCAATTGATAGAATGCCGAGTGCAACGTCTTCTGAAGAAGCGATATTCCGAACTGCCCCGGCAGTAACAAGAAGGTGGTCAGGAGTTTTGTAGACAGTCAGTGCCGCTGTTGCTTTTGATGCTTTTTTTAGGAACTTTTCGGTGTTTTTAAATTCGCGGACAGGCTTATTGCCAACCTGCATTGACAATGCCGAATTTATAAATTGTAGCGTAGATTTACTTGTAGCTGAGTATGTTGTAACATTCGACTTGTCCTGAAGTGATGCCGATTGTAATACTAATTCGTCTTCGTTTAATTTAAATTGAAATAACCGCCGATCGTAATAAAACGAATTTGACTGTGCGGCTTCGGCGGTAAGATTTTGATGTGGAATGATTTCATGCGTAACCACACCCGATGTGACGTCAATTGAGAAGACCTGAGTTTCTTCTGGTCGATGGTCGAAGGTTATGATCAAATTTTTTTCATCAATATATGCCTTCGTCTTTGCAGATGCGACAGCTAGAGGCACAAAGAAACGATTGTCTATAAACTCAATCGGATACTCGCGCAAAAGTTCTTTGACAGATATGATTTTACCATTATGGTCTAAAATTTCATACGGAGTGAAATCCAATGTTGCGATTCCGACAATTGTGTCACGAATGGTATTCAGCACCAGGCGGTTTTCGTCACCGAGGCCACTTTTAGAGGACAAAAAACAAACGTGATTTTTCGCTTGTAAAGTTCCCAATAAATCAGAACTTAAAAACGAGAGGTCGAGCTTCGATCTATCAACTTGCTTCTTTTCAAAGTCGAATTTAAGCGCTGTGAACTTATCAAAGCTGTCATCGGCGTAATATGCGACAGGATTTCCCGATTGGTCAAATGTATTTCCGACAAATTTTGGGTATGCTTGACGAAGTTCGTTTTCAGTCGACAAACTATCGCTAAAGAAAAGTGCACGATTATATTTGTAGGCTGTTATTTCTTTTTCTCGACCAGCGACTACGTAAAACTCATTTGAACTTTCATTTGCAAAAGCGTTGAGTTGGCCATTCCGTTGCGGTTTATCGATGTGATACGTCCTGCTTGACAACAAAGTCTGAGCTTGTGCGAACCACGACACCGTTAACAGTATGATTAACTGAAATTTTTGCATTTACTTTTCTATTATGGCTAAAACTTCACTGATTCTCGATACGGTACAGAATTTCGGATGTTCAACTTTATGGTCAATCCGCTCATGAGCCCAGGTCGTATGAAATGGGATATGTATCGCCGACCCGCCGATTCCAAGAACCGGCAGAATGTCTGATTTGAGTGAATTTCCGATCATCAAAAACTCCGAGGGCTCGATGTCAAGTCGCTTTACCAAATCCCGATAGTCTACTTCTTGTTTGTCAGACATCACTTCGATATGATGAAAAAAATGTCCCAACCCTGAATTATGCAGTTTCCTACGTTGATCGAGTAAATCGCCTTTAGTGGCAACTACTAACTTGTATTTTGACCTTAATGCGCCTAATGTGCCCTCAACATCATCGAGTAACTCTATAGGTTTTTGCAACAAGTCTTTGCCGTATTGCATGATCTTGTCAACAATCTCGATATTAAGCGTATTGCCTGAAATAGCGATTGCCGCTTCGATCATTGACAGGATGTAGCCTTTAATTCCGTAACCGTACAACGGCAAATTCTGGATCTCGGTTTTGAATAGCTCTTGTGATAATGTGTGATGCGACAAATAATCCTGCATCAGCTCGCAAAACTTCTTCTCGGTCTCCGCAAAATAAGGTTCATTCACCCATAAGGTGTCGTCGGCATCAAATGCAATTACTTTAAGGTTCGTATACATTAAGATATAATTTGACCGTTCGGAGCTTCTGCATCGGGATTGATAAACACTAACTTGCCTTCCGCATTGTTTGCCATCAGAATCATACCCTGACTTTCAGTTCCACGGAGGTTTCTTGGCGCCAAGTTAACCAAAACCGAAACTTTGCGACCGATGACTTCTTCTGGCGTAAAACTCTCCGCGATTCCGGACACAATAGTGCGAACATCAATACCGGTATCTACTTTCAGAATCAGCAATTTATTTGCTTTCGGCATCTTCTGAGCCTCCAGGATTGTTCCTACCCGGATATCCATCTTTGAAAAATCGTCGTATTGAATGGTTTCTTTTTGAGGTTCCACTTGTTTAAGTTGGTCAGAGTTATTAGCTGTTTTAGTTGCTGCAAGTTTGTCAATTTGCTGTTGGATTGCTTCGTCCTCAATCTTTGAAAAAAGCAACTCTGCCTCTCCAATCTGATGACCGCCGCCAACGAGTTGGTCTTGTTGCTCCACGCTACGCCATTCTAAAGAATCCGGCAATTGCAAAATTCGCTTTAATTTTCCAGCGGTAAACGGGAGAAATGGTTCGGAAAGTATTGCGAGTGCTGTAGCGATTTGCAACGCCACAAACATTTGAGTCTGCACACGTTCCGGATTTTCTTTGATTATTTTCCAAGGCTCCTCGTCAGCTAGGTATTTGTTTCCTAGTCGCGCTACATTCATCAGCTCGCCAAGACCTTCTCTAAATCGGTATCGCTCTATTGAACTTGCAATTACCGCGGGGTACGCTTTTAATTCAGCTAAAGTTTGAAGGTCGATCTCTGAGAATTCGTTTGCCTGAGGAACTACTCCGCTGTAATATTTGTTAGTCAAGACTGCTACACGGTTAATGAAATTGCCGAACACAGCAACAAGTTCATTGTTATTTCGTGCCTGAAAATCTTTCCAAGTAAAGTCGTTGTCCTTGGTTTCAGGTGAGTTGGCTGTTAAAGAATATCGAAGGACATCCTGCTGATCCGGAAATTCCTGAAGGTATTCGTGTAACCAAACCGCCCAATTTTTCGAAGTTGACAGCTTGTTGCCTTCCAGATTCAGGAACTCGTTTGCAGGAACATTGTCCGGCAAAATATATGAACCTTCAGCTTTCAACATGGCCGGGAAGATCACACAATGAAAAACAATATTGTCCTTTCCAATAAAGTGGACCAACTTTGTGTCAGCATCTTTCCAATATGGCTCCCAGTCCTTATTTTCACGAGCAGCCCATTCTTTTGTTGATGAAATATAGCCAATCGGCGCATCAAACCATACATATAAAACCTTGCCTTCTGCACCTTCAACCGGTACGGGAATTCCCCAGTCAAGGTCACGTGTAACTGCGCGCGGTTTCAATCCGTCGTCAAGCCAACTTTTAACCTGTCCATATACATTCGGTTTCCAGTCGTTTTTGTGACCTTCCAATATCCATTCTCGCAAAAAAGTGTCATATTGATCGAGTGGCAAGAACCAGTGTTTGGTTGACTTCAGCTCCGGTTTTTCGCCGGTTATCGCTGATTTTGGATCAATTAAATCGGTGGCGTTAAGCGTGGATCCGCATTTTTCGCATTGATCGCCATACGCTTCGGGATTATTGCACTTAGGGCAAGTTCCGGTAACAAAACGGTCAGCGAGAAATTGATTGGCTTTCGCGTCATACAGTTGCTCGGTTACTTCTTCAATAAATTTTCCGTTCTCATAGAGTTTGCGAAACATTTCAGACGCCGTGTCGTGATGAATTTTTGAGGAAGTACGAGAGTAATTGTCAAACGAAATTCCAAAATCAATAAAAGATTTGCGAATAATTCCATCATACTTGTCGATGACTTCCTGAGGAGTGATCCCCTCTTTTTTGGCTTTCATGGATATTGCAACGCCGTGCTCGTCACTACCGCAAATGAAGGCGACGTCCTTGCCAATTAATCGCAGGTAGCGCGCGTAAATGTCAGATGGCACATAAACCCCGGCCAAATGCCCGATGTGAATCGGTCCGTTAGTGTAAGGCAAAGCAGCCGTAATCGTATATCTTTTTGGATTCTGTAGCATATTGAATATTAAATGTGTCAAAAATACGCATTACAGCCGAATTGGTGTTGTTTTTTTAGGAGCTGTTTCCTGCTGTCCGCTATATCTTTTACGTTGGCTCCACTCAAGTTACGCCATCGCAAAAGGATGCCGCTTCCATCAGGGCTAGGCCGTTTTGGTTATATTTGTAAATTCACAAACTATGAAGAGCAGATGTATGTCGCAAACCCAAAGATTAACTCTGTTATTGCTATTAATTTTATTTCAACAATCTTACTCTCAAAGAAAAATGATCAAACCTGAATATTTGCAAAAAGGTGACACCGTCGGAATTCTGGCAACTGCACGAAAAGTTGATTTAGCTTCACTAAAACCGGCAATTAAATTACTTGAGAGTTGGGGATTAAATGTCGTTGTTGGAAAAACCATCGGAAAATCGCAAAATCAACTCGCCGGACCAGATTGGCAACGCGCGACTGATTTTCAGGAAATGATCGACGATCCTTCGATTAAAGCTGTATGGGCAGCAAAGGGAGGCTATGGAACCGTTCGAATCATAGATCGGGTCAACTTTTCAAATTTCAAAAAGAAACCCAAATGGATTTGTGGCTTTAGCGATGTCACTGTTTTGCACAGTCACCTGAATAATATGGGAATCGAGACCATTCACTCGTTAATGGCGCTGAGCGTGGCAAATGCCAGTCCTGCAGCCATCGAATCGTTTAGAAAATCACTATTTGGCGAAAAACTATCGTACACTGTTGCCGCGCACGCGTTTAACCGAAGCGGCAAAGTCAGTGGCGAACTTGTTGGCGGTAATCTTTCGGTTCTTTACAGCATTGTCGGCTCAGAGTCAGAAATCGATTACAAGGGTAAAATTCTATTTATCGAAGATCTTGATGAGTACCTTTACCATATCGACAGAATGATGATGAACTTAAAAAGAAACAACTATTTTAAAGGTGTGAAAGCAGTAATCGTTGGCGGAATGACCAGTATGAACGACAATGACATTCCATGGGGAAGCAATGCCGACGAAATTATACGCGACATTTTCAAGGATTACAATTTCCCGGTCATATTCAATTTCCCGGCCGGACATATCAAAGATAATCGCGCGCTCATCTTTGGTCGGAATATAGCGATCGACGTAAATGCTAAAGAAGTAACTGTAAAATTTGATTAGTCGTGGCTCAGCATAACGAGCTTGGTAAACTTGGTGAAGACCTCGCGATCGAACACTTGGTCGGACTCGGCTATGAAATCAAAGAACGGAACTTCACATTCGAAAAAGCCGAAGTCGATATCATCGCTTTAAAAGAGAAAACGCTTGCCGTAATCGAAGTTAAAACCCGATCATCAATTGACTTTGGACTTCCACAGGATTTTGTGAAATCAAAAAAGATTCAACTCTTAACAAAAGCCATAAACCAATATGTGATTCAAAACGATCTAGATCTTGAAGTCCGTTTCGATATAATCGCCATTCATAAAGTAAATGATTCTTATAACATCGAACACCTGGTCGACGCCTTCTTTCATTTCTAAGTATAATCCGATAATTTTTCGTTAAAAAATTGCATACATTTGGCGCTTATGACCATTTAACATGAAAAAATTATTACTTGCTCTCGTTTTTATTGCAGTTTGTACGGCAAATGCTCAAAATAAAATTGCACTTAAAAACGCAGAACTTCATCAGCAAGGAGCAACTTTTAAGAAAATCAAAGTTTTAACTTCTACCAATCGAACTGCAGATTTAGAAATCGGTAAAGTATTGGAAATCGCCTCATTTGCAACCCTTAATCATAGTGGGCTTGCCGAAATTGTTACAACATCTCCTCAAAATATAGCGCTTGAAATTCCATATCTCGGACATACAATTGCCGTTGAATTGTTTAAAGTTGACATTTTCAGTCCGGAGTTCAGATTAGACACCGATAAGCAACGAAATGTCGAATACAATAAGGGTGTGCATTATCGCGGAATAATAAAGGGCGACCACAATTCGGTAGTATCTTTTAATTTTTTCGAGAATGATTTCAACGGAATCGTTTCAAACAGCGAAGTCAATAATCTGGTTATAGGAAAAACCATTGGATCAAATCCATCCGATTATATCATATATTCAGATGCGAAGATGAAGGTCCACAACGAGTTTAACTGTCATACTAAAGCTGAAGCTTCGCACGATCATGAACTTCCTCTAGAAAGACAAAATCAAGAGATGCAAACGAATCGTTGCGTAACCATGTACTTCGAATTGGATTATCAACTATTTCTGGCAAACAATGGAAATGTAAGTCAAACGACAAATTGGATGACGTCGGTTTTCAATAATGTTCAGACTTTGTTTGCAATTGATGGCATCAATACGTCATTAAAAACAACCTACATTTGGACAACTCCGGATCCGTATAGCGGCTCGTCATCATTTGACTACCTCATTCAATTTGCGGATTCACGTCCTGTTTTCGATGCCGATCTCGGACAGTTGCTTGGAATCGACGAAGGTGCTAATGGTGGTGTTGCAGCTAACATCGACGCCATGTGTACGCCATATAAATACTCGTATTCTGATGTTAATTATCAGTATTCTACCGTGCCAACTTACTCATGGACAGTTCAGGTGATTACACACGAACTTGGTCATTTGATGGGTTCGCCACATACTCATGCTTGTGCCTGGAATGGCAATGGAACTTCAATTGATGGTTGTGGTCAGCAAGCGGGTTTCAACGAAGGATCGTGTGCTACCGGACCAATTCCGTCCACACTTGAGAAAGGGTCGATTATGAGCTATTGCCACTTGTTGAGCGGCGTCGGGATTTCATTTAACAATGGCTTTGGTCTGCAACCGTCACAAGCTATTATTTCCGCGGTCAATAATTCAGATTGCCTGAGTTTTGACTGCATCAATACCTGCATCAATACGATTGCCGATATTATCATCGAGAACATCACACCTATTTCGGCAGAGTTATCACTTCTTGACGTTGGCACAACATCGATGTCCTACGAGTACAGCATCATGCCTTTTAACCTGAACAATGCGCCATGGTTTCCTGTAACAGGTACAACCATCAATACTACTTTGCTTCAACCAAATACGTACTATAAAGTACGAGTGAGGCCAATTTGCGACGGAGTCACAGCAACTTACGAACAAAAGATTTTTGCGACACCTGCTGATTGGTGCAGCGGAACCGTCATTACCGACACCGGAGGTTTAGGCGGGAATTATCAAAATAATCAGTCATTTGTGCGCACCCTCATTCCAAATTTGCCACAACACAAAATTAAATTGCAGTTCACAGCTTTCAATCTGGAGGAAGATTATGACTATCTTTTTGTTTACGACGGGCCAAATACAAACGCACCTTTAATTAATGACAGCGGTTTTTCGGGCACTTTTATTATCCCGACGATTACGTCAACTGCTCCTGATGGTTCGCTTACAATTGAGTTCTATTCCGATCAGGGAGTAACAGCTTCGGGGTTTGCCGCGACGGTCAGCTGCGAACAAAATCTGGGAATAAATAGCAACCAGAATATTGATTTTACATACTATCCAAATCCAACCAATAGCATTGTCAATATTATTTCAAACACCGAAATAACTAATGTTGCAGTTTACAACATTCAAGGTAGATTGCTCTACAATGAGAATAAATCGGAAGTGGAAAAGCAGGTAGATATTTCTGCATTTGCCAGCGGCACTTACTTTTTTAAGGTGAAGTTTGACGAAGCAGAGGCAAATTTCAAGATAGTGAAGAACTAAAAAAATGCCGCTAATTGCGGCATTTTAAATCTATAGTGTGATTGTGTTAATCATCGCCAACGCTTTCTTGACCGAAGTTACGTTCTCAAATGTCAGCATTAAGCGGAGTCCATTTGCCGTCTGCTTTTCCTTCATTTTAGCAACATGGGAATTTTTCTGAATAAATTCGAGAACTTTAGTGAATCGGTTTGATTGGTAGTAAGGCGAATTCTGATCAGACACAAAATATCCGGTCATTTTTCCTTGTTTCATCACCAGCTTTTCGATACCGATTTTCGATGCAATCCATTTAATTCGGATGCTGTCTAACAACGCTCTGGCAGGTTTTGGAACCGGACCAAATCTGTCAGTCAATCGCACTTCGAAAGCTTCAAGCTCCTTTTCATCCTTGATCAAACTCAACTCATTGTACAGATTAAGTCGCTCTGAAATGTTATTCACATAATCATCAGGAAACAACAATTCGAAATCTGCATCGATCTGAATATCTTTCACATATTCCTTGTCGGACGTTTCCTCGGTCTGATACAAATCGCTGAACTCATTTTCCTTTAATTCGTCAATCGCCTCATTCATGATTTTTTGATAGGTCTCAAAACCAATCTCATTGATGAAACCACTTTGCTCGCCTCCAAGCAAATCGCCCGCGCCCCTGATTTCAAGATCCTTCATCGCAATGTTAAATCCGCTTCCAAGTTCGCTAAATTGCTCAAGTGCATGTATTCGTTTGCGCGCATCTTCAGTCATTACAGAATATGGCGGCGTTATAAAATAACAAAATGCTTTTTTATTGCTACGACCAACCCGACCACGCATCTGATGAAGATCAGACAATCCAAAATTGTTGGCATTATTGATAAAAATCGTATTGGCATTCGGAACATCCAAACCACTTTCAATTATTGTCGTTGCAACAAGAACGTCAAATTCGCCGTTCATAAAGGCCAACATCAATTCCTCCAGTTTTTTACCGTCCATTTGCCCGTGACCAATCCCAACGCGCGCATCAGGAACCAATCGCTGAATCATACCGGCAATCTCCTTTATGTTTTCAATGCGGTTGTTGATAAAGAAAACCTGTCCGTTTCTTTGGATCTCATACGAAATAGCGTCCCGGATGGTCTCTTCATTAAAACCTACTACATGTGTCTCGATCGGATATCTGTTTGGCGGCGGCGTATTGATAACCGATAAATCCCGGGCGGCCATCAACGAGAATTGAAGCGTTCGCGGAATCGGTGTTGCCGTTAATGTAAGCGTATCGACGTTTGATGCGATCGTCTTGAGTTTATCTTTAACATTCACACCAAATTTCTGCTCCTCGTCAACAATCAACAATCCCAAATCTTTAAAAACCACATTTTTGTTGACAAGCTGATGCGTTCCGATCACGATGTCGAGCTTTCCTTCTGTTAGTTGTTTCAGCGTTTCAGCTTTTTCTTTCGCGGTCCTGAATCTGTTCAAATAACCGATTGATACCGGCATTTCCTTTAATCGCTCCGAAAATGTGCGGTAATGTTGATAGGCGAGAATCGTGGTCGGAACGAGGACTGCAACCTGTTTTCCATTATCAACAGCTTTAAATGCCGCCCGAATCGCAACCTCAGTTTTCCCGAATCCAACATCGCCACAAACCAAACGATCCATGGGACGCTCACTTTCCATATCCGATTTGACGTCCTGAGTTGCCTTTGTCTGATCGGGCGTATCTTCATAGATAAACGACGATTCAAGTTCCAATTGAAGATAACTGTCGGGATTATATTGAAAACCTTTTTCCAACCGGCGTTTTGCGTATAATTGGATGAGGTTGAAAGCAATATGTCTGACTCGTGCCTTGGTTTTTTGCTTTAGAACTTTCCACGCATTCGAACCAAGCTTGTAAATTTTTGGCGGCGCGCCATCTTTACCGTTGTATTTTGAAATTTTATGAAGCGAATGGATGCTGACATAAACGATATCATTATCGGCGTAAACCAACTTTATCGCTTCCTGAAGCTTGCCTTCATTGCTGATTTTCTGCAATCCGCCGAACTTTCCGATTCCGTGATCGATATGGGTCACATAATCGCCAACCGAAAGGGTGTTGAGTTCCTTCAGTGTTAGCGCTTGCTTTTTAGCGTAACCGTTCTTAATATTAAATTTGTGATATCGCTCAAAAATCTGATGATCGGTATAAACCGCGATCCGATTTTCGGTATCTATAAAACCTTGGTAAAGCGGAAAAACAACAGTTTCATACTGCTTTCTGACATCTTCGTGATTTTGTTCGTCAATCGATTCAAAAATGTCATGAAATCGTTTTGCCTGAGTATCATTCGAACAAAAAAGGTAATTTTTGATGCCGTCCGAATGGTTTTCACTGAGATCATTTAGCAATAAATCGAATTGTTTGTTGAATGACGGCTGTGGTTTGATCGAAAACTCAAACGACGCATCCGATTTATAAAACGACGCCGAAGCGAGTTCCACCAAAGCAAAATCAAGTGATTTTTTGACAAACGACTTTCGGTCCAAGAAAAGTTCCTCGGGCGAAACATGTTTTACAGTCGCATCCAATTTCTCAAACGATTCAGATGCTTTTTCGAAAAGTTTATCGAGTTGGGTAAAAATCAATTCCGGATTCTGCAAAAATAAAATCGTCTTCTCGCTGATGTAATCCAGAAAGCTTTCACGTTTGTCGCGGAAAAATTTATTCTCAACATTCGGAATGATGGTAATCTTCTTTTGCTTTTCGATCGAGAGCTGCGTTTCCACATCAAAAGATCTGATACTTTCAACCTCATTTCCAAAAAACTCAATTCGGTATGGATTGTCGTTTGAAAACGAAAAAACGTCTATGATTCCGCCACGAACTGAAAATTCGCCGGGTTCAGTAATGAAATCAACTCGCCTGAATTCGTATTCAAACAGCACTTCATTTATAAATTCGATTGAAATCTGATCGCCAACGGCAACTTTCAGCGTGTTTTTTTCAAGTTCCTTTCGGGTGATCACTTTCTCGAAAACAGCATCGGCGTACGTAACGATGATTGCCGGCTTTTTTCGGGAATTCAGCCGATTCAATACTTCTGCGCGAAGCAAAATGTTTGCATTGTCGGTTTCCTCAATTTGATACGGTCGCCGATACGACCCCGGATAAAACAAAACATCTTGTTCACCCAGCATTTGCTCGAGATCGTTTAGATAATATGCCGCCTCTTCTTTATCCTGAAGAATTAACATGAACGGCGATTCAGTTTTCTCGAAAAGCGCATGTGTGACAAATGACAATGATGATCCGATGAGACCTTTTACGTGAACTTTCCGCTCGCCGGTGCCAAGTTTGGCTGCAATGGCATTTACTTTTTCGCTACCGCGATATTTATTTAGTACGTCTTGCTTCAAGGGGATTGAATTTTCTTGCGTGGCCGAGATCGGTCCATTAAACTTTTTCGCTGAATCGGACTTGTAATTTCTTTTGGCGCCGCGTTCGGGATGGCGCGACTTGTGTCAAGCATCCGAATCATATCTGCTTCGCCTTCTTCACGCGGAATTCGGCTTTTTCTAACAATTTCGTCAAATTGTTCTTGCAGCGATCGAACGTGTATGTTGATTTCGCCGATTAGCGTCGTAACTTGTTCGGAGTCGATTTGATTGACGCTCAGAAATAAATCTAATGCGTGAACCTTTGTTGCCAGTACCGAAATCCGACTGCGTATTTCGGGTTTGTCGTATTTCAACGGAATGTTAGTTCGAAGTTTGTCTACTCGCAACGACAACGTTTGTGCTTTTTTGCGGAAAGCGCCAATGCTGGTTGTTGGCTTTTGTGAAAGCTCATTCAGGAATTCGCGCCAAGCCGACCAAATTCCGGTTAATTCCTGCGAAGTTGGATTTGCTGGTTGCGCTTCAAAACGCCAGGCCTGATCGATTTTGGCAAATGTTGCCTCGGCGCGTTCAGCCTCTTTCTGATTTGCCGCCAATCGTTTTTCGTCATCCGAATTGCAAGACGACAAAAACAACGCGATAGCCATCAAGCAAATAGTGAATAATTTCATTAATAATGATTTGCGCAAAGTTACGAATACCGTTCAGGATACGTAAGATAGCCAATAAGAATTATTTGTTAACATCAGCCGCCCCGGCTTTTATTAATTCTTCGCGAAAGCTTATATTTGCAGTAAACCGGAAAATATGCCAAAAGTACTTATCATCGGAGCCTGCGGGCAAATTGGAACTGAGCTCACCCATAAATTGCGCGAGTTGTACGGAACAGAAAATGTTATCGCTTCCGATATAAGAAAGTTGAATACCGACGTGGTAAACAGTGGTCCGTTTGAGGTTGTGAACGCACTCGATTTCAATCAGGTTGAACATTTGATCGAAAAGCACGAAATTGAAGAAGTGTATTTGATGGCGGCATTACTTTCGGCGACTGCTGAAAAAAATCCCGCATTTGCATGGGATCTGAACATGAACTCGCTTTTTCATGTTTTAAACCTGGCTAAAGCTGGAAAAATCAAAAAGATCTTCTGGCCATCGAGCATCGCGGTTTTTGGACCGACAACGCCAAAAGAACAAACACCACAATTTACGATCGCAGAACCATCAACGGTTTATGGAATCAGCAAACAATCCGGCGAACGCTGGTGCGAATATTACCATAATTTGTTTGGTGTCGATGTTCGAAGCATCAGATATCCGGGACTTATCAGCTGGACGTCACCTCCGGGCGGCGGAACAACGGATTACGCGGTAGACATTTTCCATAAAGCGCTTGAAAGCGGAACCTACGAATGCTTTTTGTCTGAAAAAACGAAAATGCCAATGATGTATATGGATGATGCAATTCGCGCGACCATCGAAATCATGGAAGCTCCGGCTGAAAACATCAAAATCCGCTCGTCGTATAATCTTGCGGCGATCAGTTTTACACCGGAAGAAATTGCCGATGAAATCAAAAAACACCTTCCCGAATTTACAATAACCTACGAACCGGATTTCCGTCAGAAGATTGCTGACAGTTGGCCGGCAAGTATCGATGATTCAGCCGCTCGTGAACATTGGGGTTGGAAGCACAACTTCGATTTGGCGAAAACTGCTGAAGTTATGATCGAAAACCTTCGATAGCTTACCTGCTTTTAAGTGTTTTAATTAAAGCTTCATCGAAAGCCGATTTGTTGTTAACCACTTCAAGGGTGTTGTCGTTCGGAATCGTCATTGATAAAACATAATGCGCAATCTTCCAGCTGCCGTCAATTTTCCGTGCAACTCCCGACCCTCGACATAATTTCATATTTCGCGTGTCCAGCAATTCGTCGAACCAAGCGGTTTTGCCATCATCGGATAGGTAGATATTTCGCTCGATGGATCTAAAATTCCAGGCACGGCCGCGATCAAAAAACGGTTTTGAAAATTCTTTGAAACTTTTGAGATTCCAATTTTCGGTTGGATCGGTGCCGATGAAGACCGCATTATCCGTAAAATGAGAGAAATAAACGTCAAATTTAGCTTCGGCGGCCGCCCGATGCCACGACGTTATCATGTTGTCGATTTGAGTTCGATCGTCTGTTTGCGACCAAGAGCAATGGCAAACAAGTAACAATACGGCATAAAAAAACTTCATCGGATTCGGTTTTGTAGATAAAAATCTAAAATACTAAAATCTGATGAAGTTCTGACTGAAATGCGTCATTATGCCAAATTACGACCTTTCGTTAAATTCTTAAAAGCCGAAATGGCGCCAATGAAATATTGTCGGTCAAAGTTCTTGACACGAATCTTGATCTCTTTACTATCGAGCGTTTTAATATTCAAATTGTAACTGTCGTCTGACAGAAATAGATTGATTCCCGGGAAACCGCTGAAGTATTTCGACTTCTTTTTGGTAAGGTACATTTTCGACACTTTGTCTAGTGCCAATTTTACTTTTTTGTCGCCGTAGGTAATATCGAGTTGTTTGTCGTCGATTTTTACGTACGGGTTGTTCAAAACTGCATTAGTCATAATCTTCTTTACAATGTTAACCTGTGAAACTTAAATAATCTACCGCGAGAAATGTATCGTTTGGTCGGGTAAATCGCAACCAATACGTGATCAAAATGACAAATTTAAATTGCCATAAACATAGGTGCAAAGTTCGGTCGTTTATATAGAATTGATTTGTATGATTTTTATCGGATGTTATATAATTACCACCTTGGCCGCGTTAGTGGTTGGAGCGGGAAATCCTTTTGTGGCGCGATAGCAGGCCGCAAAAGATTGAAGCGGAAGACACGGCCTTCGGCAACGCCCAAAAACTACTTATTTTTAGTGAAGAATTTTTGAAGTTTCTGTACCCATTTTGGCTCTTCCATCTCGTTTTCGAGCAAGAAACTGTACGGATGCAAGCGCGGAATGTGGTCGCAGATGATTTTTAAAATGGCGAACATCGGGATAAAAAGCACCATTCCGGCAACGCCCCAAACGAGCTCTCCCAGAACGATCGCGATGATTGTAAATACCGGGCTGATGTCGAGACTGTGACCCTCAACCAGTGGTTCGATGATATTATTGTCGATAACCTGGGCTACGATTAATACGATGGCGACTGGCAGAATTATTTCGGGTGATCCACCGATAAGTGCCATGGCAAGCGGGAAAAAGCCACCGATAAACGCGCCGACATACGGAATTATGGTTGGCAGAACCGCCACAAGCGAAATCAGAATCGCATTTTCAAGTCCGAATATCGAGAAACCAAGCATGTAAAACACCGCCAAGAATGCCATTGATATGAGTCGCGCAACTAAATACTGCGCGGCGACTTCGGTAATTTCAGAAATTTCTTTTTCAACTTGAGGCCGATTTTCCGCATCGACCAGTTTGAGGAAGAATTCCTGATATTTTTCGCGTTTCCACATCCAAAAGAAAAAATAGAGTAGTACGAGCACAAAACTGGTGAGAATGTTCATAAAGCCGGACATAAAGGTCGTAAAAGCTTGTCCGCCCGAATCGCTGACCTTTTTCATTCCTTTCACGGCGTATTGTTGTTGCTCTCCGATCGAAATCCCGTAATTGGATTCGATAAATTGTTGAACAGTTTTGATAAGTTCAGTTATCTTGGATTGCATTTGCGGCCAATCGTCGGCGATGCTTGCTCCTTGCGCGGCCACAACGCCAATCACGGCACCGACGAAAATCAGGATCAGAAATATTCCGATAAATGTCGACATCACCCGACCTACGCCCCAATTTTCGAGCTTATTGCAAACCGGTCGTAACAACATGGCAAGCAAAATGCTAAAAAATAGCGGTACTAAAAACGTTTTGCCGAAGTGCAGAATAACGCCCGTCAGGATGAGTAGCAGCAACAAGGCGTTGGCGCGGTAGATCGAAATGCTTTTCATTACATGTCTTCTTCTTTTCCTCTTTCGAAGAAATTGACGTAGAAAAAGCTGTCGGGGTTGAGGTTCATTTCGATAAAGGCGGAGTTGATCTGTGTCATTCGCGCTTCATCGACCGGAAAGCCGGCGGTGTTCAAAAATTCGGTGAACTCTTCGAGATTTTCAAATCTGAAACTCAGTTTGCTGTTCAGGGAATAGGCGGTGAATTTAAAATCGAGGCGATTGCCGGCGGCGTCCTCAAGTGCGGGTTTAAATCCGGCCGCATCGAGAGCTTGATTGATGGTTTTAAAATTTTCTTTCATTATCGTGTGTTGGTTAGGCTTAACCCGAATTTAAAGCTAATTTGGCTAAAAGTGAGTAAAGATTTGTTAAAACTGTTTTGATATGGTTTTAAATTAACGCCAATAAAAAAACCCGCCGGTTTAGGGCGGGTTGTTTTTTATTACCAGATTTTCACTCGTTTTTCAGGAGCGAGATAGAGTTTGTCGCCTGGTTTCACATTAAATGCTTCGTACCATTCGTCAATATTTCTTACGATGCCGTTTACACGGAAGATTGCAGGCGAATGCGGATCGGATGCGATTTGGTTGCGAAGGGCTTCATCACGCGATTTGCTCGCCCAAACCTGAGCCCAGCCGATAAATACGCGTTGCTCGCCGTTGAATCCGTCCATAACCGGTGATTTCTTGCCATTAAGGCTCATTTTATACGCTTTTAGAGCGATTGATAGTCCGCCGAGATCACCGATGTTTTCACCGAGTGTGAACGCGCCGTTGACTTTTAATCCGGGTAGAACTTCAAATTCGTTGTATTGCGAAACAAGTGCCGAGGTTCGTTTGTTGAACGCCTCGAGATCGGCAGGTTTCCACCAGTTTCTCATCACGCCGTCGCCATCAAAAGTGCTTCCCTGGTCGTCAAATCCGTGTCCGATTTCGTGACCGATAACCGCCCCGATTGCGCCGTAGTTTACAGCATCGTCGGCATTCATATCGAAGAACGGCGGCTGAAGGATTGCAGCCGGGAAAACGATCTCGTTTAACGTCGGATTGTAATATGCGTTAACGGTTTGTGGCGTCATTCCCCATTCGGTTCTGTCTACAGGTTTGCCCAATTTAGCAAGTTGACGGTTGTATTCGAATTCGGTTGCGCGAACCTGGTTTCCGTATATGTCGCCTTTAACAACTTTCAACGCCGAGTAATCGCGCCATTTGTCAGGATAACCGATTTTCGGAGTAAACAGTTTTAGCTTTTTAAGCGCTTCTTTTTTGGTTTCTTCCGTCATCCAATCGAGGTTTTTGATGCTTTCTTCATAAGCTTTCAAGAGATTGTCGACAAGTTTGGTCATTCGCTCTTTAGCTTCCGGCGAGAAGTGTTTCTTTACGTAAACTTCACCGACGATTTCACCAAGATTTGCGTTTACGGTTGATACCGCACGTTTCCAAAGTGGTTTTTGTTCGGGTTGCCCGGAAAGAACAACGCCATAGAATTTGAAGTTTTCCTCATCCAATTTTGCCGTCAATGATTCTGAGGCGTCATCAACAAGGTTCCACTGAAGATACGCTTTCCAGGTATCAATTGGCGTCGACTTTACGATAGTGCCAAATGCTTTTGTATAATCGACCTGGGTTACAACAATGCTATCTTGTCCTGTGATTTTGGCGTTGTTCAGCATCGCGGTCCAATCGTAGCCCGGAGCAAGCTTAGACAAATCGGTTATCGCGTATTTGTTGTACATTGCTGTGATAACGCGCGCCTGCTCTTTCTTCATATGAGCGGCTGCAATCTTGGTTTCAAGCGCCATAATGCTTGCCGCTTTCTTTTCGGCATCCGAAATCCCAACCAAATTTAGCATCGTGCCAATGTGTTTTTGGTATTTCGTGCGAATGTCAGCCGACCCCGCATCCTTGTCAAAATAGTACTCTCGTTCCGGAAGTCCGATTCCGCCTTGCCATGTATATAACATGTAACGCGTTGGATCTTTAAAGTCTTCGATGATTCCGATACTCAATGGCGTGCGTGTGCCGCGAATATTGGCCGATCCGAAATATGCCGCCAGATCTGTGTGGTTTTTAATGTTGTCAATGGCCTTGAGTTCGGCTGCAATTGGCGTTATTCCTTTTGCATCGCGCGTTTTCAGGTCCATATACGATTGATAGAAATCGCCGATTTTTTGCTCGTTCGAACCTTCAGCAAATTTTCCTTTTGCCGATTCTTCGATGATGTTCTTTACGTCTTCGATCGCTTTGTCGTCTACAATATGACCTGCGCCATAACTCGATTTGTCGCTCGGAATCTCAGTAGCTTTATCCCATGCGCCGTTCACGTACTTTGTAAAATCGTCGCCGGGTTTAACCAACGTGTCCATGTTTTTGACAATAACACCCGAATGTAGTTCGGTTGTAGTGGTTCTGGTCTCCGATCGGTTGCAAGCCGTGAGAAGCGCAAATGAAATCGCGACCGCGGCAAGCTGACAGGTCCTGGTTTTTCTGATCATATTATTTATTAATTAAGTGAATTTTGGAAAGCATTGTTTTGTCGGACTTTACTGCACTTTGTTACAATATCGATATAGCCGCCTTATTTTACAAAACTAAAGTTAAAAGTTGATGATTCAGTTTATGTGATGTATAACTTTATCTGCTACCGCACAATTTAGAGCGCATGATGCCAAACCATTCATTTGACGATATATACAAGGCCAATTTCGAAGAGCCGCGCATTTTCATTGACAAGAAAAAAGGCAGGCAATTAATCAACGATCTGACTTCATGGATGTTTTGCACCAAAAAAGAGTTTCTCGATTTTCCAACGTTTCAAAGCACCGGGGAATCGCTGCGAAACCGGTTAGCCGAGTTGTTGCAGCAGGAACTAAGCAGCGAATCAGCCTCGCAGCTGGTTGCCGATAAATTTTTTGAGCAAATTCCGCATATCCACGGCCTGCTTACCGACGACCTCAATGCCGTACTTGAATTTGATCCTGCTGCGAAAAGCAAAAACGAAGTCATGCTGGCGTATCCGGGATTTTTCGCGATAACTGTCCACCGCATCGCCCATTTTTTGTGGACGCACAATATAAACCTTATCGCCCGGCTTTTAGCAGAATTCGCTCACGGCAAGACCGGAATAGACATTCATCCGGCGGCGCGAATTGGTCGGCGGTTCTTTATCGACCACGGAACCGGAGTTGTCATTGGCGAAACGACAATCATCGGCGACGATGTCAAAATCTACCAAGGCGTAACCCTTGGCGCGCTTAGTGTAAGCCGCGATAAAGTCGCAGTAAAGCGTCATCCCACAATCGAAAACAACGTGATTATCTATTCAAATGCGACAATCCTCGGTGGTGAAACCACAATCGGTGAAGGCGCGATCATCGGTGGCAACGTATGGGTCACATCGTCGATCCCTGCGCACTCACTTGTTTTTCACAAAAGCGAAATCAGTATCAAAAGCAGGCAGGTATTTCCCGAAGCAATTAATTTCAGTATTTAAAATTTAGAATTATGAGAGCAGAAAATATTTTAGAAACAATAGGCAAAACGCCGGTTGTAAAGATCAACAGGTTGTTTGGCGAGAACAGAAATGTTTGGATCAAACTCGAAAAAACAAACCCGGGCAACAGCATCAAAGACCGCATCGCGGTGGCCATGATCGAAGACGCCGAACAAAAAGGAATCTTAAAACCCGGAAGCACCATCATTGAACCGACTTCGGGAAATACGGGTATCGGACTCGCTCTGGTTGCCGCCGTTAAGGGCTATAAGGTTATCTTGGTAATGCCTGAATCGATGAGCGTTGAACGCAGAAAACTAATGGAAATCTACGGCGCAACTTTCGAACTCACGCCACGCGAAAAAGGAATGAAAGGCGCCATCGAACGCTCGGCCGAACTCGTCGAATCGATTGAAGGAGCGTGGTCGCCAAAACAGTTCGACAACCCGGCAAACATAGAAATTCACAAATCCACTACGGCTCAGGAAGTTTTTGAAGATTTTCCCGAGGGACTCGACTACATCATCACCGGGGTTGGAACAGGCGGACATATCACTGCGCTGTCTGAGGTTTTGAAAGAAAAGTGGGCCAACTTAAAAGTGATTGCTGTCGAGCCAGAGCTTTCACCGGTTCTGTCTGGCGGAAGCCCCGGGCCGCACCCGATTCAAGGGATCGGAGCAGGATTTGTTCCTCAAAATTACCACGCCGGCGTTATCGATGAGGTAATCGCGGTTTCTAAAGAGGACGCCTTTAAGTATGCAAAAGATTTGGCGCGGTTGGAGGGCATTTTAGGCGGAATCTCGACCGGTAGCGCGCTTGCAGCTGTGGCAAGGAAAATCGCCGAACTTCCAGAAAATTCGCGCATCCTGACATTCAATTACGACACCGGCGAACGCTATCTTTCTGTTGATGGCCTGTTTTAGTATCTTTACAAAATGACAGATATTTCAACTAGGGAAGATGTTGGGAAAGTGGTGCGCGCGTTTTACAATAAGGTACGCGCCGACGAAACCTTGGGTCCCATATTCAATTCGATGATCGATGATTGGGAAGAACATCTTGAAAAGTTAACTGATTTCTGGACGATGACCTTGTTTGGCGGTCGCAGTTACGGCGGAAATCCGATTACTGCCCATCAGGAAGTTGACGAGAAAGTCGCGTCGGGGATCACGCCATACCATTTTGGCACCTGGCTAAATTTGTGGTTTGCCACGCTGGAGGAACTATTTTCGGGTGAGAACGCCGAGACTTTAAAGCGTCGGGCGCGCAAAATGCAGACTTTTTTGATGATTGCCATTTTCGAAAACCGACAAAAGAAAGGGTTGTTGTAATTTTTGGGCGTTGCCTCCGGCCCGCGCTGTCCGCTTTATTCCTCGCTGTCGCTGCGGGGTACCGCTTCCCATCGCTAACGCACAAGTACGAGAATAACTATTGCTGATTTGAATCCGCATTCGGTCAGAAAAGCGGCCTAAACGAGTTTGCGGCTCTTTGGGCGGGATTGATGCTGTTGCAAAGCCGGAACAATATCGAAGGAGATTGAGTTATGGAGTGCGCCAGGGGTTGAAGCAAAGTGCCGTGCACTGCGAAAGACCCGACCGCTTTTTGCGCCGGTGGTAGCGCACAAAGGGGTGGCGCCAAAATATAAAAAGGTAGATTTGGAATAGTGATCCCGCCAAGAATCGAACTTGGATCTAAAGTTTAGGAAACTTCTATTCTATCCGTTGAACTACGGGACCTGAAAATAAAAAAGGCCATCATTTCTGATAGCCTTTCTTTTTGCTCCCCCTCTTGGGCTCGAACCAAGGACCCTCTGATTAACAGTCAGATGCTCTAACCAACTGAGCTAAGGAGGAAGGCGTATTGCCTTTTAAAGCGGTGCAAATATAAGGCGAAAAATGATTATCGCAAATATTTCGCGCTTAATTTTTCAATTTTTTTTTATTTAAATATGGCTTTGTAAATGTCGTTACCGTTTGCAAACAGTACTAAGGTGATTAACAGGATGAAACCGGCGAGTTGCGCATATTCCATAAATTTGTCACTTGGTTTGCGTCGGGTGATCATTTCGTACAAAAGGAACATAACGTGGCCACCGTCGAGCGCCGGAATCGGCAACAGGTTCATCACGCCAAGCATGATTGAAAGCAGCGCGGTAATTCCCCAAAACGCTTCCCAGCTCCAATGTTGCGGGAAAATGTCATAAATCGCTTTAAAACCGCCGACACCTTTGTATGCGCCGGTGTTCGGGTTGAAAATCATCTTTAATTGGCGGGCGTAACCTGAAAGCTGATCCTTTCCTTTTTGGATTCCAACCGGAATAGATGCCAAAAATCCATACTTTTCGCGGTTAACTTCGTAGACGCCGAGACGCTCCAAATTATCGTATGGCATCCTTACGGCATAAGCAACCCCAATTTTAGCGCTATCGCTGACTTTCAAAAGTACCGGGACTTCTTTTTCATCCCGGAAAACAGTAGCCGGAACGGTTTGTCCTTTTACAGTTTCAAAGACTGATTGCGCTTCATCGGCAAATTTAAGTGGTCTGCCGTTGACCGTCAGAATAATGTCTTTTGTTTTAAGCTGATCTTTGTTTGGCGATTCGTCCTGAATTTGCGAAACGACGAATGGAAGTCGCAGATCTACAACCGGCGATTTTTCACCTTGTAGGAATTTATCGATAAAGTCGATTGGCAGATCGATGGTTTTTTCTTCGCCGTTACGCTCAACAACGATTTGCTTTCCGAGTAGGATACGCTCGTTGAGTTCGTGGAATTTATCTTCTTTAACGCCGTCAACAGATATAATCTTATCGCCGGTTTGGAGTCCGACGCTCTCAACGATTGGATTTGTGATCCAAACACCGTTTTTGACGTTAGAATTGTCGATGTAAAGTTCGCCGTACATAAACGCCATTCCGATATAGATCAAAAATGCTAAAATGAAATTGACCGTAACTCCGCCAAGCATGATGATTAAACGTTGCCACGCCGGTTTTGATCTAAATTCCCAAGGTTGTGCGGGTTGGTTCATCTGCTCTTTGTCCATGCTCTCATCGATCATTCCCGCGATTTTTACATAACCGCCAAGTGGAAGCCAACCGATTCCGTATTCGGTTTCGCCTATTTTTTTCTTGAGCAGTGAAAACTTCACGTCAAAGAACAGGTAGAATTTCTCAACACGGGTTTTAAAAATTTTAGCCGGGATATAATGGCCAAGTTCGTGTAGTACAATGAGTAGTGAAAGGCTCAATAGAAATTGAGAAAGCTTTATAAGTATTTCCATTTTGTGAATCAGGTTCTAAGCGGGCAAAAATAGTGTTTTATGTTTACTCTTTTGTTGCGTGTTAATTTTTGGATATTTAAATGTTTGTTAATAAGCAGACGGCTGTTTCGGTATTTTAGGTAAGTGCGTAACTTTACTAGCACTCATTTTATACTTAAACCTCATTTATGTCGTCAATACTGTTCTCTGCGTTACAAATTAAAAGCATCATATTAAAAAATCGCATCGCAATTTCGCCGATGTGTCAATATTCCGGTCACGATGGTTTTGCAACCGATTGGCATCTGGTTCATCTTGGAAGCCGCGCGGTTGGTGGCGCATCGCTGGTTATTCAGGAAGCTACAGCGGTTTCGCCGGAAGGTCGGATTTCTCCTGGCGACCTCGGAATCTGGAAAGACGAGCATGTTGAAAAATTAAAGTCGATCACTCATTTTATTTTGAGTCAGAACTCGATTCCCGGAATTCAATTGGCGCACGCCGGTCGAAAGGGAAGCGTGACGCCGCCCTGGCAGGATAATTTGAAAATCGGTCCGGAAAATGACGGATGGGAAACTGTTGGTCCGACTGATGTCGGCTATCACAACGACGCACATCCACCGGTTGCTTTAGGTCAAGGTGGTATCGAAAAAGTCATAGCCGACTTTAAACTCGCAGCCGCTCGTGCCGTTATTGCCGGTTATAAAGTTGTCGAAATTCATGCGGCTCACGGATATTTATTGCACCAATTTTTATCGCCGCTCACAAACACGCGAACAGATTCGTATGGAGGTTCGTTTGAAAATCGCATCCGATTAACACTCGATGTTGTTGAAGCAGTTCAAAGCGAATGGCCTTCAGATCTCCCGCTATTTGTGCGAATTTCCGCTACCGATTGGGCTGAAGGCGGATGGGACATCGAAGAATCGGTGGAACTTTCGAAAATATTAAAAGAAAAAGGTGTTGATCTGATCGACGTTTCGTCAGGCGGAAATGTGTCCCATCAGCAAATTCCGGTGGCGCCAAATTATCAGGTTCCGTTTGCGGAAAGGATCCGGAGTGAAAGCGGAGTCAAAACCGGCGCTGTCGGATTGATTACCGATGCCCGTCAAGCGGAAGAAATCCTTCAAAGCGATAAAGCCGATCTGATTCTTTTCGGCCGTGAATCGCTTCGCAACCCGCATCTTCCATTGGCTTTTGCCGATGAATTAAAAGCCGATGTTCCGTGGCCAAATCAATATTCTCGCGCAAAACTATAACACATGCAACAACTTAAAACGGGATTGCTGTCATACGGAATGTCGGGGAAAGTTTTTCACGCGCCGTTTCTTGCCTTGCATCCCGGGTTTGAACTGGTTTCGGTTTGGGAGCGATCTTCCAAAAACGTTCAAAACGATTATCCGCAGGTTAAGAGCTGTGATTCGCTCGAAGAGCTTTTATCTTCTGATGTCGATTTGATTATTGTAAATACGCCGGTTTATACGCATTTTGAATATGCAAAAAAGGCGATCTTAGCCGGAAAACACGTGGTGGTTGAAAAAGCGTTTACGGCAACCGTCGCTGAAGCTGAAGAACTTCACGAGTTGGCAATTCGCAAAAAAGTGACGCTGTCGGTTTTTCAAAACAGGCGTTGGGACAGCGATTTTAAAACCGTTGAAGACATTTATCGCAAAAATATTATCGGCGACATCGTTGAAGCTGAAATTCATTTTGACAGATACAATCCGAAATTGAGTCCGAAGCAACATAAGGAAGTTGCGAATTCCGGTTCGGGCGTGTTGCGTGATCTTGGCTCGCATATCATCGATCAGGCGCTTTATCTTTTTGGTTTTCCAGATGAATTGTTTGCTGACATTCGCATCACTCGGGAGGAATCGGTAGTCGATGACTGGTTTGATATTACGCTGTTTTATCCGAAATTCCGCGTGCGACTCAAAGCGGGTTTTTTCGTTCGGGAGCCGTTGCCTTCATATGTGCTTCACGGTAAAATCGGCTCATTTATAAAAAGCCGCGGCGATGTTCAGGAAGACGACCTTAAAGCCGGGAAAATTCCGATGGTAAATGATTGGGGAAAAGAGCCTCAATACAAATCTGGAGTTTTGCATACTGAAATCGAAGGTGTTGTCGTACGCGAAAACATGCCTACGATTCCCGGAAATTACTATGATTATTTCGATCAATTATATCAGTCAATAAAAAAGAAATCACCTGTTCCGGTATCGGCTGAAGATGGCATTAAAACCATGCGGATCATCGAAGCCGCAGAATTGAGCAATAAAGAAAAAAAGACGATCAAATTATGGAGTTAAGAGCAATAGGAGAAACCGATCTGGAAATTTACCCGTTGGTTTTCGGCGGAAATGTTTTCGGCTGGACCATCGACGAGAAGCAATCTTTTAAATTGTTGGACGAATTTGTTGGCGGCGGATTCAACTGCGTCGATACGGCTGACAGTTATTCGCGTTGGGCGCCCGGAAATGTTGGCGGCGAATCTGAAACCATCATCGGAAAATGGATGTCTGACAGAAAGAACCGGAAGGATATCATATTGGCGACCAAAGTCGGATCAGACATGGGCGACGGTAAAAAGGGTCTCAAGAAATCATATGTGATTCAGGCTGCTGAAGATTCGCTTAGGCGTTTGAAAACGGATTACATCGACCTTTATCAAACACATTTTGACGACGAGTCGACGCCGGTTGACGAAACCCTGGAAGCATACGACGACCTCATTAAAGCAGGAAAAGTTCGATATATTGGAGCATCCAACATGTCGACAGATCGCTTCAAAGAGTCGTTGACAGCGGCGTCTGAAAAAGGTTTGCCAATTTATCAATGCGTTCAGCCACATTATAATTTGTACTCGCGGGAACAATTTGAAAGCACATTCGAGCCGATATGCCTCGGGAATAAGATCGGTGTGATTACTTATTTCTCGTTGGAAAGCGGATTTTTGACGGGCAAGTATCGCTCGAAGAAGGACCTTGATAAGAGTCCGCGTGGCGGAAATATGGAAAAATATTTGGACGAACGTGGCGTTAGAATTTTAGATGCACTGGATAAAGTTGCCGGCGATTATAATTCGGTTCCGGCTGCGGTGGCATTAGCTTGGCTTATCAACCGACCATCTGTTACTGCGCCAATTGCGAGTGCAACGTCGGTTGAACAACTGAAAACCCTTATGAGCGCGCCTTTGCTTGAACTCAACGCAGACGCCATCCGATTTTTAAACTCTAACAGCAATTGGTAATGGATCCGATTCAATTAAAATTTAAAGACGACGGGAAATTTCCAAACAGCAAATTTCCACTTTTGATTTACAAGAATATTTTCACTTTTGAGCACAACGACCCCGATCATATCGAGAGCCATTTTGCGAAGAAAAATTGGACAAATTCATGGCGCGACGGGATTTTCGATTACCATCACTACCATTCGGTCACGCACGAAGTTCTTGGTGTTTTCAGCGGTTTTGCAACAGTTCAGTTTGGTGGTGAGAATGGTGAGAAAGTTGGCCTTGAGGAAGGCGATGTGGTTGTGATTCCGGCCGGAGTGGCACACAAATGCATCAGCGCATCAGCGGATTTTCAGGTCGTTGGCGCGTATCCAAATGGCAGCGATTACGACATTTTGAAAGGTGACGAATCCGATCGCCCTAAAGCCGAAGAAAATATCGCGAACGTTCCGATTCCCGACAATGATCCGGTATACGGTAAAATGGAAGGCCTTCTCGCGATTTGGAAAGAGCAGAAATCAACTTAGTTGCAGTTACTCTTTTACGAATTTAAGTGACTTGGTACCGGCTTGTGTTGTGATGCTGATGATGTGAATTCCGCTTG
This sequence comes from Flavobacterium sp., assembly GCA_015234525.1. GTDB lineage: Bacteria > Bacteroidota > Bacteroidia > Flavobacteriales > Flavobacteriaceae > Flavobacterium. The sequence continues at coordinate 55,794 of JADGMX010000010.1, read as the reverse complement.
AAAGCGATGAAACGTCGATAGTAGAACTGTTGCCGGAATGCAATTTTTGACCGATGACATTGTAAATCGATACGTTTGAAATCTGCAGGTTCTCCGGCATGGAAATGGTTAAAGTCGACTTTGCCGGATTTGGCGCGATCGAAATTTGTTGTAAAAAATCAAAAGTATCGGTTGCAAGAATGGCGGTCGAATTGGGAGCAGCGAGAATGTCATTGTTGCGGTCAAAAATCACATCGGCAACTTCAAAAGGCACGTCGACAATAAAAGCTTGAAGATCACTGTTGTTTTCCAGAAAATAGGTTTCTTGTTGACCGTTAGTTCCCACTAATGTTATCGGAACGCGCATTTCAAAAAATTCAACCGACGGATGAGATTGTCCCTGATAAATCACAATCTTGGCTTGATTCGGACCAATGTTTTCCGCCGTGACATTGTAAAACGGATGGCCTTCACCATAGACATAATCGGCGAAAAATTCGGTTAAGTCGGTTTCAGAAACTTGTTCGAGGTGAAATTTAAGATCATCAGTTTGAGCGTATCCGTAGGCAAGTTCAGGGTCGGCAAGATAATTACGGACGCCCTGGAAAAAATCGGCATCGCCAAGCAAATATCGCAACATGTGAACAACCATTGCACCTTTGTTGTATGATAACCGACTACTGAAAATCCGACTGACATTTAGCGCTTCGGCTTCAGGGACATAAACTGATCCCGCGGGTTGAGACGTGATGATTATCTTTTTGTTGGCTTTCCAATTGACAAACGAACTTTCACCATCAAGATTTTCAATCACCAAGCCCGATAAATATTCGGCAAAACCTTCATTTAGCCAGATATCGCTCCAGCTTCCGCACGTAATTTTGTTTCCGAACCACTGGTGTGCAAGTTCATGCGCGATCAGATTCCGACTAAATCCGCCCATAAACGAAACCGTTGTATGCTCCATTCCGCCGCCGTAGTTAAATTGCGCATGTCCGTATTTCTCGGTGTGAAAGGGATACGGTTCAAAAAGCGACTCAAAAAGGTTCATGATCGGCAATGTGACTGCAAGGCTTTGCTGAGCCGAATCAAAGTTTTCGGGATAAATGTAATTGACGATCGGAAACGTATTCGGCGCGGTACCGGCTTGTTGGGTAAACACATTGTAATTCGTAACCGCAATTGCAATCAAATAGGCAGGAATGGGATATTGATGACGAAAACGTGTGGTCTTCATATCCCCGGTAATGCTTTGGGAAATTTCAAGTCCGTTTGAAACGGTCACATACTGACTTGGCGCAGTGATAAAGACTTCAATGAGGTTAATTTTGTCGTTAAGATCTTGTTTACACGGCCACCAATCGCGTGCGCCAAAAGGTTCAGATAAAGTGGCTAAAATCGGAGTGCCATTATGCTGGGATACCATAAATGCATTTTGGCTTGAGCCCGGAGCGCCTTCATAGACGATTTTAACCGTCCTGGATTCTCCCGCAGGAAGAACATCGGGGAAATCAATGATTAATTCCTGATCGTCGTTTTGAGAAAAAGTCAGTGGTTGTGTACCGACAGTAACTTCCGAGACGATTAACGATGAGGACATGTCGAATGTTATCTGCGACATATTTTCCAAAGCGATAAACGTGGTAAAGACGATACCTTCAATATAATAAACCGAGGGATCAACGGTAAATTCCAGCTTGTGATAAATGATGTCGTAATTTTGAGTATTCGGGTTGACCGCCAGATTTGCTAGTGCTGACGCCGATTGCATTTCAGAAGCAGCAATCTCATCGGTTGTCGAAACTTGCGCAGAAGCGAACACCGAAAATAGAATCGTGATCAAGGCAAAAAATCGGGTCATCGTCTTAGTTTTTTCCAAAGATATAAAAACGCAAATGATCGTGGTAAAACATTGTTCAGCGTTGATATCGGCATCAAGATATCAGACAATTTTCACTAAATTTGCCATCCTAACAAAACTCCAATGTTACAAATCGCTTTTATCCGGGATAACAAAGAACAAGTTATCAAATCGCTCGCAAAGAGAAACATCGATGCAAGACCGATCATCGAAGAAGTCATTGCACTTGATGAACAACGACGTGCCGCACAGGCTGAACTCGACGATACGTTGTCAAATTCGAATAAACTCTCGAAAGATATCGGCGAATTGATGAAATCCGGTGAAAAGGCCAAAGCTGCCATTCTTAAGGAAAAGACCGTCGCATTAAAGGAAAGCAGCAAAACATTATCAGAAAAAGCAGAGTCGCTGGCAAATCAGCTCACTCAAAAATTATATACCATTCCGAACGTTCCGGCAGATATCGTCCCGGAGGGAAAAACTCCTGAAGAAAACCTGAACGTGTTTGAAGCCGGAGAAATTCCGACGCTTCATGAAGGCGCACAACCGCATTGGGATCTTGCCAAAAAATACGACATCATCGATTTTGAACTTGGTGTAAAAATTACCGGCGCAGGTTTTCCGGTTTATAAAGGCAAAGGAGCGCGTTTGCAAAGAGCGCTTATTTCGTATTTCCTCGATAAGAATACCGATGCCGGTTACAAGGAGTTTCAGGTTCCACATCTGGTAAATGAAGCATCCGGATTTGGAACAGGCCAATTGCCGGATAAAGAAGGGCAGATGTATCACGTTGGTGTCGATGATCTTTATTTGATTCCGACTGCTGAGGTTCCCGTGACCAATTTATTTCGCGATGTAATCTTGACCGAGGCCGAACTTCCGGTAATGTGTACGGGTTATACGCCGTGTTTCAGGCGTGAAGCAGGTTCGTATGGCGCGCATGTTCGCGGATTGAACCGTTTGCACCAATTCGATAAAGTTGAAATTGTACGCATCGAACATCCCGAGAACTCATACAAAGCCCTTGATTCGATGGTTGAACACGTGAAAGAAATTCTGCGTGAATTGCAATTACCTTATCGCGTTTTGCGTTTATGTGGTGGCGATATGGGTTTTACTTCGGCACTGACTTACGATTTCGAGGTTTATTCGGCGGCTCAAGAGCGTTGGTTGGAGATCAGTTCGGTTTCAAATTTTGAGACTTTCCAATCAAACAGATTAAAATTGCGATTCAAAGATCAGGATGGCAAGAATCAACTTGCACATACCTTAAACGGGAGTTCACTAGCATTGCCACGAGTTCTTGCTGCTATTCTCGAAAATTTCCAAACGCCGGAAGGCATCGTCATTCCGGAAGTTTTACGTCATTATACCGGTTTCGATATGCTGGATTAAATTAAATTTACGTTTATGAAAAAAATAATTCTACTGTTCATATTGCTTTTGTCGGCAGTTGCTTTTCCGCAAAACAACGAGCAGTTGGCGCAGAATTATTTTGATAAAGGTGAATTTGAAAAAGCGTTGCTGACGTATCAGGAACTCTCGAAAGCTCAGCCGGGCGCGCAGCATTATTTCATCAGGATTGTAGAAAGTTATCAGCAGCTTGAGCGCTATCAGGATGCCGAACGTGAAATTCAGGCGCGATTGGCAAAGAATGATCAAGCATACTTGCTGGTTGAACTCGGCTATAATTTCCAACTTCAGAAGAACCAGAATAAGGCCGATTCGTATTACAAACAAGCGATTGAACGAGTGGTTCAGAATCCGACCGACGTATACTATGTTGCGCCGGCTTTTGAACGTCGGGTGTTGGTAAACTTCGCGCTTGAAGCGTATCAAATCGCGCATAAAGCTGATCCCAAACGCTTCTCTTTTAATTACCAAATGGCGTTGTTGCACGGTCAGCTCGGCAACGTCGACAAGATGATTTCGACCTTTCTCGATGAGGCTTATGCCAATCAGAACAATCTTGTGATCATCCAAAATCAGCTGTCGCGGTTCATGGGTGAAGAAGGTGCCGATTCGTTTAATGATTCGCTGAGAAAGTCGCTGTTGGTGCGGACTCAAAAAACACAAGACATTTTTTGGAACCAATTTCTGAGTTGGTACTTTGTCCAGCAAAAAGAATACGGCAAAGCATTTATTCAGGAAAAGGCGATTTACAAACGAAATCCCGAAACGTTTTTCAATATTATCAATCTCGCACATCTATCGATCGAAGAAGATGAAATTGAAACTGCAAAAGAAATTCTGCAATTCGTACTTGCTAATACTTCCGAACCCGACATTCTGATTACGGCACACTATTATCTGGCTGAAATTCGGGTTGAAGATCCACTGGAAAAAAATCAGCAGGAACTGAATAATTATCTGACAAATTTGATAGCTGAATTTGGAAAAGGCCCGAACACCCTTAATCTGCAAACGTTACAAGCGCAGTTTCTGGCTTTTAATATGAATAAACCGACTGAAGCCAAAGAGATTCTTCAAAGCGCTCTCGCTCTTCCGTTGAGTAAATTCCAGATGGCTGAAGTCAAAATGCAACTTGCCGACATCTTGCTTCTCGAAGAAAAATTTAATCAGGCGCTGATCTATTATTCGCAGATCGAAGAAGATTTAAAGAATGATGTGATTGGTCACGAGGCGAGTCTGCAAGCGGCAAAAACCAGTTATTACAAAGCTGATTTCGATTGGGCTCAGAAACAATTCAAAGAGCTTAAAACCGCATCATCGCAATTGATCGCCAACGATGCGCTTGAATATTTTTTGTTGCTAAACGACAACAAAGCAGAAGATTCATTGCAAGTGGCACTCAAAAAGTTCGCACGCGCCGATTACTTCCTTTATCAGAATAAAACGGATCAGGCACTTGAGGCGTTCAAGTCCATTCTCGCACAACATAAAGGCGAAAAGATCGAAGACATCACGCTTTTGCGTATTGGACGCATTTATGAACGCAAGGGCGATTTTGCAACAGCACTGACGTTCTACGATCAGATTGTTCGGAATTTTGCTGACGGAATCTACATCGATGAGGCCCTTTTCTATTCGGCTGAAATCTACAACACCAAACTTCCGGATTCTGTGAAAGCAAAGGAACGCTACGAAAAAATATTGTTTAACCATCAAGACAGCATTCACTTCATCGACTCAAGGCGTAAATTCCGCGAGCTCCGTGGCGACAATGCGTCTTAAAAAAAAACAGCTATGATAATCTACAACATAACCAGCAACGTCGATTTGAGCATTCACGAAGAATGGCTCGATTGGATGCAACATGAACACATTCCTGAATCTATCGCGACCGGCAAATTCTCAAAAGCCCGTCTCGTAAAAGTTTTGGTCGAAGAACAAATGGGCGGCGTTACCTACGCGGTTCAGTTTTATACCGAAAGCAAAGCGGCGCTCGAACAATATCAGAAAGAGCACGCACCGCGACTTCGCGAAAGAGCGCATGCCCGATTCGGCGACAAAGTAGTCTCATTTAGAACAGAACTTCAAATTATCAGCGATCATAAAGCTGTATAAACTAAAATTGCTTCAGGCTTAACCTGAAATCAACCTATGGATAAAGTTAAAGCCAAAAAGCATCTTGGTCAGCATTTTTTGAACGACGAAAATACGGCGAGAAAAATCGGCGACACCCTTGGTCATAAAGGCTATTCAGACGTACTCGAAATTGGCCCCGGAATGGGCGTGCTTACGAAGTACTTGCTTGAAAAACCCGGAAATGTCTCGGTAATCGAAATCGACAAAGAATCGGTTGATTACCTCGAGGCAACTTATCCGCAACTTCACGGCAAAATCATTTACGGCGATTTTCTAAAGTATGATCTTCGGGAATTGTTTGAGGGTCGCGAATTTGCCGTAACTGGAAATTTCCCGTACAATATTTCGACGCAAATCGTTTTCCGAATGCTTGAAAACCGGCAGAGAATCCCAGAGTTTACGGGAATGTTTCAAAAGGAAGTTGCCGAACGAATTTGCGAAACCAAAGGAAGCAAGGCATACGGAATCCTATCGGTTCTCGTTCAGGCATTCTACCACGCTGAATATTTATTCACGGTTTCAGAAACCGTTTTTACGCCTCCGCCAAAAGTCAAATCCGGCGTGTTGCGATTAACCCGTAAAGAAAACTACACCTTGCCATGTAGCGAAAGACTGCTGTTTACCGTTGTTAAGACTGCGTTCCAACAACGACGAAAAACACTTCGAAACAGCCTAAAATCGCTCAATCTCTCAGATATTTTGCGTGAAGAACCTATCTTTGCATTACGCCCGGAGCAACTCGGCGTGGCAGAATTCATAGAACTGACGCAAAAAATAGAAGCGGATGGAGTTTAAAATCAGCAAGGAGCTTATCGATCAATTAGAAATCCTAATTGAAACACACAGCGACAGGGAACTCGCAACCCTGCTCAACGATATGCACCACGCTGATATCGCCGAGATCTTAAATGAACTCGAAATCGACGATGCAACCTATATTTTCCGCGTTCTCGATTCCGAAAAGACCGCCGAAATCCTCCTCGAACTCGAAGACGACCTCCGCGAAAAGATCCTCGCACAACTCTCACCAAAAGAAATCGCCGAAGAACTCGACGAGCTCGAAACCAATGACGCGGCCGACATTATTGCCGAACTTTCCCAAAGCGTCAAAGAAGAGGTAATCCTCGAGCTTCAGGACATGGAGCACGCCAAGGACATCGTTGAACTTCTTCGTTACGACGAGCATTCTGCGGGTGGACTCATGCATAAAGAGTTGGTTAAGGTCAACGCGAACTGGAGCGTTCTTACCTGCGTCAAGGAAATGCGAATCCAGGCCGAAAACATATCGCGCGTTCACTCGATTTATGTAGTCGACGACGACGATCGCTTGCTTGGAAGACTGTCTCTTAAAGATTTGCTGACCAGTTCAACCCGAATGCCGATCAAAGATGTTTACATCAAAAAACTGAATTCGGTGAAAGTCGATACCGAGGATGTTGAGGTGGCGCGAATCATGCAAAAGTACGATCTCGAGGCCATTCCGGTAGTCGATGAAATGGGTCGTCTGGTAGGCCGGATTACCATCGATGACATCGTCGACGTAATCAAGGACGAAGCCGACAAAGATTACCAACTCGCCGCCGGTATCTCGCAAGACGTCGAGGCCGACGACAGCATTTTAGACCTTACCCGCGCGCGCTTGCCGTGGTTGGTTTTGGCCTTGTTAGGCGGTTTTATCAGCGTTCGGGCGCTTGGTTTGTTCGATGGCGCGATGGAAGAACACGCAAATCTCTATTATTTTATACCACTAATCGCAGCAATGGCGGGAAATGTTGGCGTCCAATCATCGGCGATCATTGTTCAGGGTCTTGCCAACAATTCGCTTCGGGGTTCGCTTTTTAACCGACTCATCAAAGAAGTTTCGCTTAGCCTTTTCAACGGCATCATCCTCGCGCTGATCCTTTTTGCGGGCACGTATTTGTTCCTAAATGTCTCCTCGCTGATTGGGTTTATCGTTACCATCGCGCTGGTTTCAGTAATCATCATCGCATCGCTAATCGGAACGTTTGTGCCCATTTTGCTCGATAAATTCGGCATCGATCCCGCACTTGCCACCGGTCCGTTTATTACCACGAGTAACGACATCTGCGGAATTATCATCTACTTTTCGATCGCAAAACTGATTTTGGGTTTTTAGGGCATGCCCCGGGAACATTCGGTTTAAATTCATTTCAGCGTTTACAAAGCGGTCCTCATGTTCCCGGGTCGCGCTGTCTGCTATATCTTTTTTTCACTCCTGCGTCGGTTCAAAAAAGGATGCCGCCGCCCATCGCTCATGCAAGATGAACTGATATTTGATATTTTGGTTTTACCTTAGCTTCCGGAACTCAATTGTACAAATCTAACCGGTCAACACCGCGTGAGGGATGGAAGCAAAGTGCCGTGCACTGCGAACAGCCCGACCTGCCTGGAGCTCCGCAGGGCACGCCCAAAAAATCAGCCTATGAGAATTTTACATCTCGATACAAATCATCCGCTGCTGACTACGCAATTGGCAGAACTCGGATTTCAAAATGAACTCGATAATTTTTCGTCGAAGGCAGAAATTGAAGCAAAAATTGGCGTTTACCACGGAATTGTGATTCGCAGTCGGTTTCCAATTGATCGCAGTTTTCTTGAAAAAGCGGTGAATTTGAAATTTATTGCGCGTGTTGGCGCCGGACTCGAGAACATCGACACCGAATATGCCAAATCCAAAAATATTGCACTGATTGCCGCGCCAGAAGGAAATCGGAATGCTGTTGGCGAACATGCCTTGGGAATGCTGTTGGCTTTGTTCAATAAACTTAATGCTGCCGATCGGGAAGTCCGTAGCGGCCATTGGAACCGCGAGAAAAACAGAGGACACGAACTCGACGGAAAGACAGTCGGAATTATTGGTTACGGCAACATAGGGAAGGCATTTGCCAAGAAATTGCGCGGATTTGACGTTGAGGTTTTGTGTTACGACGTCTTGCCAAATATGGGCGATCAGAACGCAAAACAGGTCAAACTCGGCGAGATTTTCGAGAAAGCCGATGTGCTGAGTTTGCATATTCCGTTTGCTGAATCTACCGATAAAATGGTCGATGAAAAATTTATAAATTCGTTTGCCAAACCGTTTTGGTTACTTAATACGTCGCGTGGAAAAAACGTGGTGACCAATGATTTGGTGAGCGGTTTGCAATCCGGAAAAGTACTCGGCGCCGGACTCGACGTGCTCGAATTTGAAAAGAGTTCGTTTGAAAACATGTTTGACGATCAAACGCTAAATCCGGCAATGGATTATCTGCTTCAGGCCGACAATGTGTTGTTGACGCCGCATGTGGCTGGCTGGACGGTTGAAAGCAATATCAAACTTGCCCAAACCATTGTCGATAAAATCAAAGTTTTGTTGTTTCCAGAAGCATTTGCGACCGCGCCACTAAAGCGTGTGACGGGTATTGGCGGGATTTTCTTTAAAAGCAGGGATTCGAAAGCGCTTGTGTCATGGTATCAGAAACATCTTGGTCTGAACACCGATGATTACGGTTGTACCTTTTGGTGGAAAGACATGCAGGGTAACGACTGTTCTACGCAATGGTCGCCGTTTGCGGAAACTACAGAATATTTCTTGCCGTCGGAAAAGCCGTTTATGCAGAATTTCCGAGTTTATGATTTGGAAGCGTTGTTAGAACAGTTGCAGTTGGAAGGCGTGACGCAAGTTGGGAAAATTCAGGCGTTTGATTATGGAAAATTCGCATGGATTTTAGACCCTGAAGGAAACAAAATTGAACTTTGGGAGCCAATCGATAGCGCGTTCCTATAATTTTGCTATTTTTAACGACAAATTAACAAATTTGACCAATGGAAAATTCGAAACATGAGGCCTGGAATCAGCCTTCGGCAAATCAACCTTACGAAATGCCCCGCCCTGAAAATAAAAGAATAATCGCCGGTGTTCTTGCGCTCTTGCTCGGTGGAATCGGTGTTCACAAGTTTATTTTGGGATATACCAAGGAGGGAATTATTCAAATCATCATTTCGATTGTAACCTGCGGAATTGCAGGTATTATTCCATTTATTGAAGGAATTATTTACTTGGTCAAGACAAATGAAGAATTCTACCAGACTTACCAGGTGGGTCGCCGCCCGTGGTTTTAGTCAATTGTTCAGATAGAAACCCAAATTAAAATTTTAAAATTACGTCCGGGCTGAAATGGCGTGCGGAGCGGAATTCAATTACCAAAACTTAACAATACCAAAAATTTAAATGGACGCACAAAAAGTTGACATGTTTATGATGATGAATTCGAAGTATTTCGAAAGTCACCAACTAACCCTTATCCGGGAACGATTATTAACTCTTGATGATTCGAAGTGGACGCATGTTCAGATGTTGCAATTCAAAGAACCAACGACGAGTTTGATTATTTCGCTTTTTGGCGGAACGCTTGGAATTGATCGTTTTTATGTTGGTGATACCGGACTTGGGATTGTCAAACTGCTAACTTGTGGCGGATTCTATGTGTGGACTATAATCGATTGGTTTTTAATCATGGGAATTACCCGTGAGAAAAACCTCGAGATGTTACAGAACGCTATTTATTAAATATGAAAAAATCGGCGCTTTACGCACTTTTGGCTGTTGCCTGCATTGTGTCGTATGGCTGGATTTTATATGCTTTGACTTGGCCGTCAAGCGGATTTACACCATGCTTTTTTAAGAACCTGACCGGAATCGCGTGTCCGTCATGCGGAACCACACGAGCCGTTTTAATGCTGGCTCGAGGTGATTTGAAAAGCTCGTTGGCGATAAACCCGGTCGGGATTTTAGCCGCAATGATGCTGGTGGCCGTTCCGCTGATGCTGATTTACGATCTAATTGCAGGCAAACAATTGGTTTTTGACCTTTTTAAGAAAACCGAAGCTGTTGTCAGAACCAGGCCGATTGCCATAATATTGCTGATCTTAATTGTCCTTAACTGGATGTGGAACATACAAAAGAACCTATGATCAAAACTACCGAATTCGCATACAAACCCGGCGAGCACGAAGCCGAAAAAGCATCAAACAGTTATTTAATGTCGCTTGTGGCATTGGTGGCGGGGCTTCCGTTTCCGATTGTAAATTTGATCGCTACCTTTTTCTTCTTTTTAGCCAATCGCAAAGGGACATATTTTGTTCGGTGGCATTGTACGCAGGCACTTTATTCGCAAGTGGTTTTGCTGGCATTTAACAGCGTTGCGTTTTGGTGGACGGTTTCGATTATCTTTTCCGACACCACGGTAAGCAATCCTTATTTTGCGTATTTCTTCACGGTCCTTATTCTGAATTTAGCCGAGTTCATCTCAACTGTTTATGCGGCAATTACCACGCGAAAGGGCAAACATGTTGAAATATGGTTTTTTGGTTCGCTAACAAATCTAACCTGCACAAAATAATGAAAAAACTACTTTTACAAGGTCTGGGCTTTCTCGCAATAGTAGCGGCAATATGGATTTTGCTGTCGCAGGTGAATTTTATGGAGCTTTTTAATATTGAAACCAATAAGCAGAATACTGAGCAAAAACTCGGCAAACTTTTTTGGGATTCGATTCGCAACAGCGAATATGTCATTCCGAATGATTCAGTGAACAAAGCCGTTAAAAAAATAGTTACGCGTATTGAAAAGCATAATGATTTTGGCGATCTGAATATTAAGATTCACGTGATCCAGAGAGATGATGTCAACGCATTTGCGATGCCCGGCGATCGAATTATTTTGTATTCGGGGTTGATAAATTCATGTAAATCTGAAGCCGAACTTGCCGGTGTGATTGCACATGAAATGGCTCACATCAAAAATCGGCATGTCATGAAGAAGATGAGTCAGGAAATCGGATTCTCTGTTCTTTTCTCACTTGCAACCGGCGGTCAGGGTGGCGAAGTTCTTCAATCGGCATTGCGCGTTTTGTCCTCCTCGGCATATGATAGGAGCATGGAAACTGAAGCCGATCTCGCAGCGGTCGATTACTTGATTGACAGTGAGATCGATCCGGCGCCATTTGCAGATTTCCTTTATAAAATGGCAGTCGAAACCGATTTGCCGAGCCAGGTTTATTGGATTTCGTCGCATCCTGAATCAGAAGAACGCGCACTTGAAGCGTCAAACTACATGAGTGATCGCAAGATTAAAGCGCGCCCGATTTTGTCCGAAAAGGAATGGACCCAGCTAAAAAATCATTTGAAATAAACTAGTGAAGTTCGTCGCGCTCGGCCAATTTGCGTTCGAGTTCGGCTTGAAATTCCTCCATCACCGGTTTCATGGTGCTTTCCGGAATATCGGCAATGGTGATATACATTAAACCGTCGACTGAATTGTTGAATAGTGGGTCGACGTTGAATGCGACAACTTTCGCATTCTGCTTGATGTATTTCTTGATCAATACCGGTAATCGCAAATTTCCCGGCTCCAGTTCGTCGATAATTTTATCAAATTTATTCAAATCGCTTTCGGCTTCGTTAAATACGAAGTGACGGTCAGCGTCTTTCAATTTGACCTTAAACTCGCGTTTCGGCGTGATATATTGGGCGATATACGGATCGTAGTAATGAGATTTCATAAATTCGATCATCAGCGATTTGCTGAATTCTGAAAACTGATTGCTGATGCTCACGCCGCCGATCAGAAACTTGTGGTTTGGATAGCGAAGCGTGGTGTGCACGATGCCTTTCCAAAGCAAGAACAGTGGCATTGGCTTTTGCTGATACGGTTTTGAAATAAACGCGCGGCCCATTTCAATCGATTTAGACATCATGTCGAAAAGCTCGGGCTCGAATTTAAACAACTCGTGCAAGTAGAAACCCTGCATGCCATATTTTGGATAAATTTCCTCACCCAATCCCATGCGGTATGCGCCCGCGATTTGTTTCGCATCGTCGTCCCAAAGGAACATATGGCGATAGTATTTATCAAACTTGTCGATGTCGATCGATTTGTTGGTTCCTTCGCCAACTTCGCGGAACGTGACCTCGCGCAAACGACCGATTTCGTGGAGTATGTTTGGTATTTTGTTGGCTTCGGCGAAGAAAACTTCGTAATTTTTACTTTGCAACAAACGACAATCAGTGTTTCGAAGCGAATCGACTTCGCGGTTCATTTTTTCCTGATTCGCCGGGGTCGCAATTTTCTTCGGACTGCGATTTATCTTGATGTTTGCATTTGGCAAGAATGAACTTTCGCGTTCAAACGGATTTGCCAACATGTAAGTTTTCTTGCGAAGAAACGCCGAATAATCCTGAAGTGTTTCGTGTTCGTTTTGTTCGGCAACAGAAATTGGTTTTCCGATCCTGACTTTTATAACACGGTCTTTTTGTGAAAACAGTTCGGATGGCAATTTTGCGGTTCGGAGCGTGTCGTTGATCTTCGATAAAATGTAGAACAACTGACTGTTTTTGGCGTGGAAATATATCGGAACAACCGGTACTTGTGCTTTTCGGATTACTTTTAGCGCGCCTTCTTCCCATTCACGGTCTACGACTAGTTTTCCATCGCTGTAGGTTGAAACTTCACCGGCCGGGAACATGCCGAGTGGCTTCCCGTCGCTTAAATGCCGAAGTGTTTCCTTGATCCCGACCACGCTTGATTTGGCATCTTTATGCGTCTCAAACGGATTTACCGGCATGATATAAGGTTTCATCGGATCGATGCGATGAAGCAGGAAGTTAGCGATAATTTTAAACTTTGGCTCGCGTTCAAGCATCAGTTTTAACAACAATATTCCGTCGATGCCGCCAAGCGGATGATTTGAAATGGTAATGTAAGCGCCATCTTTTGGCAAGCGCTTGAAATCTTCTTCGGGAACGTCGAATTTAATCTGAAATTCGTCGAGAATCGCATTGAGGAACTCGACGTCTTTAAGATGTTTATTGCGATCGTAGATTTTGTTCAGTTGCGAAATCCGGAGCACTTTCATCAGCAACCAGCCTGAAACCGTGCCTAAAAAACCATAGCGATCGGTTTTAATAGCTTTTGCAACTTCCTTGGCGGTTACTAAACCCATGTAATTTGTTTTGTTTTGAGCAGGAAACAAAGATAGATAAACTATTTGAACCTCTATGTCCCCTTTTTTTATTCCGTTTCACATTGGTTTTTTACTAATTTTGGCGCTTAAAATACACCTAGTAATGAAGATCATTTCATACAATGTCAACGGCATTCGCGCGGCGATTAACAAAGGGTTTTTCTCGTGGTTAACGGCTGTGGATCCTGATGTTGTTTGTTTACAGGAAATAAAAGCGATGCCCGAGCAATTGCCGCTTGAGGAGTTTGAAAAAGCGGGTTATCCGTACAATTTCTGGTTTCCGGCGGGCAAAAAAGGGTATAGCGGTGTTGCCATTTTATCGAAACACAAACCCGATCACGTCGAGTATGGAACCGGAATTGAACACATGGATTTTGAAGGTCGGAATATTCGCGCCGATTTTGGCGATCTTTCGATAATGAGTTTATACATGCCGTCGGGGACCAATGCGGTTCGGATTCCGCATAAATATATGTATATGGACGATTTTCAGAATTACATATCCCAACTTAGAAACGAACGTCCGAATTTGATTATTTGCGGCGATTTCAATATTTGTCACCAGGCGCTAGATATTCACGATCCGGTTCGTTGCGCGCGGGTTTCAGGGTTTTTGCCTCAGGAACGCGAGTGGCTCGGGATGTTTTTGGATAATGGTTTTGTGGATTCGTTCAGACATTTCAACAAAGAAGGCGGACATTACACATGGTGGAGCAACTTTGCCAATTCGCGCGAGAACAACAAAGGATGGCGATTGGATTATGCTTTGGTATCTGAGCCACTTGCCGGTAAGATGCAGCGATCGGTAATCTTGAAAGAAGCACGCCATTCAGATCATTGTCCGGTGTTGCTTGAGATCGATCACAGCCCTAGCCCTGATAGTAGCGGCATCCTTGCGAGGTAACGAGCAAGATATAGCGGATAGCAGGAATTAGCTCCTAATAAAAATTAAAACCACTAAATATTTTAAAATGATCAAAAAGTCTATTGCGTTGATGCTGACCCTGGCGCTGATGTCGTCTTGTGTGTCGAAGAAGGTGTATAATGAACTTGAGGCAAAGCATGCGAATTTGAAGAAGGAAAACCGATCACTTTCCGGTGAGGTTGATGAACTTTCGAAAGCGAACAATCAGCTTACAAACGATAAAGCGGCGCTGGAAGCTGAATTGGCACGCGTTACGGCTGAGCGAAATAAATTGCAGTCTGATTACGCTGCGGCGGAAAAGAATCTGGGTACGTTGCAGGCGTCGTATAATGCATTGGAAGTGAATAGTGATGAGGCGCTTCAGTCGAATATGAAGAAAAACCGCGATCTTTTGGCGCAACTTGAGGCTAAGGAACGCGCATTAGCTGCCGAACAAGCGCGTTTGACGAAATTGAGCAACGATCTGCAAGCGAGTTCTCAGCGATTACAAGAACTTGAAGGAATGATTGCCGCGAAGGATGCGAGCATGAGGAAATTGAAGGAAACGTTGTCGAAAGCGCTGAACAGTTTTGAAGGAAAAGGTTTGACAGTTCAGCAAAAGAACGGTAAAGTGTATGTTTCGATGGAAAACAAGCTTTTGTTCAGCTCAGGAAGTTGGGCGGTTGGCACTGAAGGCCGACGTGCGATTGTGGAGGTTGGGAAAGTTTTGGGAGCAAATCCGGATATTGCGGTTTTGATTGAAGGACATACGGATGATGATGCGTATGCGGGATCGGGTGCGATTGCGGACAACTGGGATCTTTCGACAAAGCGAGCGACTGCAATTGTAAATATTCTTGCTGAAAACAAAAACGTCAACAAACAAAATTTGACGGCTGCCGGAAGAAGTCAGTATGCGCCGCTTGCCAGCAATACTACGCCGGACGGCAAAGCGAAAAACCGCCGGATTGAGATTATTCTGACGCCACAGCTTGACGAGATCTCAAAAATGCTAAACGAGTTATAAAACAAAAAAGGGTTCAAATTAATGAACCCTTTTTTTATTCGATGACCAATCGGGTGGTGTGTTTGGCGCCATGTGAGTTTTCTACCGAAAGAATATATATTCCGCTGGAAAGCATTGATACCGAAACGTTGTTGGTTGTAAGGTTATCAAGCTTTTTAGTGAGGAGCTTTTTTCCTGAAACATCATAGATTGTAACATTGGTTAACTGATGTTGTGAATTATTTGTAATGTTTATTTCAGATTTAGCCGGGTTTGGATAGACTGAAAATGTGTTCGCAGTAACGTCATTTGTGTTAAGTGACGTGTCGATGATTTTGTGCAAATTTCCCTGATTTCCGATTACGTAAAGTTCGCCGACATAATCTTCACCAAAGCTGGTCACAAAACCGAGATTGGCAAGTTGCGGCGTGTAGCTAACATTGTATTCAGAATCCAGAACGCCGATTCGCGGATAACAATAATCGGCGAAAATATATTTTCCGACAAGGTTCGGATAGCTGATTCCGGTGTATTCATAACCACCTGTGATCGAAACGCACGATCCCGGAGCGCTCTGATGTGTGTAGGTAAAAACAGGCATGGTTAGCGTGCCGATTTCCGGGCAGCCGGTGGTATTGTAAGGAACGGTTCCTTCGTAGCATCGCCAGCCGAAATTTAAGCCGGCGCTAAGCGGATTCTGAATGTGGTTGATTTCTTCTACAGCGTCCTGACCAACATCGGCAATCCACATATCGCCATTTAAACGGTTGAATGAAAACTTCCAGGGATTTCGCATCCCTATTGCCCAAATTTCGTCGTTACCGGCAACTCCGATAAACGGATTTGTATCGGGATTGCTGTAGGCCGCATCCGAGTCGATGTTTATACGAAGCATTTTCCCAAGATTAGTTTCGATATTTTGGGCGCGGTTTTGAGAATCGCCACCGCCGCCGCCGTCACCCATTCCGATGTACAAAAATCCGTCGGGACCGAATTTAATCGTACCGCCGTTGTGATTTGTGGCAGGTTGATCAACAGTCATTATGATTGAAGCCGAAGATGGATCGGCAACGTTTGGATCGGTTGCGCTTACTAAATATCTTGCGATAACGGTAGCGCCATCGCCGGCGCGGGTATAATTGACGAAAAACTCGCCGTTCTCGGCATAATCAGGGTGGAATGCCAAACCAAGCAATCCGCGTTCGCCACCTGATGCGATTACTGATGAAAGATTGAGAAAATTGGTAGGGTTTACTGTGCCGTCTGCATTTACGATTCGGATTTGACCGGTTTGCTGCACAACAAATAGTCGGTCGTCGCCGGCGTGTGCAATTTCTACGGGACTTGAAAATCCGGAGGCGAATTGCTGGAGTTGGAGCTGCTGGCTGTTTGCCGCGAAGATCGAAGCCATTGCCAATAGCAGTGTAATTTTTTTCATGATTTTTAGTTTAGGTTAACCTAGTAAATTTAAAAAATCATTTCCGAAAAATCCGACTCTCTATAAATTAAATGCTTATTATTCAATGTTTTGGTTTAAAAATCGAATTCGTCCATTTCCGGATCAGGTTCGATGATTTCCTCAACGGGCTCACTTTTGATGTACGATCTGGCGGGTCCCGAGATCAGTAACTTGTTCAGTTGATACAACGTATCCTGAGTTGATATGAGTCCGCGTTGAAACATCAATCGGGTCAACCGATCCTGATGATACGCTATTCCGCGGCGAAGTTCACCTTGTTTGTTGAATTGGTACATGAATTTCTTCGGACTCGGAATAATTGACGCCAGAAACAGTGATTCCTTTAATGAAAGTTCCGATGGGTGTTTTGAGAAGTAGAACTGAGAAGCTTCACCGACACCATAAATGTTTGGTCCCCATTCGATCACGTTAAAATAGACTTCGAGCATTCGGGATTTGCTTGCGATCCGATTATTCTCGAGGACAAAAACCAGTAGAATTTCTTCCAGTTTTCGCGAAAGTGTTTTTTCACGTGTCAGAAAAACATTTTTGACCAATTGCATGCTGATGGTTGAAGCGCCTCGGACAAACTTCTTAGTTTTCAGGTTGCTGATGATCGATTGACGAAAAGCTTCACTGATAAAACCTTTATGCGAATAAAACGATGGATCTTCAGAAGTAAGAACGGCGTGCTTGAGATACGGCGAAATTTGTTCGAGTGGCGTAAAAGCCCAATTCGACATTCCGACTTCAATCGCACGTTGCGGTCTTCCGTCTTCGATGGCGCGGTAAATAAAGGGTCGGTTGAGTTTATTGAGATCGGCCTCACCGTATTTGATGATTTTAAATCCGTCTTTTTTAAGATCGCTTTCAAAAACAAGTTCGCGAGGTCGATTCTTGTTGAACATGAAATCGAGTTGATAGCTGAAATTTCCTTCGGCTTCCATTCCTTCAAAATGCGTAAAAAGTCCTTGTGGCAACGAGGTGATGAAATCCTGCGCCTTCATCATCGGGATGTCAATTTTTAGTTTATAGACTGTATCTTTCTCGATGTTGTACTCGACAAAAGGTTTGAACTTAACCTTGTTCAGACTTGCAGTCGATGTACTGTCGACGCGGATGAAGTCAGGTCCGAATAGAAAATTATAGTCGAATTGTGCGTTTTTGATGACCACATCTTTACTTGCGATTCGTGGATTGTTGACCAGTAAATTCGTGATCGACGCATAACCGTCAACGTGAAGTTCGTCGCCGTCCATATCGAAGTTGGTCAGTTTGAGGCGAATTGAGTCGAATTCCGATTTAAGATTGTAGCGTTCTTCGATGTACGGAAGTCGGATCGCGCCGGAGTCAGCGTTGAAAACCTTAATGTCGGCACGTCGCCTGCGCGGATTTGCATCGCCTTCAATTCGCCACCGCTGACTAAAATTGTTGGCGGTAACAACCATCGAACTTTCAAGATTTTGATTGTCGAGCATCATCGACTGAAACATGACGTTTGCTTTCCGGCCGTCGTCATTGATTGAGAATGAAAGATTCTCGAGCGCCATTTGGGTAGGCACCAATTTCAGGACGCGCGTAAGCAGATTGTATGTTGTTTTTGCGTAATTCTTTCGTTCGGTGGTTTTGGGTGCGAGCGAATCGCCACGTTTGAGAAAAGCTTCAAAGTTACTGTGTTTCCCGATTTTGACCAGATTGACATATCCGTCTTTTAGTTTAAGATTGTCGATTTGAAGATTGCCTAAAAAAACCTGCAAGAAGCTGACTTCGGTACGCATTTGCTTGACGCGAAAAAGTGTGTCGGCATTGTCGGGAACAAGAAAAACATCGTGCATGTCTACGGCGCTGATGCCATCAAACGACGCAGATTTCACTGAAAAATGACTGTTGTAGTCGGTTCGCATCTTGTCTGAAACCTTGGCAAGCGCTTTTTCGAGGATGATATTGCGAAATGAAAAGAATAAAATAATAAACAGCACCGCGATAATGGCTGCGGCTTTTGCTGAATTGACGGCGATTTTCTTTATTCTTTTCCTTGTAGAAGGTTTGACCACTTTGTAGTTTTTCATAAAAATACAAAAATCGACTTAGCCAAACAACCCACTTGCAATATCTTCAATTTTTGACACCAGGTGAACTTTTATTGCGGTGTTTTTCAGCGTAATCTTGTTGTATTTCGAAACGAAAATAGTTGAGAAACCGAGTTTTTCAGCCTCTTGAATTCGCTGATCGACGCGATTTACAGGACGGATTTCGCCTGATAAACCGACTTCTCCGGCAAAACAAAAGTCTTTACTGATCGGAATATCTTCGTTTGAGGATAAAATGGCCGCAACCACAGCCAGATCAATCGCGGGATCATCAACAGAAAGTCCGCCTGTAATATTGAGAAAGACGTCTTTTGTGCCAAGTCGGAAGCCTGCTCGTTTTTCAAGAACCGCCAGAATCATGTTGAGTCGTTTGGCATTGTAACCGGTTGTGCTTCGTTGAGGCGTTCCGTAAACCGCGGTACTGACCAAAGCCTGAATTTCAATCATCAGCGGTCTCATTCCTTCGAGCGTTGTAGCGATTGCCGTTCCTGAAAGCGATTCTTCGTGATTGGAAATAAGTATTTCGGACGGATTTGAAACTTCCCGGAGTCCGGAGCCTTGCATTTCGTAGATTCCGAGTTCGGCAGTCGATCCGAAGCGGTTTTTAAGCGACCGGAGGATGCGATAAATATGATTGCGATCGCCTTCAAACTGGAGGACGGTATCAACCATGTGTTCGAGGATTTTCGGACCTGCGATGTTGCCGTCTTTGGTGATATGACCGATCAGAATAACTGGAATTCCGCTTTCTTTGGCGAATTTGATCAGCTCGGCGGTACATTCGCGTATTTGAGAAATACTTCCCGCACTTGATTCGATATAGTCGGTGTGTAAGGTTTGAATCGAGTCGATGATCACTACATCAGGCTGAATTTCCTGAATCTGTTTAAAGATGTTTTGGGTTTTGGTTTCGGTTAGAATGTAGCAGTTTTGGCTGATTGGATTGATTCGCTCTGCCCGCATTTTAATTTGCTTCTGACTTTCCTCACCCGACACATATAAAGTTTTGTATGGCAAACGAAGCGAAATCTGGAGCAACAGCGTGCTCTTTCCGATTCCAGGTTCGCCGCCAAGAAGAATCATTGATCCCGGGACGATGCCGCCGCCCAAAACCCGGTTGAGTTCCTCGTCAAGGGTATCCATGCGAGTTTCTTCGGTTGAATCAATTTCCGCAATTTTCAGTGGTTTTGTGGCTTTAACCATCTTAGAACCCGAATCTTTCCAAACCGGTTTCTCTTCTTTCTGGATAATTTCTTCCGCGATGGTATTCCATTCCTTACACGAATTGCATTGGCCTTGCCATCTGGCATAAGACGCACCGCAATTCTGGCAATAGAATGCCGTTTTTATTTTGGTCATTTAGAATTACTGTAGTTTTAGATCTTCTGCTTTGTTGATCATCATGTCTTTGGTGAGATTGCCAATTTCCTCGCGTTGAAAACCCGCTTGATACGCTTTTGCCGCACGTTTGTTATCGCCTTTTTTCTCGTACATCATTCCGAGGTGATAATCGGCAAGCATGCTTTTCGGATAGTTTTTCTTGGCTAATGCCGACAACTTTTCAAATTCATCATAAGCTTTGTTTTTGAGAATTGCGGCTTCAATGGCTTTGAAATCGTTGATGCGAACTTGGAAATCCATTCCGAGTGCTTTTTTCATCGAATCGTATTTGTTGATCAGGTAATCGACATATCCCGATGGCAAAGGTGCGATTTTCTCATTAAATTCGGTTGTGGAAATGGGTTGATATGCCGCAAAAAACTGATATAATGCGTTTGGAATTGAGTGAAGCACCATTGAATAATGTGAAGCGCCTTTAAACTCGTCGTATTTATAATTAAACGTCGGTTTTTTGACTTTTTGAACTTCGGTATCAAGTTTTTTGATTCGGGTTTGCATTTTTTTGATTCCGCCATCTGCCGACGAATGATAGTAAAAAATCGGCTGATTGATTGCGGCAAATCGTTCCGGTAGTTGTTCTTCCATGCCCGCCGGAAGCTCGGCGCTAAGCGAAATATACCCCGTAAAAAGCGGTTGGTCTTTATACAAATAGAAGTTCAGAAAACCAGCTGTTAAATCGTGGCCGGCTATAATCTTAAAGGGTGCAACTCGGTATTGCTTTTCCATTGCCGATACAACCTCGCCGATAAATTCGAAGAAAAGTTCGCCTTTACCTTCCGGAAGACCCGTTGTTTTATCGGTTTCGGTTTCAGCGTCGCGGTCGTTGTTTTTGTTTTGATGGATACCGACGATAATCATTTCCGGCAAATCATCCCAGTAAGCTCCGTAGGTGAGTGCGCCCTGGAACGGATCGAAGAGGTAATCGCCGTCGAGCAGAACAAGTAGCGGATACTTCTTACCTGGATTTGACTTATAACTTTCGGGAACACCAATAGTGATAACGCGGTTTTCGTTGAGTTTTTGCGACCGGATGGTATCGGTAATTTTTTGGGATGACGCAGCCACCGAAAACAGGCAGAGGATCGAAACAAGGATGCTTTTCATGATAAATGTAATTATATAAACATGCAGACCGTTATTGGAAAGCGCCAATATAACAATTATTTATCACGATTTAGCAGGGGTAAAAACGCAAATGAAAGCAAGCCTAAAATAACAATTAACACGGTTTGCGAGATCCAGACGATCCAGCCAAAGGCAGTTCCGATGGTTTCCGGAATTCCGTATAATACAAAGATTTGTGCGATTAAAAGCGGATAGGCGCCAAAGCCACTATTTGTAAATCCGATGGCTAAACTTCCGAAAACAAATGCCGTTATCAATGTTCCAAAGCCGATTCCGCTTGTCTCGGGAAGCGCGAAAACCGTCACATAAAACATTAAAATGTACGTGATCCAGATAAAAAACGAATGTACTAAAAACGGGATTTTGTTGGGCATGTAGTAAATGCTCAAAATGCCCTCAACCAGACCTGCAACTTTCGCCTTTAAACTAAGAATCACCTTCCATTTGGAAAAAATCCAAAGTAGGATAAAAATCGCCATCAATAGAAAGAGCGCAATGCTGATGTAGGCAAGTTTTTCGAGCGGAATCGTCTCAAGTACGAATTGTTTTAAGAACTCGAACTGAAACGCCATCGAAAGTAAAACGCATAGTCCGAAGATCGCTAAATCGACTACCCGTTCAGCGACGATTGTACCAAAGGCTTTGTCGAATGGGACATCTTCGTACTTTTTTAGAATTAAAGCGCGCGAGATTTCGCCTGAACGCGGAATGCTCAGATTTACGAAATAGGCGATGCAAACCGCAAGTAAATTGTTGTGGAATTTAGGATGGTAGCCAAGATGTGCAAGCGAATACTTCCACCGGTAGGCGCGTGACAAAAAGCCGAGCAAGGCAATTACCAATGACAAAACGACATAAAAGTAATCGGCTTTGATAAAATAGCTTTTCATCTCGGCGAGTTCTGATGCCGAAAAGCTGTTGTACTGATAAATAATCAGCACTGCTCCCAACAAAACAGGAAGTATGATCGACAATAGTTTGCTGATCTTACTTCTCAAAGTTTATCGAAGCGTATTTGTAAGTTCGTCAGGGAATACAAGGCTTGGCTTAAAATTCTTAGCTTCGTCCTGTGTACACATTCCGTATGAAATGATGATAATGATGTCGCCTTTTTGAACTTTTCTCGCAGATGGACCGTTCAGGGTAATATCGCCACTACCTCTGTTGCCTTTAATTGCATATGTTTCAAGTCGCTCGCCATTATTGATATTTACGATGGCAACTTTCTCACCTTCTACAATGTTTGCGGCTTCCATCAACGCCTCATCGATGGTGATGCTGCCAATGTAATGCAATTCGGCTCCGGTTACGGTAACTCTATGAATTTTTGATTTTACAACGTGAATAAACATGGGGCAAAGGTAATTAATTAAGTGAAATTGTATCGATTAAGCGAACATTATTGACATAAACGGCGATGAATGCGCGATATTTCCGACCGGGCTGAATTTCGCTGATGGTTTCCAGCGTTTCTTCATCGGCAATTTCAAAATACTCAAGTTTAAAATTTGGATTTTGGTCGATAGATGCCTGAACATTAGCGGCGATCTGACTAACATCAATAGTGCCAAATGTTTCCCTGACATGTTTCAGGATTTTGTAAATCAGTGACGCTTCTGATCTAGTGTCAGCTGAAAGACGTTCGTTTCGCGAACTCATGGCAAGACCATTTTCCTCACGATGAATCGGGCAGGTTACAATGTTAACCGGAATCTGATTCTTCTCGACCAGCTTTCGGACAATCTGCACTTGCTGGAAATCCTTTTCGCCGAAATACGCGTTATCAGGAGCAACAATCAACAACAACTGTCTGACAATGGTGCCAACGCCGTCGAAATGACCAGCTCGGAACCGGCCTTCCATTTTGGTATCCAAACCATCAAAATCAAATTGTTCAGAAATGGTATTTCCCTTATAAATATCGTTGGTGTCGGGAGCAAAGACGATTATGTCCGGGGACAAGGTGCTTATTTTCGCGATATCACGATCGAGGTTTTTCGGGTATTTCTCAAGATCTTCAGCATTGTTGAACTGCGTCGGATTTACGAAAATACTGATCACGGTCGTCGAATTGTCTTCGAGTGACTTCCGCAAAAGCGAAATATGACCATCGTGAAGTGCGCCCATGGTTGGGACAAACCCTACCGAACGCGGCTGAGGCAACGAACTTAGGTAATTTGAAAGTTCAGTTTGCTTGTTGAAAATGAGCATGTAAATTATTTAAATAGACTGCAAAATTAAGATTTAAGTTCGATACTGGGTAAATTTTTGTAATTTTGCATGTTTTTTATTGCCAATAAATAAATTAACTAAAATGGAGGATAAGAGGATATTGTATGTATCATCTGAAGTTGTACCCTACCTAGCGGAAAATGAAGTTTCTTTAATGTCTTACGACGTACCGAAAATGATCAATGATCAAGGTTGTCAGATCAGGATCTTTATGCCACGGTACGGAAACATCAACGAAAGAAGACATCAATTACATGAGGTTATCAGATTGTCGGGGATGAATTTAGTTGTCAACGACTTAGACATGCCGCTGATTATAAAAGTTGCATCTATCCCAAAAGAGCGAATTCAGGTTTACTTTATAGATAACGACGAGTATTTTAAGAGAAAGGCGACTTTCACCGACGAAAACGGAAATTTGTATCCGGACAACGACGAACGGGCGATTTTCTTTGCTAAAGGTGTGGTTGAAACTGTCAAGAAACTCAATTGGGTTCCGGATATTATTCACGTTCACGGTTGGCTTGCAGCAATGTTGCCGATATACATGAAGCACTATTATAAAGATGAAGCTTTGTTTGCCGAAACTAAAATCGTCACATCGGTTTACAGTCAGGGGTTTGATGGAACGTTAGACGATCAGATGATCAACAAAGTCAAATTCGACGGCGTTCCGACCGATTCAATAACGCTGTTGGAAACCCCAAGTTACGAGAATATCATCAAAGTGTCAGTAGATCATTCTGATGCGGTCGTGATAGCGTCAGATAACCTGTCATCAGATTTAACACAATATATAGAATCGTCAGGTAAACCTTTTTTACCTTTCGCCGGCAAAGAAAGCTTTAGTGATGCTTACACCAATTTCTATAAAAATACTGTTCTCTAATATTTATTCATACATGACCCACACCTCTTTTTTTAAAAGTGCTTTTTTATTTCTAACCGCTTTGGTGCTTGTTTCGTGCGACAAGGATTTTAATGAAATTGGTGCAGATATCATTGGTGATGATAACTTCCAGTTTGAAGTGGATTCAAGTCGGACTGTCATTGCTTACGACTTGGGTTTTAATCAACCTGGCCAAGGCGTCCAGTCGAATAATCTTCCAATCAACTCGCTTGGCTTCTATAACAATCCGGTTTTCGGAAAAACAGCCGCAAGTTTTGTTACTCAAGTCGAATTGGCTCAACTGAATCCAACCATCGGCGCAAATCCGGTTGTTCAAAAAGTTGAGTTGAATGTGCCATATTTCAGCCGATTGATCTCAACTGATCTCGACGGAAACCGCACCTACAAACTTGACTCGATTTATGGTTCTTCGAAGTTTAGACTCGGAGTCTACGCCTCTAATTACTATTTACGTGATTTTGATCCGGCTACCGGTTTTACACAACCACAGCGTTATTACTCGGATCAGTTTGATAATTTTAATTCGTCTTTAGAATCGCCGACGCCGCTCAATAATGGGCCAAGCGATGAAAACGACGAGTTTTTCTTTAACGACGATGAACTGCTGACTTACGAGCCAAACGAAGATGGTGTTCAGGAAATTGTGGCTCGCGCCGCGCCCGGAATGCGGCTAAAACTTCGCAACGATTATTTTCAGGAAAAATTGTTTTCTGCCGTTGCTCAAGGACAACTCACAAGTAATAATACGTTTAAAGAATATTTCCGTGGACTTTTCTTTAAAGCTGAACCATCTGCGACGTCACCCGGACAGGGATCGATGGCGATGCTGAATTTCGCACAAGGAAAAGTTACCATCACTTATGAAGTTGACGGGCCAGTCGATTCGTCAGGGAGCGCAACTCGCGTTGAAAAAACGATGGTTTTGAATTTGTCCGGAAATTCTGTAAACTTGTTCCAAAATGAATACAACCCAACGTATCTCGCCGCTACTGGTTTGCCTAATGCTGACCAAACAATGGGCGATGACAGATTATATTTAAAGGGCGGACAAGGTTCAGTTGCGGTGATCGAGTTATTCGGTCCGGATTTGGACAACAATGGAGTTTCAGATGAACTTGATGCAATTCGCGATAGCGGCTGGCTAATCAACGAGGCGAATCTGACCTTTCAGATTGATCGTGACGCGATGGCATCGGCCCCCGAGCCACAACGAATTTATTTATACGATTTGGATAACAACCGTCCGTTACTTGATTTTTACGCCGACGGATCTGCAACCGGAAATCCGAAGTTTGCAAAGTCGATTCACGGTGGTTTGATCAAAAGAACCGGGCTTCCCGGAGGGCGAGGCGTCGAATATAAAATCAAAATTACAAACCATATCAGGAATTTGGCGAAAGCCGATCTTGATTCGACTAATGTAAGATTGGGTCTTGTTGTTACAGAATCAATAAATACGGTTACCAGTGCGCGTTTACGAACAGCAATCTCGCCTGAAGTTGACAAAATTCCGGTTTCAAGTGTAATGAATCCGCTTGGAACGGTAATTTACGGTACAAACGCAAGTGTGCCGGTTGCAAAGAGATTAAAGCTTAAGATTTATTATACTAAAGAAAATTAATTACTGCGTATGTGTGGAATTGTCGGATATATTGGTAGCCGCGATGCGTACCCAATCATCATCAAGGGTCTTCAAAGGCTAGAATACCGTGGCTATGATAGTGCCGGAATAATGCTTTTTAACGACGGCGAAATTAAAGTCTCTAAGACTAAAGGCAAGGTTGCTGATTTGCAATCCAAGTCAGGTAACGAGCTTAATACGAGTGGTACTATTGGCATTGGTCATACCAGATGGGCAACACATGGTGTTCCTAACGATGTGAATTCGCATCCACATTTATCCAATTCCGGTAATTTGGCGATCATTCACAACGGAATTATCGAAAATTACGCGCCCCTTAAGCAGGAGTTGATCAAACGCGGTTATACTTTTAGTTCAGATACTGATACCGAAGTTCTGGTTAATTTGATTGAAGACGTTCAGAAAAAGGACGGATTGAAACTTGGTAAAGCCGTTCAGGTAGCGCTTAAGCAAGTTATTGGCGCATACGCGATATGTGTCTTTGATAAGAATAAACCCGATGAAATCATTGCCGCACGTTTGGGAAGTCCGCTTGCCATTGGTGTTGGTGAAAATGAATATTTTATCGCTTCTGACGCTTCGCCGTTTATTGAATATACGTCGAATGCCATCTATCTTGAAGATGAAGAAGTAGCGATTATCAGACGCCACAAACCGCTGAAAATTCGCAAAGTAAAAGATGATTCTCTTGTTGATCCTTACGTACAAGAGCTTCAGATGAACCTGGAGCAAATTGAAAAAGGTGGTTACGACCACTTCATGTTGAAGGAAATTTACGAGCAACCCAATGTTGTAAAAGATACACTGCGCGGCCGATTATTAGCCAACGACGGAATTATTCAAATGGCTGGAATTGAGGACAACCTCGAGAAATTCCTCAACGCTGACCGGATTCTGATCGTGGCTTGTGGAACATCGTGGCATGCGGGATTGGTTGCCGAATATATTTTTGAAGAGTTTGCAAGAATTCCGGTTGAAGTGGAATACGCTTCTGAATTCCGATACAGAAACCCGGTTATCAATAAAGGCGATATTTTAATTGCGATTTCCCAATCAGGTGAAACTGCCGATACTTTGGCCGCTATCAAGTTGGCAAAAGAACGAGGCGCGTTTGTATTCGGAGTTTGTAATGTTGTCGGATCGTCTATTTCCCGTGAGACCAATGCCGGAGCGTATACGCATGCCGGACCTGAAATCGGCGTAGCGTCAACTAAAGCCTTTACAACTCAGATTACGGTTTTGACGATGATCGCACTCCGATTGGCAAAAGCTAAGGGAACATTGTCAACTCCGGAATTCCAAAAATATTTGCAGGAATTGGAATTGATTCCCGATCGCATTTTAGAAGCTCTCGAAACTAATGATCAGGCGAAAATAATTGCGGCAGAATTTAAGGATGCTCCGAATTGCCTTTACTTAGGTCGTGGTTACAACTTCCCGGTTGCACTTGAAGGTGCGCTTAAGTTGAAAGAGATCTCGTATATCCACGCTGAAGGTTATCCGGCGGCCGAAATGAAGCACGGTCCAATTGCACTTATCGACAATCAAATGCCTGTAATCGTGATCGCGCCAAAGCAAGGTCACTACGATAAAATTGTGAGCAATATTCAGGAAATTAAATCAAGAAGTGGAAGAATTATTGCGATTGTAACCAAAGGAGACACGCAAGTTCGCGATTTAGCTGAGTATGTGATTGAAATTCCCGAAACATCTGATGCATTATCGCCATTGGTGACTACAATTCCACTACAACTTTTATCCTATCATATTGCCGTGATGAGAGGCTGCAACGTAGACCAGCCGCGTAATCTTGCCAAATCGGTTACTGTGGAATAACCATCATTTTTAGAAAAAAATTAGTAGAAGCGGGAATATTTCCCGCTTTTTTTATTGATGTCGATTTTATTTGTATTTTGGCACAAACCTAACTAATTTTTAACAAATGAAAGTGTACTTATTTATTTTGTCCCTGTTGTTCTGCGGCGTTGTTCATTCGCAGACTACAGTTTCAGGAACAGTTACAGATCAAAACAATTTGCCTGTCCCTGGAGCTAACGTGTCTGTAATGGGCGATGGAGCGGCAACAATCACAGACGATGACGGAAAGTTCAAACTCTCAACCACCGCAACGCCTCCTTTTGACATTGAAATTACCAGTGTCGGAATGGCCTCACAAGTTGTGACCTTTAACGGGACAGACGTTAAAGTTGTTATGTTGGAAGAAGAAACGAAACTGAACGAAATCGTTGTTTCTGCCTCAAGAACACCTGAAAGAATCCTCGAATCTCCGGTTACGGTTGAGCGAATGGGTCTTCAGGAAATCAGAAACACCTCTGCTCCTACATTCTATGAAGGTCTCGAAAATCTTAAAGAAGTGCACTTCAACACGAGTAGTTTGTCGTTCAAATCGATCAATACGCGTGGCTTCGCAACTGTTGCAAACACTCGTTTTATGCAATTGGTTGACGGAATGGACAACTCTTCGCCGGCGCTTAACTTCGTTCTGGGTAACTTAATTGGTTTATCTGAACTTGATGTCGCCAGCGTCGAATTATTACCGGGTGCGTCGTCAGCGCTTTATGGGGCGAATGCTTTTAACGGAATTCTGTTCATGAACAGCAAAAGTCCATTCATCCACCAAGGGATTAGTTCTTATGTTAAGTATGGTAAAACCATTCAGGACGCTGCCGGAACTAACGATTACTATGACGTCGGAATCAGAGCAGCTCATGCTTTCAGTCCAAAATTTGCGGGGAAAGTGAATTTCACCTATATGCGTGCAACGGAATGGATCGCAAACGACGACCGAAGCCTCACTCCGGGTGGAATCGGACATGAAAACAACCCGAATTATCAAGGTCTGAATTTCTATGGTGATGAAGCGTCAACGAATTTGAGAACGGTTGGTTCAGCTTTGGCGGGTATGGGAATAATTCCGACTTCAGCTATCGCGTTGCTTCCTAACTCCAGCGTTTCACGTACCGGTTACCGCGAACAAGATCTTTACGATAATAAGATCGAAAGCGTGAAAGCCGACTTCTCCCTACATTTCAAGCCTTGGAAAAACGATACCGAAATTATTCTACAATATAAACTAGGTTTTGGAAATACAGTATATCAAGGTGCAAACCGATACGCATTAAACGACTTCTTCATGGCTCAAACCCGAGTTGAAGTAAAGGGCAAGAATTTCTTCGCAAGAGCGTACATGACTACTGAAGATGCGGGGAATTCTTATGATATGATTTTTGCCGGATTAAACGTTAACCGTCAATGGAAGCCGGACAATACATGGTTTGGTGAATATGCGGGTGCATTTATCCAGGCAACTTTGAACCCTGGATTAATTGGTGGTGCAACAGGTGAAGCTGCAAAGCATAATTTTGCAAGAGCTGTTGCTGATACCGGTCGTCTAATTCCTGGAACTGCTGAATTCGATGCAGCTCTGGCAACGGTACGCGCAAACCCGGATCTGAAAGAAGGTGCGAAGTTTAAAGATAACTCGCAGATCTATCACTCAGATGTAAACTACAATTTTAAAGATCTGATCGATATTGCTGAAATTCAAGTTGGAGGTTCACTTCGTCAGTACGTCATGAATTCAGAAGGAACGATCTTTACGGATTACGACGGAGCGATCAAATACAATGAATATGGTATTTATACTCAAGTAACCAAGAAATTTCTTGCTGAAGAAAGATTGAAGTTCACCGGATCGATTCGTTACGATAAGAGCGAAAACTTTGATGGTTTCATTTCACCGCGTGTGGCTTTAGTCTATTCTGCTGGTGCTGAAAAACGCCACAACTTCCGAGTTTCTTACCAAACAGGTTTCAGAAACCCAACGACTCAGGATCAGTACATCGGACTTGATCTTGGTCCATACACGCTTATCGGATCGGCCCCTGAAAACTTAACTCGCTATACCGAAACCCGAGGTGGTGGTGGTGTTCAAGGTACCATTTCGACTGCAGGTCAAGAAATCATCGGTGGACAAACGGTTCAACTTAATGGTATCAACGCATACGATAACTCATATACAGTTACCTCGGTTCAGGCATTTGCAGCTTCAGGAAACGTAAACGATCTTGAAATCGCAAACGTTCAACTGGTTAAGCCGGAGCGCGTTCAGGCGATTGAGCTCGGTTACCGCGCCGTACTTGAAGGCGATCTTTCAATCGACATCAACGGATACTATAATACGTATAACGATTTCTTGAACCAAACCCGAGTTATCACTCCTTACTACGGAACTGTAGGAACTGATTTCACAAATGTGGAAACTGCAAACTCAGTTACAGCTCTTGCAAATAACGACTACCGTTTATTCAACCTTTACACAAACTCTAAAACTGAAGTTACTTCTGTTGGATTTGGTGTAGGTGTATCTAAAAAGGTGTACAAAGATTTCGAACTTGGAGCAAGCTATAACTTTGCGGATTTCGAATTCGACCAGGCAAACGATCCTGATTTCCTACCTGGTTTCAACACCCCGAAACACCGCGTGAAAGGTTCAATCGGAAACAGCAAACTATTCAAAAACTTCGGCTTTAACATCAATGTGCGTTGGAGCGACGAATACATTTGGGAATCTGGTTTCGTAACCGGTATTGTTCCTGAAAACACGGTATTGGATGCGCAAATCAACTATGCCATTCCGAGTATGAAGTCGAATATCAAACTAGGAGCGGCTAACCTTTTCGGTGAAGATTACATTCAGGTTATCGGAGCCGGTCAGATCGGAAAGCAATGGTTTGTTCAATGGACAATCAACCCATAATTTCAACATTTAATTCTACCTTATTATGATAAATAAATTCAAATGGCTGCTGCTGGTCTCGATCGTTTTTGCAGCATGTAGCGACGATGATAACGACTCGACAACAGTCGTACAGGAACCCGTTACTGCCGGATCAGCCGACTTCTCGAATTACGTGGCTTTAGGGAACTCGCTTACCGCAGGTTTTTCAGATGGTGCTTTGTATAAAGCAGGTCAGGAAACTTCATGGACGAAAATCCTCTCAGATCAATTTGCACTTGCCGGTGGAGGCGAGTTTAGAATACCGTTTGTCAATGACAACGTAGGTGGACTTCTTCTTAACGGTATGCAGATTACTGAAAACCGATTGATATTTAATGGATCGGCACCGGTAAGACTTATCGGAACGCCAACCACTGATGTTACTGCGCACCTTACAGGGCCGTTCAACAATATGGGAGTTCCGGGAGCTAAAAGTTATCACTTGCTTGCGCCGAATTATGGAAATATCGCCGGACTTCCCGGTGCTGCCAATCCGTACTTTGTGCGTTTTGCATCAACGCCAAGCGCTTCTGTTGTTCAGGACGCTGTGGCTCAAAACCCAACGTTCTTTACCCTTTGGATCGGAAACAACGACGTTCTGGGTTACGCGACGTCAGGTGGTGATGGATCTGATCCTATAACTCCGCCAACCGGCGCGCCAGGAGTTGGATTCGATGGTACATATAACACTATTGTCGGAGCTCTTGTTGGAACCGGCGCAAAAGGTGTTCTTGCAAACATTCCGTATGTAACAACTATTCCGTTTTTTACAACTGTTCCGTCAAATCCACTAACGGCATCAGCTATCGGTGGTGGAAATGTTGCTGTTGGTGAGGCTACAATCGATCAGCTCAACGCGCAACTTTACGGTCCGCTTAAAACGGCTCTTACGGCTTTCGGCGCCGGTGACCGCGTTAACTTGCTAAGCGCTACCGGAGCAAACCCATTGTTAATTAAAGATGAGTCGCTTACCGATCTTTCAGTGCAACTTACTATGGCTTTCACGCCAACATTAGGCGCGCAAACAGCAGCGTTCTACGGTCAGGTTTTCGGACAAGCCCGTCATGCAAACGCAAACGATCTTGTGCTTCTTACAACACAAGGTGCAATTGGTGCGGCGCCTGTTGGAATCCCAGCTCCGCTGAACCGATATGGAATTACCTATCCACTTGAGGATAAACATATTTTGATTCCGACGGAAATCGCTGAATTAAAAGCAGCAACTGACGCATACAATGCTACCATCAGCGCGGCGGCAAGCACAAACGGACTCGCGTTTGTTGACGCTAATGCGCTTCTGACCAGAGTTCACGAAACAGGTATTCCGTATGAAGGATACACATTGGGATCAGCACTTGTTTTCGGTGGCGCCTTCTCTTTAGACGGAGTTCATCCAACAGCTAGAGGTTATGCGTTGATCGCTAACGAATTCTCAAAAGCCATCAACCTTACCTACGGATCGACGCTTCCAATGGTAAGATTAACCGACTATCCAACCATACGACCACAATCGTTTTAATTTAGCATAGCATTTACAAAGCCATCCCCCGGGATGGTTTTTTTATTTCTAAGTGTTTCATTCCTAGGAAAATTGCCGCAGGTTTGGCATACGTCTTTTTTTCCGAAAAAACTGTGGTAATTATATTTAAAGATTTATCTTTGCACACGAAAAAAGAGGGTGCTTTGATTGGCATTCTAATATTCTTTCTTCTTTAAAAACAGCTATTTAAAATACATAACGAATGTCAGAAGTAATAGGAAAAGTTGCGCAGATTATCGGACCGGTAGTAGACGTTGTTTTCAGTGGTAAGGACGTAGAGCTTCCAAAGATTTACGACTCATTGGAGATTAGTCGCAAAGATGGTTCTATTCTGGTTCTTGAAGTACAATCGCATATTGGCGAGAATATGGTTAGAACCATTTCGATGGACTCAACCGATGGTCTTAGCCGTGGGTATGAGGTAAGAGGAACAGGAAACCCTATCAAAATGCCAATTGGCCCGGACATCTACGGACGTCTTTTCAATGTGATCGGTGACGCTATCGACGGCTTGGGAGAACTTCCTAAAACTGGCGAAAACGGAATGTCGATCCACCGCGCAGCTCCAAAATTTGAAGACCTTTCAACTTCATCAGAAGTTCTTTTTACAGGTATCAAAGTAATCGACCTTATCGAACCTTATGCAAAAGGAGGGAAAATCGGTTTGTTCGGTGGTGCAGGTGTAGGTAAAACAGTATTGATCCAGGAACTTATCAATAACATCGCAAAAGGTCACGGTGGACTTTCAGTATTCGCTGGAGTAGGTGAAAGAACACGTGAAGGAAACGATTTGCTTCGTGAAATGCTTGAGTCTGGAATTATTAAATATGGTGAGGAATTCATGCACTCTATGGAAAATGGAGGATGGGACCTTTCTAAAGTCGACAAAATGGGAATGCGCGATTCTAAAGCGACATTCGTATTCGGTCAAATGAACGAACCACCTGGAGCACGTGCCCGAGTAGCGCTTTCAGGTCTTTCTATCGCTGAATATTTCCGTGACGGAGCTGGTTCAGACCAAGGTAAAGACGTTCTTTTCTTCGTAGATAACATCTTCCGTTTTACACAAGCGGGTTCTGAAGTATCTGCACTTCTTGGTCGTATGCCTTCTGCGGTTGGTTACCAGCCAACACTTGCAACCGAAATGGGTGCCATGCAAGAGCGTATTACATCAACAAACAAAGGTTCGATTACATCTGTACAGGCGGTTTACGTTCCTGCGGATGACCTTACCGACCCGGCGCCGGCTACAACCTTCGCCCACCTCGATGCAACAACAGTACTTTCTCGTAAGATCGCTGAGCTTGGTATCTATCCTGCGGTAGATCCACTTGATTCAACTTCGCGAATCCTTACCCCCGAAATCCTTGGCGCTGAGCACTACGATTGTGCACAACGCGTTAAAGAAATCCTTCAAAAATACAAGCAACTTCAGGATATCATCGCCATCCTGGGTATGGAAGAACTTTCTGAAGAAGATAAACTTTCAGTTTCAAGAGCTCGTCGTGTTCAACGTTTCCTTTCTCAGCCATTCCACGTTGCTGAGCAGTTTACAGGAATCCCTGGAGTCCTTGTCGATATCAAAGACACCATCAAAGGTTTCAACATGATCATCGACGGCGAACTTGACCACCTCCCTGAAGCAGCCTTCAACCTTAAAGGAACCATCGAAGACGCTATCGAAGCTGGAGAGAAAATGTTGGCAGAAGCATAATAGTTGATAATTGACAGTTGATAGAATTTTCCGTCAACTGTCAGCCATTAACTGACAATCCATTAAAAATATGACATTAGAAATAGTATCGCCGGAAGCTACATTATTCACTGGAACTGTAACCTCTGTAACACTCCCGGGTGTCGACGGAAGTTTCCAAATCCTAAACAATCACGCACCAATCGTGTCGATTCTTCAGGAAGGTGACATCAAAATCGTAGCGCCAGCGTTCGAATTCAGCAAATTATCTGCGGCCAAATTTACCAAAGTCGATGAGCAAACATACACGCTGCACATCACTTCAGGAACAATCGAGATGAATCACAATAAGGTCATCGTGCTCGTAGATTAACTCAGCCAAATAATACAGTTAGAAAGCCGGACATTTGTTCGGCTTTTTTTTATTTGAAGCTAATCCGGCTATCCGCTATATCTTTTTTGCCGAAATTGTTAAAAGTTTAATTTGTTGCTCCGACGCAAAAAAGGATGCCGCTCCTATCCGGGCTAGGACGCTCCACATAATTGCTTACGAACCAATATGCACAAATGCTATCGTGGTGATTGAAACAATCGCAAGCGCCAATCCTACATAATTCAGCCAGCTCAACTTCTCTTTAAACGCCATCACACCAACCAAACTCCCCAAAACAATCACACCAATGTTCATCATCGCAAACA
Source organism: Flavobacterium sp. (assembly GCA_015234525.1). Taxonomy (GTDB): domain Bacteria; phylum Bacteroidota; class Bacteroidia; order Flavobacteriales; family Flavobacteriaceae; genus Flavobacterium. Next base: position 20,879 of record JADGMX010000010.1, on the reverse strand, counting down.
CCGTCGACGGATTGTCAGAAAACGCTTTGTGCGCCCGTAAATAGAAAAAGATGTTTCCGAAATTTAACGCCCCAAGTATCAGTCCCAAGGGCAAATTTGAAAAATTAAACGTTGTTTTCCTGGTCAATACTTCCGCGCCGGCAATGCCAAATGCAACCAATAACGATATCACAAACACCACAAAAAGTGAAGTCGTATAGGTAACCGCCGAATAAAGCGCGACCTGCTTAAACAAAATGTCGATCGCCCCAAATCCAACCAAAACAATCGCGGGGTAAATCCAGTTGTTCCCCGCTCGATCCGATTTTTTCCAAAGTATCATCACCAGCGCCGGAATTCCAATCGCAAGTCCGATTATCTTTTGAATTCCAAAGTTTTCATTAAACAACAGCCACGCGGCCAGAAGCGGAATGCAAAGCGACATTCGCTGAGCCGCATCCGTCTTTACGATTCCCATATATTTTATCGAAGCCGCCAACGCCAAAAAGATTCCGGGTAGTAAAAAGCCAAGCGAAATATAAACCGGCCACGGCGCCGAACCGTCAATCGCAGACAATTCCGGCTTAAACAAGAAATAGCACAACAACAGCGCAAAGAAGTAGTTCCAGGCAACGATTTGTGAAACCTGCGACTTCCCGCTGCGCAATAGTTTTAATAATATTCCGACGCTCACGCTGCAAGCGATACTCAGTAAGATGAATTGCATTTAGATCTGATCAGGTTTTAATGGAACATATTCAAGGATATCAGCCGGTTGGCATTCAAGCGCTTCGCAAATTGCCTCCAATGTTGAAAACCGAATTGCTTTTGCCTTTCCGGTTTTTAATATCGAAAGATTCGCCGTTGTAATTCCGATTCGTTCCGCAAGTTCGTTCGAACGCATTTTTCGCCTGGCAAGCATCACGTCTAAATTTAATATGATCGGCATAATTAAACGGTTAGTTCGTTTTCTTCCTTGATGTTTTTTGCAATGTTGAATATTTCGCCAATGACAATAAATAACAATCCAAGGCTAATCGACATCAAGAATGAATCAAATCCACCAAAATTAAATTCGTATTTGATATTCTGCTGAATTGATATGTTGTACAAAAATAAGGGTATTGTGGCCAGCAAAGTCGATGCAACGATACATTTCCCGATACTCTTAAAATGCGTCACCACTTTTTCAGTGAAGATCTCGCGTTTCATGAAAAGACCCAAAACTTGCTTAAGTCGGTAAATGGCATATAAAAAGAACAGCGATGAAACCCCCGTAAAGACCACGACCACCTTCGTGGCGACATCTGTTCCTGACAATTCCTGACCCGAAACCATAATCGGAATGCTGTTTTCAGGATTAATCAAATAGATTGGCGTTATAATCAGCATCGTTGCCACGGTCAGAACGCCAAAGAAAAAGAACACATCAACCAATGTTTTTAAAAGGGATAAGTTTTTCATACCATATTATTTATTGGTCAAATGTATAAAAATTATTGATAAACAATAAAAAAATATTCTTTTACAATTTTTTATTGTTGCCGTCTATTTTATTCACCCGAATTTTATTCTGTAAATTTGGCTATGGATTTCCCAAAGAACCTCGAAAAAATGCTCCAAAACCGGAGCGCTCAAAATATGTGTCGGTCGCTTAAACCGCCATCGTCGTTAATTGATTTTTCATCAAACGATTATCTTGGCTTTTCGCGATCTGAAGTAATTTCCAAAAGCGCTTCCGCAATTTTAGCTGATTCCGGAACTCCCATTAACGGATCGACCGGCTCGCGACTCCTGTCAGGAAACCAAATCCTGCATTCAACTTCCGAAACAGCGATCAAAACGTTCCACAAATCAGAAAGCACGCTGCTATACAACTCAGGTTACGACGCCAATCTCGGTTTCTTTAGCTCGGTTCCACAACGCGGAGACGTCATTCTCTACGACGAACTTTCGCATGCGTCGATTCGCGATGGAATCCGCCTTTCCAATGCCAAAGCGTATAAATTCGCGCACAACGATTACGAAGATCTCGAGTTGCTGATCGAAAGATACAGATCCGCGGCAAACGAGATTTACATTGCAACCGAATCTGTTTTTTCAATGGACGGTGATTCGCCCAACCTTGAACGCCTGTCGCAAATTTCATCTGCCAATAATTGCCTTTTAGTAATTGACGAGGCTCATGCGCTTGGTGTTTTTGGCGATAGCGGCCACGGACTTGTTCAACATCTCGGATTGCACGACAAGGTTTTCGCCAGGATCATGACTTTTGGAAAAGGACTTGGTTGTCACGGCGCCGCGATTCTCGGTCAAAATCGGTTAACCGAATTCCTCGTTAATTTTTCGCGCAGTTTTATTTATACAACCGCACTTTCGCCGCATTCGGTTGCAACCATCCTCGCGGCCTATCAGCAACTCGGGAAAAGTCGGCTTGAGATCGAATCGCTCCGCGACAATATCCTGCATTTTAACCGCGAAATCCATCAACTCGGAATTAAACCACTCTTTATCAAAGGGAAATCGGCGATTCAGTCTGCTATTTTTCCCGGAAACGAAACTGTAACGATGGTCTCAAAAAAGTTGCAAGAAGCCGGGTTTGATGTGCGCGCCATATTATCACCAACAGTTCCTGCCGGACAAGAGCGACTCCGAATTTGCCTTCACAGTTATAATACACCCAAAGAAATCTCGAATCTCTTGCGATTGTTGGCTACCTTTGTTTATGAGCGATCCGATTTTTAAAAAAGTTGCCGTTTTCCAATATCCAAGTGAAGCCCATATTTTTGAGGGTAAGCTCGAAGCCCACGGCATTGAAGTTTTCATGCGTGACCACAACACCATTAATTCTGATCCGATGATTTCGAACGCAGTTGGGGGCGTGAAGCTGTTTGTAAAAAACGAGGATTATGATCGGGCGACAGCGCTGCTTGGCGAAATCAGTCGGTATTCGGTTGACGATTCCGGGAAAGCGGTAATCTGTCCGAATTGCGGTTCGGATAAAGTCGAGGTGGTTTCTTCAATAAAAGGCGAGTCGACTACATTCAAATTTATACTTACGACGCTGTTGGGCATGTTTCCTATAAGTGTGAAATATCCTTATAAATGCAGCGATTGTGGACACGAATTTAAACACAAATGAAAATTTTTATTACAGGCACGTCAACCGATGTAGGCAAAACCATTTCATCGGCGATTATTACTGAAGCGCTGGAAGCGGATTATTGGAAACCGATTCAATCCGGTGATTTGGACAATAGTGATTCGATGAAAGTTGGCCGACTCATCTCAAACCCAAAGTCGGTTATTCACAAAAGCAGCTACGAATTTAAGACGCCGGCGAGTCCGCATCTCTCGGCAGCACTCGAAAATCAAACAATTGAACTTTCGAAAATCGTTGAACCCGAAACCACAAATCACCTGGTTATTGAAGGTGCGGGCGGACTTTTAGTTCCGCTTAACGATCACGATGTAATCGCGGATTTGATTCGCCACGACTATAAAGTAATCATTGTGGCTACCAATTACCTCGGAAGCATTAATCACACGTTATTGACAATCGAAGGGCTCAAGGCCCGAAACGTGGAGGTTGCCGGAATTGTATTTTCAGGCGAAAGCAACAAGTCGTCGGAAGAGATGATTTTAAATCGGAGTGGTGTTCGTTGCATCGGCCGAATCGAGAAGGAGCCATATTTCGATCAGAATGTGATACTTGAATATGCCGATAAATTCCGATCGGAGTTGCTCGCATTAAATGAACCGAACGCGTGAGGGATTGAAGCGGCATCCTCGTAGCATAGCGGAGAGATAAAGCGAAAAGCCCGGCCGAAGGACACGCCCAAAAATCAACTTAGAAATGGAAATTTTAAAATTAGACCAGGAAAATATTTGGCATCCGTACACGCAGCATAAAACTGCGATGCCGCCAATTGCGATTGCTCGTGGTGAGGGCGCGTTGCTTTGGGACACCGATGGCAAAGAATATATTGATGCGATTGCGTCGTGGTGGGTGAACCCGTTTGGACATAGCAACAAGGTTTTGGCCGATGCGATTTATGCGCAACTCACTTCGCTTGAGCACGTTCTTTTTGGGGGATTTACGCATAAACCGGCGGTTGAGCTTTCGGAAATGTTGCTGAAAATCTTACCTGAAAATCAAAAAAAGTTGTTTTTTTCAGACAATGGATCGACCGCTGTTGAAGTGGCGATCAAGGTTTCACTTCAGTATTTTTTTAACAAAGGCGAGAAACGAACCACCATTATCGCGTTTGAAGATGCGTTTCACGGCGATACGTTTGCGGCGATGGCGGCGAGTGGAATTTCGTTTTATACCTTGGCGTTTCAGGGAATGTTTATCGACGTGGTTCGGATTCCGGTGCCGATAAAAGGGCAGGAGCAAGCTAGTTATGATGCGCTTGAAAAGGTGATTTCCGGGCATAATTGTGCGGGTTTTATCTTTGAACCATTGGTTTTAGGTGCGGCCGGAATGGTGATGTATGAACCGGAAGCACTCGACAACTTAATTCAGATTTGCCGAAGGAATAACGTGTTGACCATTGCCGATGAAGTCATGACGGGATTTGGCAAAACGGGACGGAATTTCGCGGTTGATTACCTCACGACGCAACCTGATATGATTTGTGTTTCGAAAGCTTTGACCGGCGGGACGATTCCGATGGCGATCACAACGTTTACCAATGAAATTTTCGACGCGTTTTACAGCGAGGATATCAACAAAGCACTTTTTCACGGACATACGTTTACGGCGAATCCTACAGGTTGTGCCGCTTCAATTGCAAGCATTAAATTGTTGCAAACCGAGCAGATGCAGGCAAATTTGGTTCGGATTAACCAGCAACATTTAAAATTTGCGGATAAGATAAAAAACCACAATCGGGTAGAGGTGGTCCGCGTGAGGGGCGTGATTCTGGCGATTGAAATCAAGACCGGCGCAACCGAATCGTATTACAGCGATTTCCGGAATAGATTGTACGCGTTCTTTATCGAAAACGGGATTATTTTGCGACCTGTCGGCAACATTGTTTACATACTTCCGCCGTACATTATCAGCGATGATCAATTAGCAAAAATTTATGAAATGATCGTTCTGGCATTGGAAAAAATAAAATAATTTTATTAGAGTCAATCAGCGCTTTACTAAACTTTTATGATACATCCCGATACCGAGCTCCGCTTTATTAATGATGTTATTGGATATGGTGTCGTCGCCAAAAAACTGATCCCACGCGGAACGGTTACCTGGGTTCAGGATGATCTCGACCAGGTTATTTCGCCGGGGCAAGCTTCGCAAATCTCGCCGTTAATGCGCGAATATCTCGACACCTATTGCTTTATCAATGGCGATGGAAACCGGGTGCTTTGCTGGGACAATGCCAAGTTTGTCAATCACAGTTTTAAACCCACATGTATGTCTACGGCATACGATTTTGAAATTGCGATCCGCGACATTCATCCGGGCGAACAACTCACCGACGATTACGGCTATCTCAACGTCGAGGAACCTTTTGAAGTTGTCGACGAAGGAACCGAGCGCAAAATCGTCTATCCCGATGATCTGCTAACCTACCACAAAGAATGGGACAATGAAGTTCAATCGGCAATTCCGCAACTACTTTCGCTCGATCAGCCGCTCAAGAAGTTCATTGATCCTGCGATTTGGGAAGAATTTGAAAGCATCAACGCCGGCAAAGCACAACTGAAATCTTTGCTTACTTGCTATTTCGATCAGAAGGTCAAGTAAAAGCGAATGCGTATTTTTGCCAAAAAAAGATCTTGCCCGAAACCATTTCAATTACCGCAATCGAATCAATCTCGCCATTAGGTTACAACCGCGGGCAGATTTGGCAGAATTACCTCAAACCGGTTCACCATTTTTCGCAATTTGGAGAAACCGATTCTGTTGCGGCGTATCTCGATGTCTCCTCAAAAAAACGGATTGAAGCGTTAAAAAGCGAACCCCATTTTAAGAATGTCGACGATTCGGTTTTATATGCGGTTGCGGCTTCTCGCCTGGCTGTTGCATCGGCAGGCTGGGAAAAAGGCGACTTGTTTGGCATCAATATCGGATCATCGCGTGGCGCAACCAAACTTTTTGAAGATAATCACAAAGATTTCATTGCGTCGGGTACGGCACGAACGCTGAGTTCACCCACAACAACACTCGGAAACATTTCGAGTTGGGTGGCGCACGACCTTCAATCGCAAGGGCCGGAAATCTCGCATTCAATCACGTGCTCAACGGCACTTCACGCCTTGCTCAACGGCATTGCCTGGCTTCGGGCGGGAATGAGCAATAAATTTCTGGTGGGCGGCAGCGAAGCACCATTAACCGATTTTACGTTGGCGCAAATGAAAGCGCTGAAAATTTATTCGACGTCAAAAGACGAATTTCCATCAAAAACCCTTCATTTGGATAAGACGCAAAATTCGATGATCCTCGGTGAAGGCGCGTCGGTTTGTTGCCTCGAAATTGGAACGCCCGAAAACGCCATTGCCGAAATAAGCGGATTTGGATATGCAACCGAGATGCTCCAACATTCAATCTCAATTTCAACTGAAGCTGATTGTTTTCAGAAATCAATGAAAATGGCGCTCGAAGGAACCGATTCAAATTCGGTAGATGTCATCGTGATGCACGCGCCGGGAACAATAAAAGGCGATCGATCTGAGGTCAACGCCATCCAAAAAATCTTTGCAGGAAACCTTCCGCTACTCACCACCAACAAGTGGAAAATCGGTCACACGTTTGGCGCAAGCGGAATGCTCAGCGTGGAAATGGCGATCATGATGATGCAAAATCAAATGTTCATCGGAGTGCCGAATGTGAGTCGCACGCAACCTGCAAAAATCCAGAAAGTACTCATCAACAGCGTCGGTTTCGGCGGCAACGCGGTCAGCATTCTCCTCACGTTACCAAAAAAATAAAGCCCCATTACAGGGCTTTTGTTGATTATCAGGAGCTTAATCCTGCTGTTCGCCTATATCTTTTCCCCGCTAAAGAAGCGGGAAAAAGGATGACGGCTGCCATCAGGACTAGGGGCTTATCAATCCATGATGACTTCTCTTGAAATCTGCTGATTGTTCTCCAACGTAACTTTTACAAGTAAAACCTGAGCCGCAACGTTAAGATCATGCGTGTAGAATTCATTTGAATCAATCGTATTGTTTGAGTAAATTCTTCTTCCTGTCAAATCGAAAATTGTCAGTGCTTTCACCGGAATCTGTCCGCTTCTTACGGCAACTTTACGTCCGGTTTTGATCACGACCACATCGGTTTCTGGCACATATGGATGATCGGTTCCAAGGGCTGTCGGATCCAGGAAGTGAATTTCAAATCGGTCGTTAAATGTTCCGGCTTGAGTCATAAACGTGTATTCACTTTGCTTCAAGTCGTGGAAAACATTGGTCGTCTTATCTAACAAATAAACATTTTGCTCGATAAACAAACCGTCGTAGTTGTTGGTCTCGAGGGTAAATGTGCCTGCAATTGTTGACGTGTAACCAACCGGAATCACATCGGTATTGTCAAATGGCAACGCGCGCCCTTGAATTGTAAGGTTTGTGCCTTCATTGATGCTATACAATCCAACCACGTTTCCGGCCGGGAATGTTTTGCCATCGTATAAATTATCAATGCCGTTTGTAGCACCCTGAATGTATCCAAGCAACATCTCATCATAGGCTCCCGTCGGATTTTTCATATTGATCCAGATTCGGTTTTTCTCAATTCCTGCTGATGGAAGTGCGGCTGCCTCCGAATTCATTCTGAAAAACTGATTGTTTTGACCGGCAATACGCATGCTGTTGTTAAAGAACACCGAATTGGTTGTGCCAATCATCGACGGATTTGCCTCAATAAAAAAGCTTTGTCCCGATGCTACTTTTCCGTTTGGAACCACTGCGCCTAAGTAAGAAGCCGGAGCAGTGAGTACGCCACCCGTAACGTTGTATTTCGCATAATCATCGCGAGTGTAATTGCTTGCATACGGACCAACGTTCGCTTGACTGATTGCGGTGTTGTGTGTCCATAGGTAAATGGTGCCTTTAACCACATTTTGATTTGCGGGATCAAGCAAAAACTTGTCAATGTCGATCGCCGAAGGATACGGATTTCCAATCAGGTTGTAATCTGTAGCGCCTTTTTTAATTGTCGCCGGAATGACTCCGTTGTTTGGTGCTCCGGTGAAGGTTGCCTGATAAACGCCGTTAGTCGCATTGGTGAGATTCCAACCTTGCGGCGCTCGCACGATGTAACCTGTAGCAGGGGTCATGGTGACGTTTCCGCTCATATGTGTTACCCATTGGTTGGTAATCGGATTAAAGCTATAAAACTTGTCTGCCATTGTAGCCGGCGATAATTGATTCAGCGTAAAGTTTTGAACCGGCGCCGACCAATATGAAAAATCGTATTGCTTCATTGGCGTTGTTTTTCGCTTAACGGTAATGGTTCCGCTGTTGTCGGCATTGTCGTCGACTTGCACTAAACTTCCCGTGTTTTCAACCATGATGTTTCCCGTTGGAGCAACTTTTACATCGCCTTGAACGGTTAATGTCAGTCCGGCTGGAATGGTAAGCGTCGTACTGCCCGTTACCTGGCACGAGCATACCGTTAAGTTGGCAGGAAGTGTCAGGTTTTGCGAAATCGTAACCGATGTGGCAGGAGTTGGCGTAGCGCTCCAACCCGAAGCTGAATAGGTTGCCGAACTTCCCAGTGACAAGGTAAGAATCGGTGTTGTCGATGTTGTCGTACAAGTTCCGCGTACTACCGCACGAACGTACTTTGTGGCAGTGATCGGGCCGATTTCACTTCCTGGCAAAGTGGTCGCTGTTGATGCGATCGTTTGCATCGGGGAGAATGTGCTAGTGTCTGAAACTTCCCATCTGATTACATTTCCGCCGTGGTTGACAATCGTAATATCTCCGGGAACTGTGTTTTTACAAACTGCGGATGAGTTGATTTGCAAAGTTCCTGATGTTGGAGCCGGAGTCATGTTTACGGTAAATGTGCGGCCAGTTGTAGTAACATTACACTGCGAGTCGATGGTACGAACCCAATATGTGGTATTTACCGTCGGTGTTACTGTAATTGATGATCCGCTTTGATTTGGAATCGGATTAGATCCAATAACGTTTCCTGTTCCCCATTGGTATGAACCTGTAGTTCCCAGGATTGCACCAACTGCTGTAAGCGTTACCGATGATGACGGACAAACCGCAGTTGCAGGTCCAGTGATCGAAGTAACCGGTGTCGAAGCTATCATAGTGTTGGTAAGTGTCAAGCTACAATTGGCAAGACCGTCGATTTCTCTTGTTCGAACTTCAATTGTTGAGCTGGCATTTAATTGATAGGTTCCAATAAATCCGTTGCAAGAGTTGGCACCGCTCCAGGTGTTGCAAGTCCAAACTTGTTGACCATTGATAAATACGGTAGTTTCATCATCCCAATTCGGCAATCTGATTTCGTAAGTTCCACATGGGAAACCACGACGTTTGTGAACGAATGTAAAATTGTCGTTCGGAATCGGGCAACCTTGCCAACCTGCAGATGCTGATGGCGAATTGTTGATGTTCCAGTTGTTTGTGCCATTTTGCGTGTCGAAACCTAACGTGCTAACAGCGTAGTAACCGGAATATCTCAATACCGAAAGATTCATGCTACTGCCAATATATCCGTAAACGTTCCACACATTGTCTCCGAAAGTCGCCGGATTTCCAGGTGCGCCCGAAACGGTTACTACGGTTGTTACGCCGGCGGTATAACTGTCGCAAGCTGCATTACTATTCTTTTTGCGTACCCAATAGGTAGTTGTAGTTGTCGGACTAACCGTAATTGAACTACTTGTGCCACTGATCGGATTTTGGCCGATGACGTTTCCGGTTCCCCACTCAAAGGTGGTTCCCGATAATGTTGTTCCGCCTTGCGCCGTAAGGGTTACCGAATTCCCCGGACAAGTAATTGCGCCTGTCTGAGTGATGCTTGTCGGTGCGGTTGAACCCGTAGCTGTGGTATTTATCGTAATGGTTGGTCCCCATGTCCAGGTTGGAGTAGGACAAGGAGCCGGATCTAAAGTACGAACCCAATAAACGGTTTGCGAAGTTGGATTTACCGTTATAGTTTGCGTGTTGCCCGGAATCACATTCTGACCAACTGTCCAGCCTGTACCCCATTGGTAAACTGCTCCGGTAATCGCCGATCCGCCTGTTGCGGTCAGCGTAACCGATCCGCCGCTACAAACATTCGAGAGCGAACTCGTAATGCTTGTCGGTTGCACAGATGGTTGAATAACGGTAACTGTTACCGTGGCTGCATTGGTATAACCGCATGAACCGCCGTTAACACGACGAACCCAATATGTTGTTGTCGTCATAGGTTGAACCCAAATGGTATGATAGGTCTCGCCCAGAACATTCTGTCCTGGAACGGATCCGGTTCCCCATTGGTATGGTGCATTTACCGCATCTTCAATTCCTGTAGCTTTTAAGACAACATTTGATCCCGGACACGATGGAGTCTCCGCGCCGGTTATCGCAAGTGGGGCAGGCCAAACCGCGTTTACTGTAATTGAACGACTCGCGCCGCTTGTCCATGACGCTGGCGGGCAATTTCCACCCATGATGCGAACCCAATAGTTGGTATTTCCCGGAGTGGTAGGTGTAACCGTAACCGAACTTCCGGTTGCTCCGGTAATAATGTTTTGGCCAACGTTATAACCCGTTCCCCATTCGTAGTACGAACCTACAGGCGCAGTTCCGTTTGCTGTCAGCGTGATCGGTGTTCCCACGCATGTACTCGACGGACCAGAGATTGTTGTTGGTTGAACCGGATTCGGATAAACAAATATTGTTTTTGTCACACCAGTAGTATAGTCGCTGCAATTTGGCCCTTTGGTCATTCGGACCCAATATGTCATGTTTGCAGTTGGATTAACCGAAATGGTATTACCCGTTTCCGAACGTGGATTATTTCCAACAATATTTCCTGTTCCCCATTGATATTGTGCTCCGGCAGCTAGAGTACCACCTGCGGCAGTAAGCTGGATTGTTTGACCGCTGCAAAGTTGTGAAGGTCCGCTGATCGATGTTGGCGCAATAGATACCGGGCAATAGGTAAAACTTACCTGCGAATCTCCCGCCCACTCATAATGATCCAATTCAAATGTGGTGGCTCCGTTTACGGCGACAACAACTGTACTTGTGTTGTACGATTGATCGATCCATCTGTCAATCACTACATTTCCATTGACACGTAATCGGTACCCATCATCACCGCCAACGGTCATCTGATAATTTCCAGGCGCCAGCCATTTGGTCATTTTATATCGAACCATGTAGTAATCGGCGTAAGCACCGCAGACATTCGGACCTTGTATCGGGTTTTGGCCGAGGTTGTTATTGAAAATCTCAGCCATCGTGATATACCCACGGTAATCGGAGTACGTTGCTGGCGATGCCGACGGAATTGACGCATAAACATACCCGCGCCATTCGTCGTAAGGAGAATAATTCGGATCGCCCGCCGGAGCACTTATCCCAACCCATCGTGTGGCATGCGACGTGTATCCACATGATCCCGGATTTAGAATGCGCACCCAATAATTGTCGCCTGTCGTGGCGGTGGTGGTAAGTGTTCTGGTGGTTGCTCCAGCTATAATATTACTTCCAACATTTCCGCGTCCCCATTGATAGGTTGCCGTTGGACTGCCGCCCTCAGCAGTTAAGGTAAATGGTGTATTTGCACATGTCGATGATGCGCCGCTGATTGATGTTGGTGCCGCATTGGGTTGCGTAACTGTAATCGTGCTTGAGGCGCCCGAAGTTACATTGCCGCATTGATTGTTTACACGACGAACCCAATAGGTGGTGGTGGTGGTTGGCGATACCGTCAAGCTGGTTCCTTGCTGACCTTCGATAATATTCGTGCCAACAATTCCGGTTCCCCATTCAATTCTGGAATCGCTTCCCGCGGAGCCACCGATCGCATTTAGCGTGATTGTCGCGCCAAGGCAAATGGTGGTCGACGCTGTTATTGACGGCGCAGTCGCATTTGTTGGTAGCGTTACCGTATGAAAATTGGTTGCATTCCACGTGGAATTGCATGAATTGTTTGCTTTGCGTCTTGCCCAATAGGTAGTTGTCACAGTAGGACTAACCGTTATGCTGTTACCCGATCCGATGATGTTGTTTCCAACCGTTGTTCCACGTCCCCATTCGATGGTTGATCCGTCAGGAGCAAGTCCGCCGGACGCCGTTAATGTGACCGATGATCCTGAGCAACTTTGAGTCGGGCCAGAAATCGTAGGGCTACTTCCGGGTTCGCACATGTCGAATGAAACTCTTGCGATGTTACCCTGCTCGAAATAGTCCAGAACGAAATTGTAGGTTCCAGCCGCTAAGTTCGCGGTAATATTAGTAGTGGTGTAACTATGCTCTGTCCAGTTATCAATATGCCAGGTCGACCCGCCATTATAGCTAAAACGATAACCGTCATCGCCACCAACCTTGAAGGTGTATGTTCCGGCATCAAGCTGGACAGTCATTCTGTAGCGAATGGCAAATTTGTCAGTCTGTGTCGCGCAAAGCGTCGGGGCGATCAGTGACCCGTTGCCGATATCCTGATTGAAAATCTTGCTGCGATCGACATAGCCAACATAGTTTGTAGCTATAAAAGGATTTGATGGTGTCCCGTTGCCAATATTCTTATAAACATATCCGCGCCAAGAATCGGTAGGCGAGTGTGATGGCGTGCCAAACGAACATTGCGCATTGGCATTAATGTTTAAAAGCAATGCTAACAAGAGCACAATTGTAAAACATGGAATAGGTAAGAACGAAATTCTGATGTTTTTAGACGTTGTAGGGAAATTGTCTTTCATCTTGGTATTTAGGTATGGTTATTTGGTGTTTTGTCGACCAAATGTATAATTAATCCGATAAACTGCACAAATTTATTTTTAACATATTTTTTTTCTTACATAATAGTTTTGGGGCGTGTTTGTACTAACCAGCTGAAAAACAGTGGTTTGAGTTAATAAAAAAATCTGGGTGGATTGCAAGAAAGTGAATTTAAAAGCAGATTAATCTTACAAATATAGTTGTAAGTATTTCTATTTCAGTAAAAAAGCCGTCCGAAGACGGCTCGAGTTTGGTGTTTGATTGATTTACTTAAGTACCATTTTTCTGATCACTTCCTGATTATTGTCTAACTTGGCTTTAACGATTACCACGTTATTGTCTGCATGTGTCAGCGATGTCGAGAATGTCATCGCATTTAGTCCGGTTTTCTCAGCTAAAAGGCGACCGGCTACATCGTAAACTCGTACGTCAACGATGTTGATTGTAGATTGTAAGTTGATGACAGAATTTTCAGCAAAAGCCTTAAATGCATTTTCGTCGAGCATATTCTCATCAGTCGAAAGCGACTCATTCATAAATCGCAACTCAAATCGTTGGTCAAATGTCCCGACTGCAGTCGTAAAACTATACGATCCGTTTTTCAGGTTATGCATTACATTCAAATCCTTATCTAATAAGTATACACCTTCAGTTGTGAACATCCCGTCGAAATTACCAAGCTCGATCGCAAATTGTCCTGCGAGTGTTGAACTGTAGCCAAGCGGAATCACATCGTCATAACTAAAAGGCAACGCTTTGCCTTGAATGGCCAGATTTTCCTGATTTGCGATGCTGTAAAGGTTTACAAACGAATTTGCATTGAACACCATTGCATCGTAACTACGGTCAAATTCATTAGTCGCACCAGAAGCATACGCCACCAAGGTTTGCTTGAAAGCACCCTGATCGTTGACTAAATTCAACCAAATTCTGTGTTTTTCTTCGCCTTCGATTGTCGTCTCAGCCGAAGCGCTCGCATCGCTCAATCTGTAAAACTGGCTGTTGTTGTTGTTTACACTTGTGACACGCATCGCATTTGTAAATTCAACTTGGCCCGAGTTTACTGAACTCGCAACAAAGAATCCTTGTCCAGACGCGATCTTTCCTGCAAACGTAACTCCGGTTGGAGACGTGTTCACAGTTCCGGTTCTGTTGTAAACCGCATAATCATCACTTGTATATTGGAACGCACCTGTGCTAGGATTTACCGCCGTATTGTGCGTCCATAAATAAATCGTTCCGCCAATTTTAGTCGAGTTATGGTCTAAAAACAAATTGGCATCAATTGCAGATGGATACGGATTTCCAAGCAAATTCCAGGTGTTTGTACCCGATTTCCTCACGTTATTTTTAACCATTCCGTTGTGCGGACGGCCTTCAAAAGTAGCTGTAAATACCGCTGCAATTGTTGCTGAAAATGTTTGTGGCGCGCGAATAATGTAGCCTTTTCCTTGCTCCATGATCGCTGAACTTCCACCAACCGGCGTTAGCCATGAGTTTGTGGTCGCATTAAACTCGAAGTATTTATCCGATAATGTAAATGGCGACAAATCAAACAACGTCTGCTCTTCAACCGGTGAACTCCAATAGGTAAAGTCGAATTTTTTAACCGGTGTCGTTTTGCGGGTCAACGTAAATGTTCCAACACCCAAATCGGCATTAATCGCATCTTCCTCAATTTGTACTAATGAACCAGAATCTTCAACATGGAAAGTACCGTTATTCATCACAATTCCTTTTACGGTAAGCGATGCTTTTTGGTCAATGATTAACGTTGCTCCCGGTTTGATCTCCAATTCACACGCTACCCAATGTTGGCCAGACGGGATGGTAACCGTTCCCGAGTTGATAACCATATAATAAGTGTTGTCAAATGTTTCTGGATTTGCGCCATTGTCCCAACCGGTTTCTTCATAAAATAGGCCGGCGTTAAAACACTCACGGGTTTTAATACGGGCAATCATACGACGCGGATTTCCATCATAATGCGTAAAGTCGCCGGAACAAATGATCTTTCCGTCTGATTGCAACTGAATGTTACGCAAAGTCCCTGCGCCACCGTAAACGCCTGTTCCTGAATAGAATCCTTCGCCGGTTTCCAGTAATGGATCTAATGTTCCATCGGCCATCAGACGTACAATTCCCTTTGGAAGCGCAATACCATTGTAACCGTTCAACGAACCACCAAGTATAATTTTTCCGTCAGGTTGCATTTGGATTGCAAAAACAGTTAGACTGCCACTAGGATTTGTTCCTCGTCCGGTACCCGAACCGCCTAAGTTAAATGTGGCGTCAACCTGTCCGTTTTCATTCAGGCGTATAATACCGCGAATATTGTGTGTTGTCCCATTGCCATCTTTCCATTGTTTGAATGAACCGCCAACCAGTATTTTTGAGTTGGATTCCGTTTGTATATTTGGTAAAAACTCAGAATCAAAAACGGCTAATTGGTGTTCAGCAGGTGAAAGTGGGCCAACGCCAACATTATTGTGAAAACTTTCATCAAAAGAACCGTCTTTCATAAAACGGAAAAAACGTCCGACATAATCGATGTTATTATAGGTGTACTTTGAAAAAAAGCCGCCGATCAAATATCGCGCATCAGAAGTTCCCGGCTTTTGAACCGTAATTGAACGAATTTCAGCGTCAAAATCACCTCCGGGTGTACTGCCGCTTGGGACTCTTCTATTATCGAAAGTATAATCAACTTCGCCATTTGACATTAAACGCACCAACCTTTTAACTGCGATGTCTCCGCTTGGTTTATAGATTTTTTGGAAGTTTCCACCAACCATAATTTTGTTTCCGTCCGCAGCTAAGGCGTGAACTAATCCATTGAAACCACGGTTAGCCGCACCAAAAGCCATAAAAGTTGGGTCAACGTCTCCATTTGGTTGTAGTTTAATAATATTGGTATATCCAAGAAGGTTAAATTGCCCCCCAAGGATTACCGATCCGTCCGAAAGAGCTAGTGAACAGTAAATATAATGCCCAGTACTTGTAAATTCGACCGAGGGATTAAAGGTTTCGTCTAACGTACCGTCTGGGTTAAGTCGCGCAATTTTTCCAACTTGCACCCCATTATAGGAAGTAAAACGGCCGCCAATAATGATTTTGTCTTTATGGATAGAGTTTGCACCGTATACAGCTGAAGTATACACTACTGCGTCAACTTTTCCCTGATCGACTGTTGGTGGATCAGACAAAGGCCAGGTTCCATAAGCACCGATACCGCTAAAGTTAAACGAGTTGTCGATTTCTCCCGGTTGCGCATGGCTAACGCTGCATTTCAACAAGATAAGCACTATGATAAGTAATTTTGTTTTCATAACCGCTTGTTTTTAATTGTTTTAGGTTGTCGAAGTAAAATTGGGTTCGGCAAAGTTAAGTCGCGATAATTTTTAAGCAGAATTAAACCACAAATAATTGTTATACTGCATAATTTCATCGACGAATTAACCTTTTGTTGCAGAATTCGCGGTCGAAAATGAACTTGGCTAAATACTTTGTAAGAATTAACCTAGTCACAAATGGCGATTTTATGCAGCTAATCCGGCTATTCGTTACAATCTTTTTTAAAACCTCGTTGATCGGTTTTGGCCATTACGGTTAAACCATACAAAAGGTTAAAATTGATCCATTCGGCATCAGCTGAAAGTCGGTTTCAAAAAAGGATTTTCACTGCTATCCGGGCTGGGCTATCCGGATGAGCTTAAACAGCGTAACATTCACGTAAGTGCAAGTCACATTTTGAACCTCAATTTCTTTAACATTTGTAAGAAAAGTATTTAAAACAATTTATTTTAACGCCGTTAATCGTTGAAAAAGTGCATTTTGTCGATATTTTTCTTTGTTCGAAATCAAAATACTTCTACATTCGATTTTCTGAACCAAAACAAAACCATCATGAAGCACAAAACTTAGCCTAAAAAAGTGGCTAAAATTCTTACAAATAAGTAGTTCAAAATCCCTCAATTTAGCTCGATTTTATCCGTTTTTGATCCTCATCTCAATGTTGAATCTGCATTTTTTGAGTTCAAATCGGGGTAATTCTTTGATGATAATTAGATAAAAATTGCCTTTTAGTCGACTTTATTTAGCGTTACATCTAATTCCGAGGCGTTTTTTGATGGACTATAAATGTTTGTAATATTTTCGCCCTTGAAATGCTGACCCATTTCGTTAGGCCCAAATTTTTTTAAACCTTAACAATTTGATTATGAAACAAACATTTACTAATTCTAAAAGAGCATATCTTTTTTTATTACTGTTAATTGCTGTTTTCACATCACAGGTAACTAATGCTCAGGCCGTCACAGAAATCATTACCGACTATAACGGTTATTGGAAAAGTGGCGTAGGAAACATTAATCCTGTTAAACCTGAAAACAGTCACGATTTGTTGTCTTTTACCTACAATGGCGTTCGCTATTCAACAGGTGTAAACGACGCACTTCTAGCTACAAACGGTGAAACTTTTTCACCTCAATTGTTCATGGCGCTTAACATGGAAAACATGTCAGGTACGCCAAGCCAGGAAACGTATGTTGGTGTTGGCCAGTTATACGACGGGGTGAACAACGGACCGTCTAGTCCGCCGCCATTTAACAGTCTTCCATTTTACCTGACCGATGGTGTTCAAGGGCTTAACATCGGAACATGCGCAACCAACATTCCGGTTGGATATGTAAGTTTCCAGGTAACCGACGTTTCTCCTGAAGCAATTGGCGACGGTATTCCGGACATCCTGATTACTCAGGTAGCACAACCTTCGGGAGCTACTGATGCGTACTCATTTAAAGATCAAAATGGTGTAACGGTAGGTAATGCGATCAATATCGTATTGAACAATATCACACCGGTTGGAAACTGGATGGCTGATTTCTACAAAGTAACATCAAACCCAATGGTTATCCCGGCTGGATTTGTAAACACGGAGCGTCCAATCAGATTATGGGCTGCTGATTTTGCTGATTTTGGAATCACACCTGCTAACATTTTGAACATCGACTCGTTTGTGATCAACCTTAAAGGAACCACAGACATCGCTTTTATCGCTTACAACTTTGCAACTGCAGTGGTAACGCCACTTACTCCGGGTATTTCACTACTTAAAGAAGGAACTTATGTGGATACCAACGGCGACTGTGTTGCTAGTGCTGGCGATACGATTAACTATACGTTCAGAGTATCAAATACAGGTCAGACGCCACTTACAAACATTGTTGTAACAGATCCAAACGTAACTGTTCTTGGAAATCCAATCAACCTTGCTCCGGGCGCGTCTAACCAGACAAACTTTACAGCTTCTTACGTGCTGACACAAGCCGACATTGAAGCAGGAGCGGTTTACAATCAGGCATTTGTTACGGCTTTCGACGCTGAAAACGATGCAACGGTAAACGGCGAATCTCATGATCCAACTCCGATCTCTCAAAATTCACCATTCTATAATGCGGAATGTGAAAATTGTACGGTTGTGGTATTGCCACAAACACCAACAGTAAACGTTTTAGCTGCTACAACTGTGGAAGGTTGTGGTGTAGACGGATTGCAACTTGCGTATAGCGAAACGGCCGTAAATATCACATTGGCACAATTCCTTGCTGCCGGCGGATCGATTTCGGTTGCTATTCTAAACCCGATCATCACCTATTCTGATGTTCAAACCGGAACTTGCCCAACAGTAATCACCAGAACATTCTCGGTAGGAAGTGCTTGTTTGGCATCGGTTAACGTAACGCAGCAAATTACTATCAACGACACAACTTTGCCAACGGCTTCAAACCCGGCAAATATCGTAATCACTACTGAAGATGCTGAATTCCCTGCACCTGATACAACAGTTGTAACTGACGCTACCGACAATTGTGGTGATGTTGTTGTTGCTTTTGTAAATGACAGCGAGCCTGCAATTGCGGGTTGCATCGAGTCAATTGTTCGTACATATAGCGTAACCGATACCTGTGGAAACATGATCACGGTTACTCAGAATATTATCAGAAACACTTCTGGCGAGCCGGTTCTTCCGACACTTGCTGACGTTGTTGGAACTTGTAGCGCTACGGTAACGATTCCGTCTGCTACAGATGGTTGTGGAAGCCCGGTTTTGGGAACTACAACTGATCCGTTACAATATGATGAAGAAGGAACATACACGGTAACTTTCACTTTCGATTTTGGCAATGGCGATGTTCAAACGGCTACTCAAACAGTAATCGTTGATGCTGATGCTACGCCGTCTGCTCCGGTTTTGGAAACAATTACAGCTGAATGTATTGCTGTGGTTCCGGCGCCAACAGTAATCGACACTTGTACCGCTGCCGTTATTACAGGAACAACAAACGATGTGGTGAAATTTTCAGCAGAAGGAACCTATACAATCAACTGGACTTTTGACTACGGAAACGGCGTAACCGTAACTGCACCTCAGACGGTAATTTTAGACGATGTAACCGATCCGGCAATTCCGACATTGGCTCCGCTAACGGCTGAATGTTCAATCTCGGTTTCGGCGCCAACAACTACAGATAATTGCGTTGGAACAGTTACAGGTACTACTACTGATCCTACAACATATAATGTAGCGGGAACATATACAATCACATGGACTTTCGACGATGGAAACGGAAACGCGGTTACAGCTGATCAGCAAGTAACGGTAACGACTACCGGCGAATTCACAGCACCGACTTTAACAACGGTTACTGCGCAATGTTCAATTGTTGTTGACGCTCCGTCGGCATCAGATTCATGTGGAACTGCAGTTTTAGGAACGACTACCGATCCGGTATCATTCAGCGCTCAGGGAGCCTATACGATCAACTGGTCATTTACAAATGCTGAAGGCGTAACCGTAACGGCACAACAAACAGTAATCGTAGACGATACAACTGATCCTGTTGTTTTAGTAACTATTGATCCGTTAACTTCTGAATGTTCAATCACAGTTACAGCCCCGGTTGCTTTGGATAATTGCGCCGGAGAAATTACAGGTACGACAACAAGTCCGTTGACTTACAACGAGCTGGGGTCTTACACAATTGTCTGGACTTTTGATGACGGTAACGGAAACGTGATTACCCGTGAGCAATCAGTTACGGTTAACGATGTAACAGATCCAATCCAACCAACACTTCCAACAATTACAGAAGCATGTTCGGTTTCGGTAACGGCTCCGGTAACTACTGACAATTGTGCGGGTGATATTACAGGAACAACTTCAGATCCTACATCATACGCAACAGAAGGAACATACACCATCACGTGGACATTTACAGATCCGAGTGGAAACATTGTTACGGCAAACCAAACGGTAATTGTTACACCTGCGGCTGTAATCACTTTGCAAGCTTCAGCGCCATGTAATGCAGCGGATCAGGGAATTGAATCAATCGACTTGGCAGCAATGCTTCCTGCGGGAATTCCGACTGGCGGAATCTGGACAGATGTTGACAATTCTGGTGCGCTTCAGGGAACGAACTTCGAACCGGTTGGAGTGGCTGTTGGATCGTACACAATCAGATATACGGTTCTTGACGGAACATGTTCAAGAACAGTTGAAATTGAAGTAAATGTTGATGACGATTGTGGTATCGTATTGCCATGTGGAAACATCGAAGTGTTCAATGCGTTCTCGCCAAATGGTGATGGTGTGAATGACGAGTTTTATATTCAGAGCATAGATGAGTTTGCTTGTTATCCGACCAATAGCGTTGAGATCTATAACAGATACGGCGTCTTGGTTTATGAGACAAAACAATATGACAACGCCGGAAAATCTTTCAAAGGAATTTCAGAAGGCCGCGCTAATGTTGGGGATGAGTTACCAACCGGAACGTATTTTTACGTAGTTCAGTACACCACGTCAGATGGAACAACTGTAAAAAGTGACGGATACTTATACCTATCAAGATAACCCAAACCAAATCTAAACTCCCGGAAGATTTTTTCAAAAACGTCTTTCGGGATTAAAATCAGAATCTAAT
>JADGMX010000009.1 GCA_015234525.1 Flavobacterium sp. | reverse complement strand
CGACGGTGTGCGCTAACGGTTGCGAGCAGGAATAGTTGCCGATGAAAGCGAACCGCGTACTATCGGCAAGATAAAACTTTCATCGTGAAAACAAAGCTTCAACTACCTGAAAACTCGGCAATTATTTTTGCTTGCTGTTACCAGCAGATCATATCACGCAATCTTGGCTAATCTTGCTTTTTCACATAATGGGTGTTTTTTTACCATCGTAGTGACAACCTGGTTCATTTTTTCAAAATTGTTTCCGTAAAAATATAGCGCCGTTTCGCCGTGACCTTCCCAAAATCGGTCGACTTTCCTTGGAATTTCTAACTGTTCATAAAGTTCTTCAAAAAGAACATTGATATCATTTTCAGCATAAACTTTAGGATCTAATGAAATCCCATTTAAGTATAATCCTATTCCTTCTTTTTTGCCAAAAGGGATTTGTCGATCTTCACCTTCAATAGTAAGTTTTGAGCCTTTCGGCGCTCCAAGTGCCTCAAGAATGTTAATGATTTCAATTAGCAAATCTTCTTCTGGTTTATTATTAAGTTCAATTTCAAGTTCGCAATATTCGATTTCACCAGATTCTGATTGTAAAGTTCCGCCACCAGATACTTCACCAAGAGATTTTGAAATAAGGTATTCGTCTATTGGGTCAGAATAAACCAACCCTCGATCAATAGGCATCAGTTTGTCGTTAAGTTGGGCAATTATATAATGTTTCGGATTCGGCTTTTTTGACTTAAAAATGTCAAGAATCTTGTTGAGTGTCATTAGTTTTTTTTGATTTGCTGGTAACGGTCTCTGGCTAGGCCTGCGTTGCGGCTTGGCGACCTGAGAATTGTCTGCAAGTTAAAAATATTAATGGAAGAACAAAGTTTCCGGCTAACGGATTGCAGCAATGAGGCTTAGCCAGTGTTATGGCTCGTTTTTCTTTTCATTGTCAGCTTTTAAATTTGTCTTTTAGTTTCGCCCACCAACTTTTTGGTTGCTGTTCTCCTGTCAAATTGTTTATTGCAGTTTTTAAATTTTCATCATTTTCTGTTGTCGCTGGAATAATCCCAAAATTGCCCATTTTGTCGTTGTTTGCATAAACTGCATCCCAGCCACGTTTACCATTTTCTAAGAACTCTTCCAAGTCGACTGGTTCATATTTTGGTGTCAAAATTTCAAAGTCGTCAAACCAAATTCTTAGGTCAATATGTCTGTTGCCACCTTCCTGAAAAAGGTCAATCGTATTCGTTAGTCCAATATTGTCGCATGTTGAGTAGTCAAAACTTAAACGTTCTTTCCAAGTGTCAAAATCTTTGTCCCCACAATTAATAAAGTCCCAACCATAAATCGAAAGTCCTTTAAAGCTTTGGATAATCTCTAGAATATTCTCTGGTTCAAATTTTTCGATTTCAGCATTTTTGTCGTCCCAGTGTCCATTGCGTAAAGAAGCAACAAATCGTCCAACTGGCTTGAAAATGAACAAAAGTCGATTGTCTTCGGGAACATTTCCGTCCTTGTCCATAGCAACCAATGCAAATGAGCAAGCAACCAAATTTTCCACCTTGTCAAACTCAACTCCAAGCAAGGTCGCTTCATTTAATGCAAGTCCTATTCTATGTCTTAATTCTTCGTCAATTTGCATTGGTCGTGTCGTCTTTTAAAATGAGCCATAACGCCTTGCGGCTTTGTACAGTTGCGGCCAAAATACCTGAGTACTTTCTGCAAAACCAAATATACTTGATTTGTAATTACATTCCGGAACTAAAAGGCAGCAAGTGTATAAAACCGCTGTTATCGCGGTGCATTCTTTCACAAATGCACAAACATTTTCTTTGAAATGATTAATCCCTTATAATTTGATAACTTTAGCGACGACAGTACCTGTGGTAGTTTTGATATTTACAAAATACAATCCCGGCGATAATGAAGAGACATCTATAATCCTTTGGTTTCCAATACTTAAAATTTGACCCGCTGTATTTGATATCATCCATTCTAGCACCTGCTCTTCTGAAAAAATGTACAGGATATTACCAACTGGATTTGGATACATAAATGTAGATTCGAACACCTGATTATCTACATTTAGCATTTGGCATGCAGCGGCAATTTCATTTCCATTATTACAGGACGGGCCGTTATCTTGAACGAAAAATGATCCTATTCCCCCCATCGCAATTTTTGCACAGAAGGGACTAATAGCACATTCAGCCAAGTTCGGATTATGTCTCAGAAATACAGAATTAAATGTTGCAGGGTTTAAATTGTGCAGTCCCATAAGTGAAGAAAGACCCGGAGAATATTCGATCTGTAAACTTCCAAGGGATGTCAAACTGCTTAAGTCACTTATGTCATTAAGTTGCGGATTTTCCCGAATTTGCATGTCCGATGTAATTGAAGTTAGGCTATTTATGCCCTCAAAATCTACTAAGCTAGGATTCTGTAAAATTATTAATCTTTTTAGATGTGTGAGATTGATAAGTCCGTTCAAATTACCAATTCCTGTGGTTTGAATCGATAGTGTGGTAGTACTTTCGTCTGTTAAGCCCCATAAATTTGGAAGGTTTTCAAGCTCAGGAGTATTTAAAAACGAAATGTTACCTGAATACTCTAACAAACTAAACCCATTTATGTAACTGAGAGTTGGATTATCTGTTATAATTAACTGTGCAAGTTCATATCCTACGCCTATATGGGTTAATTGCCCAAAAGCATTGACTCCGTTAAGTGTTGTGCTTTGTATAGTTAAGCGTTCACCGATAGTATTTAAATTATGAAAACCATGCAATACTGAAGGCAAGTTGTGAGAAACATAAAGTTCTCCACCAATTGACAAAAGATTTTCAAAAATATTTCCCTGTACTAGCGGTATATGTTTAATTCTTAAATCTCCTCCAATGGAAGTGATATTGCTTAAACCGGCTATTGAAATGAGCGAGTAAGCATTATTTCCGTAAGGTTCATTATCGATGAGTAAGTTATGAAGTATGGTAGTAACTTGACTCAGTCCATCCAAATTCGTTATAAAGGGTTGTTGCGAACCACTATTGATATTAATATTCGCAAAAGTTGAGCAACCTGGGTAATTCGCAGAGAATGCATCAATTTGTGCTTGCGTACTTAGGGTTATTGTTAGATTCTCACATTGACTATAAGCAGAAGCCGAAAAAATAAAAAAGATACTTAAAGTAACAAGTCGTAAAATTGTTTTCATATTTATTAATTAGTTGAGAAAAGTATGATATTTTCGTGGAAAGTTACTATACCTAACTGAGGGTATTTTCTGTGTAATAATTCTGCACCAGCGATAACGGTCTCTGGCTATGGGAAGTTTGCGACATAGCGAACCGAGTACAGTCGGCAAGATAAAACATTCTTCGTGACGACGATGTTTCAACTACCAAAAAACCGCAAATTTCTTCTAGCCAGGGTTGTGAGCAGTTTCTATGACAAAGTTTTCACGTTATCTAACAACATCCAGAAACGTAATTTCGAACGAAAATATCTGATAAACGATTTGGAATAATTGCCTTTATCGCGTTAGATAAATGTTGTTATTCCAAATCCCGGATTTAAAATTTTTTCAAGCGATCGTTAGCCAAAAAATTAAGATGATTTGCGGAGAAACCACAATAATAGTTCGATTTTTTCGGCTAACTTAGCCTAGCTTTTCAAGCTGAAACCGCTTTGAAAGTAAACTTTCAGCTCTTCATCCTTGAAAAGCTAGGCATGCAAATTTTCAATTTTCAGATCGCTTGAAAAAAATTTTAAATCCGGAGTTTATCGGTATTTTGGTGATGAAATTGCTCACAACGGTTGCGAGCAGGAATAGTTGCCGATGAAAGCGAACCGCGTACTGTCGGCAAGATAAAACAATCATCGTGAAAATAAAGCTTCAACTACCTGAAAACTCGGCAATTATTTTTGCTTGCTGTTATGTGACGCCTTTAATTAGCACTCTTTTTCCAAATTTTATTTGCCTCATCTTGAAAGTAAATTTCATCTTTTTCAATTCTGACTACTTTCAATATTTTAATGTCATGAGGAATTATAATTATTCGATCAACTCTAAAAAATCCATTTTTATAATTTAAGATTTGAATTTTTTGAAGCTCGTCTGTTGATGGATTATTATATACAATATATTTTTCAGAGTTTTCTAACTGCAACGGAAAACCTTCAAGGATAATTTCTCTACAATTTTTAGTATCTACAATAATATATAATTCGGAGTTATAAGTGGCTTTTTCAACTACGATCAAGGAATCTTTTATAACTCCTAATTCACGAAATTGTACATAATTGTCGTCGGCAAAATTGTCATGATAATTTAATTCTTGGCCATTGTCACATTTGAAATAGGTTGTTTGCCTTCCACGATATTTATTTTGGTTCTTTATCATTGGAACCTCGACAAAACTTTGGTAATCGATCTTTCGTTCAACGAAGGTCAATTCAGCTTCTTGTGCAATGGAACTGCAAAGAATCATAAATACTCCGATATTTAATCTCCAGTTTATTGTCATAAGGTGTCACATAACGTCCTGCGGCTAGATGAACTTGCGTTCAAAGTACCTGAGTACTTTCGGCAAGATATAATATTCTTGATTAGAACTAACATTCCGGAAGCAGAAAGCAGCAAGTTTTTCTAACCGCTGTTAGCAGTAGCACTTACTTGGAAAAAAGAAAGCCCCTCATAATTGAGAGGCTTATATATATTAATGCCAAACAGGTGAATTAGATGTGTTCGTTGTCTTACTTTTCAATTCCAATTCTTTAAAATTCTTTTCAATCATCTCCATTTCCCTTTCTCTTTTTAAAATAACATTCGTAACCGTTTCAGTTTTAAAGCTACTGACAAACTTAACCGACGCTTCACAAAAATGTGACAAATACATTTTTGATAATACCAAGTAAAACAATACGACAAAGAACAACTTACACTTTTTCTTAACCTGCGACCAAAGTCTTGCGTGTTTAGAGTGCAAATATACTCAATTAACAAAAGAGTTACAACCTTTTCGCGTTATATTAACATATGTGTTGCGATAGTGTTACTGCTAACGGTTGCGGGTTTGTGCATGTTGCGGTGAAAGCGAACCTGCGTACTTTCGGCAAGATAAGTATTCTTCGTGAAAAATAATTTTCAATTACCTTAAAACCAGCAACTGCACTAAACCTGTTGTTAGCAGCTGTTGTGCTACAACGAAGCTAATCTTTCAAACTGCACTTTTTTAGCAAACCATCGTTTGGATCGTTCTTCTAAAATATATATAGTTTTAAACTTTGTAATCGTAGAAAAGAAATTTTCCGCATCGGTCAATTTCGGCAGATCTGACAAATCTAAGATATTTATATCATTCCTTTCAAGCCTAAACTCTGAATTTTCACCGTTAAAGTTGGAATAGGTTATTCTAAATGTCGGAAATGATTTTCCTGCGATTAGTCGCTGTAAAATTAACCTTTGAGCGTCATCTATTTTGTAAATAAATTTCTCAGGATTTTCATTGACAATTGAAAATGTATATACTTCCACACTTCCAGTCTTATCCTTTGCTATTGTTTTTATAATGTGTCTGCTTTCTGGAACAATAATATAAAGCTCATCAAGGTTTTGCGAGAAGGCAAATGAAGTTACAAGTAAAAATAATATCGTGATTAATTTCATGATTTTTAGATAAATTTTTTGATACAATAGCTGCTAACGCTTTGCGGCTTTGCCAAGTTGCGACAAAATAACCTGCGTACAGTCGGCAAGATAAAATATTCTTGATTACTTAAAACATTCAACTACCAATAAAATAGCAATTTGGCGAAACCGCTGTTAGCAATTGCCGCTTTTTAAAATTTCGTCGTCGATTTCGTCACTGAGTAAGTTCTGCATTTTCGCATTGAAGTATTTATTTTTCGCATACCTCGACCCAACTAATTGTATTGTATCCTTGTTCAATAATTTTATGCATAACGAAAGTCACCACAAAGCAACTTGCCAAGATTTATTGTTCGTTTAACCGCAAAATTGGCATAACATCGAAATGTGATTTTGTAGTTGATCCACAGTTTTACGTCACGGTCCGCAAGGTAAAATTAATTCACAACATAAATTCAATGGATTCGCCACGCGTTCCGCATAAAATC
>JADGMX010000008.1 GCA_015234525.1 Flavobacterium sp. | reverse complement strand
GCCGACTGTACGCAGGTTATTTTGTCGCAACTTGGCAAAGCCGCAAAGCGTTGGCGGTCATTTAAATAAAGATTTCGATAACAACATATTTTATGAAAGCTACTACTCTATTGGGATTTATTTTAATTGCAAATGTTCTTTTTGCGCAGAAAAGCGAGTTTACATTTGATGAAAACGAGGTACAAATTACCCAAATTGAATTTAAAAAAAAGATAGAAACTAAACAATTCCTTTATACTGTATACGAAAATGACACAGCTTTAATTGGGAAAATTGCTAAAAAGGAGGAATTTGGGACAATTTCAAAAAAGGAACGAGATGAAATTATTATCGCCTTAAAATTATCTACAAATTCTGATTTTGATGATCAGAAACCAATCGTAATAAACTTCTTTTATAAACCGACAAACGCTGTGAAAGGAACCTGCATTGATCATTACACCACTGATAAAAAGTTCAAGAAGCAGATGAAAAAAAATGGAGTTGTTCAATTCTTTATCACTGAGAAAAACTACACGTATGCGAACAACACATTTGAAGATGCAAGCGATCAAATTCGACAGAAACTATTTTCGCATAATTTTCAATGCGGGAATTATATAATAATAAAACCAAACGGAAAATTTTATCGGAAAGTAAGCGAGTATAACCAAGATCTAATATTGGAAAACCTCAAAAGATTAGAATAAACGACCGCCAACAGCAAGCAAAAATAATTGCCGAGTTTTCAAGTAGTTGGAGCTCTATTTTCACGAACAATGTTTTATCTTGCCGACAGTACGCGGTTCGCTTTCATCGGCAACTATTCCTGCTCGCAACCGTTGGCAGAAAATTTTGAATAGATGACCGTTGAAAAATGATTAAAAACATATACCAAAATTATGGAACATAAACGAAACGACTCTAAAGCAAAAAAGTATACCAATCAGGGCGGTACATTAACATGTTAATAAACAAAAAATAGTACCTAAAGCTGTCGTCCTTTCGGTAAACCGAATTAAAATAAATGGGAAGAAATTAAAATTATTTCAGAGATAGAAATAGCCGAAGATAGTGGAGAACCTGTACGACGAATTAAACATGGATATTTCTATGATGGTAATGATTGTTGGATAGCCGGTACTTGGCTAACAGGCGATAATGGTGTAAGCATCTTCCTGCCGGGCAGTGCTGCAACACAATTTCTGAATAATATCTGTGGTTAGTCGAATGTTGCATAAAATTATAAATCTGTTCTACGAAGTGACATACTTTCACTTCGTAGAATTTTAATTCTAACAATTATGAAAAATATATCTCTTTTAACATTATTTATCATTTTGGTTTTTGTATTCTCGTGCAAAACAAAAAGCAAATCGATAAATGATAATTTTAAATCTGTGAGTTTAGACGCAAACAGTCAATCGAATAATACGACTAAATTAATTTATAATTCAATGGATACTATTCCTAGATTTCCTACAACATTAATTATTAATAAAAATGTAATACCGAAAAAAATGATGAAATCTGTTTTAGATACGATAAAAATGCAAGACTATTTCGTCGAAATTAACAGAGAAAAAAGAATAATTAAAATGACGAAAAAATAAATCTTCTGCCAACAGCAAGCAAAAATAATTGCCGAGTTCTCAGGTAGTTGGAGCGCTGTTTTCACGAAGAATGTTTTATCTTGCCGACAGTACGCGGTTCGCTTTCATCGGCAACTATTCCTGCTCGCAACCGTTGTGTGCTATGCTGAAAAAACCAGAACATTATGAAAATTAAAATATTAATGTTTTTCTTCTTCCTATCAACTACTACAAAAGCTGATACAATTACTACGTGGAAAGTATTTTACAATAATAAATTACTAAAATCTTTTGTTCAGGATGATAACCCGAAAAATATTCACCTAAAAGTATCGGAATATCAGGAGGGAGATTACTTAGCAATTCAGTATGCAGACGATACGCGTTACCATGACTGTTCATATGAACTGAAAATTGTTGCTGAAGGAAAATTAGAAGTTATTACTATGGAGATACTCGATAAATATAAGTTGATGAAAATCGATTTAAAAGATATAATAAATAACCATAAATCTAATCCAAGCCATAATTTTTTTGTAGTATATTTTACTGAAATTTTAATACGCGGAAAAAGAAATTCCGGCCCAAGATTGTTTAATATCCGCATTGATTAGCACAGCACACAACAGCAAGCAAAAATAATTGCCGAGTTTTCAGGTATTTGGAGCTTTGTTTTCACGATTAAAATTTTATCTTGCCGACAGTACGCGGTTCGCTTTCACCGGCAACTATTCCTGCTCGCAACCGTTATATGCCACTTTAGAACGACAGACAGACAATGCCAAAACGTAAAAATTTAAACGGACTTCCTCACAACCTGACAAAGAGTT
The DNA here is from genome assembly GCA_015234525.1 of Flavobacterium sp. GTDB lineage: Bacteria > Bacteroidota > Bacteroidia > Flavobacteriales > Flavobacteriaceae > Flavobacterium. The sequence goes on along the minus strand of JADGMX010000008.1, from coordinate 4,033 downwards.
TTTTCGGGGCGGAACGCTATTACAAATGTGGATATATGGCTGACTGGCTTTTAAACGCAGCAAGACAACTACAGCTAACAGAAGCGACAATTGACATATTAAATCAAACAGTTCAACCAACTGAATTAAACCTATATCCCTTAACAATTAATCTTAAAGACTTGCCTTTAATTATTGACAAGGAATTAAAAGCAAATGGTTTTCCGTCAGACTTTATTACGGACGCAAAAATTCGAGTTGAATTTCTAAATCCAAATACACATAGCAAGACAATATATTGCTTTCCAACTTTGACAGATAAAGAAGGGCATAAATATGAACCAGGACGAATTATTGAAGATGCCTACGAAGACAAGTTCGACCCTTTTGACCCTGTAAATATTTATCCAGACAAACCATCTTTCTTTGACAGAATAAAATCAATTTTCAATTAAGTGTATTATGGCTGAGAGTGAAGAAATAAATATTAAGTTGACAAAAGATGAAGCATTGGTTCTGTTTGAATTTATTTCAAGATTTAACGAAACCGAACATAAAGAACTATTCCAAGACCAATCAGAACATAAAATGATGTGGTTAATCGAAGGACAATTACAGAAAATATTAGCTGAACCTTTTCGACCAGACTATAGATAAATAATAGACACTGCGAGAAATAATATTCGTGACGAAGAATGAGAAGAAAAGCGGCATATAACACGGGTTTTGCGTCAGGCGGGCTGACGTGCAAACTTGGAGCTTTGTGCTTCTATTAAACTTTAATAATAAATTGAAGCTTTGTGCTCCGAAACCCGCCCGAACGCAAAGCCCCAAACCGTTAGCACCAATTTTATGACAGACAATCCTAATAAATCTGAGTTTCAATTTCTGACTTTGGCATATAATCGTTTTTATGACATTTATGACGAAGTAATGAATGAATCTTTTTGGGGCAAGGACGAATGGGAACGGTTTTCAAAAATTAAACAGGCTTTCTCCATATACGCTGAATTACTTAATTATGAACCTTTAAAGTGTGTAATTGAGAAACTGAAAACCGAACGACCTCCAATGGAATCCGAAATCGGAAGCGAACTTTTGAAATTTGTTCGGAATGTGGTAGCTCACTTCCCGTTTTTCAAATCTTGGGACGAAGTTTATATAAATAATTCGCTTGTTAATTGGTATAAGGAGGGACAGACAATAGATAAGTTTCTAAAAAAATATGAAGGACATAAAGAAGTTAAATATCGTTTTTGGGAACCAGCAAAAAAGAAAATGACATACTTAACAATCAGCTTTCCAAAAGAATACTTAATTGACACCAAGATTTTCTTAAAGGATATTATCTCCGAACAAGAAGGTATCAAATTCTCATTTATTCTTATGAAACAGATTATGAATACACAAGTCGAAGAATTAATTATAAACCAATTTAACAAATATAGAAATGACTTATTTTAACAGTTGTGCCGTGATTTTCCTAGAAGTAAACGAGCCTAATAAAGCTCCAGATTTAAGATATATTACAGTTGGCAGTTCAGACATTAATAAAAATGATAAAGAATTTGAAAATTCTGCAATCGCTTACTTTAAAGAGGGAGGCAATTTTCCATTAGGAACAACTTTTGTTTTGAAAGGTGTTCAAAGATTTGAAAATCAAGAAACTTATATATTATTCTTGCAAAATCAAATTGCTGACTACATAGACTCTTTGACATAAATGAACAGAAAAACTCGTGCTAACAGCAAGCAAAAATAATTGCCGAGTTTTCAGGTATTTGGGGCTTTATTTTCACGAAGAATATTTTATCTTGCCGACAGTACGCGGTTCGCTTTCATCGGCAACTATTCCTGCTCGCAACCGTTGGCGGTACTTATAAATTGAAACTTAATTATGATGATGATATTTATCTTGATATTAATCCTTCTGACAATAATTATTTTTATTACCAAAAAATACGTATTAGTTTCAAAATTTGATGAAAACAAAACTGGAGAGTGGAGAACTTATCATTATGTAGATGGTCCGCTGCATATGATTGGACAGTATGAAAAAGGGAAAATGGTTGGAAAATGGATTTCTTATTATTCCCACGGCACTGAAGAAGAAATTTCGACTTATGAAGACAATAGTCGTAATGGTGAATATAAAAAATTCAATTATGAAGGAACTTTAATTGAAATAGGAAACTACCAGAACAATAAAAAGCATGGCCTTTGGAAGAGATTCTTCGACTCAGGAAGCTTGAACTACACGGTGTCTTATATTAATGGTGTCAAAAGTGGAAAATATGAAGAGTTCCACAATACTGGATTTGTAAAAAGAACAGGACACTATAAATCTAGTGAACAAATAGGTGTTTGGAAAACCTTTTTTGATGATGGCATACTGGAAAGTGCACGCGAATATGATCCTCAAAATCTACGGAATGTTGGAAATTGGGAATTTTATTACTTTAATGGACAAAAAAAAGAAAATCGCAAATTTATCCAGAACGGCGAATATGATTCAACAGAATACTACGAAAATGGCAAGATAAAATGCTGTGGTAGAGTAGTTGATGGTCAACATCGGAAAGATTCAGTTGGAGAGTGGAAGTATTATCATGACAATGGAACTTTGGCACGCATCGGAATGTTCTCTTCTAAAGATAGTCTTCACGATCCAATTGGAGAATGGAAGTATTTTTTTAGAAATGGTGCCCTAGAAGCGATAGGAAACCATACAAGAAGTTGGCAGAAAGTTGGGGTATGGAAGTACTATAATGAGGACGGCACATTGACCAGAACTGAAAACAACTAAACTTCTAGATACGTTGAGCCATATGTCTTAAACACAGGAATTAAAAAACTAAACTTATTTTATATTGATACCGAAAGTAGCTTTGCTCAAACGAAAAATTGTATCCGAATTAGAAGTAATTCTAGCACAAGAAGATTATAGTCACACCTCTTTAGAGAAATATTCCGAATCATACAATGAAGCCCACCGTAACTACTCGAAACTATGTAATATTTGTTTGGAATTAGAAAAGAGCGAGGTTCCGTTTGATTGTTTAACTAAGCCGTTTTACTGCGTTAAATATGAGCATGACTTTTTAATTATCAAGATGTATGAAGATATTAAAATGCATATGAGATGGAATTATAACTACCGCCAACCCTGGCTAGAAGAAATTTGCGGTTTTTCGGTAGTTGAAACATCGTCGTCACGAAGAATGTTTTATCTTGCCGACAGTACTCGGTTCGCTATGTCGCAAACTTCCCATAGCCAGAGACCGTTGTGTGCCATTTTAACGAACCGAAACAATCACAAATGGACGTATATGATTCGATTAAAGAAACTATAGATCTAAATATATTTTCCTGCCTAATTCCGTTGTTGCTTTTTATTTTTTTAGTTGGATCTGTTTTTAAAAACAGGTTTCAAACAATACAAGTAATAAATCTGGTCAGATGGTTTCTCATACTATACTTTGTAATCGGGCTTGTACGATACATAATCGGACCAACATGGATTACAAATGAGATTGCATTTTCGAATCGCGCAACTGGACCATATTGGTTTGCCTATTGGCTAATGTTTTTCTCTGCAGCAATATTACCATTTACTTTGTTTTATAAAAAATTGGCTCTAAAACCACTTTATTTAATACTCATTGTCATATTTATTAGAATCGGATGGTACTTTGAGCGCTTTGTAATCTTTGTTATTAATATACATAGAGACTATTTGCCATATAACGGCGAATCTGCTTTTTTATCACTTTGGATTAAAGGAATTTTAATACAAATTTTACAAGGTGTTTTTTTAGGAATAATATTACTTGGAATTTTTGAAATTAAAAAAAGAAGAAAAACGGCACACAACAGCAAGCAAAAATAATTGCCGAGTTTTCAAGTAGTTGGAACTTTGTTTTCACGTAGAATATTTTATCTTGCCGACTGTACGCGGTTCGCTTTCATCGGCAACTATTCCTGCTCGCAACCGTTAGTGCACACCGTTGGCGAAAGAACGAACCTGACAGAATATTCTCCGGTGATTTGAATC
>JADGMX010000007.1:18365-287580 GCA_015234525.1 Flavobacterium sp. | reverse complement strand
TGCCTAGTCAATATGCGGTAGAACTTGTTGCTGAATGCGGGTGCAAAAGTACACAGGAATATTACATTTCCTAGCATCTACACGGTTTTTTTTCAAAATAATTTCGTTTAAAAACGTAAATGCCTGAAAATCTGAAAACTGAATTTGAAACTTTTTTTGAGTCTTTATCCCTCTTAAAAGTGATATGATGTGGAGGAGTCGGCAAACTAGCCCGGATGGCAGTGGAAATCCTTTTTTGTTACTAGCAAATTCCCAATTCAACCACGTCATTTTTGACAAAAAAGATTGAAACGAACAGCCGGAAACAGCTCCTAAAACCAAAAATCAATCGAATCTGATCGATTTTACCGGCGAAATTCGCGTAATGATGTAGGATGGAATCAGCAAAACTGCGAGGCACACGAAAACTGTGCCCACATTTAGCAATAAAATGTAGCCGAAGTCGAGATAAACCGGCGCTTGATTTACGTGATAATTTTCGGGATTGAGTTTTACCACGCCAAAATACTTTTGAATAAGCAGGATCCCGATACCGATGACATTGCCGAATGCGAGTCCGCGTAGAATTAAATAAAACGCATTATATAAAAAGATCTTCCTGATCGATTGATTGTCGGCACCGAGCGCTTTTAAGATTCCGATCATTTGCGTTCGCTCGAGAATCAGCACCAGAAGTGCGACCACCATATTAATTGTCGCAACCACCACCATAATAACCAGAATTACGACAATATTAAAGTCGAAAAGTTTAAGCCAGTCGAATATATAAACGTACTTGTCGATGATGCTTCGCGAATCTAATGTAGAACTGGTTTCGAGATACACCTCGTTAGCCTTTTGTTCGATTGAACTAAAATCGGTTAGAAACACCTCAAAGGCGCCGACCTGATCCTTTTCCCATTTGTTGATTCGCTGTAAATGCCGGATATCACCTATTATATAGGACGAGTCGAATTCGGCGAACCCGGAATCGTAAACTCCGACGATCTCAAACACGCGTAAATTCGGCATCCCATTGCCATCGTCCTTCATGAAAAAGGTGTTGAACTTATCGCCGAGTTTCAGATGTAGCCGATTAGCGAGAAACTTTGAGATAAGAACTTCAGCGTTGAGGCCATTGGCAACATCGGGATGACGGCCTTCGACAATATACTCCTGCAGGTTTTGCCAGCGATAATCATCACCTACTCCTTTATATATAATACCCTCAAAAGAAGTCTCGGTGCGAATCATGCCTGCTTTTGCGGCGACCGCCTGAATGTGCGCGATGCCATCGACCGATGTAAACCTGGGATAAAACGTTTGATTCTTTGAAATTGGCGAAAGCGAAACCTCCGACTGGTTGTCTTCAAAATTTGAAATGACGATATGTCCGCTAAAGGCCGATATCTTTTGACGGATTTTTTGCTGCAAGCCGATCCCGGTTGCTACAGCGATCATCATCATTATGATTCCGATGGCGACGGCCGAAATTGCAATTTTTATAATCGGGGCAGAAATGCTACTTTTATGATCTTTTGATCTGATTAGCCTTCGCGCAATAAAATGTTCTAAATTCAACTTTATGATATCTCAAATGTTTCTCAAAAATACATTATTATTATTTGTCTTGCTTGCTGGTGCGTGTGGAAATTCGGCAAAAAGCAACCACGGAGCGCAGCAAGGCGAACCAGTAGCCACCCAAATTGCTCAAATAAAAACGGGCGCCGACAATCATTCAGCATATTTACCAAAACTTACAGGAAAAAGTGTTGGCGTGCTTACCAATCAAACAGGCGTAGTTGCGGTTTCTGAAAGCGGAAAAACGAAAAACATCTCGATCGTCGATTTTTTATTGACCAGGAAAGTTGCCGTTAAAAAAATATTTGCACCTGAGCATGGTTTTCGGGGAACTGCTGATGCGGGCGAGCTAGTTGTGGATGGTAAAGATTCGATGACCGGGTTACCTATAATTTCGCTGTATGGCGATAACAAGAAACCAACTCCCGAAATGTTGAAGGATGTTGATGTTGTTATTTTTGATTTGCAGGATGTGGGTGCGCGATTCTATACTTATATTTCATCGTTACATTATTTAATGGAAGCTTGCGCTGAAAACGGAATTGAAGTCATCGTACTCGACAGGCCAAATCCGAACGGCGACTTTGTTGACGGCCCAATATTAGAGAAAGAGCATTCGAGTTTTGTGGGCATGCATCAGATTCCGATTCTGCACGGAATGACCATCGGCGAATATGCAAAGATGATCAACGGTGAAAAATGGTTGAAGAATAAGGTTACCTGTAAATTGACGGTTATTCCGTGTTTGAATTATGACAAGTCGATGTCGTATTCGCTTCCGATCAAGCCCTCGCCAAACTTGCCAAATGACCAATCGGTGAATTTATACGCGAGTCTATGTTTTTTTGAAGGTACAAATGTGAGCGTGGGTCGCGGAACTAACAAGCAGTTTCAGGTTTATGGAAGTCCGTTTCAGCCAAAATCCGGATTTTCATTTACGCCAAGTCCAAACGAAGGTGCGAAAAATCCGCCATACAATGGACAAGTTTGTTATGGCGAAGACCTTTCGGATCATGAAAAAGTGAGAGGTGTAAATTTGAGTTGGCTGATAAAAGCGTATAAAAACACGAGTGACAAATCAAAATTCTTCAATTCGTTTTTCACCAAGTTAGCGGGAACGAAAGAATTACAGCAACAGATTGTTGATGGAAGATCGGAAGATGAAATCAAAAAAGGATGGCAGGACGGAATAGCGAAATTTAAAATTATAAGAAAAGTTTATGAAATCTACTAAAGAGGCTTGAAGTAACATTTCTTATTTTAGTAAGAGTAACTAATCAACTAAATAATTGCCATGAAAGCAGCAGAAATTTTATTAAGCTATTTAGATAAGATCAAACATTTTATCCAAATTTTAGATTCGTACCTCGAACAAGGTTTAGATTGGATCACCACCGCAAAGCAATGGATCGAAAAAATCCTGGATTATCTGGAAGGTGCAATTGACTCGCTAGTGGAGCAACTTGAAGCGCACAAACCCGATTTGCAACAACAAACCGAAGACCACCTTTTTGTTTAATTAAAAGGTGATTTTTTTCTTCATATTTTCGACTATGCGATAAGTGGCCGGGCAGACCGGAATATTTTTCAGCGTAATTTCAGAAATCTGCTGAAACTTCTTTCTATCGGTATGTGGAAATTCGCGACACGCTTTTGGGCGAACGTCGTAGATTCTGCATGTATTATCGCTGTCAAGAAATGTACAAGGCACTGATTGCAATACATAATCATTGTCTTCGTCGATTCGAAGATAAGTTGAAATGAATTGTTGCGGCTTCATCCTAAAATATTTGGCAAGTCGTTCGATATCCGCAGATGTAAAAAGCGGACCCGTTGTCTTACAGCAATTGGCGCATGTCAAACAATCGGTTTTTTGAAACTCAGCATCGTGTAACTCCTGCATTACGTAGTCGAGGTTACCCGGTGCTTTCTTTTTTAGCTTATCAAAAAACTTTTTATTTTCCGGATGCTTATCTTTGGCGAGCTTTGGAAGCTGTTGGAGGAAATTTTTCACCCGGCAAAATTACACAATTAAACATGAAAGACTTATTCGGCCGCGCGATTCTTGATTATCAAACAAATAATAATCCGAAAGATTTAATAACTGAAACGTCGATTTCAGAGGCTGATGAAATGTCGGTTGCGTACTTGTTCCGCACGTACAATGAGATGCCAAAAATTGAGCGGCATGCCTTGGATCTCACGAAGGGTACCGTTTTGGACGTGGGTTGTGGCGCGGGAAGTCATAGTTTGTATCTGCAAGAAAATCGAGGGTTGACAGTGAAATCGATTGATATTTCACAAAATTCGATTGAGGCTTGCCGGCTACGCGGATTGAAAGATGCTCAGCAGGCAGACGTGATGACCGTTTCCAATCAAAAGTACGACACGATCTTATTGCTGATGAATGGGGCCGGAATGTGTGGACGAATAAATAAATTGAAACCGTTTCTGTCGCATCTAAAAGATTTACTGACGAGCGACGGCCAGATTTTGCTTGATAGTTCAGACATCATTTACATGTTTGATGAAGATGAGGATGGTGGAAAATGGATTCCGCTCGACAATGAATATTATGGAGAGGTTACTTTCAACATCTCTTACAAGGGCGAAAATGAAGATCCGTTTGAATGGATGTATGTCGATTTTGCGACTTTAAAGGAAGCAGCTGCGGCTGTAAAACTAAAATGTGAGTTAATCCTGGAAGGTGATCACTATGATTACCTGGCCAAATTAACCCACATTTAAATTTAGGATAAAACTTTTACTGCATATATTTCATCAGAAGTGGTTGAAGTTGCTGTCCCCACTCTTGTCCGACAGCCATCGACTGTTCAAAAATAGGCCCCGCTTTTTCAGACATTTTCTTACCGGCCGGCGTATCATAAAAAGAAAGAATCGCTTTCACATCGGCATGGGTATATTCTTTCATGTAGATAGCAGCAAGCTTGTCATAGAACGATGGCATTGCCGCGTCGAAATCTTTAAGAAAATCCGATTGTTTGGCTTGTGGCACCATTCCGACCAACTGTTTTTTTGCAACCGCTACAGTAGCGTCTGAACCGGAAGCTTTCAAAAGTTTCATAACATCAGCTTTAAACGCTGCGTCTTGAGCGAATGTAAATTGTGTACCTACGAACAATACAAAGAGTAATAGTATTTTTTTCATGTGATTAAATTTTCTACTAATATACCAAAATTACGGTATATTCAAATATTTGTGCGTCTGAATTGAAATTCTCCATTTCGGATTTTTCATTACATAGTCCACAATAAGCGGCGTCATTTCCTCTTTCTTAGACCATTCAACTTGTAAAAATAAAACGCAATTGCTACCGACTTTCGACGCTTGCTCTTCGGCAAATTGAATATCGTGTTTGTTATAGACGATGATTTTTAGTTCATCTGCCGCGGCATAAACAGAGGCGGTTGGAAGTTTCGTTTTTTTGGGCGATAAACAGATCCAATCCCATTCGCCGGAAAGTTCGTAAGCGCCGGACGTTTCGATATGCGTGCGAACACCCATCGCTTTGAGTTTTTGTGTAATCGGATTCATGTCGTACATCAGCGGTTCGCCACCAGTGATGACCGCAATTTGACAATGCGCAGCAGCACGATCGGCGATAAGGCTTATTTCGGTGGCCGGATGTTTTTCAGCATCCCAACTTTCCTTAACATCGCACCAATGACAGCCAACATCGCATCCGCCAACGCGAATAAAATACGCAGCGCGGCCTGTATGAGAACCTTCACCTTGAATTGTGTAAAATTCCTCCATTAGCGGTAGCATTTGTCCGCTTTCCACTTCCGCCTTCATTTGTTCTAATATCATATAATCTATAAAAATGCAAAGGTATGAATTTCTTTTTGAGCAAGTTAATTGCAAAAGAAAACCGGCACAATGGCCGGCTTCTAAAAAAGTATCTAACTACTTCTTATTTTAATGCTTTGATCGCGTCTAGTGCGTACGCATTTGAGGGATCAAGCGACAAGGTATTATTTAAATACTCGATTGCTTTTGCTTTATCGGTGTTGGCGTAATGCGCACCAATATTGTTGTAAGCTTCGATCATTTTCGCTTTGTTAGCGGCAATCTCTTCGGTACCTTTTTCAGATACCGCTTTGATATATTGATCATAGTATTGAGCCATCGCAGCATCATTGTCCATCAAGCGGTTGGTTCTCGCTCTGAAAATATAAGCATCGTGCGTTGCCGGTGAAGCCGTGATAACATTGCCGAAAGCAGTATCAGCTTTCTGCAATTGAATCGGATCAGCTTTTACACCTTCACCCAAAGTATTTGCGTAATAAATCGAGTTTCCAAGATAGAAGTTATCGATCAAATAATTTCTAGATTTTGGATTACTAACTGCAATTTCGAAAATAGCAGCTGCTTGTTGAAATTGTTTTTGCTCATAGGCTTTCTTACCAATTTCATTCAATTCTTCAGTAATCGCAAGGTCCATTTCCACCGCTTTTTTCATATCGTCAATTCCTTGATCATACATTGTACGATCGATTTTCGCCGGATCTTCGCTAGCTTTCTTAATTTTTGCCAAACCAAGATACACGTAATCACGTGCGATGATTTTGTTGGTAGGTGTTGACGTAAATTTCGTTAGAGATGACAAAGCTACATCAACATTTCCGTTTTCGTAAGCTGAATAACCGAGGTAACGGTAGATACGCGGATTTACATTGTCAAGCTCTTTCATTTTATTGGCTTCAACTTCGAGCGCTTTGTAGTCACGCGCCAAGATCAAGAAATCGGCATGTCGCATTCTCGAAGTGAGCGAGCGGTCAGTAAGATTCATGTACTTTTCATAAAAAGAAAGCGCGGTCTTAATATGCTCGTTATATTTAGCCGGGTCGTTGTTAGCCCACAAATAATATGTTTCAGCAAGTTCTCTGTAAACCGGACCGTAATTCGGATTAGTTGCAATCACATCGTTGAATGACTTAACCGCTTCATTAAACGCACGTGCTCCTTTTAGCAAAACGCCTTGTTGCACTTTCGCACGAATCAACGTGTTGTCAGCTTGAAGAGCGCTTCTGTATGCAGCGTATGCCTCATTTTGATTTTTATCACCATAGTACGCATCGCCAAGAGCCAATAACGCTTGAGCGTCATTTGGTTTTGCGGCAAGTGCTTTATTTAACGTGGCAATCGCACTTTTGTAATTTGGTTTTTCAGCTTGCATGTAAGCACGAGCCACATAGATGTAAGGCTCAATGTCTTTCTTTTTAAGCCCTTTTGTCGCATTTGCGAAATGAGCTTCAGCTGCTGCCGTGTTTCCCTTGTCAAGTTCAAGTTGACCAAGACCTACATAGCTCAATCTCGAATTGTCGGAAGCTGAAGTTCCGCGATCAAAATAGATTTTGGCAGAATCCGCGACGTTTTGAGAAAGGTAAATATTTCCGAGAAGAAATGCCGCAGTTCCATTTTGCGGCTCATTTGCATTGATTGTCTTTAGAAGGGATTTTGCTTTCTCGTATTGTTCGGCATCGATAGCAGACTTCGCATCGGCGACAGTTTGTGCATTAGCGATAGTCGTCCCCGCAACGAGTGCGAATAAAAATATCTTCAAATTTTTCATGTGTTTGTATTTAGTTCGATTTTACTTTTTGAATTTGGCTTCTTGTGATAATCTTCCGATGTGGAATCCTGATTGGAAGTAGCCCTGATTTAAGAATGATGCGTTGACCGCGTTCGCCAGCGATGAAGGAAGAAAACCCTTTGCCTAGACCGGCAAATCCCTGACAATCGACCACGAACAAATCGCGTGCCAAAGGATATTTCCCTTCGGCGATATTACTTTGTGAAGGCGCCACATATTCAGAGCCGTCAAGCGATTTCACACTTAAAACCTTGATGCCTGACTTATATTTTTGAATGTCTTCAGGTGTTTGGGAAATCCAATTAAGGCCAACGACACCTATCATACGTCGGTTCTCCGAAATATACTTAATAGCCTCGGCGTTGGTGTTAAACGAAAAAATTCCATTTTCAGGAAGTGAATTGACTTTTGCAAGTGTTGCCAATTCTCTCGCGGTACTTGAATTCGGATTATCGAATACAAGACCTTCAATCCTCTCCACCGGTTTGCCATTGATGAAATTAATCACATCCTGAAGTGCGATCAAGCTATCGTTATCGGCGCTATTGCGAATAAATGCGATAGCATCAGTAGCAAATTGAGTTGTTTTCGGATAAATTTTCCGTTGATTGAAAACATTTTGTTCGTCGGCTGAAAGCTTCCGAGCGAGAACACCAACTTTAATTGATCCATTCAAAAGTTCGTTGATCACTTCGCCTTCCGATTTACTGATCAAATTGAATTTCGCTTGATACTCATTTTCAAAAACCGCAATTTGATCTTCGATAATTGGCGTAAGCGTTTGGTCAGTAATTACAGTTACTTCACCAGTTAAGATCGTTTGCTTTTGGCCTGTCTTGTCCTTATCGTTGCACGAGGCAACAATGACCGTAACAAGTGCTAGCGCTAAAAATCTTTTCATTAGTTCTTATAGTATCTCATGAAACGAATGCCGGCGTAAACAATTAAAACTACGCCGAGCGCGATACGATACCGCGGCTCCATATTGATCGGAAAGGTCGTCCAGAATATTAATATTAGTCCGAGGACGAGATAGACCAGGAAAAACAGAACTCCTATAATAAAAAGAAATCGCTCTTGCGGCGATTTCTTAATTGGACTATTTTGGTTGCTGTCCCGCATTAATTAGCTGTCCTAATTGTGATTGGCAGTGAATACTGAACACGTACTTTTTTACCATTCTGTTCACCAGGAGTCCACTTTGGTGATCTCTTTAGAACTCTGATTGCTTCAGCACCAGTTCCGTAACCGATATCACGGATTACGCGAATATCTGTAAGTGAACCGTCTTTTTCAACAACAAAGGTCACAAAGACTTTACCGTTCAAACCTTCTTCTTCCGGAGTTCTGTAGTTTTTGGCTACGTAATTAAGGAAGTTTTGAATTCCACCAGGGAAGTCAGGTTTTACCTCGATACCGGCTGTGTTGTAAATTTGGTTATCATCAACAACCGCAGCTGTAGCAGGACCAGTTCCTACGGGAGCAACTGAAAGCGGCGCATCAGGATCACCTTTGATATTCTCACTACCAACTTTTTTATCGACAATTTCCTTGATCTTAGGCGGCTCTTCAACAACCTCTTCCGCTTTAGCAACAACAGGCTTAACGAATTTCACCTGATCAACCTTTGGAGGTGGTGGTGGTGGTGGCGGAAGATTTTTTGGGATCTCCTCTTTTTTAGGAGGTAACTTAATTGTTACAATTTTCTTGTCAAGGACCGTATCCTCAACAATCTCATCGGAACTAAAAAGGCTTGAAAACATCGGCGTAGCAGCCAAAAAGCAGAAAATCAGAGCCCCGATCAAGAATGACCTCATGGTTGTTTTCGGATTGCTCTTTCGCAGTTCGTAGGCACCGTAAGCTTTGTTACGACCTTCGAAGACGATGTCCATCCAGGTTCCTTTTAAAATATCTAACTTCATAATTGTTCGTTTTAGAGGTTATTGCGCAGCTGCGGCGTTACCATCTATTATAGTAGCTTCTTCAGGTGTAATATCAACAATCGCGTAAGTCGGTACATCGGAAATCGCCATTTCATCAAGAATATCAACTAAATTTCTATAGCTTGACTTTGTGGTTGGTTTTATAATAACGATGATTCCCTTATCCGGATTGCCCGTATACTGAATAACTTCCTTTTTTCTCTTCAAAAGCTCAGCTCTGATCCCGTTTTTGCCGTATTGGATTTCCTTTGGCGCCATTGGCGTGTTGAGAATACCCATGTAGAACATCAATTTGTTGTTGTCTCCAACAAGAACTGTCATTGTACGGTTTTCATCAACCTTCACATCTTTGGCGTCTTCAGGCTTGTCTTCTTTGTCCGGCAGACCTAAATCCATCGACTGCGGCTTAGATAGCGAAGTTGTCAACATGAAGAAGGTAATCAGAAGGAAAGCAAGATCCACCATTGCGGTAAGATCGACTTTAGAGTTTTGCTTTTTACTTCTAACCTTGCCGCCTTTGTTACCACTATCGCCGCCGGTATTTAATTCAGCCATTTATATTATTTCTTAAATTATTAAAAATCTGACCCTCGTAGACCGGTAACCAAATTGAAACTATTGATCTTCTGACTCTGCAAAATATCCATAATTTTCTTAATGGTTGGATACTCTTCATCAGCATCACCCTTGATAGCCACTTCCATTTCTTTGTTTACAATTTCATGGGTTGCCATTCTCGAGTTTCTGATCCAGTCTGCCAGTTGATTGTTCAACGAGTCACGCGGAATCGTACTTTGAACACCCGGCTTATTACGATCGCGGTTGTCCAATGCGATTAAAGATTTCATGCTTTCCATTGGAACGCCAAAACTTTCAATCAGTGCAAATCGACGCTTCTCTTCGTCGGTAAAATCTACTCCATACTTTTCGCCCATCATCTCTAGCGCACGAATTCTCACCTCTTGTCCTGTGACACCGAAGAAAACATTACCATCACCAATAGTGATCGTAGCTAATTCCGTGTCCGGCAATTTAGTTTGAACTGTTGAGGCTGGCGTATCAACCGGTAATGGTTCCGGTTGTTTCGCTGTAGCCGTAAGGATGAAGAACGTCAGCAGCAAGAAAGCTACGTCGCACATCGCCGTCATATCAACAGCCGCTACGCCTTTACTCTTTTTTACTTTAGCCATTCTCTTTTATATTTTATCAAGGACGTATGCCCTATTTATTTATCCTCTTAGTGAACCTCTGAATCTTCTGTATGTAGTTACAATTGTAGATCCAGCCTCATCAATTGAATACGTCAAAGTATCAATTTTAGAAGTAAAATAGTTGTAAGCAATGATCGAGAATACTGAAATCGCGATACCTGTTGCTGTGTTGATAAGTGCCTCAGAGATACCGTTTGCAAGCGCAGCCTGATCCGGAGCACCAGAAGTTGCCAACGCACCAAATGCCGTAATCATACCAAGTACCGTACCTAATAAACCAACCAATGTTCCCAGTGAAACCAAAGTCGAAAGAATAGTCATATTCTTCTCAAGCATTGGCATTTCAAGCGAAGTAGCCTCTTCAATTTCATTCTGAATCGTTTCAGCAGCAGTTTCACTGTCGAAACCTTCTTTTTTAACCTCCTGGTATTTCAACAAAGCAGCTTTGATTGCATTTGCAACCGAACCTTGTTGTTTGTCACACTGTGCGATTGCACCATCGATATCACCTGCGTGGATGCTAGCCTGAATATTTTTCATAAACAAATCTAGTTTTCCTTTTCCTGCAGCTTTACCTATAACTACAAAACGCTCTATAGAGAACACAATTACCATGATTAGTAATCCCATCAAAATTGGCACAACGTATCCACCCTTATAAATCATTCCCAAGTAGTTACCTTGTAGTGGCTGATTTGCGTTATCACCACCTTCGAAGTTTGATCCAGCACCCATAATAAATTGTCTCACTAGAAAACCGATTACAAGACACCCAATTATGGTGATGATGGAGAAGATGTTACCACCGTTCGAACTACTGTCTTTTTTAACATTTGCCATTTCGTAAAAATTTAGTTTTAAGATTATTTAAATTAATATACTTTTTCTCAAAAAATCAAGAGGAGCAAATTTATATTTTTAGTTTTAATAAAAAAACTTTTTTCACTTTTATTAGCAATTGTAAAACCACCGATTCACTACATTTTACAACGTTTAAACCTACCGCTCCAACCCACCTTTTAATCCCTGACCTTAAGATATTTACAGACACTAAAACCTATCCTCTGCAATCCTATAACGCCTCAATATATTCTATAGTATAACGAGGACAAATCTTAAAAAAAACATAACATTTTTTACATTATGTTAAATCGGTCGCAAATGAACGTTCATCATAACTTATACCCTGAAATTATCTCGATCAGAATTTTTAACTTTACCTAAAACCAACCCTATGAACTACCGAAAAAAGATTGTAATTGTCGGCGCCGGCTTCGGCGGACTCCGTTTAGCGCGTGATCTGAAAAATTCCAATTACGAGGTCTTCCTGATCGATAAACACAATTATCATCAATTTCAGCCACTTATGTACCAAGTGGCAACCGCTCGCCTTGAACCTGCAAGCATTTCTTTCCCACTTCGGAAAGTTTTCCAATATTCAAAAAATGTCCGGGTCAGAATTGCAGAGGTCGATCGCATCGATTCAGTCACCAAAACCGTTCATACTTCCATCGGTGATTATCCATACGACTATCTGGTGCTTTCAATGGGTTGTACGACCAACTATTTCGGTAATGAAAACCTGGAAAAGTGTGCCTTTCCAATGAAGTCGGTTCCCGAAGCCCTACAATTGCGAAACCGCATTCTTCAAACTTTTGAGGACGCCGTAATCACCGAACCTGAAAACCTTCAATTTCTTTTAAACTTTGTCATCGTCGGTGGAGGCCCGACAGGCGTAGAACTTGCCGGCGCTCTAGCAGAAATGAAAACTAAAATTCTGCCTAAAGATTATCCCGACAAAGATTTTTCGCAATTAAAAATATACTTGCTCGAAGGCTCTCCAAACGTACTAAACGCAATGAGTCAGGATTCAAAGACCACAGCCAGAAAGTATCTTGAAAACATGGGCGTAGTGGTTCGCACCCAAACGGTAGTCGAGAATTACAACGGACGAACCGTTTTATTAAAAGGCGGCGAAACAATCGATGCCAAAAACGTCATCTGGGCGGCCGGAATTTCCGGTGTTAAAATCGACGGTGTGCCTGCCGAATCATATACGCGCGGCAACCGACTTGTCGTCAATCGATACAACGAACTTACCACAATCAAAGACGTATACGCAATTGGTGACATTGCCTACATGACCACGCCAAAATATCCCAACTCGCACCCACAAGTAGCAAGTGTTGCCATCGAACAGGCAAAAGTTCTCGCCAAAAATTTCCGCAGATTGGATAAAAATCAACCATTAACTGAATACGAATATCACAACAAAGGTTCAATGGCCACCATCGGAAAGCGAAAAGCCGTAGTCGATCTGCCAAGTTTCAGCTTCCAAGGTAGGTTTGCATGGTTTACATGGATGTTCGTGCACCTGATGCTGATCCTAAGCGTTCAAAACAAACTAGCGATTTTCATCACCTGGATGTTCAGTTACTTCAACAACGATAGTACACTCCGAGTCCTGATAAAACCCGTGACTAAAAAGGTAGATAATTAGTACCCCGAATCAACTCGCAACAATTCAAGCATCCGCTGCTCGACATCATCACTATCCCAATTGGATTTGATTTCGGGCATGCGCATAATTTCGTCCATAATCGCCTTTTGACGATCACCAATCGAGAGCGCCTCTGAATATGGCCTATGGCTAAATGTCACCCGACTATACAATGGCAACCACTTATCGGGATATTTTTCGGAAAATCGCTTTTCAATCTTTTTCTGCAAAATAAACATCTCATCCGCAGTTTTGGTGCTCATCTCGGTAAAGTTGCGATATGAAAGCTCGGCAATAGCATCAGCATCGGGTTTTCTGCTTTTCTCATATTCAGAAAAGATCAGATTCCAGTCATCGCCGTGCTCAACCATCAAATTATACAACACCGTTATATCCTCAAAACCGGCATTCATCCCATGCCCGTAAAACGGCACAATCGCATGACAAGCGTCACCAATAAGGGCGACTTTATCTTTATATGTCCACGGATAGCATTTCATCGTGACCAAGGTACTGGTCGGATTCTTGAAAAAATCTTCAGCCAACTTCGGGATGACATCAATCGTATCGGGCAAATTCTTCTCAAAAAACGCTTCAACAGATTCACGGTCGGTGAGCGATTCAAAAGAATTCTCACCCTCAAAAGGCATAAAAAGCGTACAGGTAAAACTTCCGTCCAAATTCGGAAGTGCAATTAGCATATAATGACCACGTGGCCATATATGAAGCGAATTTTTATCGAGCTTGTGACTCCCATCAGCATTCGCCGGAATGTTCAATTCTTTGTAGCCGGTATTCAAAAATTCCTGTGAATAATCAAACATGCTCTGACGCTGCATCCGATGCCGAACCCTCGAGAAAGCACCATCAGCACCAAAAACCAAATCGTATTTATGATCGCTCCACTCGCCTCTTTCGGTCTCGCCGATATGCAAAGTCGCCTCGGGCAAAGTCACATCCCACACCTTCTGCTCAAAGAAAAATTCAGCGCCGGCAGATTCCGCAAGGTCAATCATCTTCTGATTCAGAAGTCCACGTGACAACGAGTAAATACTCTCGCCATTCATTCCATAATGCTGAAAATTCACATCGCTGCCAACATGAACCGCTCTTTTATCCATCGGAATCGCAATAGCGCGAACTTCATCATAAATCCCCGCCAACTCGAGCGCTTTCCAACCACGGTCAGACATGGCCAGGTTAATCGAGCGACCCGAAAGAGTTATATTCCGAATATCCGGACTCCGATCATAAACATGCACGGTATGCCCCTGTTTTCGTAGGTAAATGGCCAGAAGCGATCCAACAAGTCCGGATCCAACAACTGCTATTTTTTGATGCTTTTGCATTAGCTGCAGTAAAAGTGAACCGCAAATTTACGCAATTAACAAGTAGTTCACCCCATTTTTCAAATTACGGCGTCGTATTCCGATCTATTTCAGGAGCTATTTCCTGCCTTCGCCTTTATCTCTCCGCAAAGCTACGAGGATATCGGCTCTGTCAGGGCTAGGGCCGGGAAACTGATTGCATGTGTTATCGCAAATTGAATATCGCTGTTACGTTAAAATTAACAAAAGGCGAATTCAATTGAAATCCGTATTTCGTAACTTCAAGAATACAAACCGCAAAACTTAAAAACTATGAGAGATTTAATTTGGTTGATCATTATCATCCTTCTCATCGGATGGCTGATCGGATATTTCGCATTTGGCGAAGCAGTCGGAAATTTGATCCATATTCTGCTCGTTTTAGCAGTCATCGGAATCCTCTACAGATTAGCCACCGGAAGACGCCCTTAAATAAAAATCCCCGCTATAAAACGGGGATTTTTATTTTTATTGAAACTCAACTCGCTCACCGGTTTGCAGTCCGTTGTTCGATGCCAAAACACCGCACATGTGGAACAACATTCTGGCGCCCACATTTCCGTCCCAATCATCCTCCCCTGGTGCAACTTCAACCAGATCAAATCCAATGATCTGTTTGCCGCTCTTGCCAAGTTGACTCAGTAAATAGGCGGCCTGTTCGTAACTCATTCCACCCGGAACCGGAGTTCCTGTATTCGGACAATACAACGGTTGTAATCCGTCGATATCAAAACTAATCGCTACTTTTTCAGGCAATTGCTCAATAATTCGATCACATTGCTGTTTCCAGGTTTCGCCTTCAAACTGCTTTGCTTTCAAATCAGCATCGGTATGAACTTTTACGCGGCCACCCATCGATTTTACAACTTCAACTTCTTGTTGTGCAAAATCACGAATTCCAACCTGAACAATTTTGCTGATTTGCGGCAATTGAAGCGCGTTATACATTATCGACGCATGTGAATAGGTAAAGCCTTCATAAGCGATTCGCAGGTCCATGTGTGCGTCAAGATGTAAAATCCCGAAGTTGTCATGCTTGGTAGCCAACGCTTGATAATAACCAAGTGGCGTGCTGTGATCGCCGCCCAAGAGGACTACTTTTTTTCCCCGCTCCATCCAATAAAGCACGCGTTTTTTAACATCGTCGTTAAATTCGGCGCCAGCTTTATTTATAGCTTCCAGATCTTTGGTAAGCTTTGCGGAAAGCGGCATGCCCTCTTCAAGAGCCTCAATAATAGGCTGAGCCATCAATTTGTATTTTCCGCTGCGTTCACTCCAATCAATGGTGTGCTGAGACCATTCCATGTACATCCCTAGTTTCCACAATTCCGGAAACTCCTGATGCAACAAATCAACTTGAAATGACGCATCTAAAATCACCTCCGGACCATCAGATGCACCGTGTCCGTAACTCACGGTAACTTCCCAGGGCACGGGGATAATAACGATATCGCTTTCATCAGCGGTAAACGGCAATCCAAAAATACTGGCATCGGCTACAGCCGGCTCAGACGGATCGAAAGAATCTATTTTATCTTGTTTGTTCATAATTATGTTTCGAGTATTCCCTTTTTTAATATTTGACCAAATTCATACATATCCTCAAACGAGCAGTAAAGCGGAACCGGAGCAAGTCTGATCACATTTGGTTCTCGCCAATCGGTAATTACACCGTTTTCCATCAAATAATCAAAAAGCGGCCGACCCTCTCCGTGAAGGAAAACCGAAAGTTGCGAGGCCCGTTCGTGCGGTTCAGAAGGCGTGATAATTTCAAAACTGCTGTCCACTTCCGCGTCGATCTCTTTCAGGATAAATTCGAGGTAAGCTGTAATTCTATCACGCTTCAATATCAGCGCGTCCATTCCAATTTTATCGAACATATGCACCGAAGCCAGGTAGGGTGCCAACGACAAGATTGGGAGATTACTGATTTGCCATCCGTTTGCGCCGTTTACCGGATCGAATTCAGGTTCCATCTTAAACCGGCGTTCTTTATTATGACCCCACCAACCTGCAAATCGCGGCAAATCGGTATCGGAATGGTGAATTTGATGCACAAAGCAACCCGATGCGTTACCCGGACCCGAGTTCATGTATTTATAACTGCACCAGGCCGCAAAATCGACGTTCCAATCATGAAGCTGTAATTTGATATTACCTGCTGCGTGAGCCAAATCCCAACCCACATAAGCACCGGCTTTTTGACCGGCTTCAGTTATGGTTTTTATGTCGAAAACCTGACCTGTATAGTAATTAACACCGCCCATTAAAACCAGCGCCAGTTCATCGCCAACTTCTTCAATCTTCGCCAGTACGTCTTCCAGACGAATATTGTGTTCGCCTTCGCGACGTTGGATTTCAACAATGGCATCTTTCGGGTTAAATCCGTGGAAGCAAACCTGACTATTAATCATATACTGATCGCTGGGAAACGCCTTTGATTCGCAGATAATCTTATATCGCTTTTGAGTCGGCCTGTAAAAAGACACCATTAATAAATGCAGGTTTACCGTAAGTGTGTTCATAACCGCCACTTCTTCCGGCAAGGCCCCGACGATTTTGCTAAGCGGATCTGAGAAGCGCTCATGATAATCCCACCAAGCGCGTTCAGCAAGAAAATGACCTTCAACGGCGAGTTTCGCCCAATCGTCCATAACCTCATCAACGTATTCACGTGCGCATTTTGGCTGTAGTCCGAGCGAGTTTCCGGTGAAATATATAACTTGTTTTCCTTTGACTTCGGGAAAATTAAACTCGTCCCGATACTTTCTTAGAGGATCCTGACGATCGAGTTCCTGTGCAAAATCCCTGGTATTTTGAAAAGTCATATCATAATTTTAGGTTGGTAAAAATACTAAAAATAAAAATGAAGCATTACCAAACTATTGCGGCGATTTCATACTTTAGTAAATAAATCCAACACATGAGAAATAATCTTTGGGCAGCAATTCTCGCCCTGGCAATTGTAATTTCAGCTATTGTTTTCGCAAACGCATTTCAAAACAGACATAAAAACGCCGACACGATCAGCGTAACCGGTTCGGGAAAAAAGGATTTTACCTCCGATCTGATCGTATGGAGCGGCTCGTTCTCGCGCAAAAGCATGACTCTTAAAGAGGCATACGCCACACTCGATTCCGATCGAACAAAAATCAAGGAATATCTTACTACCAAAGGAATCAGTGAAAGCGAAATCGTGTTTTCGGCCGTGAATTTCAACAAAGATTTTGATTTTCTATATAACGATAACGGAAGCATGCGTCAGCAAATTTTTACCGGCTACAGCTTGAATCAAAACGTAACCGTTCAATCGGCCAACGTCGATAAAATCGAAGAAATTTCGCGCCAATCAAGCGAATTGATAAATCTGGGCGTCGAGTTTTATTCGAATCCGCCGGAATATTATTATACCAAACTTGCTGAGCTTAAGATAATGATGATCGCTGAAGCGACTAAGGACGCGAACATGCGAGCCAAAACCATTGCTGAGAATGCGGGAAGTTCACTTGGAAATCTCAAAAAATCAGATATGGGCGTGTTTCAGATTACCGGACAAAATTCATCTGAGGATTTCTCATATGGCGGATCGTTCAACACCCATTCAAAAAACAAAACCGCACATATTACTGTGCGGCTGGTTTATCAAGTAGATTAAATACGATTATAAAATCAGCATCGCATCTCCATAAGAGTAGAAATTGTATTTTTCTTTGATCGCTTCTTCGTATGCTTTTTTCATCAGATCGTGACCGACAAAAGCAGAAACCATCATCAACAACGTCGATTTTGGCGTGTGGAAGTTTGTGATCATGCAATCAGCTATCGAGAAATCGTGCGGCGGAAAAATGAATTTATTTGTCCAACCATCAAATGGGTTCAACGTTTTGGCAGATGAAACCGAACTTTCTACCGCACGCATCGAGGTCGTACCTACAGCGCAAATCCTTTTGCGTTTCACTTTAGCTTCGTTTACGACATCGCAGGCATCTTGGGTGATTCGCAATTCTTCCGAGTCCATTTTGTGTTTTGAAAGATCTTCAACTTCCACAGGATTAAAAGTTCCTAAACCAACGTGAAGCGTGATTTCGGCAAATTTTACTCCTTTGATTTCAAGTCGCTTCAATAAATGTTTCGAAAAATGGAGTCCGGCTGTTGGAGCGGCAACTGCGCCTTCTTCTTTCGCGTAAATGGTCTGATAACGCTCAGCATCATCAGCCGTAACTTCGCGGTTGATATATTTCGGGATCGGCGTTTCGCCAAGTTCTGTCAATTTGTTTCTGAACTCGTCATATGAACCATCGTACAAAAACCTCAACGTTCGCCCACGAGAGGTGGTGTTGTCGATAACTTCTGCTACAAGCGAATCGTCATCGCCAAAGTAAAGTTTGTTACCGATTCGGATTTTTCTTGCCGGATCAACCAAAACATCCCAAAGACGCTGCTCTGAGTTCAATTCTCGAAGCAAAAAAACTTCAATCCTTGCACCGGTTTTTTCCTTATTTCCGTACAATCTTGCCGGAAAAACTTTGGTATTGTTGAGTACTAAAACGTCACCATCTCCAAAATAATCGATCACATCGCGGAACATTTTGTGCTCGATTGTACCTTTCTTGCGATCGATAACCATCAACCTCGATTCGTCGCGATTCTCCGCCGGATGTTCTGCTAATAGTTCTTTTGGTAGATTAAACTGAAAATGAGATAATTTCATGTAAGATTTTTTAAAGATGCAAATATACTACCCTCAAAGAGGCGTTGTCAAGTGTTTTGACCTTTATTTGAGAAATCTAAATATTAGAAATTCCAAAGCCTTGCTACCATTGGCATCTGCCCAAAAACCAGCGATCAATGTCAAATCCGATTTTAACTAAATCTTCCCAAAAGTTGGGATATGATTTTGTAACTACCATCGCATCGGCAATAAATATTGATGTTTTTAATCCTATCGGCGCAAAAGACATCGCCATTCGATGGTCGTGATAGGTTTCAATCGTAATGTTTTCATTGAGATTAGCGGTTGGATAAACCCGTAATTCATCATCCGAAATATCAGCCCGGCCGCCTAACTTCTCAATTTCAATTTTCATCGCTTTCAGCCGATCGGTCTCTTTAATCGAGAGCGTATGCAATCCGCGCAGACGGCAATCAATCTGCAGTGCCAAACAAGTTACCGCGATGGTCTGAGCGATATCGGGCGTGTCGTTTAAGTCAAGTTCAATGTTTTTTTGATCAATAGCAATGCGACTCAATACCAAATAATCGTCTTCAAAGCTCGAGTCTACGCCAAGCAATTTATAAATCGCCATCAGTTTACTATCGCCCTGAACACTATTTTTCCGGAAGGATTTAAGTCGCAACCTCCAGCCTAAGGGAGAAAGTGCGACAATGGAATAATAATATGATACTGCCGACCAATCGCTTTCAACAGTAAAAGTAACCGAAGGAATATCACGTCTTGGCGCAACAATAATGGTGTTTCCGACAAACGTTGAAGTGACGCCTATCTGCGATAGCAACGCCAAAGTCATATTTATATACGGTCTTGAGGTGATGTTTCCCAGTAACGAAATTTTGAGTCCATTTTCGAGTTTTGGTGCAATCAGCAAAAGTGCCGAAATATATTGACTGCTGATATTGGCCGGAAGTTCAACGAAACTTTCACTTAGTGGTTGACCGACAATTTTCAGCGGTGGAAATCCTTCCGTGCCGAGATATTCAATTTCAGCTCCGATAGACCTCAACGCGTCAACCAATATTTTGATGGGACGTTGCGTCATCCGATCGGAACCCGTTAGTGTCACAATTCGGTTTTCCGCTGTCGAGAAATACGCCGTCAGAAATCGCATTGCTGTTCCGGCATGACCCACATTGATCGTATCCGAACCCGTTTTAAGCGCATCGACAACCACCTGCGAATCGTCGGAAAACGATGCATTCCCGAGTTGCAGGTTTGGGTAAAGTGCCTGCAAAATCAACAACCGATTGGTTTCAGACTTCGAACCCGGAATGTTGATTTCCGAATTTGTGATGATCTGTGAAGGATTAATCCGAATGGTCACTTTCTGAATTTTGAGTTCCGAAAATTACGGATTCTATTTCAGCTTTTCGTTGTTGTGATGCCGATCGTGATCACGTTTTGATTTTAGGTCCATTTTTTTATCGAACGCCTGCTGAAGATCAACTCCGGTTTGGTTTGCCAGACAGAGAACCACGAAAACGACATCGGCAAGTTCTTCACCGAGGTCTTTATTCTTGTCGCTTTCCTTTTCTGATTGTTCGCCATAACGACGAGCGATGATTCGTGCTACCTCGCCCACTTCCTCGGTGAGTTGCGCCATATTTGTCAGTTCGTTAAAGTATCTGACTCCGTGCTCTTTTATCCAATTATCAACGGCGAGCTGCGAATTTTTAAGGTCCATATTAAATTCGTTTTAGTACGATTTTCTCGTTTTGCTTAGCGATCATTTGATTAAAAAGCGATTGCAATCCGTGATAGTGTTGTTGTTGAACAACAGCTACATTTAAATCCAAACTCGCTGAAAGCTGTATTTGATTACCCGTTTGTGCGATAATATATTTAAACGTGCCAATGTTATCTTCAATACCGAAACTTGCTGATGCGGGCACCGACTCAATGGTGTATCCTTCCGGCAAATTAATGATGATCGAATATTTTTCCTGTTTTGGAAAGATAAAATCAACCGGATAACTGCGATCTTCCTGCTTAAACGGGTTTCTGCCGTATCGCAAAAACATCATTGGCGACACGTAGATTTTGTCACCGATGATATCAACGGCATTGTTGGTTTCAAAATTATATTCTTCGACGACGGGCAACATAAAATCGCGCTGATTTGTAATGGTATATTCGCCGATCTCGATACCCGAATTCTTACGTTCAAGCATTTCAATGTATGCGGTTTCATTCAGATTCAGATACTGCTCGCGAAACGAAAACGCGGTATAATCGGTCATATAATTTCGGATTTTTCCTGAAATCTTTCCGCTTTGATCGACGGTCGCGGCCAAAGTTACTGCTTCGATCGATTTAAATTTAGGTTCAATTCCGACTAATTGCGTGGTATGATTTGGCTTTAACATCCGACCAATCCAATTGATGGCGCGATGTGGAAGGATTCCCGGTCGGTTAACTTTACTCGTCGCATCTAGTAAAATCAAACCTTCATCAGACATTGCACTGGCAATTACATAATTATATCCGGTGCGACTCGGATACAACGTGATTCCGTTCGCTCGTGTGCTTACCAAAACGGGATTTGCTTCGAGTCCGGCCGACCTCAGCATTGCGGTCAACATCAAATTGATCTCAGCCACATTTCCTGATGCATTCTTGTACGCCTCGATAACTCCCTGATTACAATGGTAGCCGAGGTAGTGGTTCCATGTCATTTTTTTCTGCACAAATTCAAAAATGAGGTTAATCTTCTCAATTTTCGTGTTTGCGCCAACCAAAACCGTCGCGAGATCATCCTTGAAATAATTGCTCCGATCTAATTCGCGGCCAAATGAATCGTGATCGTAAATCTGCTTTGACACCGCTTCCCATGACGATGCGACTTCAGTTTTCCTCCCTGATTGATCGATTTTGGTGGCAAGCTCATAGCACAATCTCGAACGGAAATTATTGATGTTGCTAACATACGCCTCATCGACTAGTGCCGGGACCTTTTCCAACACAAAGTTTGAGCGAAGTTCGTTATATTCATTAATACGTTTCACGTTTGTATCCACGCGCTTCGGACTCAAAGTTCCGCCAAGAACTTTATTGTAAACAAAGAATTGAGGTGTTGTAACCTGATACTCGACATATTCGACAGGAATTTCCTGTTGAAAGAAAAAGTCCGGAAGTTCGCTGACATTGTAGGTCTGGAAAACGGTGCGATACTCGATGATTGATCCTTCACGAACGTTTGGCAACGTAATCTTTTTTACTTTGATATTCTTGTTTGGCTTTTCAACAAATTCGCCTTCGCCTTTGAGTTTCGTCTTCTCAATTTTGCCATCAACTAAGTTATAAGTCACAGCTTCAGAGAACGTTACTTTTTCATCGTGAACACCTTGATAAAACGACTGTTCGACGTTTGCGTAATTATAACCCTCAGTTGAATAGATTTTAATCCTGACATCAGTTTCAACCGTTACCAGCCAATAGCCATGACCCGAAATGCTGAATGACAATATTGATTTTTTGAACAATACTGCGGCTGCGGCACTGGTGTCTGTTGGATGCGCCTTTTGTTTCAACTCATCTATCGACACTTTTCCCAAACTGTGCTTTTGTCCAAAAGTAACTGCCGACGATAAAATGAATACCGCAATAAACAAACGCTTAATCGCGACAGTGATTGACATGTTAATCATTAAATTTTCTTAAGAACTATTTTTTCTTGTTGTTTTTCGACAACCAATTTAAAGAACGATTTTAATGATTCGTAGTCGTCTGCAGTAATGATTGCCTGATTGATATCGAGTGCGCTGGCAAGTTGGATTGAATTTCCGACAGATGTGATGTTGAACGAGAACCGACCTAAGTTTTTATCCATAGCAACTGATGTCGCAGCTGGAATTGACTCTACGGCATAACCATCCGGAACTTTTATCGTAATAGTGTATTTATCTTGACGCGGGAAGATGAAATCAACCGGGTACTCGCGTTTCTCCTGCTTAAACGGATTTTCAGAATATCCGAGGAACATCATCGGTGAAAAATAAACTTTATCGCTAACCACATCGGCGGCAGCATTGTGTACAAATGAGAAACTCTCCACGACCGGCTTGTACAGATCATCATCCACGGAAGTGTAATCATCGATCTCGATACCGCCATAATTCTGCTCAAGCTTTTCGAGGTAACCCTCGCGAGCTGCATTTCTGAAACGATCACGGAACTGCATTGCGGTATAATCGTGATACTGATCTCTGAGCTTACCTTCCATTTTACCGGTCCCGTCGATACTTGCAAGTACAGTAACTACCTCTTTTGAAGGCGCAGACGGCATCAGATTAACCGCCATTGAAGTTCCATCTTTTCGAATTAATCGGCCAACCCAGTTTAAGGTACGGATAGGCAAAAGATTCGGTTGACTGTGTTTGCTTGTCGCGTCGAGCAGATAGTATCCGTCAGCAGTTTCTACAGCCACCACAACATAGTTGTACGCCCGGCGATTTGGGAAATACGAAATTCCGTTATCGCGTGTACTGGTTAAAACCGGGTTCGCATTCAGTCCTGCGTGACGTAACATGGCAGTCAGCATCAGGTTAATTTCTCCGATATTTCCGGTTTTATCTTTAAACGCACGACGAACGCCATCTTGACATTGGTATCCGTAATATCCATTCCAGTTCATCGAATTCTGGACAAGGCTAAAAATTTTCGCCACTTTTTCAGCATCGTTCTTTGATGCAGCTTTGATCGGGTTGATAACGTCTTCAAAATATCCGGTGCGCGACAACTCGGCTCCAAAATCAGGCGACTCATAAATTTTCTTCACAACTTCTTCCCATGAGGTCGCAAAATGCTCAATAGGCGAATTTGGATACGCAATCATACTGAGTTCGTGCTCGAGTGTTGCCGTGTAATTATTGATGTTGCTCACAAAATCTTCCTGCTTTAACGATGGCATTGCACTCATCGTGTAAATGGTCGAATTCTCAGTATATTCCAACTTTTCTTTATTGAATGACGAAGCTAATATCATATCGTCAGTCCGGGTTCTAGTTGTCCAATTAACCGTTTTTCTGATGGTCTTCCGATCAACTTGTGGTGAAACCGATCCGCGCATGTTCAGGTTATACGTGAAATACTCAGGAATTTTTGTTTCGAAAACCGAGTGATTTACCGGGATCATCGTTTGAAAACTCCAAGGTGTGAAAGTTGAAATAAATGGCGATTTTATCACGTACTTATACTCGATTACCGAACCTTCTTTAACAGCCGGCATCGTAATTTTCTTTTGATTGTAGTATCGGTTGATCTTTTCGTCGAATTCGCCTTCGCGTTTTAGCTTGGTCTTTTCGATCTTTCCGTTTACCAAGTTGTAGGTATACGCATCGCTGAAATCAACACGTTCATGTGGCGTTTGACCAACATAATACGGTACAATTCTGTTTGCCCAATCCAAACCTTTATTTGAGTAAATCTTAATCCGAATTTCAACTTCGGTAATTAATCCAAAGCCCGTATTTTCAGAGAATTCGAAGTAAGTCCGACCATTTTCGTATAGAACTGCAGCTTCGGCATCAGGCTCAAGCGGGTGACTTTTTTCCTGTAGTTCTTCGATAGAAACTTTACCGAGTTGAAATTTTTGTGCGTTGATTTGCACTGTGAAAAAGCTCAAAAGGCAAATCAGCCAAACCGTTTTTATAGTTTTCATTTTCATAAATTATATTTTTACCAATACCATTTTCGCGTTGTCATTTCTCGCGATGTTTTCTCTAAATTTTCTAAAACTCTCGTAATCTTTTGTGTCGAATTGACCTTCTTTTATCTCCAGATATCTTTTGTAACGCACTTGATTTTCTGAGATCAATTCGTATTCGGTTTTGTATTCACCAAATTTCTCAGTTATCAACGCATTGTCCGGTTTCGCTTCAATTTTGTAACCTGCCGGCAAATCAATTATAATATCGTCATAGTCAAAATACCCGCGACTGATCTCAACCGGGTTTGTTCTTGTACGATATCGTTGTGGCACGCTTCGTTGCTGATTGAAAAGGTTCACCGGAAAAATAATTCGGTTTTGATCGACACTTGCATATCGCTCAGCTTCGATGATAATGTCTTCCACAAATTCGACCACATCACGATCGTTTGTAATGGTCGCTTTTTTCACTTTTAAATTATTGACATTGCTGAAATAATTCTTGTAGTGAAGATCGAGATCTGTTTGCGATAATCTGGTAAGCGATTGTTTGTAATCAAACTGAGTTCCGTGGGATTTGATACGTACGGTTCCGCTTGTCACACCATCAGCATCGATAGCATATCTCCCTTCTGATTGCTGAGCGTTCTTTTTGCTATCATATACTGTAGTTCGAACAAGCTCGCCGCCTTCAGGTTTAATCAGAAGTGCCATTCGGTCATCAGTAAAATTCGCCTGAAAGCCAAACGGCGCTGTTTGACTCGTACATTCGAGCCAGGTATAAGCGTTGTTGTTCGGAATTGCCAGAATCACGTGATTGCCTTGCATCGACACAAAATCAGGATTAAGGCTTCGTTTTTGCTCATCTCCATAAATTACAGCGTAATGCGATTGAACACCAACAGCATCAAGCAACGCTTTGGTATAATTTGTCAATGCCTTACAATCGCCATAACCTAATCGATCGACATCTTTAGCAAGCATCGGTTTCCAGCCGCCAATTCCAAGTTGAATGCTGACATAACGCGTTTTACTTTGCATGTATTGATAAACGATCCTCGCTTTTGCAATCGGATCCTTCTCAGCGCCAACTAACGTTCTGATCGTACTTTTAGTCTCATCTGAAAGCGCATCGGTACCAACAAGAAGGTTGTCGTGCATCCATTTTCCAAACGATTGCCAACTAGCGGCATCACCCTCAACACCTTCGAGTTTAAATTTCTCAAGACCAAATAAGGTATACGGAACCAACTGACTGAATGACGGCGAATACTGCTCAGCCTTTGTCGCAGTCAGGTTTTCAACGCTTAAAGTCAAGCTGTTAGCCGATTTGGTTTCGACAAGTTGATTCGGGGCAAAATTGTAATTTTTGTATTTGAAACCCAGATCTGAAGGATAATTTACCGTGACAATCGATTTCTCAACCGAGCAGAATGGCTCATCAATTGGGAACCATTGCGGAAGAAAAGCCGTATTAGAATCGCTGGTTTCACTTTCATAAACCATTGTAAACGGATATTTTACCGGTGTATAATCAAGGTAGACCATCTTATTATCTGAGATCAGTGAGCCTTGTGATACCGACGTTTCTTTAAAGTCTTTACGGCGAAGTTTTTTGATTTCGACACCGTACGCGTCATAAACCACAGCTCCTATCGAGCGCACGTTTCGGGTTTCATTGGCGTTTAATGCTGACAATCCTTTTTCGTTCAACACTGTTACAGCGCGATAGGTTTTGATTACAACCGTGCTTTTAGACGGGATTTCGATGTCAAGTTTGTTTAAACGGACAACTGCATTTGCATTCTCGGTTAAACCGGCTGGAATTAATGGAAATGCGAACTCAGGTTTCTGCGGAAATACTGCGCATGTGCACAGCAGCAGAAAAGCGGTTAGAAATTTCATAGCGGAAGATTTCGGGCAAAGATATAATTTTAGAAATATTTAACAGTTAAAACCTGTTTTTTGTGTCCATAATTATCGTTACCGGCCCGTCGTTGAGCAAATTAACTTTCATATCCGCACCAAATATGCCTGTTTGAACGGGTTGAGATACTAAACTTTGGACTTCAGAAATGAATTTTTGATAGATTGGAATCGCGATTTCGGGCTTTGCCGCTTTAATGTAACTCGGGCGATTGCCTTTTTTAGTTGATGCCTGAAGAGTGAACTGACTGATAATAAGAATTTGGGCTCCGATATCGAGAAGTGACAGGTTCATCACGCCCTCACTGTCCGGGAATAGCCGCATATTGACAATTTTGGATGAAAGCCAAGAGATATCTTCATCCGAATCCTGGTCTTCGATGCCGATTAACACCAACAATCCGGTTTGGATTTCGCCAACGATTTTATCATCAACCGTTACCGATGCTGAAGCGACTCGCTGGATGACAGCTTTCACGATTTATTCCGATTTTCATCGCTCGCAATGCGGTCGTCGTTGTAAATATCGGTTCTGTAATGTTCTTCGTCGCCTTCAAGAATCTGCAAATAACTTCGGTACCGCGACCATGCGATTTCGTCGTTTTCCAATGCATTTTTGACAGCGCAATGAGGTTCGTCTTTGTGCAGACAATTATTGAATTTACATTGATCCTGCAATTGGAAGAATTCGGGAAAATAACCGCTGACTTCCTCTTTCTCCATGTCAACGATACCAAAACCTTTGATTCCGGGAGTGTCAATGATTTTTGCGTCGAACGACATGTCAAACATTTCGGCAAATGTCGTCGTATGCTGACCTTGTTTGCTTTGTTCCGAGATATGTTTAGTTTTTAAGTTTAGCGACGGTTCGATCGCATTTACCAAGGTCGATTTTCCAACACCTGAATGTCCGGAAAACATCGAGACTTTTTGTGTCATCATTTGCTTGAGTTCTTCAACACCTTTGTTTTGAGTTGATGAAATCCGCATGCACTTATAGCCAATAGTCTGATAAATATGTTGAAGGTAAAGTTGTTCGTCCAACATCGCATCATCAAAAGTGTCGATTTTATTAAAAACCAAAACCGTTTCGATACCGTAAGCTTCGGCGGTCACTAAAAACCGGTCTATAAAACTTGTGGTAGTTGGTGGATTATTGATTGTAATCAGCAGAAAGACCTGGTCGATATTCGAAGCAATGATGTGCATTTGATGCGACAAATTCACCGATTTACGGACGATATAATTCTTGCGGTCATGAATCTTGACGATGGTACCGGTAACAAGATCTGACGTTTTATCGAGTTCATAATCTACGATATCACCCACCGCAATAGGATTGGTGCTTTTAATTCCTTTGATGCGGAACTTCCCCTTGATTCGGCATTCGATGAACTCGCCCGAATCAGCTTTCACGGTATACCAACTTCCGGTAGATTTATAAACTGTACCTGTCATAAAGGCAAAGGTAAAATTTATGGATTACATCGGCGGTAAAATCCATTAAAAAAGCCGGTTAATTACCGGCTTGTAATTAAATTTCATATGGAAAGTTGCGGGAAACTTTGCGCATCATCTTTTCGACAAGATCATCGGTAGATGACATGATACCATCATCCATGGTTTTGAAGAATCGCCACAACAACTCACCGTCTGTTCCATTATTGATTGTCATTGTAAGCGTTCCAGTGCCGGTTTTACCACCTAATCCACCAAACAATACCGCAGATGCGATTGCCGCCCCTTCAGATTTTGTTTGTTCAGTCTCAAATCTACCGCCTATCACAGCGTCAACTCCAAGTACTGTCGCGATTTCTTCAGCTGTGAATTCATTCAATTTATCGCTCATGCCGGCTTTTCGCAACAAAATATTTGTTCTATCAGGATCTTGAAAAGTCACCGAATATTTATTGGCTTTTCGAAGCAAAAAAGTGTACATGCTCGACTGAATCGAAGTTGACATTTTATTTTCCTGCTCGCGATTAGCATCAGCGCTAAAATTCTTAGGTTGCTTTTTGTAAGTAATTGCAACCGTGTACGGTAAAATTGCTACCGTTTTATGTGTTGCTTTAATTGTATTTAACTGCGGGTGTGAAAACACTTGCTTTTGAGCGATCGTTGCGCCCGTTGATAATAACAGCGCGATAAAAAGTGTTTTTACAAAGATTGATTTCAGGTAAATTCCAGTCATAAAATATTGGTTTTGTTCAGGGTGTGATATTACGACAAAAAAATTACAACCATTCTAATTTTTTTCTACTTTTTTTCATTCATTACTTTCTCCTGATGAACGATACTTTCCTGATGCACAGCACGGAAAAACCTCAAAATAAAATCTTCGCTGAGATCTTTGTCGCGGCCTTCAGCGTGCATTTTTGCGAGAATTTCGGTCCACCGATGCTTTTGCAAAACCGCCACATTCTTCTCGCGCTTTAATTCGCCGATCTCTTCTGAAATCATCATTCTCCGGCCAAGAAGCTCGATCAGTTTGCTATCGGTATAATCGATTTTAGCGCGAAGTTTCGCCATCTCGAAATTATAAGCGTCTTCTTCAACTGTGGTCTGCCGAATTTTTAGTTCCGATAGGATTTCCTGTAACCTTTGAGGTGTCACTTGCTGTGCGGCATCGCTCCAGGCGAGATCGGGTTCGATATGAGTTTCAATCATTAAGCCGTCATAATTCAGATCCATGGCTTGCTGGGAAACTTCAAGGATCAGATCACGCCGACCTGTAATATGTGATGGGTCGCCAATTAAAGGCAGGTGCGGAAGTTTGCTTTGAAGTTCGATTGCGAGTTGCCATTCGGGAATGTTGCGGTATTTTGTTTTTTCATAGGTTGAAAAACCACGGTGAATTGCACCGAGTTTCCGGATACCCGCATTGTACAAGCGCTCAATTCCGCCGATCCAAAGTGCAAGATCGGGGTTTACCGGATTTTTGACCAATACGATTTTGTCGGTTCCCTGAAGCGCATCAGCTATTTCCTGAACTGCAAAAGGATTGACGGTGGTTCTGGCACCAATCCATAAGACATCAATATCGTGTTCGATGGCTAATTTTACGTGTGTAACATTGGCAACTTCAACCGCCATCATCATTCCGGTTTCGGCCTTTGCTTTCTGGAGCCATTTCAAACCAATGGCACCAACGCCTTCAAATCCGCCCGGTCGCGTTCGTGGTTTCCATATTCCGGCGCGAAATATTTTCACATCCGAGTCGGCCAGTTGACGTGCAATTGCCAAAACCTGATCTTCTGTTTCGGCGCTACACGGTCCGGCGATAAACAACGGTGAGGGAAAATTGTATTCGTTCAACCACGCTCTCAGCGATTTGTCATCTTCCATTTTTGGATCTTTTGAAGCGATGAAGATACGTTTTCGCGTTGTGATATACAATAACCAGGCGTTTCAGTTGTTATTTATCGGGTTACCGCAAAACAAATTAATTACATTTGTCATAAATCTAGAATATGTCGATCGAAGTTAGCAATATCAGCAAGAGTTACGGAACTCAGAAAGCACTTGACCATGTCAGTTTTTCAATAAAAAAAGGAGAAATTGTCGGTTTCTTAGGACCAAATGGTGCCGGAAAGTCAACTTTAATGAAAATTCTGACCACGTATATCACTCCGGATAGCGGCTCGGCGGCAGTAAATGATTATAACGTACTGACAAACCAAAAATCAGTTCAGAAATCCGTTGGGTATTTGCCCGAGCACAATCCGCTTTATCTTGATTTATACGTTCGCGAATATCTGGAATTCAACGCCGGAGTTTACAAAGTTGCAAAATCGCGAATTGACGAAGTAATCTCCCTCACTGGATTAACGCCTGAAAGCCATAAGAAAATCGGGCAATTATCAAAAGGTTACCGTCAGCGTGTGGGATTGGCAACAGCACTTCTGCACAATCCTGAAGTTCTGATATTGGACGAACCAACTACGGGACTTGATCCGAATCAGCTTGTAGATATTCGTCGGCTGATCAGAAACGTTGGCAAAGACAAAACCGTTTTTCTTTCGACCCATATTTTGCAGGAAGTTGAAGCCATCTGCGACCGCGTGATCATCATCGACAAGGGCAAAATTGTAACCGACAAAAAGATTGACAAATTAATTGAAGAAAAGGAACAGGTGATTGAAGTCGAATTCGACAAAGCGCCAAATGAAGCAGCATTTGCGAATCTTCAGAACTTGGTTTCTTTCAAAAACTTAAACGGGAATGTTTGGGAACTGACTTTTGCATCAGAATCCGATATGCGACCGGCGGTGTTCGATTTTGCGACGTCTAACAATCTGAGAACACTTCAAATCAATCAGCGAAATAAAAACCTTGAAGACGTTTTCCGCGAAATGACCAAGTAATTATGGATAGATGACTCGACCGGTGTACAACTGCTCGACATCGATTATTGGCGGAACCGACTTTAAAACAACATTTCCCGTACTATAAATCTTGCCTGACACCGATTGACTCGGTTTAATGACCATATCATTGGTTGACCGCTGAAATATATAAACGTTTTCGGCCGATAAATGCGCACCGTCAAAACGCGCATTACCGTCATAAAAGTTGACGCTACAATCAATTGTTTGACCTGAAATCTGAAAAAAGGCAGACGCATTATCTTCGATGGTCAGCACTTGACAATTCACATTCAAATGAAAGGTGCCCGATGCCGTCTTGTCAAAAAGTGCAGCGTGCAATACAAGATTTGGATAATCCAGAATTCCTTCCGATGACACCGAAAACTGGGAAGCCGAGTAGATTTTTGTCAATTCGGGTGTGGTTACATAAACTTTCGTATTGTTATATCCACGCGACATGTTGCAACCGTTGTCATTTTTGATGTAAAGCTCCGTGCCAACCATTTTTGCCGAAATATCGTCGATCAGATTACTTCCCGAGTGAATAACAACGGTGTGGTGTTCGCCTTTACGGATGACAAGTTCGATGTCTTCACCGATATTGATCATATCAAATTCGCCCACAGCAATTTCCTTTGAAGTCATTTCGCCGGAACGCTGAAAGCAATCGCTGGCTGAATCGCACGAAAACAGTAAAACAAAAGCGACAAGAGGCAGTAGGTTTCTCATGATTATAATTTAATTCCGACGCCAACTTCCATCGCTTCAGCTTTGGCGCCATGGGTTTTTAGACTCAATAGTGCTGACAGGTGATCGGTGACGGCGTATTTCATTCCGACGCGCTGATACAAAGGCCCGAGGTATTTGAACGGCGAGTAAACATAGTACCCTAATTGGGTTTCGGCTGAAAACCGGTTTATGATCAGTTCGTGACCTAAAAAGACCCCGATGCGGCGGAAATCGGTGTTGGCCGAAATATTTTCGTTTGGATAAGCAACCGATTTGAATTTGATGTATTCCCGAAGGTATTCATGCCAAAACAGATCGGTTCCGAGTTGAAGGGCGCTTTTGCGATTCAGTCGTTTTTGAGCGTTGAAGGTCAGTGCAAAAAACGGAAATTGTCCGCTTCCGATAATGTCACTTTCATTTACGCCTGCTCGAAGGGCGAGGTGGTAACTGATTGGAAGTTTTTTGTAATTAATCGTATCCGGCTGAAGCGGAATGTACACAGTTTCCGAATGGGTATCGATTGCGTAATTGAGGCCAAGGTTAAAGGCGAGCGTGTTTGTTGATGTATTGGGCGATTTTAACGTTGCATTCGAGTGATGGAAAAAACTGAGTCCGCCGTGAATGCCGATTCGTTTAAAAATATTTTCTCGGTTGTAGTTTAGCAGGAAATAAGTTGACGGCATCAGATGAGAACCATAGGCGACATTTCGGAAATTTTCGGTTTTGTGATATGGATTTGTATTATAGGCAACGCCCTGTGCGATTCTAAAAACCAGGTTCCGATTCAGAAAGTAGAAATTATAATGTGCGAAGATTCCGTATAGATCGCCGAGTGTTTGGTTGTGGGTTTGCTCGACGTGGAAGGATAATCCGTAATCAGGGTAGTTGAACGCTGACTCCCATTCTTGGTCGCCATAAGTTCTTATGTTGAAACTAAGCAGAAGGCCTTCGGGATGTTCGGTAATTAGGTGCTGAATCGATTTACTATGCGGAAGAATGTTTCCGTAGAAATAAGAAACTTGAACAGCATAGTTCGGATTGCCTTCTGGTTGCGACCAGGCAAATGATGAAAGTAAAACTAAGAAGTAAAGACAGGCGGTTTTGATTGTTGACACGAAGAAACAAATATGATCAAAAGTAGTTTTTTATTGTGAAAGAACGAACTTGAAACGCTGAAGCGCAACTGAAAAGCTTTAAAAATAGCCCCGATGGCAGCGGCATCCTTTTGCTAATCCTGAAAGGTTAGGAAAAGATATAGCGAACAGCGGGACATAAAATGAGTCGGACAACAGACATTTTGCTACAAAAAAAGGCCGCCAAATTGGCAGCCTTTCACTATAAAAAACTATAATTTAGTTTTTGATGAATTTTGAAGTACCTTTTCCTTCTGCAGTTTGGACGGTTACGAAGTAAACTCCTGAAGTAAGATCTCCAGTGTTAACTCGGCTAGTTGAAAGTCCATTAGCATCAATGTTTTTCACAGTACGACCATTGATTTCCGTTACAGTGATGTTGTTGATAACACCAGATTTTGCGTCGATGTTAAGAACGTCGTTTACAGGGTTTGGATACATAGTAAGGTTGTTACGGAAGAAATCTTCAGTACTTAAAGCAGTACCTGTAACTGAAACATCATCAATTTCCATTGTGAACATATCACTTGAATCGTAGTGACGGAATGCGATGTAGACAACAGCTTCACCTGCCAATGCTCCAATATTAAGCGTGCGTGCTGATAACTCATTAAATCCGTCTAATGTGGTTTCAGTCATTGATATGGCTGAAGTCACCATAACCGTAGGATCATTTGACGTACTAACATAAACAGAATACTTTTCAGCATCCCAATCTGCATCACTTGCTTTAACAAACCAGTTTAAGTTAACTGTACTGCCAGCAGGATAATTTGAAAGATCTACCGCCGGTGAGATAATCCAATTGTTCGGCGTAAGAGGACCAAGTACTGAATTCCATGAAGCAGAGCGCAACATCGGTGTACCTACAGGCTCTTCTTCTTCGTCTATGATTTGAACTGCTGCCCAATTTAGACCGTCTCCGTCTGCATCAACCAACGTCCAATCAGTGATATCTTGATCATTAAAATCGTCAGACCAGATAACGGTTTGCGCATTTGTAGCCATAAAGCTTAAGAAAGCAACAGAAAGTAATAATTTTTTCATTTTGTATTAATTTTAGTTTAGATGCTAAAAGTAGTAATAATATTTTAGTGACACCTTATCGAATCTCACATTTATCCACAAAATAGTCAACAATCATTAACTGACCCCAAACTTTATTTTGTAAATCGGGGAGTTTTCATCAACTTTGCAACCGAATTTCAGAGGAAAAATTTGACTGATTGCGACCTCATTAAAAAATGCTAAAGCAGATTCTTCTTCTTTAGCCGCGTCCGCAAATTTTACCCATTACTAATTTAACGACAAATATCTTTATGGCTTATTTATTTACGTCTGAATCTGTTAGCGAAGGACACCCCGATAAAGTTGCCGATCAGATTTCCGATGCATTGATCGATAACTTTCTCGCATTCGACCCGCAATCTAAAGTGGCTTGCGAAACATTGGTCACAACCGGACAAGTGATTCTGGCCGGCGAAGTAAAATCGAGTGTGTATTTAGACGTTCAGCAAATTGCACGCGAGGTGATTCGCAAAATCGGTTATACGAAAAGCGAATACATGTTTGAGGCGAATTCATGTGGCGTCCTGTCGGCAATTCATGAGCAGTCGGGCGACATCAATCAAGGTGTTGAACGGGCAAACCCGGAAGATCAAGGTGCCGGCGATCAGGGAATGATGTTCGGTTACGCCACCAATGAAACCGAGGCGTATATGCCCCTTGCACTCGACCTCTCGCATAAACTTCTTCAAGAGCTTGCCGGTCTTCGACGTGAGAACAACGAAATTACGTACTTAAGACCCGATGCGAAATCGCAAGTCACGCTGGAGTACGACGATTTTAACCGGCCAATCCGAATCGACGCGATCGTGATTTCAACACAACACGACGATTTTGACGAAGAAGACCGCATGTTGGCAAAGATCAAAAATGACCTGATCGCGATATTGATTCCGCGTATCATTCAAAAATACCCAAAATACGCACATTTGTTCAACGACCAAATTAAGTATCACATCAATCCAACCGGGAAGTTTGTCATTGGCGGACCTCACGGCGATACCGGTCTTACGGGACGAAAAATCATCGTCGACACCTATGGCGGAAAAGGTGCGCATGGTGGCGGCGCTTTCTCAGGGAAAGACCCGAGTAAAGTTGACCGAAGCGCTGCATATGCTACGCGCCACATTGCTAAAAACCTTGTTGCAGCCGGAGTTGCTGACGAAATTCTGGTTCAGGTTTCGTATGCGATTGGAGTTGCAAAGCCGATGGGAATTTTCGTTGAGACTTACGGAACTTCAAAAGTGAAATTGACCAACGGCGAAATCGCACGCAAAGTCGAAGAGATTTTCGACATGCGACCTTACTTTATCGAACAAAGATTAAAACTCAGAAACCCGATTTATAGCGAAACCGCAGCATACGGACACATGGGCCGCAAGCCGGAAATCGTAACCAAAAAATTCTGCTCGCCAAACGGCGATGTGAAAACTCTGGAAGTGGAGCTGTTTACTTGGGAAAAACTCGATTTTGTAGATAAGATCAAAGAAGCTTTCGAATTGTAATTTTTGAAATCAACAATAAAAAATGCCGCGGGTCTGTCCTGCGGCTTTTTTATGACCGACTTGTCGTATTTTAGCTTTATGAGGATATTTTTATGGATGCTGGTTTTGATGCCGATGCTGACTTCGGCTCAGCGTAACTTTTCGGCAAATCAAATCGAAACGCTAAAATTGGCGATCGACGAGTTTGTCGGTTACGATCAATACAACAGCGCTTATTTTACCACTAATAATGTTCTGGTGAAATTCAGCTCAAGCGAGCGACTCGAATACCACAATCTGAGTAAAGGCCGGATTTCGCATGTTGACATTAGCAATCCGCTGATGATCGTTGTATTTTACGCCGATTTCAACACCATCGTTTTCTTAGACAATCAGCTGAACCTTATTCGGGAAATCGACTTTAACGCGAATGAGAGTCGTCTTGTCGTTGCCGCAGCCGGACTCGCCGAACAAAATAAACTTTGGATTTACGACAGCGTTTTGCAGCAATTGATGCTGTATGATTATGCCAACAACCGCTTTCGAATGTTGTCAGCGCCGCTTGTAAACGGGATCGAATATTTCGAAACCACCCTTACCTCGTTCAAATGGATCGACCGCGTGGGAGATGTCTTTAGTTGCAATGTCTACGGCGAGATCAAATCTTTTGGCAAAATGCCCGAATATAATCATGTTATGTTCGCCACAGACAACACACTATTTTTTACTAACAACGGAAAATTATTTTTCACCGACCTCGCCAAAAACGAAGTTACAGCAGTTCCGGGTGTTGGTAACTCTGTCTCCAAATTCTATTACAAGGACCAAATTTTAGCTATTTTTACCAACACTGGATTAACCAAATTTCAAATCACTTTACCATAATGCACATAGCAGTAGCAGGAAATATAGGCGCAGGGAAAACCACGCTAACCAGATTATTGGCAAAACATTTTAAATGGGAACCGCATTTCGAAGACGTGGTCGACAACCCATATCTGGACGATTTTTACCATCAAATGGAGCGCTGGTCGTTTAACCTTCAGATTTACTTCCTCAACAGCCGTTTCCGTCAAATATTGCAAATTCGCGAAAGCGGCAAAAACATCATTCAGGATCGTACGATTTATGAAGATGCGCATATTTTCGCACCCAATCTGCACGCAATGGGCCTTATGACTAACCGCGATTTCCAGAATTACAGTTCACTTTTCGAACTTATGGAAACCCTTGTTGCCGCACCCGACTTACTTATCTACCTCCGAAGTTCGATTCCAAATTTGGTGAGCCAAATTCACAAACGCGGCCGCGAATACGAAAACTCGATCTCAATCGATTATTTGAGCCGGCTTAACGAGCGTTACGAAGCCTGGGTTCACACCTATACCAAGGGCAAATTGCTGATTATCGACGTCGACAACATCGATTTTGTCAACAATCCCGAAGACATGAGTTACATTTTCAACAAAGTCAACGCCGAGGTAAACGGGTTGTTTTAGTTTTGGGCGTTCCGGCGGATTGGCGTTAATCTTCCAATTTTAAATTAAGTGGCCGCCGTCAGGCTGTTCGCTATAGTCCTCGCTACCGCTCCGGGCTGCCGCTTCCATCCTTAACGCGAAATAACAGATACAAAAAAAGCTGGCTTGAAAGTTTCAAACCAGCTTTTTCATTTGTACAGATTCCGGGTGATTATTCCACTATGATCTTTTTCACTTCTTTTGTGTTCCCACTTTGAACCGTTACCAGGTAAATTCCGGCTTCCACATTAGACAACTGGATGTTCTCGTTGAATATTCCGCTGTTCTGATAGGTTTTCGAATAAATCTGACGGCCTCTGATATCATTCACATATACTAAAATACTGTCTTGCATTTCCGATGTCAACTGAATGTTGAACGATCCGTTATTCGGGTTCGGATAAATCATAAAGCCCAGCGCATTGGTTTCCTTAACCGACAATGGTTGCGCCGAACAAATGTTCAATCGCCACGAATTCAACGTTCCGCCGTCACCCTGATAACCATCGCGAACGCGTAATGTCCAGGTTCCAAGCGCGCTTTCACCATCAAAAGCCGAAAGAAGATCAACCGGTATCACAGTACCTGAAATCCCCGGATTAACGCCGCAAACTACCGGATTTCCGGCGTCAGAGAACGTTGCGATAATATTTCTGATCGAATCATACGTGCACGGCTCGTTTACCAGTTTCACTTCAGTTCCTGACGGACTGATAAGCGTCATGGTCAAATCGTTGATCCAGGTGTGCGAAATATTCACGAAAATCGACAAATCGCTTATTGTCACATTAGAGGTTACTTCCATCGATGATTCAACAACTACATTCGCCTGAGTTGAGATATTTAATCCAACACCTGTCAATTCGGTTTCGTCGCAAGCAATGACCCCGGTTTGGAAAATACTCGCAGCGCTATAGTTGCCTTCACAAGAAACATTGCGAGGTAATACTCGCCAGTAATACGTTGCGCCTTCATTCAGTTCCGGAACATTGTAGCTATTTCCGCTTACGGTCGCCGAACTGATAATGTTTGCAAAATTTTCATCCGTAGCGACTTGCACATCGTATGATGTTGCGTTCGGATTTGCAGCCCACGTCAGTAATGGCGTTGTTGATTGCGCAGTTGCATTTGGCGCAGGCGTAATCAGGTTCATTTCGTCGAACTGGCTGCTAAAAAGCTCCAGATAAAGCGGAACTGTTTTCGAAACGCCGTTCGAGGTTGCTGTGACCATAATGGTATACAATCCGGGAGTTGCCGCGGCGGTATTTCCGATTGTTAAGGTAGTCGATCCCGTTGAAGACATCGATGACGATGAAAACGTAGCTGTCGATCCTGCAGGATTTCCGGAAACTGAGAACGTCGTATTGGCATTAAAACCACCGATTGTTTCGTATAAAATATTGTACTGAACTTCGGTTTGCTGGCAAGCACTAAGGTTTTGCTCACCTGCGACGCGGCTGAATGACACGGCAAATGTTGCTCCTGGTGCCGAGGTCGCAAAATTCGTATTTGAGATATCGTAGAAAACATGGTCATGACCTTTAACCATAATTCGGTTAGCCGTCGATACGGCGCTTGGCAATGTTACAGTTTCGGAACCATCGTTTGGCACTTTGCTCGCCAGTAGGATTGGGAATGAAAATCCACCATTGTTTGTCATGTAAATATCAACATACTCAGCGTTTACTCCGTTTGCGGTAGTTCCTGCAACATCCCAGGTAACATTATGATTCGATCCGGCAACCAGCGTTGCGTTGGTATTCGGAGAAGTTACTAAAAATGGCCCTGCCACATCGCTTACGGTGACTTTCATCGCATCTGAAGCTGTTTGACCAACGCCAACCACGTTTTCCCGTGCGGTAAGCACAAAGTTGAGTTCGCGTGCCACTGAACTAATTGCCTCGCTTCTGATACCCGCAAATGTCGTTACCAATTGATTGTTCAAAACACGGGCAAGTGGCGGGAAGTATCGTATAGGTTCCGGTACCGGTGCGTATGATCGCCAATTCGGACCACCGACTTTTGTTGGAGATGCCTGACTGTTATTTCCAGTCTGACTTGTTGCGCTGTCATTTTGTTCCCAGGTGTAGCTTAACGGCTGACCCTCTGCATCCAATCCTGAACCAGTCAGAATAAACGGCGTGCTTTTCGGAACGACGTAATCACTTCCGGCGTC
This sequence comes from Flavobacterium sp., assembly GCA_015234525.1. Lineage (GTDB taxonomy): Bacteria > Bacteroidota > Bacteroidia > Flavobacteriales > Flavobacteriaceae > Flavobacterium. The sequence continues at coordinate 248,602 of JADGMX010000007.1, read as the reverse complement.
TACAGTTGGCGCCGAATTAAGTATCGGTGTTCTAACAGGACAGGTTTTGCCAACCATATTGTCCTGAACTTGTTTGATGCTCGCATAGACAAAATAGTCATCTGAATAGAATTGGATGTTTTGATTCGTGATACCGGCATAGCCCATGATCGTCGAACCCGAACCCGGCTCTACGTTTGTACCTGACCCTTCGGTATTACTTGAAAACGTGTGAGTCGCTCCAAACTGATGCCCTAATTCGTGCGCTACATAATCGATGTCGAAAGTATCGCCCATTGGAACACCATCGCTTGGCGAGGTAATTCCTCTCCCTTTCTGTCCGTTAACGCAAACACAACCAATGCAACCGGCATTTCCGCCGCCACCGCTACCGCCAAATAAATGACCGACATCGTAATTAGACTCGCCAACGACAGCGGTTAACGTATTTTGCAATTGAGAATTCCACTGATTCATATTAGTTGAATACGGATCGGTTTGTGGATTAAGGAAGATCACATTAACGGTAGTCGGTATAATATTCATGTGAATCGAAAAATCTTTTTCAAACACACCATTGACACGTGTCATCGTTGCGTTGAAGGCTGCGAGCACTCCGGTTTGTGTACCACCGAAGAAAGTAGCATACTCGCCGGTGCATGAAAGCGCAATTCTAAAGGTGAGCAGTTCGCCTGCATCCGACTGAATGCTTCTGTTTTGTGGGGCTAATTCATTCGCCAATTCAAGTTCCTCAGTGCTGCACGTAAATGGAAGTCCGCCTTTAACGCGCTCCGAATTAAATACGGCGTAAATTTTTCCATCTTCAGAGTAGCGTTCCATAAATTCGTTTTTGCTACCTGATCTAAAAACCATTGTTTGAATTCCGTTTTGATCCAAACTTAGGCGAATGATCGCGTTTTTATCGTCGATACCTTTACCGGCGTAAGATCTGATCTGCGGAAATTGTTTCTGTAACGACGGATCAAAATTCGACGCTTCAAACATTTCAAAACGCTCGGTAGAACCGCTTACGTTTGGTAGTGTAATAATAACGCCGTTTCTAGCAGAGCTGAATCGCTCCGGCGCATTGGCTAAAATAGTCCTGATCTGATCGAGGTTGGTTTCGAAAAGTTTAAAAGATTCAGGAAAGGTTTCCCGTTGTGCGGTTTTGGAAACCCGGATGTCCTTGCTATTCGGGACAGGAGTCCATCCGCTGTCATTTTGTGCCGAAATTACATTGACGCTAAAGACTGCAATCAATAAGAAAGGTAAAAATTTAAACATGTTGTTTTTAGTTGTGTAGATAAATAAATGAAGCTTGCAATTTAAGAAATAACAAATGTGTTTTAACGTTAAAATTCATAAAATAAAAAAGCCTCCAGTTTTGGAAGCTTTTTTTATAAGTAAGTGGCGACTTAATTTTCTAGAGTTGCCGATTTATTGCTGTTTTTAATAGCTTCAAGTTGCGTGCGAACTTCACTTTCAGTTCCTTCAAGTACTTTAGTATCTACGCGACCATCAGTTTTGATAGTTACGGTAGCTTTTACGTTACCATCGGCATCAGTTACCATTTCAGTAGCGATTTCTTTAGTCGTAGCAGTTTGAGTTGCACCTGTGGTTTCTTGAACTTCTACAACTTCAGTCGCGTCGATTGCGGTTGTTTCAGTAGTTACGTGTCCACCTAAGATTGGTGCGATCACCAAACCGATAAGGCAAGTAAGTTTGATAAGGATGTTCATTGATGGACCAGAAGTATCTTTGAATGGATCTCCAACAGTATCACCGGTAACCGCAGCTTTGTGTGCATCTGAACCTTTGTAAGTCATCTCGCCGTTGATCATTACACCAGCTTCGAAAGATTTTTTAGCATTATCCCAAGCTCCACCTGCATTGTTTTGGAAAACAGCCCAAAGTACACCAGAAACAGTAACACCAGCCATATATCCACCCAACATTTCGGCGATTAGCATATCGTTATCGCTATAAACCAATTTTCCAAGAAGAACGATCGCGATTGGGAAACCGATGGTTAAAATTCCGGGAAGCATCATCTCACGAAGAGCAGCTTTTGTAGAAATATCAACACATTTTGCGTAATCAGGTTTGCCTGTTCCTTCCATGATTCCAGGAATTTCGCGGAACTGACGACGTACTTCATACACCATATCCATTGCCGCTTTACCAACCGAGTTCATCGCAAGTGCAGAGAACACAACCGGAATCATACCACCTACGAAAAGCATTGCCAATACCGGCGCTTTAAAGATGTTGATACCATCGATACCGGTAAAAGTGACATAAGCTGCGAATAACGCTAACGATGTAAGTGCTGCAGAAGCAATTGCAAATCCTTTTCCTGTTGCTGCCGTTGTGTTACCAACCGAATCTAAAATATCTGTTCTTTGACGTACTTCTTTAGGAAGTTCACTCATCTCAGCAATACCACCTGCGTTATCGGCAATTGGTCCAAAAGCATCGATTGCAAGTTGCATAGCGGTAGTTGCCATCATCGCAGAAGCGGCAAGCGCAACTCCGTAGAAACCTGCGAATGCGTAAGAAGCCCAAATCGCAGCTGCAAATAAAAGAACCGTTGGGAAAGTTGAGATCATACCAGTAGCAAGTCCAGCGATCACGTTTGTTCCCGCACCTGTACTTGATTTTTGAACGATCGCCATTACCGGCTTAGTTCCAAGACCTGTATAATATTCAGTAACCGATGAGATAACACCACCAACTACCAATCCGACGATAGTTGCATAGAAAACTCTCATTGATGAAATTTCTTTCACGCCTTCGCCAAAGAACTCCATGCTCATTACTTCAGGAAGCATATAATCTACAAGAACGTAACAAGAGATAGCTGTTAGAATAATAGACACCCAGTTTCCGATGTTTAATGCACCTTGTACTTGTTGTTCTTTTGCGTCATTTGATTTGATTTTTACAAGCATTGTTCCGATAATCGAGAACAAAATACCAAAACCTGCGATTGCCATTGGAAGAAGAATCGGACCGATTCCGTTGAAACCATCAACGATGTTTCCGCCCATATCTTTGATCACATAGTTACCAAGAACCATTGCAGCAAGAACTGTTGCAACATAAGAACCGAATAGATCGGCACCCATTCCGGCAACGTCACCTACGTTATCACCAACGTTATCTGCAATTGTAGCAGGGTTACGCGGATCATCCTCAGGAATACCGGCTTCCACTTTACCAACAAGGTCAGCACCAACGTCGGCAGCTTTTGTATAAATACCACCACCAACACGAGCAAAAAGCGCAATTGATTCCGCTCCAAGAGAGAAACCTGCCAATGTTTCAAGAACAATGGTCATGTCTTCAGTAGTTGTCCATGTTCCGTTCATGAAATATTGGAAGAAGATGATGAAAAATCCAGTCAATCCCAATACGGCAAGTCCGGCAACACCAAGACCCATTACCGTTCCACCGCCGAAAGAAACTTTCAAAGCTTGCGGAAGGCTTGTACGAGCCGCTTGAGTTGTACGAACGTTTGTTTTAGTTGCGATCTTCATCCCCATGTTTCCAGCCAATGCCGAGAAAATAGCTCCGAAAATAAAAGCAACTACAATTAATATATGTGTAGTGGGAACAATTGCCGAAATACCTGCCAATGCAATACTGGCAATAATTACGAAAATAGTCAGTAAGCGGTATTCTGCTTTAAGGAATGCCAAAGCTCCTTCATAAATGAAATCTGAGATTTCCTTCATCTTACCGTCGCCCGCATCTTGCTTTAAAACCCACGACCTTTTGGCCGCCATAAACACCAGCCCTATCACCGCCATTACTATTGGCACATAAATCATCATTGATTCCATAAGTTTTCTATTAGTTCGAAATTTGTCGGCGCAAAATTAACAAAATAGTCACAACATACAACATAACATTTTGAATTATCCGATCCTTAGTTACATATGTATAACTCTACCGCGTTTTTTGAGGTAATAATGCCACAAAAAGAACGACGCTGCCGTACGGTAAGGCCGCCAATTACTTGTAAGTGAAATCATATCGTCTTTGGTTTCTACGCCCCAAAGTTCTTTTAGAGTGACGATTATTCCGATGTCGGCAAGCGGAATCACATCGGGCGATTGAAGGCAGAACATCAAATATACATCGATGGTCCAGTTGCCGATGCCTTTTAATTTGATGAGTTCGGTTCGGATTTGCGCGGCGGTTTTGTACGTAAAAGACTCAAGGTCGATGTCGCCGGACCTAATTGCTGAGGCGAGTCCTTGAATGTAAGCCGACTTCTGCCGACTGACGCCACACGCCCGGAGTTCATCGGGTGAACATTTCAGAATATTTTCGGGAGTGAAATTGCCGACAACTGCCTTCAGCTTATCGAAAGTCGCTTTTGCCGAGTCGAGCGAAACCTGTTGTTCAAAAATTATTTTGCAGAGCGATTCGAATCCTTCGGGTCTTTTGGGGATATTCGGCGTACCATAAAGAGCGATGATTCCACCGAACTTCGAATCAAGATCAATGAGATGTTGAAAAGCTTCTTGCATCCTATACATTTTAGCCCTGATCGAAGCGGTTATCCTTTTGCGGGCATTTTTTTGCCGCAAAAGATAGTAGCGAAGAGCAGGAATAGCTTCAAATAAAACGCCGTTTGACTACCCTTAAATTCCGATTAAAAATAGAACCCGAACGATCCTTTTACCGTAAAACGGTTGCGATCCGGCACATCCAAATAGCTGCCACGCCAACTAAAATCGATGCGGAACACCTTGAAAATATTGGCAATTCCGGCGTGATATTCATAATAAATATCCTCGGGCGCCTTGTAAACCAACCCCGAGGCATTGATTGCTTTATTCTTGTCTGACACGGTTCCGTAAACGCCGCGAACGCCAACAACCTCGCGCCAATTCAGCTTTCGCAGTAGCGGAATTCGGGCGAAAAGTTTCCCCTGGAAATTGTGATTCCACTGAAATGTCGCGTATTCATCGGCCACGAACTCGTAGTAATCGAGGTTGCTAAAAGTGTTTTCGATGGTGAAATACGTCTGGTTTCCTGGAATAACGCTGATCAGGCCAAGTGGCACTTCGCCAAACGTTTTACCGAGCTCCATGATCAGATTCGACCGGCCGATCGGACCGATAACGATTGGTTGTTTGTAGTAAAGCTGGAGTCTTTGATAGGTAAAATCAGAATTGAACAATCCTTTTGTACCTGAGCTGTAATTGACCAAAATTCGGGTAAACGGCGTGTCGGCAACATCTCTTTCAACTGCAAAACCGATGGTTCGGCGTCCCGGCGTATAATCGAGTTGGATGCTGGTTTCGGCTTGTTTGACCTCGCTTTCGATGATGCCAATCGGATTGATCTCAGATGGTTTTTCTTTATAATAATCGAGGCTAAAAGTTGGCGATGCCGATTCGAGCGTTCGATAGGAAATTCCGGTTTGGATGGTAAAATTCTTGACCGGTTCGATTTCGATTGCAAATGTACTCAGGTTGATATTGGTGAGTTGCGCGTTGTTTCCGCTTGCAAACACGGATGACGAGGCGAAACTTCGGCCCAAAACATCGCTGGTTGTGGTGAGGCTGGCACCAATTTGCTCGATATCCCTGCGGTTTCCACCCGACAAAATGATCCGGCGTTTGCGATCGATCATGTATTTTCCGGAAAGGCCGTATTTGAATTTGTCGTCTTTAAACCCGTATGCGGTGTAGCCTTCGAGTCGCCAGATATCTTCGGTACCAAAATAAGTTCGGCCACCAACGCGGATTCGCGCGCCTTCCACATCATTATAACCGAAGGTTGAAAAAATAGGCCCGTAATCGAAGTTGCCAAATTGAACATATCCGCTGGCGAGAATCTGGACGTAATTCGTCATCCGCTGAAACTTTTTGACGGTTTTTAAAGTGTCGAGCATGGTGTAAACGCCGCGTTCGTCCTTGCTGAGTTTCTCGAAACGATTGGCCTCCCAATATTCATCGGGTTTGACAAAAACGGATTTGTCGATAAAATTGACTTCTTCCTTATAGAAGTCGCGTGGTTTTTCGCGGTCGAAAGCGTGATTTCGATAGAGGGTTGTTCGTTTGCCATAAACGCCGCGTGAATTATCCTTCTTGTTCAATGCAAAATCGCTCATCATGTGATCGCGCACCAATAGGAAAACCGAGTCGTTGAGAACTTCAAACTCCTGTTCGATATAAACGTCTTTTACCCAGTTGATGTTGGCGCTTCGGGTAACCGCCATATTGATATTTTTGATGGCGAAAGTGGTATCGTTCACCCAGAAATCGCCTTTGAAAGTCAGTTCATTCGGCCGGCGCGGATAGAACAAAATATTGTAACACCATTTGTTATCGATAAAAGAACTGTCGCGCAACACGTAGTTATACACGTCGATTCCGGTTCGTGAAAGCGGACTTGTAAAACTCTTATCAAAGAACGTCACATAATTGTTGTAGATGTCGTAATCGGAGTAAAGGTCTTTAATAAAGGAGAGAATTTGCTGATTCGATTCAAATCCCGAATTCTTATTTGCTTTTAAGACTTCCTTGGTTTTTTTGATTTTATTGTCGCCGTAAACATCCGAAATCGATTCGTTTATGAATATCGGCAAATACGTTTTTCCGGTTACGCTTGAGGTATCGACCTGGTCGAAAATAAATTCCATTCCGCGGAAAATCTTCTTTTTCATGAACGCGCTATCAATGGTGTTCATGTCAAATTCGACTTTCTCGTACTTTTCCATCTGATATTGATCAAACATATTCAGGCCGTTGCTGCGTTTGCGAGCCCAAATTTTGCGGAGAATGTCGATTGCAGGGTTATTTTTTTTGGAAGTTTTACCGGCAAAGATCACCACTTCCTGAAGCGCTTCGGCTTCTTTGAGCACGATTTTCAGCTCGTAGGTCACTTGCTTTGAAAGCGTAATTTCACGCTCTGAATAACCCGAATAGGTGACAATGAGCGATTGATGATTGTTTGGCGATTCGATGTAAAAACGCCCGTCTTCGTTGGTTACAATACCTTCATTGGAGCCTTTAAACTGAACATTGGCAAACGGTATCGGCAAATTTTTAGCATCTACAACCACCCCGCTGACTTTAGTTTGCGCGAGGGAAACAGTTATTGCGAAAAAGAACCAAAGCGTAAAAAGCAGATTTTGTCTCATAATCATGTACCAATGCAGCAATTAATCAATGTAGCAATCCACAACTTTATACTAAAAAACCGCAACCAGGTTTGAATCGTGGTTGCGGCATTAGTAATTGTTCAATTGCTACATTGATACATTATTAATTTTTTTTATACGCCACTTTCTTCACTGCCTTAATCACATCTTGTGCGTTTGGCAACCATTCTTTTAAAAGAACCGGCGAATAAGGCGCAGGCGTATCGGCGGTCGTGATTCGTTGGATTGGCGCATCAAGGAAATCGAATGCTCGTTCTTGGACGATATAGGTGATTTCTGAAGCCACACTTGCAAACGGCCAGGCTTCTTCAAGAACCACCAATCGGTTGGTTTTCTTTACGGATTTGATGATCGCATCGTAATCCATCGGACGAACCGTTCTCAAATCGATGATCTCGCATGAAATGCCTTCTTTGGCAAGTTCGTCTGCCGCGATGTACGCTTCTTTAATGATTTTTCCGAAAGATACGATTGTCACGTCAGTGCCTTCGCGTTTGATATCGGCCACGCCAAGTGGAATGGTGTATTCTTCTTCAGGAACTTCCATTTTATCGCCGTACATCTGCTCAGATTCCATGAAAATCACGGGATCATTATCGCGGATAGCTGATTTCAAAAGCCCTTTCGCATCGTATGGATTCGAAGGAACAACAACTTTAAGACCCGGCGTATTTGCAAACCAGTTCTCAAAAGCTTGCGAGTGTGTAGCGCCAAGCTGGCCGGCTGATGCGGTCGGACCGCGGAAAACCATCGGCATCGGGAATTGACCACCCGACATCTGACGCATTTTCGCCGCGTTGTTTATGATTTGGTCGATACCGACCAATGAAAAGTTGAAGGTCATATATTCAACGATAGGACGACAGCCATTCATAGCCGATCCCACCGCAATTCCGGCAAAACCAAGTTCTGCAATTGGGGTATCAATCACTCGTTTCGGGCCAAATTCATCCAGCATGCCTTTAGAAGCTTTGTAGGCACCATTGTATTCGGCAACTTCCTCGCCCATTAGGTAAACCGATTCATCGCGACGCATTTCTTCGCTCATCGCTTCGGCAATCGCTTCCCTGAATTGTATCGTTCTCATAGTAAAGTCTGAATTTTGAAAGGCAAAAATAAATATTTAAAACCACTTTCTCGCATAATTGGGAAGTCGATTTTAAAAGTGCTTAAAAGGTACGATTTCAGGAGCTATTCCGGCTGTCCGCTATATCTGCCCATTGCTCGAATTTGCAACAAACTTTGCATGTTCAAAGCAATGGCAGGATGCCGCTTCCATCCGGGCTAGACCGCCGGGAATTGATGCACCCGAATTGATTTTAATCAAAGTCCGACCAAAAAAACCAGCGTTACCTTTCGTATTTCGGCAATAACATGTCGGATGTGCTCATGTATTCAAACGGATTTTTGTCGCTCCAACCCACGTAATTAAGCATCACCTTGTTTTTGCTGTTCACATAGAATCTAAACTCAAACAACAACACACTTTCTTCAAAGTAACCTATATAGGTATTGCGGAAATACCGGTCGCTACCAAACAAAAACCCTTGCTCGATCATGTCATAGCCGTCAAAAATTCCGTACACGCCTTTTGGTGGCCGAAGCGCAATCATTTCAAACTTTGACGCATAGTCATTTCGCGCTTGGATTTTTTTAGTGTCGTCCCAACTGCTTCCCAAACCATCAACAATGTATTCAGAAAGCGCTTTAATTTCGTTCTTCTTCAACAATTCAAAAAATCTCTTGGCAATGGCATCAGCTTGTTTGAGCTCTTCCATTTTGGGCGTTTTTTTCGCCATCGAAGCCTGAGCGTCGGCATTTAAGCAAATAAACAGCGTCAGAACCACGCTTAATAAGATGGTACTCTTCATAAAATCAAAGTTAAATTTGTAGATATCGCAATACTACACATTTTTCGCGAGGATGCGCATCATCCAACGAAATCGATGTAAATCAAAAAATTATTATGCACGCATACTACATTTTTAATTTGAAATCACTATTTTCGTAACCGAAATTTCATAAACTCAAAAAATGAAAATACTAGTCTGCATCAGCCATGTGCCTGATACTACTTCAAAAATCAATTTTTCTAACAGCGACGCCGAGTTTGATACGAACGGAGTTCAATTTGTGATCAACCCGAACGACGAATTTGGCTTGACCCGCGCAATCATGTTCCAGGAGCAACAAGGCGCAACGGTTACCGTTGTAAATGTTGGCCAGCCGGATACCGAAGCTACACTTAGAAAAGCTCTTGCCATCGGCGCTAACGAAGCAATTCGCGTAAATACAGTTCCAATCGACGGTTTTTATGTTGCAAATCAACTAGCAGAAGTCGTTAAAAACGGCAACTACGATTTGATTATCGCTGGTAAAGAATCTTTGGATTACAATGGCGGAATGGTTCCGGGAATGCTTTCGGCAATCTTGGGTTACAATTTCGTAAATTCATGCATCGGACTTACCATCGACGGAAATACGGCAAAAGTTGTACGTGAAATCGACGGTGGAAAAGAAACTGTCAGCACGTCGCTTCCACTTATTGTTGGTGGACAAAAAGGACTTGTCGAAGAAAAAGATCTTCGCATCCCGAACATGCGTGGAATCATGACAGCTCGTACTAAAGCGTTGACGATACTTGAACCGGTGTCTGGGGAGGCAAGCACCAAAACGGTTAAATTCGAAAAACCTGCTCCAAAATCGGCTGTGAAAATGATCAGTCCGGATAACCTGGATGAATTGGTGAGCCTTTTACATAACGAAGCAAAAGTTATCTAATAACCGATTGGGCCCGCGTTAGGGTTTGCGATGCCAGTTCGCTGCGCTCGTGTTTAGCAAGGTGCCGCGCACCGCGAATAGCCCGGCCTCAGGAAACGCCCACAAAATCCGAAACCGGAGAGTGAATCTAAAACATTAAAAAAAGTAAGAAAATGTCTATATTAATATATGCAGAATCGGCCGAAGGAAAGTTCAAAAAAGTGGCTTTCGAACTTGCTTCATACGGTAAAAAAGTTGCTGAAAGCCTTGGTACCACTGTAACTGCGGTAACAATTAACGCCGGTGACGTATCTGAACTTTCAAAATACGGAGTTGACAAAGTGCTAAAAGTTAGCAACGATCAACTAAAGAATTTTTCGGCAAAAGCCTATGCCGATGTAATTAAACAAGCTGCGCAGAAAGAGTCTGTAAAAGTAGTTTTGTTGTCTTCTACCACCGACAGCCTTTACCTGGCTCCACTTGTGGCAGTTTCGCTAAATGCGGGATACGCGTCGAATGTAGTTGGATTGCCGGTGAGCACTTCGCCATTTCAGGTGAAACGTCACGCGTTCTCGAACAAAGCTTTTGCGATTTCTGAAATCACAACCGAAGTAAAAGTTCTTGGACTGGCTAAAAACTCATATGGAATTTCTGAATCTCAGTCGGCGTTGACCGAAGAAGATTTTTCGCCTTCAATTGGTGAAAATGATTTTGGCGTTAAAACTGAATCTGTAGATAAAACGGCCGGAAAAGTAACCATCGCTGATGCTGACGTTGTAGTCTCTGGCGGTCGTGGATTGAAAGGTCCGGAAAACTGGCATTTGATTGAAGATCTTGCTTCGGCATTTGGCGCGGCAACAGCTTGTTCAAAACCGGTTTCCGATCTTGGCTGGCGACCTCACACGGAGCACGTTGGACAAACCGGAAAACCTGTGGCGGCGAATTTATATGTTGCCGTTGGAATTTCAGGTGCGATCCAGCATATTGCCGGAATCAACTCGTCTAAAGTTAAACTTGTAATCAATGCCGATGCTGATGCTCCTTTCTTTAAAGTGGCTGATTACGGTGTTGTTGGCGATGCCTTTGAGATCCTTCCTAAACTGACACAAAAAATCAAGGAATTTAAAGCGCAAAATTCGTAAGAATTTACTTCATACACGTAAAAGGCTGTTTAGGTTTGGTAGCGATATCGACTGGAATAGCCTTTTTTATTAGAATTAAAATTCGGTAATTTGCAACTAGATTTGTTACAGTATGAGCTTAGTAAAATTGACGATAAAGGGAATTTCGTACAGCCAAACGCAAAATGGCGCGTATGCTCTGATCCTGAATGAAGTTGACGGTGATAGAAAGCTGCCGATTGTGATTGGTGCCTTTGAGGCTCAGTCGATTGCGATTGCGCTTGAGAAAGAAATCAGGCCTCCTCGCCCGCTGACCCACGATTTGTTTAAGAACTTTGCAGACCGTTTTGACATCATCGTAAAGCAGGTCATCATACACAAGCTGGTTGACGGTGTTTTTTATTCGAGTATTATCTGCGAACGCGATAAAATTGAGGAAATCATCGACGCCCGAACCTCGGATGCGATTGCGCTTGCCTTGCGATTCAGCGCACCGATTTTTACTTACAAGAACATTCTGGATAAAGCCGGAATTTACCTGAAAACCAATCCAAACGAAGGCGATCGCCACGAAACTGACGATGTTTTATCGACACCGGAAACTTTCGGCATGGAAGAAAGCAATACCTCGGGGAACACTTATGCCAAACTCAGCCTGTCTGAACTCCACGACCTTCTTCAAGGCGCGGTGAGCGAAGAAGATTATGAAAAAGCGGCGAAGATCAGAGATGAGATTTCGAAGCGGGAGTAGAATTTTGGTGTTGGGTTTTGGGTGCTAGCAGTTGCAGATAACTCAATCTTTAAAATTCAATAAAGTTGCCGAATTACACAGTATGAGAAACTTTAGGGAACTCGAGGCAAAAGAGGCTTAATTCATTTTTAAAATATGTCTCAACGCAATAAACCTCAAGCCTAACTTAATACTCATGACCTAAAAACTAAAACTCAAAATGATCCAATACCACGACCTAATCAAACACGTTCTTTCAAACGGAACTCAGAAAGGCGACCGAACCGGAACCGGAACCATCAGCGTGTTTGGTTACCAGATGCGATTTGATCTATCTGAAGGTTTCCCGATGGTGACAACTAAAAAACTGCACTTAAAATCGATAGTCCACGAACTTTTGTGGTTTCTGAAAGGCGAAACAAATATTGCGTATCTGAACGAAAATGGCGTAAAAATCTGGGACGAATGGGCAGATGAAAACGGTGACCTCGGCCCTGTCTACGGACATCAGTGGCGCAATTGGAACAGCGAAGAAATCGATCAGATTACAGAACTCATCGACACACTCAAAACCAATCCGAATAGTCGCAGGATGCTTGTCTCGGCATGGAATCCCTCGGTTTTGCCCGATACGTCGAAGTCATTTGCAGAGAATGTCGCAAACGGGAAAGCTGCTTTGCCTCCTTGCCATGCGTTTTTTCAATTTTATGTGACGCCGCCTAAAATCGAAAATGGAAAGCCTAAACTTTCGTGTCAGTTGTATCAACGTAGTGCTGATATTTTTCTTGGTGTTCCTTTCAACATCGCATCATACGCGCTTTTTACGATGATGATCGCGCAGGTTGTCGATATGGAGCCAGGCGATTTCATCCATACCTTTGGCGATGCGCACATCTATAACAATCACCTTGAACAAGTTGAACTTCAGCTTTCGCGTGAACCTAAACCGCTGCCGAAAATGGTGCTTAATCCGAATGTGAAAAATATTTTCGATTTTCAATTTGAGGATTTCACACTCGAAGGCTATGAACCGCACCCACACATCAAGGGAATTGTCGCGGTTTAATTAGAATTGATCAGGGCAACCAATTTAAATATTTATCTTTTAGTTTCGGTAAACAAAATCAATGATCACACTTATAGCGGCCGCCGCCGAAAATAACGCGCTCGGAAAAAACAATGAGATGCTTTGGCATTTGCCCGACGATTTTAAACGTTTTAAGCAAGTGACCACTGGTCATCATATCATTATGGGCCGTAAAACTTTCGAAAGCTTTCCCAAACCACTACCAAATAGAACGCATATTGTTATTTCCCGTCAAGCGGATTATGTAAAAGAAGGTTGCATTGTTGTCAACAGTTTAGAAGAGGCGATACAAATTGCGCCAAAGGATCAGGAAACTTTTGTGATTGGCGGTGGGGAGATTTACGCCTTAGCATTGCCAATTGCCGATAAAATTGATTTGACGCGAGTTCACGCAACGTTTGAAGCTGATGCATTTTTTCCCGATTTCGCCGCCTCAGCCTGGCAGTTGACAACTGAAGAATATCATCCGAAAGACGAAAAACACCAGTACGACTTCACGTTCCAAACATATATTCGGCCGAATCAACAGTGATCGCGCGAAAGCGTTATCTTTACCAAAATAAGTTATGTCAGACAAAATTACGCCATATAAAGACTCACAATCCGGAAAAAAGGAACAGGTTGCAACCATGTTCAACAATATTTCGGGAAATTACGACGGATTAAACCGCGTCATTTCATTTGGCATTGACGTTAAATGGAGAAAAAACGTGTTAAAGATGGTAGCGGCAAAAAATCCGCAGACTGTTCTTGACATCGCCACCGGAACCGCCGATTTAGCCATTATGATGTCGAATACCAATGCCTCAAAAATTATAGGTTTGGACATTTCTGCCGGAATGCTTGACGTTGGCCGACAAAAAGTAAAAGCCAAAAATTTATCTGATAAAATCGAACTTGTTCTTGGCGACTCGGAAGACATTCCTTTTCCCGACAATACTTTCGATGCAATAACAGTTGGCTTTGGTGTCAGAAATTTTGAAAATCTCGAAAAAGGCCTTGCTGAGATTTTGCGCGTGCTGAAACCTAACGGAATTTTCGTCATCCTGGAAACATCTGTTCCCGAAAAATTTCCATTCAAACAAGGTTACCAATTTTACACAAAAAACATATTGCCATTGATCGGCAGAATTTTCTCACGCGATCGTTCTGCGTACGGTTACTTGTCAGAATCGGCAGCCGCATTTCCTTATGGCGAAGCGCTAAACAATATTTTGAGAAAAACAGGGTTTATAGATGTAGCTTGCAAACCGCAAACTCTTGGGGTAGCAACCATTTATTCAGCGTCTAAAAAATAGCATGAGAAGTATTGTCCTATTCATTGTCGTCATTTTTTCAACTTCTGCCAACGCGCAGTTTGGTAAAGATCCATTGATAAACCTTGAAAATTTCGACAAATCCCGCGTCCATTGGGGCTACTTTCTGGGTTTTAACAGCTACACATTTAAGATCGATTCGAAAAGTCCGACCGAAAGCATTCAAGTCGACAAAACTACCGGATTCAACGTGGGTCTTGTCGGAAATTTACGTTTGATGGAATATGTTGACCTGCGTTTTGAACCAGGTCTGTATTATACGCAACGCGATTTGAAATTTCCCGGATTCACAAACGAAATTGATGCTTTGCGCGAAGTTCGGTCAACGTATATACACTTTCCTCTCTTGTTGAAATTTTCGTCACTACGAACCGGAAATGTCAGACCTTACCTGGTAGGCGGAGTCTCATCAACACTCAACTTGTCGAGCAATTCAAAGACAAAAGACGATAATGCCGAGCAGCGTTTCCGCGTTAAACCCTGGACATCAAATTACGAACTCGGATTTGGAGTTGACCTCTATTTCGAATATTTCAAATTTTCGCCGTCAATTCGTGGTGTCTTCGGAATGGGCGATGAAATCATCCGTGATAACGATCCGAACAGTCCGTGGACCGGAAATATCGAGTCGCTAAAAACTCGCGCCGTTTTGATCAATTTTACGTTCCACTAAGATTTTCGTCGGAATTCACTCAATACAATCGCGGTAGCCGTTGCAACATTCAAGCTTTCAGTAGCCTGAAGTTCGCCAAAACGCGGAATCGCAATTCGACGGTTGATGTTTTGTGAGATAATATCAGAAATACCGTTGGCTTCGTTACCAAAGACAATGATTCCGCTTGACGGCAAATCCTGCTGATAAATGTTGTCACCATCCATAAAAGTTCCAAAGATTGGCAAATTTGACTTTGACAAAAGATCGTTGAGATCGACATAACTCAAATCGACTCGCGCCATTGAACCCATGGTTGCCTGAACCACCTTTGGATTGTAAAGATCGGCTGTTTCATTTGAACAAATAATTTGCTTGACGCCAAACCAATCGCAAAGGCGAATGATGGTGCCGAGATTTCCCGGATCGCGGATATCATCGAGCGCGACGATTAATCCATCACCTAGAGCGAACGTTGATGTTGGAATCTCGAAAATTGCAAGCGAGTTATTTGGCGTTGTAAGTGCGCTGATGCGTGCCAGATCAGAAGCTGAAATGGTTGTTTTTTGTGATTGATTCACACCCGGAAAAATGTCATCAGTTTGATAGAGATGGACCAGACGGATTTTCGAATCAAGCAGTTCTGAAATCACTTTTACGCCTTCAGCAATAAACATGTTTTCGATCTGGCGATGCTTTTTTTGATGCAGGCTTCTTATTAGCTTTATTTGGCTTTTACTAACCATAGAAATAACGTACTTTTGATTTATCTATTTACAATCACTTGAGAAACCTGTCCGCAAAAATATCACTATTTATTCTAATAGGAGTACTATTGTCGGCATGTAACACTGTGAAGCGTGTGCCCGAAGGTCGACATTTGCTGACCAAAAACGAAATCATCGTCAACGACGAGCTGGTTTCAGAATCGGTTCTCAACGATCAACTCTATCAAAAACCGAATTCATCGCTGCTCGGTTACAAACTTCGCTTAAATCTTTACAACCTCGCTAAAGCAAATCCGGATTCGTCGTATCGCGCGCGTTTTGCAAATAAACCCGGAAAGTACGAACGCATGTCGAAACTGCTATCAAAGAAGCAAGTCGACCGTTTGGGAAAATCGTTTTGGTTTGCCGGAATTCACAATTTCCTTAAAAAATCGGGCGAACCGCCGGTAATTATCGATCTTCAAAGTGCGAGAAAATCGGTAAGCCGACTCCGCGCACATTATTTCAATAGTGGTTATTTTAACGCTGAAGCTGATTTTACAGTCGACACAACATCACAAAAAAAAGCGCATATCACCTATAAAGTTACAACCGGAAAGGCGTTTTTCCTCGACTCGATTACCGCTACTATTACGTCGCCGGTTCTTGATTCACTTCATAAATCCATCAACGATCAAACTGTTTTAAAACGGGGCAATCAGTACAAAACCGCTGATTTCAACGAAGAGAAAAACAGGCTGACCACTAGTTTTCGAAACCGCGGAGTCTATCACTTTCAGCAGAACTTCGTCAAATTTGACATTGATACCGTGGGCACAAATAATAAGGCGAACGTAAATCTGAACATCAGCGACTATGCTTACCGCGAAGGCGATTCGACCCGGACAATGCCATTTAAGATTTTTAAAATCAGTCGCGTTAATATTTTTTCAGCCGGGCCTGAAGACAAAACTTTTAGCATAAAAACCGACAGCATCGAGTACAACAACTTCCATTTATACAGCAACGGGCCGCTTCGATACAAACCAAAAGCGATCACCGACGCAGTTTTTATCAATAAAGGAAGTCTCTTTGCAGATTTTCGAACTACGCTTACATCGCGGTATTTAAGCAATTTGCGCGTTTTCAATTATCCGACAATCCAGTATGAAGTTGACAGTACCGGAAACGGACTCATTGCAAATATTTTCCTGGCGTCCCGACCGAAATACAGCTTTGGAACCGGTATCGATTTTACGCATTCAAACATTCAGGATTTTGGTATTCTAGGAAATATCTCGGTGTCGATCAGAAATGTCTTCAGAGGTGCTGAAACGTTAGAAATCGCCACACGCGGAAATATCGGATCCTCAAAAGAGTTTGCAAATCCTGACGACAATTTCTTTAATGTTTCAGAATATGGCGCCGATGTTAAATTGTCGTTCCCGCGAATTTTCTTTCCTTTTAATGTTGAGAAAATCATCCCCAAGACCACCGTTCCATCGACCGTTATTAGTTTTGGTATCGCAAAGCAACAAAATATTGGCTTGGACAAGGAAAGTTTTACCGGAGCAATGACCTACAACTGGACGCCAAAACGATTTTCCAGCGCGCGATTTGACTTGTTCAACATTCAATATGTCAACAATATTAATGTCGGAAATTATTTTAGGGTTTACAAATCTTCGTATGACGTACTGAACGATTTGGCTGTCGAATACAACGCCAACCCCGACTATTTCAACACCAATCAAACATTGAAAATCGACGAAGGTACCAATGCGTTCATTGACGATGTCATCAACAACAACCTTCCGATATCAAATGAGTCCGATCTTCGAACCATTAGAAGCATCAAAGAGCGAAAAGACCGACTTACTGAAAACAACTTGATTTTTGCGTCTAGTTTCACCTATTCACGAACAACTAAAACCGACCTTCAGGATAACAGTTTCCATGTTTTCAGAGGCAAAATCGAATCGGCCGGAAACACGTTAGCCTTACTTGCCAATATTTCGCGGGCGCTCGAAAATCAGAATGGCCGCAACACGTTTTTAGACGTCGAATATTCCCAATACATTAAAACTGAAGTCGAATTCATCAAACACTTCGACCTTAGCCGACGACAGGTTTTTGCCATCAGGGCATTTGGCGGAATCGCTATTCCTTATGGAAATTCCAACAGCGTACCGTTTTCGCGAAGCTACTTTGCCGGCGGATCAAATGACAACCGCGCCTGGCGATCGTATAGCCTTGGACCCGGAAGCTCAAAAACGATTTTTGATTTTAACGAGGCTAACATGAAAATCGCTTTGAATGCTGAATATCGCTTCAACATTGCGGGCAACTTTAACGGCGCTTTGTTTGTCGATGCTGGAAATATCTGGAACGTTCTCGACAATGAAACCGACGAGAAACTGATATTTGAAGGTGTCAAATCGCTGCAGGAACTCGCCGTCGGATCCGGATTTGGCGTTCGTTACGACTTTAGTTTTTTCGTTGTCCGATTGGATCTCGGATTCAAAACATATAATCCGGCAGATGAAAAACGCGAATGGTTCCGCGATTACAATTTCGGGAATTCGGTCTTAAATGTTGGTATTAATTATCCGTTCTGATATATAATTATTAATTTTGCCTCCCTAACTTAAACAAATCATTATGGCTCACAATATTAAACCCGGAGTTGCAACTGGTGAAGAAGTACAAGAGATTTTCCGTTTTGCCAAAGAGAAAGGTTTTGCCCTTCCGGCGGTAAACGTAACCGGCTCGAGTACGATTAATGGTGTGTTGGAAACTGCTGCTAAACTAAAAGCGCCGGTGATCATTCAGTTTTCGAACGGTGGCGCGGCTTTTAATGCAGGAAAAGGACTTTCTAATGATAATGAAAAAGCAGCAATTGCAGGTGGTATCGCAGGCGCAAAGCACATTCACACTTTGGCTGAAGCTTATGGCGCAACTGTGATTCTACATACAGATCACTGTGCAAAAAAACTACTTCCGTGGTTAGATGGTTTGCTTGACGCCTCTGAAAAGCATTTTGCCGAAACCGGAAAACCGCTTTACAGTTCACATATGATCGATCTTTCAGAAGAACCGATCGAAGAAAACATCGAGATTTGTAAAAAATACCTCGAGAGAATGAGCAAAATGGGAATGACCCTCGAAATCGAACTCGGAATTACCGGCGGCGAGGAAGATGGCGTTGATAACTCAGATGTTGACAGCTCGAAATTATACACACAACCTGAAGAAGTAGCTTACGCCTACGAAGAACTGAAGAAAGTCAGCGACCGCTTTACCATTGCGGCTGCTTTCGGAAATGTTCACGGTGTTTACAAACCGGGAAATGTGAAACTTACACCGAAGATCTTGAAAAATTCGCAGGAATTCGTTCAGGAGAAATTCGCCACCGAAAAAAATCCTATCGATTTCGTATTCCACGGCGGTTCAGGGTCAAGTCTTGAAGAAATCCGCGAGGCAATCAGCTATGGTGTAATCAAAATGAATATCGATACTGATCTTCAATTCGCCTACACTGAAGGAATCCGTGATTACATGGTCAAGAACATCGACTATCTTAAAACTCAAATCGGTAATCCAACCGGCGAAGAGTCACCGAATAAAAAACATTATGATCCGCGAAAATGGGTGCGCGAAGGCGAAATGACTTTCAACAAACGCCTCGAGCAAGCTTTTGCCGACCTAAATAACGTACAAACGCTTTAATCCGTTTCGCAAACGCAGATAACAAATATTATATGGCTTGGTTTAAAAGAACTGCAAAAGGTATTACTACCGCAACCGAAGATAAAAAGGACGTCCCAAAAGGATTATGGTATAAATCTCCGACAGGTAAAATAGTTGATGCCGACGAACTTGCGCAAAACTTATACGTGAGCCCCGAAGATGGTTTTCATGTCAGAATCGGAAGCAAGGAGTATTTTGAGATTTTGTTTGACAACAACGAATTTACCGAACTCGATCCGAACGTCACATCGAAAGATCCGCTGAATTTTGTCGACACAAAGAAATATGCCGACCGACTTAAAGAAGCGATGGACAAAACAAAACTCAAAGATGCCGTTCGAACTGGTGTCGGGAAGTCTAAAGGCAAAGACCTTGTGGTATGTTGTATGGATTTCGCCTTTATCGGCGGATCAATGGGCGCCGTTGTCGGTGAGAAAATTGCACGTGGAATCGACCATGCCATCCAAAACAAAATTCCGTTCATGATGATTTCAAAGTCAGGCGGAGCTCGTATGATGGAAGCTGCTTACTCACTAATGCAACTTGCTAAAACTTCTGCAAAACTGGCTCAACTTGCCGACGCAAAAATTCCGTACATCTCGCTTTGTACCGATCCGACTACCGGTGGAACAACCGCATCATACGCAATGCTGGGTGATATCAACATTTCTGAACCCGGAGCGCTTATCGGTTTTGCCGGACCACGCGTTGTAAAAGACACTACCGGAAAAGATTTGCCAAAAGGTTTCCAAACAGCCGAATTCGTTTTGGAACACGGATTTTTGGATTTTATCACACATCGAAAAGAACTCAAAAACAAAGTGAATTTATATCTGGATTTGATACTGAATCAGCCAGTTCGCTAAAAAGTATTCCCGGTTTAACAGCCGGGATTTTTTTTTACATTCCGGTGCGGATCGCTTCAACCGGATCTAATCTCGAGGCTGAAATCGCAGGCAAGATCCCGGATACAAGTCCGATGGCGGCGGCTAATGTCGTCCCCAGAATCACATTCCCCATTCCGAGTATAAAGTCGAATTCAAGCAAATTGGTAAGTATAACCGTAATAATCCATACCAAAAACAAACCGATCAAACCGCCTATTATCGACAAGATCACAGCCTCAAACAAAAACTGGAACAAGATAAATCGGTTTTTCGCGCCAAGCGATTTCTGAATACCAATCAAATTAGTCCGTTCTTTAACCGATACAAACATGATATTGGCAATTCCAAATCCGCCCACCAAAAGCGAAAATCCACTGATAATCCAGCCAAACATATTCATTTGACCGACAATTCCGTCAATCATATCAGTCAATCCCGATAGTACGTTAATAAAGAAATTATCTTCCTGATCGGCTTTAATTCCGCGTATCATGCGAAGTTTCTGCGCAATTTCAGCCTTAGTCTCGTCGATATTGTCGCCGGGGTTTACAATCACAACCGGCAACATCGTCTTATTGTTATCGCCGTACATCCTTCGCAAAAAATTACTCGGAAAAAATGCTGAAATATCGTTGCTCTCCCCAAACATTCCGGCACCTTGCTTCTGAGTTACCCCGATTACCGTAAAACGTTGTCCGTAAATTCGCACATCTTTGCCGATCGGATCGCTGCCACCAAACAAACTTTTGGCAACTTCAAATCCCAACACCACCACTGCGGCACCCGAATTCGACTCCGGTTCATTAAAAAATCGGCCGGTTTCAAACTCCAATGTCTGAATATCGGTAAACTCATACGTCACCGGAACCACATTCACATCATTCACGGTTTCATTCTCGAATTTAATCGATTGTCTTCCGGCAAAAAGTTGAAAACACAAATTCTCAGCCGAAATCACTGAACGCTTTAACGCCTGAAATTCATCATAAGTAACATCGGGAAATTGCTCCGTCTTCCAACGCGGAAGATTCGACGGGCCAAACGAAACCCGGGTCAAATACATGGTATTCTTATCCAAACTGCTCAAATCCTTCTTGATTTTCCGGTCAAGCGAATCGACAGCCGCCAAAACCGCAATGATCGAAAAAATTCCGATGGTCACACCCAAAAGCGAAAGCAGCGTCCGAAGTTTGTTGTTGCGTAAAGCGTTGACAGCAAAGCCAAAACTTTCGCGAAGAAGGCGTAAATAAAGTAGCATGGATAAACTTTGTTGTAAAATTCAAAAAATTTTCGTCAATAACCTAACACCGCCGCACAACATACCGCAAATTTTTTAGTTGTAATATCTGGCCTTCATGGTCAAAATGAGGATTAGGAGCTTATTCCCGCTATTGGCTTTATCTTTTTTTGCTTTAAAACATCGGTTAAAACACATCTGTTGGCCGCCAAAAAAAGGATGCCGCCGCCATCGGGGCTAGGGCTGATAAACCTGATTCGAAATTCAACAAAAAACCGAGCTTGTTTTTCTTTAGTAAGACTGCAAAACCGCCTGTGGTTGCATCAAAAAAAACTACTTTTGCAAAAACTAACACAACTACTATGACTACTACAAAAAACATTAAATCTGCACTTGTTTCAGTATTTTCAAAAGACGGACTCGAACCAATCATCAAACAATTGCACGATCAAAATGTTACGTTCTACTCGACCGGCGGAACCGAAGAATTTATTAAAAACCTCGGAATTCCGGTCATTCCGGTTGAAGATGTCACTTCGTACCCTTCAATATTAGGCGGCCGCGTTAAAACACTTCATCCAAAAATTTTCGGCGGAATCCTAAACCGACAGGATAACGACCAGGATGCTGAACAAATGAAAGAGTTCGACATTCCGCAAATCGATCTTGTCATTGTAGACCTCTACCCTTTCGAAAATACAGTGGCATCCGGCGCTGCAGAAGAAGACATCATCGAAAAAATCGATATCGGCGGAATCTCATTAATCCGCGCTGCGGCCAAAAACTTCCGCGATACTTTAATCGTCGCATCAGTCGACCAATATGCGCCATTACTCGATCTGCTCAAAGAAAAGAACGGCGAAACATCTATCGAAGATCGCAAAAAATTCGCAACTCACGCTTTCCATATCTCATCACACTACGATTCGGCAATCTTCAATTATTTCAACACCGAAGATTCAAAGTTTAAAATCAGCATCGCCAATGGCCAGGAACTGCGTTATGGAGAAAATCCACACCAAAAAGGATTTTTCTACGGCGATTTTGATGCGATGTTCAAAAAGCTTCACGGCAAAGAACTTTCATACAACAACTTATTAGATGTTGATGCCGCGGTTAATCTGATATTGGAATTTAGAAATGATCAGCCAACATTCGCCATTCTAAAACATAATAATGCGTGCGGACTGGCATCACGACCTACAATTAAGGAAGCGTACTTGGCAGCATTGGCGGGCGATCCGACATCAGCTTTTGGCGGCGTTTTAATTTCAAATGTCGAAATCGACGTCGAAACCGCAACCGAAATCAACAAACTTTTTTGTGAAGTTGTCATCGCGCCCGGATTTCAGGATCAGGCGATCGAAATCTTATCTGAAAAGAAAAACCGAATCTTATTAGTTCAAAATCCGATCGAGCTTCCATCAAAACAAGTAAGAACATGTCTTAACGGATTGCTTGTTCAAGACCGAAACAATGTTACCGATCAGGCATCCGATCTGAAAACCGTAACTAAAGTTGCTCCTTCCGATACTGAAATCAGCGATTTGATCTTCGCCTCTAAAATATGTAAGAACACGAAATCGAACACGATTGTGCTTGCAAAAAACCAAACTTTGATTGCTTCTGGAACGGGTCAAACCTCGCGGGTCGACGCGTTGAAACAGGCAATTGAAAAAGCCAACACGTTTAATTTCGACCTTCAGGGTTCAGTGATGGCGAGCGACGCTTTTTTCCCATTTCCCGACTGTGTTGAGATTGCGAAAAATGCCGGCGTAACAGCTGTAATTCAGCCCGGCGGATCGGTAAAAGACCAATTGAGCATCGACTATTGTGACGAAAATAAAGTTGCGATGGTATTTACCGGAACCCGTCATTTCAAACATTAATTTGTTTAACTTTGTGCGTTAATTTTCCACTAATTTTTAACCCCGCTTAACATATGGGATTTTTTGATTTCATGACCGAGGACATCGCTATCGACCTTGGTACTGCCAACACCCTGATAATCCATAATGATAAAGTCGTAATTGACAGTCCTTCAATCGTTGCCCGCGACCGGGTTTCAGGTAAAATAATTGCCGTCGGTAAGGAGGCAAATATGATGCAGGGAAAGACTCATGAAAACATAAAAACCATCAGACCACTGAAGGACGGTGTTATCGCCGATTTTGATGCGTCTGAAAAAATGATCAACCTTTTTATCAAAAGCATTCCCGCTTTAAAGAAGAGAATGTTTACGCCGGCGCTTCGCATGGTAGTTTGTATTCCGTCGGGAATTACAGAGGTTGAAATGCGTGCGGTAAAAGAATCGTGTGAGCGCGTAAATGGTAAAGAAGTTTATTTGATTCACGAGCCAATGGCTGCTGCAATCGGTATTGGAATCGATATCATGCAGCCAAAAGGTAATATGATCGTCGATATTGGTGGTGGAACTACAGAAATTGCAGTAATCGCGCTTGGCGGTATTGTTTGCGACAAATCGGTTAAAATTGCCGGTGACGTTTTTACAAACGATATCGTTTACTACATGCGAACACAGCACAACCTTTTTGTTGGTGAAAGTACTGCTGAAAAGATCAAAATTTCGATTGGTGCAGCAACTGAAGATCTTGAAACGCCACCAGATGACATGTCTGTTCAAGGACGTGACCTGCTTACAGGTAAACCAAAGCAAGTTGAAGTATCGTTCCGCGAAATCGCAAAAGCATTAGACAAATCGATTCAGCGAATTGAAGACGCGATCATGGAAACGCTTTCGCAAACTCCGCCTGAACTTGCTGCTGACATCTATAATACCGGTATTTATCTTGCCGGCGGTGGATCAATGCTACGAGGACTTGACAAACGTATTTCGCAAAAGACTGATCTACCGGTTTACATTGCCGAGGATCCGCTTCGTGCCGTAGTTCGTGGTACCGGCATGGCGTTGAAAAACATACCAAAATTCCGCAGCATCCTTATTAAATAATTCCAGCTTTTTATACAGCTCCCGGAACCGAAAACTGATTCAGTAAATGCAGCAAATTGTTAATTTCATATATAAAAACAGTAATAAGTTACTGTTTTTGCTGCTTTTAGGCATTTCGTTATTCCTAACGGTGCAATCGCATTCGTATCATCGTAGCAAGGTTGTCAGTTCTGCAAACTTTCTGACCGGCGGCGTTTATGAGAGTCTCAATAATGTTAACGAGTACTTCGATTTAAAAGATCACAACGAGCAACTTGCCGCTGAAAATGCGAAGTTGCGAAGCTTGTTGCTGACCATCGCAGATTCGACCGTCATTCACCGTGCGGATAGCATCAAAGGAGTAAGTCGGACGAATATCATTGTTTCTAAAGTCATTCACAACTCATACAATGTTTTTGAAAACTACCTGACCATCAACAGCGGCACAAACGACGGGGTTCAACCGGATATGGGTGTTGTAAATAGTCAGGGAATCGTCGGAATTGTAGATAAAGTATCCAAAAATTACGCGACCGTCATCAGTGTGCTGAACATCAAATCGCAAATTAACGCTAAAATCAAAAAATCGAATCACTTCGGAACATTGAATTGGAATGGGAAAAGCACCGGATTCGTTCAACTGATTGATGTACCCCGACTAGCCGCTATCCGTAAAGGTGATACCATCGTAACCGGTGGACAATCGATTATCTTTCCTGAAAACATCGGAATCGGAACTATCGATAAGATATACATCGACAGCGAAACCAATTATTATACGATCAATGTAAAGTTGTTCAATGATATGACCAATCTCGGTCATGTTTATATCATTAAGCGAAAAGACCGCGACGAAATCTTAAACCTCGAAAACGCAACAAAAGGTGAATAGTGCTGTAATTGTAAATATCATCCGGTTTATCCTGCTTCTGGCGGCGCAAGTGATTATTTTCAGCAATATGAACTTCGCAGGTTTCATTAGTCCGTTCCCTTATATTTTATTCATCATTCTTTATCCGGTTGATGCAAATAAGTTGGGTTTACTCGGAGCCGCCTTCGCGCTGGGGATTATCATGGATATGTTTTCGAATTCGGGCGGAGTCCACGCAGCATCTTGTTTGGTTCTCGCGTATGTTCGGCCATCGATTTTTAAGTTTTCATTCGGTTTAAGCTACGAATACCAAACAATCCGTATCAACGACGTATTAACGCCGGAGCGGTTTTCGTTTATTCTGATATCGGTAGTGATCCATCATTTTACACTTTTCGTTCTCGAAGTTTTCCGAATCAGCAATATTTGGGATATTTTGCTACGTACGATTTTTAGTACCATATTCACGATCATCCTATCTATTATTGTAATTTACCTATTTAAGCCAAGCAAGAGATGAGAAAGATTTTATTACCCTCGTTGGTGATCATTTCGGCGACACTCCTCGTTTTGCGATTGTTTTATCTTCAAGTGATCGACGATACGCTGAAGCTGAAATCAGACAACAATGCCATCAAGATCAAATACGATTATCCCGAGCGCGGTTATATTTATGATCGCAACGGCAAGCTTTTAGTCGCAAACCAACCGTCATACGACATTATGGTGACGCCTCGCGAACTTAAAAATATCGACACGCTCGAATTTTGCCAACTTCTCAATATTACTAAGGAAGAATATATCCAAAAGGTCGAAAAAGCACGCGTTTATAGTCCGATGCTTCGCTCGGTTTTCCTTCCGCAATTGAACAAACGCGAGTATGCGGCACTTCAGGAAAAGATTCGGAAGTTTCCCGGATTCGAAATTCAGAAACGTTCATTACGGGATTATCAGGTCTCCGTTGGCGCCAATGTTTTCGGGTTTATCACTCAGGTTAACGAAAACATCATCAAAAAAAACCCATACTACATCAGTGGTGACCTTATCGGAAGACAAGGCGTTGAGGAAAGCTATGAGAATATCCTGCGCGGAATCAAAGGCGTAAAATACATTCAAAAAGACAAATTCAACCGCGACATCGGATCATATAAAAATGGTAAGTACGACACCATCGCCGTTCAGGGAGACGACATTAATCTGACTATCGACGTCGTTCTTCAGGAATATGGCGAAAAGCTGATGATGAACAAAAGAGGCGGAATTGTCGCGCTTGAACCTGCTACCGGCGAAATCCTCGCGCTCGTAACTGCACCTTCCTACGATCCGGCAATATTGGTCGGCCGCCAACGCTCACGAAATTATACCAAACTTTATAACGATTCGATCGCGAAACCGCTTTATGACCGCGGACTCCTGGCAGAATATCCACCCGGATCACCGTTTAAAATTTTGACAGGCTTAATCGGACTTCAGGAGGGCGTGATCACTGAGCAAACACCTTTTATGTGTAATCACGGATTTAGCTACGCGCGCGGCCGTTTCATGAAATGTCACGATTCAGGTATTTCAGTGCTTCACAACGGAATGTACAACTCGTGTAACACCTACTTTGCGAGCGTTTACATGAAAACAATCAATAAATATGTGAAACCTGCCGATGGCGTCGACGTTTGGAGCAATCACTTAAAAAGTTTTGGCCTCGGTCAGTTTATGGGTTATGACTTGCCCACAGGACGACGAGGCAACAGACCAACATCAAAAACATATAACCGAATTTATCCAAATGGCGGTTGGCGAAGTACCGCTATCGTATCTAACGGAATTGGTCAGGGAGAGGTACTAATGACGCCCATTCAACTTGCTAACATGATGGCAGCCGTTGCCAACCGCGGACATTACTATACGCCCCACATCATTAAAAAAATCGAAAATCAGCCAATCGACAAAAAGTTCGTCACAAAACACGTAACCTCTATCGACAAACGCCATTTTGAACCTATTATCAACGGTTTATTTGATGTTTATAATTTAGGAACGGCAAAATCGTTGCGCGTTGAAGGCATCGACATTTGTGGCAAAACTGGTACCGCTGAGAATTACGCCAAGATCAATGGCAAGAGGACCAAGCTTCAGGATCACTCAATTTTTGTCGCATTTGCACCAAAGGATAATCCAAAAATTGCCATTGCGGTGTTTGTTGAAAATGGATACTGGGGAGCACGATGGGCCGGTCCGATGGCGAGCTTGATGATCGAAAAATATCTACGCGGAAAGATTTCCCGTACCGACCTCGAAAAGCGTATGTTTGAAGGCAGTTTGCTCGACGAATATGCAAAATATATCAAACCGGATTCGACTTCAATCTCGTTTACACGTGTTCAGGTAAACAGCGACGAAGCAGAAAATTAACTGAATAAATGAAAAATCAAGCGGTAAGCAGCAATATAGACTGGATCAGCATTTTGATTTATTCAGCGTTGGTCATTATGGGTTGGCTGAATATCTACTCATCTTCACTCCCGATCGACACCGACACAACGTTTGATTTCGGCGAGATTTACGGTAAGCAACTGCTTTTTATCATCTTTACGATTCCGCTAATTTTTGTCGTCTTGTCTGTCGATGGCAAGTTTTATGAAAAATACGCCAGCATTATCTTTGCCATCGCTTTGGTGGCGTTAGTCGGACTCTTCTTCTTCGGAAAGACGATTGCCGGCCAGCGCTGTTGGTACGCCATCGGAAGTTTCACGATTCAGCCATCGGAATTCGCAAAAGCCGCAACCGCCCTCGCCCTTGCAAAATATCTCAGCGATGTTCAAGTCAATTTAAAAGATCTGAACCGCCAATTTCAGGCATTGATTATCGTGTTTTTGCCAATTATCCTGATTTTGCCACAACCCGATCCGGGAAGCGCACTGATTTACACCGTATTCATTCTTGTTTTACATCGCGAAGGCCTTCCTACAATTTACGTGTGGAGCGGCTTTATTGCCATCATCTTGTTCGTACTTGCGCTGATTTTAGAACCGTTACTGATCATCGCCATCGCACTTGCCATCGTCGTAATCATCTATTTGCGAAGCCGCATTGCCAACAGGAATATCGTTGCCAGCGCCTTAGTGATGGTGCTTATAAGTGGCTACGTCTTTTCAGTCGATTACGTTTTCGAAAATGTCTTTAAACAACACCACCGCGACCGATTTAACATTCTTCTTGGCAAACAAGTCGATTTGCGCGGCGTTGGCTACAACACCAATCAGTCTGAAATTGCGATTGGCTCAGGTGGCTGGTTTGGAAAAGGATTTTTGGAAGGAACACAAACTAAAGGCGGCTTCGTTCCTGAACAACACACCGATTATATTTTCACAACCGTCGGTGAAGAATGGGGTTTCGTGGGATCATTGGTTGTAATCGCATTATTCGCATGTCTGATCCTACGCGTCATTTACCTGTCGGAGCGTCAAAAAACCAAATTTAGCCGGGTATATGGCTATTGCGTGGCAGGAATATTATTCATCCACTTTTTCGTGAACGTCGCAATGGTAGTCGGCATTTTCCCAACCATTGGCGTTCCTTTGCCCCTATTTTCCTACGGTGGTTCAGGATTGTGGGCGTTCACCATTTTGCTGTTCATCTTCCTGAAAATGGATGCCAACAAAGTAAATGAATGGTAGCGCGGCTTTTTATTAGAAGCTAATCCGGCTGTCCGCTAAATCCTTCCGCAAGCTCCAGGGATATCGCTTCCCATCCGGGCTAAAACACTCGAAACCGTTACCACATAATTCATTTTCGTGAAGTTCGACTGGTTCGCATCCTCTGTTACGGCGGCGTGCGTCTTTTATAGTTTACGGGCAAACTCGGCATCGTCGAATCAGCAAAAAAAAGCCCCGTTTCAAACGGAGCTTCCAAATTATGATTTAACCATTTTGTCTTTTTTCTTCATCGTAACCGAAGCCTTTCCTGTCTTTGGCTGAAGATCATCAAGAATGTTGATGGCTTCCTGAACATAAATATCCTTGCTTAAACTTTCGTGCCAACGATCGCGTTTTTCTTTTAGCAAGTTGTCATTTTTCATGGCTTCAACTTCATGAGGAAGCGAAAGGAAAGTCAGATTATTCTTGTAGTCAACAATAGATTTGTACTTTTTCGCTTTCTCTTCCAAGTTCTTTTGTTCTTGACGGAAATCGTCCAGCTTAAGCGAATAAACCGATTCTTCACTTCGGTCGTTGATCCATTTCGCATTCTCGTCAATCAACTTGAATTCGGGGTTTTGTGCAATTCTCTTTTTGCTGTTTTCAACCGCATATTCAAAGTTTGTTGCACCTTCCCACGGTTTGAAATTCGCCGGATCAATTTTATCCCACGGCATCGCATTATCGATATCGCGCTCGCCCATTTTCACGTATGAATAACGATCCGGCATTGAAATGTCACTTCGCACGCCTTCAAGCTGAGTCGATCCACCATTGATTCTATAAAACTTTTGAGTTGTCGTTTTTAAAGCGCCAAGATCACCGAACTCGCTGTTTCGAATAAATTGATTTAGGTCGATTACGTTTTGCACCGTTCCTTTACCATAGGTTTGTTTACTTCCGATCACAATTCCACGGTGATAATCCTGAATCGCTGCCGCCAGGATTTCAGAAGCCGACGCTGAAAAACTATTCACCATTACCACAAGCGGTCCGTCCCATTGCACTTTGCGATCGCGATCATATAGTACTTCTTTCTTCCTCCCAGCCGATTTTATCTGAACAATCGGGCCTTCTTCGATAAACATTCCGGCAATATCAACCACGGTCTTTAAAGATCCGCCGCCATTATCGCGAACGTCCATCATAATTCCCTGAACACCTTCTTTTTTAAGACGCTCGATCTCGACTGCAACATCTTTGGCAGCGTCCCGGCCGTTTGGATCTTCAAAATTAATGTAGAATTTAGGAAGGTAAATAATTCCGTACTTCATGCCATCTTTTTCAACAACACTTGATTTAGCATAGGTTTCTTCAATTTCAACCTCGTCGCGGATAATCGAAATTACTTTTAGCGTACCATCAGCTTTTTTTACTGAGAGTCTTACTTCGGTTCCTTTTGGACCCTTGATGCGTTTTACAACATCATCAAGACGCATCCCTACAACATCAACAGCTTCCTTATTACCTTGTGCTACTTTTAAAATAACATCACCTGGCTCAAGTTCTTTACCACGCCAAGCCGGACCACCTGAGATCAGTTCGGTGATTTCAGTAAAATCGTTCTTCTTTTGAAGACGTGCACCGATTCCTTCAAGTTTTCCGCTCATCGAAATATCAAAACGATCTTTCTCTTCCGGAGCGAAATAAGTCGTATGCGGGTCAAATCTGCTTGCAATCGCATTGACATAGACTGAAAACCAATCGTTTCTATTGAGGTCATCAATAAAACCAAAATATTCATTCAACGATTTCAATGAACTTTCACGCGTTTCCTTTTCAAGTTCAGTAAACGATTTTTTCTCAATTGCAACCTTCTCCTTCTCTTTAGCTTTATCAACCTTTCGAGCCGCATCCTGAAGTTCGGCCGACGTTTTGGTTACCGCCTTATCCCCGGCAGGTTTGTCTTTGTTCTCCTGAAGATCAAGTTTATCAGCTAGTGAAGAAAGTGTCGATAATTTAATTTGCTTTCTCCAGCGCTCCTGAAGCTCCGCAGTATTTTTCGCGTATGGAAGTTTGTCATAATCCGTATTGGTGGTTTCCGCCACGTTGTAATCGATCGGCTTGTCCAAAACATCCTTGTAATAGTTCTTGCTTTCTTTGATACGCTGCATCAATCTGGTATAGGTAAGGTCGAAAAACGAAAGATCTTTTGTGTTGATCATATCGTCGATCCGAGTTTCATAGGCCGCAAATTCGTCCAAATCAGATTGCAAGAAAAAGCGCTTGGAAGGATCCAGCGCCTGAATGTAGTCTTTGTAGACACCTTTTGAAAACGTATCATCAATAGCCGCCGGATCATAATGACCGCGTTCAATGACAAAAGTTAAGAGTTCTAACAGAACCTTATCTTTCTCCGGATCGTTTTTGTCATTCGGCATAAAGCTGTAAAGACCTATTGCTAAAGCTAAAACGACCAGTATAATTTTATAATTCCTCTTCATAAATATAAGTATAGCATTCATCACTTAGAAAAAAATAAATGTAGAAAAAATTGTGCCATCAAAATTGGGTTTGTGAATTATCTTTTGTTGACACCTGAAGTCAGGGAGGCGTAATTAATTCCGTATTTTTGTCTCAAATGTAGCTATAATATCAAGTGTTT
This sequence comes from Flavobacterium sp., assembly GCA_015234525.1. Taxonomy (GTDB): domain Bacteria; phylum Bacteroidota; class Bacteroidia; order Flavobacteriales; family Flavobacteriaceae; genus Flavobacterium. Next base: position 217,075 of record JADGMX010000007.1, on the reverse strand, counting down.
GATGTTAAATTTTGCACAATGAATACAATCCAATTCACAAAATAACTAATTGATTTTGACAGCATCTACGCCAGCAACTCCTGAAAAGAAGCCACTTATACTTGTTACAAACGACGACGGCATTACGGCTCCCGGCGTTCGAAAACTGATTTCGATCATGTCTGAATTGGGAACCGTGGTCGTTGTTGCGCCCGACAAGCCACAGAGTGCGATGGGTCATGCGATCACCATAAACAATACGCTATATCTCAATCAATTATCTCCTGAAAATGCAGAGATAACAGAATATAGTTGCTCGGGAACTCCGGTTGATTGCGTAAAAATGGCCGTCAGCGAAATTCTTCGTGAGAAACCTGATTTATGTGTTTCCGGAATCAATCACGGATCAAATTCGTCGATTAATATTATTTACTCGGGTACGATGAGTGCTGCGGTTGAAGCCGGAATCGAAGGTATTCCCGCAATCGGATTCTCACTGGCCGATTTCGATTGGAACGCCGATTTTGATCAGGCCGAGCCATTTGTCCGAAAGATAGCAACTGAAGTTTTGAAAAACGGTTTGCCCGAAGGCGTTTTGTTAAACGTCAATATTCCAAAACTCAAAAAAGAGGAAATTAAGGGAATAAAGGTCTGCCGGCAAGCCAAAGCTCAATGGGTTGAAAAATTCGATAAGCGACAAAGTCCGGGTGGCCGCAATTATTATTGGTTGACCGGCGAATTTGTCAATCAGGACAAAGGCGAAGACACTGACGAATGGGCTTTGGACAACGGGTTTGTTTCAGTAGTTCCGGTTCAATTCGATTTGACTGCTCATCATGCAATGCAACAATTAAATACGTGGAAACTCAATGAATGACGATATTATTTATGGATTTGCGCTGGCCATCGCGGCAGCATTATTAGGAAGTTACCTCTTTATCATCCTATTTACCGAATATACTTTTTTGGCAGGAATCCAGATTTTAAACACGCACGGCCAACTTGGTAAACTGATTGCACTCGGCGCCATTTTAGACCTGGCGGTGTTTTTGGGGCTTCTTTATTATAAAAAAGATCAAATGGCACGTGGTGTTCTATTTGGCACCATCGTATTAGGCATTTTAACATTCTTCGTTTAATGAAATACTACATCATTGCAGGTGAAGCTTCCGGCGATTTGCACGGCGCTATGTTAATTACCGAACTCAGGAAGCTTGATCCGAATGCGGAAATCCGTTTTTGGGGCGGCGATTTAATGCAGAAAGCAGGAGGCACGCTGGTAAAGCATTACCGCGAATTGGCCTTTATGGGTTTTGCCGAAGTAGTGCTGAATTTAAAAACAATCCTTCGAAACATCGACATCTGCAAAGCTGATATTTCGCAATTCAAACCTGACGCGCTCATCTTTATTGATTACCCGGGATTCAACATGCGAATTGCCAAATGGGCAAAGGTTCAAGGTTATCGGACACATTACTACATATCGCCACAAATTTGGGCATGGAAGGAAAGTCGGATCAAAGCAATTCGTCGCGATGTCGATAAGATGTATGTCATTTTGCCGTTCGAAAAAGAGTTTTACGAGGAAAAACACAAGTTTGATGTAACTTTTGTCGGTCACCCGCTAGTAGATGCGATCAACAATCATCCTGAATTCGACGAGACTGAGTTTCGCAATCGTTATCATTTAGGCCATCAACCAATTATTGCATTATTGCCGGGAAGCCGAAAACAAGAAATTGTCAAAATGTTGTCCATAATGCTTAGCGTTGTCAATGATTTTCCAGATTACAAGTTTGTCATCGCGGGAGCGCCGGGTCAAGACGATTCATTTTATAGTCAGTTTTTGACAAATGATCACGTTGCGTTTATCCCAAATCAAACCTATAGCCTGCTCCGAATTTCGTCAGCGGCACTTGTCACTTCGGGCACGGCTACCTTAGAAACCGCATTGTTTAAAGTTCCGGAAGTTGTTTGTTACAAAGGAAGCTGGGTTTCATACCAGATTGCAAAGCGCATCATCACATTAAAGTATATATCGCTTGTAAATCTGATTATGGACAAGCCAATTGTAACCGAACTAATCCAATCGGATTTTAACACAAAACGGGTTTCTGAGGAGCTGAAAAAATTATTCGAACCTGCCAACCGAAAGCGAATTTTAGCGGACTATAACGAGTTGCAGTTGAATCTTGGAGGAGGTGGAGCCGCAAAGAAAACAGCTGAAGCGATTTTCAGCGACTTCACCAAATGACCTGATTTAGAAAATTTTAACAAGATTTGTTTTTGTAAATATGGGAATTATGGTATGTTTACAAAAAATTATATAAATATCGAGTAACAGGTTTATACTTCAATTCAATCAGAGATCTTTTTGAATTTTATTAATAAACATTAGCCGGCCCCTGCTAACAATAAAAAATAAAATATGCGAAACAAGAATCTTTTTCTCCTTCTTTTCTTATTTGCCTTTGCGTTCACTCAGGCACAAGTTATTACCTCAAAAAAAGAAGCTGTTAAAAAAGGTGTTTATGGAAAATCCTCTGCATCTTCTGATAATGCAATCGCTGCAACAAAAACCACAAAAAAAGCTGGTTATACAAAAGCGACAAAAGCCAAAAAAAATCAAATCAACGACAAGGAAGATAAAGATCTGGTAATAAGTCCGGAAGAAAATTATCTTGCAATGCAGATGATCAACAATGCGATGCAATTCATCGGTGTTAATTATCGCCCGGGTGGAATTTCACTTTCGGGAATGGATTGCTCCGGAATGGTTACCGCGGTATTTAATATTTTCGACATGAAATTGCCAAGAAGTTCTAATCAGATGGCAAAAGTTGGCGCGAAAATCAAAAAAGAAGAAGTAAAAAAAGGCGACCTTGTTTTCTTTAAAACAAATGGTCGTGATACAATAAACCACGTCGGGTTAGTGGTAGAATCAGATGGTGATGAAATCAAATTCATTCACTCGTCAACTTCAAAAGGCGTAATTATTTCGTCGACAAAAGAGCCATACTACAGTAAGTCGTTTGCTCAAGCCAACAGAGTGTTATAAGTTTAAGTTATAGGTTTAACGGTCCGATCTTTCTGAGGTCGGACTTTTTTTTGCGGTTTTACCGTACTTCGATTTTCCGCTGACAAGCTACTTTTATAAAAATGCGTGTCATGAAAGTCTTTGCATTTCCACTCTCGAAGATCACCTTAGCATTTGTTGCGGGTCTAATACTGTCATTGTATTTCCCACTCGCACTCAACTATGCGCTAACACTCACCGTAACTTCCTTTGCGATAGCATTGGTGCTGAATCGGTGGACTAAAACCAGCTTTGGTCAGATTGCATTTTCAATCGCCGTGCTTTTAACCACAATTTCGACGGCATTTGCAGTTCGGAGCCTCAACGACGATCGGCATCACAGCGAGCATTACATCCATCTTTCGCATGACAACGATTCCGCCATTATATTTAATCTACGCGAGAAACTAAGGACCACAAAATCAGGACAGCGTTATATTGCCAACATCGAAAGTATAAATCGGCAAAACGCAACCGGCAAGATTACAGTTACGATTCGAAACGCCGATTCATTGCCACTTAAGATCGGGGACCGACTAATTGCTTACACCAAAATCATAACCAACAGACCGCCGTTAAATCCAGGCCAGTTCGATTATGGAAAATATTTGGCGAACAAAGGTATTTACGGGCAAATATTTATCGATCCAAAAACTTCGAAGAAAATCGGGACCGTTGATAATATGTGGAGTTGGGCTGATAGGTATCGAACGAAAGTCGTCCAAAAACTCGCAGACGAAGGTTTCAACGAAGCGGAATTACACGTCGTTGCAGCGCTTATTTTAGGGCAACAACAGGAAATATCACCTGAGATCATCAAAAACTATCAATTTGCTGGAGCTGTTCATATATTATCGGTTTCAGGCCTGCATATCGGAATGATTGCCTTAATGCTCGGATTTTTGCTGAATCAACTTCCAAACACACCAGGTTCGCGACTTATAAAGGCCATAACGATTATTGCCGTTCTCTGGATCTTCGGACTGATTGCAGGCTTCTCTCCATCGGTCGTTAGATCTGTTACAATGTTCTCATTTCTCACCGTAGGAAATTATCTTCGCCGAAGTACAAACATCTATCACACCTTGCTGGTATCAGCTCTTGTGATTTTATTTGTCGAACCCTCATTTTTAGTTGATGTCGGATTTCAGCTAAGTTACGCCGCGCTATTTTTCATTCTTTGGATGCAACCGATGTTCGACAGTATGTGGTCGCCACAAAACCGACTCGTAAAGTATTTCTGGGACATTTTAACCGTTTCATTTGCTGCTCAAATCGGAACATTACCGTTAAGCATATTTTATTTTCATCAGTTTCCGGGTTTGTTTTTTATCACAAACTTGCTGATCATTCCGTGGTTGAGCATCATTATGAGTATTGGCGTGGCTGTCATAATCCTCGCAGCATTTGGAACTGCAATTCCATTTCTACTTTGGTTATTAGAATGGAGCATTTGGCTACTCAATCAAATTATCGCTTGGATCGCATCGTTTGAGAGTTTCATATTTCAAGACATTCCGTTGGAAATTGGATCGATGTTACTCTTATATACATTGATTGTATCCTTAGCCCTGTTCTGTACCGAAAAGAAGTGTTACAACCTTGCTATTTCGCTCGTGGTGATCGCAACGTTACAGCTGACAAACATATTCAAAACGCAATCAACCCGAAACACCGACGAGTCGCTGATTATGTATTCGCCGCGTTCAAGCTTGATTCTGGACAGACGTGGAAACAACCTGACCGTATTTTCACGGGACAGCGTCAATCTCGATCAGCTTTCATCGTATACGCTTTCAAGTCACCTCACATCGATTAAAGAGAAAAAGCTCTCAAATTTAATTTACGTGCGAAAAAAGATATTAATAATCGACAGCGCTTCAGTGATTTTACCATCGATGAAACCCGATGTCGTACTTCTGACACAATCATCACGAGTGAACCTCGAGCGTTTGATCGATGATTTAAAGCCAGCTGAAATCGTAGCCGACGCGTCAAACTATCGAAGCAGTATTTCCCGATGGGAAGAAACCTGTAGAAAAAAGAAAATCCCTTTTCACTCGATCAGCGAAAAGGGATTCTATAAGATAAAATGACGAAATTACTTTTTCAGAATTCGGTTTGCACCTGTAAGCCAAGCTGAAGGACCACCGGCTACATAACCGGTACTGCCTAATTTCTCTAAGCTTATTTTACTATCGGTTTTGCCGACTCCAACAAACCAAACTGTTGGATAACCACGCACTTGAAACATTTGTTGCAATTCCATGTTTTGCTTCTTGATCTCATCGGATTGCGGAGTTCGACGTGGAAAATCCAGTTCAACCAAAATGACATTTTCCTTTGCCCACGATTCAAATTCTGCTGTTTTCAAAACTTCTTTTTGAAGTCGGATGCACCAACCGCACCAATCAGACCCGGTAAAGAACAACAACATCGGTTTTTGTGTCTTATTCGAAAGATCGACTGCTTTATTAATGTCGGTATGCCACACAACATTCTGAGCGTTAACCGAATAACTTGAAATTACAAGCAAAAGCAATATGAAACTATTTCTCATTCTAAATTAAAATTAGGGTTATCTGACTCCGTGCATGAGTCGTTTCAGCAGTGGATTCAGCGCGATTACCAAAAGCCCTGCCACAACCGGCACAATTGTAAAAATAAGGAAGAAAGTTGAAAGCGAATACTCCTTAGTAATATTCTCGATTTGACCTCCTAAGATAGCCGCCAGTTTACTTCCAATCGCAATTGCGAGATACCACATTCCAAACATAAATGCAATCATTCGGCCCGGAACAAGTTTACTAACGTACGAAAGTCCGACAGGTGATAGACAAAGTTCTCCCAACGTGTGGAAAAGGTATGCCAAAACTAACCAGATCATCGACACTTTCACGCCTGAAGCAATTCCGTGTGATCCAAATGCGAGCAAGCCAAATCCAATCGCCATAATAATCAGACCCATTCCGTATTTTACAGCTGCAGGCGGATTGTACTTACTGTCCCAAAGTTTTGAAACTGTTGATGCAAATGCGATGATAAAGAATGAATTCAGAATACTGAACCACGACACCGTTATCTCAGACGACGTTGCGGTGTATTCCTGATAAAGCATCCAAATTGCAACGCCCCATACGCCGATAAAACAGATTGCAAGCACGATATTCGACATCGGAATTCGATGCCACGTTTGTTTCGCAAGTAAGAATAATACCCAGCTTACAATTAACAAAGGAACAACAGTCAATAAGGTATTTACGACATTAAAAATGGTCAGCGATGAACCGGCAAGACTCCGATCAACATTGTCACGAGCAAAAATCACCAGTGACGACGCACCTTGTTCAAACGACATCCAGAAGAAAATTGTAAAAAACGCGAAGATAATCACCGCGATCATTCGGTGTCTGATCACTAATGTGTATCGCATCATTCGAGTGATTACAAGGTACAGGAACAGAATTAGTGCGACCAAAATCACAAAGCTCTGACCATCGAAACCGAAAGCCTCAAACGGGAATAAATTGACATTTCCGATCTTAGACAATGGATCGTTAAAAGCATATAGCAATCCGATTACCGCCGTAAGGACAATCAGGATTTTATCGGTTATAGTAAATGGATTTCTGCGATCTTCTTCATTAGTTGAAGTTTTTGCAGCAGCTTCATCAGCAAGACGTTTCTCTTTTGAAGGAACTTCGCCCACAGTACCAAAAAGGGGTTTTGCCAACCAGAACTGAAGCGTTCCCAACAACATGAAAACACCGGCCAGACCAAATCCCCAATGCCATCCAACCTTTTCAGCAAGGTATCCGCAAAGCATCATTCCGAAGAACGCACCCGCATTCACACCCATGTAAAAGATCGTGTACGCGCCATCCTTCTTCTCAGGAAACGACTTGTACATTTCAGATAGAATCGAAGTCATATTTGGCTTAAAGAAACCAGTACCGATTACTAACAACCCAAGACCCGCATACAACATAAACGGCGTATCAACAGCCATTGCCGCGTGACCGAGCGTCATGATTATCGATCCGATTACGACCGCCCAACGATAACCGATATACCTGTCAGCGATGATTCCGCCAAAAATCGGTGTAATGTAAAGCAGCATCGCGTAAGTTCCGTAAAGCGCACCTGCGTTTTCAGCAGACCAGCCCCAACCCGGATTATCGTTAATTATTGAAAATGTCAGGAAGTTGATTAATAACACACGCATTCCGTAGAACGAAAAACGCTCCCACATTTCAGTGAAAAATAAGACGAAAAGTCCGGACGGATGCCCTAACACTTTCGAATCGAAAAAATTTTGCTCAACAGCTCCGGCCGTTTGATTCATAAAAATGGAATTATGTTAGAAATAGACGTTTGACTATCGGATACCGTGCATTTTGCGTTTAAGCATCGGATTCATCAGTATTAAAATTAAACCAACCGCAACCGGTAGCGCTGCAATAATAAGGAAGAATGTCGACATTGAATAATTTTCTGCTATTCGGTCGATCATACCGCCGGTCCAACCTGCCAAGAAGTTCGAAATTGCTGACGCCAAGAACCAAAATCCGAATATGAGTCCGAGTAGCTTCTTAGGTGACAATTTAGACACATACGACAATCCGACAGGTGACAAGCACAATTCGCCAAGGGTGTGAAAGAAATATGCAAGGATTAACCACGCCATTGAAACTTTCACAATATTTCCATTGCCGTCATTGATGCCCATACTTCCGTAAGCCAGCACTAAAAACCCAACTCCAACCAGGATAAGTCCCAATGCAAATTTTACCGGTCCGGACGGATTCCAAACCCGCTCCCATAATCTGCTGAAAAGTGAAGCAAGCGTCACAATAAAGAAAGCGTTCAAAATTTGGAACCATGATACCGTTACCTCAGTTTCCAGCGCATTAAATTCACGGTAAATTTTCCAGAATCCAAGAATTGAAATCGAGGCAAACGATACGGCAGTAAAGAAAATCGTAAGCGGATACTCTCTGGCAATCTTTGAAGCCAATCGCCATAAAACAATTGTCACCGCTACGATTGGAACTAATGTCAGTAATGCGTCAACCCATTTAAAAGTGGTTGCAGCCGTTCCTTCAAGGACACGTTGTGTATAATCTTTAGCGAAAATGGTCATCGAACCACCCGCTTGTTCAAAAGCGAAAAAGAAGAAAATACTTGCAATCATCAATACCGAAATCACGAATAATCTGTCCTTCACGACATTTGCCGGAACATCTTCGACTTCATTTTCGACGACTTCTGTAACTGCAACTTCTCTTTTAGGTTGATTTCCGATTACGCCAAATATTTTTTGACCGAAGTAGAATTGCAACATTCCGAAGAACATAAAAACCCCGGCAAGGCCAAATCCGTAATGCCACCCGATTTTCTCACCCAAATATCCGCAAAGAAGTGACCCAAGAAAAGCGCCCGCGTTGATTCCCATGTAAAATATGGTATAACCGGCATCTTTCTTCGGACTGTTATCAGGATATAACTGACCCACCATTGATGAAATATTCGGTTTAAACATTCCGTTTCCAAGAATCATAAATATCAAACCAACATAAAAGAAATATTGGTGAATTCCCTCCAATGCCATGGCAGCATGACCAAGTGTCATCACCAATGCCCCGATAAGAATTGCCTTGCGATAACCTAAAACTTTATCAGCTAGCAACCCTCCCAAAAGCGGAGTTGCATAAACCAAACTAGTGTAAAGTCCGTACAACTGTAATGCCTCGGCACTTGTCCAACCCCAACCTCCTTCGCTGATTGTGCTAACAAGGAAGACGGTAAGTAACGCGCGCATTCCGTAGTAGCTGAAGCGTTCCCACATTTCTGTGAAGAACAAAACAAATAACGCGGCCGGATGTCCGAACACGTGCTGTGGAGATTTCTCTGCGGTAAGATCCATAGGATTGAATTTAAATTAATTAAGGCTTTTGAGATTAAAGGTTCTCAAGTATAAAGTTGGTCATTTTGTTATAGAGGTGAATACGCGTCATTCCGCCGTAAATACCGTGGTTTTTATCAGGATAAATTTCCGAGTCAAACGATTTGTTGGCTTGAATCAGCGCTTCCATCATCAACATCGAATTCTGCACATGAACATTATCATCTGCCGAACCGTGAATCAGCAAATATTTTCCTTTTAGTTTTTGAACATGGTTGATTGGCGAATTATCATCATAACCAGAGGCGTTTTCCTGCGGCGTAGTTAGGTACCGTTCCGTGTAAATCGTATCGTAAAATCTCCAATTGGTTACCGGCGCAACCGCGATTGCCATACTGAAAACGTCGTTTCCTTTCAAAATAGCATTCGACGACATAAATCCGCCGTAACTCCATCCCCAAATTCCAATTCTGGATTTATCGACATACGCATAGTTGCCGATTACTTTGGCAGCGTCAATCTGGTCCTCAACTTCATATTTCCCAAGCTGATTTTGTGTGACTTTTTTAAACTCAGCACCTTTGAAACCGGTTCCTCGTCCGTCAACACAAGCCACAATGTAGCCTTTTTGCGAAAGTGACATAAACCAATAATCATCAGCACCATGCCACGCGTTGTCGACTTGCTGTGAACCCGGACCCGAATACTGATACATTAGAACCGGATATTTTTTATTTGGATCGAAGTTTTTCGGCTTAATCATCCAGGCATTCAGTTCGACACCTTTTTCAGTTTTTAGAACGAAAAATTCCTTTTGCGGAAGATCAAACGCTTTTAATTTTTCCTCAAGCGATTTATTATCCAATATGGTTTGAACAATGGCACCCGATTTTGCATCGTTAAGCGTGTAAATCGGCGCTTGATTCGCATTTGAAAATCTGTTGATGTAATGGGTATAACCCGGACTGAAAGTTGCCTGATGCGTACCGGATCCTGTAGACAAGCGTTTTTTGTTTTTCCCGTTTAGCGATATGCTGTAAATATCCCGATTGATTGAGCCGTTCTCAACAGATTGATAATAAATGGTATTATTCTTCTCCTCAAGACCATAATATGCGGTCACTTCCCACTGGCCTTTTGTGATCTGATTTTTAAGCTTTCCGTTTTTATCATAAAGATAAATGTGGTTAAAACCATCCTTCTCGCTAGTCCAAATAAAGCTGTTATCTTTTAGGAAAGTGAGATTGTCGGTGATGTCAACATACGCTTTATCTTTTTCATTTAGAACAACGGTTGCTTTCGCTGAATTTCCGTCCACGAAGATCAGATCAAGATTATTTTGATGGCGATTTAAAACCTGAACACTTAAAATTTCCGGATTATTGGTCCACTTTAAACGCGGAATATAAAAATCGGTGTAATTCCCAAGCGCTACCTGTTTGGCCGTATTCGATTTGATATCGAAAATATGAAGCGTCACATCAGCGTTTTTGTCGCCTGCTTTCGGATATTTAAATGTTTGAACATCCGGATACAAGCTATTTCCAAAAAGCGACATCGAAAATTGCGGAACGTCTGACTCATCAAACCGAATAAATGCGATCTTCTGGCCATCTTTGCTCCAATCAAAAGCGCGGACAAAACCAAATTCTTCCTCATAAACCCAATCAGTGATTCCATTGATTACTGAGTTCCGAATCCCATCGTTTGTAATCTGGCGAATGGCTTCCGACGCTAAATTGTAAACAAAAAGGTTGTTATTTTGCGCAAATACGATGTTTTTTCCGTCAGGCGAAAATGTCGGTTCCTGAACTTGTTCCAAAACTTTCTTTAGCGTCTTGGCATTGATGTCGTACAGATAATAATCAGCCGTAAACGAATGGCGATAAATCGGATTTCCGTTCGTTGCAATCAACATCTTCGATTCATCGGCATTAAAGGAATAACTTTCAATTGGCGGAAGCGATGGATGTGATTTGGTATCGAGTAATGTTGATACTTTTTTTAGCGTAGAAAATTCGTACAAATCGATAGTTGACGCATTCTCGCCACGGCCGCGGTTAAGCACCGTATATTGGTTTGTGTTTCGCATCGCCTGAAGTTCATCCATTTGGCGAACGCGAAAAGCACCCGTATAAATTTGATCGACTGTGATTTGCTGCTGAGCCGCGACAGATATTGAAAGCAATAAAAATAAAGCGGCTGTAGTTCGAAAAAGTTTGACCATCAATTTTGAGAAATATTGCCCAATTTTAGTGAAAAATTTAGAATTATCGGCAGTTTACTTTGTTAAATCCCGCCCGCCCTCTAAATTCAAAAAAAATAATTTTGTAATTTATGTGGTTAATCGATCAAAACAATTCGAATTGCCCGTTTTTAAACTTCCGAAAAAGTGTTGTATCAAGCTCCGGGAACTCGCGGCCACTAAAGAATTTCCGTCGGGCTAAAGCAATCTGAGAACTGATTTGTTTCGCAAATTCGCCTTCGCCTTTCATCCGGGTTTGCCATCGACTTTCGTTCAAAGTTCCACCGTGGCATTCCTTGATTTGATTCAGAATTTTATTCGCCCGATCCGGCATTGCTTTATGTGCCCAATCCGTGAAAATATCACCAATAGCTCCGTTCAATCGAACAACCGTGTGACCAATCGATAGGGCTCCGGCATCAGCTGCGGCTTTTGCAAGCGGAATCACTTCGTGAGCGTTGATTCCGGGTATAATCGGCGCAAGCATAACGTTGACCGGAATTCCGTTATCGGTCAGTTTTCTAACGGTTTCAAGCCGCTTTTTGATTGTAGCCGTTCGCGGTTCAACAAGTTGTCTGGTTTGTTCTGAGAGCGATGTAATCGAAATACTGACACCAATCAGACGCTCTTTGGCAAGTTCAGTAAGAAGGTCGAGATCGCGAATAATCAATGCGTTTTTGGTGATGATACCCACAGGATGTTTGTAGCGCAAAAATATCTCAAGGCATTTCCGGGTGATGCCATATTTCTTTTCGGCAGGTTGATAGCAATCCGTATTACCCGACATCACAATGGTTGCCGCTTGCCATGATTTGCTGTTCAATTTTTGTTCAAGCAGTTCCGGCGCGTTCTTTTTGATCAAAATCTTCCGTTCAAAATCGAGTCCGGCGCTATAGCCCCAAAACTCGTGACTGTTTCTCGCATAGCAATAAATACAGCCGTGCTCACAGCCTTGATACGCATTCATCGAAAAACTCATTCGCACATCCGGACTTTCGACCTTGTTGACGATTGTTTTTGGAAAAACTTCGAGATGTTGCGTCTTGTTGTTGTCGGGCGAATCGCCTTCAGCTTCGCAGTAATTCAGAAAGTCATCGAGTATTTCGTACTTATCTGATTGGAATTTGTTCGCGGTGTTAATTTGCGCGCCTCTTCCACGTATAAATTCATTCTCCTCCTTCATAATCAGCCCACAAGGTACAACTGAAATCGAACTTTAGAAAATGCAAAATCATAAAATTTAAATGTAAATTATCAGATGCTGCAATTTTAGCGGTCTATTTAGCGGATAGTTTATCTTTGCACCAAACTACGATAATGACCAAAGCTATAACCGGATTTTCGCGTCTGACCAAGGACGAAAAAATCGACTTGATTGCTGGCAAATGCTTCGCTGATAAGACATCGGCAATCGCACTGATCAAGAAATATTGGAATTCAGATCAGCAGCTTCAGCAGCTACACGACGAATTCATCGAAAACACAATAACCAACTTTTATCTGCCGCTTGGCGTTGCACCCAATTTCCTGATCAACGGTCAACATTATATTGTGCCAATGGTCATTGAGGAAAGTTCGGTAGTTGCGGCTGCGGCCAATGCAGCAAAGTTTTGGTCGGAACGCGGCGGGTTCAAAACTGAAGTCATCAGCACTGAGAAAGTCGGACAGGTTCACTTTTTATTTACCGGCGAATTCGAAAAATTGCAAGACTATGTTGCTGAGATCACTCCGAAGTTCCATTCAGCCACTGATGCTATCACGAAGAATATGCGAGCTCGAGGCGGTGGAATTATCGATATTAAATTGATCGACAAAACCAGCACTCTTGCAAACTACTATCAATTGCACGCGACTTTCGAAACTAAAGATTCGATGGGAGCCAATTTCATTAATTCATGTCTTGAAGTTTTCGCGAAGATTTTACGCGATGAAGCCGATTTTGAGGCAGACGAGCTCAATGTTATCATGAGCATTTTGTCGAATTATGTCCCGAATTGCATCGTTAGAGCCGAAGTTCGTTGTCCGATCGCAGAATTAAACGACAAACACATCATCGACCCACAAAAGTTTGCCGAGAATTTTGTCACTGCGGTTAAAATTGCAGAAATTGAGCCGTTTCGAGCCGTGACGCACAATAAAGGAATCATGAACGGAATCGACGCCGTAGTTGTAGCAACCGGTAATGATTTCCGTGCGATTGAAGCCGGAGTTCACGCCTATGCATCAAAATCAGGCGTTTACAGTTCGCTTTCTCACGCCGAAATCAAGGACGGCGAATTCGTGTTTTGGATGGAAATTCCGCTTGCTTTGGGGACCGTTGGCGGACTCACCGCATTGCATCCTCTGGTGAAATTTTCACATGAAATGTTGGGCAAACCTTCAGCACAAAAGTTAATGGAAATCGTTGCAGCCGCCGGACTTGCACAGAATTTCGCGGCACTCCGATCGCTGACCACAACCGGAATCCAGGAAGGCCACATGAAAATGCACCTTAATAATATCATCAATCAATTTGACGCTTCAAAAGAAGAGCGAAAACAGATCCGGAGCCACTTTACATCCAGACCGGTTTCGCATGCGGCCGTAGTCGAATATTTTGAAACCATACGTCAGAAATAATGCAAAATCGGTTTTACAGCAACGGAAAACTTTTATTGACCGGCGAATACGTTGTTCTTGATGGCGCGAAAGCACTGGCATTTCCGACAAAATTCGGACAGGATCTTGTTGTTCAACCGATTGACAAACCTGAAATAATCTGGAACAGTTTCGACGTTGATTCGCGTTCGTGGTTTTCTGATGTTTTTCCGTTTACCGAAATCCGGACAAATAATGCAAGTGCAAATCAGATCCGCGAAACGCTTCTCAACATTTTACATCAAGTATATTTGCTAAACCCCGATTTTCTGAATCGGCAATCCGGATTTTCAGTTTCAACCCATCTGACATTTCCGCGTTTATGGGGTCTTGGAACGTCGTCGACATTGATAAATAACATTGCAACATGGACTGAGGTCGATGCTTTCACATTGCTTGCAAAGACCTTCGGCGGTAGTGGATACGACATCGCTGCAGCGAAATGCAATCATCTGATCGTCTATCAAGTATCTGCAGATAATCAGCTTTACGAGGAAGCAATGTTCAATCAGAAACTGACTTCATCAATGTATTTCGTCTATCTCAATCGCAAACAGAACAGCAGAGCGTCAATTTCGAGCTATCGCAATCAAGCGTCCGAAGTCTCATCTGCGGTAAGCGAAATCAGCGACATAACCATTCAGATTCAAACTGCAACAACCGTTCGCGACCTGCAATTGCTTTTAAACAATCACGAACAGATTTTGAGCGCACTTCTTAAAGTTGACACCATCAAAACACAATTGTTTTCGGACTTTGAGGGTACAATCAAAAGTTTGGGCGGTTGGGGTGGCGACTTCATTCTCGCTATTTCAGACGATGATCCGAGCGATTATTTTCGCAGTCGCGGATATGACACCATCTTAAAATTTTCCGAAATCATTCTATAAAAAAAAAGGCTTCTGAAATCAGAAGCCTTTTTTAAGTAAGTATGTGAATTAATTAAACAGTGCACGATTGTCTTCGATGTCCGCTTTTGCACGTAATGCGCCAACTACCCGGCCAACATCATTCATTCGTTGCTGTTTGATTTGATTTGCATAAGCTGAATGTTCTTTAAGCGCCGGTGCTTTTGTAACCGCTGTAGCGCGAACCACATAAACTCCAGAGTTGCCTTCGATTGGAGCAGACACTTTGTTAGCGCCGGTGCTGATAGCTGTTGCAACAACTTTCGGCTCAGAACCAAGACTTGGCAAGACCGCGTTTGTAATGGTAAGATCCGTCGCTTTTTGAATGGTTACATTGTTAGCTTTCGCCATTGCATCAAGCGAATTTCCGCTAAGTTTACCTTTGATGATCTCAGCTTTCTTCTGATTTTTTAAGATCGGTTCGATTGACGGACGCGCTTCGTCTACCGCCATTAAGCCTTTTTTATTGACTTTCTTCAGAGAAACAATCACATTTCCAAGATTTGCAACTTCGAAACGTTTGATATCGCCAACGCTGGTTGATCTGTCGAATGCCCATCTTACAACCTGACGCTGATTTGCAATCTGACCAAAATTCTCATCCATTGCGTTTAACTTGATGTTTGGAACAACATTTAAGTTGTGTTGTTTAGCTACAGCAGCGAAATCTTTCCCATCGGCTTCCATTTCAAATTTCACAGCTTTGTTGTAAACTTCGTCTGATGTTGTTTCAGAAGGCTGAACTCTTTGTGCAATAGTTGCAAGTTTGATTGCATCTTGTTTATCAGTTACATTGATCACGTGGTAACCGAAATCAGTTTCTACAAGACCAATCGTACCAATTGAATTATTAAATACAAAATCATTGAACGGCTTAACCATTTGCCCTTCGCTGAAGAAACCTAGATCACCACCTTGTTGTGCTGAAGAATCATCTGAATTTGTAAGAGCAAGCATCATGAATCCAGAAGGATTTGCTTTTGCCTGAGCCAATAACGATTCGGCTTTTGCTTTAGCTTCTTCTTTAGTTCTTTGTTCTTTTTTGTTTGGAACCTGAGTTCCTTCGTAGCTGATCAAAATATGGCTGGCTTTTGCTGTTGCGCCACTTTTACGACCAATAACTTTTGAGATGCACAAATAATCACCTCTCATGTACGGCCCATAAACCTGGCCTGAAGCAAGCGAGAACAACTGATCAGCATGTTCAGCCGGAAGATCTTTTTTAGCTACATAAGTCGTATCGTAAGGTATATCTGAATGCTCACCTACGAACGATGCTAAGTTTGTCGTTGTACGGAATCCGGCAACAGTATCATTCTTACCGGTAGCTTCGTTGTAAACAGTTGATCCGTTTATAAGCGAATTTAATCGGTTTTTGATTTCATTCTGATCCGCATCAGACGCTCGTTCTTCAACCAAAACATAGTCAATTACGCGGCTTTCTTCAGCTTTGTATTTGTCTTCGTTTTTACGCATGTAAGCGATGATTTCCTCATCAGTTACTTTTGCGTCGCTATCTTTAATTGATGAATATGGAACAGCTACATAATCAAACGATGCTTTTGTAGTTTCCATTTCATAACGCATCTTACCTTCAAGATCGGTTGTGTAAAGTCCGCCCTTAACAAGTCCGTTATAGATCAAATATTTAGCATTTAGTGCCGCATTTTCCTGACGGCTTTCAAAAGCTTGAGCTTGCGCTGGATTAGCTTTGAAAAATTCTTTCAGTTTTGCAACGTCAAATTTACCGGCTGCATTTAAAAACATGGGATTTTGACCAATGTTCGGATCGCTTTTAAACGTTTCGATGATATGGTCTTCGCCTACGCGGATGCCAAGATCTTCAAATTCTTCGCCTAATAATGCGATCATAATCTCCTGATCCCAAACGCGGTTTGATGCCATAATCGGCGTCATTCCCTGCTGACTTCTTTCGATTTCGCTGACCTTCAATCTGAATTCTTCAAACGACACATCTTTTCCGTTAATGCTCCCGACATCAGTCGACATTTGATTAAAACCACCATTCGATAATAGGTCGCCGATGATGAACGCGAATAAGCAAAATCCGATTACTACGATCAGAAGAAGGGAACGTTGTCTTATTTTAGATAAAACTGCCATTATATGTTTTGTTTTGAATTCAGTTTGCGAAAATACAATTATCTATTTAATAATTGCAATCGCCTTATTTTATTTTAGTTTAAGTGCAAAATTTTCCTATTGATTGGGATTTCGACGTCGCTCTTCAAACTTTTTCGCGAACCTCAATCTGAAGAAAAACATAAAAGTTGCAACGGCTGCCAGAATCAGACTCATCCAGTAATTGCCTTCCCCGCTGTTTAACTTGTCAATACCGTCGTAAAGAAAAAATGCCGCAGCAACCAAATAGATGTAAGGTATAAATTTAATAATGCCCATAGTCGTTTATTTATTCGTCCTGGAGAATGTCTCCGCTAATTTTTTGTGAATTTACTATTTTAAAATCTCTGCTAAAATCGATTCCTTGTCCGTAGCTTACGCCCTTTGGATCTGTGAATTTAAATTTTCGTTCGGTGTAAAACCAATTGTTTTTCTGATCGAAGAATAATTGCTCGGTTTCCATCACCTGCCCGGTTTCGTTGGATATTTTGACATTTCCACGCAAATCAAAAATATCGGTCCCCTTGTATGTAATCGCGTAATCTGATTCTACAAAAGTTCGTTTTGCATCTTTGTCGTAAAAAGTCACATCAATGCCTTTCGGAAATTCGGTAAATGGATATTTGACAGTTGCATAATCGAGCATCTTCGGACTGACAAGCACCGAGGTAATCCGACCTGAATCAGTGTATTTGAGGTTAAAATTGTCAGCTTCACCACTTGGCGTAAATTCAGATAAATTGATCTTTTGAACATCACGCAGGTTGCTTTCGCACGAAAGTGATAAAAATCCGATCGCAATCAGTAAAAATAATATCTTATTCACTAATCGCATATCTATGGAAGTGCTACACTAGCTTTAAACCAACAGTTGTAATTGATAATCTTTCCGGCTTTATTCTCCTGCCTTATTTCATCCGGAGTCGGCGCGTTTCTCAAAAATAATTCTGATTGACGATCAGCGGTTGCTTTCAGATACGGATCTTTTTGACCGGCCATCAATGCTGTTTTCGATGCCAAAATGTAAACTGCTTTTTTCTCGACCGTAGTTTTCCCACAATCTTCCGCAGCGGAATACAATTGTGCAAGCAGTAAATATGCTTTACCGTTATTCGGATTTGCTGCAATTGCTTTTTGCGCAAAATCTAATGCCTGTATTTTATTGCTCCCAACAAGCGCCGTTGCGATGCTTTGATAAATCTTAGATTGCTCGATAGGATCCTTTTGAAGATCGGCTGCGATTTTATAGTATTCGACCGCTTTTGCCCGTTCTCTGGTCTGCGAATATGCCGTTGCGAGATTCATCGCGGATGCCGAACTCTTTTCAAGATTGTACCATTGGTTTGCAACTTTCATAAACATTTTCGACGAAAGACATTGTTGCGTTTTCAGACCGTTCGAAGCTTGTTCCAGCCAATCGACTTGATTTTTATTGGCTTCATAGTTTTTATGATAAAAGACTTCAAGTTTTTCACACGTTGCAATCGGACTCATCAGCGCCGATATTCCGCTTGCGGCCGTTTGGTAATCGCGCGCATTATCAGGATCGGTATGTGAAAGCTGTTCGAGTTTGGTCAACAAAATGTCGTGTTTCTCAAACAAATCGTGCTCAGTAAACCCTTTTTCTTTTGCCGTAAATTTTGCGAAATAAAGATCGAAGTAAAGTGCTATGCCGCCCGCATCGTTGAAGTTTTTGAAATCCCTTTTGAACTCGGAGTCCAAAATTTTAAAAATATCGTTTTCTGAACCTTCCGAAAACCGTTTTAACGCAACAACCTTTTTTAGCTTATTGCCTTTATCGTTACCCGGATGACGGAAATCGTAATTGTCGTAATGGTTTAAAAGTACATCAAGCTGCTTTTGTTTTTCATCTGAATTGGCAGCCGATTCTATTTTGTAGATTAAGACTTTTTCTACGTTATCAAACGCAGCATCGGCTTTCAGCAAACAATCTGCCGACGAGATAACGGCATAAGCTTCATGAAGTTGATTGTTATCGGTCAGGATTTTGAGCTCTTCAACGTGTTCCTTGCAAGATTCTTGCGCGATTGATGCTACTGAGAAAAAGCAAAGCAGCACAAACTGTAAAAAAGTGTGTTTCATAGCCTGAACATTAAGTTATTCGGCGGTTAGTCGTAACGTCTCTTAACAAACCATCGGTCGTTAAAAGATAGTCCGATGCTAAAGTTAGCATATTTTTCTTCAACAAGTCCGGCATCCCGGGTACCACGTTTTCCAAATTCAAATCCGAAATTAATATTCGAAAACGTTCCGGATAACGGTAGTCCGGCACCTAAAGTAAATCCGTAATCATCAATTGATTTATTGTTGATAACAAGTCCGGTTTTCTCGTATTTGAGTCCACCCCGGTAGGTAATTCTTTGAAAATATTTCGCATACGACGCATAGTTCGGAATATAATATCCACCAATTGCATACTTGCTTGCACTTTCGAATGACGCTCCTTCGATATCATCAAAACGGTTTGCCATGGCAGTTCCGTCAGATAGATTTGCTTCAGCTCCAACCATCCACTTTTTAGGCTGGCCGATTCCGGCGCCAAAAGTATACTTGCTTGGAAGTTTCACTTCAGTATCCGGCGCATTTGCAGTTATCTCGTCGTAAACCGAAATCGAAGATAGCACTTTTACAAGTCCGATGCGGCGCTCATTGCTTAGCGAAATCGTTGCTTCCGGGCTATAACTAGCCGCAGCCGAGAAGAGCAATTTGTCATTGATCATCGATTTGTAGGCAAGTCCGGCCGTGAAGGCGATTCCGCTCGCGGCAGATTCGTTCAATTCACGTGTACCGTATTCAACATCGGTCAAATAAATCGATGATGTTTCAATATCGCCAAAAATATAACCGGCTTCAATACCTGCGCTAAATTTTGGAGAAAATTCGTACGAAATTCCTAAAAAAGCCCGGTTCAGTCCACCTGTTCCGGAGTATCGTCTTTCGGTTTCAACCGCATTCTCATCGGTGTTTGTAATTTTATATCCAACGGCGGTGAATGGCATCAAACCAAATCCGGCACCCCATTTCCCCATCGGAAGGCCCACTGCCAAATAATCCAAAGCGGTACGGCGAGCGGTTTCTTTTTGAAAATTATTTTTGAACGTGGTGTTCATCACGGTACCTGCAACACTAAACGTGGTGAGTCGCAAATGCGAGTAAAACGCTGGGTTTTGAAGGTTTAGGTGAATACTATCGGAAAAAATCGCCACGCCACCCATTGCGCGGGTGTCCGTAGTTCCTTTAAAGCGATTTTCGCCTAATCCGTAGTATGAGTATGGTGATGAAGTACTTTCCTGCGAAAAAGATAAGATCGAGAAAAACAAGCAAGCGATAACGCAGAGTCTTTTAATCATTTTTGAATTTATATTGAAAGATATGATTCAGACTTTCAAGTAGAAAATTTGAATTGGCAAATATGGTATATTTTACCCGGTCAGCCAAAAAATCTGTATCACCACCAGTTAAAATTATTATAAAGTTTGAATGTTTCTCAGCGTATTGCGCAATGAAACCGTTGATCTCATGAACCACACCGTTAACCACGCCACTATGAATCGACCCGGCCGTCGAACTGCCAATTGCCGAAGCGGGATCACTTACAGTCAACAACGGCAGCTTTGCCGTAAAATTATGCAACGCATCGTACCGAAGTTTGAGTCCGGGCGAAATCGCGCCACCTAAATAAACATCATTCTGATTGCAAATGTCGTACGTAATGCAGGTTCCGGCATCGATGACGAGTCGGTTTTGCGAAGGATATTTCAAAACAGCACCAGCGGCTAAAACCATGCGATCGATTCCGAGTGTCGCCGGCGTTTCGTACTCGTTTTGGAAAGGAAAGTCCCAATGATGATCGATTTTATGCTGCAAAACGTGATTCGGAAGGTCGAAAAACAACTCATTTGCCACGCTGGATTGAATGACATCGGTGATTTTTGGATATTTTTGAAAAATTTTTTGAAAATATTTTTCAGCATCGGCTTTCTCGAAAACAAAATATTCGATCAGGCTAGTGTTTTCAAACACAGCAGTTTTCACTCTTGAATTTCCAATATCGACCGCAAGAAGCATAAGTTTGTTTAAGAACTGCGAAGGTACGAATTCGATTTTTTTAATAAATGTTTTGCATAAATTAAAAATCCCCCTATATTTGCACCCGCATCAGCAACGGTACCTTAGCTCAGTTGGTAGAGCAATGGACTGAAAATCCATGTGTCCCTGGTTCGATTCCTGGAGGTACCACAAATCCGTAAAACTTGAAAAAGATTTACGGATTTTTTTATGCCTTTTCCTGAAATTTTCCTCGCTAAGTGAAAGGTTTAGAAGCAGAAAACCCGCATTTTCGCTTTGACAATCTCCCGCTGTTTGCTATATCTTTTTCTAACCTTCGGATTAGAAAAAGGATGCCGCGACCATCGGGGCTAGTTTTGCAACGTCTATTTTTCGTTTGAAACCATGTCAGCGGCCACTGAAACATTGATATTTTGTCTTTTTGTCCGGAAACGTCAAAGCGTCCCCTAAACTTTCGGATGATTAAAACGCAAGGTCTGTTTACAACTAACGGCAAGCTTGATTGCGAACTCCGAACCGCAAGAGGGGTTGAAGCGGCATCCTTGGCTGCGAAGCGGACAAGATACAGCGAAAGACCCGGCGCCCGCCACTTTTGGCTTTTGCGGGCGCGTGCCCAAATCATAATTTTTATAAAATCAGGCATTTCCTCACCGAAAATCGCGCTATATTTAATTGAATAAATTAATATGAGGCAGTTCAAAAAGGTTTTTATCGGGTTGGGGATTGTGCTGATTCTCGCGTTGCTGGTCAATTTTGGCCTGAATCTATGGATCAAACATCAACTTCCGCAAATCATTAACGACGAGAATAATTCGCCGCACCAAATTTCGTACAAAGACATCAGCGTGTCGCTTTTTACGCAGAATATTCAGATTTCTGACATCGATATCGTGCCGAAAAATTCGGTTGGAAAAGACACCGTTAAGCGCGGTTTGTACGCCAAAGCCGAACGTATTGAAGTAGTAAGTTTCGGACTAATCGACCTGCTTCGCACCGATAAAATCACAGCCAGAAGCCTTATTATTTCCGATCCCGATATTACGTTATACCGCGAAAAAGACAAGAAAGACAACCAAGATGACAACGGCCGATTAGATAAAATCATTACCGTTTCTGACCTATATATCAATCGCGGGAAAGTGAAAATCATTGAATCGGGCTCAGATCGCGAAGTGCTTGTGGCGAACAACGTCAATTTTAATCTCGAGGGAATTTTGGTCAGTGATCAGACGATCAAACAAGATTTGCCACTTACCTATCGTCAGTATTCACTTACAACCGACAGCATTTATTATCGCGCCGGACAGTATTACGACTTAAAAACCAACAAGATTTCGGTCACCGATCGGCAGGTCGACATTTCAAAGATCAAACTTTTACCGAGATATAGCCGCGCCGGATTTTCGAACGTAATCGACAAAGAGCAAGACTTGTTTGCAGTTGCGGCTGATAGCGCGACGATCAGAAACATGATTTGGGGATTTAAGGACGAGGATTTTTTTTACTCGGCTCAATCGGTCAATTTCTTCGGACTTGACGCAAACATCTACCGTGATAAAACCTTGCCCGACGATCCTAAAAAGAAGAAATTATACAGCGAACAGCTACGTGAAATTGACTTTGACTTAAAGGTTGATACGCTAAGATTCCAAAGGTCTAAACTGGTTTATGAAGAAGCGAAGAACGAATATGGCGCCGGAAAACTGATTTTCAACAATTTTAATTTAACCGCAACATCGCTGAACAGCGGCTACAAGAAAACCAAAGTTCCGAATGTCGACATCAAGATCAACTGCACGTTTATGAATGCCGCAAAATTTGAAACCGAGTGGACTTTCAACGTACTTGACAAATCGGATTCGTTCAATATTAAAGGTCGGATTTATGATTTGCCGCTCGACAACATGTCGGCTTTTACAAAACCGTATCTCAATGCCAAAACCAAGGGCGTGATCGATCGGGTTTATTTTAATTTTTCAGGGAACGACCTCGGCTCGAAAGGCGATTTCGCGATCGAGTACGACGATTTAAAAGTGGAAATTTTCAGAAAGAAAGATCGCAAGAAAAAGAATAAGATTCTAAGCGCCATTGCGAATTTATTCGTTAAAAACGACACCAATGACGAAGTCACCACGGCAGAAGTTGCAGTTGATCGCGATCAGCAAAAATCGTTTTTCAACTTGCTATGGATCAGCATTGCCGACGGGTTGAAAAAAATATTGGTATAAAAAAAGGCCCGATTTTCATCAGGCCTCTTCCGTAAAAAAACAAACTCTATTCTTTAATGAGCTTTAAGGTTTGCACGCGATTGTTTGAATCGGTTGCACGAACAAGATAAAGTCCGTTGCTCAAATCCGATATGTCGAATTGAGTGGCTCTTTGCTCGAATTTTTTAATTAATTGACCGGTCATTGAGAAAACTTCCACTTTAAACATTTCGGTGTTTATCGAAAATGTGTTTGTGGCCGGGTTCGGATAAATGCTGATGTTTTGTGCAAGTTCGAACTGATCGTTTGAAAGCGCCGGCATTTTGTTTCCGTACATTTTAAATTGACCTGGTTGAATGTTGATCGGCGTTGTAGTATTGGTGACGTTGATTGTTGTGCCGTCGAAAAGGTCATACCAAAGTCCGGTTGACGGGAAGTACGGCGTTACATTTTGCGCGGTAACTTGAAAGTTAGCCAAAAGCACCACATAGTTCAGTTGATCGGCAGGAAGATCATTGTTCCAAATATAGATTCTCGGCATTAGATCGCCTGAATTTATTGAGAATGTTTCAGTGTCAAAAACCGGGTTGTTTTGCTTTAAAGCGTTCACAGCCGACCATGTGTTGTAAACGTCCATTCGGCTTGCGTCGTTCGCATATCCAAGAGTAAAAGCGCTTGGCTTCGGGTTGGTGCGGCAAGAGTCGTTTTGGTATGGCGCCGGGATGGTACCGTCTTCGCACATGTAAATTGACTTGTCGTAACCGAGTTCGCCAAATTGCCAGATCATTTTTGGACCCGGAATCGATAATAAAACCGCGCCCTGGGTTTTTGCTCTTTCAAGTGCAACCGGAAGCGTTTTTACGTTATGCGTTGCGTTGGCGCTGTTTCCAAACGCTACATTTTTATACATCAAACGTTCCTCGTCGTGGCTTTCCGCGTAACCAACAAGCATTCGTTCGTTAAATCCGCGGTTTTCAAAATCGAGACTGTTGATGTTGCTGTTATCAGCATAACCCATCGTGTTTTGGTTGAGTTGCTCGGTTAGTTTGCCCCAAAGCATGATTCCATAGTTCGCCCAAACGATTTCTTCCTGCGCTGAACTGTTCGGGCCGCTACCAACACCTAAGTGTTCGAAGATGACGTAGAATTCAGGATCAAGTTCCCATTGCATATCGGCGTAAAGCTTTAAAACATCAACGCGATCTTGCTGATAATTGTTTGTACAACCTTCATTGTTAGCACAATTTTGAGTAAAGCCTTTCGTTAAATCCCATCTGAAACCGTCGATTTTAAATTCGTTGATCCAATGTTCGATGGTGCGTTGCGTGTAATAACGGGTTGCAGGCGATTGGTGATTTAGATCCGAGCCAACGCTGTAAGAATGCATCGGCGATACGTTACAATATGGGTTATTGGCAGCAGGATTTCCAAAGCCGTCGCCGTCAGGATCGGTTGCCCAAAGGCGAACAAGCGGCGAACGTCCGTAAACGTGATTCAATGCCACATCGAGGATTACGGCGATACCATTTTGGTGACAAAGGTCGATAAAGGCTTTCATCGAATCAGCAGGACCATATGCTTTATCGGTTGCCATATGGAAGATTGTGTTGTAACCCCAGGAATTGTTACCTTCAAATTCCATTATCGGCATCAGCTGAATTGCATTGATGTTGAGATTTTTGAAATAGTCGATGCGATCGCTTAGTGAGTTCCAGGTTTGTTGTGATGTAAAGTCGCGGATCAGCAATTCATAAATCACCAAGTTTTCTTTCGCAGGTTTTTGGAAATCGGTAACCTGCCAATTGTACTCAGGCTGGTTTGTTTGCAAAACTGAAACATCGTAATCCTGACCAGTCGGATATTGAGGCATGTTTGGATAAGAAGTCTCTGATATCCATTGATCGTCGTAAGGAGAAAGTACAAGTGTCGAATAAGGATCGGCTACTCTTATTCCCTGATCGGTTCGGTATTGGAAAGTTTCGATTTGGCCTGGCGTGAGTCCGCTGATTTCGATCCAGTATAAATCCGGGTTTTGAGTATCGCGTTTCATCAGATACGCGTTGCTGAGTTGCCAGTTATTAAAACTGCCGATCACGTGAATGTACGATTTGAACGGTGCATAAAGCGCAAGCGTAGCTTTGGTATGATCTGACGAATAATTGATTCCTTGAACGATACCTGCCGGAATAGCTTGTGATTGCACTACCGGAGTTGTGATGGCGTGAAATTGTTTTGTAATAACTTCGCCTGTTTCCGGATTTGTAGCAGTTAACGTGAACGCAGTATCGGTTGTAACCGGATGATTGTAGGTAAATGTTGTAGCGTTGCTGGTTGTAGAAACTGAAACACCATTAACTGAAAGGTTCCAGTTTGCCGGAAGCGATGTTGTGGCGTTTATCGGAAGGGTTGCACCTGAATTGACGATTGTGTTTGAACCTTCGGCTGGTGTTAGCGATGTCATCTGGAATGCACCTACATTGATGAAGATGTCCTCGGTTTGAGGCGAGTTTGTCGCCGCTCTGAAAACAACGCAAATTTGCGTGATTGTACTCGTTGTTGGGACACCAAAATACGTATAGAGGTCTGGCGTTAGATCAAGTTTATAGGTTGTTCCTGAAACAAGAGTCAGTGCAGGTTGAGTCGTGTTATTTCCCCACGAACCTTTTACATTTGTCCACTGAACCCCATTAACGGTAAGTCCGATATGCGCATATATGGCACCGGTGTAATTTGCCAGGGGCGTGTTGGCTTTGTTAAAAAGTATGGTCACCGGATTCTCGGCAAGCGGCGGAGATGGTGTTGTTGTGACCGTCTGCGCAAAAGTTGCGAAGCTCAGCATCAACATTAAGAAGAACGTAATTTTTTTCATAATAGAAGAAATTAAAAAGGCTGCCGGTTAAGACAGCCTTTTAAAGTTATAGACTTTGATTATAGTTGTGGGATAAAGATGTATCGACCATCAAGATCGTTGAACCACACATCGTAAGTTCCAGCAGTAGGAACCGGAATGTCCTGACCGCCTAGAGTTGCCGTTCCAGCCGGAGCCGTTCCTCCACCCCAGTTAGTTGCCCAATCATCTTCTGCTCTGAATTTTGCAGCATTTTCCGATAATGTAATGTTATCAACCTTCCAGATATGTGGATTTGTTGTTGGGTTTACCATGTTCACATCCTGAACACCATTATCCGGCCAACCTTCAGGAGTTGCGCTACCTGTGATACCAATAGTTGTATAAACCGGTGCTGAAGACGCATCAAATTGTTCCAATGAATAAGTCATATCGGCAAAGTTTACTGTAAAAGTATAGTATCCCGCAGCCGGCACCAGGATTGCGCCCGGATCGCCGTTTTCACTTCCGGCTAGTGTCAGGTTGTCGTTTGTTCCGTACTGAGGTTGCCAAGAACCAAGGTTTTCAAGAAGTTTTAGTTCGCCCATTGCGAAGTAAGCCGTTAGCACGAAAAGATCTTGATTCGCAGCATCACGGAACAATGGCATGTTGTTATTGTTGTTATTGTATCCGTACTCAGTCGCCGTTCCCACTACATAATAGTGCTTCACTGGAACTACGCCTTGGTAAGGTGTGATCAACATTTCAACTATGTTGCTGTAAAGCACCATATCGCCAACGCTTGCGCGGATTCTGGCTTCATAGCTTCCTGGTTGCTCCGGAACTCCGCCAAGTGCAAGAATAGCATCATTTAAGATTCCGTTGCTGGCAGCAAATTGAGTTGTGCCAACAGTTGCGCCAAGAATTACGGGCGAGTCAAAGTTATGACCAAGAGAGTCGATTTCAACCGTATAGTTTACAATGATTCCGTCACCGAAATTTGCCGGTGTCCAGATAAATCTTTCAGCGAGTCCGTCGATATTGTCGCCATTCAAGGTGTAAAGATTCCCTTCTTCAGGAGCAGTTAAAACTGGCGCGTCGCCACCGGTAACCACCGGTCTGTTTTCAACATCGTCTACATCGCAAGATGCAGCAAAAACCGCAACCATCGCTATCATTAAAAACTTTAATTTTTTCATTGTTCGAGTGTTAGTATTTATTAATATCCAGGGTTTTGTACTAGGTTAGGGTTCGCTGCCAACGCGTTTGACGGAAGCGGGAATAAATTTCTGTAGCTTGGAGTCGGACTTCCATTCGGAGTATTTCCTTTCCACGGCCATACGTATGATCCACCTGTAAATTTGTTGAATCGGATAAGATCGGTTCTACGGTGACCTTCCCAGTGAAGTTCGCGGGCGCGTTCGTCAAGGATGAAGTTAAGATCAATAGATCCTACGGTTCCGAGTGTTCCACCAAATGCGCGGTTTCGAACTTGATTTACATAAGTCAGTGCCAAACCGGTATTTCCACCGGTACGAAGTGCACATTCAGCGTACATCAAATAAGCATCAGCAAGACGGAAAATCGGGAAATCTGTATCAACAAAATCTCCTGAAGCATCCGAACCTTGGTTGCCATTCACATCCACATTTTTGAATTTTTCAACAGCATAACCGTGGTTAAAGTTTCCAACATCAGCAATTTCAAGAGTTTGGCCGTCGGTATGGAAATTAGCACGACTGTCAGAAGTTCCTACAGGAAATTTATTCACAAACGCTGATGTAGTTCGGATACCTGCCCATCCACCGTTGATTCCGAATTCAGCCGGGTTCATTGTTCCACCAACCGGTGCATGAACCAGGAATGTTGTTCCACCAAAAGTTTTTGTGTAAAGTCCGTCGAACGCTACAGCAAAAATCACTTCGTTCTGAGCACCGTTGCGATCGTTATCTGCAAGGAACAACTCGTCGTAATTTGTATGCAAGCTGTAACCACTGTTGATGATTTCCGTTAATAGCGGCAAGGCATCAGAATATCGTTCAACACCTGTATAAACCCGCGCGTTCATATACAATTTCGCGCGAAGCATCAACGCAGCAACCTGGTCGATACGCGGATATTCATTGGTACGAGGCGCTTTTAGCTCAGGATAGATTTCAGTTAACTCGTCTTCGATGAATTCGAACATTTGCTGGCTGGTCACTTGTTCTGGCAAGAAGAAATCGGTCGGATCGTTTTCAGTCACCAGACCAACACGACCGCCGAATAAATCTAGAAAGTGCCAATACGTGTATGCGCGTAAGAATCTGGCTTCAGCTCTGTACGTCTGAATTTCCGCACGAAGGGCATCATCAACATTGCGAGAATTCAACTTTTCATCTGTCGTCTGACGAAGAAATTCATTGCAATTTTTAACCTGGAAGTCAAGTCGGCTGAAGGTAGCATTGATAAAAACATCGCCTGCCGACCACGTGTGAAAATGGAAATCTTTGATACTTTGGTCATTCCATCCGATGATCGCCTCATCAGTTGTGAGTTCGTTCATCACATAAATACCTCTAATGTACTGGCTGAAACCTTCATCGATACCGGTGATATCAGGAGCATCCGTCGGTCCGTTCTGACCTGTTGTGGCTAGACCTGCATAAAGTTTTGCCAAGGTCATTTTGTAAGATTCGGGGTTGTTGTAAACATCATCTACAGACGGATTGTTCACATTTTGCGGATCGTTCTGTTCGAGATCGTCCAAACAAGATGTAAAGGAAATCGCCAGAAGGAGCACACCGAGTCTTGCGAATTTGAAACTTATTTTTTTCATCGTAGCTTTTTATTAAAAGTTAATGTTGAGACCTAAAGTAAATGTTCTAGGTCGCGGATAAAGGTTGTTGTCGACACCGTTGCTGAACTCCGGATCAACGCCCTTGTATCCGGTAATCACGAATACATTTTGTACTGAACCTGTAAGTCGAAGGTCTGACCCATCCTCTCTGAACACATTTTTAAAAGTATGTCCAATAGTTACGTTATCCATACGAAGGAAAGATGCTTCCTGAACATAAAGGTCTGAAAGGAATCTAGGCGACGCGAAATTGTTTGCGAGGATGCTTGTGTGCGCGTTGTTGAGATAATTTCCGTTTGATGGAAGCGCTCCTGACTGATTGCCAAGGTTTGAGTAAACATTGTTGTAATTGTAGTTTCCGGTCATCCCGTGGAAGCTCATCGACAACCACCAGTTTTTGTATGTTACGTCGGTATTGAAACCGTAGAAAACATCGGCAGCCGGCTTTTTGAATCGGTACATATCGTCGGCGTTGATTACACCATCAAGGTTACGATCCACATAAACTCCGTCGATCGCTTGCCCTTCCGCATCGTACGCTTGTTCGAAAACAAAGAATGAATTCGGAGCAAAACCTACCTGGTTATTCTGAATCGTAGTTCCTGTACCACCTGAAATTCCAGGTCCGGCAACATAACCGGCAGTAGAATTTGTCAGTTTAGTGATTTTTGACTTTTGGAAAGTTGTATTAAAACCAATTCTCCAAGTCCAATTGTCATTTCGAACCGGATATGTGTCAAAATTCACCTCAACTCCTTCATTTTCAAGCTCACCAATATTGTAATTAGCAGCATTTGAGAAGTTCACACCTTGTGGGTTTGGAACAAAAGCAAGAAGGTTTTCGGTTGTTCTTCTGTAAACATCAACCGCACCTGTGATTCGGTCGTTAAAGAATCCGAAATCCAAACCTAGGTTAAGCGTTTCAGTTTCTTCCCATTTTAAATCTGTATTGTAAGAAAGCGGCGTAAGTGTGTTGTAGTAAACCGGGTCTCCGTTTTGGTCATATCCAAATTGGTACATTGCAGTTCCGGTTGATTGCGAATAAAGTGCGACTGCCGGATAACGAATTCCGATGTCTTGCTGACCAGTCAATCCCCATGAGGCACGAAGTTTTAAATCGCTGACTACTTTTCCACCTTTAACAAAAGACTCTTCGCCAATTCGCCATGCACCGGCAACACTCGGGAAGTAACCCCAACGGTTTTCTTCTGTAAAACGCGACGAACCATCAGCTCTGAATGATGCATAAATCATGTACTTATCAGCGATCGAAATATTTGCGCGACCAAAGAATGACTGAAGGTTTAATCTGGTTTTGTCAAGATTTCCGGGAATAAACAAATCGTTTACCGCATCATAGCTGTAACCGGTATTTTCGTATTTAAAATCCTGATAGTTGTATCCTGCGGTTACGTCGAAAGTTGTATTGATCGACGAAATGTCTTTATTGTAATTGAAGTACAAATCCATCAGCTGATTCTTGTTGAAAGAGCTGTTACGGTATTCTGAACCTGCTTGTCCCGCAACCGGATAAGCTTCATCTGTATTTCCGAAAGAAACTCCGGTATTGTAATCATAACCAAGGTTGGCAATTAATTTCAGATCTTCGAAAAAGTGAAGTTTATAATCGAATTGGATGTTACCGATGCTTCTTACCGATGTTCCAAAATTGTGACGTTGCTCGAGCAATGAAACAGGGTTTACACCTGAGTTGACTTCGTAATTTCCGTTTGTCGGGCTGGTCCACTGAAAGTATCCGCCAAAGTCGTATGGCAGTGGCGCCGGCGTTCCATCTGCAAGAAGCGGAATTGGCTGGCGGATGGGCTGAGTTGGATCGTAACTTACCGCTGCTCCAACTGCATCTCGGTTACTATAGTTGTTTTTAGTTGTAGCCGTTTTGTTGTTAATCTCAACTTTTAAATGGTTGTCAAAGAAATTTCCGGTAACATTTGCAGCAAGAGTTGTTCTTTCGTAATTGTCATGCTTCAGCAATCCGTTGATGTTCGTATAACCAAGAGAGGTTCTGTAAACAATGTTTTCCGATCCTCCCGAGAGCGCTACGTTGTGATCAGTTCCCAACGCAGTACGATAAATCTCTTTTTGCCAGTTGGTGTTTCTGAAAACCATAGTCGGATTATCTTCTGTTCCGATGTTTATCATCCCAAGCAACCCTACTTGAGCCGGAGTACCAAACTCTGTAACATAATTACCGTATTGCTCACCATTCAGAACATCGATGAAATCAGTAATCTCGTTAACCTGGAAGTTGCCGTCGTATGAAATTCTCATCTCTCCCGACTGACCTTTTTTAGTTGTAATGATGATAACCCCGTTTGAGGCGCGTGATCCATAAATTGCAGTTGCAGCCGCGTCCTTTAAAACGGTCATGCTTGCAATATCATTTTGGTTGATGGTAGCAAGTGGATTTCGTCCACCTTGAATTCCACCACCTCCGGCATCTAATAATACGCCGTCGATTACATATAAAGGATCGTTATTTGCGCTAAGCGATGATCCACTTCTGATTCTAACCGTTGCGCCACCACCAGGCTCTCCTCCACCATTGGTGATTTGAAGTCCGGCAACACGACCTTGTAATAACTGATCAACCGATACCAGCGGACCTTTGTTGAATTCTTCTGCAGTCAGGTTTGTCAAGGACACCGTTGCTTCACGGCGTTTTACCGTACCGTATCCTACCTGAACCACAACCTCTTGAAGCTGATTTGCATCTTCTTCCATACTAACGGCAATTGAACGCTGACCGGTATAGGTTACGGTTGTAGTTTGAAAACCGACATATGAAAAGACCAGAATATCACCTGAATTGATCCCGGAAATCGTAAAATTCCCATCGAAGTCAGTTGAAACACCTGATGTTGAGCCCTGAACAACAATGTTAACCCCTGGCAACGGCTGTCCGGATGCTTTCTCCGTAACGGTGCCCGAAAGCGTACTCTGAGCAAGCACTCCTAAGGGAAGGAATAGCAATAAAAATAACAACTTTTTGTAAATTGTTCTCATACATTTTGATTAGGTTAGTTGAAAATTCTGCGCTTATACATTACTTCGAAAGTTAAAAATAACCAAAAATCTGTAGCATTGCTGGAAATACCGTTTATTTGGGCATCGAAAACGTTTTCGTGTTGACAACTTTAGTGTCAGTCGCTAAAAAATAGTGAAAAAATGTCAATTATCGAAATAAGTTCAGTTTATTTCACAAAAATATAATCCATGAAGAAAAAGGTTACTTTGAAGCAAATTGCGCGCGAACTGGACGTATCAATTTCAACCGTGTCAAAATCACTTCGGAACAGTCCCGAAATCAGCGAAGATACACGTCAAAAAGTGCAGGCTTTTGCTAAACTTTATAACTACAAGCCCAACAATATCGCGCTCAGCCTTAAGAACCGAAAGACTAAAACCATAGCGATCATCATCCCTGAGATCGTGCATCATTTTTTTGCGACAGTCATCAGCGGAATCGAGCAAGTCGCCAACGAAAATGGCTACAATGTTATCGTTTGTCTCTCAAATGAATCATTCGACAAGGAAGTAATCAACATGGAGATGCTTGCCAATGGAAGTATCGATGGCTTTATCCTGTCGCTATCAAAAGAAACACAATTTAAAGCCGATTTCCATCACATTACCGAAGTAATCAACCAAGGAATGCCGGTGGTGATGTTCGACCGCGTGACCAACGAAATTCTTTGCGACAAAGTAATTATCGACGATAAAACCGCCGCTTATGATGCCGTCCAAAGTTTGATTAATCAGGGTCGGAAAAAAATCGCACTTGTCACAACGGTGGATTATGTCAGCGTTGGCAAACTCCGGACCGACGGCTATACCAAAGCATTGCTCGACAACGACATTCCATTTGATGAAAATCTGATTGTTAAGATTGAGGACATCGATAATTCAGAAAAACAAATCTCCGACCTTCTTTCGGGTGGCGAAATCGACGCGGTTTTTGCCGTAAACGAGTTGTTTGCCGTAATCAGCGTTAAAATAGCGACTAAACTAGGCCTGAACATTCCAACCGACCTCTCAGTTGTTGCTTTTACAGACGGCATCATCTCTCGTTACTCCTCGCCAACCATCACAACGGTGAGTCAGAATGGCATCAAAATGGGACAGAAAGCCGCGAAAATGCTCATCGACCGAATCGAATCTGAATCCGAAGAAGAAGAACACTACAAAACCGAGGTGATTGAAACCCATCTGATTGAACGTGAAACCACAATTTCACAAAAAAACGCAACTTTATAAAAAAATCATATCTTTGCCAGCATTATCAAAGCTTATACTTACTTCGAAATAACTAAGTTTTGATAAGCCACACGCTTATCGTTAATCTCAATTACGATAATGGAAAAGCGTAAATTAAGTTTCTGGGAAATTTGGAACATGAGTTTCGGATTCCTCGGAATACAGATGGGTTTCGCCCTTCAAAATGCGAATGCCAGTAGAATCCTGCAGGTTTTTGGTGCCGATGTTCATGAACTTTCGTGGTTCTGGATTATTGCGCCACTGATGGGATTGATTGTTCAGCCAATCATCGGTCATTACAGCGACAACACTTGGGGACGATTTGGCCGACGAAAGCCATTTTTCCTGATTGGTGCCGTGCTTGCTTCGGTCGGACTGATACTGATGCCTCAGGCGCATATCTTCACAGCGATTTTACCAGCTCTTTGGGTTGGTGCCGGAATGCTTATGATTATGGACGCGTCGTTCAATATTGCGATGGAACCTTTCCGCGCACTTGTTGGCGACAACCTCCGGACAGACCAACGCACAGCCGGATTTAGTGTTCAAACTGCACTAATCGGATTTGGCGCAGTAGTCGGATCGGCGCTTCCTTACGTGCTGACCAACTGGTTTGGAATCTCAAACATGGCCGCTGTTGGCGAAGTTCCACTTAACATTGTGCTGTCTTTTATTATCGGTGCTGCAATTTTGCTATTATCGATAACCGTAACACTAGTGACGACCAAAGAGTATTCGCCGGCCGAACTAGCGCAATTCGATCAAGACGTTCAGCCACAGGATGTTTCCGGTGAAGCAATCGCCGAGACAAAACTCACAGACATTTTTAGCGATTTCAAAAAAATGCCGCTAACCATGCGTCAGTTGAGTTGGGTCCAATTCTTCTCATGGTTCGGACTTTTCGGAATGTGGGTTTTTACAACCCCGGCAATCGCGCATCACATTTACGGCCTTCCGCTCTCAGACAATTCAAGTCAGGAGTATCAGAATGCGGGCGATTGGGTCGGAATCCTTTTCGGAGTTTACAATCTTGTTTCAGCTATCGTCGCGTTGTTCTTCCTGCCGCTGGTTGCCAAGAAAATTGGCCGAAAGGCAACACACGCAACCTCGCTGATTATCGGCGGTATCGGCTTTATCCTTATTTATTTCATGCCCAACGAAGATTGGATCGTGCTTCCGATGATCTTCATCGGTATCGCTTGGGCCAGTATTCTTGCAATGCCATACGCGATTTTAGCGGGAAGCATTTCAGCAAAGAAAATGGGCGTTTACATGGGAATTTTCAATTTCTTCATTGTAATCCCACAAATTATCAATGCAATAATCGGCGGACCAATCGTAAAATATCTTTACGGCGGAAACCCTATTTATGCCATAATGATGAGCGGCGTGAGTTTTATTATCGCTGCCATTTTGGTTTACAAGGTTGATGATGTAGATGATATTGTTTCAAACCAAAAAATTAATTAATGAAAAAGAAGGGTTTTATATTCGACCTTGATGGCGTAATCGTAGATACTGCCCGCTACCACTTTCTGGCCTGGCAAAAGATCTCAGACGAACTCGGCATCGAATTTACACCAGAACATAACGAACGACTTAAAGGCGTAAGCCGGATTCGATCACTCGACATCATTCTCGAACTCGGAAAAATCGACGTCAGCCAAGACGATAAAGATCTTTGGCTTAAAAAGAAAAATGAAGATTATCTCGCCTATATCGAAAACATGGATGAAAGCGAAATACTCGACGGCGTATCAAAAGTACTTCACTTTCTTAAGGAGCGCAATCAGCCAATCGCACTCGGATCAGCAAGTAAAAACGCAAGGCCGATCCTCGAAAAAACCGGAATCATACATCTTTTTGACGCGATTGTCGACGGAAACGATGTCACAAATGCCAAACCTGACCCCGAAGTTTTTCTTCAAGCCGCAAGATTGCTCGGCGTTGACCCGCAAGACGCAATCGTATTTGAAGATTCGGTTGCCGGAATCCAAGCCGCGAATATCGCCGGAATGACAAGCGTCGGAATCGGAAATGCAGATGTTCTTTCAGAAGCGCATTACAACTTCCCCGATTTCACTCATATCGACCCTCAATTTTTCTCAAACTTTTTAGCGAATTAACCCGCTTCGCACAATCACACATACAATGAATCAGGATTATATCAAACCCGACAATTGGTCAATTATCGAAGAAGGCTGGGACGCCGAGCGAGTAAAATCGTCGGAAAGCCTTTTCAGCATCGGCAACGGGGCAATGGGACAACGCGCCAATTTCGAAGAATCATATAGCGGTGAAACTTTCCAGGGAAGTTATATCGCCGGAATCTACTACCCCGATAAAACGAAAGTCGGCTGGTGGAAAAACGGCTACCCCGAATATTTCGCAAAAGTACTCAACGCACCAAACTGGATCGGAATCAACATCGAAATAAATGGCGAAAATCTCGACCTCAACACCTGTGAGGTCAAAAACTTCCGTCGCGAACTCAACATGCAAAAAGGTTTGTACAACCGGTCCTTCAAAGCAGTGCTGAAAAACGGCGTTGAAGTTTCAGTAGACGTGAGCCGATTTCTTTCCCTTGATATCGATCAGGCGGGATTCATTGATTATAAAATAACACCGCTGAACGCAAACGCGAAAATAGTTTACAAACCATATATCGATGCGGGCGTTCACAACGAAGATGCAAACTGGGACGAGAAATTCTGGGAACCGCTCGAAGTTCAGCGCCACGAAAATTCAGCTTTCGTAACCGCAAGAACTTTCAAAACGCACTTTCACGTTGCAACGTTCATGCACAACACTATTCTCATTAACGGTGTCGACCAGAAACTTGCAACCGAAAATATCGAATCATCAGCCGATAAAATCGAATTTACCTATTCGGTCGATGTCGCTCAAGGCGAAACCACGTCGATTCAAAAAATTGGCGGGTATGCCGTTTCATTAAACCACGCTGAATCAGAACTGGTTTCTGCAGCTAAATCAGTAATCAAAACTGCACTCTCAAAAGGTTTTGAACAACTTTTGTCTGATCAATCATCGGCATGGGCCAAAATCTGGGAAATGTC
Organism: Flavobacterium sp.; assembly: GCA_015234525.1. Taxonomy (GTDB): domain Bacteria; phylum Bacteroidota; class Bacteroidia; order Flavobacteriales; family Flavobacteriaceae; genus Flavobacterium. The sequence goes on along the minus strand of JADGMX010000007.1, from coordinate 180,869 downwards.
TGATATTACCATCGACGGCGATGTCAAAGCGCAACAGGGAATCCGATTTAATATCTTCCAGCTAAATCAAACTTATCTTGGTAAAGACTCGAGGTTAAACATCGGTCCAAAAGGATTTACCGGCGAAAAGTACGGCGGATCAACCTATTGGGACACTGAAGCTTATTGCATTCCGTTTTATATGGCCACAAAAGATCAGGAAGTTGCCCGTAATTTACTGACCTATCGGTACAATCATTTGCAGAAAGCAATCGAAAATGCCGAAAAGCTCGGTTTCATTAACGGTGCGGCGCTTTATCCGATGGTAACGATGAACGGCGAGGAATGTCACAACGAATGGGAAATTACTTTTGAAGAAATCCATCGCAATGGCGCCATCGCATTTGCCATTTTTAATTACACCCGCTATACCGGCGATTACAGCTACATCCCTGAAAAAGGTCTTGAAGTGCTGATCGCGATATCACGATTCTGGCATCAGCGGGCAACCTTTTCAACTCAGAAAAATCAGTATGTCATCCTTGGCGTAACGGGTCCAAACGAGTACGAGAACAACGTCAACAATAATTTCTACACGAATTACCTCGCGCAATGGTGTATCAACTATACCGCCGGGCAAATCACAAAAGTTAAAGCGGATTATCCAAGCGATTACGAGCGAATCATGTCTAAAGCCAATCTCGATGAATTCGAAGTTTCGCTTTGGCAAAAAGTAGCCGATAAAATGTACCTTCCGTTTTCAGAGGAACATCAGGTTTATCTGCAACAAGACGGCTTCCTTGATAAGGATCTGGTAAAGGTCACCGATCTTGATCGTTCGCAACGTCCTATCAACCAAAAATGGTCTTGGGATCGTATTCTGCGGTCGCCATATATCAAACAGGCTGATGTTTTACAAGGATTCTACTTTTTTGAAGATCAATTTACCCTTGAAGAACTTGAGCGTCACTTCGATTTTTACGAACCGTTTACCGTTCATGAATCGTCGCTTTCGCCATGTGTACATTCGATTCAGGCTGCGGTTCTCGGAAAAATGGATATGGCATACACGTTCTACCTTCGAACCTCACGTTTAGATCTCGACGATTACAACAAAGAAGTTGAAGAAGGCTGCCACATTACATCAATGGCGGGAACCTGGATGAGCATTGTTGAAGGTTTCGGCGGAATGCGGGTTAAAAATGACAAGCTTCACTTTACGCCGCGACTTCCCGAGCAGTGGAAAGGCTACTCGTTTAAAATCAATTTTAGAAATCAGATTTTGAAAGTTTCCGTCAGCCACGAGCAAACCGAATTTTCACTCGAAGGCCACGAGAATATCGAAGTTTATGTCAACGATAAACCGATTATCGTTCAGGCCGAAAAATTGACAACCATATAATAACCAAGCCGCTAGACGAGAAATCCGACAGCGGCTTTTTAACTTTAGACATGAGAAAATTTTTAGCGTTTTTACTGCTGATCACGGCAACTGTATCGGCACAAATCGAACGCGTTGAACCACCATTTTGGTACAGCGGAATGAAAAACCCGGAACTTCAGATCCTTTTTTATGGAAAGCACATAGGCAAATACGACGTTTCGGCCTCCGATGGCACGCTGATTAAAAACGTGGTCAAAACGGAAAATCCAAACTATGTATTTGTTACCATCGATACTGAAAACATCGAACCGTCTACCATAACCTTCAGTTTCAAATCGGGTAAAAAAACCGCATTTACCCAGAAGTATGAACTTCGCGCCCGTCGCCAACATTCCGCTTTTCGCGAAAGTTTCACCTCGGCTGATCTTATCTACCTGATCATGCCCGACCGCTTTGCCAACGGAAATCCCAACAACGACAATACGCCAGATACCACTGAAAAAGTCAACCGCGCACATCAGGACGGTCGCCACGGCGGTGATATCCAGGGAATCATCAACAACCTCGATTACATAAAAGAACTTGGCGCAACCGCTATCTGGAACACCCCTCTGAACGAAGACAACGATCCGCGCGGCTCTTACCACGGTTATGGCCAATCAGACGTCTACAAAATCGATCCTCGTTATGGAACCAACGACGATTATCTGAAACTTTCCTCGGAACTTCACAAGCGCGACATGAAACTCATCATGGATTATGTGACAAATCATTGGGGAAAACATTGGACTTTCGATGACATGCCGACATACGATTGGCTTCATCAATTTCCGGGATACGCTCAAACCAATTACCGGATGACCACACAATTCGACACCAACGCCTCTGATATTGATACCAAAATGTGCGTCGACGGTTGGTTCGTCAAATCGATGCCCGATCTGAATCAGTCGAATCCGCTGATGCTCAATTACCTCATCCAAAACGCAATCTGGTGGATCGAATACGCCGATCTTGATGGTTTCCGCGTCGACACGTATTCGTATAACGACAAACACGCCATCTCCAAATGGACAAAAGCAATTACCGATGAATATCCGAATTTCAACATCGCCGGCGAAGTCTGGATGCACGACCAGGCTCAAATGGCCTATTGGCAAAAAGACAGTAAAATCGGCGCCATCCAAAGCTACAATTCATACCTTCCAACCGTAATGGATTTTACGCTCCACAACGCTATCGGAGTCATGTTCAACGAAACCGAATCAACCTGGAACAAAGGAATGATCCATGCTTATGAGAATTTTGCAAACGATTTTCTGTATCCCGACATCAACAATATCATGGTGTTTGCCGAGAATCACGACACGGCGCGAATCAACGAAATCTACCCGGATTTCAACAAATATAAACTCGCAATGTCACTGATAGCAACCGTCCGCGGCATTCCGCAAATTTATTACGGAAGTGAAATCGGGATGAAAGGCAGCAAGGAAAAAGGTGATGGCGATATCCGTCGCGACTTCCCCGGAGGCTGGCCAAACGACCAGAATAATGCCTTTACGCACCAGGGCCGAACCGCCGAACAACAACAGTATTTCGAATTTTCGTCGAAACTTTTCAACTGGCGAAAAACCAACAGCGCGATTCACAACGGCAAGACCACACAGTACGTTCCGCAGGACAATGTCTACGTTTATTTCCGCTATAATTCGGAGAAAACCGTTATGGTGATTATCAATAATAGCACGAAAAATCAGACATTAAATACAGATCGTTTTGCCCAAAACATCAAAAATTTTAAATCAGGAACCGACGTCATCTCAGGAAAAACAGTAAATTTATCCGATTTGACCATCGAGGCATCATCGGCAATGATCGTCGAATTAAAGTAGGATTTCAGGAGCTATTCCCGCTGTCCGCTATATCTTTTTTTCGCCTCCGCGCGGCTTCAGCTCAAAAAAGGATGCCGCTCCCATCGGGGCTAAAACACGAACTATGAAACACTATTTTTCGATTATTTTTCTGTTGTTGGTTTCAGTTGCAACTTCGGCGCAAAACCAAACCCGAAAATATCTCAACCATGTTGCCAAAGAGAACGCGCTTGAAATCTCGACCTCCGACGGCAGCTACCTGATTCAATTCTATAGCGAGGAAATTGCCGAAACAACCTTTGTTCCCAACGGCGAAACCCCGAACGATTCGTCGCACGCGGTGGTGATGATTCCGGAGAAAACCAAAACCGAACTTACAGATCAACCGGCGTCAATTAACTACAAGACAAAAGGACTTGAGGTCGTAATTTCAAAAAATCCGTTTCAGATCAGCTATTTCTATAAAGGTAAATCGCTGCTTTCCGAAAAAATCGGATATCAGAAATCGCAGGATAAAGAATCAATCGATTTTAACCTGACGCCTTCTGAAGCGTTGTATGGTGGTGGCGCTCGTGTCCTCGGAATGAACCGCCGCGGCAACCGTCTCGAACTTTACAACCGCGCCCATTATGGTTACGAAACCCGATCGGAATTGATGAATTTCACAATGCCGATCGTAATGTCGTCAAAGATTTACGCGGTTCATTTTGATAACGCCGCTATCGGTCATCTCGATCTCGACAGCCGCAAAAACAACACATTGAGCTACGAAACCATTTCGGGTCGGAAGACCTATCAGGTAATCGCCGCCGACAATTGGCTTGAACTGATTGAAAGCTATACGTCGCTTACCGGCCGCCAACCGTTATTGCCTCGTTGGGCACTTGGAAATTTTGCGAGTCGCTTTGGTTATCGCTCCGAAAAAGAAGTCAGAAATACAATCGCAAAATATCGAACCGACAATATTCCCGTCGATGCGGTTATTCTCGATCTCTATTGGTTTGGAAAGGAAGTTCAGGGCACAATGGGTAACCTTGAAATCGACCGCGACAGTTTTCCGAATTTTGAGCAAATGGTTGCCGATCTTAAAAAAGACGGGGTTCAAACCATTCTAATAACGGAACCTTTTATTCTGACTACCTCATCAAAATGGCAAGATGCTGTTGATCGTCAGATTCTCGCTACCGATTCCATCGGAAAACCATTTACCTACGACTTCTACTTTGGCAACACCGGACTAATCGATATCTTTAAACCTGAAGCGCAAGTTTGGTTTTGGGATATCTACAAGGATCTCGCAAATAAAGGCGTCAGCGGCGTTTGGGGCGACCTCGGCGAACCCGAAGTTCATCCATCGGCAATGCGCCATGCAATTGGAACCGCCGACCAACTTCACAACATCTATGGACATCATTGGGCAAAACTCGTTTTTGACGGATATAAAAATGATTTTCCAAACGAACGCCCTTTCATTTTGATGCGTTCGGGTTATAGCGGTTCTCAACGATATGGAATGTTGCCTTGGTCGGGCGACGTAAACCGGACTTGGGGCGGACTTTCCGGTCAACCTGAAATTTCTTTGCAAATGGGAATGCAGGGAATGGCATATATGCACTCGGATTTGGGCGGATTTGCAGGCGCCAACCTCGATGACGAATTATACGTTCGCTGGCTTCAATACGGTGTTTTCCAACCAATCTTCAGACCTCATGCGCAGGAAGATGTGCCGTCTGAACCCGTATTCAGAGCGCAAAAAGCAAAAGATCTGGCCCGAAAGGCAATCGAGCTACGATACCAATTGTTGCCTTATAATTATTCGCTTGCATTCGAAAATCACATTAAAGGAACGCCACTTATGCGTCCATTAATTTTCGAAGAGCCGGAGAACACATCACTTCAAAACCTCGCCAATCAATATTTATGGGGAAATGAATTATTGGTCGCGCCTATCCTGGCGCCATCAGTCCGGGAAATTTCAGTATATTTTCCAAAATCGGCAAATTGGTTCGATTTCCATTCAGGTATAAAGTTTACCGGCGGAACGACAGCCAACATCGCAACAGCCGACGATCGGATTCCGGTATTTGTGCGCGGTGGTGCGTTTATTCCAATGTCGCCTTTGGTGCAAACAACCAAAAACTACAGCATCAACAACCTCAATTTACATTATTACTTTGATTCAGCCGTTAAAAGTTCAAAGTCAAAATTGTATAATGACGACGGACTCACCTCAGAAGCATTCGAAAAAGGCCGTTACGAAATCATAAATTTTAGCAGTGAAACCGCACAAGACCAATTGCAGATTCACATCGATCTTGATAAAGGAAATATTTTATCGGTCGACAAAAAAATTAATCTGATCGTTCACAACTTAGACCGAAAACCAAAAAAGATCCGCTTGAACGGCGAAAAAGTAAGAACACATTTCGATAAAAAAACAAAATCGCTGACACTTGATCTCATCTGTGGCAACATTAAATCAAATAAAGTCATAATTCATTTATAATGAACAAGAAACTATTTTTAACAGCGGCGGCATCATTGTTATTTAGCACGATGAACGCTCAGCCAAGCCAGCCAAAAAGCAAAACTGAGACTCCGTTTGTTTGGGAAGCGGCCAGCATTTACTTCTTGCTTACCGATCGCTTTCATAACGGCGACCGATCCTCGGATGTAAACTTTGGAAGAACTGAAACTCCAGCCGTCATGCGCGGTTTTCAAGGTGGCGATATCAAAGGTATTATCATGAAGATCGATGAAGGTTATTTTGATCGTCTCGGAATCAACGCCATCTGGATCACGCCGGTTGTTGAGCAAATTCACGGTTCGGTTGATGAAGGAACCGGACTTTCTTTCGGCTTTCACGGGTATTGGACAAAAGACTGGACGTCGCTTGACCCGAATTTCGGAACTAAAAAAGATTTGCAGAACCTGGTCGATAAAGCTCATGCACGTGGCATTAGAATCATCCTCGACGCTGTCATCAATCACACCGGACCTGTAACTCAGAAAGATCCGGTTTGGCCGACCGAATGGGTCAGAACCGAACCAACTTGCGAATATTCAAACTTTCAGAACACAACCGAGTGTACGCTTGTTAAAAACTTGCCGGATATTAAATCCGAAAGCGATGCTGCCGTCGAATTGCCGTCTCATTTAGTGGCAAAATGGAAAGCCGAAGGACGATACGAACAAGAAGTAAAAGAACTTGATGCGTTTTTTAAACGCACCGGCTATCCGCGCGCACCGCGATTTTACATTATGAAATGGCTTACCGATTATATCACCGATCACGGAATTGACGGCTATCGCGCCGATACGGTAAAACATACGGGCGAAGAAGTTTGGGCCGAATTCAGAGCCGAGTGTGATTACGCTTTTGAGCAATGGAAACTCGCAAATCCTTCTAAAGTTTTGGACGATAATAAATTCTATACTGTTGCCGAAGTTTACAATTACAACATCAGCAGCGGCCGATCATTCGATTTTGGTGATAAGCAAGTTGACTATTTTGCAAATGGTTTCGACAGTATGATCAACTTCGAGTTTAAACACAATGCCAAAGATAGTTATGAGGCGGTGTTTTCGAGATACTCGGACTTGCTCAATACCATTCTCGACGGAAATAGTGTTGTGAACTACATTTCGTCTCATGACGACGGCGATCCGTTCGACGCAAACCGAACAAAAAGCATTGAAAGCGCCAATAAATTATTGCTATCACCGGGAATTGCACAAATTTATTACGGCGATGAATCAGGAAGAAAATTGAGTGTTCCGGGCGCAAATGGCGATGCACATCTGAGATCGTTCATGAATTGGAGCGATATTGAGTCGCACCAACCCACCAAAGACATTTTGCTACATTGGCAGAAATTAGGTCAGTTTCGGAAAAAGCATCCAGCGATTGGGGCTGGAGTTCACAAACAAATCAGCTCAAAACCGTATACGTTTAGTCGCGGTTATGTAAACGGAAAATATCTTGACCGCGTGGTCGTTGGACTCGACATGCCAAAAGGCCGAAAAATTATCGACGTATCGTCGCTTTTCCCGAATGGAACCTGGCTTCAGGATGCCTATTCAGGAAAAGATGCGATTGTCAGCAAAGGGAAAGTCGCAATCGACTCGCCATTCGATATCGTGTTACTCGAAATTAAATAATGCTTCGTATCGGTCATCGTGGCGCTAAAGGTCATTGCCCTGAAAACACGTTAGAATCGTTTGAAAAAGCGATTGAACTTGGTTGCCACGGGATCGAACTCGACATTCATTGCAGCAAAGACCGCATTCCGTTTGTCATCCATGATGCCACGCTCAACAGGACGATGGAAGTTTGCGGAAACGTAGCCGACAAAGATTCTGCTGAACTGAGTATCATTTGCGTAAGCGGAATTCCGACGCTAAGAAACGTGCTCGACCTTGTAAACCGTCGGTGTTTGGTAAATATCGAACTCAAATCAGATGATTCAGCCGAACCTGTAGTTGAACTTATTTCTGAGTTTATCAGTCGAAAGTCGTGGACATATTCAGATTTTTTAGTGTCATCGTTTAATTGGGAAATGCTGCAAAAAGTGAGATCGGCTGATGCTAAAATTCCGATTGGCGTACTTACCTCGACCAATATTGAACTCGCAATCAACTTTGCCACATTTTTAAAAGCCGAGGCAGTTCATCCTTATTTTCACCTTCTTAATGTTGAAAATGTCGGTCACATGACGCGTCAAGGTCTAAAAATTTTCGCGTGGACGGTGAATGAGCCGCAAGATATTACCTTTGTGAAAAGTTTGAACGTAACTGGAATTATCAGCGATTATCCCGAGCGAATATGAAAAATTTTTATGATGTGATTGTGGTTGGCGGTGGTGCGGCCGGATTTTTTACCGCGCTTGTTGCTGCCGAGAAAAATCCGTCTTATAAAATTGCGATCCTCGAACGTGGCAAAGATGTTTTGGGAAAAGTGCGAATTTCAGGCGGTGGCCGATGCAATGTGACGCACGCGTGTTTTGTACCGAATGACCTCGTTAAATTTTATCCTCGTGGCGAAAAAGAATTGCGTGGACCGTTTCATACGTTTAGTTCCGGCGATACAATTGAATGGTTCGACCGACATGGCGTTGAGTTAAAAATTGAAGACGATGGCCGAATGTTTCCAGTGACTGATTCCTCGCAAACAATCATTGACTGTTTTACGGAAACGGCAAAAAAACTAGGCGTTGAAGTGCTTACCGGCAAAAGCGTACAAACGATTTTTAGAAGCGAAGATGTTTGGAAAATCGACACTCAGAACGAAAGTTATTCTTCGTCAAAACTAGTTATGGCTACTGGAAGCAGCACAAAAATCTGGGAAATGCTTCAAGAAAAAGGTCATGCGATCATCTCACCGGTTCCGTCTCTTTTTACCTTTAATACTAAAGACAAGCGAATTTCAAATTTACCCGGCGTGGCAACAATGGCAAATGTCGAGGTGAAAAACACCAAACTTGAGGCGCACGGACCGCTGTTAATTACGCATTGGGGAATGAGCGGACCCGCGATTTTAAAACTATCAGCTTGGGGCGCGCGCATTCTTAACGAGAAAAAGTATCAATTTACGGTTGTGGTGAATTGGCTCCCGGATTTTTCGACATCAGATATCGAAAGTGAACTCCGCGATTTGAAACAATCAGCTGCGAAAAAATTAGTTTCAAAGCGAATTCATTTTGAACTTCCTAACCGACTGTGGGAAAGTCTGGTTTCGGCATCAGGAATCGATACCGATACGAAATGGGCAGATCTTACCAAAATTCAATTGCAAAATTTGGCAAATCAGCTTACGGCATCGCAATTTGAGATCAACGGTAAAAGCACTTTTAAAGAGGAATTTGTAACTGCGGGCGGAATTGACCTGAAAGAAATCAATTTTAAAACGTTTGAAAGCAAACTTCACGAAACGCTTTATTTTGCCGGTGAAATCGTAAATATCGATGCGATTACCGGTGGCTTTAATTTTCAAAATGCCTGGACGAGTGGCCATATTGTTGGCTCGGCATTGTAAGGAAGTCGCAACATACAAATGCAAAAAAACCCCGCCAATTAAAGCGGGAGTTTCTCATTATCGGTTTAACCACCAAAGCGATCCGTTTAATACTGTCGCAAATGCCACCCAAGCCAGGTACGGAATAAGCAAATAGCCCGCAATTTTATCGACTCGCTTAAATACGACATACGTTTCGAAAATCATAAACCAAAGAATGATGATTTCGATTAGCGCCAACAACAGATTGTGGAATTTGAAAAACAAAAACGACCACATCATGTTCAGCGCCAATTGGATGATAAAAAATATCATGCCTTTACGAACCAGATCGCGTTCAACATCAATCCGACTCCAAACAAGTCCGCCCGCAACACCCATCATTATGTAAAGTGCCGTCCAAACCGGACCAAACACCCACGATGGCGGATTAAAAATTGGCTTTTCAAGTGTCGGATACCAACTGTCAACTCCGGATTGCGTGGCTTCCGAACTCAAATATCCGACAGCAAGACAAACCGCTACCAGAATTAAAATTTTCATTAGTTTACTCATAAGTTTGGTTTTTACTCAAATTTAGGAATTTATTGGATAGCAGACAGATTGTTAAATGTCGCGTTATAATTATCTTTGCAAAATGAACAATGCCAAAACCGAATCTGACTTTTTGTTTAACGGATCTTCAGCTACCCTCAACAGTGGAGCTTTTACATGGAGCGCTCCGAGTAACATTGCTCTCGTGAAATATTGGGGAAAACACGGCCAGCAATTGCCGGCTAATCCGTCGATTAGTTTTACGTTAAACAATTGCAAGACTATCACTTCGGTGGCGTTCGAATCAAGATCGCAGGATAAATTTTCATTTGATTTGTTTTTCGAAGGTTCGCCGAAAGAAGATTTTAAGCCGAAGATTCAAAAATTCCTCGATAACGCTTCACCCTATATTCCGTTTATCAATCAGTTACATTTAACAATTGATACGCAAAATACCTTTCCGCATAGTTCCGGAATTGCATCTTCAGCAAGCGGAATGGCGGCACTTGCCATGAACCTGATGAGCATCGAAAAGTTGCTGAATCCCGAAATGGCCGATGAATATTTCTTTCAAAAAGCATCATTTCTGGCCAGAATCGGTTCAGGCAGCGCATGTCGAAGCATCGACGGGAAAATGGTCGTGTGGGGAAAACATCAGGGAATTTCAGAAAGTAGCGATTTGTACGGAGTGACGTTCGACGGAAAAGTTCACGAGATTTTTGAGAATTTCCAAGATACAATTCTCTTGGTCGATAAAGGTGAAAAACAAGTCTCAAGTTCACTTGGCCACGGGCTCATGAATGGTCATCCGTTTGCTGAACAGCGATTTTCTCAGGCACATGCCAATCTTTCTGAGCTGAAATCGGTTTTTGAATCGGGCGATCTGCAGAAATTCATTGAAATTGTCGAAAGCGAGGCGCTTACACTTCACTCGATGATGATGACTTCAAAACCCTATTTCATCCTGATGAAACCAAATACGCTTGAGATCATCAACAAAATATGGAACTTTAGAAATAAAACCGGCGTTCCGATCTGTTTTACTCTTGATGCCGGCGCCAATGTTCACGTTTTATATCCGGAAAGTCACAAAGAAAAAGCACTCGAATTTATTAAGGCTGAATTAGTTGCCTATTGTCAATCAAACCAGTACATTTGTGATGAAGTCGGTACCGGCGCAAAGCAACTGGCTTCAAATAGTTAACACCAAAACGTATGAAAGGACCGCTATTTTACTCAAAAATTTTATTGTTCGGCGAATACGGAATCATCAAAGATTCTAAAGGTCTTTCGATCCCTTACAATTTTTATAAAGGCGCGCTGAAATCAGACGGCAATTCGTCTGACGAAGCTCTAAAATCTAATTCATCGTTAAAACGTTTTGCTCAGCATTTACAAAGCTTGGACAACTCACTTGTATCATTCGATTTTGAATCGATGAACCGCGATCTTGAAAACGGAATGTACTTCGATTCAAGCATTCCGCAAGGCTACGGTGTTGGCAGCAGCGGCGCTTTGGTTGCCGCGATTTACGACAAATACGCACACGAAAAAATTACAGTTTTAGAAAATCTGACTCGCGAAAAACTGGTTCAGCTAAAAGCAATTTTTGGCGCAATGGAATCGTTTTTCCACGGCAAAAGTTCAGGACTTGATCCGCTTAACAGTTATTTGAGCATTCCGATTTTAATTAATTCGCAGGACAATATCGAAGCAACCGGAATTCCATCACAAAGCGTCGACGGAAAAGGTGCTGTCTTTTTGATTGATAGTGGAATTGTGGGTGAAACGGCTCCAATGGTCAATATCTTCATGGAAAACCTGAAAGACGTCGGTTTTAGAAAAATGCTCAAAAACGAATTCGTAAAATATACCGACGCCTGCGTTGAAAACTTTCTTGGCGGCGACCTCAAATCGCTGTTTTCAAACACCAAAAAACTTTCAAAGGTGGTGCTCAATAACTTTAAACCAATGATTCCGGAGCAATTCCACGGAATCTGGCAAAAAGGTCTAGACAGCGGCGATTACTATCTGAAACTTTGCGGATCAGGTGGTGGCGGTTACATCCTTGGTTTTACCGAAGACCTTGACAAGGCGAAAGATTCATTGAAAGACTATAAGTTAGAAGTGGTTTATCAGTTCTAAGCTAACTCCTTTCGTGTTTTTAAAATTTCCAAGCGTCTATAAATACGCCCGCAGCTCCTATTATCATCAACCCTTAACCCTTAAGCTACAATGCGCCGACAAGACAAACTTCGCATAATGAAAATTATCAGTTTGTTCTCGGTTGTTAGAGGCTACAACATTCCCGTAATCGCACTTGCGCAATATCTGGCAGCAATTTTTATTCTGTCGCCAAAACACATTCGCGCACTCGAAGTTATCCTCGACCCCAACATACTTGTGCTGGTTCTCGCCTCAAGTCTGTCGATCGCATCGGGTTATATCATCAATAATTTTTACGACTCAGAAAAAGATCTTATCAATCGGCCGCGAAAATCAATGCTCGACCGATTGGTAAGTCAAAAAACAAAACTCTACGTTTACTTCTCGCTGAATTTTCTGATCGTAATCCTGGCGCTTTTCGTTTCCTGGCGCGTCGCACTTTTCTATTCAGTTTATATTTTCGCCATCTGGTTTTACTCGCATAAACTCAAAAAGTACCCAATTATCGGCAACATCACCGCCGCTATTCTCGCCATCCTGCCGTTTTTCGGAATTTTGCTTTACTACACCAAACGTGAACAATTTGAAAATCTCGGCGAAACTGAAATCGGAATCATCTTTTCGCACGCCATTTTCCTGTTTTTACTCCTCATGATTCGCGAAATGATCAAAGATCTCGAAAATTTAACCGGCGATTTTGCGGCAAATTATCAAACAATTCCGGTTGTTTACGGCGAAAAAACCTCAAAAATCATCATCACAAGCCTTACCGCACTCACCCTCATCCCAATCTACATCTTAATCGAAATTTACTACGTCGGTTATATGGACATCTACTTTTACATTTGTATGATTTTCCTGATATTTTTAGTAGTAAAACTCTGGCCATCAACAAAAAAAACGCAATATTTACTGCTTCACAACACCCTCAAATTATTAATTGTCGCAGGCGTTTTCAGCATTATACTCATCGATCCATCGGTATTGATTCACGGTAGAAACATGCTTCCTGTCTGATTTTTCAGGAGCTATTTCCGGTCTTTGCCTTTATCTTTGTTCGGTTGTGATGCGAGTTGGTCGCCAAGATATTTTTCAAACCTCGCAAAGGATATCGGCGCAACCCGGGCTAGGGCATATCCGGTCCAATTGTCTATCTTTGCGCAAAATAGAGAGAAATGAACAAGGAAGGCAACAATAAAAGAGGCGGAACACGCTCAACCAGCGGAAGGCCATCTTCAGCCAAACCAACCCGTGGCGGAAGCGACCGCAGCGGTTCGAAGCCACCAATGCCAAAACGAGCACAAGGCCCGAAAAAAGACAAAGCACCAGCAGACAAACCGGTTTCAGGCCGACCAGCTAAAAAACCAAACCAAGCTCCAAAAGCACCCAAATCCAATCCGGATGAAATCCGTTTAAACAAGTACATCGCGAATTCCGGCGTTTGCTCGCGTCGTGATGCAGATATTTACATTCAGTCGGGTAACGTAAAAGTTAACGGTGTTCCCGTAACCGAAATGGGATACAAAGTTCAACCCGGAGATGTTGTCAATTTTGACGGATCGGTTCTGACACCGGAAAAGAAAGAGTACATCCTTTTAAATAAACCTAAAAATTTCACCACATCGGCTGATGAAGAAAACGATCATAGAAATGTGATGGAACTTGTTCGTGGCGCTACCAACGGGAAAATTCAAGCCGTCGGTCGGATGGACAAAAATACAACCGGACTTTTGTTGTTTACAAACGACACCGATATGATCCGCAAGTTTAGTCTTCCAAACCAGAAGTCGACGAAAATCTATCATGTGTCGCTTGATAAAAACCTAAAGTTCGAAGATCTTGAAAAGATTGCATCGGGAGTAACTCTTGATGGCCACCGACTTTTCATCGACGAGATCAGCTATATCGATGGCGAACCAAAAACCGAAATCGGATTGAAATTGCGAACCGCCAACGTTAAAGTTGTTCGTGCAATTTTTGAAAGTTTCAGTTACAACGCACTTAAAATCGATCGCGTTTCTTTTGCGGGATTGACCAAGAAAAATCTCCCACGCGGAAATTGGAGGTTCCTCACCGAGCAGGAAATCATCAATCTAAAAAATATGTAGATTTGAATCCCGGATGTTAGTTCGGGATTTTTTTTGCTCTATATTCGCATTCAACCATTCTCAAACCATGAAAAGAATCATTTTATCGGCAGTCGTCATTGCCGCTGTTTTTACAAGCTGTAACTCAGATAAAAAAGAAACGAACTCGTTTAGTGAACTAACCTCAGCTTATTTCGACGAGAAAAATTTTCTAAACCCGATTGAAGCAACTTTTAACGGTCAGGAAAAATACAACGATTTGCTTCAACTCGACATGACCGATGGTTTTCGCGCAAAACAGCTCGACTTTTACAATAAGTACGAACAAGCGATTCTAAAGATCGATACCACAAATCTCGATACGGAGGAAAAAATCAGCTATGAAATCATACAATGGGAAGTTAGTGTTGGAAAGCAACTTCTTTCGCAACCTGCAAACCTACTTCCGCTGCAACAATTTTCGGGAACTCATCTTGCCATGGCGCAATTGGCCGGCGCTACATCGTCGCAACCATTTAAAACCGAGAAAGATTACAACAACTTCCTGAAGCGAATGGAAACTTACGGGGTCTGGCTGGATTCGGCTGTGGTTTATATGCGAAAGGGAATCAGCCAAAACGTGGTATTGCCGAAAGCTTTAACCGAAAAGATGATTCCACAGTTTGACGAAATGGTAACCCAAAATGTGGAAGACAATATTTTTTATTCGGCGATAAAAGTGATTCCAAGTGACTTCTCGGATTCTGCAAAAAAAGGCTACGCTTCAAAATACAAAAAGGTAATTGAGGAACAGTTGGTGCCGCGTTTTAAAAACATGTCGGCGTTTTTGAAAAACGAATATTTACCGGCATCGAAGTCGACAAGCGGAATTGGCGCTTTACCTTTCGGAAACCAACTTTACACCGCATATGCACGTCAGTGGACAACTACCGAAATGACTCCCGACGAAATTCACAATCTCGGGTTGAAGGAAGTTGCACGAATTACCAAAGAAATGGAAATCGTAAAAGCGCAGGTTGGATTTAAGGGAACCATCGCCGAATTTTTCAATCACGTTCGCGATAAAAAAGAACTGAAGCCATTTACAAAACCCGAAGAGGTGATTGCCAATTTCGAAGCGATCCACAACAAGATAAAACCAAATGTGGACAAACTTTTTTCATTGACGCCAAAAACCCCGTTTGAAGTTCGTCGGACGGAAGCTTTCCGCGAGAAAACCGCCAGCGCCGAATATGTTCCGGGTGCCGCCGATGGATCTCGTCCCGGGATATTTTATGTCCCGATTCCGGATATCACCAATTACACGATGTATGCCGACGAAGACTTGTTTTTGCACGAGGCGATTCCGGGTCATCATTACCAAGTATCGCTGCAGCAGGAAAATGACAAACTTCCCGATTTTCGAAAGTTCAATTGGTTTGGCGCATATGGCGAAGGCTGGGCATTGTACACTGAAAGTCTTGGGAAAGAACTCGGTTTATATCAGGATCCGTATCAATATTTCGGAATGTTGAGCAGTGAAATGCACCGTGCAATCAGACTTGTGGTCGACACCGGAATGCACAGCAAAGGCTGGACTCGCGAGCAAGCCATTACGTATTCACTTGAAAATGAAGCCGAACCTGAAGCGAGCATTATTGCCGAGATTGAGCGTTATATGGCGATTCCCGGTCAGGCGCTTTCATACAAAATTGGTCAGTTGAAAATTATGGATCTCAGACAGCGTGCAGAAACGCAACTGGGCAAAAAATTCGACATCAAAAAGTTTCATGCCATCGTGCTTGAGAGCGGAAATATGCCGTTAGCGCTTTTAGAAAAAAAGGTAAATAAGTGGATTGCGTCGGTCAAATAATTTGTCAGGTCGCTAAGTTTCATATATTTGCGTCGTGAAAATCCGAAATTACATATTTTTCAAATCCGCTTTGCTGCTGTTAACGGCCTTAGCTTTTGTGGGTTGCACCGTAGATGACGAAGAATATAATCACGCCACGCTTCTCGGCAAATGGTATTACACGATTTCTGAAGTAAACGGCATTCCGACAACTTTTGAAGACAGTGGCTGCGGCCGTAGCTATATCATGTTTACCGAAGAAAACTTTCAGGACACGATTCACAGTTTCGATCCGACCCATGGCTGCCAAACGGCATCGAGTATTATGTCTTATGTCAAATCGGGGTTGATGATCACGCTTGACGCTGACGTTGAACCATATTACGAGATTTTATCGTTGACCAAGCGCCAATTGCGACTTCTGATTGTTCAATCGGCGGACATTGACGACGATGGCGAGCCGGATTCGATTCTGTACACTTTTTCGCGCGACTAATTTCTTGATGCAATTAACCGGTCGAGTGTTGACCTAAGTTTTGATGCCGATTCAGGCTCGAGGAACTGCACATCAATCACGATTTTCTGTTTGGCACTTCGAATGGTATATTCGCCTGCAAAATGTTTGATTGCTACGATTTCGGTACGTTTGATCTTTTTAGGCGGAAATCCGTTTGTTTGAAAATAATCCGGTGTAATGGTCAAGAAGGGTTTTCGCGATAAGTAGGCATAGCTTAGTAAAAGTAGTGCCGCCAACAAACCATTTGAAACACTTAAATAGGTATCGGAATCGATCAGAATTGTCGACAGGAATAACCCGAAAAATAAAATTCCGAGAATAAGCGAGACCCTGATTTGCTTTTTGCTGTAGCCGATTTTAATCTCCTGATCCATTACTTCATTTTTTTTCAAAGGTAATAACAGACGGTATTTTTAGCAACTAAAACTGGTGATCAGCGGATTTGGAGCTCGGTTGTTTGAGAATTTCCGATTCGTTTCCGACCTCCTGACTTTTGCGTTAGCGGTTGCAGCGGCATCCTTTTGCGACGCAGGAGCAAAAGATATAGCGAAAGACGCGGCCCGGGGCGAGCTGACGGCGACAAAGGCCGGCGGCGAGCCCCCGGAAACGCCCAAAATTAATTCCGAACTCTACGCTTCCACCCCATTTCCTAGCGACTGATGCCTATATTTGCAACTCACATTGCCCATATGCCGAATTTTTTCAGGATTTTTTTCGTCTTAATACTAACGGTTTCCGCGCACGGCCAATCGATAAAGGTTTGGAACGACTCGCTGCAGCATGGTGTAAAACTTTTCAATGAAGATAAAAATCTTGAATCGATAAAAGTGCTTTCGAAACTGCGTAAAGTGGCACATTCGAACAACTGGCATCTTGAGGAATTTCATGCGATCAACAACATTGGCAACAATTATTATGCGATTTCCGATTTTGAAGAGGCGTTTAATCACTATACCGATGCGTATGCGATTGCGATAAAACACCTCGAATCGGATTCGGAGATGACGGTTTTGAACAATATCGCGATTTTGTATTCGCAGATCAAAAAGTACGACCAGGCGGAAGAATATTTCCGACGCGCTTTAAATCTGGCGACCAAAAACAACAATGCAGCGAAAGAAGGCTTGTACATGCTGAATCTTGGCAATTTGTTTGAAGATACTCAGAATTACGCTTCGGCAAAATATTACTACAACATGGCCGTGGCGAAGTTTGGCGCGAAATCGCCTTATCATTTTCATGCGCAAATTGGCTTGGCGAAAATCGACATTGTTGAAGGAAATTATCAAAAGGCGATTGAACGGGTAACTAGCATTTCAGCAGGAAACCAGGGGTCGAAGCTCAATCAACTTGCAACATTTGATGTTTTGGCCCGGGCATACCTAAAACGCAACAACCTCAGACAAGCTGAAGATTATGCCCGGCGTTTTCTGGATTTTAAACTAAATCATCAGGAAAAAATCTCGGCATTCGAACTTTTGTCAGAAATAAACGCGCGCAAGAAAAATTACGATCTGGCTTTATCATTTAAAGATTCGGTTGTGTCAAACGCGATCAAGGAGAACGAGGTAAACCGTGAGCAAAATTACCTTAACAATAAATTCCGCTTCGAGATTCTGAAATACAAAAATGAGATCGAACTTAGCCGGATTGCCGCGAGTGATTACCAAAAGATGCTTTACGTTGGTCTGGCGTTATTTCTGGCGACGACAATTATTTTGTGGCTTTTGTACAAGAATAATAAAATGCGGCATCAGCGTCAGGGCAAAATATTTGTGAGCACTGAGGAAAATTTGATCCAGGCGATTGGCGAAAAGCAAGCTGAACTTGAAAAATTGCGATTTGAAAGCGAGCAGTTATCCGCTAAAACCGCTGAACTCAATCGCGAGCTTGAAATCAAAAATCGCAAAAACACTGCAAAAGCATTGCAACAAGCCGAGCGAAATGCGCTATTGGAAAATGTAATTTCGGATTTGTCGAATATGAACAGCGTTTCCGAAAACCGGGAAATTTCACGTAGCCTGAAGCAACTCCGCGAGCATTTAAAATCGGATGACGAATTGACAAACTTCATGACGCATTTTGCTGAGATCAATCCGCTTTTCCTCGAAAAACTCCAGCAAAAACACCCGGGATTGAATTCGAATGAGATCCGGTTTTTAAGTTACATATCGGTTAATCTGAGTGCTAAGGAGATTTCGAATTTGCTCAACATTACCGAAGATGCGTGCCGGAAACGCAAAGAGCGCATCATTAAAAAGATCGGTTTGGCGGCTGATGTCGATTTGTTCCAATACCTGCAAAATATCTAACAATCACAGGCCAGTCACGACTTGTCCGCGTTTGGTCACGATTTGTCCGACGTTTTTTTTACCGATTTGCCAACCGATTCCGCAATTTTACCGAAATCAATTCTGAAAAACATGAAAAAAATTATCTGCTTGGTATTTCTGATGCTTTGCTATTCGAATGGCAGCGCGCAGCTCAGCAATGAAACGGTTTCCGGTTATGGAAAGTTGAATAACATGCTTTATGATGCTACGATTCAAAATAAAATTTACGCGTCGACGCAGGGAAATCATATTTTAGTATCGGTTGACAACGCTGCGACTTGGGAAGTTCTGTATTCGCTTCCAAAACAGGAGGTGATCACGCAACTTAGCATGCTTCCCGGAAATGAATCGTTGGTTTTCTCGACCAACAAGGAAAGTATGATTTATGTCTACAACCTGACTTCAAACGCGATCACGGCGCAAATCCCGGTTCCGCCAAGTAATGTTCAGGGAACTGAGCCAAGTTCAATTTCGGCGTTTTGGGTTTACGATGCAACTGCGCAAACAATTATCGTTAACACCAGCTTTCTGAGTCAGTTTTCGCATTCAAACAAAGTTTTTTACTCTACAAACGCGGGACAAACCTGGGATGAAGTTTATTTTTCCGAAGATCACGGCAACATCAAAGTGCAAAATGTGGCGATTAGTCCGAATAATCCCTCAAAATTATTTATCGCAAGAAGTTTTGTAGTGAACGATGAAGATCCGGACGCGGCTTTCGGCGGAATGCTGATTTCTACTGATGCCGGTGCGACCTGGACAGAATCTTTACCGAACAATATCCTAAAGCCAATCGCTTTTCATCCGACAAATCCGGATGAAATTTTTACGGCAACTTTCGGCAGCCCAGAATTACAAACGCAAAGTGTTTACAAATCGGCTGACGGCGGCGTGACCTGGACAACAATCAACATCAATTTTACCGACGAATACTTTAGTCAGATTCAGTCAATCGCTTATAATCCGGCAAATCCGAACCACATGATTATGCTGGAAGACAATGAGGTGTTAACATCATTCGACGGTGGTAATACGTGGCAAACGAACTATTATAATGAAGAGTCGAACTCGCAGTACTATTTCGGATTAAACGCGTCTTTCAACCCTTTCGACACCAATCAGGTGCTCATCGCCAACGACTACTATCCGCAAGCTTCAAATGATGGCGGAAATTCGATGACCCAGCTCAACGTTCCATTTCGGCGTGTCAATTCGGTTGCTACGTCAAACATCAACACTGAAAAGCATTTGTACTACGATATGGCCGGAGGCAAAATGCACAAAGATTTAGTAACGAACACGACCGAAGTTTATGGGGTAACTCCGGTGGCAAATTCGTTTTCACAGCCAAACCATTATTTATATGCTGATCCATTGGTCTCAGGCCGGGTATTTTCGTATCGAGCGACTATGTCATTTGGCGGGCAGTTGAAAGTGAGTTTCGACAACCTGACAACCGAACATCTGTTGATGAGCAATGGTGCGAGTTCATTTAACGGAATTACAGTCGATCCTGCAAATTCGAATGTGCTCTACATCGCTCTGACCATGTATGACGAAAGTACGCTTTACAAGGTTGATTTCTCAGATTTGGAAAATGTAATCTCTGAAGAAATTGCAACACCTGAAACTTTTTCTGAATCGAGAATCATTAGTTCAATCATAGCTGATGATAACGGAATTTACATCGCCAAAAGCGGAAAAATTTTCAAATTGACTGATAACGCGGCGACATGGGTCGAGAAAACGAATGGATTATCTGAGGCGGATATGGCATTCGGCCGAATTTACGAAATCAGTCAAAATCCGTTGAACGGAGCCGAATTTATGATCGCAACCGATTTCGGTGTTTATAAATCATCTGATTCAGGCGATAATTGGACCTTGGTACTAGCTGACAACTATTGCAGAAGAATAAAATATTCGCCGACCCAAAATCAGGTGATTGTTGCCTCAAAATATTCAAATACGACTGATGACGGTCAAATTGAAGCCGAAATTTTATACTCGCAGGATAACGGTCAAACCTGGACAACTATTACCTCGGAAATGTTGGATTCCGCCCAATCCTATAGCATGGACTACATTTTTGAAGATGACAAAATCCTGGTTTTCCTCGCCACTCCGGATCTTGGCGTACTCAAATATGAAATCAATGATTTGACATTAGGCACGGAAACTCCGACGATTTCAAATCATTCGGTAACGGTTTTTCCCAATCCGACAACATCGCACATTACTATCCAAAGTGCTGATCATTTAACAATCGATGAAATTCAGGTTTTTTCGGCAGCGGGACGTAAAGTTTCAACGACGACACAAACTACCATGTCGACAGAAAGTTGGAGCAACGGACTTTACTTTGTGCGTGTAAAATTTACCAATGGAAGTTATAGCATTAGCAAAATCATAAAAAACTAACCCATAATTGGATTTTAAAAGGCGTGATGACTTCGGTTTTTACGCCTTTTTTCGTTGCGAAAACTAGTATTCCGACGTGCGATCGGTTTTAAAAATGATCTGGCAATATGTACGTACGTTTTCAAAGGCAGCAACTTACGCTAAACTTAATATTTTACATGGAAAATATAGATAAAGAAAAAACCCTTAACTCGTTTAGAATTAAGGGTTTCCATTAAGGTGCGGATAATAGGACTCGAACCTACACGCCTTGCGGCACCAGATCCTAAGTCTGGCATGTCTACCAATTTCACCATATCCGCGTGTCATTGATTGTGAGTGCAAATATAAGCATAACTTCGAATCTACAAATCATTTTTTAAAAAAATTTAATACAGTGTTTTTCGTATTTTTGAAATTCTGCAAAAAACACAATTAATGGATTCACGAAAATCATATCTCGAGCAACACAAATCCCGATTTATAGAAGAACTTATTGAAATATTAAAGATTCCGTCTGTCAGCGCCGACTCGGCTTATTCGCAAGACGTTTTCGATATGGCCGAAGCGGTTCGCGCAAGCCTCGAAAAAGCAGGTTGCGACAAAGTGGAAATTTGCGATACTCCCGGATATCCGATTGTATATGGTGAGAAAATCGTCGATCCAAATCTGCCAACAGTTTTAGTATACGGGCATTACGATGTGCAACCACCGGATCCAGTCGAGCTTTGGACCTCTCCCCCATTTGAACCGGTAATCAAAAAAACCGACATCCATCCCGACGGCGCCATTTTCGCCCGTGGTGCTTGCGACGATAAAGGTCAGATGTATATGCATGTGAAAGCGCTCGAATACATGGTGAGCTCAAATACACTACCGTGCAATGTGAAATTCATGATCGAAGGCGAGGAAGAAGTTGGTTCGAAAAGCCTTGGTTGGTTTGTTGAAAATCACCACGAAAAACTAAAGTGTGATGTTATTCTGATTTCCGATACCGGAATGATCTCGAATCAACAGCCATCAATTACTACCGGATTACGCGGCCTCAGCTATGTTGAAGTTGAAGTTACCGGACCAAATCGCGATCTGCATTCAGGCCTTTACGGCGGCGCGGTTGCAAATCCGATTAACGTGCTTGCAAAAATGATCTCGCAACTTCACGACGAGAACAATCACATTACGATTCCGGGTTTTTATGACAACGTTGAAGAACTTTCCAACGAAGAACGCGCGGAAATGGCAAAAGCACCGTTCTCACTCGACAATTATAAAAAAGCGCTTGACATCAACGATGTTTATGGCGAAGAAGGTTACGTTACCAATGAACGCAATTCGATCAGGCCAACCCTTGACGTAAACGGGATCTGGGGCGGTTATACCGGCGAAGGCGCAAAAACAGTTATCGCCAGCAAAGCATACGCGAAAATCTCAATGCGACTTGTACCAAATCAGGATTGGGAAGAAATCACCGAACTATTTACAAAGCATTTTAAAAGCATCGCACCAAAAGGCGTCAAAGTTGACGTTAAACCTCATCACGGCGGACAAGGTTATGTAACCCCGATCGACAGCATCGGTTACCGCGCGGCAAACAAAGCCTATACTGAGACTTTTGGCGTGCCGGCAATTCCGGTCCGTTCAGGTGGAAGTATTCCTATCGTGGCGCTTTTCGAGAAAGAATTAAAAGCCAAAACAGTTTTGATGGGCTTCGGTTTAGACAGCGACGCGATTCACTCGCCAAACGAACATTTCGGAATATTCAATTACCTGAAAGGGATCGAAACCATTCCGCTTTTTTACAAATATTTTGTTGAACTTGGCAAATAACACAATGCCGACCGAAGATTCGTGTTTTCAGCCGGCATTTTTTAACTAGAATCATGAAACATTTCCTGTCAATACTTGTAATTATCACCATGTTTTCGTGCTCAGCGCAAACGCAATTGCAGCAAAACGAAGAAACAGCCAAAACATTCGAAGATGCCGATCGCGAGCTAAACAAAGTATACCAACAAATACTGACCGATTATAAAGCAGATAAAGTCTTTACCGACAATCTGAAAGCAAGTCAGCGAATATGGATCCAGTTCCGCGATTCGGAGATGAAAATGAAATTTCCAGATCGGCCAGCCGGACATTACGGCAGCATTCAACCAATGTGCTGGTCGGATTACAAAGCAAAACTCACCACCGAGCGAACCGAGAAACTCAAAATCTGGCTCGAGGGAACCGAAGAAGGCGATGCCTGTAGCGGTTCAGTTAAAACAAAGTAAAACATACCATTATGAGCTCAATGACCACACTATCGCAGGTTTTGAACATCTTGCGAAACGAAGGGTACACAACCGATTTCAACCTTCGCGATAATTGCTTGATTTGTCACGGCAACGCGCTTGAAGTCCGACCTGAGGATTTTGTCGTCGATCGTCACTACCGATTTGAAGGCGATACCGATCCCGGCGATTCGGCGATTGTATACGCGATCTCCTCGCCGGTGCACGGCGTGAAAGGCGTTTTGGTAAATGGATACGGACTCTACTCAGATCCGCTTTCAAACGAAATGGTGAAAGCCCTTGATGACAAAGCGTCGAAGTCAGATCAGTCGCATGTTCACCCGCAAACTTCTACGCCGGTCAAAGCCACAATCAATTTGGAGGAAGCGATGGCAAAGCTCAATTCGGATCTCTCGAAAGACGTTCACACGATGATCCTCGACAAACTTGAAGGTTGTACGATGGTTTTGGTTCGAATGAATCCGGGTGGCGAACTCAAGTCGCATACCGCTCCGGGACCGATTTCAGTTCATGTTCTGCAAGGGGCAATTTCATTCAGAACCGCCGACGAACAACGGGAAGTTGCCGCCGGAGAGCTCACAACATTGGCAGCGAAAATTCCGCATAGCGTTTTTGCCTACGAAAGAACTTTCTTCTTGATTACCATCGCGAAATAGTATTTTTCGAACCGATCTTATTGTTTTGTGCAACCCCGACTCAACTTTTGGATCGCGTTAAGGATGGCAGCGGCGTCCTTTTAAAAAGCCGAGTGCGCGAGGGTTTTTAAAAGACATAGCGAACAGCCTGACCGCAACGTTGAAAAATGGTGAGGAACGAGCCTGATTTTTCGCGTTGGGGGAACGCCCACATTTTTCACGAAAACACATAGCTAATGAACAAGTCACTCCTTTTTTTAGCGATTTCAATGATGCTGATTTCTTGCAGGACCAACCGCGTGATTGATGGGAAACGCGTGGGATTGTGGATTGAACACGACACTATTGAAGGTTCGGTCTACACGTCGCGAGGCAGGTATAAAAACGATTTTGAGGTGGGAAAATGGCGGCATTTTAAAAATAAAACCGTCGTAAAAACTGAAAAATACCGCGACAGCATTTGCTTGACTACGCATTATCACGCAAACGGCAACGTGCGACTCCAGGGCAAAACTAAGCTTCAGGAACGCGAAAACGAACTTCATTGGTTTTATTTTGGGCCGTGGAACGAGTACGATTCGGTTGGAAATCTTCTCGAAACAACGGTTTACGAAAATGGGTTGCAAGTCGATCCTGACTAATTAACAATAGTTGCGGAAAAACCGTAATTCTTTATTTTTTTTTGGGCGTTGCGTCGGGGGTTGAGCAATTTGGCCGAAATTATATGTATCAATCCAGACGCCGGGCTGTCTGCAGTGCACGGCACTTTGCTCCCATCCCTAACGCGAACCCGCGAAGCTGAAACCGCGCCCACACTTTGCACCGGAACAACATTATTTCCAATAACTCGTTACAAATGAGTCAGATCGTTGACAAACCTCGCATCAATCAATGCGATCTCATCAATCGCCAACAATCACTCCTATGCTTAGTAAATTTTTCATTCTCTGTTCGGGCGCCGACCAAAAAATCCTAACTGAATGTTCTCAAGGCGAGCGGACCAAGTTCGTCGGAATTGGCGCAACCGTTTTCTTTACCGCCGTTATGGCTTTTATTGCGGCATCATATGCACTTTATACCGTTTTTGAGAACGCGCTGATTGCCGTTAGTTTTGGTATCGTGTGGGGTTTGCTGATCTTCAACCTCGACAGGTTCATTGTTTCGACAATCCGAAAACGCGACAGTTTCAAATCCGAATTTTTACAGGCTGCACCGCGAATCGTGCTTGCCATCATAATTGCGATTGTCATTTCGAAGCCGCTTGAAATTAAGATTTTCGAAAAGGAAATCAACAGCGTTCTCCTCAAGGAAAAGAATCAAATGGCGATCAATAATAAGACTCAGGTTGCCAATTATTTCAAATCAGATCTTGAAACAAATCGCGCGAAAACCGATAGTTTAAAATCTGAGATTACCAAAAAAGAAGCTGAAGTTAATTTGCTTTATGAGGCGTATATCACTGAAGCTGAAGGCACCAAAGGAACCATGAAAATGGGAAAAGGTCCGGTGTTTTCTGAAAAATTAGCCAAACACAATCTTGCGAAAGCGGAACTTGATTCGATTAGGAAAGCAAACGCTGTTAAGCTTGCAACTTTAGATTCGCAGTCGAAAACGCTAGAGCAAGATCAGTCTAAAAAAATTAGCGAAACGCAACCTGTAATCGATAATTTCGACGGCCTGATGGCGCGGATAACCGCACTGAACACGCTTCCACTTTTGCCGTCATTGTTTTTAATGCTGTTGTTTCTCGCCATCGAAACTGCGCCAATCATCGCAAAATTACTATCTCCAAAAGGCGAATACGATTTTAAGATTGAAGATCTCGAAACGGCGCTCAAAGTGACAATTGCCCAGGATGTTTATCAACGAAACTTACTTGTAAGAACCAGCGCTGAAATGCACGATAAAGTGTATGCTGAAATTGCGTCCGACCGTGAACTCCTCGAACTTCAGCGCAAAAAAGCGACCGAGTTACTTGAACTCCAGGCCGAAAATTTTGTAGAAAAGCAGCGGCGAACGTTTTAAAAATACGACGCTTATTCAAATGGCGAATTACATCAACGCCAAAATCTCCTTTTTAAACGCGTCATATTCATTTTGAGTGATGAGTCCGCTGTCTAAAAGTTTTTTGTAGTTCTGGAGTTTTTCGAATAGTTCTTCGCTTGAAAGTGTTGCAAGTGAAGTTGCGGCCGGATTTTCAAGTTCAGAATCGATGTCGGGATCCGGGTGTTGCTTTTCATCGCGATAGCCGGAAAATTCGATCGGTATGATTTCGGCAAGATTGGTTACTTCTTCGGTTTCAACTTCTTCAATTTGGTTGTTGTCGGTAAGTTCGTCGTCGGTTTGCGGTTTTTCTGCGAAAATTCCGGGTTCGGTTTCGTGCATCACCTGAGCCGATTGGAAGCCGCTTACGATTTTTGCCGACTCAAGTTGCTCTTTGGCAAATGTGAATATCTTTCGGGCTTGGGATTTTGGAAGATAATCCATTGAAATGGTTAAATCCGACTTGGTCGAGAACGAAAATTCAGAACCCAAGATATTTTCTTTTACAAACGACGCCGCGATATCATCCCAACCGTAATCGGTAAAGTCCATCGAAAGTCCGAGGTTCTTCGGCTTGCAAATAATAATTCGTTTGTTGGTGAGCACAATGCTATCGGGAAAAACATTGATCGCCGGTTTTTTCTGAACGCCGATATAACCAACCACTTCATTTTTCATTAAGAGGTCGTTTAATTTTGAGGTGATCTTTTCGACCGCCTTCGGATCCTGATCTTCATTTAAAAAACTTTTGAGATGTTCCTTCATAACCTGAATTTTTAGTCAACTCTGTAAAGTTACTTTTAATTTTGCATTTCTGAAATCTCACTTTGCGCTTTTTTAGTCAGACTTGCAAATACCAGATCGTACGAATCGTGAATGAATTTTGCAATCAACTTGTCAGAAACACCTTTGTTTATATAGATGGTATTCCAGTGTTTTTTGTTCATGTGATAACCCGGAACAATATCGTCGTACTGTGCACGAAGTTCATCCGCAACTTCAGGATCACATTTTAAATTTGTACTTGGCTTGTCGTTTTCCCAATCCTGGAGCGAAGTCATGGCAAACATCTTTCCGCCCACTTTAAACACCAATGTATCTTCATCGAACGGAAAATGTTCAGTTACTGCTTTTAGCGACGCACATTTTTCGCAAAATTGCTGAATATTCATAGTGGTTGTAATTTGTATAAAACAGGTTTGCTGGGCGAGGCATCGTTTTCAAAGGACGCGATTTGAAGATTGAGCAGATACGATCCGTCTTCAATAGCCGAATCAACGTAAATCATCTCGGTAATTGTTGCCTGCAATCGCGCATCAGCGTTTAATTCGTTCACATTACTGACATTCCAAAATGCTTTGTGCGCCAATAATTTTCCTTCGTCACGCTCGCGGTCAACACTTGGAAGATCGATCAAAAGATGATTGATTTCGCTTTCGCGGATGTAACTCGCAGCCTCATGCAAAAGGTACGGCGGATTTCTATTTGAATATTTTTTGGACAATTTCGAATCTTCATTTGGCAGGGTGCGGATGATGATGGCTTCAGGTGACTTTCCGTTCAGTGCTTTCGAAATTTGATCTTTTGTGATGACGAAATCGGTGTTGTGAATCTCCGGAATTATTGTTATCAGCTCGGCGAAAAACATAAAGGTTGTCAACTGCTCGTTGATGCTGTAACGCTCTAAGGTAATATGGCCCAGGCATTCGGTGTGCGTGCCATGGCCGTGAGGGTTAAATTTTATATTGTTGAAATTTGTCGAACTCCCTTCTGAAACCTTTCCGATCCAGTCGCCCATTTTAACCGGCTCAATTTCCGGCTTGTCGATATACCATGCAATCGGATTGTCCTCTGAAGCACGAAGCGGAATTGAGATATCCAGCGGTTTTAGGAAATCGGCTTGGTAATTTTGTCCACGATGACTAATGGCTGCGACCATAAAAAAGATTTCCGACTAATTTACCAAAAATAAGTCGGATGCGATTCCGTCAGTCAGGAACTTTCCCCTTGAAGTTGTTTTGATCACATTTTCGTTGACCGATAGCAAACCGTTCTGAAAATACTTTTCCGCGGATTTTAGTAAATAATCAACTTTATCGCGGCCAAATTCGCGTTTAATCACATCTAATGAAATACCCCAAATCGTTCGCAATCCGGTCATGACATACTCGTTATACCGATCATCTGCGGTCAAAACCTCGAGTTCACTTGGCAATTCGGATTTTGAAATTGCTTGCAAATATTTGATGTTATTCGAAATGTTCCAGCTTCGCGAAATCGCGTTATAACTATGTGCCGAAGGTCCAATTCCGATGTATTTCACGCCTAGCCAATAAGCAGTATTGTTCCTTGAAAAGTAACCTTGTTTGCCGAAATTCGAAAGTTCATAGTGAACAAATCCGGCCTGGTCGAGCTTTTCCACTAAAATCGAAAATTGGTTTTGCGCCTGACTTTCAGATGGTTGTTCAATTTTCCCGGTTTTTACCAGTTTGTGAAGTGCAGTTCGAGGTTCTACCGTTAAAGCGTACGCCGAAATATGCGGAATTTCGAGACCGAGTGCGATGTCGATGTTCATTTGCCATTTGGCATCATCCATTCCCGGAATTCCATAAATAAGGTCGATCGAAATATTATCGAATTTTCTCCGGGCATTTTTTAGCGATTCGAGTGCTTGCGATGCGTCATGCGCGCGGTTCATCATCAGAAGTTCTTCGTCAAAAAACGATTGAACCCCGATGCTTAGTCGGTTTATTGGCGATTCTGCTAAAGCAAAAATCACGTCATTGGTTAAATCATCCGGATTGGCCTCTAAGGTAATTTCCGGATTTTCAGTGACAATATAATTTTTGTAAACTGCATCGATTAAAAACTTAATTTGGGAAGTGCTGAGTACACTTGGCGTTCCACCTCCAAAATAAATCGTTTCAACAACTTCAGATTTGAATTCGGATTTTCGAAGTTCAAGTTCGCGAGACAATGCCAGAACCATTTCATCTTTTCGCTCCATTGAGGTTGAAAAATGAAAATCGCAGTAGTGACAAGCTTGCCTGCAAAAAGGAATATGAATGTAAATTCCGGCCATTAGCGTACGCGGCTTTCGTTTTGTTTGACAAAGGCATCCCAACCCGTATAACTTTTTTCGCCGATTGCTTTCCCTGAATTAAAAAAATGACAAACAGCTGCTGCGAGTCCGTCGGTGCTATCGAGATTTTTCGGAAGTTCTTTAAGTCCAAGAAGCTGTTGAAGCATTTTTGCCACTTGTTCCTTGCTGGCGTTTCCGTTTCCGGTGATTGCCATTTTTATTTTTTTTGGTTCGTATTCTGTAATCGGAATCTGACGTGAAAGTCCGGCCGCCATTGCCACGCCTTGCGCCCGTCCGAGCTTTAGCATCGACTGTACGTTTTTACCAAAGAATGGCGCCTCGATCGCAATTTCATCGGGATGGTGCGTTTCAATGAGTTCGATGGTTCGCTCGAAAATAACTTTCAATTTGGTGTAATGGTCGTCGTACTTGCTTAGAATGAGTTCGTTTAGCTGCAAAAAGTGCATTTTTTTTCCAACGACTTTTATCAATCCGAAGCCCATGATCGTCGTACCGGGATCAATTCCCAAAATGATGCGTTCGTTTGCCAATTTATTTCTTTATTTTGTGGGATGCGTTCTCTTCCCGACAAAACTAAACAATATCTGATAGCCGTCTGCAAACTTTTAATCGTCGGGTTGGCTTTTTACTTCATCTATAGTGAACTTGCCAATAACGATAAACTTGATTGGATCAGGTTCCAGGAGAAATTCGAGAAAAACAGCACTTGGTACGGAATCACATTCATTCTTTTCCTGAGCGTATTAAACCGCTTCCTTGAAATTTTAAAGTGGCAGAATCTGGTAAGTGTGATCCGGCGAATTTCGGTAGGCGAATCAACAAAGCAAGTTCTTGCGGCGTTAACGGCTGCGATATTTACGCCGAATGGCCTTGGCGAATACGGTGCAAAAGCGTTGTTCTTCGAAAAGAGCAAGCGAAAGAAAATCGTATTCCTAAATTTAATCTGCAATGGCGCGCAGATGATGCTTTCGGTGGTATTCGGCTTTGTCGGCTTAATGTATTTCAACTATTATTACGATGTAATCTCAATTCAAACGCTTGCACTGATTCTGACAATTATTTTCGGTGTTTTCCTGATATTGGTTTTACTTCGGAAGGCAACCATAAAAGGCTATTCGATTGAAAGATTACTCAGGAAACTCGACCAGTTACCACGCAGAATCCACCGTAAAAATCTGTTCCTCGCCGTCCTTAGGTATTTGACATTTTCCCACCAGTACTATTTTTTGTTTGTGGCTTTCGATGTCGATTTGCCGTACTTGTTATTAATGTCGGCCATTACAAGTGTGTATTTTCTAGCTTCGTCGCTTCCAACGTTTCAATTTCTGGATTTCGCGGTTAAAGGCGGAGTCTCCGTCTTTTTCTTTGGCATGGCCGGAATAAACGAATGGATTGTGGTATTTATAACCATGTTGATGTGGTTTTTGAATATTGTTCTCCCGGTTGTAATCGGGAGTTATTATGTACTCAGATTCAAACCCGAATGGAAGCACTAATTATCATTCTTGAGATTTACTTATTGTTGTACGTGATTTATATCGTGCGACTGATTGCGGGCTTTTCCAAAGTTTCTGAGGTCACGCTGAAATCATCCCAACCTTCAACATTTTTCTCGGTGATCGTTCCTTTCCGGAATGAAGCCGACAACTTGCCCACATTACTCGACAGCATTAAAACACTTGATTATCCGATCGATCTTTTCGAGTTTATTCTTGTTGATGATTCGTCAAGCGATGATTCGCAGACCTTGATTTACAGATGGCGGATGGAAAATGGATCTTACAATCTGACGCTACTCGAGAATGTGAAAATTTCGGGTTCGCCGAAAAAAGACGCCATATTGCGAGCGAGCATGATCGCTACCGGAGATTGGATTATCACGACTGATGCCGACTGCAAACTGCCGCCAACCTGGCTCCGCGCTTTCAACGATTACATAGCGACAAACGAAGTTGAAATGATTGCGGGACCTGTTACTTACTCGGCTAAATACAATTTTCTAGAGCAATTTCAGCGCGCCGATTTCCTAAGTCTTCAAGGCGCAACAATCGGAAGTTTCGGGATTGGACAAGCATTTATGTGTAATGGCGCGAATCTGGCCTACAAAAAAGAACTTTTTAACCGACTCGACGGGTTTAAAGGCAATGATTTGAGAGCGACCGGGGATGATGTTTTCTTGCTTCAAAAAGCAGTTGCCGAGGACGCTTCGCAGGTTCACTATTTAAAAAGCAAAGCCGCTATCGTGACCACCAAACCTGAGAATTCGTGGACTAATCTTTTCAATCAAAGAGTTCGCTGGGCATCAAAAACCAATAGTTACCAATCGGAGTTCGGAGAAAACCTGGCGCTTCTTGTGTTAGGCGGAAACCTGGCATTTATCATACTTGTGTCGCTGTTTTTCGGCGGACATCTATCCGGAATCCACGTTGTTGGAGTTGTCGTTGTAAAATTGGCAGTTGATTGGATTCTGATGTACAAGTCCAACTCATTTCTTTATTCCGGGAAATTCTTTTTTCCGATAGGCTCATCGATCGTTTACCCGCTGTTTTCTGTTGTCGTTGCGATGTATTCGATGGTGTTCAGGTATGAGTGGAAAGGCCGAAGTTACCGATAACCCCCTAGCCCGGATAGTAGCGGCATCCTTTTTTGCTTTTGACCTGCGAGTTCAACTTTAACAATTTCGGCAAAAAAGATATAGCGAATAGCCGGAAAAGCTACTAAACATCAACTATTCGATCGACAAGATAACCGGAAGCACAAATTGTGTTTTGACGGGGATTCCGCGTTTGATAGCGGGATTGATTTTTGGGAAATCGAGCAATCTGGAATGTAAGATGCTGTCGATTTTTTTTACGTCGTAGCGCACGCTGTCTTTTGGGAATTGCGGCTCGAATTGTATTGACGAATCGGGGAAAACCGTAACGCGGACTGCCATGGTGTCGAGTTCGGGATAAAGTACTGAAAGCGTATCGATGTCGAGCTTTTGCTGGATTGACTGCGCTAAAAAGTCGAAGAAACACTGTCGTCTGATTGAAATGTCCTCGATCGAATCGCAATCGGCTACCGAAGGAAATTCATCTACTTCGCTCCAATTGATCGACTCGAGTTCCCGCTTAAGCAGCTCATCTTTTGTAGGAACCGACTTGTCAAAATATTGACAGCCGGAGAATGAGACGAGCACTAACAGCAGGATGATTTTTTTCATATTCGTCGGCGAAGTACGCCGTAACCGATTAAATTCTTAACTTCAAGCATCAAAAATACTAAAATTAAACTTATGGATATCATACTGCTGACACTCGGTTTATGCTGCATAATTCTCGGCATCGCGGGAAGTTTTCTACCGGTGCTTCCCGGAACGCCTCTCGCCTGGCTGGGACTTTTGCTGCTTTATCTGACCAAAGCCATCGAAATGAACTATTGGATTTTAGGTGTCACGCTAGCAATTACGTTGGTTACTTCAGTGCTTGCCTACACAATTCCGGCGCGCGGCACGAAGCGTTACGGCGGAAGTAAATATGGAATTTGGGGAACAAACATCGGACTTGTGGTGGGGATTTTTGCACCTATTCCGTTTGGATTTATTATCGGACCGTTTGTTGGCGCTCTGATCGGCGAACTGATTTATAATTCGCAAGACCACAATCGTGCATTTAAAGCGGCAACCGGTTCTTTTATCGGATTTTTAGCATCGTCGTTCATCAGTTTCCTGACATGTGTGGCATTTCTTGGAATATTTATTTCGGTTGCATGGTCGTATCGCAACGCTCTGGTTAATTATTAATCCAATAATAAAAAAGCCTTCCGATGTGGAAGGCTTCTAAAAATTTAGTTGATTACTAACTTAGTGAGTTGCTTTAAATTTCCATCACTGATTTCCAATAAATAAAGTCCGGAGCTCAAATCAGAAACGTCAATTGACAAGTTTGCCGTACCTCCTTGCACTGTTTTAACAGCCTTTCCAAGCAGGTTATAAATTGTGACACTTTCGATATTTACGTCGGAAGCTACAAACACGTGATCGTTTGCCGGATTCGGATAAACTTTAAAGTTCACCACCTGCGAATCTGTAACATGTAGTTGTTGGACAAAAGTTGTCACAAAGGTGTTTGTAATGATTGGCGGATTAAAATCGAAGTAGATCGCTGCGGTGTTTTGGATCACATCGCCGATTGCATACCCCGGAAGTGGCTTGATCTTATACTGCACGTATCCTTTAGCTCCTTCCGAATCCTGGCTTGCGGCAGGCAGCATGATATGTTCAAAACTCCAGCTTAGCCCACGATCAACACGGTCTAACACATAATCATGACTGGCACTTACCATTCTGAGTGAACTTACATCCAACCCCGAATCGAGCATGTCGGTAATGTTAACATTTATCGCGCTGGCCGTTCCGGTATTTTCAAAACGAATGGTGTAATACAAATAGTCGGTTGCGGTAAAATCGGCGTGTAAGATTTCGGGTCCGTGCGATTCCATTTTGTCGTTCGGGTCGTAGGATCCGATGACGGTTTGTGACGAGGAAGCCGAATTGTTTTCCGGTGCGATATCCCCCGAAACCGGAACAATCGATGCCGTACTTGTTAGCAGTTGCCCCAGTGAAATGGTTGGTATTGTTGGCACTTGCATCTCAATATTAATAGTGCGGGTCTCGAATGGCAAGAGATTGGCGAAGTTGTACGAAAACCCATTCGGAGAAAGCGTTGCTCCGGCAGGCATCACCGATAAAATTGACACATCCGGATCCTTGCCAAAAGTAACCGTTCCCGATATTACCTCAGTACCCAAATTTGAATATGAAAGGGTATTCGAATAGGTAAATCCAGGTCGCGGCGCTTCATTCGGAATGATATTCACCGCAAGATCAGCATAATTTGCAGCTACGGTTACCGGAAAGAAATATTCCTGTAATCCGCCACCGGGAACTATTGAAATGTTTGAATAACTAGAAGTTGTCAATGCAAAATTTGTGGCATAAAGCGGATCCAATGCAAAACCAAAATCGTATGAAATTCCGGCGCTCAGATCATAGATCTCATATGTACCCGACAGCGTAGAAATGTTGTGAATATTACCATCATTATTGGTTTCATACGTAAAATTCCCTAACGGAAAATTCTGCTCGTCAACGTCTTTCACGCCATTACTATTAGAATCTAAAAAGGCGGTTAATTTCAATCCTGTGCAATCTAGCTCACCTGTCTCGCCGGTTGTAGGTTGCGTAATTTTTATATATCCCGGCATATTGCTGTAATTGGTGATCATCAACAAGTAATATTCGCCCGGCTGAGCGTTCGGAATATTGACAATTTCCTGCACCGCGACTGAAAAACTACAATCAACAATATTTTCAACAGTCAATCCTCCCGCACAAGCCGCTATCGGATCTGTGAACGGACCAAAAGCTACAAAATCGACATCAAGTGGCAATTGATTGAAATCAGAACTCGTGTTTTGATCGACCACCAG
Source organism: Flavobacterium sp. (assembly GCA_015234525.1). GTDB lineage: Bacteria > Bacteroidota > Bacteroidia > Flavobacteriales > Flavobacteriaceae > Flavobacterium. The sequence goes on along the minus strand of JADGMX010000007.1, from coordinate 146,204 downwards.
GTTAACGTTGCCTGCAACTCCAATCGGAAGATAAAACCAAGTCGGATTTGCAACCGTTCCAATACATCCAAAATTGCCATTTCCCGAAACAATATTATTTTGCGTGTTCGCAAAAGGAATTCCAAGCGAATTGCAAAGTGAATTTGCACCTATACAAGTGGCTGTTTCAACACAAGAGGTACTAACCTGCAACGTCAATTGATATAAACGATGACAAGCTTCATTAACAAATTCACGAACAAATATTACCGTCGAAGAACTTGTTGCACTTACACTAAAATTCGACGGATTAGCTATCGGATTGTCGAACGTGGCCGCATCCTGGCTATTGGTGAAGTAGGTAAACGATTCATTCGGGTCAATTTGGTTGCCGGCCAATGTAAGATCGAAAACAACCGAGCCGTCATTGTCGGAATCACATGCAATAAGTGGTGTAAAATTAAACTCTGCCGGAACAACTTCAGACGAATTCAGATAGAATGGCAAAACCTCAAACGCACCGGTAGTAGTATTTTCTAAACGGGCAAATATCGGCACTTCCATAACCGGTGTCGGCATGCAATAATTCGAACTGTTTGCGATCGCGTTTGTACCGGCCATCGCGTCCGGCTCCGATACGTGGTAGGTTACCACATGTGTGCTTTGATCCAGTGTATTGATAATTGTGTAGGTATTGTCCGTCAGGAAAAAGCAAGCCGTACTCGCAAAACTACATTTAAAAAGATTTTCGGGCGTTCCGCTTTGAGGACAGGCCGGTAAAATCGATTCGCCAGCGCTCCAATTGCTAATCGTGCCGTCAGCGCAAAACGTCCTGACAAAAACCTGATAATGCATCCCACAATCCAAATCGGAAAAGAAATGTGCACCGGTTGAAACGATCCCGGCAGTTTGCGGTGTCGGCGTTTGACCGAAAGGCGCCAGATAAACTTCGTAAGTGACTCCCGGAATTGCATTCCAATGTACCATGGCTGTTGTATCGAAAGCGTATATCTCAAACGATGTCGGCGCTGCACAAACTTCATCACACTGGTTTATGTACAAGAATATCTGCGTCAGCGCATGGCAACCCGTTTGCAAATCAGACGACCGGGCCCAAATAACTTGCTGATTTGGAACCGTATTCTGAAAACTTGAATAATCAATCGGCATATTTGCCAATTGAGCATCCATTTCAGTCTCGTGAAACGAAATCTCAAAACCGGCACCCAACTGTGCCCAAAGCGACTCGGCAATCGAGCCCAAATCAATATACATGATTCCGTCACCATCGCCATCACAATACTCAAAACTTTGCGTCGTCGGAACGTTTGGCGCGGGTCCGGTTTCAAAAACAATTTGCGAGAATGAGAGCGTGTTGTCTGAAATTTGCTGGTAGCGAACGTAAATAATCGACGTACTACTGACCACGTAATTATTCGGGTCCTGAATCGGATTTACGCCAGCTAGCGCATCAGCACTCGATAAGTGATAAGAAACCTGGTAGTCACTTGGCGAGGCGTCGACCCAAGTTCCCATATTAATCTGGTCGAGATCAAAAGTTGAATTGTATTGCTGGCAACTCAAAATCGCAATGTCCATAGGCTGAAAACCCTGAGCGGACACCCCTAAAAAGGAAAGCAATAACGCAAAAAATAGTAATAGTTTTTTCATCGCGGATGGTTTAGCACCCGCTAATTTAATTGATTTCTAACCAGTTACAACAAAGCTTCAAAAATATTTTTTAGGCATTTTTTTATGGCGTTGCCCCGTTTCAAGGGTGCGCAACAATTCAAATTTACAGGCGGGGCCGGGCTGTTCGCAGTGCACGGCACTTTGCTGCCATCCCTAACGCAGCCGATCGGTTCCTTACGCCCTATCGGGAAAACTGTAACCGATCGGTTTAAACGAATAATTATTCGACATCTCCGCCGAACATGCGGTAAGTCCGACAATCAAGTCCATTTCCGCTTGTATCACAACATAATCACCGGCTTTGCTCTTCGGTGGATGAACGCCAACTTTCCCCGATTCGCCATCAACCGAAACATTCATAAAAACATTGAACGTCGGACCAATTTCGTCGGGTCCGATTCCATGAGGCGACAACGCTTCACATAAATTTCCATAACAACCGCGATGTGGATGCTCATGTCCATAAATGATTCTAAAAGTGTCTTTGCTACACGGAGTCAGTAAAAAATCGTGTCTGCCAACAGTATCCTCAATAATGTTGAACATAACATTGCTCCGGTTGGAATAAAAAGGATGGCCAATTGACAGGAAAATCGTTTCGGCGTAATCGATAGTTCTGCCCGGCGATAAATATTCGCGTTTGTCGTGCAAATTGAAACAGATCATATCCGAAACTTGTTCGCCCTGGATGTCGATGATTTTAAGTTTTTCTCCTTTTTTTAAAGTGAATGCGGTGCCGCTACGCGGACTTATGGTTCTTTGTTCTTCCATGGTTTATGTGTAGCGGGCATTGCCATTGCTCATCAAGGCGCTGTCCCGTATATTGATATACTTCTGATGATGTTCCGAAATCGTTTAGCATCGGATTAATACCGCCCGCAAGCGCCGTGTCACGTTTGCGGATGATATTTTTCATCTTTTGATATTGATTGTTTTGACGTAATTGCTCGAATTGATTATGCGGATTAAACACAATCGCCGGATATTTGAATCGGCGTGCCGGCCTGCTGCTTGCCGGATGTAATCCGATGCAGAAAAAGGCTTCGCTTTTCAAGCTAAAGCTAAAGTTGTCAGATTCGGGATTATCCGAAACCCGCGGATCGTAGTCGAATTTATGTGCATCGATATCAGACAAGGCCTGGAGTCGTTGCCAAAAGAATTGATCAAATGCAGCTTCTGTCAGCACCGACGGCTGTTCAAAGATGACAACGGCACTGTTGAAAGGCGAATCTGATTTTCGATAATTTTCGACAAAGTCGTAGATGAAGTTTAGGATGGCGTAATCATCCTTTGGGCAAGCCATATGTCCGGCAACAAAAACGCGTTGCTGATCCTTGACCAGCGAGGCTTTGGCGGCAACACATGGGAACGAAACATCTTCGAGGTGCTTTACCCAATCGGCTGTGATTTTATTCTGAATTTCCATTTTTGCAATTTATAAAGGGGCAGCCGAGGCTTCCTTTACTAAAGTTTGCAATAATCAATGGCAAATCCTATAGATTTAACGGGGTTTTATAAGTTGTGCAATGGGAAATCAGCGACTTAAGAAAATGAAAAAATCGATTTCAGAATACCCTTAAATCAAAAAAGCCATCCACAAAAGTGGAAAGCTTTTCATTGGTCTAACTACTAAACCCGGCACTTACGTGCCAAAAACAACACAACTACTTTGATTACTTTACCCTAGAGAGGGCTAGGTAAAAACTTTTGCTTTTTTGGGGCAAAAAAAGGTTTCCATTTCTGAAAACCTTTTCCCAAATTGGCGGTCTGGACGGGACTCGAACCCGCGACCCCATGCGTGACAGGCATGTATTCTAACCAACTGAACTACCAAACCTTGCAGTGATTCACGTTACTGACGTGCGGTGAACTTGTTTGCGAGTGCAAATATACTACAGATTTTTACTTGTGCAAACCTAAAACCAACTTTTTTTTAAAATTTTAGCCAAAGCGCTGCTTCTCTACAAGATACGTCGTCAAGATTTTTTCAAAATTTTCGCCGACTGCAACCGGGACATACTTAATTCTGTTCTGCGCGCAGGTCATTGCTACCTTTTTAAAGTATTCGGTAACTTCAGCTTCGTAAGCTTTCTGGACATTATCGGCAAATATGTTTATCTCCTCGCCGGTTTCAAGGTCGATGAACTTGCGCGGCGCGTTGTCGAAGGCAAAATCAACTTCGGTTTCTCTATCTACAACATGAAAAAGAACGACTTTATGTTTGTTGTGCTTTAAATGTTGGAGCGCACTAAAAAGTTTTTCGTCATCGCCGTGCTGAAACATATCGGTAAATAGAATGATAAGCGACCTACGGTGCATTTTTTCGGCAATTTGATGCAGGTATGTGACGGTGTCGGTCGACTTAGATCCCTTCGGATTTTGGAGTACTTGCTCAAGTTTATCGAGTAACATCCGGTGATGCCTGTCGCTTCCTTTCTCAGGCGCGTAATATTCGTACGTATCCGAATAAATGCTCAATCCAACCGCGTCGCGTTGTTTCTTTAATAGATTCATCAATACCGCCGATGCCAGTACGGAAAAGCCGATCTTACTTTTGTAAAACGGCGTTCCCGATTCTAGTTTTGGATAATACATCGAGGATGAGTTATCGATGATCAAATGACAACGCAAATTGGTTTCTTCCTCGTAGCGTTTGGTGTAAAATCGGTCGGTTTTAGCGTAAAGTTTCCAATCAATGTGTTTGGTACTTTCGCCGGAGTTGTAGGTTTTGTGTTCGGCAAATTCGGCTGAAAACCCATGAAACGGACTTTTGTGCATTCCGCTTACAAAACCTTCGACCACTTGATTTGCCAAAACTTCCAAATGACCGAAACTCGATATTTTTTCTATTTGGGATTCGATTTTCATCCGACTAATATAAATATTTGTAACGAGAGATTAAAAGGTAAGATCCGGCTGAATTTCAGCCCCGATGGGAAGCGGCATCCTTTTGCGCCCGCGGTTTTTAGCGGGCGCAAAAGATATAGCAGACAGCGGGACACAGACTCAAACGAAAAATCGGTCATTCTGCTGCATAAAAAAAGGACTGACTTTCATCAATCCTTTAAAATTTGTAGTGGTTAGCTTACAAAACCGCGTTTAGAGAATCGGCGTAAGTTTGCTTTGGCGCAACTCCGACCTGACGTCCTACCACTTCTCCGTTTTTGAAAACGAGAACCGTTGGAATATTACGAACGCCGTACTTTGCTGCGAACTCCTGGTTTGCGTCTACGTCAACTTTACCGACAACTGCTTTGCCTTCAAATTCGGTGCTTAGCTCGTCGATGATCGGGCCAACCATGCGGCATGGGCCACACCAAGCTGCCCAGAAATCGACCATTACGGGCTTATCTGATTTTAAAACTACTTCTTCAAAATTTGCGTCTGTTATTGCTTGTGCCATGATGATGTCTTTTGATTATTCAGCAAATTTAACGCATTTATCTCTAAAGTCTTGTTAATTAAATTGCTTTTGCCTATCTATAAATTGATTTATCCGATCAATTGAGTCGGAAATTTAAATTCATTTTTTCGAGTTCGCGTAAAAGTTCGCCGCAAATATTGACCTTTAGCTTTCGGCTAGGCATTGCTAAACGAGTGACAATGCGGACTTCCTCTGGTTCGCGTTCGACTTCAACCTCAACTTCGAGCGGCTCTTCGTCATCGGTAATTGTCTGCTCGGCGAGTTCAACCGGTGGCGGTGCGATTTTGACGGTTTCGGTTTCGAGCACCTCAAAAGAAACCTGATGATCGCCTTTATTTGACTGGAAAACCAGGCTGAGCTGATGGATCATGGCTGTGGCCACATCCTGGATATTAAGATGAATGATGAGCTTTTTGGCAAAATTTGTAAGAACATCCTGAAGATATTGAATCAAAATAAACTGCACGCGAGGTTCGCCACGTTTGCCTGTTTCTTTGTCTGCCCAACCTTCTTTGACCAAAAGTTTCATAAACGTGAAATTGTTCTGGATCAGGAAGTGGCGGAATTTCAGATATTCCTCGCCAAAGATCCGGAACTCGTGACTTTCGTCGTAACCCTCGAGCGTGAATGAAGCCCAACCTTTACCGTTTTTGGCAGTTCGGTGTTGAACGTTGGTAATGATTCCGCCCAAATGAAGCGTCTTATTTACGTGTTGCTCCAGATTTTTAAGAGCGTCGAGTCGGGCGTTGCAGAAATATTTCATTTCGAACTTGTAATCGTCGAGCGGATGGCCGGAGATGTAAATTCCGACGACTTCTTTCTCCTTTGCCAGCTTTTCCATGGTGCTCCATTCCTCGCAAGGCGGAACGACAGGTTCTGGAATTTGCACATCACTTGATTCGCCGAAAAGACTGACTTGCGACGAATTTTCGTTCTCCTGAAACTTCGCACCATAGCGTATTGCCTTTTCCAGAAAAGTGATTCCGTCGCCTTCCTCATGAAAATATTGGGCACGATGCGTTCCCAGAAATGAATCGAAACCACCGGCAAGCGCCAGGTTTTCAAAAGCTTTTTTATTGGCCGCCCGAAGATCGATGCGTTTCGCCATGTCAAAAATCGACTTGTATTTACCCGTTTTCCGGTTTGAGACAATGGTTTCAACCGCTCCCATTCCGACACCTTTCACGGCGCCAATTCCGAATCGGACCGCGTAATTTTCGTTAACGGTGAATTTATAAAACGATTCGTTAACGTCCGGGCCAAGTACCTGAAGTCCCATTCGCCGACATTCTTCCATAAAGAATGACACTTGTTTTATATCGCTCATGTTGTTTGAAAGTACCGCAGCCATGTATTCGGCCGGATAATTTGCTTTTAAATATGCGGTTTGGTAAGCGATCCAAGCGTAGCAAGTCGAGTGCGATTTGTTGAACGCATATTCGGCAAACGCTTCCCAGTCCTTCCAAATTTTTTCGAGTTTATCGGCGGGATGACCTTTAGCAACGGCTTGATCGATGAATTTCGGCTTCATCTTATCGAGTACGTCCTTTTGTTTTTTACCCATCGCCTTTCGGAGTACGTCGGCATCACCTTTTGAGAAATCGGCTAACTTTTGCGACAAAAGCATAACCTGTTCCTGATAAACGGTGATTCCATAGGTTTCTTTTAGAAGATCTTCACAAGCTTCAAGGTCATAAGTAATTTCTTCTTCGCCATTTTTTCGTTTGATAAAACTCGGTATGTACGCGATAGGTCCCGGGCGGTAGAGCGCGTTCATCGCAATAAGGTCATCGAACACGGTCGGTTTGAGTTCCTTCATGTACTTCTGCATACCCGGACTTTCATACTGAAAAATCCCGACGGTTTCACCTCGCTGGAAAAGTTCATAGGTCTTCTGGTCGTCGATCGGAAATTCGTCGGGATCGAGATCAATTCCGGTTCGATATTTAACGAGCTTGACCGTGTCTTTAATCAACGTCAATGTTTTAAGGCCGAGGAAATCCATTTTCAACAACCCGGCGCTTTCTACAACCGAGTTATCAAATTGTGTCACATAAAGATCCGAATCTTTAGCTGTTGCCACCGGTACAAAGTTGGTGATGTCGTCGGGTGTGATGATAACACCGCACGCGTGAATACCGGTATTTCTGAGAGTTCCTTCAAGCACTTTTGCCTGTTGGATGGTAGTTCCGCCAAGATCATCGGCTTTGGCGAGTTCAAAAAGTTCTTTTACTCGTTCGAAATCTTCCGGTCGGAGCGACGACTTTAATTTGTCGTTCGCAAAGCTGAAAATTTTGGCTAAGCTTAATGTATTTGGGATGAGTTTGGAAATTCGTTCGGCTTCGAACAACGGCAGATCCAAAACCCGCGCAGTATCTTTTATCGACGATTTCGCGGCCATCGTACCATAAGTAATGATTTGTGCGACCTGTTTTGATCCGTATTTCCGGATAACATAATCCATTACGCTGCTTCGGCCTTCATCATCAAAATCGATATCGATATCAGGAAGCGACACACGATCGGGATTTAAGAAACGCTCGAATAGCAAATTGTATTTCAGCGGGTCAATATTTGTGATTCCGAGGCAATACGCCACCACTGATCCGGCGGCCGAACCCCGACCAGGCCCAACCGATACGCCCATTGCACGAGCGGCGGCGATGAAATCCTGAACGATTAGAAAATATCCCGGGTAACCCGAGTTCTCGATGGTCAATAGCTCGAAGTCGATCCGTTCTCTGATTTCCGGAGTAATCTCGCCATATCGACGTTCGGCTCCTTTATAAGTCAGGAAGTTTAAATACTTGTTTTCACCTCTTTTTCCGCCGTCGTTTGCATCTTCGGCAATTAAAAACTCTTCCGGAATGTCGAATTTCGGCAAGAGGACATTTCGGGAAAGATCATAGGCTTCGACTTTATCGACGATCTCTGAAATATTTAAAATCGCTTCCGGGAGATCAGAAAAGATCCGCTTCATTTCATCGCCCGACTTAAAGTAATATTCCTGATTCGGTAGTCCGAAGCGATATCCGCGACCGCGACCAACAGGAGTCGCTTGTTTTTCACCATCGCGAACGCAAAGCAAAATATCGTGCGCATTAGCGTCTTCTTTATCGATGTAAAAGGTATTGTTTGACGCTATCAGTTTGACGTCGTGTTTTCGGGCGAGCTTGATCAATGCGGCATTCACCCGATCTTCATCTTCCTGATTATGCCGCATCAACTCGATATAAAAATCAGCACCAAATTGCTGCTTCCACCATAAAAGCGCGTCTTCAGCTTGATTTTCACCCATATTTAAGAGCTTATTTGGAATCTCACCATAGAGATTTCCAGACAAGACGATGACATCTTCTTTGTATTGTTCGATCAGCGCTTTATCGATTCGGGGAACATAGTAGAATCCTTGTGTGTACGCGATTGATGAGAGTTTGGCCAGGTTGTGATACCCTCGTTTGTTTTTGGCCAAAAGCACAATCTGATAACCGTTGTCTTTCCGAGATTTGTCTTTGTGATCTTCACAGACAAAAAATTCGCAGCCGACGATTGGTTTGATCGGAACCTCGGTTGGTTCTTCGCCATTTTCAACCGCGGATTTGTTTTTGGCTTCCGCCGATTTGTTATGCGACATGATTTCACGAACAAAATGAAACGCGCCCATTAAATTCGCATGGTCAGTCATTGCCACGGCCGGCATTTTATTTTTCGAGGCTGCCTGAACCAAAGCTTTGATGCTGATGGTTGATTGCAAAACCGAAAATTGGGTGTGATTGTGCAAGTGAACAAAATCGGTGTCGGCAAGTGCGCCCGGATCAACAGTTGTGGCTGATGCCGGAGTTGAGGCTGGATTTGCGAGTCCGAGTTTTACGCGAACCGCTTCCGAAGCCGCTTTTAAATTGATATGTTTTAAACCGATTAGCTGAATTTCACGCGGATTTTCACGCTTAAAATTTTCGTAATAGTCAGCCGGAACGTCGAGTTCTTCTTTTGGAAATGCCTCACGTCTTACCAATTCCAGAAAACAGCGCGTTGTAGCCTCAACATCCGCGGTTGCGTTGTGCGCTTCCGAAAACGGAATATTGAAAAGGTATTGATGGAGTTCGGTTAATGTCGGAAGTTTGAATTTTCCGCCACGTCCGCCCGGAAGTCGTAGGATTGACGCTGTACATTCGGTACATGTGTCCAATACGCGTTTTGAAGTGAACGGCGACTCTAGGTTAAGTCTATAATATTCACTTCCCATGATATTGATGTCGAATCCGACATTCTGCCCCACCACATAATTCGCTTTTGACAAGGCGAGGTTAAATTTCTCCAGAATTTCCGAAAGCGGAGTTCCTTCTGTTTCGGCAAGTTCGGTTGAAATTCCGTGTACGCGCTCGGCATCATAAGGAATATTGAAACCTTCAGGCTTTACCAAATAATCCTGATGTTCGATTAGCCGACCCATGTCGTCATGAATCTGCCAGGCGATCTGCACGCAGCGTGGCCAGTTTGATGTATCTGATATAGGTGCGTCGTAACGTTTCGGAAGTCCGGTGGTTTCGGTGTCAAAAATTAAGTACATAAGTGAAAATCAGGTAGATGTGAAATCTGAAAACTCAAAGTGGAATGTTTCAAAAATAGCCATTTCTACCAAGATGGCTTCGGGAAGTTATCAACAAAAAAAAAGTCACTTACCTAACGGTAAATGACTTTTTAATATTGTGAGAGAATTCAGCTGCTTAGTATCCACCTCTGTTTCCACCGCCGTAACCACCGCCACCGCGATTGTCACCACCACGACTGTTACCGCCACCGTAGCCACCGCTACCGCCGCCATAACCGCCACCGCCACGGTTTCCACCGCCGCCACCAAAGCTTCTTCTTTCGCCTTCTGGTTTTGGTTCAGACTTGTTAACAACGATTGCACGACCTTGAACAGTCGCACCATTCAATTCATTTATAGCTTTTTGGGCTTCTTCATCATTTGGCATTTCAACAAAACCAAATCCTTTACTTCTACCCGTAAATTTATCAGTTATAATTTTCACAGAGTCAACAGCTCCGTATGCTTCAAAAGATTCTCTCAAATCTGCTTCCTCAATACTGAACGGAAGGCTTCCAACAAAAATATTCATAAGTACTAGTTTAATTAATTCAAACAAATATAATTTAAATTTTTAGACTTTCTGCGAAAAGATTTATTATTAATTCGTTATATAAATAAAAAAACCACCTGAAAATCAGATGGCTTTTAAAAATATTTCAAATTTCACTACTCTGCTGTAGCCGAAATCACACGTACTTTATAGAAATTTCCTTGTTGAAAGTTAAGCAAATTGTCTGCTTCAGGGTCCGTAGATTGGTTGATCGCATTAAATCTGAATGAACCCGTTACAGTGTTTGCAACTTCATCATAATCAGTGATTACGATTTGCCCATCGCCAAAATTTGCACCTGTCGAAAACACGACATCTTGTGCGCCACGTGAATCAGAAAAAGTAGCCTGACGCGCCGTACTGTTACCCAGAATAAACGTTCCTTCGTTGTGATTTTGCGTTTTTAAAGTCAGCGTTTCGTATTGCGTTAGTCCGATAATGGTTAATCCGCCATTCTGGTCTAATTCGGCATACTGATCGTTCGCACGCCACATTACACCATCTTTCAAACCCTGAATTGCAGGATTTGGCCTACTGATATCTTCGGTACAGCTTAAGACCAATATTGACAAGAGAAACAAAGCGCAAAAACGGCCGATATTTTTCATAATAGTTAAGTTTATAAAGACAAAAATAGTTTTTTAAAATAAAATCTCGAGAAATTAATCGAAAATCCGACGTAATCCATGGCAAATGAATCCGGTACCAACTAATTTTACGCGCAATATTTCAACGTTCAATAAAAAAGCATATCTTTGCGCCCTTAATTAACAGAGGTCGGGAACCTCAAAATTTAATCATACGATTATGCCGGTAAAAATTAGATTACAGAGACATGGTAAAAAAGGAAAACCTTTTTACTGGGTTGTAGCTGCGGATTCGCGCTCAAAAAGAGATGGTAAATACCTTGAAAAACTAGGAACTTACAATCCAAACACTAATCCTGCAACGATCGAGATCAACCTTGACAGTACAGTTCAATGGCTTCACAACGGAGCACAGCCAACTGATACTGCTCGCGCTATCCTTTCTTACAAAGGGGCGTTGCTAAAACACCACCTTGATGGCGGAGTTCGCAAAGGAGCATTGACTCAGGAGCAAGCTGACGAAAAATTAGCTAAATGGCTAGACGAAAAAGCAGGAAAAGTAGATTCTAAAAAAGAAGGACTTACTAAAGCTCAAGCTGATGCAAAAGCAAAAGCACTTGAAGCTGAAAGAAAAGTAAACGAAGACCGTATTGCTGCTGCAAAGAAAGCTGAAGCTGACTTAATCGCTGCTGCTGAAGCTGAAAATGCTGAAGCGCCTGCCGAAGAAGTAGAAGCGCCTGCAACGGAAGAAAACAACGAAGAAGCTCAGGCTTAATTTCGTGCGATCATGACTAAAGAAGAATGCTTCTATTTAGGTAAGATCGCGAAAAAATTTAGTTTTAAGGGCGAAGTCTTGATCTATCTCGATACAGACGAACCCGAACTTTATGAAAACTTGGAATCAGTGTTTGTTGAATGCAGCAAACATCTGGTTCCATTTTTTATTTCAAATAGTTCGCTACATAAAAACGATTTTCTCCGCGTCAGATTTGAAGATGTGTCCAACGAAGAAGAAGCTGATGCCATTCTCGGCAATCACGTCTATCTTCCCCTGAACATGCTGCCTAAACTCTCAGGCAACAAGTTCTATTTCCACGAAGTCATCGGATTTAATATCATCGATAAGCGATTGGGAAATGTCGGAAAAATTGTATCAATTAATGATTCGGCCGCACAACCGCTATTCGAAGTCCTCAAAGGCGACACCGAAATCCTGATTCCCATGATCGATCAGTTCCTGGTTAAAATCGACCGCGACAACCAACAAGTCGAAATGGATTTGCCCGAAGGTTTGATCGAAATGTATCTTTAAATGGCTGTTCAATAGTACGATTTAAAATTTCAGGAGCTTTTTCCCGCTGTTCGATACAATCTTTTTATTTCGCTCATGCCCGATCTCATGATCAAAAGGTTGCGCGCTCAATAAAAAGGATTTCCACTACCATCGGGGCTAGGGATTTATTCTTCCATTTCAACTTTAAACTGTAAACCGTCAACCGCATCCAAATGAGCATCTTCCATTTCAAACAGTTTTCACTAAACCAAGACCGATCTGCGATGAAAGTTGGTACAGACGGTGTTCTGCTTGGAGCTTGGTCGCCAATTCCACAAAATTGCTTTTCGATTTTAGACATCGGCGCCGGAACCGGACTCATCGCACTAATGCTCGCCCAGCGATCCAATGCCGATCAAATCGACGCACTTGAAATCGACGAGGCTGCTTACGAACAAACAGTCGAAAATTTTGAAAACTCGCCTTGGGCCGAGCGCCTGTTTTGCTTCCACGCAGGTGTAGACGAATTCATCGAAGAACCCGAGGATCAATACGATCTCATTATTTCAAATCCGCCGTTTCACACCGAAAACTATCTTTCCGGCGACGAACAAAGAGATCAGGCCCGATTCTCAGAATCAATGCCGTTCGAAATCCTGATCGAAGCAGCCGACTTACTGTTATCAGAAAGCGGAATTTTCTCGGTCATCATTCCTTTCAAGGAAGAGCAAAATTTTATTTCGATCGCAGCCGAATTTGAACTTTATCCATTTAAAATTACCCGCGTTAAAGGTTCGCCGACAACCGAAATAAAACGGTCGTTGCTTGCATTTTCAAGAGAAAACGCGCAGCCTCTCGAAGACGAACTCACCGTCGAAATCAGCCGCCACAATTACACACCTGAATACATCGCACTCACAAAAGACTTCTATATAAAGATGTAAATGTTGTAACAGACATCCGGTCTTCATAACCTACCTTAGTTGATCTGAAACCAGACAACTATGCAACAGACTTTTGGTGAGAAAGTAATCGAATTCAATCGCACGCTGAATTACACCGGCGAACTTCCCGAAGGCTTCGAAGTCATCAATCCATACTTCAACAATTCGGAAACACTTGAGGTCATGGAAAAATTTTACCACAAGTTTTACAACGACCAAAACCGGCGCAAAATGATTATCGGCATCAATCCGAGTCGGCATGGCGCCGGAATAACCGGAGTTCCGTTTACAGATACCAAGCGACTTGAAAGCGTGTGCGGAATCAAAATGCATTCGGCGCACACTCATGAAATTTCATCGGTTTACATTTATGACATGATCGAAGAATATGGTGGCGTAACCGAGTTCTATAAGCGGTTTTATATCAATTCGCCCTTTCCGTTGGCAATCGTCAAAAAAACAAAGCAACATACTTTCATCAATGCAAATTATTACGACGACCCAAAATTGTTTTTAATGGTCAAAGATTTCATGATCGAATCCCTAAGGCGACACATAGCAAAAGGAATTGATACTTCGGAAGCTTTCGTGCTTGGAAAGCGAAACGCCGTATTCTTACGAAAAATTAACGAGGAAGCTAATTTGTTCGGGGAACTAAAAGTTTTGGAGCATCCGCGATATATCCAACAATATAAATCTAAAGAAAAGCAACACTATATCGACAAGTATATCCTAACCTTAAACGGATGCGAATGACAAAGACGATCTACACTATCGGACACTCGACTCACGCAATCGACGAATTTCTGGAGATGCTGCAATCATTCGACATCAAGATAGTGGCCGATGTCCGCAAACTGCCCGGATCCAGAAAATACCCGCACTTCGATCAGGATAATCTAAGAGTTTCGCTTGACGAGAACAAAATCAGGTATCGGCATTTTACCGATTTAGGCGGTCGCCGAAAGCCTGACCCCAACTCTGAAAATACCGCGTGGCACAATGCCTCATTCCGGGCGTATGCCGATTACATGGAAACAGCGCAATTTCAGGAAGCGGTGGAAAAATTGGAAGAATTGGCAGCAAAGTATCCGACCGCATATATGTGTTCGGAAGCGGTTTACTGGCGATGTCACCGATCCATGGTGTCAGACTATTTAATGGCTAGAGGATGGAACGTTGTTCATATCATGGGAAAAGGAAAATCGCAGCCTCACAAATTTACGGCGCCCGCAAATATTGTTGACGGGAAGTTGACGTATCGGGTATCAATGTAGCCATGTACCAATTTGAAAATGTCGCAACTGCGAGATGTATCAATTTCACTTTTAAAAATCTTATTTAAATGCAACTGCAGCTACCCTAGCCTTTCGCCTTCACCCAACATAAACCTTTTTTCCCTACTTTTGCACGACTTAAAATTGAATCATGCGACCAGACTTATTTCAAGCTCCAGATTATTATAACGTTGATGAACTTTTAACCGACGAAAATCGCCTTGTACGCGATGCTGCCCGCGAGTGGGTAAAGCGTGAGGTTTCGCCGATTATTGAGGAATATGCTCAGAAAGCCGAATTCCCAAAACAAATCATTAAAGGACTTGCCGACATTGGCGCTTTTGGCCCTTACATTCCTGAGGAATATGGTGGCGCCGGACTTGACCAAATTTCGTACGGATTGATCATGCAGGAAATTGAGCGTGGCGATTCAGGTGTTCGATCTACGGCATCCGTGCAATCGTCGTTGGTGATGTATCCTATTTGGAAATACGGAAACGAAGAACAACGCATGAAATATCTTCCAAAGCTTGCTTCAGGCGAATTTATTGGTTGCTTCGGACTTACAGAACCTGATCACGGTTCGAATCCGGGTGGCATGACCACCAATTTTAAAGATAAAGGCGATCACTACTTGCTAAACGGCGCAAAAATGTGGATTTCGAATGCGCCATTTGCAGATATCGCCGTGGTTTGGGCAAAGGATGAATCAGGACGTATCCACGGACTCGTAGTAGAACGCGGAATGGAAGGATTTTCAACTCCGGAAACTCATAATAAATGGTCGCTTCGTGCTTCGGCAACAGGTGAACTTATTTTCGACAACGTCAAAGTTCCAAAAGAGAACTTGTTACCAAATAAATCGGGATTAGGCGCGCCACTTGGCTGTCTTGATTCGGCTCGATACGGAATTGCCTGGGGCGCAATCGGTGCGGCAATGGACTGTTACGATACTGCTCTTCGTTACGCAAAAGAGCGTGTTCAATTCGATAAGCCGATCGCCGGAACGCAGCTTCAGCAAAAGAAACTTGCCGAAATGATTACTGAAATTACCAAAGCGCAATTATTGACATGGCGTCTTGGTGTTTTGAGAAATGAAGGTCGCGCAACCTCTGCACAAATCTCGATGGCAAAACGCAACAACGTGAACATGGCGATCGAAATTGCCCGCGAAGCACGTCAGATTCTTGGCGGAATGGGAATTACCGGCGAATATTCGATCATGAGACACATGATGAACTTAGAATCGGTAATCACTTATGAAGGAACTCACGACATCCACTTGTTGATCACCGGAATGGATATTACAGGAATCCCGGCTTTCAAATAAGATAAAAAGCATTAAATAAAAAAGAGCTTTGGTATTGCCAAGGCTCTTTTTTTTATGCGGTCTCCTTACCTATCTGGAAAAGATTTTATGACTCCGGCGCAAGTTCAATTTCCAACCCGTCGAGATCTTCCGTTATTGCAATCTGACAACCAAGTCGGCTATTCTGTTTTACGAAAAACGCCTCAGACAACATGGCTTCTTCATCGTCGTTGATTGGCGGCACTTCGACCCCGTTCACGATATAACATTGACACGAAGCGCACATTGCCATTCCGCCGCAAATGCCAATAGTTCCTTCCGGAGCAAGTTCATACATCCGAACCAATTCCATGATATTCAGGTTCATGTCGGTTGGCGCATCGACGGTATGTTTGATTCCGTCGCGGTCGGTAATTGTAATTTTGATATCCATTAGTAATATGTAAATAAGCGATTTGCAAATGTAGCAACGATCAGAAGCAAAGCCTTTGAATTTTTAAATTATTGCAATCCCCTGTGTTCCATTCTTTCACAGCTACATTATACATTGTTGCATTGTTACATTGCTACATTGCCACATTTATAACTGTGCGTTATTCAATCGACTTCACGACTGCCTTTTCAGCTTCTTTTCTACTGCCGTCAAAACCGTCGATACCAGAAACCGTTGTGTATTTGAGCACGTGTTTTTTTCCGGGATTGATTCGCTGATAAACGCTTTGGCACATTAAAGTCGCTTCGTGGAAACCACAAAGAATAAGCTTTAATTTACCGGGATAGGTATTGACATCGCCAATAGCGTAAATTCCGGGTATATTGGTTTGATAATCGAGCGAATTATCGACTTTGATGGCATTCTTTTCGATTTCGAGTCCCCAATTTGCGATAGGCCCAAGTTTTGGGGAGAGTCCGAATAGCGGAATAAAGAAATCGGTTTCGATCTTGCGATGTGCGCCGTTTTCGTCAATATCGATAGCTGAAAGATGTTCGTCACCGTGCAAACCTGTAACCTCAGCCGGCGTTATCAATCTGATTTTACCTTTGTTTTTGAGTTCCTGAACTTTGTCGACTGAGTCGAGAGCGCCACGAAATTCGTTTCGGCGGTGAATAAGCGTCACTTCTGAGGCGACATCGGCAAGGAAAATACTCCAATCGAGTGCTGAATCGCCACCACCGGCAATAACTACGCGTTTTCCGCGAAATTCCTCGGGATCTTTGATGAAATAGTTAACACCTTTATCTTCATAGAAATCGATGTCGTCGATAAGCGGCTTTCTCGGTTCAAAACTACCGAGTCCGCCTGCGATTGCCACCGAATTGGCGTGGTGTTTTGTTCCTTTATCGGTTGTAACGACAAACGTTCCGTCGTTGAGTTTTTCGATGGTATCTGCGCGTTCGCCGAGCGTAAATCCGGGTTGGAACTGTTTGATCTGTTCCATTAAATTATGCACCAGATCGCCGGCAAGTACTTCGGGAAAACCAGGAATATCGAAGATCGGTTTTTTGGGATAAAGTTCGGATAGCTGGCCTCCGGGTTGCGGAAGCGCATCGATGATATGACAGCGAAGTTTTAAGAGTCCGGCTTCAAAAACAGTGAAGAGTCCGGTTGGTCCTGCGCCGATGATCAGTATATCAGTTTCAATCATAATAAAAGTAGCGTAGTTAGTATGCCGCCCGCGTGAGGGATGGCAGCGGAAATCCTTTTTGGCAGTTTGATGCCGAAGCAAAAACGGTCAGTTTGAGCCGAAAAGATTGGGAGCGAACAGCCCAACCCTTGTGGTCACGCCCAAAAATCTTACGCGATATTGGTTACCGTTTCGATTTGAGGCGCGTATTTTTTGATCGTTGTTTCGACCCCGGCTTTGAGCGTCATTTGGTTTACGCTACAACCTACGCATGCGCCTTCGAGCCTTACGGTGACGTGCTTGTCTTCCTGAATGTCGATCAGGGTAATGTTGCCACCATCTGACTTCAAGAACGGTCTGATCTCTTCGAGGGCGAGTTCTACGGTATTTGTTAGTTCTGCTGTTGTCATTTTTTTAATGTAACAATTTGGAAATGTGAAAATGTGAAAATTTTTGATTGTGTAAAATCTTCAAATAATGTCTAAGACGAAAATCTTAGTTCAAAGTTCATTTACACATTTTCAAATTGGTTAATTTTCAAATTTTCTTATTTTTTCACAGCTGAACATCCAGCCATCGTTGTAATTTTTATTGCTTCTGTTGGCGGAAGGTTTTCGTTTCGATCGACAACTTCCTGTACAACGTTGCGGGTGACTTCTGTAAAAATGTTTTCGATGATCGAGTTGGTTTGCAATGCTGCAGGGCGACCATAATCTCCGGCTTCACGAATTGATTGCACCAATGGAATTTCACCAAGGAACGGAACATTGAGGTCTTCTGCCAGGTTTTTAGCGCCTGATTGACCGAAAATGTAATATTTATTGTCAGGAAGTTCTTCCGGAGTAAAGTAAGCCATGTTTTCGACAACGCCGAGAACAGGAACATTGATGCTTTCTGACATGAACATGGCGACACCTTTTTTGGCATCGGCAAGTGCAATGGCTTGTGGTGTGCTGACGACAACGGCTCCGGTTATTGGAAGCGATTGCATGATCGACAAATGGATGTCGCCGGTTCCCGGAGGAAGGTCGATTAGCAGGAAGTCGAGTTCGCCCCAATCTGCATCGAAGATCATTTGATTCAGCGCTTTTGAAGCCATCGGACCACGCCAGATCACTGCTTGTCCCGGAGCGGTAAAGAAACCGATTGACAGGATTTTGATCTCGTAGCTTTCGACTGGTTTCATCTTTGATTTTCCGTCGACCATCACTGAAAGCGGACGTTGGTCTTCAACATCGAACATAATCGGCATTGACGGTCCGTAGATATCGGCATCAAGTACGCCAACGCTGAAACCCATTTTAGCAAGGCTTGCGGCAAGATTGGCTGTAACGGTTGATTTCCCGACACCACCCTTGCCTGAAGCGACTGCGATAATATTTTTGATTCCCGGGATTGGTTTACCTTTGATGGTATTTTCAACAGGTTTTGCCGGAGCTTCGACTTTGATGTTGACTTTCACTTTAGCCTCGGGAGCCATGGCTAAGATTGTTCTTCGAATGTCTTCTTCGGCGCGTTTTTTAATGTGCATCGCCGGAGTTGCGAGAGTCAGGTCGACGATTGCCTCATCGCCAAAAGTTACGACGTTTGTTACCGCGCCGCTTTCTACCATGTTTTTACCCTCGCCTGCTACTGTTATGTTTTCAAGAGCTTTAAGTATCTCTTTTCGATCTAATTTCATTTTTGGATTTAAGGAGCCTTATTAAGACTAAATTCAGATACGCAAAGATAAGGCATCTGTCTGAATTACCGGATTTGAAACATTTGAAATTTCAACATTCACAATTGATTAACATCCGGTTGCCAGAAATGCGATTGGAAGTCGACGATTTTGTTGTCTTTTACCGAAATACCTTCACTTTCGAGAAGTTGCTGCATAAGGTTCGTACCATCGAAATGATGCTTTCCGGTTAGGAGTCCGTTGCGATTTACCACCCGGTGCGCGGGAATGTCAGACTGAAGATGTGATGCATTCATGGCATAACCAACCATTCGTGCAGATTGTGGCGACCCGATAACTTTTGCGATGGCGCCATAGGAAGTTACTTTGCCGTATGGAATTTGACGGGCAATGTGGTAGACACGCTCGAAAAAGTTGTCGTTAAGGGGCATTCCAGTAGTATTCCAGGATATTGAAAAAGGTTAACATTGCTACAATTCCGGTTAGCGTTCCGATAATGTAATTCATGTGTTTGAGGATAAATTCGGTTCGCGATTCCATTCGTTTAAAGAACGCGATATAGCAGTAGAAGGCGAAAAAGGCGCCAAAACCCGACCCGATGACAAAGCAAGTGATAAAAGGATTTGTAAACGAAAATAAATTGTATGATGCCAATGTCACGCTGATGAAAACGTAAAACGGAATTGGAAAGAAGTTCAGTGCGGAAAGCAGCATTCCGAGGAAAAAGCGGCTTCGTTTGCTATGTAATTTTATTTCTGCTTTTGGCTCTTTGATCCGACCGCCGAGATAAAAGAAGTAAAGCGTTAAGGCGAGGAAAATCGCAAAACCGATTTCACGAAGCAGAATGATAATTTTCGGATTCCGATCGATAAATTCGGCGAATACCACTGCAACAAAGGTCTGAATCAAAACGACAATCGTTGCGCCAAGTGCAAAAATGAGTGCTCGCGTTCGTCCTTCGGTAACACCAACTTTAGCCGCAGTCATATTTATGAGTCCGGGTGGCGTGATTCCGGCCGATGCGGTCAGAAAACCAAGGAATAGCGGCAGCGAATATCCCATTTAGTTAATTTTAAATCGAATATACGTAATTGCCTTATTAACTTCCAAATATTGATTTTCGTAAAACGTCTGGATACCAATAACTTCCGCGGGACTGCCTTCGTTTTTATAAATATTGTGATTGGCGTACAGGATTTCATGACCGAGGCCTTGCAGGAGTCCGAGTGTATACCCATGCATGAATTCGCTGTCTGTTTTCAGATTTACAACGCCATCCGGTTTTAAAATCTTTTTGTAGAGCTGAAGGAACTCGGGGTTGGTCATCCGATGTTTGGTTCGCTTGTATTTTATTTGCGGATCCGGGAACGTTATCCAGATTTCGTCAACTTCCTGTTCCTGGAAAATGTGGTCGATAAGCTCGATTTGTGTCCGAACGAACGCAACATTGTTGAGTCCGGTTTCAACGGCAGTTTTTGCGCCCCGCCAGAACCGCGCCCCTTTCACGTCGATTCCAATAAAATTTTTATTTGGAAAGAGTTTGGCAAGTCCGATGGTATATTCGCCTTTTCCGCAACCAAGCTCGAGTACAATCGGATTTACATTAGTAAAATACTGGTTGTTCCATTTTCCTCGTAACGGGAAATCGCCGCCGGTTACTTCCTCGCGCGAAGGTTGGAATACGTTATCGAAAGTTTCGTTTTCTTTGAACCGTTTGAGTTTATTCTTGCTTCCCACTTTTTGAATTTTCGGCAAAATTAAGCAAAACATAAGGATGTTAATGGTTTATCTTCGCATACATTGATGGAAACTGATTCTAAAACAGCAAAAAATGTGTTGGTGGCGCCACTTAATTGGGGACTTGGCCATGCAACGCGTTGTATTCCGATAATCAAAGCGCTTGAAGAAGATGGATTTAATCCGATTTTGGCATCAGATGGCGTAGCGTTAGAACTGCTTCGAAAGGAATTTCCGCATTTAAAAACGCTTCAACTTCCGTCATACGGAATTTCATATCCGCGATCCGGAAAACTGCTCAAGCTAAGGTTGCTTTTCTCAGCTTACAGAATCATGTCAGCGGTCAAAGCGGAAAGAAAATTGGTGACTCAATGGGTTGATGAGTATCAGTTGGTTGGAATCATTTCAGACAACCGGTTTGGCATCAGAAGTGGCAGAGTTCCGTCGGTTTACATGACGCACCAGCTTAGGGTGTTCAGCGGATTGAGCACATTTCTGACCACGGCGGCGCATCAAAAGATTATTGCAAAATACGATCAATGCTGGATTCCGGATTCCAGCGTAACATTCACGCTAAGTGGAAAACTCGGACATGTAAAGAAAAACATCCAAAACATTAAATATATAGGTGCGCTTAGCCGATTTAAAAAACGAGAACTACCGCTACGTTATGACTTGATGATTTTGCTTTCGGGTCCGGAGCCACAACGTGAAATTCTTGAAAAAAAGCTGCTTTCTGAACTGAAAAACTATTCTGGAAACATAATTTTTGTGGCCGGCAAAATTGAAGCAATGCAGAAGATCAGAAAGGAAATTAATCTTACATATTTCAATTTTATGGTTGGCGAAGAGTTAGAAAAATCGCTGAATGAAAGCAAGTTGGTGGTTTGCCGATCGGGATATACTACGATAATGGATCTGGCAAAATTGAAAAAAAAGGCCTTTTTTATTCCGACTCCGGGTCAAAGCGAACAGGAATATTTAGCGAAAAAGCTGTCGGATGATGGAATAGTCGCATTTTCGACTCAGAAAAATTTCAGGTTGGAAGATATTGATCGAGCTGAAAAGCTTTCAGGTTTTAAAAATTTTACTGACTCAACGCTTGGATTGACTGACCTTTTTAGCCTTTTTAAGCGTAAATGAGAATTCTGATCCTACTCCGGGTTTACTTTGCACAAATATTTTTTCGTTGTGTGCCTCAATAATATGTTTCACGATTGCGAGCCCCAGTCCGCTTCCGCCTTCGGTTCGGGCGCCGCTTTTATTTACGCGGTAAAAACGTTCAAAAAGTCGCGGGATATGAACCTGATCGATTCCTTCGCCATTATCGGTCACGCGGATTAACACTTTTGATTCAGATAAATCCTCGATGCTGACTTCGGTCGATCCTTTCTCACGGCCATACTTAATCGAATTGACAACCAGATTCATCAGCGCCTGTTGCACGCGGTTTCGGTCACCTTTAACATAAATTGCTTTCGTATACTTGCGATCAAACAGCAAAAGAATATCCTTTTTTGAGGCTTTCATTTCGAGCAGGTCGAAAACATTTTGGACTACTTCAACAATATCGAATCGCTTTCGGATCAGATCGAGTTGGCCGTTTTCATACTTGGTAATCATATCGAGATCTTCAACGATATAAATCAGCCGCTCGACTCCTTTTTCAGCGCGTTCGAGATATTTTGTGCGTATATTTTTGTCGTCTACCGCGCCTTCGAGAAGTGTGGAAATATAACCTTGAACGGTGAAAAGCGGCGTTTTCAATTCGTGTGAAACATTGCCAAGAAATTCACGACGGTATTCTTCGCGGACTTTAAGCATTTCGATTTCGAGCTTTTTATCGGTTGCAAATTTTTTGACCTCGCGGGTCAGTGTTGCCATGTCGGTGGTGATTGGCTGATTTCTAAAGGTTGATGCTTCGAGAAAAGAAACATCGTCGTAGATTTTTTTAACCCGACGGTAAATAAATCGTTCTACGCGATATTGGATGACCACAAATGAGAATGTGCCGATGATCAGAAAAAAATAGAGACACACCAACCACGAGAATTCGAGGAAAAGATATGTCAAGATGGCTACAATCGCCGTTGAGAAAAACGTGATGTAAATTGAGGATTTGACCGCAAAACGATATGTTTTTTTAAAATATACGGCCATTTATGCTTCAATCTTATATCCTACTCCTTTGATGGTTGTAAAGATGTCGTCGCCAATTTTTTCGCGGAGTTTGCGAATGTGAACATCAATCGTGCGGCCTCCAACAATAACTTCGTTGCCCCAAACTTTATCGAGGATTTCATCTCGCTTAAACACTTTTCCGGGTCTTGAAGCCAAAAGATAAAGCAGTTCAAATTCCTTTCGTGGCAACACCATTTCGGTACCGTCTTTAATAATTTTATACTCTTCGCGATCGATTGTAATTCCGTTTACCTTTAAAGTTCCGGGTTGCTCGCCATCGTCTTGCTTGAGTCGGCGTAACAATGCTTTTACTTTTGAAATGAGAAGTTTGGGTTTGATTGGCTTTGCGATGTAATCATCGGCACCGGCGTCGAAACCTGCAACTTGCGAGTAATCTTCGCTTCTGGCGGTGAGAAAGGTGATGATTGTTTGATTGAGTTCCGGAGTTTTGCGAATGATTTCACAAGCTTCCATTCCGTCCATTTCGGGCATCATCACATCCATAATAATAAGATGCGGATTTTCTTTTTTTGCCATTGCTACAGCTTCCTTTCCGTTTGAGGCTGTA
The DNA here is from genome assembly GCA_015234525.1 of Flavobacterium sp. GTDB lineage: Bacteria > Bacteroidota > Bacteroidia > Flavobacteriales > Flavobacteriaceae > Flavobacterium. Next base: position 122,783 of record JADGMX010000007.1, on the reverse strand, counting down.
ATAATCTGATAACCTTCCTGAGTTAGATTGTAACCAATTATCTCAAGAATATCTGGTTCGTCATCAACAAGCAAAATCTTGATTTCCTTTTTTTTCATAACGCAAATGTCATCGTTTCAGCTGTAAATGTAGATATAAAAACATCATCGATCCACGCGCTTAACGGTAATTTAATGTAGGAAACCTTGAGTTGACGATTATAAAACTAATTGGTAATCGGCATGTAACTCCCGCTTTACAAACCGACTGTTACTTTGCGTGAAAATTAAAAAACACGTAATGATTAAGACACACAACGTTCTATTTTTCATCCTTTTTACGTTTTGTTTTTCAGCGTATTCGCAAAACGGCAAAATTACCGGAAAGCTGACAGATAAAGACTTCAACAACGAATCATTGCCATTTGCAAATGTTCTTATTAAAGGGACAGCTATCGGAGCGGCCACTGATGAAAACGGGAAATATTCGCTATCGATTTCACCGGGAACCCACACCGTACAATTTAGCTTTTTAGGATATGAAACCGTTGAAGAAACGGTTACCATCGGCGCTGGTGAGAGCAAAACAATCGACAAGGCGCTTGGATCGGGAAGTTATGCTCTTGAAGACGTAGTTATTCAGGCGGTGGGAAGCAGAGAGCGAGAAACCGCACTTCTTGTCGAGCAAAAAAAGGCGATCGAGATTAAGCAAAGTATCGGAGCTCAGGAAATGTCGCGAAAAGGCATCAGCAACGTCGAGGAAGGTTTAACCAAAATTACCGGCATTTCGAAAGTAGAATCGCGGGGACTGTTTATTCGCGGGCTCGAAGACCGATACAACAATTTATTGGTAAACGGCTTGGCGGTTCCTTCAAATAGTCCGTTTAAAAAAATACTGCCGCTTGATCTTTTTCCGACTGATGTTGTAGGATACATGGATATATATAAGACCTTCAACCCGGATATTTATGCAGACTTTGGTGGCGCAACGATCAATATCAATACGACGCAGGCAACCAAAAGTCAAACGAAAATAAGTTATGGCGCCGGATTCACCACCGGAAACAATTTGAACAAGTTTAAGATCGCGGCCGACGCAAATAATTTCGAGAACTTTTTTGGATTTGGCGGGAATGTTCGGGAGTTGCCGGCTGGATTTGGTTCAGCTCCTGCAGGAAGAACGTCAAACGAATTCGACTCGGGGTGGAACGTCGATGAGATAACGGCGCCGTTGAACAGTTCATTCGGGATTTCTCATTCTGGAGCTTTCGAATTAGACGACCAAAGCAAAAAATTAAGCTATTTGTTTGCGGCTAATTTCGATAACAAATACTTGGTCCGAAAAGGTGTTGATCGGATATTTTCGCAAGGACAAGGGAATTACGACAACAATCTGAATCGGAGTCAATATCGCTTTCAAACCTCGGCTTCAGCCTTGTTTGGATTGAATTACAAAGGATCACGCGCCAAGTATTTTTTTAATGCGATGTATTTGAAATCGACTGAGCACCTGATTCAGGATCAGATCGGTTACACGCGTACGTCGGTTCAAAATCCGAACGAAATCATCCGGCTAAATCAATTTGAACAATCGGATTACATAAACGCGCAGTTGTACGGAGACTATGATTTGACTACAGATCAGAAGCATACGTTGAAAGGCGGCGTTTCGTTTACAAATACCAAATTTCGCCAACCCGACCGAAAGTTTATCAATGGAACCATGTTGAACGACGATGAAATCCAGACCACATATGGGGGAAATCATCTGATTCGCCAATTTTTGGACGTTGATGGCAGTTTCTATCTTTCAGGAGCGCTGGAATACAAGTATAAGTTTGGAAGAACTGATCGCGAAAGGCAAAATAACATTTCGATTGGAGTGAATGGATTTGCCACAGAAATGGAATCAACTTACCGCTTTGTCTTCGGAAAACCAAACAGTTCAAGTACGGTGATTGTGCCGCTGAACAATATTGATACGTTTCTAGACAGCGATCTTTCAAACGGACTTTTCAGCTATCGCGAAGAATCAAATAGCGATTACAACACTAAAATTACCCAAAATGTTTCATCGGCGTATGCCAACGTACATTTTAATCTGTCTGATGAAACCGAGTTAAATGCCGGAATTCGTGCTGAACATACATTTAAGGAAATCAGGTATCGCGATATTGGTTCGTCGTTTAACTCGCCTTTTAAAATTTTCGAAATCGATCAACTCGACATTTTACCGTCAGTGAATGTGAAATTTGCGATGACAGACCGGACGAATTTAAGATTGGCGGCAAGCAAAACAATCACTCGTCCGGTATTGATCGAAACCATGCCAATTCAGTATATCAACGCTGACGGAACATCTGAGCGCGGAAATGAGCGATTGGAAAACAGTCAAAATTACAATGCTGACCTAAAATTTGAGTTTTTCCCGACCAATAAAGAAATGTTTGCAGCAACTATTTTTGGAAAGTTGATCGATAAGCCAATTGAGCGCACTATTGAATCTTCAGGTACGGGAAGCGGTCAAACCATTACCTACTTTAACAACAAACAGGCGATTTTGTTTGGCGCCGAATTCGAAATGTTGCTTCAGTTAAACCGACTGACCGAAACGCTTGACGATTTTTCATTCGGATTCAACACGACGATAATGCATACCCGTTCGGAAGTTGACAAAAATCGCCCTGGTTACTTTGACACTTTTGAAGAGCGTCCGTTACAAGGAGCGTCGAACTGGCTGATCAACTCAGATCTGAAGTACGAAATTGATTTTAGCGAGAATTGGAAAAATACAATGACCGCTGCTTACAATGTTTACGGCAAAAGAATTTACGCGGTGGGAATTGCAGATTTCGATCACATTTACGAAATGCCTTTCAGCAAACTCGATTTTATTTGGTCGGCCAACATCAAGCAAAAATGGGATGTAAAACTTTCGGTTGAAAACATTCTGAACTCGCGGTACACCAAAGAACTTGGAGATGACAGCCGAATTGATGTTTACGAACCTTCACTGATACTCGAAGACTACAAGCGCGGCACTACCTTTTCAATCAATGTTTCCTATACGTTTTGATGGTAACACTGAGTTTACGTCAGCGTAAAAATATGATGACGGATAGGTAACCTTTGATTAACTCCGGATAAAACCTCCGAAAGTACATTTGACAAAACGAAAAATAACACACAAAAAATGAAAAAATTAGTTTTAAGCGCGGCACTTCTTGGTCTACTTTTCACAGGTTGTTCAAACGATGATGACAACAACGGCAACACACAACCACCACAAGAAGGTGTCATTTCAGGCGAGATTACGTCAGATCAGACTTTCGAATTTGGAACGTATGTTTTGGATGGAATTGTCAGAATAAAATCAGGTGCAACGGCAACTTTTGATGCAGGATCAACGATAACAGCAAATATGGCGAATGGCGTTGATGCAATTGTGGTTGAAAATGGTGGACGTTTGATTATTAACGGAACTGCGGCCCAGCCGGTGGTATTTACCGAAGCGTCAAAAACGGCAGGTTCTTGGGGCGGAATCATAATGTATGGCGACGCACCGATCATGGGAGCAGGCGGAGCAACTACAAAAACTTCGGAAGACGGACTCGCTTTACCATACGGCGGCACAAATCCGGCTCACAATGGAGGTTCGCTTCGATACGCACGGGTTGAATATGCCGGTAAAAAAATTAGCGATGGTACTAGCGAGATGAATGGTTTCTCATTTTACTCGGTAGGATCTGGAACTGTATTGGAAAACTTGGTTTCTTATAAAGGTGCCGATGACGGATTTGAGTTCTATGGCGGCACCGTTAGTGCAACGAATCTGATTTCTTACGGAAATTTTGATGACTCATTTGATTGGCAAGACGGATGGCGTGGCGCAAACAATTCGAATTGGTATGCTTATCAGACCGGAACCGGAAATTTTGCAATGGAGATTGAGGCTTCAAATAACAATAATGATTTTTTTCCGACGATTACCAATATTACGTTAATCAGAGAAAGCGGAACTCAAACTGAGGGCGGATCTTCGGCGGCGGAATACGATGCTATCCAATTTAAAAAGCAAGGTAACGGCAACTTTTCAAACGTTGTGATTTCAGGTTTTACAACGACAGGAGCTACTGCGGTTAGAATCCAGGATGCTGATACAAATACGGACCAGGTTTTAGGTGGAAAAATAAAATTGACGAATTTAAAAATCAGTGATAATACAACGCCATTTGCTGCGGCAGGAGCTACTTTTACGGTAAATTTCCCGGAAAATATGTGGACTGAATCACAGTTGGCGACCGGCGCAACGATAAATAATGGCAATTGGTCGACGATCAACGGAGTGAATTTGCTTCAATAAACATAGCATCAACATCTTAGAAGCGCCTTCAATTTGAGAGGCGCTTTTTTTTTGGCTTTATTTTTGCATTTTTTTATTTACCTTTACTAAACCAAATTGAACCTTATGAAAAAAATCTACTTATATATTTTATTTGTGCTGTTTTTAATCTCGCCGGCAGTTGTGGCTCAAGATTCAAGGCAGTTGCCAAAAGGGCAGGAACCCACGATAGAAGGACTTAGTTTCTATCCGAACCCGGTAAGTAACGGGAAAATTTACATCACCAGTAAATCGCAGCAAGACAAAGAAATTACAATCTTTGACGTTCTCGGCAAGAAAGTGGTTCAAACCATACTGAATTCTAAGGAATTAAATATCTCAAATTTGTCGCCCGGAGTATATATCATTAAGATCAGAGAGGGCGAAGCTACAGCAACCAGAAAACTCATTGTGAAATAATTCATAATGAGTTTTGTGATTTAACGATAAATTTACAAACCGTTCTTTTAAAAGCAGGTTATTCTAATTACCTTTGTCTAAATTTAATCAACTCTACTAAAATGAAAAAACTTTACTTTTTAGCATTCTCATTTCTGGTGACTTCACTTTCGTTTGGTCAAGCATTTACAGCAACTTACGATTTTGCTGGTGTTACAAACACTTCAGGAATGACTGATCCAACTCCGGTACCTAACATTACTGGTCTTACATTTGGAAGTTTCACAGTTGCAAATCCAGATGCATCATTGAACTCAACAGGTAGTGGTCGTTTTTCTTTTGGAAACCAACCTCTTGGTGGCGTTCCCGGCAACGACACTTACGCTGCACACACAGGAACTATCGATCTTACTCGATATTTTACTGTAACTATCACCCCAAATGAAGGATATACTGTAGATCTTTCAAAAATCACTTTCAGAAGCCAACGTTCAGGAACTGGTATCAGAACTTATTCAGTTAGATCTAGCGTAGATAACTACGGTGCTAACCTACCTGCTTCTGTTGAGCCTGCAAACGCTGAAATCTCTGTTGAAGCTGGAAACGTTTTCTTCAGAACTCACGATGCTATCACAACTGGTCAAAACGGTAGTACAATCACTCTAGGTTCAGCGTATGAAGCTGTTTCTACTCCGGTAACTTTCCGTTTCTACGGATGGAATGCTGATGCTGAAGGTGGAACTTTCTCTATCGACGATGTTGCAATCACTGGAGCTGTGAACGTTCTAGGTGTTAACCAAAATGCTATCGCTGGTCTTCAGGTTTATCCAAACCCTGTAACTAACGGTAACCTTTTCATCACTTCTGATAGCGGTGCTAACAAAACTGTTTCAATCTATAACGTACTTGGAAAAGAGGTTGTAAAAGCTAACATTACTACTCAGCCAATCAACGTTTCTAGCCTTACCAGCGGAGTTTACATCGTAAAAATCACTGAAGAAGGAAAAACTGCTACAAGAAAATTAGTTATCAAATAATTACATTTCTGCAATATTTAAAAGCTCCAATTCGTTGGGGCTTTTTTTAATTTTATACGTTTCGGTTTGAATCCAAATTTCGACATATTCAGCATCTTCAATCAAAAGCAATTTGAGAAAACGGCCTTAAAAGTCTTTAGGCATCAATATGCAAATAATCACGTGTACAGGCAATTTTGCGATCTTCTAAAGGTAGATGTTCAACACGTGAAATCTGTTCCGCAAATTCCGTTTTTGCCAATTTCCTTTTTTAAGACACATGACATTCTATCGTCCCAGGATCCGGTGAAAGAAATATTTACCAGTAGCGGAACTACCGGCCAAACCACCAGCAAACACCTCGTAACCGATATTTCATACTACGAATCAAGTTTTCGCCAGGCTTTTTCCCAATTCTATGGCAATGCCGAAGATTTTGTGATTTTAGCACTACTCCCTTCATATCTACAGCGCGACGGGTCTTCCCTTATCTATATGGTCAACGATTTAATTGTAGCTTCTAACAACGACGATAGCGGCTTTTATTTGAATGATTATGCTACGCTCGCCGAGAAGTTGACGCGTTTGGACGCAGATGGAAAAAACGTATTGTTAATTGGTGTGACTTATGCCCTTCTCGATTTGATCGAAATGCAACAATTTGAATTAACCAATACTATTGTGATGGAAACCGGCGGAATGAAAGGCCGCAGAAAAGAAATCATCCGCGAGGAACTTCACGATCAACTTTGCAAAGGCTTTGGGGTCACCGCGATTCACTCTGAATACGGAATGACAGAACTTCTCTCACAAGCGTATTCATACGGCGATGGCGTGTTCAATTCCCCTTCTTGGATGCAGATTTTAATCCGCGATACCGAAGATCCGCAATCTTATCTTGAAGATGGAAAAACAGGCGGAATCAACGTCATTGATCTGGCAAACATCAATTCGTGCTCATTTATCGCAACACAAGATCTCGGCAAAATTGTTGGTGAAAATGCTTTTGAAGTCCTTGGAAGGTTTGACAACAGCGACATCCGCGGATGCAACCTAATGGTTATGTAATTACACCACCCGGACTACAAAATAATTCTTCTTACCGCGTTGCAAAAGCACAAACCTATTGTTAATCAAATTGTCGGTTGAGAGAACAAAATCCTCAGAAACTTTCTCGCGGTTAACCGAAATGGAGTTCTCAGTCAACGCCCGTCTGGCTTCACCATTGGATTTTAAAAATGCGGTTTTTTCGTTTAACAACGTCACAATTTCAATTCCGGAATCAACTTCAGTCAACAAGACCTCAGCTTGAGGAACTCCGTCGAAAATTTCTAAAAACGTCTGATCATCCAATTGTTTTAGATCGGCCGCAGTCGCGTTTCCAAACAAGATTTCTGACGCTTTCACCGCTTTCTCATATTCAGATCTGCCATGAACGAAAATCGTGATTTCTTCAGCCAATCGCTTTTGAAGGACTCGTAAATGAGGCGCCTGTTGATGCTCGGCAATTAATCCTTCAATAGTAGATTGATCTAGGAAAGTAAATATTTTAATGTACTTTTCGGCATCAGCGTCAGTGGAATTAATCCAGAATTGGTAGAATTTATATACCGATGTTTTATCGGCATCAAGCCAAATATTTCCACCCTCAGATTTACCGAATTTAGAACCATCAGCTTTAGTAATTAGCGGTGTGGTCAATGCAAAAGCTTTCGCACCTTCCGGATTCATTCGGCGTACAAGCTCAGTTCCGGTAGTGATATTCCCCCATTGATCCGAGCCGCCCATTTGCAACAAACAGTTGTAATTTTTATGCAAGTGGTAAAAATCGTAACCCTGAATAAGTTGGTAGGTGAATTCAGTAAACGACATTCCTTCACCAACCTCACCCGTAAGGCGTTTTTTCACTGAATCTTTGGCCATCATATAGTTGACGGTGATCCGCTTGCCAACTTCCCTCGCAAAATCAATGAATGAAAAAGTCTTCATCCAATCATAGTTGTTTACCATGACAGGCGCATTCTCATCGGTCGACGAAAAATCGAGAAACCGGGATAGAACAGCTTTAATTCCGGCGACATTTTTCTCCAACTGCGCTTCATTAAGCAAGTTACGTTCGTCCGATTTACCTGAAGGATCGCCAATCATTCCGGTCGCACCCCCAACAAGGGCAACGGGTTTGTGGTTGAAGCGTTGAAGATGAACCAGCAAAATAATCTGCACCATGCTTCCGATATGCAGCGAATCAGCCGTGGGATCAAACCCGATATACGCAGTTGTGGATTCCTTTACCAATTGTTCTTCGGTACCGGGCATGCTATCGTGATACAATCCGCGCCATTTCAACTCTTCAACAAGATTCTTCATGAAATAATTTTTTGCAAAGATAACCTGAAAAGTACAATTTGAAAATGCGAAACCAAACATTCTCATTTTTAAATCTACCTTTGTAGTATGATTCTAGTCACTGGCGCAACCGGACTTGTCGGCTCACATTTATTGCTTCACCTTGTCGAGGCCGGTTATCAGGTTCGTGGAATATTTCGCGAACAAAAGAACATCGCCAAAACCAAAAATCTCTTTTCGCTTTATAACAAGCTATCTCTTTTCGAAAATATCGAATGGATGCACGCCGACCTTAACGATTTACCGTCGCTAGAGGACGCATTTCAAAACGTAACCGAAGTTTACCATTGTGCGGCGCTGATCTCGTTTGATCCTGACGACCATGAAAAACTGCGAAAAGTGAACATCGAAGGAACGGCTAACATCGTCAATTTTTGTTTAGCTTATAATGTAAGGAAACTTTGTCATGTGAGTTCAATTGCTGCTTTGGGCGATTTGAAAGAACACGAATCGGTTATTACCGAAGAAATGGAATGGAATCCCGAAAAGCCACATAACGATTACTCGATCACAAAATACGGCGCGGAAATGGAAATCTGGCGCGGACAACAAGAGGGTTTGAACGCGGTAATTGTGAATCCCGGAATTATATTAGGTGCAGGATTTTGGGGTGATGGTAGCGGCGAATTCTTTTCGAGGGTTCAAAACGGTTTAAAATTTTACACGCTTGGAACAGCGGGATTCGTCGATGTTTGGGATGTGGTAACGTTGATGAAAATCTTAATGGAAAGCGATTTGTCGGCCGAAAGATTCACAATCGTCGCTGAAACATTATCGTTTCGAGATGTACTTATTGAAATATCAACCGCACTAAAAGTATCGCCTCCATCAATCTATGCAAAGCCCTATATGACATCACTTGCGTGGAAAGTTGACTGGCTACTTTCAAAAATAGGATTCCGCCGAAACTTAACTCAAGATGATGTGCGCGCACTTCACTCGACGACAATCATGTCTAACGAAAAAATACGAGAAAAGACGGGATTTGAATTTACACCGATCAAAAAGAGCATACACTCGATCGTTCGTGTGCAAAAAAGCGCTAGCTGATTACTGAACCCGCGGGCTATCGTTATCATCCGAGCTGGAACCAGAACTTACTTGAGTTTCACGTTTCGCAACTTCTAACTTTTCGCGCACTCGTTCATAAATCTTTTTGTAGTTATCAACATCTGAGGCATAATATCGATTGCTGGCTGCAAGTTGCGTGCTGTCAATTTTATATTTTTCGTAAATGTATGTCGTGTGATCAACTCCACCGTTGGCAAGTTCAAGCGGCTTTTGCGACTTCAGTGCCTCAAGTACTGAAAGATCGTAAAGAATATCTACCATTTTATCTTCACCGATGAGATTCTTCGGCTTTTCTGCAGATTGTTCTCCACATCCAACAACCAGCATCAATACGAGAAATAAAATAATTCGGTTCATGACTTAGCGATTAAATTGAAGTCGTTTGCCACAACGGATATCTTTTACCTTCCAGTTTTGATACACCAATTCACCATTTACCAACGTGTGCGTGATGCGCGACTTAAAGTTATAATTTTCAAACGGCGACCATCCACATTTATACAAAATGTTTTCTTTCTTGACATTCCACGGCAATCCGGCATTCACGATCACAAGGTCTGCATAATATCCAACTTTTATAAAACCTCGACGATCGATATTGAAAATCTTGGCCGGGTTATGCGACATTTTTTCAACGATTTTTTCGATTGTAATTTGTCCCCGGTGATAACATTCAAACATGGCCACAACGGCATGTTGCACCAACGGTCCGCCCGACGGGGCTTGTAAATACGGCTGATTTTTCTCCTCCAATGTATGTGGCGCGTGATCAGTTGCAATCACGTCGATACGCCCGTCAAGAAGCGCTTCCCATAATGCCGATCGGTCAGCTTCAGTTTTAACTGCCGGATTCCACTTTATCAAATTGCCTTTTGCGGCATAATCTTTATCTGAAAACCAAAGATGATGAATACAAACTTCTGCCGTGATTTTCTTCTCTTCAAGAGGAAGTTTATTGCTAAACAAATCCATTTCAGCCGCCGTTGACAAATGAAATACATGAAGTCGCGCGCCCGTTTTTTTTGCCAGGGCAACCGCTTTAGAAGATGAGATATAGCAAGCTTCGGCGCTTCTAATCAATGGGTGATGTTCGGACGGTAGTTCATCTCCAAATTCCTCAACATATTTTTGAAGATTATTTTTGATCGTAGTTTCGTCTTCGCAATGAACCGCAATAAGCGTTGGCGATGCTTCAAAAATTTTCTCAAGCGCTTGTTCATTATCGACAAGCATATTTCCGGTTGATGATCCGAGGAATATTTTTATACCGGCAACATTTTTCGGATCGGTTTTCTTTACTTCCTCGAGATTATCGTTGGTTGCGCCGAGCATAAAAGAATAATTTGCGAACGAAACTTCTTCCGCACGTGCATATTTCTGCTCTAGTATTTCATGTGTAACAGCGTTCGGAACCGTATTTGGCTGTTCAATAAACGAGGTAATACCGCCGGCTACTGCGGCACGCGACTCCGATTCGATATCACCCTTATGAGTGAGTCCGGGTTCGCGAAAATGCACCTGATCGTCAATTGCACCCGGAATAAGGAAATTTCCTTCAGCATCGATAATCCGACAATTGGCCGATTTTGGACTAATCCGATCAGCAACTTCTACGATATATTCTCCTTCGATTAAAACATCACCTTCAAAAATGACTCCTTCATTAACGATGCGGGCATTTTTGATTAAAACCGTATTCATTGCTTGACTTTATAATTTATTAAATAATTGACTAATTTTTAATGCGATAACCCCGAATACCGCTTCAGTAATGATGGCATTGCTCATTTTCGACTTTCCTTTAGTCCTGTCGGTAAAGATGATCGGAACTTCAATAAGTTCAAATTTCTTTACATACGCTCGGTATTTCATTTCAATTTGAAAAGCGTAACCGATAAATTTGATTTTTTCGAGTTGTATCTGCTCGAGCACATTCCTTTTATAACACATGAAACCGGCAGTTGCGTCACGAACTTCCATTCCGGTGATGATTCGCACGTAAACCGATGCAAAATACGACATCAGCACACGGCTTAACGGCCAATTGACAACGTTCACCCCGGTAATGTATCGCGACCCGATCGCCACGTCAGCTTTGCCGTTTTTACAAGCTTCGTATAACTTGACCAAATCTTCCGGATTATGCGAAAAATCGGCGTCCATCTCGAAAATATAATCATATTGTTTGGCAATCGACCACTTAAACCCATGAACATATGCCGTTCCTAATCCTGATTTCTTTTGGCGAACCTCCAGATGTAATTTCCCGGAATATTCACCTTGAAGCGAACGAACCACATTGGCAGTACCGTCGGGCGAATTATCATCAACAATTAAAACATGAAAAGACAGTGGCAATGAAAATACTTTCCTAATGATTAGTTCGATATTTTCAAATTCGTTATAAGTAGGGATGATAACTACACCGTCGCTCATGCAAAGATAACTTTCGCGCAAAAATACGTTATTTCGAGTTGGCGAATCCCAAATAATTTATAATAATCGCTCGGTTGCTTGTCAAAAAAATCGCTAGCAACCGACCACAAAATTAACGGCCCGGCAAAATCTTCGCAACTTAAAATTCTTACTTTTGCCAAATGATAGCATTGATGTTGACTCCGCGCATTATCCACAGCAATGACTGGGCAACAGTGCTCTTTGTTATTTGTTTCATCTTGATAGCCCTGACAAGAACAGCTTTCGAGAAGCGATTTAGCGATTATATCAGGTTAATCTTTTCAGATAAATACATCAAAGTTTATAAAGACAGCAATCAGCTTGCGAGCCCGTTTAACATTCTCCTTTTTCTGGTTCAGGTGATTGTCCTGTCGTTTTTTGTTCAAATTGTACTGAGTTATTTTAACGTTGTTGACAAAACCGATTATATCACATTTATCAGGATTTTCACTTTTACGACGGTTTTTATATTGTCGAAGTTCATAATTGATAAGATAATTGGCGTGTCCTTTAACATCGAGGATTTTATGGATCAGTTCAATTTGAGAAAAATCAGTTACCGAAATTACTTTGCCTTGGTGCTGTTTCCGATTGATATAGTACTGTTCTATAATGATTTAGAACTCAAGTCGACCTCAATTGTGCTTATTATTACGATTTTAACAATAAATTTGCTGACATATCTACTTTCTTTGAAAAATTATCAAAACTTCATAGTTAGCAAGTTGTTTTATTTTATTTTGTATCTTTGCGCTCTTGAAATAGCGCCCTACTATTTTATGTATTACTGGTTTACAAAAATTAGCTCAATAGAAAGTTAAATATGAAAGTGAAAACAATTTTGGTGTCGCAGCCAGAGCCTAAAGTCGATAATTCTCCATACTTTGAGCTTCAGCAGAAATATAAAGTTAAAATTGATTTCAGACCGTTCATCCATGTAGAAGGCGTTAGTGCGAAGGACATCCGTCAGCAAAAAATCGATCTTAGCCACTATACGGCAATCATCCTGACGAGTAAGAATTCAGTTGATCACTTTTTCCGTGTTGCTGAAGAAATGCGATACAAAGTTCCTGAAGGCCTAAAATACTTTTGCCAATCTGAAGCCATTGCTTATTATCTTCAGAAATATGTGGTTTATAGAAAACGAAAAATCTATGTGGGTCTGAAGGATTTTGCTGATCTTACGACGTTGATCAAAAAATACAAAGACGAGAAATTCTTATTGCCCGCGTCAGATCAGTTGAATGTTGAAGCGCCAACTATTCTTAACAGCCTTAAAGTTGACTGGACTCAGGCGGTTTTTTACAAGACTGTAATGAGCGATCTTTCTGATCTTGCCGACGTTTATTACGACGTTCTGGCATTTTTCAGTCCGACAGGAATAAAGTCGCTTTTTATGAACTTTCCTGAATTCGAACAAAATAACACCCGAATCGCCGTTTTTGGAAGCACAACCCAAAAGGAAGCACTTGAACACGGTCTTCGTGTCGACATTATGGCACCTTCTCCGGAAGCACCATCAATGACCATGGCGTTAGAGAAATACATTGCAAAAGCAAATAAAGAATCGAAAGATAAATAACCTTTTCATTCCTGGTAAAGCAAAAAGAGCTGTCATTTATTTGACAGCTCTTTTTTTGTGAATTAATAATTAATCGGTTATGCGACCGGTCCGCCAGCCATAATTTCAGGATTGGCGTATTCTTCGAATTTAGCAAAATTTGCTTTAAATCGCTCAGCAAGTTCCCTCGCTTTAACATCATAAAGATCTTTATCTTCCCAAGTATTTCGTGGGTTTAAAACTTCTGACGGAACATTCGGACACGATTGCGGTTTAGCGATGCCAAATACGGAATGATTCACGAACTCAACATTGTCCAACTCGCCGTTTAAAGCAGCTGTAATCATGGCACGTGTATATTTCAATTTCATTCGACTGCCGATTCCGTAAGGCCCACCAGTCCAACCAGTATTGATCAACCAAACATTCACGCCGGTTTCTTTCATTTTGCTACTTAGCATCTCCGCGTACTTAGTTGGGTGAAGCGGCATAAACGGCGCCCCAAAACAAGCTGAAAAGTTCGGTTGCGGTTCGTTGACACCAGCTTCAGTTCCTGCAACTTTCGCAGTATACCCCGAGATAAAATGGTAAGCCGCTTGCCCCGGAGTTAATTTTGAAATTGGAGGCAAAATTCCAAATGAATCTGCTGTAAGGAAGAAGATGTTTTTTGGATTAAATCCGATTGAACCAGGCTGAATATTATCAATGTGGTAGATTGGATATGAAACCCTTGTATTTTGTGTGATTGATACATCGTCAAAGTCAACATCGTTAGTTGACGGATCGATGATTACATTTTCTAGAATTGCTCCTTTGCGGATAGCATTGAATATTTCAGGCTCATTCTCGCGCGTTAAGTTGATGACTTTTGCATAACATCCGCCTTCAAAGTTGAAGATCGTGTTCTCATGTGTCCAACCGTGCTCGTCATCACCGATCAATTGTCGCTCAGGATCAGCTGAAAGTGTTGTCTTTCCGGTTCCTGACAATCCGAAGAAAACAGCTGTATCGCCATTTTTTCCCACATTGGCGCTGCAATGCATCGGAAGCGTATTTTTATCAACTGGAAGAATGAAGTTAAGTGCAGAAAAAATTCCTTTTTTCATCTCACCGGTATAACCTGTTCCACCGATCAACGCAATTTTTCTTGTGAAGTTTAAAATTGCGAAATTGTGCTGACGTGTACCATCAACTTCCGGAACAGCCATAAAGCTCGGCGCACAGATCACATGCCAATCAGCAGCGAAATTTTCCAACTCCGAATTTTCAGGGCGAAGGAACATGTTATAGCAAAATAAATTCGCCCAAGCCGTTTCAGTAACCGATCGAACATTTAATCTATAATTCGGATCAGAACACACATACGAATCGCGAACAAACAACTCTTTACCCGAAAGGTAATTCATTACTTTATCGTACAATGCGTCAAATTTTGCAGGGTCAAAAGGCTTGTTGACCTTTCCCCACCAAACTTTATCTTCTGTAATTGAATCTTTAACTATAAAACGATCTTCTGGAGAACGTCCTGTAAATTCACCTGTGTTTACTGCGAGAGCTCCCGTAGCTACCTCGACACCCTGACCAGCGTCAAGAGTCATCTGATGAAGCTCGTCCGGAGTACATTGATAATGTACATTACCGCCCTTTAGCCCCAAGTAGTCCAGCGAAATCGATTGCGTAAACAAAGCATTATTAGCCATATAAATTTCCTTTAGTTGTGTAAAAAGAAAACAAAAGTAAAAAATTTAAATGGAGCGTAATGACGTTTCATGCAAATTTATGATTTTTGCGAAAGGCGTCGATCAACAACGTCAGCCAGGATACAATCAGCAACAAGCCGCCAATAGGTGTGATAAAAGCGATTGACCGAATGTCGATGCCCGTAATTTCACGCGTCGACAGCAAATAAATTGACCCGGAAAATAAGATTATTCCGATGACCACCAGATAACCGATGACACTTTTTCGCTTTTGACTGACTTGACCCGAGAAGCCAACCAACAGTAAAAACAGCGCGTGATACATCTGATACTTTACTCCTGTCTCAAACGAGACTAGTTGCGCCGCCGACAAACTTTCCTTTAAAGTATGCGCACCAAACGCACCAAGGATCACTGATATCATTCCGAGAACGGCTGCGATAGCCACTAAATTCCGACTCATATAAATAGTTTTCTCAAAAGTACGTTTTTACAATGCAATAAGCCAAACTCGAAATGTATCGTCCAATTTCATTTAATTACCTTTGCGAAAATTTAAATTGTCATCTATGTCGTTTTTTGCAACTGATCAGAAACCAAGAAATGTATTAATTTTTGGAGCCGGCCGATCGTCTTCATCACTCATAAAGTACTTACTCGACAAATCGGAAGCAGAAAATTTACAGATTACAATTGCAGACCTATCACTCGAAAACGCACAGTCCAAAACAAATAATCATCCGCGAGCAACCGCTTTAGTGCTGAATACCTTCGACGAAACGCATCGCCGCGAGGAAATTGCCAAGGCCGACATCGTAATTTCAATGTTGCCCGCTTTTATGCACCTCGAAGTTGCGAAAGATTGCATCCTTTGCAAAAAACACCTGGTCACGGCCTCCTATATCAGCGAAGGAATGCAGGCACTTGACGAAGAAGCAAAAGCGGCCGGTGTGATTTTTATGAACGAGTGCGGACTTGATCCCGGAATCGATCACATGAGTGCGATGAAAGTCATCGACGAAATCAGAGACAAAGGAGGGAAAATCTTGCTGTTCGAATCGTTCTGCGGCGGACTGGTGGCTCCTGAATCTGACAACAATCTTTGGAATTACAAATTTACATGGGCACCGAGAAACGTGGTGCTCGCCGGTCAAGGTGGTGCGGCAAAATTCATTCAGGAAGGAACCTATAAATACATTCCGTATCACAAACTTTTCCGTCGAACCGAATTTATGGAAGTGGAAGGCTACGGACGATTTGAAGGGTATGCCAATCGCGATTCGTTAAAATACAGAAGCATCTACGGACTTGAAGATGTTCTTACACTTTACCGCGGAACTATAAGACGAGTAGGTTTTTCACGCGCGTGGAATATTTTTGTTCAACTCGGAATGACCGACGACAGCTATATTATCGACAATTCGGATACGATAAGCTACCGCGATTTCACTAACCTTTTCCTACCGTATCATCCAACTGATTCTGTAGAGATCAAATTGCGATTGATGCTCGGAATTGAGCAAGATGACATCATCTGGGACAAACTCCTCGAATTAGAACTTTTCAACTCTGATAAAATTGTTGGTTTGCCTTACGCAACTCCGGCTCAGATTCTTGAAAAAATCCTAAGCGACAAATGGACCTTGTCTGAAAACGACAAAGACATGATTGTCATGTATCACAAATTTGGATATGAGATCAACGGCAAACAAAAGCAGATCGAATCAAAGATGGTTTGCATTGGCGACGACCAAACTTATACCGCAATGGCAAAAACAGTCGGACTACCGGTTGCAATGGCAGCGCTCCAAATCCTAAACGGAACTTACAAAACTCCGGGTGTGCAACTTCCTCTTAACCGCGATCTTTATCTTCCGGTATTAAATGAACTCGAATCGTTTGGTGTCATTTTTAAAGAGGTGGAAATGCCGTATACCGGATACGATCCAGATAAGCTAACGCCATAACAAAAAAATCCGCTTCAAATTGAAGCGGATTTCTTTTAATTAGTTTATTCAATCAGACTATTCTCTTCGTCCCATATAAATCATCACATAGTAAAGCAAAGTACCCAATGATCCTATTGCAGCAACAACATAGGTTCTTGCGGCCCATTTCAATGCGTCTTTTGCACCTGCATGCTCTTCCCGATTCAACATTTGCTTATTTTCCAACCAGGCCAACGCGCGATTACTCGCATCATACTCAACCGGTAAGGTGATAAACGAAAACAAGGTTGTAAGCGCGAAGATGACAATACCGATCAAAAGCAGCTGCGGAAAAGTGTTTACCATCAGAATACCGGCAAGCAATATCCATTGCACAAAATTCGACGCTACTGACACAACCGGAACAAGTTTAGATCGCATTTCAAGCCAACTATAAGCTGTGGCGTGCTGAATGGCATGACCTACTTCGTGAGCTGCAACCGCCGCGGCCGCCGCGTTACGCTGACTATAAACCGCTTCACTTAAATTGACAGTTTTATCGGCAGGATTGTAGTGGTCAGTGAGACGACCCGGAGTGGAAATCACCCGAACGTTTCTGATACCGTGATCAGCTAACATCTTCTCGGCTATTTCAGCACCGCTCATGTTATTTTGTAGTCTCAGTTTTGAATACGTCTCAAATTTGCTTTTTAATCGAGCACTTACGCCCCAACTTGCAAGCATGATCAGTATGACAAGAATGTATATTCCCATAATTAATTGATTATTTTTTTTGGCTGACTATCAAATTCTGCACCACTGGAACCTTGGCAGCGGATACGTGAAATTATGTCAGGTTTACTGTCGCAACGAATTTTTCAGGTTCATCGGGCGAGATGATTATCTTCTTCCCTTTGGTGGTTTGAATCAACACCGGATTGTCCCGTCTGGTTACGTACCAAGTCATTGGACCCATTTGTTTATTTGAAAACTCGCCCCAATAGCCAAAAAATCCGCCAACGCCAAAAGTTCTGATGCTGCGCTTCAATCGCTCTTTTGGCAGGATTTCTATTGTGCTGATCTCGCTTCGTTTCAACGAAACAGTTCCGGTTGGGCGCAAGATTAGAATTTCTGAAGGCGTTACTTGGTAACCTATCGGTCGGTATCTTGAAATAACAAACATGACAACGATCAATATTACAGGAACCGCTAAAACACCATACGACTCGTCTTCTTCTAAATTTAGAAAAATAACAACAGGCAGACCTACAATCAACAGACTGCATAATACGGTGGTTAGTTTTGTAAACCGATCAACGGACGCCTTATATATCATCATCCAACCAAGTTAATGATTTTGCCCGGAACAATAATTACTTTATTTGGCTGACGTCCTTCAAGTTGCTTTATCGTACGTTCATCTTTAAGGATTATTTCTTGAATTTCTTCTTTCGACAGATCTAACGGCAATTCAATCATAAATCTGGTTTTGCCATTAAATGAAACCGGATATTCTTTTGAACTTTCAATCAAATGCTCAGGATTGAATTTCGGGAAGGCAACCGATGAAATACTTTCCGCATGTCCTAATCTTGACCAGAGCTCTTCAGCTAAATGCGGTGCATATGGCGACAAAACGATAGCTAAAGGCTCAAGCACACTGCGTTCGTGACAGTTTAACGCTGTTAGTTCGTTGACGCAGATCATAAACTGGCTAACCGAGGTATTAAACGAAAATCCGTCGATGTCATCCTGAACTTTCTTGATGGTTTTATGAAGTGATTTCAGCGCTTCCTTGCTTGCTGGATTCGACGTTACAATCAAACCATTATCGTCGAAATACAATCGCCATAATTTTTTCAAAAAGCCGAACACACCGGTAATTCCGGCCGTATTCCACGGTTTTGCCTGCTCAAGCGGCCCGAGGAACATTTCGTATAAACGCAAAGTATCGGCGCCGTATTCTTCGCAAATGTCGTCAGGGTTTACCACATTGTACCAACGTTTGGACATTTTTTCGACTTCGCGCCCAACAATGTATTTTCCGTTTTCTAAAATAAATGTTGCATCAGAAAATTGCGGCTGCCACGCTTTCAGTTTTTCAACGTCAATCTCGTCTGATGCGTTCACCAGATTAACATCAACGCGCAATTCTTCGGTTTGATAATCCTTCTTGAGATTTTTAGATACATACTGATTAGTTCCTGATATGCGATAAATGATCGCGCTCATTCCAAGGATCATCCCTTGATTAATCAACTTCTTAAACGGCTCGTCGTGGGAAATGAATCCGCGGTCACTTAAAAACTTGTTCCAAAAACGCGAATATAGCAAGTGACCTGTGGCATGCTCGCTACCGCCGATATAGAGATCGACATTTTGCCAATATGCCTCAGCATCCTTTGATACAAACTCGGAGTCGTTTTTAGGATCCATGTATCGCAACCAGTACCACGAGCTTCCCGCCCATCCCGGCATGGTGTTGAGCTCAAGTGGAAAAACGTTCTTGTGATCGATCAGATCGTTTGCCACAACTTTATTTTCGGCGACAGACCAAGCCCATTCCTTCGAGTTCCCAAGCGGCGGCTGACCGTCTTCGGTTGGCAAATATTTTTCGACTTCCGGCAGTCGGACCGGAAGGTGTTTCTCGCTGATCATTTGCGGCAATCCGTTTACATAATAAACCGGAAATGGTTCTCCCCAATATCGTTGACGAGAAAACACAGCATCTCTTAATCTATAATTTGTCTTTCCCTGACCATAACCGATTTCTTCGAGTTCAGCGATAACTTTCGCCGTCGCATCCTTATAAGTGAGTCCGTCGAGGAAACCTGAATTTGCTAATTCCGCATTATCTTTTGCCGTGTGTGCTTCCTTAGAAATATCGACATTGGCAAAAATGTTCTTGATTTCCGGCATTCCGGTTTGCCCTTTAAAGTAGTTGGCAAATGCATAATCGCGGCTGTCTCCACAGGGAACGGCCATAACCGCTCCGGTTCCGTAACCCGCAAGTACATAATCGCCAATCCAGATCGGAATAGGTTCTTTGGTAAATGGATGTTCGGCATAAGCACCCGTGAAAACGCCACTGATTGATTTCACATCCGACATTCGCTCGCGTTCGGAACGTTTGGCCGTGGCATCAATGTAGGCATTCACCTGGTCGCGATGTTCGTCGGTGACGATTTTCTGAACAAGTTCATGCTCCGGCGCCAGTGTTACAAAGGTTACTCCAAAGATCGTATCAGGCCTTGTTGTAAAAACTTCGATCTGATATTTTTCGGTAGTATTATATTCCGGTGAAATGTCTAAAGGTGCGATTCCGGTTCCAGCGTCTCCCGGAAAAACTGATGGAGCAGGATAAAATCCAGCCGTATCCGACAATCCGAGCATTGAATCCGGAACCACATCGAAGATCACGCTTGCACCGACCGATTTTCCGATCCAGTTGGTTTGTGAATCTTTTAGCGATTGCGACCAATCAACGGTTTGCAGGCCGGAAAGAAGTCGCTCAGCATAAGCTGAAATTCGCATGCTCCATTGAGTCATTTTCTTTCGGATGACCGGAAATCCGCCACGTTCTGAAACGCCGTTTACGATTTCGTCGTTGGCAAGGACGGTACCGAGCTGCGGACACCAATTCACTTCGGTTTCGGCCAAATACGTAAGACGGTATTGCAGTAAGATTTGTTGCTTTTTATCGTCGGAATACGAGTTCCAATCTTCGGCTGAGAAAATGTCGATTTTTTCATCACAAACCGCTTTCACGTTGGCATTTCCTTCTTGTTCAAAAGTCAGGATCAGCGAACAAATGCTTTCGGCTTTATCTGAAACCAGGTTGTACCATGATTCAAATAATTGGATGAAAATATATTGGGTCCATTTGTAATATTCCGGTGATGAGGTACGAACCTCGCGACTCCAATCAAATGAAAAGCCGATTTTGTCGAGTTGTTCGCGGTATCTCGCGATATTTTCCTTTGTGGTTTTATCGGGATGTTGTCCGGTTTGAATCGCGTACTGCTCAGCCGGAAGTCCGAAGCTATCATAACCTTGCGGATGCAACACATTAAAGCCTTGATGTCGTTTGTAACGTGCATAAATATCAGATGCGATATACCCAAGCGGATGACCTACGTGGAGTCCGGCGCCGGAAGGATACGGAAACATGTCGAGGACATAATATTTTGGTTTATCGGAATTGTTTTCGGCGGCGAAAGTCTGATTTTCGGCCCAATATTTTTGCCACTTGGCTTCGATTTCGTTGGGATTGTACTTCATTGATAAAGGTGCAATTTAGTTGTTGAAAAAGCGTGAATGGTAAAGGCGAACATTCAAAAGTAGCCCCGGTTGCAGCGTAAATCCTTGCCCGCGATGACAAGCCATCTTATCAAGACATTTCTGAAAAGGGCAAGATTGAAGCGAAAAACGGGACATAGCTACATGGAAACCTCTGACATTCTGCTCCTTCAAATTCTGACACGCGCAAAAATACGGTTAATGTATTTAAAGATAAAACTTTGACGTTTTAAAGTTTGATTCAGGAATTTGTTTGTTATTTTTACGCAAAATTCGCCCAATATGATTTCGAAGTTCGAAAAATTCCAGAAGCGCAGATTGATGTCGGCTTACTTTTCGGTAGTTTTAAGTATATTTTTAGTGCTTTTTATGCTTGGCATTTTGGGGTTGTTCATTATCAATTCTCAAAAACTTTCAGACGATTTTAAGGAAGAGATTGCGATGACGATCTTCTTTAAAAACGAGGCGACCGAGCAAGATCTTGACGCTTTTGGCGAGGAATTAAAGACGGCGTACTTTGCGAAAAACTACGAATACGTTTCGAAAGAGGCGGCAGCGAAAGAACATAAAGAAGTTATCGGCGAGGATTTTATGGAGTTTTTAGGAATGAATCCACTTCAGAATTCGTATGACATTCACCTAAAAGCCGACTATGTAGTTGCTGACAGCATTGCGAAAATCGAGCGAAAATTGCGTCAGAATGAACTGATCTCAGACATTGTTTACGACAAGCAACTTGTAAATTTAGTGAACGACAACATTCAGCGCATTAGTATGTGGATCCTGATTTTGAGCGGATTCTTTGCCATTGTAGCGGTTTTATTGATCAACAGTTCGATGCGACTCTCGATACATTCGCACCGTTTTATCATCAAAACCATGCAGATGGTGGGCGCAACCAAGTCGTTTATCCGAAAGCCTTTTATTTGGCAAAGCATTAAACTTGGTGTGATTGGGGCGGTTTTAGCAGTTTTGGCATTGATGGGCGTACTTTATTATGTTGAAACAAATTATCCGAATCTTGGAATTATTGAAGACGAAATCAGAGTTGGCGCCGTTCTCGTTGGAGTGATATTAGTTGGAATCCTGATTACCTGGGTGAGCACTTTTATAGCGACACAACGATTTTTGAATTTACGCACCGACGATCTCTATTAATATTATGGAAAATAACCAGCCGAAACAGGAGTTTCTCTTTGAAAAAGTTAACTATACGATCTTACTCATCGGAATTGCGGTAATCGCACTTGGATTTTTATTGATGTCAGGTGGCGGAAGCGATGATCCGAATGTGTTTAATCCGGAGATCTTCAATTTTAGAAGAATCAGGTTGGCGCCTACTGTCGTGTTGATCGGATTTGGAATCACCATTTATTCAATCATCAAAAACCCGAAAAAGTAAATGGATCTTTTTCAGGCTATCATCATTGCGATTATTGAAGGGTTAACTGAGTATCTTCCGGTATCTTCAACGGGACATATGATTTTTGCGAGTTCTTACTTCGGAATTCAAAACCACGATTTTGTAAAATTGTTTCAGGTTGCGATACAATTCGGCGCCATCCTAGCAGTTGTCGCGTTGTATTGGAAAAAATTCTTCGATTTTACCCGAATTGACTTTTATTTGAAACTTGCAATTGCAGTTCTTCCTGCGCTTGTGCTGGGAAAAATCTTTGACGATTATATCGATGCCGTTCTCGGAAAACCCATTCCGATTGCGATCGTTTTAATTCTGGGTGGTGTCATTTTATTGTTTATCGACAACCATTTCAAGGAAGGAAAAATCGCAAAGGAAGAAGATATCACCAAGAAAAAAGCACTTACAATCGGGTTTTGGCAATGCCTTGCGATGATGCCCGGAACCAGTCGCTCAGCCGCATCCATCATAGGCGGAATGCAACAAGGACTAACGCGTGAAGCTGCAGCCGAATTCTCATTTTTCCTTGCCGTCCCTACAATGCTTGCAGTTGCTGTTTATTCGCTTACCTTGAAAACATATCAGGAAACCGGTCAAAAAGGCTACGAGATCTTGATGGCGTCAAGCGAATATTTAAATCTGTTTATCATCGGGAACATCGTTGCTTTTGTAGTTTCAATTCTGGCGATAAAACTTTTCATCGGACTCATAAAACGATTCGGATTCAGACCTTGGGGTTGGTATCGGATTGTAGTTGGAATCCTGTTTCTGGTTTACTTTACTTTTAATAATAATGCCGTTTGATTTCTGCTGACGACTTCCTTTCCGGACAAATTCTACTGATCGACAAACCCTTGCATTGGACATCCTTTCAGGCGGTCAATAAAATGAAGTGGGCCTTGAAAAGCAAACTTGGTTTAAAGAAAATTAAAATCGGTCATGCCGGAACGTTAGATCCTCTTGCCAGCGGACTTTTATTAGTTTGTACCGGAAAATTTACCAAGCGGATTGAGGAATTACAAGGTCAGAAGAAAGAATATACCGGAACGTTTTATATCGGTGCCACAACACCATCGTATGATCTTGAAACCGAGATCGACAACACCTTTGAAACCGATCACATTACCGATGATATGGTTCGCGATGCGGTAAAAAACTTTATCGGCGAAATCGACCAAAAACCACCCATTTTCTCAGCAATCAAAAAAGAAGGCAAGCGATTGTACGAACACGCGCGACTCGGCGAAGAGGTAGAGATTCAATCCCGAAAAGTAACAATTCACGAGTTTGAAATCACCCGAATCGCACTACCGGAAGTCGACTTTAGAATTGTTTGCAGCAAAGGCACTTACATTCGCTCAATCGCATACGATTTTGGCCAGGCGCTTGATTCGGGTTCGCATCTGATTGCCCTTCGGCGTACTAAAATCGGCGAGTATTCGGTAGAAAATGCCATATCGCCACAGCAATTTGAGGAATCACTAGAAAATGAAGGCTAAATTTGCGCTTGCGCTTTTTCTGCTGAATATTGGCTTTGCATTTTCACAAGATGATGAAAAAATAAAACGAAAATTCTTCCCGCAATTCGAATTGGCGATTCCAATAATCGGCAACCAATACGAGCCTGAAGATCCAAACGAAAGAAAATCATTTGTCGCTTTTAACGGAATCAGCTCCAGGGTTGGCTACGGATTGCACTTCACCACTTGGTTTTCGCTTAGCGCGCACTCGGGAATCGAATTCAAAATTCGCGAAAAACTCGTCGCCGCTCCGGTTTATGCCAACTTCACCATTAATCCCGTAATGAGAGACGAATCCTGCATCAACCTACAACTTGGCTACGGACACTCATTTGCGCTCGGACGCGGAAATTTATCGGGCATTTACAAACGAGCCAATATCGGAATCGAAAATGAAGGAATACTTATATTTCTTGAAATTTCTGAACACCGACTCGAATTCGGCGAGGTCAATCGCATCAGTAGTTTCAGCATCGGTATCGCGTACAGAAACTATTGATCAACGTTCTGCATCAGATTGCAAATTTCCTGTTGCGTTGAAACGCCTTTATCGTGCAAATACCAAAGTTGCAATTCATTAACCGCAGTTTCGTCGATCGCGCCAAATTCGGCTTTGTATCTTTTAATAAGTTCGGCCGCGCCTTTTGGCCTCGGACCCCAATCTGCTACAACGCGGTTTTCCGAATCGAGAACGATGAGCTTCGGAATCGACTTTGCGCCATTGGTCAAAAATAAATTCATCAACGGTTCATCCTGATCGCGAAACACAATCTTTAACGTGATATTCGCCGCAACTTCCGCCATTTTATCAAGAATTGGCAAGATTTGAGCAGCATCGCCACACCAACCTTCAGACAAAACCAACCACGTATACTGATTTAACAGAGTTCCGAGTACGTTTTTAGATTCCGGAGTGACGACCATTGTCTTTTCCAACCGATTCATTCGCGTTTCGTTGAGCAAAGTATAATGAATCAAATCATCCGGCGGTAATCCGTCAAGTTTCTGATTTTCGAGCATTTCCGAGATTTGCCCACGATACGAACTATAGCTCACGCTACTTTCCAAACTGTTTTTGATGATTTCTTGCATAATTCTAATTCTTCCCACAAAGTACGGAATTTACGGGCAATTTATTTTCACAAACCACCTTTTTGCGATTACAGAATATCGCTATATTTGCACAACATAAGTAAAAACCCAATGAAATATAACCGAGTTCTCCTAAAACTAAGTGGCGAGGCGTTAATGGGCGACGGCCAATACGGCATCGATCCCACAAGATTGTCTGAATACGCCGAGCAAATCAAGCAGATTCACGATCGTGGCGTTCAGGTCGCAATTGTAATCGGTGGCGGAAACATCTTCCGTGGAGTTGCTGGCGCCAGCAAAGGAATGGACCGCGTTCAGGGTGATTACATGGGAATGTTGGCAACGGTCATCAACGGAATGGCGCTTCAGGGCGCGCTTGAAGACAAAGGAATGCCGACACGTTTGCAGACAGCGCTAAAAATCGAAGCCATTGCCGAGCCGTATATCAAACGACGCGCGGTTCGTCACCTCGAAAAGTCGCGAATCGTCATCTTCGGAGCCGGAACGGGAAATCCGTATTTCACAACCGATACGGCGGCAGTTTTACGCGGAATCGAGGTTAACGCCGATGTGATCCTTAAAGGTACCCGGGTAGATGGCGTTTATACCGAAGATCCTGAAAAGAACATCAACGCGGTAAAATTCGACACGATTACCTTTGACGACGTACTGAAAAAAGGCCTGAATGTTATGGATTCGACCGCATTCACGCTCAGTCTCGAAAACAAATTGCCAATCGTGGTGTTCGATATGAATAAAGAAGGAAATTTGCTCCGCGTTTGCGAGGGCGAAAATATTGGAACAGTAGTTCACGTTTAATTTTTTTTAGAAGCTAATCCTGCTGTTCGCTATATCTTTTATTGCCTGACCGAATCGGTTTTTACCAAATCTGCCAATAGCAATAAAAGGATGCCGCTGCCATCAGGGCTAAAAACAAGTAAATTCAAACTTTTACAATGGACGAGGAAATTGATTTTATATTAGACAGCACCAAAGAATCTATGGAAGGTTCTATTGCGCATCTTGAAAAAGAATTTTTAAATATCCGCGCCGGAAAGGCAACACCTGCAATGTTAGGTGGCGTTTTCGTTGATTATTACGGATCGCAAACCCCGATTTCGCAAGTGGCAAACATCAATGTTCCTGACGCAAGAACCATCACGGTTCAGCCATGGGAGAAAAACATGCTTCATCCGATTGAAAAGGCGATTCAGATTGCAAATCTTGGATTTAACCCAATGAACAACGGTGATAATATCATCATCAGCGTTCCGCCACTAACCGAGGAACGCCGACGTGAACTTGCCAAACAAGCAAAATCAGAAGCCGAAGATGCAAAGATCGGAATCCGCAACTCGCGTAAGGACGCCAACACCGACATCAAAAAGCTCGAGAAAAACGGTCTTTCGGAAGATATCTGCAAAAGCGCTGAAGACGAAGTGCAATTGCTGACAAACGCATACATTAAAAAAATCGACGATCTTTTGGCCATCAAAGAGGCCGAGATCATGAAAGTATAATTTTAGTTCTCACCAAAGATCCGCCCCGGTTGCCCGAGGGCGGATTTTTTATTTACTTTTATAGGTCTTGCCAAACGTCTCGATGAAATATCTGATTATTCTTTTCCTTATTCCGCTGCTCTCCTATTCGCAACTTCGCGTTCAAGGCGTGGTCAAGGATTCGCAAACCGAAAAAGCGTTGCCGTTTGCCAGCATCAAAATCGGCGATTCGACGAAGCTCGCAGACATCGACGGCCGTTTTTCAATCGACATTTCCGAAAACGAAATTTTGACAATCAGTTACACCGGTTACAAAACTTCGGCATTCGCACCCGATGCAAAAACTACGTTTTACCCGATCTACCTTCAACCGCGAACAGAAATAAAATCGCCCGACGACGCCTTGACGATCATCAAAATTGTCGCGCGAAAAACACAGAACGACCCAAAACGCAAACTATCCTCATTCGATTTTAAAGCGCATCGCAAACTCATCGTCACCGCTGATCCTTCCGAAATTTCAACCGAGATCGATACCATCATCGAAAAACCGCTATTCGGCAAAAGACGTTTGAAACTCGATTCAACCAGTTACAAGTTTCAGCGGTTTGTATCCAAGCAACACTTGTTCGCAACCGAAAAAGTGTCGCATTATCAATACGACGGCGACAATTTTAAAGAAACAATCATCGGTGCAAAAATGGCCGGATTTCCCGAACCTGTTTATGAAATGGTCGGTTTTAATCTTCAGCCACTGTCAATCTACGAGTCTACGTATGAACTCTTTGGTACGATTTACCGAAATCCGATATCGCGACATCACACTGAAAATTATCGGTACAAAATTTTAGATACGATTTCAATTAATGGACGTGATAGTTATGCGATCCATTTTAAAAATGTGCAGCGGAATCGCAAAAACCGACTTGAAGGTGTGATTTTTATCGATCGTCAGAATTACGCCATTGCAAAAGCTGTGTTCCGCGTTAGAAGCATTCTAAGCATTACCGCCACTCACGAATTCGAATATCAAAATCAAGACGATTTGTATTTTCCGTCTAAACTGACATTTAAAATGTCGAAAGGACAAAAGAACGATAACCTAAAACTATTCGGCGAAACGATTTTCTTTGATCCCGAAAGCGAACAGACAAGTGTCACAAAACGCCGAATGCCATCAGATGAAACCTATGTGCTGTCGGAAACCAAAATTTCAGATGTCCGATTGAATCAACCGGTAAAAATCAAAAAACGCTATATCGCAATAGAAATAAAAGACAGCGCCATTCGACGCGATTCGGTATTTTGGCAAAGGTATTCGGAAGTTTCCGATCCGCGTGAGAGCAATACATACCGGACTCTGGACAGCATCGTGCTTCGTAAAAACATTGCCGGGAAACTTCGATTTGGCCGAAAAATCATCAACGGTTATGTTCCTTTTGGCCCATTCGATTTTGACCTCAGATACGTGCTGAGCTATAATAATTATGAAGGTTTCCGAATCGGGATTGGCGGTGTTACAAACGACAAACTATCCGAAAAATATCGAATCGACAGTTACACGGCGTATGGAACAAAGGACGGCGAGTTCAAATACAGCATCGGCGCTTCAGCCCGGATCGGCAAATTTTCGGACACCTGGATCGGCTATTCGTTTACAGATGATGTGAAAGAAATTGCAAGCACCACTTTTTTGATCGACCCGCGAATTTTTAAAATTTACGATCCACGACCGATCAACATCAGTACGTTCTACAATCACATGACCAACCGCGCTTTTATCAGAAGCAAAATCATCCCAAAAACGGAAAGTCTGTGGCAACTTTCAAACAGTAAAATTGACCCGTTGTTCAATTACGGCTATAATCCGGACGACAGATTACATCGAACATTTACGTTGACGATGGCTGTTGTTTCTCTTCAGTGGAATCCATTCAGCGATTATATGCAAACTCCGAAAGGCCGGATTGAAACCGCAAAACGCTTTCCGAAATTTACCTTTCAATACTCACATACGTTGCCAAAAATTCTCGATAATAAATTTATTTTCGGCAAAATCGATTTCAGAACTGAGTACGAGAAAAAATATCACAACGGACAGAAATCGGCTTTACTTCTCGAAGCTGGTTATGCATACGGCGATGTGCCACTAACGCATTTGTACAATTCGTCGCCAAACAATTTGAACAAAGACCGACTGTTACAACGGATCACTTTTTCGGGGAAAAACAGTTTTGAGACCATGTATTTCAATGAGTTTTTTTCAAACAAATACGTAATTGTTCAGTTCAAGCACGGTTTAAAGCGGATCAATATTTCAGGAATGATAAAACCCTCGCCGGTGTTAGTGACCAGAATGGCTTATGGGTCAATGGATAATCGGCAGGATCACCTCGGCCTTGATTTCAAAACGCTCGAAAAAGGATATTTTGAAAGCGGAATTGAACTTAACCGGATTTTTAACGGTTTGGGACTTTCGGGATTTTACCGTTACGGACCGAACCAGTTGTCACAATTGGAAGACAATATCGCGGTAAAGCTGAATTTCGTGCTTGACCTCGGATTCTAGTGCGACGAAACAAATTTTAGTCCGACTACTGAGGCGATGAGTGTGAAAAGGAAGAACATTCGCCAAAAAGTTGCCGGTTCTTTAAAGAAAAAGATGCCGATGATCACACTTCCTGCCGCGCCAATTCCCGTCCAAACCGCATACGCCGTTCCGATTGGTAAGGTTTGAGTCGCTTTGTAAAGCAGAACCATGCTTATGGTTAAACAGACTAAAAATCCGACAAGCCAATAATTAGACGCGGCGCCCGTTGTTTCGCGGGCTTTTCCCAAACATGTTGCAAAACCGACTTCAAATAATCCGGCAATAATCAGCAGTATCCAGTTCATCGTAAAAATTTTCACAAAGATACACTTTGCTAGTGTTTGATTATAAGAACTGAAGAAATGTTCCGAACCCAAAGACTTTGTGTATTAACCAGCTTTTTCCAACTTTCAAGACTAATCAACATAATATCCTGACGCTCGAGAAAATCTTTTTTCATCGTCCGATCCTCCAATATATGGATCTGACCCGAAAGTTTTTGGTTTAAATTCTCGATTTGTTTGCCCATTTCCGGATTGTTCGCAACCATGTCGTGAGGATCGACAAATGTGACCTGCGAATGGCTGTTTTCGGCCAACATCTCGCCGTATCCAATTAAGAATGAATCATCGTCTGAAAAAATCGGTACAAATACTTTTGACAATCCGAGCGGTTCTTTGGTAATCAAAACTCCGACAGGAATACGCGATTTGGCAACGATTTGGCGTGTGCGCTCATCGAATGGCGTACTTTCAAAAAGACCTTCTTTCCCTGAAAGTTTGTCGATCAGCCTATCCGGATTGACGATTCGGGTGGTATATCCCAATACTTTCCCGAGTAACGTTCCTTCAAAAATCGATTCGCCCATTCCGACCAAAAGTAAATTATGATCGCCTTGATTTGCAATTTCAACAATGTCGTTTTCAATATCGCTTGACGCCTTAAAAACCGGCACGACACTTTGGCCAATTTTCGCGGATTCGTCCAGGATTTGAGCAAAACTTCGCTTCTCCTCTTCTTCGATGTCAAACGTATGTAGTTCGTGGCTCAATGTTAAATGCATTGCCGTTACCATTGAATGCTGCTTTCGGTTCTTTACAAATCCATTCGCCAATCGGAGTAGTGTTTTCCCTTTTTCGGGTTGACCGAAAGAAATCAGCACCTTGAATTTGGTACTTTGCTTGACTGAATCCGGGATAATGGCATCAGATGATCTGAAAATATAATTGATTAAATCCAGCGCAGGACCTGTCATAAAGGTGGTAACAAGCGCCATGATTACCATCATCGTAAAAACTTCTGCTGTTAGAACTCCGAGATCGTATCCAATGTTAAGCACCACCAATTCCATTAAACCTCTCGTATTCATCAAGGCGCCAATAGTCAAACTGTCACGCAGATTCTGTCCGACGAATTTCGCAGCCAATGCGCTCCCGACAAATTTCCCGACAACAGCCACAACGATGATTAGTCCGGTGAGTTTCCACAGATACGGATCGTTAATAAGTCCGATCTGAGTTCGCAATCCGGTAAAGACAAAAAACAGCGGAAGCAATAAAACCACCGCAACATCCTCGACTTTATCAATGATGATTGTTCTGAAATTCGCAACCTCTGGCATGATTGCGCCGGCCATGAATGCACCAAATAACGCATGAATCCCGATAACTTCGGTTGCGTATGCCGACAAAATCAAAGTCAGTAAAAATATGGCAACGATAGGCCGACTAACGCCGGTTGAATCTGATTTTAGTTCGGCAACGCGTTTCAAAAACGGCCTTACAACTTTTAGCATCAGAAAAACGTAACCTACCGCGAGAGCAACAATGTAAAGCGAACTGACAAAAGAACCCGCTTTAACGATCGCAATTACAATCGCCAAAATACACCAAGCCGTGATATCGTCGGCAGCGGCGCATGTGATTACGATTGTTCCGAGTTTGGTTTTATGAATTCCGCGTTCCTGCACGATTCGCGCCAAGACCGGAAAAGCGGTGATGCTCATTGCGATACCCATAAAAAGTGCGAATGATAAGAAACCGACACCTTCCGGAGCAAATTCGGCGTAAACGAAATACGCTAGTGTTGATCCGAGCGCAAACGGAAAAATAATGCTCGCATGACTGATGACAACGGCATCATTGGCCTTATTTTTCAAGGCGTTGATATCCAGTTCCATTCCGATGACGAACATAAATAGAATCAGACCAATCTGACTTAAGAACTGCAGATTTCCGAGTGATTCCGCCGGAAAAAGCGACTGTGAAAATTCCGGGAAATACAATCCCAACAGTGACGGTCCGAGCACAATTCCGGCTACCATTTCGCCAATCACCGAAGGTTGACCAATTCGCCTGAAAAACCATCCAAATATCCGGGCCACAATGATAATGCTGATGATTTGAATTAAGAGCATGGCGAGCGGATGATGAATATTATCGGACATTGTAGACAGAAAATCGTCCCAATGCGTATTCGAACTGTTGCGTTCAACCACATTCCGACCGTCTTCCAGAGCCGCTCCACGCTTCATCAAATTGTATAAAAACACAAAAAAAAGTGCGGTGAGTGCTGCGTAAAATAGGCTGTTCTTATACTTTTTCATCCGATGCAAAATGCCTTTTAACCGCCGGATTAGCCAGTCGATTTGGCAGACCAAATATATTATTAAATTTTAGCCGTTACCTTTTCGTACAAATATTTTTCAAATGTGCACTTACGTGAATTTTACGCCGAATTTTCAAACCCGTTCTAATCCTTAAACGCAACTGTTTTGATACCTTTGCATCCATAATTTTTTGAAATGATCAAGTGGTTTAGCTTAGGATTTTGGGAACTTGTAGCGCGTGTAGTTTTGCGAAACCGCATCGTGATGCTGTCCATAATTACGCTCATAACGGTGTTGCTCGCACTGCAGTGGAAAAATATACGTTTCACCTTTACCGAAGCGAACATGCTTCCGGCCGACAATCCGGTGAATGTCGAATATAATGCGTTTCTCGACAAGTTCGGCGAAGAAGGAAATCTCATCATTATCGGTGTAAAAGACACAACGCTTTTTACCCCAAAGGCTTTTGCCGAATGGGCGAAAATGATGGAATCCATCAAATCCCATGAGGAAGTCGACCTTGTCATTTCGATTGACGATCTGCGAAAACTCCAAAAGAACGATTCGCTCGAAACATTTGAACTCGTCCCCTTCCTCGATCCTGAAAGCAAAACCAATCAGGAAGCACTTTCAAAAGCCAGACGCGATTTGTTCACCAATCTTCCATTTTACGAAGGCTTGCTGTTTAATACCGAGTCGGGAAGTGTCAGATCGGCGGTTTACCTCGACAAGGAAATCGTAAACACATCGAAAAGGAAGGATTTTGTACTCGACAAGCTCGTCCCGGCGATCAACAATTTTGAAAAGCAGACCAGCATTGATCTTCGCGTATCGGGAATGCCTTACATCCGAACGATGAACGCCCAAACCATTACCGACGAAATCGGAATTTTCATCGGTGCGGCGCTATTTATTACATCGCTAATTTTCTTTCTTTTCTTTCGAACGTTCCGCGCCACGTTAGTATCGATACTTATTGTTATTATCGGCGTTATGTGGTCGTTTGGAACCCTCGGACTCTTCAATTACGAGATCACGGTCTTAACCGCACTTGTGCCGTCTTTGATGATCGTTATCGGAATACCGAATTGCATTTTCCTCACCAACAAATACCATCAGGAATACAAAGTTCACCGAAATAAAGTAAAGGCATTACAGCGGGTAACCACAAAAGTCGGAATGGCAACGCTAATGACAAACCTGACGACAGCCATCGGATTTGCCACATTTGCCGCCTCAAATAATAAATTGCTGATTGAATTTGGCGTAGTCACTTCGATCAATATTATGGCGCTATTCTTTCTTTGCTTACTAGTCATCCCGATCTTTCATAGTTTTATTCCGCCGCCAAAAGACCGACACCTAAAACACCTTGACCGCGTTTACGTACGCTCGTTCATGGAGTGGATTTTACGCACAATCAAGGAAAGCAGGTTTTCAGTTTACGTCGTCGCCATCATACTCTTAACGGTAAGCATCATCGGAATTTACGAAATGCGAATTTCAGGCTCGTTGCTCGAAGACATGCCAAAACGAACCGAATTTTTCAAAGACATTTCGTTCTTTGAAGACGAGTTCGACGGCGTACTTCCGGTCGAGATCATGATCGACACCAAGCGGCCAAAAGGCGTGATGAAGCTTTCGACCATCAAAAAAATGGAAGAACTCGAAGAGTCTATTATGGAAATCCCGGAGCTCTCAAAACCCTTGTCGATTGTAAGTTTGATCAAGTATTCAAAACAAGCATATTACAACGGAAATTCGGAATATTACCAACTTCCGACCGCTCAGGAGCAAGGATTTATTCTCAGCTATGCTAAAAATGCGACTAAAAATTCGAAAGACAATCTGATGAAATCCTATGTGGATTCGACCGGTCGTTACGCGCGCATCACGACATACATGAGCGACAAAAGCGGTGAAGAAATGGTGCAGATCGAAAACCAGATTCGCACTGCCGCCGCGCGACTTTTCCCTGAAGAACGATTCAATATCACGGTTACCGGAAAAGCATTGGTGTTTCAAAAAGGAACCGGATACTTGCTGGACAACCTCTTAACATCATTGGTTTTTGCGGTTATTCTGACATCATTACTGGTCGCATTTATGTTCAGATCGGTAAAAATGGTACTGGTTTCGCTGATTCCGAATTTGCTTCCACTATTGCTCACAGCCGCCATCATGGGATTTTTCGACATTCCGCTAAAACCGTCGACGATATTGGTATTCGGAATCGCATTCGGACTTTCGGTTGATGATACAATCAGATTTCTCGCACAATATCGCGAAGAGCTGAAACGCAATAACTGGAAGATCAGAAAATCGGTTTACGCCACGTTCAACGACGCCGGACTCAGCATGTTTTACACCTCGATTGTGCTGCTTTTCGGGTTTTCGGTATTTATGCTGTCGGGGTTTGGCGGGACGCAGGCTTTGGGCGGCCTCGTAGCTGTTACCCTGTTTTTCGGGATGATGAGCAATCTGGTTTTGCTGCCGGCGCTGGTCTTGACGCTCAATAAAACCCTGGCAAACAAGCAGGAACTTCCCGAACCGATGATTGATATTATCGAGCATTCAGACGAGGAAATCGACAATTTGCCGAAGACAAAATTGTAGCTTACGGAGCATTTTGCTTCAATCGTTAAGTATTAGGAGCTGATTCCTGCTGTCGGCTTTATCTTTTACCGGATTCCGCTCGCGCTACACCGGATAAAAGGATATCGCTGTCCATCAGGGCTATGGGTTAATCGGTAGTTGGCAGCCCCTAGCCCCGATTGGAACGGCATCCTTTTTTGCTGAAGTGCAACGGAAGGAAAAAAAGATACAGTGGAAAGCGGGAATAAGCTCCTGAAAATCATAAAAACCTATATTTGCATTGCAATAACAAAAGCGTTCAGAAAAAATGGAACATACAAAAGTTAAAGACCTGCTGAAAAGCACGAAAACCAACATCGAAGTAACTGCAAAAGGCTGGGTCCGGACTTTCAGAAATAATCAGTTTATCGCGCTGAATGACGGCTCGACGATAAACAACATTCAGTGCGTTGTCGATTTCGAAAATACGCCTGAGGAAACACTGAAAAGGATTACGACCGGAGCTGCGATATCGGTTAAAGGCGACCTTGTTGAGAGCAAAGGCGCGGGTCAGAAGTTTGAAATCCAGGTGCGAACGCTGGAAATTCTGGGCGACTCGGATGCTGAGAAATATCCGATGCAACCTAAAAAACACTCGCTTGAATTCTTGCGTGAAAATGCGCATCTTCGGGTGCGAACCAATGCGTTTGGCGCGATAAACCGGGTGCGATCTGTACTTTCATTTGCAGTTCACAGGTATTTTCAGGAACGCGGTTTCGTATATGTCAACACGCCGATCATTACCGGTAGCGATGCTGAAGGCGCGGGCGAAATGTTCCGGGTCACGGCGCTTCCGATAGACAATCCGCCTCGAACCGAAGACGGCAAAATCGACTTCTCGGAAGACTTTTTCGGAAAAGAAACCAATTTAACGGTTTCAGGTCAGCTTGAAGGTGAAGTCTTCGCGATGGCGCTTGGTCAGATTTACACATTTGGACCGACGTTTAGAGCAGAAAACTCGAATACGTCGCGCCATTTGGCGGAATTCTGGATGATCGAACCCGAAGTTGCGTTTGCTGATCTGGACGACAACATGGATTTGGCGGAAGATTTTATCCAATACGTAATCAAATATGCACTTGACAACTGCGAAGACGATTTGAAATTCCTAGAACAACGATTGCTCGATGAGGAAAAATCGAAGCCTCAAGCCGAACGCAGCGAAATGAGCCTTTTACAAAAGCTGAATTTTGTTTTAGAGAATAATTTCAAGCGGGTTTCGTATACGGAGGCGATTGATATTTTGAAAAATTCGAAGCCCAATAAGAATAAAAAATTCCAATTTACGATTGACCAGTGGGGCGCTGATCTTCAAAGCGAACATGAGCGATATCTTGTTGAGAAACATTTTAAATGTCCGGTGATCCTTTTTGATTATCCGGCCGACATCAAATCGTTTTACATGCGATTAAACGAAGACGGCAAAACCGTTCGTGCGATGGACATTTTGTTCCCCGGAATTGGTGAGATTGTTGGCGGATCGCAGCGTGAAGAGCGGTACGACGTGCTGATCGAAAAGATGAAAACCGTGGGCATCGACCAGGAAGAACTTTGGTGGTATCTTGATACGAGAAGGTTTGGATCGGCGGTACATTCCGGCTTCGGACTTGGGTTTGAGCGTCTGGTGTTGTTTGTAACCGGAATGGGGAATATCAGAGATGTGATTCCGTTTCCGAGAACTCCGGGTAACGCTGAATTTTAGAAATCCTCGAAAATTTAAATATAGCTTCGTTTTGTTATCGGCCCAAAAGGATCTGAAAACAGAACGAAGCTTTTTTTATCACCACCATTTAGACTGTGACCACTGATTACAGACCGCAAACCGTCAACTGCCGATTAAAAAATCATCCAAAAAACTTTGTCGAAAGTTTAAGTTTTCTCCCTTGCGTGAAAGCCTTGTAAATTTTAACTTTAACCTGTAAACCTACAAGCATGCTCAAGCAGTCATTAAATTTAAAATTATCGCAGAAATTATCTCCACAGCAAATCCAACTGATGAAGTTGATTCAGTTGCCTACGCAGGCATTTGAGCAACGGCTAAAGGAGGAAATGAACGAAAATCCGGCGCTCGAACCAGGAAAAGAAGAGGAAGAAGAAGACGAGCTCGAGTTCGAGAATGAAGAGTATGATGATTATGATGACGATGAATCGGATCGAATTGAAGCCGAAGACATCAACATCGATGAGTACTTAAGCAACGACGATACGCCCGACTACAAACTTCAGGCGAATAATTACAGTGATGATGACGAAGTGCGCGAAACTCCATTGGCGGCTCCGGTTACTTTTCATCAGGATTTGCTGAATCAGCTCAACACATTTATTTTAACGGAGGACGAGCGTGAGATCGCTGAGTTCCTGGTGGGAAGCATCGATGATATGGGTTATATCAGACGAAGCATCCAGGATATTGTGGACGATTTGGCGTTTACCCAGGGAACTTACACCGACGAAAAAACGGTTGAACGCATTTTGCATATTGTTCATGAATTGGAGCCAAGTGGCGTGGGTGCTCGCGACTTACAGGAATGTTTGCTATTGCAGCTAAAGCATAAAACTCCGACCGAGTTTGTTGAACTTGCAACCGACATCATCGAGAATCAGTTTGATGCTTTTACTAAAAAACACTACGAAAAACTACAGGCGAAGTACGAGATTTCAGAAGAAAAGCTAAAAAAGGCAATTGAGGAAATTGAAAAATTAAATCCGAAACCGGGAAATTCGTTTACCGGTAATAATAAAATTATCGAGCATGTTGTTCCAGATTTTGCAATCAAAATTGTTGAAGGCGAGCTGGAATTAACCTTGAATGGCAGAAATGCGCCAACACTTCACGTTTCCAAGGACTATCAGGAAATGATGCAAACTTATAAAGAAGCAAAGGAGAAAACGACGGCACAAAAAGATGCGGTTCAGTTTATCAAGCAAAAACTCGATTCGGCAAAATGGTTTATCGACGCCATAAAACAGCGTCAGGAAACACTTTATGTGACCATGAATGCCATTATGCAGTATCAGCGCGACTACTTTCTTGAGGGCGATGAGACAAAACTGCGTCCGATGATCTTAAAAGACATCGCCGATTTGGTCGGACTTGACATTTCTACGATATCGCGGGTGGCGAACAGCAAGTATGTTGAAACGCCTTACGGGACCAAACTGATTAAGGAGTTCTTCTCTGAATCGATGAAAAACGATCAGGGTGAAGATGTGTCGACCCTTGAGATCAAGAAAATTTTGCAGGATATTATCGCTGAAGAAGACAAGCGCAAGCCATATCCGGACGATCAGTTGATGGAACTTCTCAAAGAACGCGGGTATCCGATTGCTCGTCGTACCATCGCTAAATATCGCGAACAATTGGACATTCCGGTTGCGAGGATGCGAAAGAAAATCTAGCGTTTTGCTAAGGCGGTTTCTCCCCATTTTCTCATACTTATTTCATCCGATCTTTGTACCGATCTTCGCGTTGTTGTGTTATTTTGCGTTCGATCGGCACTTTTTGTCAAAACCCGAGATGTATTTGCTTTTCATTCAGGTTTTGATAATTATGGTTTTGATTCCGATGACGATTTTTTATCTACTCCGATCGCTAGGTTATCTGGACAGCATCATGGCTGAGAAATTGAGTCAACGTCGGATTCCACTTGCAATCCAAGCCTTGCTGATTTTCATATTAACTAAGTACAGTGTAACAATTGAACGCGCGCCCGAGTTGCATTTTTTCTTTATTGGCGCATGCGGAAGTACGGTTTCGGCTTTGGCGTTTTTGCTGATGCGAATTAAAATCAGCTTACACATGATGGCGCTTAGCGGACTGTTGGTGTTTTTAGTCGGATTGAGTATTCACGGGCATATCAATATGATTAACACGATTGCGTTTTTCTGCGTGATGACCGGACTTACGGCATCGTCGAGATTGTATATGAAAGCGCACGATTGGGCCGAGCTGATTGTAGGATTTATTGCCGGCGTGTTTCCGCAGATTGTACTTTGGTACTTGTGGTTATAAAATATAGAACATCAGACCCAGATTTAAGATATGCGGGTCGAGTTTTTCAGCATTAACCTCAGCCGATTTATACATCGGATTTATTCCGTAGTATGCGTAGAAATTCCACGTGTTATATCCCATCGCCAGATAAGCGCCATATTGAATCTTATTCAGATCCGGGTTGTTTGTAATTGTTCGGTCGCCGTCATCACTTCTGAATTTATAGGTGTCATGAAACAGATAACTAAGCTTAAAACCCGTGTAAATTCGCCAGAACCGGTGACTCTCATAGGTTGATGTCCGCCAACGGAGTTCAATCGGCACGTCGATATAATTTAAGATCAGTTTATTTTTGTCGTACGAAAGATTGCTTGGAAAGTATGAGTAGTTATACTGATCGCCAGCCTTATCGATGAGTAGGTTTTGGTTCGAGGTATTTACCGAATAACCGAGTCCGGCCGCAACAGACCAGGTCCGTTTTTCGTTAAACGGCATATCGCGAAGAAAACCAATTGAGAAGCCGAGTGAAACCTTGTTATGTTCCAATTCCTTTGGCTGTTGACTGATCATATTATAGGTAATTCCGATATAAAATTGATCTTCCCGATAAAGCGAATCGACCACTTGCAAGGTTGGAAGATCAGTCTCCTGCGATAAAAGAGGCAAAAATGAAAATAGTGTTATGAGGATAGCAATCCGGCGCATCTGATAGTTTTGAGGCTGAAAGTTACAAAAAACTTCGGTGGCTTACCTGGCGGTTTGAACGTATCATAATCTTTTATTAATTCGGGATTCGGTCTTTACTTCGGTGTCAATAATTTGTAACTTTAGGAAAACTAAAATTCTAAGATATGCACATTCAAATGAACACCGACAACCACGTAGATGGATACCAACGCGTAGAAAACTATTTCTCGTCGATGATAGAAACAGCCCTTGAGAGATTTGACGATAAAATTACCGGATTAGACGTTCACCTCGGAGATGAAAACAGCGACAAATTTGGAACCAACGACAAAAGATGTATGATTGAAGCACGACTTGCCGGATTAAAACCGGTTGCTGTTGTTAATCACGCCGACACAATTGACAAGGCCGTTTCGGGTGCAATCGATAAAATGAAAAAAGTATTGGATACCACTTTTGGTAAAATGCGAACCCACTAAAAAATCCGAAATTAAATTTAAGCCTTACTCCTATAGTAAGGCTTTTTTTTAATTCGGTTTGTAATAAATATCCAGGTTTTTGATTTCAAGCTTCTGCCTCAGCCAAGCTGAAAATCTACGCGAGTTTTCTTGATTTAGCGGCGAATTGCTTTTATAAACCACAACGGTTACATCTCGTAAGCTATCAACTTTTGTATTAAATGTATGTTTGGCAAGCGATAAGTCGGAAATATCAGGAAACAAAATCTTCGCTTCACCGAGAATTTTTGCGTCGTCAAACTTACTTTTTTCTACTTCGGCCATCAGTCTATTTAGCGCCAATTCTTTTTCTGTGAGCAACCTGTTATTTTGATAACCGATTTCGTTCATAATATCGCGCTTCAGGTTTGTAGTATCCTGACGAACCACCAGCCTGGTATTCGCTAATTGATAAAACTTCAGCTTATCGTTGACATCTTTTAGTTCTTCGTCGTCAAAACGTTTGTTAAACAATGCCACTTCGACGGTTTTGTCTTTAGCGTTGAAATCCGTTTTTTTATAGATGATGATGTAGCCCTTATTGGTAAATTCCTCGGTGATAAAGCGTTCAACTTTTTGATTGTATTGTCGTTCGTCAAGAAGCTGATAGGCGAGATAAAAACTCGGAATGATCATCAGAAAAATCAGCGCGGTGATAAACGTTCGTATCCGTTTCTGATAACGGGTATCCACGAATTGTTTAACCGGATATTTTAGATACTTGATGATAAAGAACGTTGCGATGCAAATAAAAAAGCAGTTGATCGTATACAGGTAAATGGCCCCGGCGAAAAATTTCCAGTTTGCGATTGCCAGTCCGTATCCGGCGGTACAAAGTGGCGGCATCAATGCGGTTGCAATCGCCACACCCGGAATCGGATTTCCCTTTTCCACGCGGGTAATTGCGATTACTCCTACAAGTCCGCCAAAAAAAGCAATCATTACATCGTAAATATTCGGAGCTGTTCGCGCGAGCAATTCGGATTGAGTGTCTTTAAAAGGACTGATAAAAAAGTAAAGCGCGGAGAAAAACAATCCAACACCGGTTGCGATGGCAAGATTCTTCAATGATTTTTTAAGCAAGTCAAAGTCGTAGGTTCCAAGTGCGAAACCCGCGCCCACGATCGGACCCATTAAAGGCGAGATTAACATGGCTCCAATAATTACGGCGGTCGAGTTTACATTTAACCCAACCGATGCAATGACAATTGCACATGCTAAAATCCACAGATTCGATCCGCGAAATGTAATGTTGACCAGCACATTATCAAGAACTTTTTTCTTGTCTTCTTCGCCTTGATGAAGATCGATAATGTCTAGGATTTTATTGGTTTTATTTCCCATATAGTTTAATGTCGGAAATGCAAATATCTTGAATTATCCGGGTACATGATCGATTTTCTGTCTTAGTAATATCTGAATTGTTTTTTCGTCTTGTTTGCCCTCAAAAAAAGCGTCAAGAACATTGGCAAATATGGGATCGACATTCGGAACATTCGCAAAAAGTGTCATTGACGATCGCAGTTTTACATCGTCAGGCGATCCGAATATTTCGTGTGCAGACAAGTTTGCATGATGTAAAAGTTCAGTTGAAATCTCAATCAGATGCTTTCCTAAAACGGGGTGATCGACATAAGCCGAAGCTTCATCGATATCTTTGATGCTATAAAATTTTGCAATGTCGCTTTGGCCCAAGCCTGTAATTTGAGGAAACACGAACCACATCCAATGCGTGGTTTTTCGTCCATTTCTTATTTCATCGAGCGCTTTTAGATACGTTTGATTTTGTGCATCGAGGAAGCGTTTAAGATTTTCCATAGTCATGTATTGCTTAAAATTAGTGATTATTTACCATTTTAAATCTTGGCAAATTGATTTCATGTTCCTGTGGATATGGCGCGCGGTCGGTCATGCTGATGTCTTCCCGGATTTGTTGTTGCGTCTGAAAACGCTTTTCTTCGGTGGCTGAATATCTCGGATCAGGAATAAAAGGCATTTTGGCCATTTTACTGATGGTGATCGTCGGAAAATGGTAATCGACCTCAACTGTTCCCAACAACAAATAACAACCGCCGCCTTTAAACGGATATTTTGCCAAGGAATCCGCAAAGTGCGCGGTGTCAAAAAACTCACCGTTTGCATCGATCCAAGTTCCAAAAAACATTTCACCTCTTTTGGTCGGAACGTGCTTTCGCGAAATCAAATAGGCCAACATCCTCACGGTTTTCTTGTGATAGTTATTCAGGTCTTTCGCCATCACATCACCGCGATATGAGGTTTGCAGTAAATTAAACGGCGTGACCGAAACCGGAAAACTCAAAAGCTCGATCTCGTCAAAAGCATCTTCAAAAACCGAACGCTGAAATTCGGGAAGCTTGTACTCTTTGATCGGTCCCTGAATCAAGATGAGATTTCGGTTTTCAGGTTTAAAGTTGACCAAAATCATTCGGGCGATGACCGTCAATTCGTTTTTGGTTTTCCCCGTAAATCGGAATGCGCCGATGAAGATCAGAATTTGAATGGCTTCAATGCCAATGTTCACGCGATTGATAAAATCCTCTAGCGATGAAAACAGACCGTTAAGTTTACGATCTGTCACAATTTCCTCGGCGACTTTAACTGCCAGACTTTTTAAATGCTGAAAGCCCAAATAAATATCGGTGTCATAAACTGTGGTTTCGTGCTCGCTTTTATTGACACACGGATTGTGAATTTTAGCGCCAGACATCCGGGCCTCATGCACATAAACTTCGGTTCGGTAAAACCCGCCATAATTGTTGATGACCGCCGTCATAAACTCGATTGGAAAATATGCTTTGAGATACAAACTCTGATAACTTTCCACCGCATAAGAAGCCGAGTGCGCTTTGCAAAACGAATATCCCGCAAAGGATTCAATTTGTCTGTAGATTTCCTGACTCAATTCGATTGGATGACCTTGACGTGCGCAACATTCAAAATAATTTTCCTTAATCCGCTTCAACGCTTCCTTAGACCGCCCCTTGCCGCTCATCGCACGACGCAAAATATCGCCATCCGCAGCCGGCAAACCTCCATAATGCAAAGCAATTTTGATTACATCTTCCTGATAAACCATAATTCCATAAGTCTCGCCCAATTGCTCCTTAAAAACATCGTGGAAATATTCGAATTTATCCGGGTGATTGTGTCTGAAAATATACTCTTTCATCATTCCGGATTGCGCCACTCCGGGCCTAATGATTGACGAAGCTGCAACCAACACTTTATAATTCTCACATTTGAGACGTCTTAGCAAACCACGCATCGCCGGACTCTCGATATAAAAACAACCAATGGTTTTCCCGCGACCAAGCAATTCGTTGCATTTTGCTTCATCTTTGGAAATTCGGGTGTCGCGAATATCTACCTCAACACCTTGATTTTTCTTGATGAGTTTAACTGTGTCATCGATGTGACCAATGCCACGCTGACTTAATATATCGAATTTGTCGAAGCCAATATCTTCTGCAACATGCATGTCGAATTGCACAATCGGAAAACCTTTTGGCGGGAGTTCAAGCGCGGTAAAATTGGTGATTGGCTCTTCAGAAATCAGGATTCCACATGAATGCATGCTTCTTTGGTTTGGATATTTTTCGAGCATCATTCCGTATTGGTGAACGAGTTTTACCACCTCATTTTTATCATGTGATGCCATTGACGACGTGGCCAAAATGTCCAACTCCTCTTTTGGCAATCCGAAAACTTTCCCAACTTCCCGAAAAATAGACCGATACTTGAACTCGACGTTGGTCCCGCAAAATGCCACATGATCCCATCCGTATTTGTCGAAAATATATCTCAATATGATATCGCGTTCTTTCCATGACCAATCGATATCAAAATCAGGCGGCGTCTTTCGGTGAACATTTAAAAACCGTTCAAAATATAAATCGAGTTCAAGCGGACAAATATCTGTGATTCCCAAACAGTACGCGATAATGCTATTGGCACCACTTCCGCGACCAATATGCATAAAACCCTGACTGTTGCTGTACTGAATTATGTCCCATGTGATTAAAAAATACCCGCTAAAACCAAGTTCGTCAATGACCTTCAACTCTTTATTAATCCGTGTGATGGCAGATTGATTATTTGATCCATACCGTTTTGGCAAGCCTTCAAAAGCTAATTTGGTTAAAAGTTCAATATCAGTTTCGCGGCTTCCGGTATAAAATTGTTTGTTTTTCGGTGTTGAAAAGTCGAATTCAAAATGACAATTTTCAAGGATGAATTCAGTGTTGGCGATAATTTGAGGATAATCTGAAAATTTTAGGCGAAGATCTTCCTCTGAAATCATCACATCCGTTTTCCTACAATAGTCATTTTGGTCAAGTTTAGACAAAATCAGGTTTTTATCAATTGCCCTTAAAA
The DNA here is from genome assembly GCA_015234525.1 of Flavobacterium sp. Taxonomy (GTDB): domain Bacteria; phylum Bacteroidota; class Bacteroidia; order Flavobacteriales; family Flavobacteriaceae; genus Flavobacterium. Next base: position 78,654 of record JADGMX010000007.1, on the reverse strand, counting down.
TCCGATGCAGATTATACTCTTTTTTGGTTCGGAATGTAACCGGCTGAAGTACTACCATTTTCTGGAGATGCCTTCGATTTTCAGCATTGAATAATTTCGGAAGCTGCTCCGGATTTATTCCGACGAACTCGTTCGGTTTTAAATCGGCTGGCGAATTTTCAAACGGATAAATGACGAACACATTTTTAAAATCGGGTGCATTTTCGGGCAAAAGTGTGCCTTCGAGATTGTGCTTGGTGATTAATCGGTTGATTTCTGCCAATCCCTGTTGATTTTTCGCGATTCCGATATAATGCAATTTGTGATCATTCCGACAATCAACACCTACTAAAGCTTTGATGTTTGCAGCTTCACACAATTTGACAAATTCGTACACACCCGTAACCGTATTGATATCGGTCAATGCCAATGCGCGAACTCCGCTTGACACCGCTTGTGAAACCAAATCGGGAATCGGGATCGTGCCGTAACGCAACGAGTGAAAAGTATGACAGTTAAGATACATTAGCGGGTTTTCATTGCAAGTTTTCCTTGGACCACATTATTCGATTTTGGGATCAACGCCGATTTTTTACATTTCAAAATAGTTCCGGCGCATCGGGTCACGGCATCAAATCCGTAGCGTTTTTTGAGTTTGTCCATCGCCTGATAAAGTTGCATCATCTCAACGGTGTCTTCAAACATATTGATCTGATACGTTCCGCGTACCAATCCGCTGAAACGAACGCCAACAAGTCTGATCCGCATTCTCCGTTTATATAATTTGACAAACAAATCGGTTACATATTTTAGTAGAATGTGATCGCAGGAAGTATACGGGATCTTACATTGCACATTTTCGGTGTCAAAATTCGAGTAGCGTATTTTTACTGTCACGGTTGAGGTCAGCCATTGCTCGGAGCGAAGTTGAAACGCAAGTTGTTCGGTCATTCCGATTAGCAACGACTTGATTTTATGGATGTCGATGGTGTCCTGCCCGAAAGTGTGTTCGGTTGATATTGATTTTCGTTCCGTATAAGGTTCGACAGGATTGTTGTCGATGCCATTCGCTTTTTTCCAAAGTTCAAGCCCGTTCTTACCGATCATTTTCTGCAGATAGATGGGCGGCATTTCGGATAATTTCTCGATGGTTCTGATGCCGATCCGCGACAATAAACTAAATGTTACTTCACCAACCATCGGAATTTTTCGGATGGAAAGCGGATTCAAAAACGATTTGACCATCGGTTCCGGAATTTCAAGATGACCTAATGGCTTTCCTTCGCCACTTGCAATTTTTGAAACCGTTTTGTTGACCGACAGCGCAAAACTTATCGGCAAACCTGTTTCTTTGGTAATGGTCGATGAAAGTTCATTTGTCCATTTATAACAACCATAAAATTTATCCATTCCAGTAATGTCGAGGTAGAATTCATCGATACTCGCCTTCTCAACTACCGGCGCTTTCTCCTCGATAATTTGGGTAACGGTATGCGAAAGGTTTGAATATAATTCCATGTCGCCTTTGATCACTTTTGCCTGCGGACATAATTGCAACGCCAATCTTATAGGCATCGCCGATCGGACACCAAAATGCCGGGCTTCATACGAACACGATGCCACCACGCCACGCTCTCCACCGCCCACAATTAGCGGAAGCCCGTTCAACTTACTGTTGTTCAGACGTTCACAAGACACAAAAAAAGTGTCCAAATCCATGTGTACAATTGCACGTGCCATAATTGATTGATTTTTTTTTACAAAATTAGGATGTATAATCCCTAAAATCATTATGTTTGTAGTGACTTAAAATCCCTTTAACATATGTTGTACATTTCTGACAATTTGAAATATCTGCGATCAAAACGTGGATTGTCGCAACAGGAAGCCGCTGACGGAATGAAAATGCCGTGCGACAGGTACAAGAAATATGAGTATGGGAAAAATGTTCCTCCGGCAGAAACGCTGGTGATAATTTCGAGGTTTTATCACATAAGCATTGACTTGCTTTTAACGATTGATCTTCGGAAAATCTCGGTTGACAATTTGGTGAAACTTGATGACAACCGCATTGTATTGCCGATTGCTGTCGACGCGAAAGGCAACAATTTTATAGAGATAATTCCGCATAAAGCGCGCGCGGGCTATCTGACCGGTTATGCCGATCCGGAATTCATAGAGAGTTTGCAACAGATTTCACTTCCATTTTTAGGTCGGGGTAAATTTCGCGCATTTCCGGTTGGTGGAGATTCGATGCCGCCGCACAATGATCAGACCTTTGTGATTGGACGATATGTTGAAAATCTGAGTGAAGTACGAAAAGGAAAAACGTACATCTTGATTACGCAAAGCGAAGGGATAACTTATAAGCGACTGAGTGCTACCAATGAAGATTCGTTTGTGGTCTCTCCGGATAATATTATTTATACGCCTTACGAGATCAAACTATCAGACATCATGGAAATTTGGGAATATGTAGCGCACATTGGACGAGACGACAGCAAGCCTGAAGGTCCGGCGGATCTGAATGTGATGAATATGTTCCTGGAATTGAAGAAGGAAATTGGAACTATTAAATCGAAGCGAATTTGAGAAAGGACAAGTACCAGTAGAACCGCTTATTTAAATCTTCGCAACCGTGTTGAAGTTTCCGATTGAGCCCTAGCCCTGATGGGAGCGGCCTCCTTTTTTGCTTTCCATGCATCTAAATGAATAAATGGATTCAAGGCAAAAAAGATATAGCGGACAGCAGGAATCAGCTCCTAATTCCGTTAAAAAAAGCCTAAAAACCGTGGGTAATTTTCGGGCTGATTTTATAGCTGTAAATTTGGCTTTTACTATATGATATGATTGAAATTGACAGGTGGTTTGATGTTTTACTGAACGATGCGGGTATTTCGCAGGAATGGATTCCGTTACTTCGGTTTGTGATTCTGATCAGCATTTTGACGATTGTTGCATTTGTAGCTCACTATGTGACCAGACGATATGTGCTGAAACTTTTGAATGTGTTTTTTAAAAAAACGCCTTTTCAGTGGGACGATATTTTGGCCGAACACAAGACATTTGAAAATCTGGCGCATATTGTTCCGGCAGTCATTGTAAAACTGGCCGCACCGATACTATTTGCAGATTTCCCGCGACTTCAGCCATTTATGATCAAACTGGCGGATGTTTACATAATCATTGCGGCGGTTTTAGTGGTAGTTTCATTCTTACGGGCTGTCGAATTTATACTGTCGAAATCGCCGACTTTCGCCAGTAAGCCATTAGCCAGTTACTTTCAGCTGATTAGAATCGTGTTGTATATCGCGGCTTTTATCATTATTCTGTCAATTTTGATTGGTCGATCGCCGTTGTATTTCTTGAGTGCGTTCGGTGCGATGACCGCGATTCTGCTTTTGATTTTTAAAGATACGATTCTCGGATTGGTTGCCAGCGTTCAAATTTCAGCCAACGACGTGGTTCGGGTGGGCGATTGGGTTGAGATGCCGAAATTTAATGCCGATGGCGATGTGATTGCGATAAATCTAAATACGGTTAAAATTCGGAACTGGGATAAAACTATTACGGCGGTTCCGACCTATTATTTTATAACGGAAAGTTTTAAAAACTGGCGTGGAATGCAGGAATTTGGTGGTCGCCGAATCAAACGAACCGTGCTGCTGAACGTGCGTACAATCAAATTTGTCGATCCCAAAATGCGCGAGCAATTTAAAAAGTACGAACTTATTCGCGACTTTATATCGTCACGTCAAAATGAAATTGAAGAATACAATCGCCAAAAAAATGTGGATACCACTCAACTAATCAACGGCAGGCGAATGACAAATGTGGGCGTTTTCAGGCGTTATGTTGAAAGTTATCTGCAACAACACAAGGGAATTTCGCAGGATATGACCATCTTGGTCCGACAACTTCCGGTTGATGACAACGGACTTCCGATCGAAATTTACTGCTTTACAAATACGGTTGCGTGGCTCGAATATGAATCGATACAATCCGATATCTTTGACCATCTCTTGTCGGCTGTGAGCTGGTTCGATCTTGAACTTTTCCAGCAACCCGCCGGTAGCGACATTACGAACGCGATCGAAAAATTGCGAATTCATCCTGATTAACTTCGGTTTTCACTGAGTTCCTTTAATTTCGCTAACGCGATTGGCCACGATTGATCGAAATGATCTTTGAATTCGCGGTTGACATCCACATCGATTCCGAGTTTGGTCTTGCCGCCAATATCTGCGAACGTGTAAATTTCATGTGCACCCGCCCATCCTTGCACATGTGGGCCTTCGGTGATTTCGAGATCGCCGTGAACAAGACCAACGTGGCGCAGACTTACGAGTTCGCCCGGAATATTCTCTTCGACCATTGATACCATTCCGCCGCGCTCGCCATCTGAGTCGCCAAGAAACAAAAGTTTGGTTCCCTTTTCCCATGTGCCTTCATAACGAGACGTCGGACTAAAAGGTGCGGTCCAAACCCGATAATTTTCTTCATCGAGCATTGTTTTGTGAACGGTTATGGGGTCGACATCTATCTGGATTTCATAGTGAATCCGCTCGAGAACGGCGAGGTCTTCTACATAATTTCTAAAATTATCGAGAATACTTTGCCAACCATCACGCTGCATTTCGAGTGGATTTGTCTGCTCGGGGTCAAAGCTTTGAGTTACTATTGTCTGATCGTCGTTTTGTTCAAATTCAACTGACACTTTTCGGTTGTCATCAATGGTATATTTAATCAAACGGTTCACGTCGATCTGATCATATGTTCCCGCAAAGTCGAATCCGAAACTTCCATCTTTTGCTTCCATTCGCGATAGGAAACGCCCACCGTGCTGAAGATCATTATCCGCTTTTGTAGTGTGCCAATCCGGGGACGGGCTGTTCCATTTGACAATATGCATCGGATTTGTGAACACGTTCCAAACTTTTTCAACCGGTGCTTTGATGATTGTTTTTATTGTGATCGGCTCCATAATAATTGCGTTTTCTCAAAATTATTGAAACCAATTATTTTACGGCATTGGCGTATCAGCCAAATTATGGGGCAAATGCGACATTTGATCGATCCAGAGCGGATATTTGAGGCTTAAATTTAGCGGGGAGAATTATTGATTTTATTAGTTTGTCCAAACCAAATTGTCGGCTGATTTTGTAGGTCGAGATCAAGATTGGAAAGATAGTACTTGATGTAAAACCTAACCGCTGTCGGATAAGATCAGGGATCACCAACTTTTGAGATTCGATCAGGATGCGATACCGAATTTTGCCCAGGTGAATTTCGTATTGTTTAAAAAGGTCTTTTGTAAAATCGCCATAGGCGGTATTGTTGATAATGTGCTGGTCGCGTGCAATATGAAATTCGGCGTAGTTGTTCGGCAAATCTTCAATACCCATGCGCTCGCCCATTCTGATAAAAACATTCAAGACCTCCGCTTTCTCATCATCGGTCAGTTCGCGTTCAAGCAGTTCATACGATCTAATCGAGTAATCGACTAACATGAATAAAACATCGCGATATGCCCAATCCGGAATCTTCCCACCGCGGTCAGTTTCGACATTTTGGTGAATTGATGTGATTGTGTCGATTGCTTGTAACGCTTTTGGTCTTTCCGAGAAGATGATGATGTTTGCAAAATTAACGGTCGAAAACAATCGGTCCAGCGGATCTTTTGGAAGCTTTCCTGTAAAGTATAGCCAATCGACTGCTTTGTTAAGTGCGAATTCGGCCGCAGCACCAGCAAAAATGAATAAAATGGTGTCGGATTTACCCCAGATTTTTCGGACGATTGACGATTGGTCGACAAAATACTGCGTTTCCATTATTTAAAACCGAATAAAAAAGGAAGAACAAACGTGATGAAAATCGTCCATATAAAATAAACGGGAAGGTAGTGTGCAATGGTTGTACTTACTGATGCTTCATCGGCATCATTAAAATTGACCTTAATCAACTGAATGCAAACCAGAATCAAATTGACGAGCATCAGCAAATTTGCTCCAAGTATCGCGGTTCGATTCGGCGTAAAGCCCCATTCTGAAATTCGGAATACAATCGCCGAAAGCGCAACGCAATTAACAAGAACAGTCACTACTGAAAGGCAAAGTAAAACCAGAGCTGAAGATTTGCTTCGGTCGCCTTGATTGCCTGCGATTGCAAAGAAAATCAGCGCCATTACGCCAATCAGCAAAATGTTGAACATCATTAGGAACTCGCGGTCGGTATAGGGATCTTTCCCTGAATAAACGATAGCAATCAGATAACAGACCAACATTACCAGCACAATCGGACTAAATATTTTGGCGATGACAGGTGAAACTTTATCAACCAATTGCGTATTAGTCTGTGTTAAATAGGCGCCGAGAAGTGGAATCGCGGGCATTCCGAAATAAATCACATAATTAAAATAAAACCTGGTGATATCCGCTCCGATCAAACTAAAAAGACCGAGGGTTATCGCGGTTAGAATTCCGCCTGCAATTGTCAGCAAGGCCGAGATTACTACCAAATCGCCGTTGAACTTTAAATAATTGAGTCGACCACCAATATTTTTGAAACCGCCAACATACGCTAATCCCACGACCGACCACATAAACAACATCATGTGCATGCAAGAAAGTATAAGCGTATCACTTTTGGTATTTATCGGCAGTAGGTTAATGAAAAGACAAGCGGCGAAAGTGAGTGCGGCGAGGACTCCGATTTTAGTTGCTGAAAGCGAATTGCGATAGGCAAAATAGCACGCCAGAATCGGAAAGATGATAAAAGAAAGATTTCGACTGAAAAAGAATTCCGGATCGATTGAAAATATTTGGGGGAATTTTGCGATTGTTCCTGCAAGTAAGATCGCGCCGCATATAAAATAAAGTTCCGATTTATTAGCGAAAAGCGATTCTTCAGGTTTTTCAAAATTCAGTCTGGCGTGCCAAAACTGCATGATCGGCATCGAATTGCTTTCCGCGTAGAGCATTGAAAATTCGCGCGTGAACTGCGTTTTGTTGCTTCGGTAAAGCTTTTCCAGTTCGTGAGGCGCTTCGAGGTTCGATTTGATTTCGCTTAACATGATTGCTGAGTTTAAAATTCAAAGCAAATATAATAAAGCACTTTGAATTTCAAAGTTAATTCTAAATATTTTTATGCTCTGAATCAAAAACATACGAATTTCCAGCTATTTTTCATTGAGAACGACGCTGATTTTCCCGTCACCTTCCACGCGTGCGATCTTGATTTCGCTGAGATCATCAATACCTTCCTGGTGAAGATGTTCCCAAAGCTCATCGACGGTGAGATATTCGCGGCGCATGTTTTTGCGAAGAAGTTTTCCGTCCTTAACTATCGGCAATGCCCGGGCTTTAATCAGTTTTTCAAAAAAGGAAAAATGAAAACTTAGCACGTTCATCAGGTAACTCCAACTCATCATCGTTAAGATTACTATTATTCCGTCGGTAACCGACTTGTAATCGCCAAGCGAATGAGCCGCGGCTTCGGTAATCAATAAAATAAAAACCAAATCCATCATTTCGAGTTCTCCACCGGTGCGCCGAGGCAAGATGCGCAATAGAAATAACAGTGCGATGTAGAAAAATGAACCTCTGATGACGAGTTCGGCTATGGATGTTTCGAGTTTAAAAATCTCCACAAAATCGATGGCTAATATGTTCATGGCGTGGTGTTTTTGCATGAAGATACGACTCTAAACGTTCGCTGTCAAATTGAATAGGTCGGTTGAAATTTTAAATTTCGCGCTACCTACACTCGCCATATTCTTACTAAATTGCGGTATGGAAGCTAAAAAAAGCTATGTCCCGCTCAAATTATTCGTCGCCTATTCGCTTTTCGCGGCGTTGGTAGCCGGAGTGGCGATCACACTTATTAAAGAAAACACCGCTTTCTCGGAAACCGAGCGAAACATTGCAACGGACAACAACAAGATTCTAAAAATCAATTCGTTTGTTTCGAATGTCTACAAAGTCGAAAGTTTTTCACGAATTACCATACAATCAGAATCGCAGGAAGACCACGACAAGTTTGTAGCGCAATCGGATTCGCTTGTCGGGCAAATCGACGAACTTAAACAGATGGTCAACTCGGCGCATCAGGTTCGCTTGCTTGATAGCGTCAAATATTTAATATCCACAAAAGTGTCGAACATCAATCAATTGCGTGAGATCAAGAACAAAGCAGGTGACGAAGCCAAAGTGACCAAAGCAATTGCTGATTTAACGCGGATGGAACAAACGCTTCGCAAACTTAGATTAGAAGATTTCGTTGAAGATCCACGTGCGCTTGGTGCGTATCAACGTCGGGTGATGGAAGATTATGTCGCCTATCTGAACCAGAATATTCCCGACGACGAAACCAACACCTTAAGTCAGAAGGTTCTGGACTCAATGCTTGTCGCCTCGCGTCAATTACTCAATGATGTTCGTCAGGAAACTATCAATAAAAACCGCCTGCTCAATCAGCAAGAAAGCAAATTACTTGAAACCGAACTTTCGATATCTGCGAAACTGACGGCCATTTTATCGGAAATTGAAGAAGATCTGACGCAAAACTCGACCCTTAATAATAAGGCGAAAACCCAGGCACTAAACAAAATTATTCGGATTATCACTTGGGCAGCGGTCATCGGACTTGTTCTCGCTTTGATTTTTTCGATGCTTATTCTCAACGATTTCTGGCGAACCAAAAAATACAAAAAACAGCTTGAGATTGCCAATGCGCGTGCAAGTCAATTACTGGTTAACCGGGAACAGCTGATTTCGACGGTAAGTCACGATTTAAAAACGCCGTTGAGCACGATCACCGGTTACACTGAAATGTTATCGTCGGGCGAACTTTCGGCGCGACAACAATATTATACCCGAAACATCAAAGGCGCAAGCGAGTATATTTCGCATCTTGTTCAGGATCTTTTTGATTTCACTCAAATCGAAGCCGGGAAGATCACAATCGAAAAAATTCCGTTTTCGGTTGCTGATGTCATCGACGATGTAACGCGAAGTATCAATCCGGCGCATTTGGCCAAACCCATCGAGCTTGGAATCGACGTGGCAAATAACCTTCAACAACCTATCATTGGCGATCCGTTCCGACTGAGGCAAATCCTTACAAATTTGGTCGGTAACGCTTATAAATTCACCGATAGCGGAACTATCACAATTACTGCAAACCAGTCGTCGGACGAAACATTTATGATATCGGTTGCCGATTCGGGAATTGGGATTGCCGATGAAAAGAAGTCGGTTATTTTCGACGAATTCACTCAAGCGGATGAAACAATCGAAAAACGATTTGGCGGCACCGGACTCGGCTTGACGATTTCCAGAAAAATGGCTGAAATACTCGGCGGCACATTAAAAGTCAGCAGTGTTTTGGGTAAGGGAAGTACGTTTATGCTCGAGCTTCCGCTGATTTTTTCCGAGAAAGATGCCGGAAACACAACCAACTTTACCAATATGACTGTTGTTGCCATTGACGACGATCAGGCATTGCTCAATCTGACAACTGAAACTTTTAAACAACACGGTTTTACAACTTTTGCGTTTACTGATGCTACCCAAGCGCTCCAAAAACTTGAAACTATCGCGTGTGATATTATTGTGACCGATATTCAGATGCCGGCGTTAAACGGATTTGAGTTTGCGAAAACCATAAGGCAAACGACTTGGTTTAAAGCGAATCCTATTCCGATCATCGCAGTTACCGGCAAATCTGATTCGACTGAAACCGAGTTTAAAGAGTGTGGTTTTGCTACGGTTATTCGGAAGCCTTTTACTCCCAAAACCCTGATAGCTTCAGTTGGGCGAGTTTTGCAAACAGAAATCGATTCGGCGTCAGTTGAAATTTCAGATGCAAATTCGGCGGTCGACCGATTGCGCCAGTTTTATCCGAACGACGAACAATCAATGCAAAAATTTATTGTGAATTTCATCGCCAACACTCAGGCGAATATGGCTGAACTTGAACGCGCGGTTGAATCAAATGACGAGACCGGGGTTAGAAATTTAGCACATCGCATGGCGCCAATGTTTCAGCAATTGGGTTGCGATAAAGCGGGTGAAAATTTAAAAGCGATTGAAAAAGATGGGTTTTCGGCTGATGTCCCAAAACTAGTGAGTGAAACTAAGGTGGAAGTCGGCGTGTTGCTGGACGAGCTTTCGGCCTATTCCAAACCGTAAAGTTTCAATTTATTGTAAAGCGTTTTGCGGTTGATTTCGAGCAATTTTGCAGCTTCCGATTTATTGTTATTCGTTCGTCCGAGTGCGGAAATGATTGCGAGTTTCTCCCGATCGGAAAGTGACATATTCGGATTGTTTCGGTTTTCAGTTTCGAAAATTTCTTTTGGAAGAACCTCTTGCTGTACGAACTCGCCGGTAGTCAGCAAAACCGACCGTTTAGTGATATTTTGCAACTCGCGGAGGTTTCCCGGCCAATGATACTGTTTGAAAACTGCAATCACTTCGGGTGAGAAACCGATAATATTTTTATGAAGCTGTTCGTTGGATTTGTCGAGGAAATATTCGGCGAAAATCATCAAATCATCGGAACGTTCCCGAAGCGGCGCGGAATGAATTGAAAACTCATTGATCCGATGATACAAATCCTCTCTGAAATCGCCACTTGCCACTTTCTCGCGCAGGTTTTCGTTGGTTGCGGTGATTAAACGGATGTCGATTGCGATTTCTGCATTGCTTCCGACCGGCTTAATCCGGCGTTCCTGAAGCGCACGAAGCAACAATATTTGGTTTTCGTAGGACAAATTCCCGATTTCATCCAAAAACAGCGTTCCCCCATCGGCATTTTCGAAATGTCCGACCTTATCGGAAACGGCGCCTGTAAATGATCCGCGAACATGTCCGAAGAATTCGCTTGCCGCAAGTTCTTTCGGGATGGTTCCACAATCGACTGCCACAAAATTTTTGTCTTTCCGATTGCTATTTTCATAGATCTGACGTGCGATGATCTCTTTTCCGGTACCGCTTTCGCCGATAATTAACACCGACATATCTGTTGGCGCGACCAGCTGAATGTAATCTGATAATTTCTTGGATTCACGCGAGGAACCTGAAACAAACGTATCTTTTGACGGCTTTGAAGATTTCTTTTCAGGCTTTGTTTCGATGCCGGATGAAAGCGCGTTATTAACCACCAGAAGAACTTCTTCAGGATTAAAAGGTTTTGAGATATAATCGGCGGCACCGTTTTTCATCGCTTTTACTGCAGTTCCGATATCCGAATATCCGGTCATCAAAACCACTGGTATTTCGGGGTAAAGCGATTTAAATTGAGTTACTAACGAAAGGCCGTCATCATCGGGTAGCCGCAGATCGGTAATGATCAAATCGTACGATTTTGCTTTCAGTTTCGCTTTGCCTTCGGTTGCAGAAAATGCCGCATCGACATCAAAATCCTTGCGAGTCAAGAAACTTTCGAGCATTTTGCAAAACGACACATCGTCTTCGATCAATAGAACTTTCGGCATTTTATTATGGATTTGTCTTGCTATTGCTATAACACGGGCGGTAAATTTATGACAAAAAAAAGCGAGGTTGAAACTGAATCGGTGTTTTTGGCAAAAAAATATGACTGAGAATTGCGGAAAATTCGAATGTCAAAAGTCTTATCAACATCTACAGTATAATCGACAATAAGTAATAAATTAGCGATTCGACGTTATCCAATTTTAACCGAATGACCATGAATGAAATCCTTTGTCCGAACTGTAAAAAAATGTTTAAGGTTGACGAAGCCGGATTTGCCGATATTCTAAAGCAAGTACGCGACCATCAGTTTGAAGACGAACTCAATAGCCGCTTAAACCTTGCTGAAAAGGATAAACAAAACGCCATAAAACTCGCCGAAGCCAATGCTAAAATGGCGCTACAAGCGGAACTTGCCAAAAAAGACAAAGAACTTATTGAACTAAAGGCAAAAAACGACTGTGAACTTTCTGATCAGTTGGCAAAGAAAGAAGCGCAACTAGCCGAACTTAAAGTAAAAAAAGATCGTGATCTGGCGGAACAACTCGCAAAGAAAGAAGCACAGATCGCTGATTTGATGTCGAAAGTTCAGAACGCGGAACTCGAGAAAAAGCTGACTGTTACTGAAGCCGTCCAAAAAATCGAAAAAGAACGCGACGAACTTTCGAGTCATTTACGACACAAAGAAACCGAGCAAATGCTTTTGGAAAAGTCGCTTGTCGAAAAATATACCTGCGAGCTTAAAACCAAGGACGATATTATCCGGTTGAAAGATGAAGAGATTGCATTTCGGAAGGACATGAAACTCAAGCTATCGACAAAAATGGTTGGCGAAACTCTTGAACAACATTGCGAAACCGAGTTTAACCGATTGCGCGCAACGGCGTTTCAAAATGCGTATTTCGAAAAAGACAATAATTCGAGGTCGGGAAGCAAAGGCGATTTTATTTATCGCGAGAATGACGATCAAGGCAATGAAATCATTTCGATTATGTTTGAGATGAAGAACGAAGGCGATGAGACCGCGACTAAAAAACGCAACGACGATTTCTTCCGGGAGCTCGACAAAGACCGAAACGAAAAGAAGTGTGAATATGCCGTGCTGGTTTCATTGCTTGAAGCCGACAACGAATTGTATAATTCAGGCATTGTTGATGTTTCGCACCGATTTGAAAAAATGTATGTGGTTCGGCCGCAATTTTTCATTCCGATCATTACGTTGCTTCGAAATGCGGCGATGAATTCGATGAAGTACAAAGCCGAGTTATCGATGATCAAAAACCAGAACATTGACATTACGAATTTCGAAGACAACATTACCAAGTTTAAAGAAGGTTTCGCTAAGAATTATGAGTTGGCAAGTCGGAAGTTTAAAACCGCCATCGACGAGATTGACAAGACGATCGATCATTTGCAAAAAACCAAAGAGGCACTTTTATCCTCTGAAAACAATTTGCGGTTGGCAAACAACAAAGCCGACGATTTGACAGTAAAAAAACTGATTAAAGGAAATCCGACGATGACCGCTAAGTTTGAGGAATTAGGACGAAATATATAAATGCAAAAAAGAGGCTTCCAGCCTCTTTTTTTGTCAAAATAACGTATGAGAATTAGTCTCTTCTGATCCACTTCCCATCGGCAGTTGAAAAGATGAGTCCGGTTTGTTCGCCCATTGTCACATTTAATGTATATTCTTTTGCGCTGTTTACGGTAACGCTATTGATGGTTGCGCCCGGATAATCTTTTTTTACCGCATCTGTAATTGCGGTTGGCACTTCTGAAAGTTTAACTTCGGTTTCTTTAGTGGCAACCTGTGAATCGGTTTTAGCAGTGGTTGTCGTTGAAGTTGTTGTTGTGTTTTGAGTTTGAGCTGATACAGCAACCGTTGCTAAAACGAAAGCTGCTGATAAAAATACTTTTTTCATGATTTCAATTATTATGTTGTTGCGATGGCTACTGAAACAATGATGCCGAAACGAGAAAGCGCGACAAACACCTTGTAAACCGCTGAAAATAAGGCCATGTATAAAATTACTCCGCCGAATGGTTATGTGGTCGCGCCACAGATTGTGTGTAATATGTACACAAATCGTAATGTTTTGGCTCTTTTGGCTTATCTTCTAATTGGCAAATGCTAAAACCAGTTGGTCGTTGCGTTAACGATGGGAGCGACATCCTTTTTGGCTTTTTTCGGCCAAAAAGATATAGCGGACAGCGTGTTAAAACGCCCAAAAATCAGCGATGGCGAAGTCGGTTCAATTCGGATTACGCCGTTCATATGCCGCTCACACCCAACTTAATCAAGCTTTTACACGAAAAAAATTAGATCAGGCTGAAGTTGCCGGCGCCGAGATTTACCACATGCTTGGCCAAGTACTAATCTCAACCACCGGACATAAAGCTATTGATGTAAGCCGACTTCCCAAAAGCTCTTATTTAGTGCGGGTGCGAACCAGCAGTGGAATCAAAACAGGCCGATTTGTAAAAAATTAAACAAATATTTTTAAAGTTCGGCAACGTAATTCCGTTTTGAAGCATCTATTTTATCGTTATTTTTACGAAAAAAACATATGGCTTCAGGTTTTTTCGCAATCCTCGATGATATTGCTGCTTTGATGGATGACGTGGCGGTAACTGCAAAACTCGCAACCAAAAAAACCGCCGGAATCCTTGGCGACGACCTTGCGGTTAATGCCGAAAAAGCAACCGGATTTCTATCATCGCGTGAAATTCCGGTGCTGTGGGCAATCACCAAAGGCTCGTTTATCAATAAGCTGATCATCGTTCCGGTCGCGCTGCTGCTCAACATATTTTTTCCCGTCGCAATTAAATTCATATTGATTTTGGGCGGACTCTATCTCGCCTACGAAGGTGCCGAGAAGATTGTCGAGTTTTTGTTTCATCGCAAAAAAGAAGCGCATGAGGTGATCGAAACGGTCGAGGAAGATCCAAATGCCGAAAAAACAAAAGTCAAATCAGCCATCACAACCGATTTTATTCTGTCAGTTGAAATCGTCATTATCGCGCTCGGCAGCGTTCTTGATCGCAGTTTAACACTACAAATCCTCACAGTTTCAGTGGTAGCAATTCTGGCAACAGTCGGCGTTTACGGAATCGTAGCGCTGATTGTTCGCATGGACGACGCTGGGTTCAGCCTCATGAAACGTCATCCGGAAAGCGGCTTCTTCTACTCGCTTGGGAATGTTTTAGTCAAGTCGCTTCCCATAATCATCAAGACGCTTGCAATCGTCGGTACCATCGCATTGCTGTTGGTTTCAGGCGGAATATTCGTACATAACGTCGATTTTTTACATCATCTCTGGCCGTCGCTGCCGTCGATGTTAACCGAACTTTTAGTCGGTTTAATCGTTGGCGTGGCGGTGGTTTTACTGGTCCTCGGATTCAAAAAACTGTTTGGCAAAACGAAGTAAGTGGTGGGTTTAATGATCGGGATTTGGGCGTTTTCGGGCTGTCCGCTTTATCTTTTATCGCGTTATCACGCCATAAAAGGATGCCGCTTCCCATCCCTAACGCGACGGATAGGAAAGATTTAACAACCGACTTCACCTCAAGCATCCCGCTGATTGGATAAAATCTCCAAAAACTACTTTATTCCAAAAACCTGGTTTCATCGTTTTTGTTGGCCACCCGAACCGAACCGCCGGTAATCGTTTTAAAATTGGCTGTCTTATATCGAACCGAAATGCTTGGGCAACAACCCGGATCATCAGTCGAATACGCGCTTAGTCCGATTACATAATCGCCTTCGGTTTTAACAATATCAACGCCGCTTCTTGAACTGAAATAATCAAAATTCGGATAGTATTTTTTGATCTCAGTAGTCAGCAACGCCGAATCATTTGCAGACAGTTGGTCGTGAACTTCTCCTAAAAACCTCAGGGATCCATCCCGAATTAATGCGTATGTATAAACTGAGCTTGCACCCGTTCCAAAATCGCGGTTCATGGTAATGAGTTCGCCATCAATTGAAGTAATTGATGTGCCGCCCATATCGCCCCCAACAAAGACATTTTGCAAAGCCGCATGCGAAATCCGATCCTGGGTTTTAAAAACGCTGTCGAGTTGGGATGCGATTTGCCTTCTGGAAAGTTGAGTGGTAGCGTTGGGAACCGAGTCGATGTTGCCTTCTTTGTCAACATATTCGGAAATCAGAATTTCACTCAGTTGCAGCAGGATGCTATCCGGAAATTTTTGAAGATTGCCTGCAAGTTCGTGCGACGGATTTTTTAAATTTTCGAATGTCGAGACCAGAAAAAGCTGTTTGTAGAAATCGTATTTCGATTGGGCGTCGAGATTTTGACCCTGGTATTTAAGCAATTCATCCGAATTGAGAATGGTTGAATAGTCGGGTTTTTGTTTCGCACAAGAAAATACGAAAACGGATAAAAGTAACATTAGTAAAATTCGCATAGAACATTAATTATGGTTGATGCAAGTTAGGCATTTGCATTTTTCTTAAAGTTAAGACATCGCCAAAACCCATGGATTTGAGTGTGAATAAATCGGTGTAAATTACTTTCAGAAACCGTTTTTTTTAGTGTTCTTTGCGCAACAAAGAGAGGTGGCCGAGTGGTCGAAGGCGCACGCCTGGAAAGTGTGTATACTCCACAAGGGTATCGTGGGTTCGAATCCCATCCTCTCTGCAAGAAAAATGCTTCCCGTTCGGGAAGCATTTTGCATTTTTACGGGTGGGAAAAGTTAGCTTGGTCGAAATACGGAAACATAAACTCCCTTAAAACTACTCGAAACCCAATTTAAAATAATTGCTCAAAGCAATAAACCGCACAAAATTAAGGTTAAGACCAAAAATTCGAAATCAAAAATGTAAATTGTCCCAGAAAACCTCAACTTTTTCTGAAAAATGGCGAGTATTGCATTCATTGATACCGAAATTGAACCCCGAACCGGCAAAATCCTTGACATAGGTTGCAACACATCTGACGGCAGCACATTTCGCAGTAATTCAACTAGCGATTTCGTTCGTTTTTTAAACGGCCGCCCAAATCAAAAAAATGTCAATAGAACTTCACTTAGACTCTATTAAAGTTGATCTTTCATTTAAAAACACCTCAACTTTCCGACATATTTTAAACTAGTCAGGATGTTTCGAAAATAAAAAGTCTGATGCCAACTTTAAAAATTAGTGATAATCCAAAGCCTCAACAAAAGTTAATCTTACAAAAATCCGTTTTTCAGAATATAACCGATGAGGTTATGCGCCGAGCGGATTCCACAAACTATTAACAAGGCTTTAGGGCAAATGCAATCATGCCTATGTATATTTGTCCGAATGCCAAAAGCAATTTTACGTATCTCCACGACCAAACACATTTTATTGTTGTGTTTTGTCCTGCTTTCGCTTACTCCATGTAATGTGAAAGACATTCTGGCAACGGGTTTAAACGCGGAATATGCTAAACCGATTAATAAATCGAAAACCACCGCGCCGGTAAATTCGTGCCAGTATACCAAGCAAACTGATTATCAAATCTCAGTTGGCGAGCAATCAGTAGTCAGCATTCGCAAATACCATTTTAGCAAACTTACAACCCACGACTACACGCCTACTCTTGCCACCAGTGGATTTTCGAAAAACTTTTCCGGCAATAGTCCGCCGAAATATATTTTATACAAGCGCCTGAAAGTTGATATAGCCTAATTTATTAGCTACACTTTTTTTGCGTTTAATTAAAATATAAAATAATGAAGAATCATTTTGATGGTACGGCAAATAGCGCCGGCCTTTTTACGTTGTCACTTCGTTGGGTGATTGGTTGGACTTACTTTTCAGCGTTTTGGCGACGACTGATTTTAGACAACAAACTTATCCCCGAAGAAGCCGGTTATATTGGGGAAAAATTCAACCACTTTCTCCCAAACGCTCTGGGCATAAAACCAGTTATCGAATACCTGGTTTCAAATCCGGACGCACTTCAAATATCAATGATAACCTTTACGATTATTGAAGCTATCGTCGGGTTATTGCTCATCCTGGGATTGTTCACAAGGCTGATGAGTATTGGTGTATTATTTCTGGCTTTGGGAATCTTGCTCGGATCGGGTTGGCTTGGCACCACATGTTTAGACGAATGGCAAATTGGTGTTTTAGGTGTTGCAAGCGGATTTGTATTATTTCTGACAGGAAGCGGCGCGTATTCGGTTGACAACTACTTACTGAAAAAGAACTACAACTTTACGCGAAAGAAGTGGTTTGGAACTTTAGCGTCCGGCGAATTGAAAATCGACAATTTACGACCTAAAGTCCTCATAATGTCTATTCTTATTTTTGGACTCACCTTGTATACAAATCAATATTTTCACGGTGGCGTTTTTGGCACTTTGCACAACAAATCGGTGAAACCGAAAGTTGAAATTTCAAATGTTCAGCAAAAAGGTTCGCAGCTTACTTTCCGGTTATTCAGGGTTGAAGGCGCAGATGTTTACGGTTCATTTTTGATTGGGATCGACGTGTTGGATGAAAATAATAATGTCGTCAAATCGATAAACCAGACCGATCTGTCTAAATTTTCTCCAGATCAGATACAGAATCATTATGTGGCGAAGATCAAACCCGGGAAACACAGTATGATTTTACCTTTGGGAGCAAAAGCAGATGTAACTATTGATGTAAGCGGAGTCGATTTAGGAAGAGATTTTACCCTAAAACTGATTGATGTCAGCGGAATCGAATGGACGGCTGAAATACCTTAGTAAAGTTGATACAAGTAAACTGTCGTTGGGAAACCTCCGACAGTTTTTTTTAATTTCAGTTTTTCTGGTGATCTGATTTACTATTTAAAATTTTAGACTTGTCGCTTTAACCTGAACCAATAATTGCTCAAAAAAAACAATAGATTAAACATACCTATCGCGTTAGGGATGGGAAGCGGCATCCTTTTATGGAGCTTGCGGAATAAAAGATAAAGCGGACAGCCCGGCCAACGCCCAAACCATCGCTATTTTAATGGTTGAGAATTGATGAAAGTCCGCTGCTGCTGCACGAAGAACATTGGCGGAAATGATTGAGAAGTTCACACATAGATCCAGCCGGGTTGTGATTAGATTCATAAAGCGTATCGAGCGGACTAAACGGCCTGATTCGCTCATATTGTGCCACATGGAGGTAAATCAGCGTTGTTTCTACCCGCGAATGACCGAGTAAATTTTTAATGCTGATGATATCCAATCCGTCTTCGAGCAAATGCGTTGCAAAAGTATGACGTAAGGTATGTACAGAAATGTTCTTGATGATTTTTGCCTTCTTGGCGCATTGCCGAATCACCCATTGAACGCCTTTCTGTGAATACCTGCTTTGGAAATCGCCGCCAGCCGTGCCTTGAGGCCGACCGTTGAACAGCCATTCCTTCGGATTTTCGGAAACGATATACTCCTGAAGCCAATTTATTAAATGATCACTTAATGGTACATACCTATCCTTTTTGCCTTTGCCTTTATTGACAAATAGCATCTTCCGATCGAAATCGATGTCGGACAAGGTAACATTTCGCGCTTCAAAACACCGCAACCCGCACCCATATAAGAGTCCGATTAACACTTTGTGTTTCAAAATTCTTGTCGCATTAATCAGCCGTTTTACTTCCTCGCGACTCATCACCACCGGAAGTTTTTTTTCGCTTTTAATGCTTGGCAGCGCAAGGTATTTTTCCTCGAGACCCTCCATTCTAAAAACATAACGCAAGCCAAAAACCGCGAACTTAAAATAGGATAGCGAGCCCGTGGGGTAGGCTTTTTGGAGATAATACAGATATTCGTTTATCCGATCGGCAGAAACATTTGTAGGCAGTTTGCCGAAATATAACGAGG
Source organism: Flavobacterium sp. (assembly GCA_015234525.1). Lineage (GTDB taxonomy): Bacteria > Bacteroidota > Bacteroidia > Flavobacteriales > Flavobacteriaceae > Flavobacterium. The sequence continues at coordinate 59,338 of JADGMX010000007.1, read as the reverse complement.
CTTTAGCCAGGTGGCGTCCGTAGTTTGCGAACATACTCGGACTCTTGCCTGAAATAGAAATTTTACGCTCTAATCGATATAATAATTCGGTAAAACCCGGAATTTGATCACACGCAGTTTGGGTGATATTCTTTTTTTTGCATGGTGGAAATTTTCCGCGAAATTAAAGGTTTTGATTGAGTCGGTCGTTAATCCATTGCGACAGACCTGCGTTTAAAAACGAAAATTTACGAATCAATAATCGACTTACCCCATCTCGCCTCGCAACGGCGTTTCAAAAACCGTTTTAAAAACATCGCCTGAAACTTTTTGACCCAACAAATACATCAGCTTGGTGATGGCAGCTTCGGTTGTAATATCTTTACCCGAAATGACGCCGATTTCGCGCAACTGCGTGCTGGTTTCATACTGGCCCATGTTGACGCTTCCTCCCGAACACTGGGTGACATTCACAATGAAAAGTCCGCTTTTGATAGCTTTGTCTAAAAGTTCGATAAACCAATCTTCACTGGGCGCATTTCCAGAACCATAGGTTTCCAGAATTATCGCTTTTAGGTTTTTGATGCCCAAAATCGCTGCTAATGATTCCGGATTAAGTCCCGGAAAAATTTTCAAAATCATCACGTTGTCGCTCATTTCGCGATGAACGAGCAGCTTTTTGCTTTTGGGCTTGAGGAGTAAGTCGCGGTTGATTTTTAAGTGAACGCCGGATTCGGCTAACGCGGGATAATTTGGCGATGTGAACGCATTAAAATGTTCAGCGCTGATTTTCGTCGATCGGTTGGCGCGGTAAAGTTTGTACTCAAAGTAAAGACAAACTTCCTTTACGATCGGCAGACTTTTTTCACGTTGCGATGCGATTTGAATTGCGGTGATCAGATTTTCTTTCGCATCGGTACGAAGATCGCCGACAGGCAATTGCGACCCGGTGAAAATTACCGGTTTTGCCAGATTCTCGAGCATGAAACTGAGCGCCGAGGCTGAATACGACATGGTATCCGATCCGTGCAAAACCACAAATCCGTCGAAAGAATCATAATTTTCTTCAATGATTTCGGCGATTTTGATCCACTGCTCAATATTCATGTTCGAGCTGTCAATCGGATGCTCAAAGGAGATGGTCTCGATTTCGCAGTCGAGTTGGCGCAGCTCGGGAACATTCTCCAAAAGCTTGTCGAAGTTGAATGCTTTTAGCGCGCCGGTTTCAAAATCCTTCATCATACCGATGGTTCCACCGGTATAAATTAAAAGTATTGAGGCTTTATTTAGTGGCATATTTTTGCTGATTCACAACCGGATTGGCATACATTGCCAAAAAGCCCTGAAGCGCAACCGGATTGTTTTCATCGATTCTTAACTCAAGTCGGCGTTCGAAAAGCTGCTTTTCAGACTCGGTGTATTTATCGGCAAATTCGTTGGTTTTATGCAACAAATCATACGCGATGTAATTTGTAGGCCAAAGTTTGTATGTACGCAAAATGGCATCGTCAAGAATCTGGGCGATTGCCTGAATTTGTTTGTTGGTGTTGTCGAATTCGGCTGCAACATCGTCGAGCTGCGTATCGAGAACATCGTCAACGTGGATGTGAATCCGTTTCTTCTGACCCATGATTCCGCTCAACAAGGTTACAAAATCCTCATTTTTCTCCTTGATATACGTCTGCTGCTTGGCTTCAGCCAGAAGTTGCGGCATTTTCAAAGCATCGGTCGGATCGTACTCATACGAAATCGAAACAGGAACGATTCGGATATTTTTGAAATACTCGATCAGATTTTGCTCGCCACTCGCCATTCCCAGCATTTTTAAAACGCCTTGATGAGTCGCATCATTTCCGTCCTTGGTACGTCCTTCACGCTGTGCAATCCAAACGCTTTGATTTTCGCGAGTCAGCAAATGCCTGATATATTCCGACAAGTTTTTCGAACTATGCAACAATTCCCTTGGCGGCAAGCCACGCTGAACCACAAAGTTTCGGTTCAACTTTGAAAGTGTAAGTAAAAATGATTTCTTAACCAGATTATCGCCAATCGCCGATGCGGTCATCACCTTTCCGTGTTCCAGCAAACACGTATTTAACAACGATGTATCGAGAATGATATCGCGGTGATTGCTTATATATAGGTACGATTTGTTGTTGTCTAGTTTTTCAAATCCGGATGTCGTCAGGCCTTCACTGCTGTTTTCAAGCACCTTGCGAACCGACTGATAAATGAAATTGCACTGAAAATCGCGAATCGAATGCGTTTTTCGCAACTGCTCTTTCCAAACATCATCCTCAACATCGGGAAAGCTAAAGTTCATCAGCGCTTTCATCATCGGATGGTGAAGTGACTGGCAGAGCGCCTCATTTACTTCTGAATCATAATACGGACGAATCGAGTCAAATTGCGACATTATCAAAATTTAAAAAAAGTCCAACAAAAGAACGAAATTTTTACCACTTTAACCCGAAATATCGTCAAATGCCATATACTTTCCGCGAATTCTCAGTCGTCACCCGGGCAATTTCTTCGACGCTAACTGAGTAGATTTCGGCCAACTTCTGAGCGACATTTAAAATGTAAGCCGATTCGTTCCTTTTTCCGCGATAAGGTACCGGCGCCAGATATGGAGAATCGGTTTCCAGAACAATGTGTTCCAAATCAATAATGTGCAAATACTGATCGATCTGGCCGTTTTTAAAGGTTGCCACACCGCCAATTCCGAGCTTCATATTTAGCGAAATCGCCTGCAACGCCTGCTCGCTCGTTCCGGTAAAGCAATGAAATATCCCAAAAAGTTTGTCGTCGCGCTCACTTTCCAAGACCTCAAAAACTTCGTCAAAGGCATTGCGACAGTGAATGTTTATCGGCAATCCGTACTGCTTTGCAAGTTGGATTTGCTTTTTAAAAGCCAATTTTTGGATTTCCAAAGTCGACTTATCCCAATACAAATCAATTCCGATTTCGCCAACCGCATAGAACTTTCGTTGCTTCAACTCGCGCGCCACATGCGCCAATTCTGTTTCCCAATTTTCTTTGACATAAACCGGATGAAGTCCCATCATCAAATATATATTCTCGGGATATTTTGCCTGAAGCTCGTACATCGAAGCCGTATAAGTAGAGTCGATCGACGGCACAAAAAAACGCGTCACTCCGCCTGAAATCGCGCGCGCAATCATAGCCTCTCGGTCCTGATCAAACTCGCTGCTATATAAATGAGTATGGGTATCGGTAAGAATCATAACAACTTTTTGCGAAGTTAAGCCAAATTTAAAAACCGAATGTCAATTTCTGTCGCGCGGTAAAAATGCGTATTTTTGAATTGAAACGCTATGAAAAACACGCTCCACCCTAACATCGCCAAAAGTTATCAGCGAATTCCGTTTAAAATTACAAAAACCAATCACTTGCTGGTAAACGCCGAGATTAATGGCGTGAAAGGCAAATTCATCCTCGACACCGGCGCGTCAAACAGTTGCGTCGATTTTACAAACGTCGAATATTTCAACCTCATCGCAGCCGATTCAAAAACTAAAGCAGCAGGAGCCGGCGCAGTTGGCATGCTCACTAAACTTTCAATGGCAAACACCTTGAAAATGAGTCGGTGGAAATTTGCCGATCTTCACCTTGTCATTTTTGATCTTTCCCACGTCAATCTCGCCCTCACGCAGCACAAAGCAAAACCCGTCCAGGGAATCATTGGTGCAGACGTCCTGATTCCGTTTGAAGCCATCATCGATTACAGCACCAATTCGCTTTACCTCAAAAAATAATTTTTACGTTTTTTATCGCTGATGTTTTGGGCGCGCCTTCGGCCGGGCTTTTGGCTGCACGCGGTGCTTGCCGCAATCCCTCGCGCGGTCCCTATCGATCGCTTGTCGAAATGTCATCAAAAGAAAACGGCTAGATAAATCAATGTTTACCTAGCCGCCTCCGCTTTTACTGATGTGATCGATTATCTTTTCACAAATTTATACGTTCCGATTTGACCGGCCGAGTGAATCTTGATGATATACGCACCCGCTGCCAACGACGACACATTAATGCTGCCTTGGTTGCTGTTTAATGATGCGTTCAATACCGGCTGACCAAGCAAGTTGAATACCTCCAAAGTCGAGATCTCACTTGAATAAGAAACCGATAAAATATCGCTTACCGGGTTTGGATACGCTTTAAACTCGCTTACATTAAACGATGGCGCTGATAATTCCGGAGTAAACTCAACTTTAAATTCATCAATCGCAAGTGAATAAGACGAAAAACCATTTGCGGTTACTCCGCGAGCTATCACGTAAACAGTCTCTTCACCTTGCATAGCCTCAGGAATGTCAATGGTGTAATTATACCAACCTGTGCCAGTAACCGTCGGAGCCAATGTTGTTTTTAGGAAAATTTGTCCAATTTCAGTTGCTCCGGTCAATGACGGCGTAGTGTTTACATAGAACACATATTTGTCATTTGCATGTGCCGACGCGTGTCTGAACAAATACATATTGATTCTTGTCGCGTCCTCAATCTCAGAATAATCGATTGCAGGCGAGAATAACAACGCGTCTGAACTGGAATATGATTTTATAATCACTTTAGTTCCCGAGTGAGCTGTTGGCACGTCACCTGTTCCTGTCGGCGTAAAAATTGACCATTGGTTGGTACCGGTAACATTTGCACGATCCCAGCAAGACGGCAAAGCAGTTGTAACTTCAAATCCTTCTGAAATTGTCGGAATTGCCATTGGCGCGCATGTGGTCGTAAAAGAATACGGACCCGCCCAAACGCTATTTTCTTCAGTACAATCAGCTTGAACATATACCGAATATCCGGTCACGCTATCAAGTTCTTCCAGGGCAAACGGACTTGTTACATCTGTCACAATTGTTCCTTCTCCAAGCGCAAATCCGGTTGGACCATACTGAATGTTGTAAGATTCAGCATTGTCTACTGTCGACCAGGAAACGATAGCCGAGTTCGCAGTTATACCAGCAACCTGAACATCGTTAATCGACGGACATAACGGAGTCTCTTCAAGTCTGAAATCGTCGAAAGCAACATACCACGCCGCACTGTTTAACACATTAGCTCGCATTGCAAAATAATAAACGCCATGGGCTGTCGGTGTAAATGAACGACGCATTTCCACATACGGCATAATCGCCGTTGTTCCCGCTCCCGGCAAATTGTAAGACGCTCCCATTTGAGTCGCACCCACAGACGTTTGGTTGGTGTTGTAGAACATGTCGATTACCCAACCCGTGTGATTGTCGCCCTGAACAAAGGTCGAAAGGTCATAAGATTTTCCCGCTTCAAGTGCAAAGCCCGGCGTCCACATATATTCGTTGGTCGCGTTGTAAAAGATTCGCAGGTATTTTGTACCTGATCTTGGCGTGTTGTAGGTTGAAACCAAAGAAGTTGACCAATCCCCATTTTCTTCATCCCAACATGGAGGAAAAGTATCGTTTCCTACTGAAGTCAACCCTTCAAAATCTTCTGTCCACGGTAGTGATGTGATTGCAGAACACGGAGAAGTAAAGCTGATTGTCTTCCAAACCGATTCGTCGCCCTCACCGCAAAGCGCTCTCACATAAGCCGTATATGCCGTAGTTGGATCCAAAACAATATCAACTGTATTTGTTGCGATTACCGTTCCCGCAGTCGGCACACCTGCTGCTGTTGGCACCACCGCATATTCCCAACTCGTTTCCTCACCACCGGCTGTCCATGACAATGATACCGACGTGGCAGTCAGGTCGGCAAATTCGAAATTTGTTGGCGCATTACAAGAAACTGTAAAGTCAAATCCAATGACCGGTCTTCTGTAATTGCTGGTTCCAAGTGATGTTGGCAACACTCCGGTAGTATTATTTGAGTACTTAGACGTGTTGCTGTTCGAAGAACTGATGCAGGGACCGTCAAATTCGTAACTCCAACTAACGGTTGAACTTGCCTGCGAATTGGTGTATTCCATTAACACAGCAAGGTTCTTAGTTCCTGAATATTCAAAGTTGGTCGAAAACGCAAATTCCTTCCATCCAGCCGAGTTTCCTACAGCCGCAATTGGATTTGAATCGTAAACCAATACTGCATCCTGTGTGGCGGTCGCCCAATCAAGGCTTTCGCTTCCCCAATCGCTCTCCGTAACCTCTTTTAAATAAATTTTAAACGACGGCGTACCCGACATTGTAGCGCCAGCCGAACCGCGATCAAAATACGCAGCGGTCAATTCCTGTCCTGCAATTCCCGCCAGTTGAGACGCCGGATAGATTACCGCAGTGCGATTGGTAGCATTCGCATTAGAAACGCTGTTCATGGGACCATACGAATTACTGGTGAGATCCAAACAGACGGGCACCGAATAAAGCTGACCATACGATAAGCTGCTTACCAAAAAAAGTAAGAATAATGTAATTTTCTTCATAATTATTTATTAAGTTTTACTTTCGCTAAAATACTTAATTTCTTACATCAGTCTAATTTATATGCCTTTAATCGGCGTATTTTAACATTTGAGCGTCAACTGTAAATTGAGTTTGCGCGATTGCAAAAGTTTTGCAGACAAACTAAGATCTTAAAAAGTGTAGAATATTTCTATATTTACGATGATAATTTGGGCGCGCCTTCGGCCGGGCTTTTGGCTGCACACGGTGCTTGCCGCAATCCCTCGCGCAAGCGACGCCAATCTAACCAACACCATCATGAAAAATTTGTTTATTGCTTTTTTTGCAGCATTCGCACTTGTCGCCTGCTCAGACGATGATAATTCGCCTTCAGGCAACCTGATTTCAGTCGAGTTCGACGGCCAGGAAGTAAATTTCAGAAACATTCAACTCGAACAAGTAAGTTATCCCGCTCAGGGTGAAAACCCGGCTTATACTGAAATTACGGTAGTCGCAACAGCTAACGGAAACGTTTTTTCATTTTTCGTAATCAAAGGCGAAACCGGTCAAGATGCCGTATACGATTTTAGCTACGCCACCGGAAACGCGCTTTACAATGGCGTCGATATGCAGTCAAATCTGGTAAGTAACGGCGATGAACAACATCTTGTCGGGACGTTCTCCGGTACGATGACCAATTTTGCCGAAACCGCTTCCGCTACCATTCAAATCACCGACGGTAGTTTTGATATAAAATACTAGCTACTTTACAGCGGAAATTCATTAGTATCCGAGATGTCTAAAAACAAAAAATCCCGCTCACGCGGGATTTTTCTATGATAAAATGTTTGGCTTATAGTTCAAGTGCTTTTTTAGCATTGCCACCCATTAGCAATTCTTCCGGATTTTCCAATCCTTCTTTAATAGCTACAAGGAAACCAACCGACTCGCGGCCATCGATGATCCTGTGATCATAAGACAAGGCAACATACATCATCGGGTGAATTTCAACTTTACCGTTTACGGCAATCGGACGCTCGATAATATTGTGCATTCCGAGGATACCAGATTGTGGCGGGTTGATAATTGGTGTAGAAAGCATGCTTCCGAAAACACCACCATTTGAAATGGTAAATGTTCCGCCGGTCATGTCATCTACGGTAATTTGACCATCGCGGGCGCGGATTGCAAGACGTTTGATTTCAGCTTCGATTCCGCGGAAAGAAAGCGTTTCAGCGTTTCTAACCACGGGCACCATTAGTCCCTTCGGACCTGAAACTGCAACTGAAATGTCGCAGAAATCGTAAGAAATCTTGTAATCGCCGTCGATCATCGAGTTTACGTCAGGGAAAAGTTGCAACGCTCGTACAACAGCTTTTGTAAAGAACGACATATAACCAAGCGAAACGCCGCCGTGTTTTGCCTTAAATTCGTCCTTATATTTGTTTCTAACCAGGTTTACCGGAGTCATGTTAACTTCGTTAAAAGTGGTAAGCATTGCTGTTTCGTTTTTAGCAGAAACCAATCGCTCGGCAACTTTACGACGAAGCATTGAAAGTTTTGATCTTTCAGACCCGCGATTACCGCCCGTTGGTGTTCCCATCGAAGGCGTTGCGTTTACAGCATCGTCCTTTGTGATTCGGCCACCTTTTCCGGTCCCTGAAATCTCAGATGGTTTTATGTTTTTCTCGTCCAGAATTTTTCTTGCAGCCGGAGAAGGAGCGTTCTCAGCATACGATTTTGGAGCTTCTTCTTTCTTAGGCTCTTCCTTTTTTGGTTCTTCTTTTTTCGGCTCTTCTTTGGGAGCTTCTTCTTTTGGAGCTTCCTCTTTAGCACCTCCTGAAGGTTTTGCGCCGTCGGTATCGATCAGGCAAACCACCTGGCCAACTTTTACCGCGTCGCCTTCTTCGGCTTTTAGGGTGATAATCCCGCTGGCTTCAGCCGGTAGTTCAAGGGTAGCCTTGTCTGAATCAACCTCAGCAATGGCTTGATCTTTCTCTACATAATCGCCATCTTTAACCAACCATGTTGCGATTTCAACTTCGGTGATTGACTCTCCCGGTGAAGGGACTTTCATTTCTAAAACCATATAGATAATTTTATGATGTTGTTGTTGTTATTTATAAATTTCAAAATTACGACAAATTCCTAGCCCTGATGGAAGCGGTTATCCTTTTTTGCGCTGACCTGTTGGCTGATCATTTTGACAACAGCAAAAAAGATATGAGCGAACAGCAGGAAATAGCTTCTGATCCTCAAATTGCTAACTTGCGAATAATTGCTTGTCGAAAACCATGGCTATTGCTACTGAATGACGCTTTTTAGAACGTGCATAACTTCCCGAAGCCGGCGCGCTGTACGCTTTTAAACCTGCGTATCTGAACTTGACTTCGTTGAAATTCATCAGCATATAGCTGTAAGCTCCCATATTTCTAGGCTCTTCCTGTGCCCAGACGAAATCGTCGGCATTAGGATAAGAGGCGATAATTTCTTTTAACTGCTCGGTCGGAAGCGGAAACAATTGCTCGATTCGGACAAGTGCCACATCGTTTCTACCGTTGGTTTCACGCTCAGCCAGCAAGTCGTAATAGAACTTTCCGGTACAGAACACAACAGTTTTCACATCTGCTTTTGCCATTTTCTGATCGTCAATAACTTCCTGGAACGTGCCGGTTGCAAACTCATCTACGGTTGAAACTACCAGCGGATGACGAAGCAAACTTTTTGGTGTAAAGACCACCAACGGCTTTCTAAACGTAGTTTTCATCTGACGACGAAGCAAGTGGAAGAAATTGGCAGGTGTGGTACAATCGGCTATGTACATATTTTCGTTAGCGCACATTTGCAGGTAACGCTCCATTCTGGCAGACGAGTGCTCGGCACCCTGACCTTCGTAACCGTGCGGCAGAAGCATCACCAATCCGTTTTGGTTGTTCCATTTATCTTCGGCAGCCGAGATATATTGGTCGATCATGATTTGCGCGCCGTTTGAGAAATCGCCGAACTGCGCTTCCCAGATGGTAAGTACGTTTGGATTTGCAAGCGCATATCCGTAATCAAAACCAACAACACCGTATTCAGAAAGCAGCGAGTTGTAAATATTGAATTTGCCTTTGGCGTTTTTGAGGTTTTGAAGCGGAATCACTTCTTCTTCTGAATCCTCTGATTTAATCACGGCGTGACGGTGCGAAAACGTTCCGCGTTCAACGTCCTGCCCTGAAATCCGAACGCCATAACCTTCCATTAAAAGCGATCCGTAAGCAAGGTGTTCAGCCATTGCCCAGTCGAGTTTGTCGTTTTCAAACATCGTTTTACGGTCGTTGAGAAGTTTTTGGATTTTGTTGATGAACTTTTTATCGGTTGGAAGTTCTGAAATCGTTTTTGCAATTTCAGCCAATCCTTCGCGAGAATAAGCGGTATCAACTTTTTGAAGCATTTCCTCGCGACCCGCTTGCTTAAAGCCTTGCCATTCGTTTTGCATAAACGGCGTAATAATCGTCAGGTCTTTTTTGCGTGATGCTTCGAGGTTTTCTTCAAGAACAGCTTTGTACTGATCCTCAAGGTTTTTGACGTATTTCTCGTCGATGATTCCTTTAGACAATAGCTTTTCAGCATAAATGTCACGTGGATTCTTATGTTTTGCGAGTTGCTTGTAAAGTTTTGGCTGGGTGAAACGAGGTTCATCACCTTCGTTATGTCCGTATTTTCTGTAACCTAAAAGGTCGATGAAAACGTCGCGGCCGAATTCCATTCTGAAATCGAGTGCAAAAAGCATGGCGTGAACCACAGCTTCGGCATCGTCGCCATTGACATGAAGAACCGGCGAAAGCGTAACTTTAGCAATGTCGGTGGCATAAGTCGATGTTCTAGCGTCCAAATAATTCGTGGTAAAACCAATCTGGTTGTTGATCACGATATGAATCGTACCGCCGGTTTTGTAACCGTCGAGTTGAGCCATTTGAACGATTTCGTAAACGATACCTTGTCCTGCAACGGCAGCATCACCATGAAGTGCAATTGGAAGCACTTTAGAGAAATCTTCCGGGAAATATTTTTCTTGTTTGGCGCGGGTGATCCCTTCGATAACGGCACCGACAGTTTCGAGGTGCGATGGGTTTGGCGCCAAGTTGATATTGATGCTTTTTCCTGATTTCGTACGTCGGTCAGACGTGAGTCCGAGGTGATATTTTACGTCACCGTCAAATAACGCGTCGTCATCATAATCTTTACCGTCAAATTCAGAGAAAATATCCTGAGTTGGTTTGCCGAAAATATTGGCAAGTACGTTTAATCGGCCACGGTGAGCCATTCCCATGACGAATTGCTCCACGCCTTTTTCAGCTGCAGCTTCGATGAGTGCGTCAAGTCCGGGTATAATCGATTCGCCACCTTCAAGTGAGAATCGTTTTTGACCAACGTATTTTGTATGAAGGAAATTCTCGAAAGAAACTGCCTCGTTGAGTTTTGTCAGTATGTGTTTCTTTTGCTCGTCGTTGTAACGCGGAATATTGTCGTTGTAACCGATTTTGTCCTGGATCCACTGAATGATTTCCGGAGTTCGGATATACATGTATTCTACTCCGATCGACTGGCAATAAATTTTATCGAGGTGACCGATAATCTCCCGAAGCGTACAAGGTGCCAGTTTCATTGCATTTGCTGCGTCGAAAACCGTATCCATGTCGGCTTGAGTCAATCCGTAATTTTCAATGTCGAGTGATGGCTTGTAAGCCCTGCGTTCACGGACCGGATTTGTTTTGGTGAACAAATGACCGCGGTTGCGATATGCGTCGATTAAACGAAGAACGTTAAATTCTTTCTGAAGCTTTTCTGATACCGGCTCGCAGTTTAGCTGAGAACCGTCGAAAGCACGCGCATCAGCTTCCGCCGAATTGCCATAGCTTGAACTTCCGAAGTCGAAACCTTGAAAAAAGCTTCTCCAGCTTGGCTCAACGCTATCCGGATTCTCTAAATATTGATCGTAAAGTTCAGCGAAAAATTCTGCGTGTGCTGCGTTTAAAAAGGAAAACCTATCCATAGTAATATGTGAATGTCCCGAGGTTGTTAAATAGTCAGGCAAAAGTACGATAAATGCAATAATTCCTTGATAAATTTTGATACTTTTATACTTTATAAACTCCTTACTATGTGGTTGATGAAATGCTTTGGCCTCGCGGCGGCCGGCAGACAAATTATATTGGCGTCACTTCTACTGCTTTCATTCAGTGGATTTACGCAAGAAGATTCAGACGGGAAAAGCGATTTTTGGCGCCGTGTTCAGTTTGGAGGCAGCGCCGGACTCAGCTTTGGAAACAACTACACAAATGTGGCGTTGGCTCCGGGCGCGCTCTATAATTTTAACCGATACTTCGCCGCAGGAGTGGGTTTGCAAGGAAGCTACATCAAGGTGCGGAATAATTACGAATCGTATATTTACGGCGGAAGCATTTTGGTGCTGGCAAATCCGATTGATGCCATTCAGTTATCGGCCGAGATTGAGCAGGTTCGTGTAAATACCGAATATCAATTTATTGACGGTGGCGTACTTGATGATAATTTTTGGAATACCGCTTTATTTCTCGGCGCGGGTTATCGTACGAATAATGTGACGATTGGCGTTCGTTATAATGTTTTGCATGATGACGACAAAAATATCTATGCCGATCCATTTATGCCATTTGTCAGGGTTTATTTCTAAAAGTTCGCCCGAAACCACACTTTTTGCCACTCGCGTTTCAGAATGAGAAAGGCAACTTCACCGGCTAGTTCGCTAATATCCGACCCATCGAGCTTTTTGACCTGATCTTCCGGAACATCGATGATATAAAGCAAGTTTAGATACTCGGCGAATCGATACTGAATCAACCGATAAACTTTTTCATGCAATTGGATTTTTAATTCGTCAGGCGAAGTACTTTTAGGAAAATCGACCGGTTCGTTCGCCAGATTAAAATCCTTGTTGATTTGCTCGAGTAACTTTTGATAAAGGTTTTCGCGTTCGGCTTCTTGCAAAAGCAAATCGGAGTTTTGAGGAACCACAAACATCAGACAGTCCTTTTCATTAAATTATCGCCAAAAGCGCGAAGAACATTTTTACGATCGTCGTCGATGTCGATTTGATCTAGAACCTCAAAAGCTTTAGCGGTGTATCTTTCGATTGCTTCCCGGGCGGCGTTTGATGCGCCTGAAGCGTCAAATATCTTTTTAACCGAATCGATTTTTTGAGTATTATCTGAAGATTTGATCGAATACAAATGCAAAAGCTGATCTCGTTCAGAATCGTTTGAAAACTCGACTGCTTTTAAAAACAAGTAGGTTTTTTTGTTTTCGATGATATCACCACCAACCTGTTTTCCAAAAGTTTCCGGATCGCCAAAGGCATCAAGATAATCATCCTGAATTTGAAATGCGATTCCGAGATTCAAACCGAACTCATAAATTTTCCTGCAATTTTCATCCGAAGTTCTTGCAACAATGGCTCCAAGCTGAAGCGCCGCCGCTACCAGAACAGCGGTTTTATACTCGATCATCTTAATGTATTCGGGAAGCGAAACGTCGTCGCGATTTTCGAAATCGACGTCCCATTGCTGGCCTTCGCAAACTTCAAGTGCCGTGCGACTAAACAATTGAGCTAAACTCTTGAATGTTTGGGCATCGTATTTTTCAAAATATTGATAAGCGAGAATCAACATAGCATCACCTGACAGAATTCCGGTATTGAGGTTCCATTTCTCGTGAACCGTTTCATTCCCTCGTCGAAGTGGCGCATCGTCCATAATATCGTCATGCACAAGCGAAAAATTATGAAAAACCTCAACTGCAATCGCCGCCGGAATCGCCTCTGAATAATCGGCACCGAAAACCTCAGCAGACAATAGCGTCAGTACCGGACGCATCCGTTTTCCACCGATTGACAAAATGTAGTTAATTGGCTCGTAAAGACCTTTGGGTTCACGAACGCTAATGGCATTGTTGAGATTTGCCAGTAACAGTTCACGGTATTCGGCGATTGGACGCATCTTTTTTCGGCTAATTTACGGCTATCTGTCGGTTCAAAAAATTCTCGTCAAATAATCAAGTGTTAAATAAACGTAAAAACTAAGGAAACTCTGTTTGTATTCAAAGTTTCCGCTTTACTTTTGTACTCCAAATTATACTAATGAAGCAGCAAATTTTAGATACAGCTACCGAAATGTTCCTGACACTTGGATTTAAGAGTGTCACCATGGACGACATAGCGGCTGAAATGGCTATTTCAAAAAAGACCATTTATCAGCATTATGCCACTAAACCTGCGTTGATCGAGGCCGTAACAGTCAAACTGTTTACCGACATCTCGAATGGTTTTGATGAAATCGCCGGGATGGAAAAAAACGCGATTGAAGAACTTTATATGGTGAAAGACTATATGGTGAACCAGTTGCGAAACGAAAGTACATCGCCGATTTATCAACTGCAAAAATATTTTCCGAAGGTTTTCAAAATCCTGAAAAGCAAACAATTCAATAAAATACACAGTTGCGTCATCGCAAACATTAACAAGGGATTACGCGAAGGACTTTATCGCGAAAGTCTTGATGTGCAGTTCGTAACCCGGATTTTCTTTGTCGGCGGAAGTGCCATTAAGGACAACGACATCTTTCCTACCAGCGAATTTAAGAATGAACACCTTGCCAATAAATTCCTCGACTATCACATCCGCGCGATTGCTTCGCCGAAAGGACTCAAAGTATTAGAAAGTTACCTTACCAATAATAATTAACCAATCAAACTAATGAAAAACAAAGTCATAATTCTTTTGCTGCTGCTGTCTTTTGGCGTGAAAGCTCAGCAAGGACAAGTCTTGACATTGAAGGAGGCGATTTCCTACGCACTCGAAAATAAATCGGATGCTCGAAAGGCGCAACTCAGTGTCGAAAACAGCGAATACCAGATCGACCAGGTCAGATCGCGAGCATTGCCGCAGGTTACTGTCAACGGGAACCTGACTTATAATCCGATTTTGCAACTAAGCGCCGTTCCGGGTGAAATTGCAGGTCAGCCTGGAACAACATTGTTGATTCCTTTTGGTCAGAAGTGGAATACGGTTGGTGGCGTCTCGGTTACTCAGGCGATATTTGATCAAGCGGTTTTCACCGGATTGAAAGCAGCCCGAACCACGCGCGAGTTCTATCGCATCAACGCCGAATTAACCGATGAGCAGGTTATCGAAAATGTCGCAAATAATTATTATCAAGTATACATTCAGCGTCAGCGACTAACGGTACTTGACAGCAATTATGTCAACACATCTAAAGTTCGCGACATCATCAAGGGTCAGTTTGACAACGGCTTGGCGAGAAAAATCGACTTAGACCGGATCAATGTTTTACTTTCAAATCTGAGAACGCAACGCCAGCAAGTTCTAAATGCGGTACAACTGCAGGAAAACACCTTGAAATTTTTCATGGGAATGGCGATTGACACGCCTATTGTTCTTCCTCAAACCGAATTCGAGATTAAGCCACTTCCATTGACAGAGGATTTGGATCTTTCGAAACGAACTGAACTTCGCTTGTTGGAAACTCAGGAACAACTCCTTAAATACAACAAACAATCGATTAAAGCCGAATACTATCCGACCTTGGGTTTAAGCGGTAGTTTCAATTATCAGGCAACCGGAAATGAATTTCCACTTTTCGCAGGAAGCAATCAGGGTGTAAACTGGTTTGACGTGGCTTCAATCGGACTCAACTTAAGAATCCCGATTTTTACCGGATTCAGCACAAGATCCCGCGTTCAACAAGCAGATATCGAACTTAGATCGCTATCGGAAGATCTTAAAGATGCACGCCTTGGATTGGAGCTCGATTATGAAAATGCCCGGGCACAGATTAACAACAGTTTGATTACCATCAACAATCAGCGTGAAAATGTTCAACTTGCAGAAGAAGTTCTTTCAAACACCCGAAATAACTACCTTAATGGGTTGGCAACTTTAACCGATTTGCTCGATGCTGAAAATGCATTGATCGATTCGCAGAACAACTACAACACCGCGGTTCTTGAATTTAAACTAGCCGAGATACAATTAACCAAATCAAGAGGAGAACTCAAAACACTTTTAAACTAACAAACACTAATGAAAAAGCTTATTTATATAGTAATTGGTATTGCAGTAATCGCTCTTATTGCTTTTATTTTAACCAATAACAAGAAAAAGAACGAGGCCGAGACAGCGGTGGTTGCTCAGAAAAATGCCGCAGTTGCCGTGCGAATCGATACGGTTGCAACCAAAGAAGTATCAACTGATTTCATTGCAAACGGAAATTTTGAACCGCTTCAAACCCTAAACTTTTCTGCCGAAAATTCAGGTCGCGTTGTTCGTGTAATGGTTGAAGAAGGAAGTCGCGTTAGAATCGGACAAACTCTTGCTGTCATTGAAGGCGAAAGATTATCGGTCGACGTACAAAGTGCTGAAGCGGCATATCAAAATGCACTTGCGGATAATCAGCGTTACGAAAATGCATTCCAAACAGGCGGAGTTACCAAGCAACAACTCGATCAGGCAAAACTTGCGCTATCAAATGCAAAGGCGCGGTTGACTCAAGCTCGTATCAATTTTGGCGACGCGACCATCAAATCATCAATCAACGGAATTGTCAACAAGAAAATGGTTGAACCCGGATCGGTAGTATCACCTGGTACGCCATTATTCGAACTTGTGAATGTTTCAAAACTTAAACTTCGCGTTACCGTTGGCGAGCAACAAATTGCGCGATTGAAAGTAGGTTCAACTGTGGCGGTAGCTTCAAGCGTTTTTCCTGATAAAGAATTTTCAGGAAAAATCACATTTATTGCACCCGTAGCTGATGAGACGTTAAACTTCCCGGTCGACATCGAAATTGCAAACACAGGAGACGATCTTAAAGCGGGTATGTACGGCACTGCTAGATTTTCAGCAAACGAATCGGGCAAAACTCAGGTTCGCGTCGTTCCACGTTCGGCATTTGTCGGAAGTGTAAGCAGCAACCAGATCTTCGTAGTGAAAGACAGCACTGCAACAATGGCTAAAGTGATTGCCGGACGCGTTTTTGGCGACCAGGTCGAAATTCTACAGGGCTTGAATGACGGAGATATCGTTGTAACCAGCGGACAAATCAACCTTACGGATGGAACACGTGTTTCAATCATTAAATAATTCGGTAATCCGCAATAGTAAAAAATGAAAATAGCAGAAATATCAATAAAAAGACCTACGCTTATCGTAGTACTTTTTACAATCCTGACACTTGGCGGAATTCTGAGTTATAGCAATCTAAGCTACGAACTTATCCCTAAGTTTGAAGTGAATGTACTTACAATTGCTACGGTTTACCCCGGAGCATCACCTGGCGAGGTTGAAAACACCGTCACAAAAACGATCGAAGACGCGGTTGCAACACTTGAAAATGTAAAACGTGTTGAGGCGAGTTCGGTTGAGAGCTTGTCGATCGTAATGGTGACGCTCGAATCAGATGCCGACGCCGATTATGCATTGAACGATGCCCAGCGAAAAATCAATGCCATCGAAGCCGATCTTCCTGATGATGTAGACCCACCGTCTTTGTCTAAATTCTCGTTAAGCGACCTTCCGGTGATGACACTCGGAGCTACCGCAAAACTTGATGAAGCCGAATTTTACGACCTACTCGACAAAAAGATTCAACCGATTTTATCACGTGTAAACGGTGTGGCTCAAGTAAACCTTATTGGTGGTGAAGAGCGCGAAATCCAGGTGAGCCTTAACCAGGAAAAGTTGAAAGGTTACGGATTATCGGTTGCTCAGGTTCAGCAGATGATCCAAAGTTCAAACCTCGATTTCCCAACGGGTAACATTCAAACCCGCGAATCGACAATGCTTGTTCGTTTGGCTGGAAAGTACCAATCAGTTGACGAACTCAGAAACCTTGTAATTTCGTCTAAAAACGGAATTCAGGTTCGACTTCGGGACATTGCCGATGTTCAGGATACCCAAAAAGAAGTTGAGAAGATCGCCCGAATCAATCAGCAAAACGCGATTGTGCTTCAGGTAATCAAGCAAACTGAAGCTAACGCGGTTGCGGTTTCTGACGAAATTCGCGCTGCAATTGCCGAAATTCAGGAGGATTACAAATCAACCGGATTGGAACTTAGCGTTGCAAATGACACATCCGAATTTACATTGGCCGCTGCAAACTCGGTTATCTTCGATTTATTCCTGGCGGTTGTCCTTGTTGCATTTGTGATGTTGTTCTTCCTTCACTCGCTTAGAAACGCATTTATCGTAATGGTATCGATTCCGGCGTCGTTGATTTCAACATTTATCGGTATTTATCTTTTGGGATACACGCTAAACCTTATGAGTTTACTCGGTTTGTCTCTTGTGGTTGGTATTCTTGTCGATGACGCGATCGTTGTTCTTGAAAACATTTACCGTCACATGGAAATGGGTAAAAATAAAGTCCGGGCCGCTTACGACGGAACCAAAGAAATCGGATTTACCGTTACGGCAATTACCCTTGTAATTGTGGTTGTATTCCTGCCCATTGCCGTGAGTACCGGTCTTGTAAGTAATATTATCACGCAATTCTGTGTAACGGTTATCATTGCCACATTGTTCTCGCTCTTGTCTTCGTTTACCATCGTACCTTATTTATCCTCACGTTTCGGAAAACTCGAGCATTTGACTAATAAAAACTGGTTTGGTCGTGTAATCCTAGGATTTGAAAAGTATCTTGATAAATTTACAGAGCGAATTACCAATATTTTGAAATGGTCGCTAGCGCATAAACTTTGGACCTTGGGAATTGTTTTCTTGCTGTTTGTCAGCTCGATCATGCTTGTTGCCGCCGGATTTATTGGTGGCGAATTCTTCCCGCAATCAGATCGTGGACAGTTTTTGGTTCAACTTGAGCTTCCAAAAGACGCATCGCTTGAGCAAACCAACTTTATGACCCAAAAAGCTGAAGCCTATTTAACGACAAAACCTGAGATCAACTCGATGGTTGCAACTGTCGGACAATCGAGTGGCGGATTTGGTGCTTCTCAAACAACTCCCTATAAATCTGAAATCGACGTGACGCTTATCGATAAAGCAGAACGTGAAGATGGAACTTATGTCTATGCCGCTAAAATCAAACGAGAGCTTGAGCAAGTTCTTGTTGGAGCAAAAATTACAACTGTTCCGGTAGGATTCATGGGTGGTGCCGACAACGCTCCGATTTCGCTTACTGTTACCGGACCTGACTTGGAAAGTGTAATGAAATTTGCATATGAGGCCGAAGCCCAACTTCGCAAAATTGAAGGTGCGACTGGTGTTGAACTTTCAACCGAAGAAGGTTCGCCTGAAGTTGCCGTCCAAATCGATCGCGATAAAATGGCAGCACTTGGTTTGACATTGCAGAATGTGGGATCGACGATGCAAATCGCATTTAGCGGAAACACCGATGCGAAGTTCCGCGCCGGCGAATATGAATATGACATCAACGTCCGATTTAACGAATACGACCGATCAAATATCAATGATGTCCGCGAGCTGGTTTTCATCAACGATTCCGGTCAACAGATCAAACTTTCACAGTTTGCCACCGTATCGGAAAGTTCGGGACCGAGTTTACTTGAGCGCCGCGACAAAGCCACTGCCGTGAAAATTAACTCGCAGGTAATCGGCCGTCCTTCAGGTGATATTGCAACCGAATGGGAAACTCAATTTTCGCAATTGCCACGACCAACAGGCGTTGATTACGTTTGGGGTGGTGACCGGGAAAATCAGTCGGAAGGTTTTGGAACACTGGGAATCGCGTTACTTGCTGCAATTATATTGGTTTACCTTGTAATGGTTGCGCTTTACAACAGTTATATTTATCCGTTTGTGGTATTGTTCTCGATTCCGCTATCGTTTATCGGGGCGTTGCTGGCACTTGCGCTGACCAATAACTCGTTGAACATTTTCACCATCCTCGGTGTGATCATGCTAATTGGATTGGTTTGTAAGAATGCAATCCTACTTGTCGACTTTGCCAATCAGCGGAAAGCCGAAGGTGAAAACACATATAACGCATTAATTCAGGCGAACCATGCGCGACTCCGTCCAATCCTTATGACTACCATTGCGATGGTATTCGGTATGGTGCCGATTGCACTTGCTTCGGGTGCGGCGGCGGAAATGAACAACGGACTTGCGATCGTCATTATTGGTGGATTGCTTAGTTCACTATTTCTGACGTTGATCATAGTTCCCGTGGTTTACGCGATATTCGACAGCCTAATCGCAAGATTTAACAAAAGAAAAGGTGGTGAAGTCGATTATGATGCTGAAATGACAGCTGACTACGAACCAACCGAAATGAGTGACGACGGATTTACCCCGAAACACTCGGTATAAAACAGAAAAGCCTCAACAATGTTGAGGCTTTTTTTTGCATTTAGCTTTTCTTAAAATTCCAGTTCAGTCTACTTTTTTGCAAGCAATTTATCAAGTTGCGTGGTCAATTCAGGATCTGATGGTCGTTTCGCATCGGCGTCGATGACGTTTCCGTCAGGACCGATCAAAATAAAACGCGGAATCGAATTTATGCCGAAATCAACAGCAAACTGTGAACTCCACGCATTATCTGCGAAAAGTTGCACGCCACCAAGAGCTTTACTTGTCACCATTTTCTTCCACTTTTCGTAATCTTTCTTTTCGTCGATCGAGATGCTGACAAACTCGATGTTCTTGCCATGGTATTTTTCCTCTACTTTTTTCAGCGCCGGAATTTCAGCCAGACACGGCCCGCACCAGGTTGCCCAAGTATCGATGTACACGTATTTGCCTTTCAAGTCAGAGAGTTTTGTTTTACCGCCCTTGTGATTTTCATAATCAAAACCTGGCGATGGTTTTCCGACCATTCCCGCTACCATTAACTGCTGGGCAAACATCATTTCCTGCTGTTGTCGCTCGCGTTGGATCAGCGAAGACACGATTATTTTAAAATTTTCGTCAGTCGATTGTTTTGCCAGCAAATCGGTTAGTTGCTTCTGTTTTTTTTCAAGCGCCACCACATATTCTTCCTTATTTGTGATTGATGAAGCCGATTCGTCGAAACGCTCGTCGATCAACGCTTTCTGCGCCAAAAAGTTATTTTCGCCGCTACCCGTTCCAGAGTATGTCACGGTTTCGTCAAACATTTTCGCATCGAGGTCGAGTTTTAAATCGTATCCGTTTTTGAGGAACATCAGCGTTTGTTCGGTGCCATCGTAAAGTTGGTGCGGCCCGTCAGTAACCTTGAACGAGGCTGTAAAAAGTCCGTTTTTATCGATCGGGATCACTTGTTTAAAGTTGCGACCGCCGAAAATTGTAATCGTATCGCTGTTTCGGTTGGCGATTTTTGCGGTAAACTTCACTTGGTCGGTTTGTGCTGCAACGGTTGCCGCGCCAAGCAAGAAAAGCATCATGAATTTTTTCATAATTGTAAATTTTAGTGGAGTAAATTACCGAAATTTTATCGTCGGTTTGATTTTTTGCAGCAGTTTTTTTGGAATGCACCCCGGGAATTGCGAATGTAAAATGGGGCAAAAAACGTTCGGTTTTGACAAAGCCCTAGCCCGGATGGCAGCGGTTATCCTTTTGCGCCGCGGCGGTAGCAAGGGCGCGAAAGATAGTAGCGAACAGCCGGATCAGCTTCAAAAAAATCAATTGTAAAATCTAAAAACTTGAAAATTTGGGCGTTTCCCATGCGCATTCGGTTTTCGGGACCTCATGCCCATGGGCCGCGCTGTTGCTACAATCTTTTCCGGCGCCTACCCACATTAAAAAATGCAGGTCAGACGCCGCAAAAGGATTTCCACGACCATCGCTAACGCGGATAGCGCACAAATAAAGTTACTAGCGTTTAAGCAATTTTAACGTTTCAACTTTGGTATTATTGGAAATTTTCAGGATATAAACTCCGCTTTGAAGTGTTGAAATGTCGAAACGACCATTAATGCCTGAAATTTTGAATGATTTACCGCTAACATCTGTCAGTTGAACCATTACCTGATCGGAAAAGGCACTTGATGTTAGCTCAAAGTAATCAGTCGCCGGGTTTGGAGAAATCGAAAACATGCGATTTGCATTATTATTGCGCAACCCGAGAACGCCATCAACCACAATGTTGTCGACTACGGCACCAAAAGACCAATCGCCGACATCGTTATAAACAAAGCGTACCTGAAACTGGCTGTTTGCATATGGCGTGATATCGATTGTCGTATTCAGCGGTAAATAAGTATCCTCCTCAAACTGGTCCCCGAATGCTTCAAAAACCGTTATCCACTCGGTTCCGTCAAAAACTTGAACAGTAAGTGAGGTTTCATCAATAAAAATGTAGTTCCCATAATCGAATGTCAGGCTTAAACTTTCATAATTCGAAAGGTCGATAACCGGAGAAATTAGTTGTGCATTGCTAACGATTACCTCGTCGCCGGCAGCATCGTCGTCAAAGTACGCTACCGTACTTTCGAAAATTGCATCTTCCCATGCGACAGTGGTTGTGCCCCAATTGCCATCGCCGGCAAGTGTCCAAGTTGAAGGAATTCCAGATTCAAAATCCTCCGAAAAAATTTGCGCATTAGCAAAAAGAGGAAGCAGTAATAAAAGTAGAAGTTTTTTCATAATCGATGTTTAAGGCCCTTAAATTATAAATTAAATGGATTATTCAAAAATAAATTCGTTTTCGCAACAAACTAATCAACAAAAAAAATCGCCACCGACATATTATTGCTATTAATCTTTAAATTTGCAGCTTAAACCATATTATGTATAGAAGTCACAACTGCGGACAGTTAAACGCATCAAATATAAATTCGGAAGTCACACTTGCCGGTTGGGTACAAAAGACCCGCGATAAGGGATTTATGATTTGGGTCGATCTTCGGGATCGGTACGGAATTACGCAATTGATTTTTGATTCGGAGCGAACAAAATCGGAAGTTTTTGAAATGGCCAAAACCCTTGGGCGCGAGTTTGTGATCCAGGTTAAAGGTACAGTGATCGAGCGCGAATCGAAGAATGCGAACATGGCAACAGGCGATGTCGAGATCCTGGTTTCTGAGCTGGTGATTTTGAATTCGTCGGTAACGCCGCCATTCACGATTGAAGACGAAACCGACGGTGGTGAAGATATTAGAATGAAATATCGCTATCTCGACATCCGAAGAAATCCGGTCAAAAACAGTTTGCTTTTCCGTCATAAAGTGGCGATGGAAGTTCGCAAATACTTGTCTGATCTCGATTTTTGCGAAGTTGAGACTCCGGTGCTGATCAAATCTACTCCGGAAGGTGCGCGTGATTTTGTGGTTCCTTCGAGGATGAATCCAGGTCAGTTTTATGCGTTGCCACAATCGCCTCAAACTTTCAAGCAACTGTTGATGGTTGGCGGAATGGACAAATATTTTCAGATTGTAAAATGTTTTAGGGACGAGGATCTCCGCGCCGACAGACAACCTGAATTTACACAGATCGATTGCGAGATGACGTTTGTTGAGCAGGAAGATATTCTGAACACCTTTGAAGGGTTGACCAGACATTTATTGAAAGAGATTAAAGGCATTGACGTGGATAAATTTCCGCGGATGACTTATGATCATGCGATGAAAACCTATGGAAACGACAAGCCGGACATTCGGTTTGCGATGGAATTCGTAGAGTTGAAATCGGCTGCGGGCGATTTCAGTCCGGCGGGATTTCCGGTGTTTGATGCGGCAGAATTAGTGGTTGGAATCAACGCTGAGAACTGCGCTGAGTTTACCAGAAAACAATTGGACGAGTTGGTTGATTGGGTAAAACGACCTCAGGTTGGCGCAAGCGGACTCATCTACATGCGACACAATCAGGACGGATCGTTGAAATCGTCAGTCGATAAATTCTATAATGAAGAAGTATTAAAAACATGGTCTGAGGCGTTTGGCACCAAACCAGGCGATTTAGTATTGTTGTTAGCCGGAGAAAAGTCGAAAACACGAACACAGTTGAGTGCGCTTAGAATGGAACTTGCGACTCGTTTGGGACTTAGGAAACCGGAAGAATTTGCTCCGTTATGGGTCGTTGATTTTCCGCTTTTGGAATTTGATGACGAATCTGGAAGGTATCACGCGATGCATCATCCGTTTACATCGCCAAAGCCGGAGGACATGCATTTGCTGGAGACAGATCCAGGAAAAGTGCGAGCCAATGCGTATGACATGGTATTGAACGGAAATGAGATTGGTGGTGGTTCGATAAGGATTCATGACAAATCGACGCAGCAATTGATGTTCAAATATTTAGGGTTCACCGAGGAAGAGGCGAAAAATCAGTTTGGCTTTTTGATGGACGCGTTCCAATACGGTGCGCCGCCACATGGTGGATTGGCATTTGGATTAGACCGATTGGTTGCTATTTTGGGTGGTCAGGAAACCATTAGGGATTTTATTGCATTTCCGAAGAACAATTCGGGTCGAGATGTAATGATTGACGCGCCGTCGGCAATTGATGACACCCAATTAAAAGAATTACAGATAAAGTTGAGTTAGAAAACTCAAAATTTTATAAAAGTCCGCTTGATGCGGGCTTTTTTTTTGCCCGTATATGAACGATTAGAGGGTAAATAAAATCAGACTTTAACATTATCTACGGTAATACCATATAGCAACAGGCTGATGTTCAGTAGTTTTACAATACAAACCTAAATAACCAACCAGATGACAACAAGGGGCCAACCGGCGAAGTGATGAAAAGTATTTTATCCGCCACGAAAATTTTTATTTAAAGAAACGAAAAACCCGCGGGCGATGCTCGCACAAATCTAAGTATCATGAAAAATTTATTATTCTTAATTGCTGTATTGATCAGCACTACCTCTATCGCACAAACGTATGTAAAAATGGATTTGCCGGCTTCAATGCAAAGCAAGTACACGACTCGGACAACGACCTATGAGACCATCACTAAGGACGTAATGGTGAAATCAAAGGATGGAAAAGTTTCGCAAAAGGGAAAAGTCAGAATGGTTATTCCGGACAAAGGTGAGGGACTCATTACCATGGAGTTTACTGAAAACATTCTAACTGTTGGAAAGTTCAAGGCAGATGCGCTAGTGACCGCCAGCGCAAAAACAAAAAATTCTGAAGTTCCAGAAGGTTTAACCGCCTGTCTTGCTTGGTGTAATGAAAACTACACCGATGCCAATGGCGAAAAAATTAGAGGAAGAGGAAGTTGTAAATTTGGGTGTTGGTTGGGCACGACAATCAGAGTAATTGAAGTTGGCATAAAAGTTATCGAAGTAGTAAGTCCGTTTTTAAAACAATAGAAAAATGAAAAAATATCTAACAGCCTGTATTCTAGCAATTGTCTTATGTTCATGCGCAAAATCGATCTATTCTTTGAGAGGAAATTGGATGAACAAAAGGTATATGGTCGACAGAATGACAAATGGAGAGAAAATGATAGTTTATATTGGAGTTATACACATAAATACTCCAGAGTACTATCAAAAGATCAAGAAAGACATTGACTCATTGCGGGCTGTTGGATATTCTATTATGTATGAGGGAATTTTAACTACTGATTCTCCTCAAACCAAAGAGCGTCAAGAACTTTTAGACAGAAAACTGAGGAAGGTTCTCGGTGTTCATACCACTAACTATATCGACAGTACAAACCAAGATATGAAAAGCTTCAACGTGAAAGGATTTGTAAATCAAACTTCTGAAAATACCGGAATAAATAGGCTAACTGATCATCATGCCGATCTCTCTCTCGAACAATTGATTACGTTATATGAAGAGAGAAAAGGTCCGATCATATTAACTAAATGCGACCTTGAAACAAAACTTGGCGAAAAATACAAGTGCTCGAAAAGAGAAAAGGATAACTTCAACTACTTGCTTTTAACCTTACGAAATGAATATTTAACAAATACTGTCCTCACCCATACTAACAATAAAATTGCCATTTTATATGGTAATCAGCACAAATATGGCTTATTACACAATCTTAAGCAACATGATCCCAAATGGAAACTGCTGCCTATTCAATAGTGGATGCAATTCAGTATAATCGACACCACCGGCTTTATGCAAAAGTTAATCTTACTTTGTAGCTTACTCCTTCTAGCCTCATGTACCAGGCCTTCCAATCGGCTAAGCATGGCCGGCCGAGAAAAACATTACAAGATAATGCAAATCACAAATGGGACTAAAAATGTCGCATTTGTTGGCATTAAGCACCTTAACAAACCGAAGGATCTTGCGAAATTCAGACGTGATATCGATTCACTTAGGAATTACGGATACACTATAATGTATGAAGGTGTTCATATCGGCACAAAAGACAGCGTGGTGGAAGATGTAATCCGAAGGAAATTTCGACGCGTCACAGGCTTTAACCTCTCGGCATATTTGGATGCGACAAACATAATTGCCAATATATTCAAAGTCGACGGCGTCATCGAACGATCACGATACGATGAAGATATTTGTGCGGATTATAGCATAGACAGCATAGTACTAAAATATGAAGAACTCAAGGGGCCAATAATCTTATCAAAATGCGATTATCAAACCCGGTTGGATAATAACTATTCCTGCACAAAAACCGATCGGCAAAACATTATATTTATGACTCAGACACTAAGCGACAATAAATTATTGGCAGAAATCATTCGGCACCCTAACAATAAGATCGCGGTGCTATTTGGAGCTGCACATCGACAAGATTTGTATGAAAAACTTAAAAAGCATGAAAGCAGCTATACGATAACTCATGCATATAATTGAAAAGTTAGCAATTGGTAAATGCCATTTTATCATCAGTGGTTTGAGATCGGGAGATTTAAGGTGTAACTATTTAAAATCCTAATAATATATAGTATGAAAAAATACCTGATAGCTTGCGTTTTAGCATTTGTTTTATGCTCATGCGCAAAATCGCTTGTTCGAATTAAGTCAAATCTGGTAAACAAAATCTATCGGATTCAAAAGTTTTCGAATGGATCAAAAGATGTGGCTTTCATTGGTGTGATGCATATCAATCAACCCGACTACTATAAAAGAATAAAACAAGATATAGATTCTCTTAGAGCTTCGGGTTATACAATTATGTACGAAGGCATCGCAATAGACACCACAATGGAGAAGGAAAAATTGGAAGTCATTCAAAAAAAGTTGAGGAAAATCATCGGTATTCATCTTACCGCGTATCTCGACTCAACCAATAACGATACGAAGAAGTTCCGCGTTAAAGGCATGATTGACCAAACTCCGGAAAACACCGGCTTACGAGTGGATGTAGATATTCGGGCCGACCTTTCGCTAGATTCTCTAATTTATTTTTACGAACAAAATCGGGGGCCAATAGTTCTTGACGAGTGCGACCTCAATACTAAATTAGGCCAAAAATACAAGTGCGGAAAAGTGGATCGCGCTAAACAGAATTACTTGTTGTTGACCCTTCGAGATCAATACTTAATTGATAAAATACTAAAATCAAAAAGCAATCAGATCGCATTACTATATGGGAATCGCCACTCGCTACATTTCTTAAAAAACTTAAACGTGGCAGACAGCACATGGAAAAGGGTCTATCAATAATCGCATAAAGTTAACTTGGAAGATTTCAGAAAATAATTCGTGTGAATAATAAATGTTCTGGTTTCGAGCCGTGCGGCGAATTGCCCTTAACCCGAATGAATTGACCAGATGCATAAACACGCTTAAGTCAGATTTGGCAAGCTCCCATCAATACATTTTTGATTATCAAGGTCTTGCCCCGAAAAAAAATCGTTCAAAACGCGTTTATTTTTATCAAAAATGTTTTGCGTATCATTTTAAAGCCTACATTTGCCCCATTATAAATTATTATTACAATTACAATGCGTACAGGTACAGTTAAATTTTTCAATGAGTCAAAAGGTTACGGATTCATTACAGATGAAGAAACAGGAAAAGACATCTTTGTTCATGCTTCAGGAATTAGAGCGGAAGAACTTCGTGAAGGTGACAGAGTTAGCTATGAAGAAGAAGAAGGACGAAAAGGTAAAGTTGCTGCTCAAGTAACTACCATGGAGGACTAAAAATATATATTTTTTGTTGCCAAATTAAAAAAGAACGTTCCGATTTTCGGAGCGTTTTTTTTATGACTACCTTTTTTTTAGCGCTCATTTCGAATGGAAAATCTAAACCTACTTTCGATTGTATTTTCAACTTATGAAATGTATATTTGCCGTTAAATTTTTACTAAGACGCGATGCAAACGAATCAAGCTGACTATTTTCCGATATTAATGCAATTTTTACTTGCTGTCGGTTTTGTTGTTACTACCATCATAATCTCAGGTTTTCTGGGACCTCGCCGTAAATCCGCTTCCAAGGACAAGAACTTCGAATGCGGTATTGAATCCATTGGTAACGCCCGAATCCCGTTTTCAGTAAAATACTTCCTTGTCGCAATTCTATTCGTTTTGTTCGACGTCGAAGTAATTTTCCTTTATCCTTGGGCAGTAAATTTCAGAGAAATGGGGGTCGAAGGAATGATCAAAATGTCAATTTTCATGACTTTACTCCTTGTTGGCTTCTTCTACGTAATCAAGAAGAAAGCGCTGGAATGGGATTAATTAGCACGTTAAAATTCAATAAATTGACGCTTTACACGTTTAAATCAGGATACTAACGCCAGATTTAAACTAAGAAAAAATAATTATGAGCGATTCAAAACACAATATAGTTGAACCACCTGAAGGATTTTCAGGCGAAGGATTTTTTGCCACAAAACTTAGTGATGTGGTCGGATTAGCACGCGCCAATTCACTTTGGCCGCTGCCGTTTGCAACATCATGCTGCGGAATTGAGTTCATGGCAACCATGGCGGCACATTACGATGTAGCCCGTTTCGGTTCAGAACGAATGAGTTTCTCGCCACGTCAAGCCGATATGTTGCTCGTAATGGGAACGATTGCCAAGAAAATGGCGCCGATCTTACGTCAGGTATACGAACAAATGGCTGAGCCTCGTTGGGTGATTGCCGTAGGAGCATGCGCTTCGTCAGGCGGAATTTTTGACACTTACTCTGTCTTACAAGGCATCGACAAAATTATCCCGGTTGATGTTTACGTACCAGGTTGCCCACCAAGACCGGAACAAATCCTGGACGGAATCATGCAGTTGCAGGAAATCGTTAAATCAGAATCTGTTCGCAGAAGAAGTTCACCGGAATACACCGAACTTTTAGCTTCTTATAACATCAAATAGTATAATGGCTCTAGATAACCTTCAAATACAAAACGCCCTTACCGATAAATTCGGATCTGTTGCTGACCATTTTATGCAGCAACACGACATTCTTTCTTTTGAGATAAAGCCGGACCAGATTTTAGAAGTAATGACGTTTTTAAAGGAAGACCCTGAAATGCGGTTTAATTTTCTAACCGACGTATGTGGAGTCCACTATCCTGACGCCGAAGCCGATCGTCAGTTTGCAGTGGTTTATCATATGCACAACTGGGTAGATAATATCCGAATCAGAATCAAGTGCTTTTTGAATGCGGCTAATCCTGAAATTGATTCGGTTGTCGATCTCTTCTCAGGTGCAAACTGGCAGGAAAGAGAAACGTACGATTTCTACGGGATCGTCTTTAAAAACCATCCGCAATTAAAGCGAATTTTGAATATGGACGAAATGACTTCGTTCCCTCTCCGGAAGGAATTTCCGCTTGAAGACGGCGGACGTACCGATAAAGATGACCGCTTCTTCGGAAGAACAACAGACAATTGCTAATAATGCCCCTGAATCATATATAATGTCAGACTTATTATTACCTCCTGAATTGCGATATGCCGATATTATCAAACAACGGCAAAACGAAGACGGCAGCGAACTTTCGATCCTAAACCTCGGTCCAACGCACCCAGCAACGCACGGTATTTTCCAAAATATCCTGCTGATGGATGGTGAGCGTATCATCGATGGCGAAGGAACAGTTGGTTACATCCACCGTGCTTTTGAAAAAATCGCTGAAAACAGGCCTTTCTATCAAATTACCCCGCTAACGGATCGCTTGAATTATTGTTCATCGCCAATTAACAACATGGGTTGGTGGATGACTTTAGAGAAGGCGCTAAATATTGAAGTCCCAAAACGCGTTCAATACCTTCGCGTTATTATCATGGAACTTGCACGTATCGCCGATCACATCATCTGTAATTCAGTTGTTGGTGTTGATACCGGAGCGCTTACCGGATTTCTATATGTTTTCCAGTATCGCGAAAAAATTTATGAAATTTACGAGGAAATCTGCGGCGCGCGACTTACCACAAATATGGGGCGCATCGGCGGATTTGAGCGTGATTGGAGTCCGCTTGCCTTCAAAAAAATAAACGACTTCCTTGAAGAATTCCCGGCTGTTTGGAGCGAATTCGAAAATTTACTTCTTCGCAACAGAATCTTCATGGATCGTACCATTAACGTTGGCGCCATTTCTGCCGAACGCGCCATTAACTACGGTTTTACAGGTCCGAACCTTCGGGCAACAGGTGTTGATTACGACATCCGCGTGATGCAGCCTTATAGCTCATACGAAGATTTCGAATTTGACATTCCGGTTGGAAAATCGGGCGATACTTACGATCGATTCTGTGTCCGAAACGCCGAAGTTCACGAAAGCATCAAGATTATCAGACAAGCGCTCGAGAAACTACCGGAAGGTCCGTATCACGCAAATGTTCCGGACTACTATCTTCCGCCAAAAGACGAAGTGTACCACAATATGGAAGCGCTCATCTATCACTTTAAAATCGTTATGGGCGAAGTGCCTGTTCCGGTTACCGAAGTGTACCATCCGGTTGAAGGAGGAAATGGTGAACTTGGCTTTTATCTGATCACTGACGGAAGTCGCACACCATACAGATTGCACTTCAGAAGACCGTGCTTTATTTACTACCAGGCTTTTAACGAGATGGTCAAAGGCGGAATGCTGTCAGATGCAATTGCAACACTGTCTAGCATGAACGTAATCGCTGGTGAACTAGACGCTTAATACTTAAATTCCGGCCTTGAGCCGAATGATATATAAAATGGAAAGTGTAAATCACAAACAGGTAATAAATTTTACACCTGAACTTTTGGCAAGGATCAGCGAATTGATTGGTCATTATCCTTCTGACAAGCGAAAGTCGGCGCTTTTGCCGGTTTTACACGAAGTTCAGGATGCACACGATAATTGGCTAAGCATCGAATTGATGGACAAAGTTGCCGAAATCATCGGAATTAAACCGGTCGAGGTTTACGAGGTGGTTTCGTTTTATACCATGTTCAACCGCAAACCGATCGGAAAGTACATGTTCGAATTCTGCATGACTTCGCCTTGTTGCCTGCGTGGCGCAGAAGATATGCTTGAATACACTTGCGATAAACTGGGTATCCAAAAAGGTGAGACAACTCCGGATGGCAATTTTACTGTAGTCGGTGTGGAATGTCTTGGTGCTTGCGGATACGCTCCGATGTTGCAACTCGGCGATTCATATCAGGAACACCTGACAAAAGAAAAGATCGACCAGCTTATTACAGACTGTAAAGACAATAAAATCAGCTTACACTAGCATGTCAAAACAAATACTTTTAGATAAAATCAATGTCCCGGGGATAAAAACGTATGAGGTTTATCGTCGTGAAGGCGGATATGCTTCTGTTGAGAAAGCGCTTAAATCGATGACGCCTGAAGAAGTTGTGACTGAAGTCAAAAACTCGCAGCTCAAAGGTCGCGGTGGGGCAGGATTCCCAATGGGAATGAAGTGGAGTTTCATCGACAAAAAGTCGGGGAATCCAAGACATCTCGTATGTAACGCCGACGAATCTGAACCGGGTACGTTTAAGGATAGGTATTTAATGGAACACATTCCGCATCTACTGGTAGAAGGAATGATCACCGCAAGTTTTGCGCTTGAAGCTCACTTGTCATATATCTATATCCGAGGCGAATACATGTGGATTTACAAAATCCTTGAAAAAGCGATCAAAGAAGCTTATGCTGCAGGTTGGCTTGGAAAAAATATTCTTGGAACCGGTTACGACTTAGATCTTTACGTTCATTGTGGTGCCGGAGCTTATATCTGCGGCGAAGAAACCGCACTTATCGAATCCCTTGAGGGGAAACGCGGAAATCCGCGTATCAAACCGCCATTCCCTGCTATAAGCGGACTTTGGGCAAATCCAACAGTTGTTAACAACGTTGAGTCGATTGCGACAGTGCCGTGGATTGTCAACAACACCGGAGCGGAATACGCAAAAATCGGAACTGAAAAATCTACCGGAACAAAACTTATATCGGCATCCGGACATGTGAAAAATCCGGGGGTATACGAAATTGAACTCGGCATCAGCGTTTACGAATTCATTAATTCTGACAAATACCTTGGCGGAATGATGGACGACCGACCGCTTAAAGCGCTAGTTCCCGGAGGATCATCGGTGCCAATTTTACCTGCACATTTAATTTATAAAACCGCAAATGGCGACGACCGTATGATGTCGTACGAATCATTAAGCGACGGCGGTTTTGCGACGGGATCAATGCTTGGTTCAGGCGGTTTTATCGTTTACAATGACACCTCTTGCATTGTTCGAAATACGTGGAACTTTGCGCGATTCTACCATCACGAAAGCTGCGGGCAATGTTCACCGTGCCGTGAAGGAACAGGATGGCTTGAAAAAGTTTTACACCGTATCGAAAATGGTCATGGCCGCGAGGAAGACATCGATCTTCTGTGGGATATTCAGCGTAAAATTGAAGGAAACACCATCTGTCCGCTTGGCGATGCAGCAGCTTGGCCTGTAGCCGCAGCGATCCGACACTTTAGAGACGAGTTCGAATATCACGTTCGCTTCCCTGAAAAGATTAAAGACAGAAACCATTTTGTTGCCGAACCGTTTGAAAAGGTTAAGCATTTGATGACACAACCCGTAATGTAAAAGCTCGAAAAGAGCATATCTATAGCTCCGCGGAGCGAAATATTTATAACATGAAAATAACAATTGACGGCCAAAGCATTGACGTAGCACCAGGGACAACCATCCTTCAGGCAGCTCGTATGATTGGCGGCGAATCGGTTCCACCGGCGATGTGTTACTACTCGAAACTCAAAGGTAGCGGCGGAAAATGTCGCGCGTGCCTTGTTGAAGTTGCAAAAGGAAGTGATGCTGATCCACGTCCGATGCCGAAATTAATGGCATCTTGCGTAACCGGTGTGATGGACGGAATGGAAGTAAACAGCATCAAATCGGAGCGCGTGACCGAAGCCCGAAAATCTGTAACCGAGTTCCTTCTGATCAATCACCCGCTCGATTGCCCGGTTTGCGACCAGGCAGGCGAATGCGATCTGCAGAACCTCAGCTTTAAGCACGGGAAATCGCAGACTCGCTATATCGAAGACAAACGAACCTTTGAACCCGAAGATATTGGCCCGAACATTCAACTTCACATGAATCGTTGCATTTTGTGCTACCGATGTGTGATGGTGGCCGATCAGCTAACCGACAATCGCGTTCATGGAGTGATGGATCGCGGGGATCATTCAAACATTTCGACTTGCATTTCTAAAGCGATTACCAACGAATTCTCAGGAAACATGATCGATGTTTGTCCCGTTGGAGCGCTTACCGATAAAACATTCCGATTTAAACAACGTGTTTGGTTCAATAAACCTTATAACGCACACCGCGATTGTTCGAAATGTTGCGGAAAAGTAACGCTTTGGATGTTCGGAAACGAGGTTCAGCGTGTAACCGGAAGAAAGGATGAATTCCACGAAGTTGAAGATTTTATCTGTAACGAATGTCGTTTTGACCACAAAAATCCGGGTGATTGGACAATCGAAGGACCAAAGAAATTCGAGAAGGATTCGGTTATCAACGCCAACAATTACACAAGACCTCTTGAAACGGTTCGCATTGAAACTGAGGACGCGATTCTGAAAGGCCGGGAACTTGATCGTAAAAAGATCAGTATGGCAACCGTACCGTTGAAGCCTCAGGAAGAGAAAATATTTAAGGAAGGGAACATATAGCCATGGATCAAGCATTAATCATAGAAAAAGGGATTTTTATCCTGATTATTTTTTCGATCACAATGTTGATGGCGATGTACTCGACGTTGGCTGAACGAAAAATTGCCGCATGGCTTCAGGATCGTGTAGGTCCGAACCGTGCCGGAAAAGGCGGGATTTTGCAACCACTTGCCGACGGATTGAAACTTTTCTCAAAAGAGGAATTTTTACCTGATACCCCAAACAAATTTTTATTTGTGGTTGGTCCGGCGGTCTCAATGAGTGTTGCTTTGATGACTAGTGCGGTTATTCCGTGGGGTGATAAACTTCACATTTTTGGCCGCGACGTGATCTTGCAGGCAACCGATATCGATGTGGCATTACTTTATGTTTTCGGAGTTTTGTCGGTTGGTGTTTACGGGATCATGATTGGTGGTTGGGCTTCAAACAACAAATTTTCGTTGATGGGCGCCATGAGAGCAGCATCGCAAATGATCTCCTATGAGGTTGCGATGGGACTTTCAATCATTGCGTTATTGATGATGACCGGAACGTTGAGCCTGCGCGAGATTTCTGAACAACAACACGGAATGAGCTGGAATGTGTTCTATCAGCCACTTGGCTTTATCATCTTCTTGATCTGTTCATTTGCCGAAGC
Source organism: Flavobacterium sp. (assembly GCA_015234525.1). GTDB lineage: Bacteria > Bacteroidota > Bacteroidia > Flavobacteriales > Flavobacteriaceae > Flavobacterium. Next base: position 25,289 of record JADGMX010000007.1, on the reverse strand, counting down.
CAACAGAACGCCGTTTGACCTTGCCGAATGTGAGGCTGAGCTGATCGGTGGTTACCACACTGAATACTCGTCGATGCGAATGGGATTCTATCTATTTGCTGAGTACGCGAGCATGTTTATTTCTTCGACAATTTTGGCGGTTCTCTATTTTGGAGCTTACAACTATCCGGGAATGGATTGGGCTGAAGCGAATTGGGGAATGAACATCGCGAACGTGATCGGAATTATCGTACTGTTTATCAAGCTTTGTTTCTTCATCTTCTTCTTTATGTGGGTTCGATGGACGATTCCGAGATTCAGATACGATCAATTGATGCGATTGGGATGGAAAGTATTGATTCCGCTTGCCATTTTGAACATCATGATCACCGGTATTGTCATCTTGTTGTTTGACAGCTAATAAAGAAACGGGTACATTAAAAATAGCCCCGATAGCAGCGGAAATCCTTTTTTGAGAAGCTTTGCGGAACAAAAAAGATTGCAGCGAATAGCGGGACGAGTGACTCAAAGAAGTCAGGGAGTTTAATACTTCTAAAAATAAAACAGAAAATGTCTATAGAAACCATATCATTATCGGGCAGAAAAAAGGAAGTTTCCGACAAAAAGATGACTTTTTGGGAGAGCCTTTACCTGATTGCCATTGCGAAAGGGCTGTGGATTACGATCAAACACCTTTTTACGCGAAAAGTTACTATCAAATTTCCTGAGCAAGTTAGGGAGCGAAGCGCGGTTTACCGAGGTCAGCACATGCTGAAACGCGATGAACAAGGCAGGGAGAATTGCACCGCTTGCGGATTATGCGCTTTATCATGCCCGGCTGAGGCCATTACCATGACGGCGGCCGAACGCAAACCTGACGAAAAACATTTGTATCGCGAGGAAAAATATGCATCGGTTTACGAGATTAACATGCTTCGTTGCATTTTCTGCGGATTGTGTGAAGAGGCTTGTCCGAAAGATGCGATTTATTTAACCGAATCAAAAGTACTTGTTCCGGCGAGCACAAAACGTGAGGATTTCATTTTTGGAAAGGATAAACTTGTGATGCCACTTGATGTTGCGCTTGCAAGAGGTAACAACAAAAAATCGGAGCAGATATGAGTTTATTAGTACTTTTTTACATTCTGGCTGCGGTAACTCTGGCAACGGCGATACTGACAATCATCAGCAAAAACCCGATTCACAGTGCGATTTACCTTGTGATTTGTTTCTTTTCGATCGCGGGTCACTACCTTTTATTTAACGCGCAATTCTTAGCCATTGTTCACATTATCGTTTATTCGGGTGCGATCATGGTACTTTTCCTGTTCACGATCATGCTTATGAACCTCAATAAGGAAGACGAGAAAAATAAGCCGATGCTGACTTCAATCGCGGCTGTTGTATCATTTTGCGTTTTTGCATTGGTACTTATTGCGGTGTTTGTCAAAGCGCAACCCGAAATGATTGAGTATGCAACCAGCGGTGAAGATTACCAATCGATTAAGGTTTTAGGTCAGGTTTTGTTGAACGAATACATGGTTCCGTTTGAAACCGCGTCGGTACTTTTATTGGTTTCGATGGTTGGTGCGGTGCTATTGTCTAAAAAAGAAACAGCATAATGCAGAATATTTTACAAGAAATTGGGATTCACAATTACGTCATGTTATCGGCATTGCTTTTTGCGATTGGAGCTTTTGGCGTACTTTATAGAAGAAACGCGATCATCATGTTTATGTCGATCGAGATCATGCTAAACGCGGTAAACCTGCTTTTTGTGGCGTTTTCGACCTATCATCAGGATTCGCAAGGACAGGTTTTCGTATTCTTCTCAATGGCGGTTGCCGCTGCGGAAGTTGCCGTTGGACTAGCGATTCTGGTGTCGATTTTCAGGAATTTAGGTTCAATCGATATTGATAAATTAAAAACATTAAAAGGATAACCGGGGATGGAGACAAGCTTGATTTTAATTCTGTTACTTGCCCCATTTGTCGGGTTTCTGTTTAATGTATTCTTTGGAAAAAGTGTGGGCAAAGGGGTTTCCGGAATTGTCGGAACTTTAGCCGTTGTAGTGTCGTTTTTGGTGACGCTTTACTTCTTTCTTCAGGTTTCCGGTGGCGCCGAGCCGATTAAGGTTTCACTTTTTGAGTGGATTAAACTTGGTCGATTCACCGTAGATTTCGCGATACTTCTCGACCAGCTTTCATTGCTTTGGTTGATGTTTGTTACCGGAATTGGCGCATTGATTCACGTGTATTCAATAAGTTATATGCACGATGACGAGAATTTCCACAAGTTCTTTGCATACCTGAACCTGTTCATCTTCTTTATGATCACGCTTGTTACCGGTAGCAACCTATTGGTTATGTTTATCGGTTGGGAAGGCGTCGGACTTTGTTCATACCTCTTGATCGGATTCTGGTACAAAAATCAGGATTATAACGATGCGGCGAAGAAAGCTTTCATCATGAACCGTATTGGCGATCTCGGATTCTTGGTTGGTATTTTCATCCTGGGTTCGGTTTTTACAACCATTGATTTTGGCGAAATGCAAGCTGCTGTAATGGCGGGCAACACCGAATCGTACTGGATTGGTGCGGCGGCATTGGCATTGTTTATCGGTGCGTGTGGAAAATCGGCTCAGCTTCCACTCTATACGTGGCTTCCTGATGCGATGGCGGGACCAACTCCGGTTTCAGCACTTATTCACGCTGCTACGATGGTAACCGCCGGAATCTTTATGGTCACAAGATTGAATTTTGTGTTCGATCTCGCGCCTCAAGTTCAGAATATCATCGCGATCGTCGGAGCGGTAACGGCTTTGGTTGCGGCAACTATCGGACTTGTTCAAAATGACATCAAAAAAGTTCTGGCATATTCAACCGTGTCGCAATTGGGATTAATGTTCCTTGCGCTTGGGCTTGGCGCTTACGAAATTGCGGTTTTTCACGTCATCACTCACGCGTTCTTCAAAGCTTGTTTGTTCCTTGGATCTGGATCAGTGATTCACGCATTGCACGGCGAACAAGACATGCGACGTATGGGCGGTTTGAAATCGGTTATGAAAATTACCTTTATTACCTTCCTTATTTCGTCGTTGGCAATTGCCGGAATACCGCCGTTCTCCGGATTTTTCTCGAAAGATGAGATTTTGATGACTGCATTCCACCACAACATCGGATTATGGGCGATTGCATCTTTAGCGTCGATCATGACCGCATTCTATATGTTCCGATTGCTTTATCTGACGTTCTTCAAAAGTTTCAGAGGGACTGACGAACAAAAGAAGCATTTGCACGAAAGTCCGGGTCTAATCACATTCCCACTAATCGTCCTGGCAATTTTGGCAGCTGTGGGTGGCGTTATCAGCCTTCCTGGAAATAGCTGGTTGTCACACTATCTTGCACCTATTTTCCCAAATGCCGAACATACGGCGCATGCTTTTGGCACAACCGAATACATGTTGATGGGACTTGCAGTTGCGGGCGGACTAATCGGAATCGGGATTGCATACGCGAAGTATATCCGCGGTGCTCAGGTTCCACCTGAGGATGCGCAGATTGAAGGCGTGACGAAAGTTCTCTACAATAAATATTATGTCGATGAAATTTACGAATACCTAATCGTAAAGCCATTGAACGCTTTATCACTATTGTTCAAAAACACCCTTGAACCCGCACTTTCAGGCTTGGTTTACGGTTTTGGAAAAGTGACCAACGCTATCGGAACACAAGGAAAATTATTGCACAACGGAAATGTCGGTTTATACTTGTTTGTATTCGTACTCGGCATCTGCGGCATTTTAACTTATTTATTTTTAGGATAATAACTTTCACATAATGGATGTATCTTACATACTGATCATACTTTTACTAGGTTCACTGGCAACTTATTTCGCCGGAAATAAAAACGCCGCGTATGTGGCCCTCGGAACATCGGTTGTTGCGTTTATCATGACTTTGGTTGCGGTGAATCAGCATTTGGACGGCGTTGTTCTCGACAAAAATTTCCTGTGGATCGCTTCCCCAAAAACATACTTTGCATTAAGTGCTGACGGACTCGCATTAGCAATGATGTTGCTCACAACGGCGCTTATTCCGATTATCATCTTTACCACATTCGGAAATGTCGTTACAAACGCAAAAGCTTTTTACGGCCTGATCATGTTTATGGCTTTCTCGATGTCAGGGACGTTTTTGGCGGCAGACGGACTTTTATACTACGTTTTCTGGGAGCTTTCACTGATCCCAATTTACTTTATCGCACTTATCTGGGGTAATGGCGATGCCGAAGTTCGTAAGAAAGCTGTCATCAAATTCTTTATTTACACTTTTGCAGGATCGCTTTTCATGTTGGTCGCTTTTGCTTACTTGTATTTCCGCACCGGAAGTTTCCTGATTTCAGATTTAAGTCGCGCCATGTTAACCGCCGACGAACAATTCTACATCTTCTTTGCCTTCTTCCTGGCTTACGCCGTGAAAATTCCGCTTATCCCATTCCACACCTGGCAAGCTTCAGTGTACCAAAAAGCTCCGGCAGTCGGAACCATGCTACTTGCGGGCATCATGCTTAAAATGGGGCTTTACAGCGTTATCAGATGGCAAGTGCAAATCGCTCCTTTGGCAGCTGAAAAATACATGGATTTACTAATCGGAATCAGTGTTGCCGGCGTTATCTACGGATCTATCGTCGCCCTTCGCCAAACCGATCTTAAACGACTATTGGCCTATTCATCGCTAGCGCACGTCGGATTAATCGCAGCCGGTTGTTACACACTTACCGCCGACGGATTAACAGGCGCCGTCATGCAAATGATCGCACACGGATTTGTAATTGTTGGATTGTTCTTTGTGGCGGAAATCATTTTCAGGCGACTTCAAACACGTGAGATCGCTCAAATGGGTGGCATCAGAATACAATCGCCGAAATTTACCTCGATGTTTTTGATCCTGGTTCTGGCGTCAGTTGCTTTGCCGGGAACTTTCAACTTTGTGGGCGAGTTCATGGTGCTTTACAGCTTGTCGCAAATCGATTTAATCTATGCGATTTTAGGCGGAATGACAATCATCCTCGGAGCTTACTACATGCTTAGAATGTTCCAAAACGTCATGCTCGGTGAGAAAAACGCAACCATTTTCGCCGACGTAACTGCCAAAGAAGCAACCACATTGGTAGTGATCATCGGAGTTTTATTGTTCTTCGGATTGTATCCAAAGCCACTAACCGACCTCATCCAGCCAAGCATCGAAAATATATTAGCCAACATCAACAGGTTTCAACCACTACGATAAGAAATGAACACATTACTAGCAATTACGGGTTTAGGAGTTTTAGTCCTTTTGTTCGAAATCCTCAATTTCAGAAAAGGAATTGTTCCGATGGCTTTAATCGGGCTCGTTGGTGTTTTCGCGCTTAACCTGTACGAATTCGATTTGTCCGGCGGACACTTTAACAATATGATCGTTATCGATCGTTTTGCAACATCGTTCACCGCCCTTTTTATTTTGCTGACCATTTTCCTGGTTGCATTAACACCCGATTTTTATAAAGACACACCATCGAAGATCTCTGATTTTGTCAGCATCAAACTTTTCCTGCTCGCAGGTTCAGTGGCAATGGTTTCTTTCGGAAATTTAGCGATGTTTTTCCTCGGAATCGAGATTCTTTCAATCGCATTATACGTTCTGGCGGCAAGCAACAGACAAAACCTAAAGAGCAACGAAGCCGGGATGAAATATTTCCTAATGGGTGCATTTGCGTCCGGATTTATCTTATTCGGTATTTGCTTGATTTACGGCGCAACAGGTTCATTTAACGTCGCCGAGATTTACGCATTGTCGTCGTCGACTGTAACTCCGTCATGGTTTTACATCGGACTCATCCTGACCATCTCAGGCATGTTGTTCAAAATCGCCGCCGTTCCGTTCCACTTCTGGGCTCCGGATGTTTACGAAGGTTCCCCAACGCTTGTTACAACATTAATGAGCACGCTTGCCAAAGTTGTGGCAATTGCAACGCTGTATAAAATTACAAGTCAACTCATCATCGATATGCCGTATGCGTTCGAAATCATGATTGTCGTGATCTCGATCGCTTCAATGACTGTCGGAAACATCATGGCATTAAGACAAACCAACGTGAAGCGTATGCTTGCGTTTTCGGGTATTTCTCACGCCGGATTTATGCTGATGGCGCTCTTAAGCAGTGGCGATGCCAGCGGAACGTTATTGTATTACGCTACGGCGTATGCATTAAGCGGAATCGCGGCTTTTGCGGTTGTCATTTACGTGGGCAAAAACGGTAAAGGCGAAGAAATCGACAGCTTTAACGGACTCGGAAAGTCAAATCCGGTACTTGCTGCAATTTTGACGGGAGCCATGCTTTCAATGGGCGGAATCCCGATATTTTCAGGGTTCTTTGCAAAATTCATGTTGTTTACAGACACCATAAATTCAGGTTATCTGATCGTAGTCATCGCGGCAGTCATCAACTCGATTATCAGCATCGGTTACTATTTCAAACTGATTTTGGCGATGTACACAAAAGAATCAGACGATGTTCGTCCGGCGGTTCCAATGGCAATTCACGTAGTGGCAACCCTCGCAATTTTACTCAATATCGCCATCGGTTTATTCCCGTCTTACATCACAAATCTAATCATGGCTTAAACGATAATTTGGGCGTGCCCGTTCTGCTATCGCGACACGGTCGGGCTATTCACTACAATCCCGCTTTCGGCAAAAGCCTTTAGCGGGATTTTCATTTCTATCCCTCACGCGTGCGAACTGCCGCAAATTCATTGATCGGTTTTATAGGACATGACTGCTTTAAGCCCTCGCGAGAACCGCCGGAAAGTTGAAACTATCATATTATCCCCAATTTGCCTAAATAAAAAAGCTCCCTCAAAAAGAGGAAGCTTTTGTACCCGGAGCCGCAAAACCTAAA
>JADGMX010000007.1:0-18265 GCA_015234525.1 Flavobacterium sp. | reverse complement strand
AAAAAGAGGAAGCTTTTGTACCCGGAGCCGCAAAACCTAAAAAGGTTTGATCCCGGGCCAAAAAAAAAGCTCCCTCAAAAAGAGGAAGCTTTTGTACCCGGAGCCGCAAAACCTAAAAAGGTTTGATCCCGAACAAAAAAAAAAGCTCCCTCAAAAAGAGGAAGCTTTTGTACCCGGAGCCGAAAAACCTAAAAAGGTTTGATCCCGAACAAAAAAAAAAGCTCCCTCAAAAAGAGGAAGCTTTTGTACCCGGAGCCGGGATCGAACCGGCACGGTTTCCCACTGGTGTTTGAGACCAGCGCGTCTACCAATTCCGCCATCCGGGCTTGTTAGCAGTGGTGCAAATGTAAAAAATATTTCGCCTTGGCAAACAAAATAGCAGTAAAAAATTCACAGCACTTGGATTAAATTCCTAAATTTGCACCCAGTTTGGCCAACACAACAACTAACTAACTACCAAACAAATAATTAAGATGCCGCACATTGAACCGGAAGCAAAAATTTTCGCCTGTTCACAAAGCGTTTATCTGGCGGAGAAAATAGCTGAAAGCTACGGAATCCCGCTTGGTAAAGTAACTTTTTCGAAATATAGCGATGGCGAATTCCAACCATCCTACGAAGAGTCGCTTAGAGGATCACGAGTGTTTATAATCTGCTCAACCTTTCCCAGCGCCGACAATTTGATGGAACTTCTCCTGATGATTGATGCTGCAAAACGCGCTTCAGCGCGCCACGTCACTGCCGTAATTCCCTATTTCGGATGGGCAAGACAAGATCGGAAGGACAAACCCCGCGTCCCGATCGGGGCAAAATTAGTCGCAAACCTGCTAGATGCCGCCGGCGCAACGCGGATCATGACAATGGATTTGCACGCCGACCAGATTCAGGGGTTTTTCGAGAAACCGGTAGATCACCTGTTTGCGTCAACAGTTTTCTTGCCTTATGTAAGAAGCTTAAACCTCGACAACCTGACAATCGCATCGCCGGATATGGGTGGTTCTAAAAGAGCTTATGCCTATTCAAAATTCCTGGAGTCGGATGTGGTCATTTGCTACAAACAACGCAAAATTGCAAACAAAGTCGACAGCATGGAACTCATTGGTGAGGTTGCCGGCCGAAATGTAATCCTGGTTGATGACATGATCGACACCGGAGGCACATTGGCAAAAGCAGCTGACCTTATGATTGAGAAAGGTGCATTGAGCGTTCGTGCAATTTGTACCCACGCGATCTTATCAGGTGACGCTTATGAGAAAATCGAAAACTCGCAACTAAGCGAATTAATCGTTACCGATTCGATTCCGCTTAAAAAACAGACCAGCAAAATACGAGTTGTAAGTTGTGCGCCGCTATTTGCCGAAGTGATGCAAATGGTTCATTACAACAATTCGATCAGCGGAAAGTTTTTGACCTAGTTCACTGAAACAGGATTCTGCCATCGGAAAACATTGTCGTAAAGTTGACGTTTTCAATCAGGCAGTATCTGCGTGAGGGATTGAAGCCGGGTGCCGTGCACCGCGAAAAGCCCGACCCGAAGGCTAAGGCTATTAGGTAGTTAAAAATAAATGATTACTTTTGCAGCCGCGAGCCGAGGGGCACGCCCAAAATAGAATTTTTATTAACTATATATTTTTACAATGAAATCGATTACAATTAAAGGATCAGAAAGAGAAAGCGTGGGCAAATCGGCGACGAAAGCTTTACGTAATGCTGGATTGGTTCCTTGCGTATTATACGGAGGAGATCAGACTGTGCATTTCTCTGCAGAGGAAATTGCTTTTAAAAACCTGGTTTACACTCCAAATGCGCACACAGTTGCAATTGATTTGGGTGACAAAAAATTTGAGGCAGTATTGCAAGACATTCAGGTTCACCCGGTGAGCGACAAGATTTTGCACATCGACTTCTTCCGTCTATTTGAAGATAAAGAAGTAACTATGGAAGTGCCTGTGAAAGTTACAGGAACGTCTCCAGGTGTACTTGGTGGTGGAATTTTAACGCTTAACACTCGTAAGTTGAAAGTTAAAGCGTTGCCGAAAAACCTTCCTGATTTTGTTGAGGCTAACATTTCTGAATTGCAGATGGGTAACAAACTTTATGTTACGAAATTGGCAGTAGATAACTTTAAGTTGCTTCACCCAGACAACACTGTTGTTGCTCAGGTAAGAATTTCACGTGCGGCGATGAAAGCGGCTCAAGAAGCGGCAAAAGCTGCAAAAGCAGGACCTGCAAAAGGAAAGAAGAAGTAATTCTTTTAAACTTATTGAATATAGAACACCGGCTAACGTCGGTGTTTTTTTTTGCGGTAATGACAAGCAATAGTTACTCCGCAGGGTTGATGCAAAAAGGCAGCGATGGACAATCAATCCTCTATTGAAGATTGGCTCGCGCAAAGGCATAAAAAAACCCGAATTGCTTCGGGTTTTGATTTTAAATTGCTGCGATTATTTTTTGATCAGTTTGGCTGATTTCAAATATTGCTTGTTATCGTACATTCTGAGGTAGTAAACGCCGGTTTCAAGATCTTCGATAGAGATGTTAGCATTTGACTGGTCAACTTTAACGGTTTTCACCAATTGACCTGTTGTATTGTAAATATGAACATTTTCTACAGTAAATTCAGGTGAAGTGATTGTGAAGTACGTCGAGGCCGGGTTTGGATGAACTGTAATCGCCGAAATCGCTTCCACATTATCGACACTTAATCCAGGTGAAAACAACAAACCTAATCTAATATTGTCAATCGCATTTCGAACGACATTTTTCTGACCTTGAGTAAAAAATGCCATACATGCGTCAGGAACATAATCCATGTAGTTCATAAACATAGTTCCGTTTGGCGGATTTCCACAAGCATATGTAAAGTTCGGGAAACTCGTGCAATTGTCATGAGCATTCCATTGGGCCGGCGTATCTGCAACACCGTCACTGTTAAAACTCATATTACATGAAGCTGGTGATGCACCCTGAAAAATATTACTGTCGCCCCAAAGATGTTCCAGACCAAAGTAGTGACCAATTTCATGCGTAGCAGTCCGACCTTTATTATAGGGTGCTATCGCTGTTCCCGTGGTTCCAAAAAACTGATCTCCGATACAAAGACCGTCAAATGGCGCCCCAAGAGCTGCCGGAGGATACGCAAACCCAAGCAGCGTTGGATCAGTAAATCGGCCTACCCAAATGTTTAAGTAGTAGTTTACATTCCACGCAGGCGAACCGGCATTTGTATAATATTGATTGTCGAAGTTAAAAGGAGCTTCTACATATTTTCGAACCACACCTGTTGTAGGATCTCCCCATTCTGTGAATGCGGCTTTTACGAATACAATTTCCATATCGGCAGCCAGCGGGCGGAAAGCAGCCGGAACCACCGAGTTGAAATCAGCGTTTAATTTTCTGAAATCAGCATTTAAAACAGCCAACTGCGAGTTAATTTGCGCATCGCTGATATTTTGCTGGTTATCTCTGTATAATATATGGAAAACAACCGGAATGGTTACAACCTCAGTAGGAGCCAAAGCCAAACGCTGTTGCGATGTAGCTTCGCTCTGAATAAGCTGCTTGGTTTGTGCATGACGCGCCGCAAATGTCGGGTCACTTGCTTTCAAAGCAGCTATCTTTTCATCATAACCGCATGTTCTTTGGGCAAAACCCGACACGGTAGCTAAGAGGAAAAGTGAAAATAGAACTTTTTTCATATAGATATTGTTAAATTATGGAAGCCAAATCTACAAAAAATTGTTTGTTATCGCGAAACTTTTTACCATCTATAAATCAGATAGTTACAAATTTTAACTAAATCTAATCTGATTTCTCATCAATCCCAAATCCGTTCTCGCTATTTTAAACCCTTTAATAAGGCGTGCCAGCTAAATCTTGCTTATTTTTGCAGCCATGATTAACCGCTTCTTGCAATTATTTAAAGGTAAAAAAGAATTATCAGACGATTCAATGAAGAAATTTCTCATTGCCGGATTGGGCAATATAGGCGCCGAATACGTTCACACCAGACACAATATCGGATTTAAAGTCCTCGACTATTTTGCTGATAAAGAAGGGCTCAATTTTGCTTCACTTCGCTACGGCTCGGTTGCTGAATATTCGTATAAAGGCCGTAAATTCATATTGCTCAAACCAAATACCTATATGAATCTCAGCGGAAAAGCGCTAAAATATTGGTGCGAAAAGGAAAACATTCCACTCGAAAACGTACTGGTCATCACAGACGATCTCAACCTGCCTTTTGGCACAATACGGATTCGCCCTAAAGGCAGCAATGGCGGGCATAACGGACTCAAAAGCATCCAGGAAACGCTCGGAACTGACGCTTACCCGCGATTTAGATTCGGAATCAGCGGCGAGTTCAAAAAAGGGCAACAAGTTAATTATGTGCTGGGCGAATGGGACGCTTCAGAAACCGAAAAACTCCCGGAGCGCCTCGAATTATCGCGCGAAATCATCAAATCTTTCGGCACCGGCGGACTCCAGAATACCATGACAACCTATAACGGCAAATAAATTTACGGCCTTGAAAGTATTCCATTCGATCCAATCATATACTAAGGTAAAACCAACTGTGGTCACCATCGGGACTTTCGACGGCGTTCACATCGGGCACAAAAAGATCATCGAGCGAATCATCGCAAGTGCCAATAACGGCCAATATGAATCGCTTATCCTCACCTTTTTCCCACATCCCCGAATGGTTCTCGGCGGGCAACCCGATATCAAACTGCTAAATACACTCGGCGAGAAAAAGCAACTGCTCGCGCAAACCGGCCTTGATTCATTGGTTATCCATCCTTTTGACGCCGATTTCTCTCAACTTTCTGCTGAGGAATTTGTCAAAAATGTGCTTGTCGATACGTTCGGAACGGCTAAAATTATTATCGGCCATGACCATCGCTTCGGTAAAAATCGCGCTGCAAACATCGACGATCTGATTGTTTTCGGCGAAAAATACGGCTTTGAAGTCGAACAAATCACAGCTCAGGAAATTGACGATGTTTCAGTGAGTTCAACTAAAATCCGCACGGCACTCACCAGTGGTAATGTCGCGCTTGCCAACTCGTATTTAGGTTATAATTACATGTTTTCCGGAAAAGTTGTTAAAGGTCAGCAACTTGGGCGAACCATTGGCTTTCCGACCGCAAACATTGAAATCAACGACCCCTTTAAGGTGATTCCACACGACGGCGTTTATATCGTCAAGGCCGACCGCCATACTTTCGGCATGATGAATATCGGAAATCGGCCAACACTTCACGGTTTAAACCGCACCATTGAAGTTCATTTACTCGATTTCGACCGCGATCTGTACGATAAAACGCTCGAAATTTCAGTTGTTGAGCGACTCCGCGACGAGCAAAAATTCGATTCAGTCGATTTTCTCGTGTCGCAACTCAAAAAAGATCTCGAAGCCACACGCAGGTTTATCGCCAATCTATAACCGACTATTTTTTGGGCACCCGCAAAGCGCCGCGCTGTCTGCTATGTCTTTTATTGCCAGATAGATCGTACTCCATTTTAAAGCTATTTTCCGCAATAAAAGGACGCCGCTGCCCATCGCTGGTGCAACCTGCCCTCAACTATTTCGGTACCGTGACAACTATGGCTACCCTTTTAAATTTTTATTAAAAAGCGGAATGTTTGGTCAAATTGTGTTAAATTTAGGTTGATATTCTTACGAATGTGTACTAACTCTACCAAATAAACCAACATCATGAAATTTAAAAGAGAACTGCTAAACGGATTTATCATTTTTGCCCTAATCGCCATCTACTTTATTATTTTGGAGGTTCTCGGGCTTTCGAACAACTCGTTCCTTAGATTGTTCAACATCCTATTTGTCGGCTATGGCGTAAACCGGACACTGAAAGGAAACATCGACCACGGAATTACCGGTTATTTCAGAAACTTCATTTCGGGGTTTATCACCTCAACAATTGGTGCAATCCTAAGCATTTCAGCCTTACTGATGTATATCTACTTTAATGGTGGCGAAGCGTTCCTAAAAGAAATGTCGACCGGCTTTCTGATTGGTGGCGGTGAAGTATCCTCTTATCAATATGTATTCTCACTATTGTTATTCGAATCATCGGCTGCCTCGTTCATCGTTGTGTATTGCCTGATGCAATATTGGAAAGGCAAAGTTGAAGTCATCAACAAAGTCGACTAATCCCATACTATTATATAGATCAATGCCTGTTCCCGACAGGCATTTTTTGTTAGCGCCGATTATTTAAATGATTTTTTTTCCTTAATCGTTATTTGACTACTTTTGAAAGCACAAAAATTCACTACATGGCCAATATTAAACACAACTGGACAGCAGCCGAAATTATAGAAATTTACAACAAACCGATGATGGATTTGCTTTTCGAAGCAGCATCGATCCATCGCGAACATCACGATCCAAATGTAGTTCAGGTTTCTACGTTACTGTCGATCAAAACCGGAGGTTGCCCAGAGGATTGCGGCTATTGCCCTCAAGCGGCGAGATATCATACCAATGTTGAGGGAAATGACTTGATGTCGGTTCAGCAGGTGAAAGCTCAGGCGCTACGGGCAAAATCAAGTGGGTCTTCGCGTGTTTGCATGGGCGCTGCGTGGCGAAATGTAAAAGACGGACCCGAATTCGACCAGGTTCTTGAAATGGTTCGTACAATCAACAAACTCGACATGGAAGTTTGCTGTACCCTCGGAATGCTTACCGAAAATCAGGCGCATCGCTTAGCTGAAGCCGGACTTTACGCATACAATCACAATCTTGACACATCAGAAGATTATTATAAAGAAGTAATATCGACCCGCGGATTTCAGGATCGTCTTGACACCATCGATAACGTCCGAAAGACAAATGTTACTGTTTGCAGCGGCGGAATCATCGGAATGGGCGAAAGCGTTGAGGATCGCGCGGGAATGCTTGTTGCACTTTCAACGTTAAACCCGCAACCTGAATCTGTGCCTATCAACGCATTGGTTCCGATTGAAGGAACTCCGCTTGAGGAAGAATCTCCGGTTGAAATCTGGGATATGGTACGAATGGTTGCAACAACCAGAATCGTAATGCCACATACTCAAGTACGTTTGTCGGCTGGTCGTACAAATATGTCGCGCGAGGGTCAGGCACTTTGTTTCTTTGCAGGCGCGAACTCTATTTTCGCCGGTGACAAATTATTGACAACACCAAATCCGGATGTAAACGAAGACATGAAAATGTTTGAAATGCTCGGTTTAAAACCACAAAAGCCGTTCACAAAAGTGTCGCAGCCTAAAACTGTTGAGGCTGAAGATTCGAGCTATCAGCCACTCGGAGAAAAACCCCGTTGGTCCCGACCGGGTCATGTAATCGAAAAAAATATCGAAGCCGCCGTAAAAGGAAAACTTCAAAACTTATAAAACAAAAAATCCCGTCTGATGATCATGACGGGATTTTTTTTGGAATTAATAATGAACCTTTAGTTGACGATTTTCCGATTTACAATTGTGCCATCAACAAGCGTTATCTTCACAACAAGTGTCTGCTGTTGTGATACAACCGAAGATATTTCGAAATAGTTATTGTTAATCGCAGATGCGCTATAAACCGATCTGCCTACAATATCGTAAATCAAAATGTCGCGAATGTCCTGATCAGCTTTCACGGCAATGCGTCCATTGTCAGAGGTTACCATTACCTTTGACGCACTAACCGCGATTTCATCCACATTCAGCGATTGACTCGCATAACGCAATTGGAACCTATTGTCAAATGTACCTGTTTCTGTAACAAACGTATATGAACCTGCGGTCAGATCATGAATAATGTTCAGCACCTTGTCTTCAAGATAAATGTTTTGAGATGCCAAAAGTCCGTCTCTCTTTTCAATCCCGATTTTAAATTCGCCTGCAATCGACGTTCGGTAACCCAGTGGAACGATGTCGTTAATTGAAAACGGCATTGCCCGACCTTGAATCGACAATTTCTGCTCATCCTGCGTCGAGTAGAAAGATATCACGTTTCCACCCTCTAGAATTTCACCGTCAAAGTCGCGATCGATTCCGTTGGTAGCTTGATCAAAATATCCGACTAATAGTTGTTTGAACGCGCCAGCCGAATTTGTCATATTTATCCAGACCCTATTTTTGTCAACCGTTCCTGCAGGCGTTGCAACCACATTGCCCTGTCTGAAAAACGCCATATTATTTCCGGTGATTCGCATGCCATTGTTAAATGTTGCGTTGCCATTTCCGGTAGCAGTCACAAAGAATCCCTGACCTGACGCGATTGTCCCAGTCGGAATTGTATTATTGATTCCACCGTTGGCGGCCGCAGTTCCGATTCCACCTGCCTGATTGTACAAGGCATAGTCGTCGGCAGTGTATACGTTATTTGTCATTGGCGTGTTGTGCGTCCAGAAATAAATTGTTCCACCTAAAACTGAGGCGTTCGCTGTATTTGACAAAAACAAATCTGCATCAATTGCTGAAGGATATGGATTTCCGATTAAATTCCAATTACTCGCGCCAACCAAAACCGCAGTGTCGATAAAGCCATTATTGGTAAGTCCTGTAAACTGACCGCCAGTATAAGGCGTTGGGGTATTGACATTGAACGTTTGTGGGGCTCTTACAATATATCCTTTTCCAGGCTGCATCACCGTAAATGACGGAATGCTTTGCCAAATGTTAGTAGTAGGTTCAAATTGGAAATATTTATCTGCGAGTGTATTTGGCGAAAGATCATACAATGTTTCGCCCACAACCGGCGACGACCAATAAGTAAAATCATATCGGGTAACCGGCGTCGTATGTCTTTTAACAACGATATTACCCGCATTTGCAGCAAAGTCGTTCTTTTGAACGAGACTTCCACCATTTTCAATAACAATAGTACCATTGTTGACAAAATCGCTTTGGATCAATAGAAAATCATCTTGTCTCACCGTTACGGTACGTCCGGTCATGATTTCGCATTTACACGCGTTGATATTTGGTAATGAAGCCGTGTCGTAATTCCCGTTGATAATCGCTTTGGTAGAAGATGTTGGAGCGCCCGCCGACCAATTTGAGCCGTTCCATGTGGTTGAAAGTTCCCTTCTTCCAAATAAGGCGATGTTGTCAATTGCCCAAATCTCATTAACGTTGTTATTTTCCATGGTAATGCGAACCATTAGATTCGGCACTTTTGGCAAATTTGACAATGAAACTACGCCATAACCCTGACTGGTAATAAATCCGGTTGAAGATGGCGCAAATTGCACCGGCACGTTATTTCCATCATAGGATCCCGAGGCAATCGCAGTTCCGCTTTGAAAGCTCCACTTTGCGTTTGTACTGCCGCTTACCTGAATTTCCCGCGACCACGTAGCTCCGCCATCGACACTGATATATACCGACACATGATCGTTACTGTCTGCACCTTCGTTGACATTGGCAGAAAGCGAACTCAACTTGAAGTTAAGTTCCACTTCGCTATATTGACTGGTGTTTACCGAAGCAAGATTAAATATTCCTGAGCCATTTTTCACCCGTAATCCACGAGATCCAATAAATTGCTGAGATCCGCCACCATCACCACTTTGCGCATAACCCAATTGAGTTGTAAGCACCAACGATGAAGGAAGAACTGCGTGGTTCCATGTTGGCGTGGCAGCCGTTATTTCAAAATCCTGAATCGCGATTGTTTCGGTTGGCGTTGTAGCACACGGAATGTAATCGATGCCGTAACCACTGATTGAAAAAGTGTACGGATTCTCGTTCGCGTCATTGTTGACCACGCTAACAACAGCAGCGTTAAGCCCAATTACACTTGGATTAAAACGAATTGTAAAAGTTGTAGTTCCATTTGCCGGAACTGATGACGCCGGAGTTGACAATAACGAAAACCCAGACGACCCCGTAATTGTAACCGCCCCAACAGTGAGCGGATGATCTCCCGAGTTTCTAATTGTAAATGTTCTGTCAACTTGTCCTGAAGCGATGTTTACATAATCAAAAAATGTATGGTTAGACAACGCCGGAACCGTACTACCATTAACAATTAACTGCGAATTTCCGGTCAGATCGATTTCAGGAGCAACACCTTTTCCCTGAATAAGAAACGTGTACGGACCTTCTACGTTTCCGTTCACATCAGGAACCACATCGTTATTTGGAATAGTTACAATTGCCGACCTGATTCCGCCTTGCGTAGGAACAAATTTGATCGAAAACGTCCGGCTTGCGCCCACGTTAATGTTGGGATTGGTAATCACTTCGGTAAGCACAAAATCTTCAGGATTATTACCCGAGAAATAGATATAAGGTGCCGGATCTGTAAGCACTAAAGCTGTTCCACCGCCCGTATTTTTAATTCGATATTGAAATGCCGCACTTTCTAATCCGACAATCGTGTCCGGAAATAATGTTTTATTTGCAGTACTTGGTATCATCGATGTACTGTGAATCTGCGCTGAAGACAATGCCGGTATCGCATAGACTTCTGCATCGGCCTGAGGCGGTTTCCCTAATCCCTGAATTTTAAATCGATACGGATTCTCATTACTGTCATTATTGTAAATGGTGATGATCGCCGACTTCATTCCGACGCTGGTTGGCTGAAAGATCACATTTATTTCTCGATGCGATCCTGGAGCGATGTTGCCCGAAGTAAAAGTAGTAACCGTAAATGAAGCAGGATCCGCGCCTTCGACTGCGATGCTCGATACATTGAGATTGGCAGCTCCAAGGTTATGAATCCAAAACGGAACCAAAGTTTGACTGCTTCCTGTGAACGTATCTACAAAAACAGTCCCGTCTGTAGTTGATGGCGTCAGGTCGTTATTTAAAATATTAGCTGAACTGTTAGCACTGGTTACATTTATTTCGGGAGCCGGAGCACCAAACAATCCGGTAAGCACAATATCGTCGAGACCAAACTCATCACGCGGGCCGATTCCTGAAACCGCCGCTGCCGACCAACGAATATAATAGAATTCTCCCGGACTAATGTTTACCGGAATAGTGATCGATCGTGCAGGCGCAGCTTCGATTAATGTCCACTGAAAAGAATCGGCCGCGTCGGGCGAAATATAGTCTAATGAACTTTCCTCTGTAAAGTTAACGTTGTCATCTGAGTGCGAAAAGTTGAATGATGTTGATGTTGCCTGATCATTTCGCACATATACATTGTATGAAATGCTCAACTGATTGATTGCAAGCGAACCCGTATTTTTGATTCGCAGAGTAAGGCTTCCGGGAAGAAAATTATCGTCGCCGGGTTGAATCAATAACGCCGGATTTGCGGTTGAATGAGGGGAATCAGTATAAGCATAAATTCCTTCGGTAACCACACCGCCTGAAACAGCACCTCGACCATGAGCAGGATTACTCGCTGGTTCGCCGAACAACTGATTGCCGTTTTCCCAACCTAAAGTTTCCCATGCATTCGAATTCAACCTTCCGGTAACAACTGCCGGAGAAAAACCACCACCGTTAAATGCACCGTGACTTACTGTGGCTTGGGTTGTTGACGAAAAATTTATTGTTGTTGTAGGTTGAGTATTTGACAGGTTTGCTTGTCCGAAAGCAATTCCGGTATACATTAACAAAACCATCAAACTGTGTAAAATTCTTTTCATAAACATGTTCGTCGGGCAAGCGCCCATTTTAAGATTTTATTGGGAGAGTGCGAACATACAAATTAAAGATTTACAGATAGTTATGATGTCGATGAACGGTAAAAAACCTCGATAAAAGGCAAGATGTTTGGCACGCGATTTTTAGAATATCAACTTTTTCCTAACTACTTGATCATCAGCTAAAGTAACCACAATTACCAACGATTGTTGCGCCGATTTTAAGTTGCTGATTTGCACCTCTTTCCCTCCGATGTCTGCACGTTCAAAAATTCGTTTGCCGAGCATGTCATAAATTGTAATTCCCGAAATCGCTTCAGTTGAACTTTTAACATTTACGATACCATTTTCAGCATAAGCCAATAGTCCATTTTCACCGGTCAACGGATCATTCACGCCAAGTGTCGAATTTAAATATCGCAATACAAATCTGTCGTCAAACTGACCTGATTCAGTAGTAAAGAAATAAGGTGACAGGGTTAAATCGTGGATTGTTCCCAACACTTTGTCTTCCACAAACACCTGACGGCCTGAAAGTGCTCCCTCAGTTTGTGAAATCTCAATAAAATAACTTCCGGCAGCTGTGGTCGAATAACCCAATTGTGTCACATCGGTTTCCTCAAATCCCGGTTTTGCCTGAATGCGGTAATGATCGCTATCGATAAAAGTGTAGAAACTGATACTGTTGCTCGACTTGTTCACAATTCCGTCGTACCCCCTATCAAATCCAAGAGTCGTGTGATCGAAATATGCCAATAGCATCTGACTGAATGATCCGGTCTCATTTCTAAGGTTCAACCAGATTCTATCGATGTCCGACGTAACATCAGCCAATCGGTAAAAATTGTTGTTTTGATAGCTAATGTTACGCATCGAATTGTTGAATGTAACGTTACCCGGCGTAATGGCTTCGATGAAAAACCCTTGTCCAGACGCGATATATCCTGTTGGAGTCGCGCTTCCGGTTCCGCTTGCCGTGCCGCCCGAACTATTGAACATCGCATAATCTTCCGTTATGAAATTGTTGGCATCTGGTCCCGGAGCACTTCCTGAAATCTGAGTTTTGTGCGTCCACAGGTAAATTGTTCCTGCAAAATCGGGGTTTTGATTGATAAATTCCAATCCACTGATGGCGGACGGATACGGGTTTCCAACCAGATTGAAATCGTCGTTGCTGACCCCATTATTTGCGCTCAGCTGCAACGGAACGGTCACAATTCCATTATTTGCAGTTCCCGAAAATGTAACTGACGCGGTCGCCGGAAACGTACCTCCGGTATTCCCCATAATTGCATAGCCTTTTCCAACCGACATTGTTGTTGCGCCTGAAACATTTTGCCAGGCGTTTCCATCATCATCAAAACCATCGAACGGCGCTAAAACGTCTGCAAAAAGATCAGTCCTGAACTGAAACGCATAATCCAGACGCCAGGTCGGGAACGTCGCACCGATCGTCGCACTTGCAACCGGCGATGACCAATAAGTGTAATCAAATTTATAATATGGTGTTGTCGTTCTGCGAATGTTGAAGCCCGACCCCACATTCACAGCTGCATTGTTATGTTGAACGATACTCGCGTTATTTTCAACGTTGACCGTACCATTGTTAACAATCTCGCTCTGAACATCGAGATATTGATTCGGGTTAACTGTTAATGTAAAGCCGGGATTTACTTCGCATCGGCAAGCGGATATATTTCCGGCAGAATAATTCCCATTAATAATGGCAACTGTTGACGATGTTGGTGCCGCCGGTAACCAAGTTGTTCCATTCCATGTTGAAATCGCGGGTTTCTTACCTCGCAAAATCACATTGTCAACCGCATAGAATTCATCAGTTCTGTCAATGGCAAAAACCAGTCGGATTTTTAATTGCGCAGAACTTGGAAGGTTGCGAAGTGTAATGTTTCTCGGCCCTGTATTTACCGAACCATTATCCGCCGAAAACTCTGATTCCAGATTGTTGCCGTCAAAATCTGCGGTCAATGAACCCGGCGACGAGACAATGCTCCAAATCGAGCTATTACTACCGCTTATCGATAGTTCGTTCGACCACGTTGTCCCGTTATCGCTACTTACAAAAACTGAAACTTTATCGCCGGCATCGGGTCCTTGTGTATTATTGGTCGAATAGCCTCCCAACTGGAAATTAAGTGTGACATCCTTAAACTCAGACGCGTCAATGGTTGCGAAATCAACGGTAATAGCGCGCTGGGTGCTACTGTTTCCGCTCCAACCATATGCCTGGATCGCCCGACCTCCAATATAAGCCGGACTTGCCGATGATCGCGATTGACCACGACCATTCACCGCTGCTTCTGAGAAATTCCCCGCGCCGGTTTCCTTCGTCATGCTATACGCCATGTAAAGCGGCGCCGGTGTAACTTCAAACGTATTTTGCGCAATCGTCTCTATCGGGCCCAATCCGCATTCGATATAATCAATTGCGGTTCCCTGAATCGCGAACGTATAAACACCTTCATTGCCATCCGTATTATTTATCGTAACCAAGGCATTTTTCACTCCAACCGATGTCGGTGTAAATGTGATTACCAGCATCCGGGCTGATTCGCCCGCAATTACTCCAACCGGCGTGCTTGTTATGGTGAACAGCGACGCATCAGCACCGGTAATCGTTACAGACGAAATATTCAGCGTCACATCGCCATAATTCGACACCGTAAATGTTTGCACGCGGTTTCCGCCAAAAATACTCGCATTGCCAAAATTAGTCCCATTGAACAACGCCGGAACGGAACTTCCCGAAGCGATTTCCACGCCGTTGCCATGAACCGCGATCTCCGGATTTTCACCGGTTCCCTGAACCATAAACGTATACGGATTTTCGTCAGGATCGTTGCTGTTTATATTGATGATGGCGTTTCTGACTCCGCTTGTTGTCGGCGAAAAAGTAATGGTAAAATCAAAGTAATTCGCACCGGCCGTCGGCGCGATAAGATAAGGCGATTCGTCAACAACTATAAAGTCGCCAGGATTCGCACCTGTTACCGTGATTGATGACACATCTAAATTTGCAATTCCAACATTCTCGATTCTAAAGGTTTTTGTAGTCGGTGTTGACGTTGCCGCAAATTCGGTGTTGTCAAGTCCGCTCGGACTCAGATCTCCATTTGCGATCGTCGGATTGGTGCCCACAATTCCCCGAACATTGATATCAGGAGTTGGCACGATCCCGTTTCCGGTGAAATTTACAACATACACGCTTTCGTCAGGATCATTCGTCGTAAAGGTGATGCTTCCCGAAAATGTGCCGACTGCCGTTGGTGAGAACGTAATCGTTATCGGTCGCGATGCATTGAAAACAAGAGTTGTTGTTCCGAAAGCACTCGCTGAAAAAACCGGCGAGCCAACTAACACCGGAGCTCCCGAAAATGTTAGTGTTGTCTGTCCCAGATTCTGAACCGTGAAGGTATACGCGAGGTTATTCCCGATCAATACATCGCCAAAATTATAGGTTGCATTGTTCGGATATTGTGTCGCGCCATTGGCAACATTAATATCGGCGGTTCGTCTTCCGGCCGTAAAATGATTTGTGGCTGCAATCACATTTGACGTAATATTCATCACAGTCGCGGAAGGACCTCCGTTATTAAGCCACTGACTTCCGTTCCACTGATTGCTTAAATATTGCGATGGAGTTCCGTTTTGATCCGCGGTTAAAAAAGTCCCCGCCAATGAATAGCTTGATGGTGTCACGCCGCTGGACGTCATTTTCCAATAACGCGTGATAAAATTGGTTGGTGCGTCTAAATTTGGTTCCGTGATATCGTGTACCGCAAAACCGATATATCCGCCATAAGAGCCACCGGAAGAATTAAACGACATCGGCGAATACTGCGAACCATCAGCTGACGACGCGGCATCACCAATTGGAAACGTAAAAGGCGTAGCAACAGCAGATGTAAATACTTTTCGCAATTCGGCATTTGCCCCATTACTGACATCGGCAATAATGTATCTGGTGTTTGACGCTCCGGTGATCGTAGCAGTTGCGCCAATTGTAAGCGGGTTGTTGCCAAGATCGACACTTCCGTTAACAAGCGAAAGATTGGTCTGAATCATCAGCGGCGACGACAATCGGACGGCCGTCGCAGCTACAGTTCTGTTCACAACAAATGTGGCAAGATCCTGGAACCCGGGGGTAAAACCTATATCGCCAATCGTGCCTGCGCCCAACAGCGTAAGATTTGAAGTTTCGCTGCCGCGAAATGTAGCCGGACCACTGACCGTATTTCCAACTCCCGACGTTCCGATAGTCAGTGTTCTTCCATTAATGTCAAGCGTGTTTCCCGCACCAACAAAACTGATCGCATTTCCACTAGCTGGCGCGGTTACATTCAAATTTGACAGCAATTGAACATTTGTGGTTCCCGCAGTCGGCTGAATAACCACATACGGAATGGAAAGAACTCCCGCTCCTGAAACGGTTTGGGTGCCGTTTCCAATAAAGCAAACCGCACGGCCATTCGGAATAAAAACACCATTTTGAACAAAATTTCCACCAAGTTTCAAATCGTCGCCAAAGGCAATTCCAAGCGCAAGATTCCCGTTATTGGTCACATTTCCACCTACGGTCAGCGATCCGTTGGGCGACATCGTACCATAATCCATATACAAGCTCGAACCCGACTCGATCAACAAATTGCCTTTCATGGCCTTCGGTTGCGCCGGCGCTCCGTTGTTATAATTTAAAACCGTATTATTCCTGATCGTAACATTATTCGGATATCCCCGCGTAAGTGCAAACGGAGTTACAAGCGTACCATGAGTCCATTCAAATCCTCTTCCGTAGGTATCATCTACATTATAAATAAGTGTTGAAGCCTGGCCGTACCTTGGCGAATTTCCGGTGTTGAAGTAACCACCTTTGTTTATTTGCAGATTGCCCAATACGGTTAACTCAAATGAGCCGGAAATCCTGACACCAAATGTCAGATTATCCCCGGTTGTAAAATTTCCAGGTACTTCACGCGTACTGTTTATCGTTAATCCGCCGCGAAGCACGTTAACATTTACAGGTCTGACGGCGGCTCCATTTGGCCACCACGGAACTCCGGCGCTTACACTATAATTCCCATCCGAATTAAAGTTCAGCGTTCCGGTCGCGTTGTTATAGGTAAACGAGGTTCCGCTAACATTTCCGCCATTGCGAAGCTCAAAAGTTCCGATAACATTTGTTGCAGCGCTTCGGGTGATTGAGGTAGTCGTGTAAACAACATGGTTTGTCGAAATGGTTGCAATATCACCCGGCGCGGGCACGCCAACCGGTGACCAGATGTTAGGATTGTTCCAATCGCCGCTGGTGGTTGTGATTTTTCCGGCAGGGGTAACTGAACCTCCAATAGCTAAACCATAATCACCCGCCCACTCCGAATAGAAGCCCCAACCTCCGGTCGGTGTCTGACCACTCGCATAATAACGCAACGTTACCGTGGCAGATTCCGGTAAATTTTGAAGTGCTGCTATGCCACTAAGATTGATTTGAGCGAGGGTTTGTATCGCACCAGAAATTGTTTGGGGTGAATTTATCAACGTAAAATTCGTTCCATCTAAGCTATACGCAAATTGCTGGGTGACACCAGGACTATTAGCAAATGACGCCGTTCCTCTTGCCTTCACATCAATGGTGGAAAGAGATAGAATATAACCCGAAGCAGAGGACAACGTCACTTGAAAAAAATCAGTATTTGTAGCGCTAATACCGTTATTTTTAAAACCATCGGATCTGAAAGAATTCAGCCCCGCACTTGCAGGTGCATTCGGCCCTCGCGTAATCGTACCAGAAGAGTCTAAATTTATATCCTTAATCTCCGCAGACGATGAATTAACATTCTCTTCACCCGTAAAATCAAACGCAAGAATTTGCGCAGAAGACTTATCAGCGAATAATGTAAAACATACAACAATAAAAAGTATTCTAAGTTTCATTTGCTTAAGTATAAAACGCAAGCAGTTGATTAAGATTATGTTGTAGATGTGGGACACCAAAATTAGTCGTAATTTCCTTAAATTCAATAACTTTGCGTTACTAAATTATTAACACGAACGCCTACTACATCGATATCGTTTGAATTTCAACTCAATAACTCCGCACGAGGCCAAACTTAAACTCGAAAATTATTGCGCCTATCAGGAGCGTTGTCATCTCGACGTGCAAAAAAAACTTCGCGAGCTCAACGTCTTCCAGAACGATGCCGATGAAATCATTGTTCATCTCATTAATCACAATTATCTCAATGAAGAGCGGTTTGCCTGCAGTTTTGCACGAGGGAAAAACCGGATTAAACACTGGGGAAAAGTTCGGATCGTAAACGAGCTCAAATCGCGGCACATTTCGCAGACAAACATCAATCGCGCGTTAAAGGAAATCGACCAACAGGATTATCACCAGGGGTTTGATGCGTTGTCAGAGCGTCATTGGCAATCGATCCGCGAGCCGAATCCGCTTAAGAAACGAAAAAAGTTCTGCGACTTCCTACTGCGAAAAGGTTACGAAAGCGATCTGATCTACGAAAAAGTAAAATCACTCGAAGCTGATTCCTAAACGCAAACATCCCAGCCATAAGCCGGGATGTTCTATTAAAAAATGTTTGGTTTAGGAGCTATTCCCGTCTTTCGCTCCTATCTTTTTTCGTTTTATCAAA
>JADGMX010000006.1 GCA_015234525.1 Flavobacterium sp. | reverse complement strand
TGCCTAGTCAATATGCGGTAGAACTTGTTGCTGAATGCGGGTGCAAAAGTACACACGTTTTCCACAATTCCAATACTTTTTTGAAGAAATTTTGTGGGAATTATGTAAACAACTGAAAGCGAGCACCAACATTTCAAACAAATTTTTAGCCCCTTTGCTGTCCCGGCAAAATTACACCGTCTAATGCCACCTACTCGCCTAGATTCGCACAGAAAAGCAATCGGCATCAAATGGTGTTTGGTGCGGATTTATCAGGGATTCATCGTATCGCAACGGCTCTCACAAGGCCCTGAAGCTGTTCTTTCAAAATTAAAACGCGTTTTTAAAAGCTTACCTGGTCGGAAATGTATCTTCAAAAACACTCCGAATCTAAAACACTACATATATAAGGTATGTAAAACGGCAAACACCATGGTGAAAACCCGCCCGCGTGAGGGATGGACGCGGAAAGCCCGCAGCCGGGTAGCGCTAGCGGACTGGCGCGTACTTGAAGCACACAGCCCGACGGCGCTTTTATATACCTATATATATGACATCATTTCCAGCGCCTGCACGCCCTACTTTTTATCAGCAACTTTAGATTGCCAGTGCTGATCCAGGTTGTCGTAGTTTATGGGAACCGCCGCGGGCTGTGGAGAAAGTCGGCCTGACTCAAAAGCGCGAATCAAAATCGTTTCGATCAGGTAGTCCTCGTTGACTTCGTACGGCTTATATGGCGCCTTGAGGTTGATGTCGAAAACTTTTGCGGTATTGCTCGCCCAGAAAGCTTTCCATCCGCTTTTGTAATCCTTGACCAGATCATAAGTGGTTTCGCCGGTTTGCCTACAAATCAATTTCACCAGAATCTGACCTTGCTTTCGTGAGAGCTTTTTGAGTTTGCCTGTAAATTCGTCTTCGATATAATTTTCGACCATCTTGAAATACTGTTTTTTCTCCTTTTTGGTCTTGAGTTTTGCCATGTTCTTATTCAGAAGTGTAAGTCGCTCAGATGCGGTTTTGGCGTAAGGATAGGTTTTATAGACGCGATTTCGAAGAAGAAGGTATTGGTTGAGCGCCTCGGCGTCGGCTTTGGATCGGGAAATAATAAGTTCGGGAAGTTCAACCGACTCCATTAGTGAGTCATTCTCTTCGATATCTTTGTCGGTCTTGATTTCCTGGGCAAATGCGCCGGAGAATGTGAAGGTAAAAACTAATAAGATAATCCGAATCAGCTTCATTGATGCGATTTTAAACTTCAAAAGTACACAACTGTGGTGCCATTTTTTATAATTTAGCAAAAAAATATATATGAGCACAAAATCGGTCTTTAACGACGCTTCGCTGGAATTTCTTGAGAAATATTTAAATAATGCTTCGCCTACGGGCTACGAATCAAATGGACAAAAACTTTGGATGGATTATCTAAAGCCGTATGTTGATGAGTTTATAACCGATATTTACGGCACTTGTGTGGGTGTCATCAACCCGGACGCTCCATACAAGGTCGTGATCGAGGGTCATGCTGATGAGATTTCCTGGTATGTAAACTATATCACGGATCAAGGACTTATTTACGTAATCAGAAATGGCGGATCGGATCATCAGATCGCACCGTCGAAACGCGTGAACATTCACACGAAAAACGGAATTGTAAAAGGCGTTTTTGGATGGCCAGCGATTCACACCCGAAATCGGGATAAGGAAGAAAATCCGAAAATTGACAATCTATTTATAGATATTGGCTGTGAAAGCAAAGACGAGGTTGAGAAACTTGGCGTTCACGTGGGATGTGTGATTACTTACCCTGACGAATTCTTTGTCTTAAATGACAATAAATTTGTTTGTCGCGCTATCGATAACCGAATGGGCGGATTTATGATCGCCGAGGTT
The DNA here is from genome assembly GCA_015234525.1 of Flavobacterium sp. Lineage (GTDB taxonomy): Bacteria > Bacteroidota > Bacteroidia > Flavobacteriales > Flavobacteriaceae > Flavobacterium. The sequence continues at coordinate 289,973 of JADGMX010000006.1, read as the reverse complement.
GCGAGACTTTTACATGAAAATGGTAAAAAATTACCGTTCGGACTTTACATTACCAACTCAGTTCAGGAAGAAGTGGGATTGCGCGGTGCTGAAATGATCACCAACCGCATCAAGCCAAATGTTGCCATTGTGACTGATGTTTGCCACGACACTACTACACCGATGATCAATAAGAAGATTGAAGGTGAAACGCAAATTGGAAAAGGGCCGGTTATTACGTATGCACCGGCGGTTCAAAATAATCTGCGGGAACATATCATTTCGACGGCGTTATCGAACAATATTCCGTTTCAGCGCTTAGCTTCGTCGCGAATTACCGGCACTGATACCGATGCGTTTGCTTATAGTAACGGCGGAGTGGCGTCGGCACTAATTTCGTTGCCGCTGCGATACATGCATACTACCGTTGAGATGGTTCACCGTGATGATGTTGAAAATGTTATCCGACTGATCTACGAAACGGTGTTAAACATGAAAAATGAAGACACGTATTCGTACTTTAATTAAATAAAAAAAGGCATCCTCTCGGATGCCTTTTTGTTTAAATGCATTTTTATTTGCTGGCAATCCAGCGATTTTTTTTGACAGAAAAGCTTTCGCTAAGCATTTTAGAATTAAGCGGAACCAATTGCATCGTTTCTGCACATTCGATAATCAAAGTGTTTTGTTTGACTTCGGCGATATGCGAATTACCGAGCATTGCGGCTAGATATTCTTCGCTATCGGTAATCTTTGCATCTTGCAAAACACGTGATTGAATGGAATTTTCTATTAAAATGAAAGCGCTCTGCGGATTAAAAATTGATGATTCGGTTGCTTCGTAATACTTTAATTTCTTAGAATTAGCCGATTGAGGTTCGTTGCCGATTGTTGCTCCGATTGCGCTTGTACCAAAAAGTAGCGCAACTACTAAAGGAAGGATGATTGTTCTCATGACGATTGATTTTTGATGATTGATGAGACAAATTTATGTGAAGCACGGTACATTGTAAAACATAGTACTAAATATTAACTTAATATTAACGGTTTTAGTGCTGCGGATTTCAGGCAAGTGTCGGAAATCACTTCTTTTGTCTCTCCTTTAGGAATGCCACGGCTTCCCGTGCATTGGATGCTTCTGCATATTTTAATGCAGTCAGGCCCTGATCATTCTTCTTGTGAATCACAGCTCCTTTCGAGAGAAGGTATTCCAGCAATTCAACGTTGTTATGACGGGCGGCAACCATAAGTGGAGTCATCCCATTATAACTTTCATTGACGTCGGCGCCGTATTCTACGAATTTTTTAACGGTCTCGATGTCGCCTTTACTGATTGCGCGGCAAAGCGGACTGTTTCCGGCAATGATGAGTTGATTTACTGAAGAACGAAAATCGGTAGTAGTAGTTGCCGCATTTGATTGATTTGCGAAACATGCCAATAAAAGGCCCAGGGTGATGATTGATTTTTTCATTTTTTGATTGATTTAATTGTGATTGATGATTGTAACTCAGGAAGGTAGACGCCTCCCAACTAATTAAGTTACAGCTAAATCACAAAAAAATTAAAAAAAAAATCGCCCGAAGGCGATATGATCTATTTTGCGAGGAATTTGCTGACATTTTGCTCAATTCGTTGATCGATATTGGCAATGTCGCCTTTGACAAATGGTTCTCCTAATATATTTTCGTAAAGTTCGATATACCTTTCAGAAACCGATTGAATATAACCTTCCGACATTTCGGGAATTTGCTGACCTTCTTTGCCCTGAAAACCGTTTTCAATCAGCCAGCGGCGAACAAATTCCTTTGAGAGTTGCTTTTGCTCCTCACCTCTTTGCTGACGTTCCTGATAACCATCGGCGTAGAAATAACGCGATGAGTCGGGGGTGTGAATCTCGTCGATCAAAACGATTTTTCCGTCTTTGGTTTTTCCGAATTCGTATTTTGTATCTACAAGAATCAAATCGCGCGAAGCGGCAATATTACAGCCACGCTGATAAAGGGCATACGTATAATTTTCAAGGACCAGATACTCCTCTTCTGAAACCAATCCTTTCTCCAGAATTTCTTCGCGAGAGATGTCGGCGTCATGTTCACCGTTGTCAGCTTTTGTCGTCGGTGTGATGATCGGTTGGGGAAGTTTATCATTTTCTTTTAGACCGTCAGGCAGATTTACACCGCATAAAACTCTTTTTCCCGAGGCGTATTCTCTGGCCGCATGTCCGGCGAGATAACCTCTGATTACCATTTCAACTTTAAACGGTTCGCATAATTCGCCTACGGCCACGTTCGGATCCGGCGTTGCGATCAGCCAATTTGGAACAATATCCTGAGTAAGTTCCATGAAACGGGTTGCTATTTGGTTTAGTATCTGACCTTTGTACGGAATTCCTTTGGGAAGTACGACATCGAAGGCTGATAACCGATCGGATGCGACCATGACTAGTAACTCGTCGTTGATATTGTAAACATCGCGGACTTTACCGTGATAAACAGATCGTTGGTTCTGAAAATTAAAGTTTGTTTTGGTAATTGTGTTCATTAGTTGTTGTTGTTTGGAGTGCAAATTTAGTAAATGGCTTTTTCTTAATGAACCAATAAATTCGGTTTTATGTTGACAATAGCCCCGATGGTAGCCGGCATCCTTTTTTTGTGGCGGGGTTCGCCGCGAAAAAAGATACAGGTGGACAGCGGGAAATAGCTCCTAATCTGTATTCTCGATCTGTTTGTAGGCGTCGATGACTTTTTTGACTAGTCGGTGGCGTACAATATCCTTGTCGTCCAAATATATAATTCCAATTCCTTCAATATCTTTAAGCACGAGAAGCGCTTCTTTGAGTCCGCTGATGGTCCGACGTGGCAAATCGACTTGCCCGGGATCGCCGGTAATCATGAATTTGGCGTTTTTACCCATTCGCGTCAGGAACATTTTCATTTGCGAATGCGTGGTGTTTTGCGCCTCATCCAGAATCACAAAGGCGTTATCAAGGGTTCGGCCACGCATAAATGCAAGTGGTGCAATTTGAATAATTCCTTTCAATATGTAGTCTTCGAGGGTTTGCGGGGGAAGCATATCACGAAGGGCGTCGTAAAGCGGCTGCATGTAGGGATCGAGTTTTTCCTTCATATCTCCGGGTAGGAAACCGAGGTTCTCCCCTGCTTCAACAGCCGGACGGGTCAGGATAATTCGCTTGACCTGTTTTTCCTTGAGCGCTTTTACTGCCATGGCCACTCCGGTATAGGTTTTACCGGTTCCCGCTGGACCAACGGCAAATACCATGTCGTTTTTGTAGACTTTCTCAACCAGCAAATGCTGATTTGGGGTCATTGCTTTAATAATTTTCCCACCGATACCGTGAACGAGTATCTTGTCGTGATCCGGCATTCGCTGTTCATCCTGAGTGTTGCTTTCAAGTACGCGCTCGATAACATTGTCGTCAATGCGATTGTAGCGTGTAAAATGCAGCATGAGCCTGTTGAATCGGTTTTCGAATTCGTCGAGTACTTCAGGATCGCCGTAAGCTTTGAGTGTTGTGCCGCGAGCGACGATTTTCAGCTTTGGGTAATATTTCTTTATAATGTCGAGGTGGGTATCGTGTGCGCCCCAAAATTCTTTTGGAGCAATATCGATAAGCTCAATAGTTCTTTCGTTCAACAGGATAGTTTTTAATTAAGTTTACCTTTAAAATTCCTAGATTTGCATTCAAATTTACTCAAAAATTACAAAAACTTTCTGTCAGTCAGATAAAAAATATGCCAATAATCACCCTAACGACCGACTACGGATTGAAAGACCACTTTGTTGGCTCAATAAAAGGGAAAATTCTCTCGGCTTATCCATCGGCGAGCATTGTTGATATCTCGCATAATGTGGATCCTTTCAATGCGGCCGAGGCGAATTATATCATCAGTGCGGCATATTCGAGTTTTCCAAAGGGAACCGTTCATTTGATTGGTGTTGATACCGAACGCAACCGCGAAAACCAACATATCGCCATTAAGTGGAATGATCATTATTTTATTAGTGCCGATAATGGGATCCTCGGACTTTTGACTCAAAAAATTGTTCCGGAGAAAATGGTGATGATCAATATTCACGATCGGCTTCCGGCGGGTTCGAGTGATTTGGACGTTTTCATTACGGTGGCGACGCATCTCGCACAAGGCGGATTGTTGAATGTCATCGGGAAAGAGATCGACCAGATTAAACGACCGACCGAACTTCAGCCGATTGTTGCATCTGATATGAGCAGCATTAAAGGATATGTGATTTACATCGATCATTTTGGTAATGCCGTAGTAAACATCACCAAACAAATGTTTACTGATATGGCCAAAGGCCGAAATTACGAGATCATCTTAAATGAAAAATCGTTTAGAGGTGATCGTGGAAATATTAAAAAAATCCGAAACAATTATTCTGATGTGGCTACTTCGGCTGATTTTAAGCTGAAAGACTATGAAGGATCGAAGTTGGCGCTTTTCAATGAAGCCGGCTATCTCGAGATTGCGCTTTTTAGAAGTAATCCGAATCACGGAACTGCGGCAACGCTTCTTGGTTTGGGCTACCGCGATGTTGTTTCAATTCAATTTTATAACGAATAATATGCTTGTCAGAATCGTCAAAATGAGTTTTAATCCGCAAGATGTTCCGGCGTTCCTGGAAAATTTTGAACTGATGAAAGAGAAAATACGAAACTCGCCCGGAAACCGTTTTCTTGAGTTGTATCGGGATCGAAACAATCCGGAAATTTTCTTCACTTACAGTTATTGGGATTCTGAAGATGATTTGGAAAATTATCGCAAATCTGAACTCTTTTACGACGTTTGGGCGTTTACCAAAAAATTGTTCAATGCCAAACCTGAAGCGTGGAGTGTCGACAAATTGGTTTCACTCGAGTAATTCAACAGACAAAATAAATTTTAATGAAGTCAATTTTACTTAGGGAAATAAAATCGTTTTTCGGATCGCCTACCGGTTATCTGGTCATCGCGATATTTCTATTGCTCAACGGCATGTTCTTATGGGTTTTTGAAGGCGAATTCAACATTTTGAACAGCGGCTTTGCTGATTTGAGTCCGTTTTTCACCATATCGCCCTGGATATTAATTTTCCTGATTCCGGCTGTGACCATGCGAAGTTTTTCGGATGAACGGAAGCAGGGAACACTTGAACTGTTATTGACCAAACCTTTGACTGTCTGGCAAATCGTTCAAGGGAAATTCTTTGGTGCGATGTTGCTGATTGTCATTGCGATCATACCAACATTTATCTACGTTTATGTGATTTCAAGTTACGGAATGCCCGAAGGAAACATTGATATGGGAAGCACGATCGGATCGTATTTCGGATTGTTGTTTCTGATCGGATCGTATACGGCAATCGGAATTTTCACTTCTGCCCTATCTGAAAATCAAATTGTCGCTTTTATCCTGTCGGTGTTTTTATGTTTCTTCTTTTACTTCGCCTTTGGCGGAATTTCAACGTTTTTAGGTGGCCAGAATTTCCTTGAAAGCCTCGGAATGGAGCGCCATTTTAGAAGCATGAGTCGCGGCGTATTGGACAGCAGAGATATCATTTACTTTATCAGCATCTGCGTTTTATTTTTATCATTCACGGTTTATAAATTAAAATCATTGCGATCATAATGAAAAGCACGTATATCAAACAGCTTCTTATCACGATCGCAATTTTGATCGTCCTGAATTTTATCAGCAGCAAGTTCTTTAAACGCGTAGACCTTACCCAGGACAAGCGATACACGTTATCTGAAACTTCGCTTCAAATTGTGGAAAACGCAAGTGAACCTTTATATGTTGACGTGTTTTTACGGGGAAATCTTCCGGGCGAATTCAAACGTTTACAAACTGAAACCAATCAGCTTTTAGAGGAATTTAGAGCGTATAATAACAATATCATTTTTCAGTTTGTCGATCCGCTTGAAAACCCGGATGAAAGTGCGGAGATCATGCAGAGTTTTGTTGATCGTGGTTTAACGCCGATTAATGTTACTTTAGACGACAAGGGAAAGCAAACTCAAGAAGTGGTTTTTCCGTGGGCGGTTGCAACTTATGGCGACCGAAGTGTGAAAGTTCCGTTGTTAAAAAACATGATGGGCGCTTCGACAGAAGAAAAGGTGATCAGTTCAGTCCAACATCTTGAATATGCGTTTGCAAATGCATTCAATACCGTTACTACGCCAAAAGAAAAGAAAGTAGCGGTCATTAAAGGAAACGGCGAACTTCACGATCTTTTAATAGCTGATTTTGTGAAGGAAATCCGCGAGAATTATTATATCGGGACATTCACATTGGATTCTGTCGCCAAGCAGCCAAATGAAACTTTGAATTACCTGAAACGGTATGATTTAGCGATCATTGCAAAACCGACTGAATCGTTTACCGATCAGGAGAAATTGGTTTTGGATCAATATATTATGAACGGCGGAAAAACCTTGTGGCTTGTTGATCAAGTTGCCATGGAAATGGACAGTTTGTACAACGATACCGGATCTTCGGTTGCATTTCCAAAGGATTTAAACCTAAACGACATGTTTTTCAAGTATGGATTTAGAATCAATCCGGTTTTGATAAAAGACATTATGGCCACACCTATTTCGCTGGCAACAGGCGAACAAGGTAGCGCCACGCAATACACACAATATCCGTGGTTTTATTCGCCTATGATTTATCCGGCGGCCAAACATCCGATTGTTTCCAATTTAGACGGAATAAAATTCGAATTCGCCAGCGCCATTGAACCGCTCAAGAACGACATTCAAAAAACCGTTTTGCTTGAATCGTCGCAGTATTCAAAAGCAATCGGAACACCAGTCGAAATAAGTCTTGAGATGGTTCAGGAGCGACCGGAACCGGCGGAATTTAAAGGTAGCGGAAACATTCCGGTGGCGCTTCTACTTGAAGGCGAATTTAAATCGGTTTACGAAAATCGCGTGCTTCCTTTTGAGGAGAAAACATTTGTTAAGCGCGGAAAAAACACCAAAATGATCGTTATTTCTGATGGTGATGTGATCCGGAATCAATATGACAAAAACTATCAGCCGCTCGAGCTTGGTTTCGATAAATGGACCAACAACTTGTATGCTAACAAGGAATTCATGATGAATTGCGTGAATTACCTTCTTGATGAAAACGGACTTATCAACATCCGAAGCAAAGAAGTTAATCTGCCACTTCTCGATAAGGAAAAAGTGTATGCCAATTATACCGGCGCGCAGATTACAACTGTCGGACTGCCAATCGTTGCGCTACTTGTTTTTGGAGTAGTGTTTACATTCCTTCGCAGGAAAAAATACAATCGAAATGTTAATAAAATTCTATAAAAAGTAACCCTGATTGGGATATATTTGTATCGCATTTTAAACCATTCTGCCAAAAAGGCAATAAGATAAAAACAAGCAAATGAAGTTTATCGTATCAAGTTCGTATTTGTTGAAGCAACTACAAGTGTTAGGTAGCGTTATCAACAGCAGCAACACGCTTCCCATTTTAGATAATTTCCTTTTTGATTTAGATAACAATACGCTTACAGTTTCGGCTTCAGATCTTGAAACCACTATGTCGGCAACACTCGAGATCGATTCTACCAGCCGCGGCAGCGTTGCAGTTCCGGCAAAATTGTTGCTCGAGATATTAAAGACTTTCCCTGAGCAGCCGTTAACTTTTACTGTCGAGGAAAACAGTACGATTGAAATCAGTTCGAATTCCGGTAAATATGCATTGGCTTATGCTCCGGGTGAGGAATTTCCAAATTCGGTTAATCTGGATGACCCATCGACTACGCTTGTTCCTGCAGATGTTTTGGCTACCGCTGTGGCTAAAACGATTTTTGCTGCCGGAAATGATGATTTGCGTCCGGTGATGAGTGGGGTTTTCTTCCAGTTTTCTCCTGAAGGTTTGACTTTCGTTGCTACTGATGCTCACAAACTTGTGAAATATGCGCGTACCGATGTAAAAGCGTCTCAGGTTGCGGATTTCATCATGCCTAAAAAACCATTGAATATTTTAAAGAGTATTTTGGGTTCATCTGATTCTGAGATCAAGATTGAATATAACGACTCGAATGCGACGTTTTCATTCGACAATTACGTGCTTACCTGCCGATTGATCGATGGAAAATATCCAAACTACGAGGCTGTTATCCCGAAAGAAAATCCAAACAAATTGATGATCGATCGTACGCAATTTCTGAACTCTGTTCGTCGTGTTGCGATCTTTTCAAATAAAACAACGCACCAAATCCGTTTAAAGATTGCGGGTGCTGAACTTAATATTTCTGCTGAGGACATCGATTATTCAAACAAAGCCGAAGAGCGGTTAACTTGTGATTATCAAGGCGATGATATGCAAATTGGCTTCAACTCACGTTTTCTTACCGAGATGTTGACAAACTTACAATCTGATACAATCATGCTCGAAATGTCGATGCCAAACCGTGCAGGGATTTTAACACCTGTCGACGGGCTTGAAGATGGCGAAACAGTAACAATGCTTGTAATGCCTGTAATGCTGAACAACTAATTCTGACGCAAACAGCAAAAGCTAAAAGCCGTAACTACTCTTGTGGTTGCGGCTTTTTTGTTTGATCACAGCTGATAAAAATCAGTTTCTTATTGACGAATTCCTCGATTCCTAACGGCGACAATTCACGGCCGTAACCTGACCTTTTTGTTCCACCAAACGGAAGATCCGGTCTTGATGCAAGCGATTGATTTATAAATACCATTCCGGTGTCTATTTGGTCTGCAACATTGATGGCCCGTTTAATATCCCGACTGAAAACAACGCCTCCAAGTCCGAATGTCGTATCGTTTGCCAACGAGATTGCTTCAGCATCGTCCTTTACACGATAAAACGACGCAACCGGTCCAAAGATTTCTTCGTGATAAGCAACCATTCCCGGCTTAATGTCGGTTAAAATTGTGAACTCAAAGAACGCTCCTTCCCTATCGATTCGTTTTCCACCCAAAACCACCCGCGCGCCGGCGGCGACAGTTTCGCTCACTTGTTTTTCAATTTTCGCTGCGGCATCTTCGGTACTCAAGGGGCCGACTTCAGTTTCAGGATCTAACGGATCGCCAACTTTCAGATCGGTTAATTTCGCCGTGAATTTTTGAAGAAATTCATCTGCAATGGCATCAGCAACGATAATTCTCTTTGCCGATGTACACGCCTGACCCATATTTCCAAACCTGCCCACAACCGCTTTTTCAACAGCACTATCGATATCCCCATCTTCAAGCACGATAAATGGATCGCTACCGCCTAATTCCAAAACCGATTTTTTAAGATTTTTACCGGCGGCTTCTGCAAGACTCGAGCCCGCCCCTTCGCTACCGGTGAGTGAAAGTCCAACAATCCGATTGTCCGCAGCTAGTTTGCCAACACGTTTGCCGGAAAGGAAAAGATTGGTAAAAACACCCTCCGCGGCACCTGCTTCCCTGAAAATTCGTTCGATCATTTCGGCGCACTGTGGCACATTTGACGAATGTTTCAGCATGACGGTATTTCCAGCCATCAAATTGGGCGCTGTTAATCGCGCGACCTGATTAAACGGGTAGTTCCAAGGTTCTACTGCAAGTATGACTCCCATTGGCGTCAGCCGAAGAAATGCCTCTCCATCATCGGTTTTTAAGGGGCGGTCCTTTAGGAATTCAGCGGCGTTGTTTGCGTAATATTCATAGACAGAAGCACACATTTCAATTTCGCTTTCACTTTGCTTAATCAACTTTCCCATTTCAAGGGTGATCAACTTTGCAAGTTCTGCTTTGCGATCTCGCATAATCGAAGAAACCTTCAACAGGAGTTTACTACGCTCGTCGATAGCTGTATTTTTCCAATTTAAATAGGATTTGTGCGCGATTTCGACTTTACGCTCAAGTTCCTGATCTGTAATTTCATCAAAAGTTTTTAAAATTTTATTATTGAACGGATTGACTGATTTAATGGCCATATGCTTTTTTGTTTTAAAGTTACGCAAACTAACTCGAAGTGACCGTCTTCAATTGAAAAGTAATAGGCGGTTTTTGACTACTTTTGCAACAAATTGATCTAATGATTTCTCAGGATAACATTGTGGCGTTGGCAACTCCGTCAGGCGCGGGAGCGATTGCAATCATCCGAATTTCCGGCAATGATGCGATCTCGATCGCCTCTACGGTTTTTAAACCTTCGCGCAAAAAAGATATTACCAAACAAAAATCGCATACCTTACATCTTGGCCAAATCGTTGATGGTGAAAAGGTTTTGGACGAAGTTCTACTTTCGATATTCATCGGGCCCAACTCGTATTCCGGCGAAAATACGGTTGAAATTTCTTGTCATGGATCAACATATATACAGCAGCAGATCATTCAGTTGTTACTTCGAAGTGGCTGTCGAATGGCAAATGCGGGCGAGTTCACGCTTCGAGCTTTTTTGAACGGGAAATTGGATCTTTCGCAAGCTGAAGCTGTAGCCGATCTGATCTCATCCGACAATGAAGCGTCACATCAAATTGCGATGCAACAAATGCGTGGCGGATTCTCAAGCGAAATTGCCAAACTCCGCGAAGAACTTTTAAACTTCGCATCTTTGATCGAACTCGAACTCGATTTTGCCGAGGAAGATGTTGAATTTGCCGATCGTTCGCAGTTTTTCGAATTGTTGAATCGGATTGAATTTGTCTTAAAGCGACTGATCGATTCATTTGCCGTTGGAAATGTGCTTAAGAACGGAATTCCGGTTGCCATTGTCGGTGAACCAAATGTTGGAAAATCGACGTTGCTGAACGCACTTTTGAATGAAGAACGCGCCATTGTATCAGACATTGCCGGCACCACGCGTGATACCATCGAGGACGAACTCGTCATTGAAGGCATTGGTTTTAGATTTATCGACACGGCGGGAATTCGCGAAACACAAGATGTTGTTGAGAGCATTGGAATACGGAAAACTTTTGAGAAAATCGAACAAGCACAAATGGTTGTTTATCTGATTGAAAGCGTGCGACTCATCGCTGAAACCCAACGGCAAATCATCAAAAAAGATTATGATGAACTGGTTGTGAAATATCCGTCGAAATCGGTCGTCATCGTTGCTAACAAGTCGGATCAACTTTCGGAATCCGATTTAAAAGCAGCCGAAGCATTTCTAGCTAACCTGATCGCGACCGGAAATACAAAGACTTCGTTTTTGATGATGTCGGCAAAAGAAAATATCGGCGTCAGTCAACTGAAATCATTGCTGCTCAATTTTGTAAATACGGGAGCACTTCGCAACAACGAAACAATCGTAACTAATACAAGACATTACGACTCGCTGATAAAAGCCTTTGAAGAAATCCAGAAAGTTAATCATGGGTTACAGTCGAATCTTTCATCAGATTTGCTGGCGATTGATATTAGACAAGCGTTATATCACTTCGGCGAAATTACCGGACAGGTGACCAATGACGAACTTTTGGGAAATATTTTTGCGAATTTTTGTATCGGAAAGTAATTTTTTGGTAAAAATCGCATCAACTACAATCGTTATTAAAAATTTTTAATTTAATATTTCAAAATCATGAAATTATCTGAAATAAAATCATTGTTACCACAATTGGAAAATGTTGAATTCCAATTAGAAGATGGAACCCGTGTTCCGGAACATTTTCACGTCACAGAAGTGGGTCAAATCACCAAAAATTTTATTGATTGTGGCGGAGTTATTCGCATTGAAAAAGTTGTGAACTTTCAACTTTGGAATGCCGATGATTTCGAGCACCGATTGAAGCCTGGAAAACTGTTAAACATCATTCGATTATCCGAAGAGAAATTGCAGATTGAAAATGCGGATATTGAAGTTGAGTATCAAACGACAACCATCGGAAAGTACGACCTTGATTTTAATGGCAAGACCTTTATTTTAAAAAATAAACAAACAGCGTGTCTGGCTCAGGATGCCTGCGGAATACCGGTAGAAAAGTCGACACTCGAATTAAAGAACCTGACCGCCGATTCTACTTCGTGTTGCGATCCCAAATCTAATTGCTGTTAATCATACTATTTCTTGCAGCAGCACGAATAACGAACTACCGACATAAACCAAAATAAATGTTTGTAAATATTTTAGGCAAGCCTTCACTACAAAATATCAACTACAAAAACGAGATTTTGGCAGGCTTAACCGTTGCCATGACTATGATTCCTGAATCTTTGTCATTTGCAATTTTAGCCGGATTATCGCCAATTACCGGATTGTATGCTGCGTTTTTAATGGGTATCGTAACTAGTATTTTCGGCGGCCGACCCGGAATGGTCTCAGGTGGCGCCGGAGCAACCGTTGTCGTTTTGATTGCACTCGCCGCCACACACGGAGTCCAATATTTATTTGCAGCCGTAGTCTTGGCAGGATTGATTCAGTTTTTGGTCGGTGTTCTAAAACTCGGAAAATTCGTTCGGTTGATTCCCCAGCCTGTGATGTATGGTTTTTTAAACGGCCTTGCCATCATCATTTTCATGTCGCAAGTTGAACAATTTAAGATTTTCGAGAACGGCAGTTACACCTGGATGTCGGGTTCACCGTTCTACATTATGCTTGGTTTAACGGCGTTAACAATACTTATCGTCAAGACGAGTTCGAGATTTATCAAAGCTGTTCCCGCTTCACTTGTTGCCATCATTGTGCTGTTTATTGTGGTTCTGGCTTTAAATATTGATACAAAGCAAGTAATCGATATCGCGTCGGTCAGCGGTTCATTGCCATCGTTTCAGATCCCGCAAGTTCCGGCAACATTGGAAACCTTAGAAATCATTTTTCCGTATGCGCTCATTATGGCGGGTGTTGGTCTGGTTGAATCACTGCTTACACTCAACATGGTCGACGAGATTACAAACACCAAAGGAAACTCGAATCAGGAAGTCATGGCTCAGGGAACAGCAAATGTGGTGAACGGTTTCTTTGGCGGAATGGGCGGTTGTGCAATGGTTGCCCAATCACTCGTGAACATTAATGCAGGAGCCCGGACGAAACTTGCGGCTATTATTGGCGCGGTTACAATCTTACTTGTGATATTGTTCGGCGGACCAATAATTGAGCAGATTCCGATGGCGGCGCTTGTCGGAGTTATGATGATGGTTGCCATTGATACTTTTCAGTGGGCGTTCTTCCGAATTATCACAAAAATGCCAAAATCAGATATATTCGTCGGAATTTTAGTCGCCGCAATCACCGTTGTCCTACACAATTTGGCTTTGGCCGTTCTTGTTGGCGTCATTGTTTCGGCACTTGTTTTTGCCTGGGATAACGCTAAACGAATTCGCGCGCGGAAATCCATTGATCACGAAGGCAATAAAGTGTATGAAATCTACGGGCCGTTGTTTTTCGGTTCTACCACTACATTTACCGAAAAATTTGATGTTGAAAACGATCCGTTAACCATTATCATCGATTTTAAAGAATCGCGGGTCGTCGATATGTCAGCGATCGAAACCCTGAAAAAACTAACCGACAAATACACCGAGAAAAATAAAAAAGTTGTGTTGCGACACTTGAGTCAGGATTCAATAAAACTCCTTCAAAATGCAAAAGGTTTTATCGAGGTGAATTATGCCGAAGATCCGACCTACAAAGTGATGCCCAATTAATTCATAGCTTACTTTTCTTCATAAACCAACAAACGAAGCGCATTTAGAACGACCAATAGCGTCGAGCCTTCGTGTGCGATGACAGCCGGACCAATGGTTGCAAGCCCCGAAATGGTCAGCGGAACCAAGATGGCAACCATTCCTAAACTAATCCACAAATTTTGTTTGATGATTCTTCTTGTTTGCCGGCTCAAACCGATCGCAAACGGAAGCAAGTTGAGTTTGTCGCCCATCAATGCGATATCAGCAGTTTCAAGCGCCACATCGCTACCCGCTGCTCCCATTGCAATTCCAACCGTGCTGTTTGCCATTGCCGGCGCATCGTTTACACCATCACCAATCATCGCAACCTTTCCGTAACGTTGCTTTAAATCCGCCAACGCTTTCACTTTATCTTCAGGCATTAGATTTCCGCGCGCTTCGGTCAATCCAATTTCAGTCGCAACCGAATCGGCCACCGATTGATTATCGCCCGACAACATTACCATGTTTTTGATTCCGAGTTTCGATAATCGCGACAACGTAGCTTTAGCTTCATTCCGAGGCACATCCATTAGCGAAACAATACCTATATATTCGGATCCCTTTTTTAACAACATCGTGGTATTTCCTGCTTGTTCCAATTGCTTAATGCGTTTTTCAACGTCTTTGTCTAACTCGGGAAACAACGCCATATTTCCAATCAAAACTTCATCACCATCAACGACACTTCTGATTCCTTTCCCGGTAACACTTTTAACCTCAGAAACATGTCCAGGCCGGATTTCCGGATATTTTTCTTTGATTCCTTTTACAATCGCCAACGCAAGTGGATGATCGCTTTTATTTTCAACCGAGATCAATAATCGCAGGAAATCCGCTTCACTTCCTGAAAGCGTACTAATATTTGTCAACCTTGGTTTGCCTTCGGTCAGTGTTCCGGTTTTATCAAAAGCCACCGCGTTAACCGCGCCAAGATCTTCCAACGGCCGACCACCTTTAATCAAGACTCCGCCCCTCGCCGCTCTGGCAATTCCGCTTAAAACCGCGCTGGGAGTTGATATTGCTAACGCACACGGACTCGAAGCAACCAACACAGCCATCGCCCGATAAAAACTTGAACTAAACGGCTCGTCGATAACCAAAAATGCGAAACATAACAAAATGACCATCACTAAAATCAACGGTACAAAAATCTTCTCAAATTTATCGGTAAAATGCTGCGTAGGCGATTTCTGCTTTTCGGCTTCCTGAACCATTTTGATCAAACGCGAAATGGTAGAATCGCTTGCCGCTTTTACCACGCGGACTTCAAGCACCGAATTTCCATTAATCGTACCGGCAAAAACCTGATTCTGTGAAGCGATTTTTTCTTCAGAATCGGCTGAATCTTGAGCAATTGCAATTTTCTCCACCGGTACGCTCTCACCGGTAATCGGCGCCTGATCAACACTACCTTGTCCCTTTACAACTACACCATCCGCCGGAATCTTGCTGTTTGGCTTTACTAAAATTCGGTCGCCAACGTTCAAGGTTTCGATCAGAACTTCTTTCTCGGCCGAGTCCCGAAGCAATATCGCAGTGGGCGGCGCGAGATCAGCAAGCGCTTTGATCGAATTCCGAGCCCTATTCATCGCATAATGCTCAAGCGCATGTCCGAGACTAAATAAGAACAGCAATAACGCGCCTTCGGCATATTCACCCAGCAAGGCCGCACCAATTGCCGCAACAAGCATCAAAAAATCAATCTCAAATCCACCTTTGGAAATAGTCGCAATCGCCTCCTTTGCTGTGTAGAATCCGCCAAAAAAATAGGACACCGCTAGAAGAAGTTGCCAGATCCAGGATTCAATTTCATAAAAACTCAGCACAAAGCCGACGGCAAGAAAGAAACCACATAAAAGCGAAAAATAAAGTTCCGTATTTTCTCCCAAAACAGGATTATGTGAATGATGATGATGTTCAGCTGGTGATTTTGTTTCCATAATTAGTTTACAATCCGATGAGGCTTTCTTCAAAGTTACGTAATGCTCTCAAACACTCAACACTTCGCGGCTTTTTCATCCATTTAATTAGCCCGAAATCTAAAAATTAGTACCTTTAAAAAGCTTAAATAGTTGTTATGCCAGATCTGATAATAGATGCTCGAAGCGCGTCAATCGCACCAGGAATGAACGTCATGCGAATCCTTCCTTTTCGCCTTAAACGAATGGTTGGTCCGTTTATTTTTATGGATCACGCCGGTCCGGTTTCAAAACCGCCAGCCGACTATGCTGAGATCGACGTTTTGCCGCATCCGCACATCGGACTTTCAACGGTCAGCTACTTATTTAATGGCGAAGTTACCCACCGCGACAGCCTGGGCGTCAAGCAAATTATCCGTCCGGGAGAGGTGAATTGGATGACTGCCGGAAGCGGAATCTCGCACTCCGAGCGTTTCGAAGATCCGTCAGCACTAAAAAATGGCCTCGAAATGATTCAAACATGGGTCGCACTACCCGAAAAGGACGAAGAAACCGCGCCCTCATTCACCAATTACAAACCCGAGCAACTTCCGGTTTTTACCGATAAAGGCGTCTGGATGCGACTCATTGCCGGTCAGGCTTTCGGCGAGCGAAGCAATGTTAAAACGCACTCAGATCTTTTTTATCTTCACGTAAATCTCGAGCCCGGCGCTGTTTTCGGCTTGCCACAAGAACACGAAGAACGTGCAATTTATGTCGCAAATGGCGTTGTGGAAGTTGGCGGAACGACATTTCCAAAGAATAAAATGTTGGTTTTTAAAAAGTCGGATAATCCGCTGATCGTTGCTAAAGAAGCCTCAACGCTACTGATTCTTGGCGGCGAACCTCTCGGCGAGCGCTTTATTTGGTGGAATTTCGTCTCATCGCGAAAAGAACGCATCGAGCAAGCCAAGGAAGACTGGAAACAAGGGCGAATTATGTTGCCGCCAAACGACGACGCCGAGTTTATTCCGTTGCCCGAAGACAAGTACAAAATCGCAGGATCGCCACCTCCCGAACCGCTGTCATAATGTTTAGGGCGTGTCCCGGCCGCTAAACAATCACCAAAAATCAAATTAGTCGACGGCCGCGTCGGGCTATTCGCTATATCTTTTGTTGCCTGAAGTTGGTCGGTAAAAAATTGCGTGAATTGGCAACAAAAGGATGCCGCTTCTATCCCTCACGCAAAATTATCCTTCGCATTCACAGTATGCACCGAGTGCTAATTTTTTGTAACTTCAAGTAAAAACTGCGA
Organism: Flavobacterium sp.; assembly: GCA_015234525.1. GTDB lineage: Bacteria > Bacteroidota > Bacteroidia > Flavobacteriales > Flavobacteriaceae > Flavobacterium. Next base: position 273,129 of record JADGMX010000006.1, on the reverse strand, counting down.
AAAATGGCACTCGATAAATACAATCAGAAACGAAACGCATCGAAAACTCCCGAACCTTTTGGCGGCGAAACTACCGATGATAAATTGCGGTTTGTCATTCAAAAACACGCGGCATCGCATTTACACTACGATTTCCGACTTGAAATGGAGGGTGTTCTAAAAAGTTGGGCGGTTCCAAAAGGCCCGTCGCTGGACACCGATATCAAACGACTGGCAATGATGGTCGAGGATCATCCATACGATTATCGCAACTTTGAAGGAATCATTCCGAAAGGCCAATACGGAGGCGGAACCGTTATTGTTTGGGACGAAGGAACTTACGAACCGTCCGATCTCAAAAAACCGACTAAAGCCGAAGCCGATAAGCATTTGCTTCACCAGCTTCATTCCGGCAAATTAAAATTTATCCTAAAAGGGAAAAAATTGAAAGGCGAATTCGCGCTTATCAAAGCAAGCGGTCGGGGCGAAAACAGTTGGCTCTTGATGAAACTCGACGACAAATACGCAACCAAGGACGATATTACCTTAAAAGACAAATCGGTTAAATCGAACAAAACTCTGGAACAAGTCGCCGAAACTTCCAAGACGATTTATGGTCAAAAACCTGTCGGTACAAATCAGGATGATCTTACTAAAAAAACCAAGATAAAAGCTGAAGTCGTCAACGCCGAACATGATCCGGAAAAACTTTTGCAAAAAGGAATAACTGCCAAAATTCCGCAAAAAGTAAAACCGATGCTGGCAACGCTGGTGTCGAAACCTTTTGACGATCCCGATTGGCGCTATGAAGTCAAATGGGACGGCTACCGCTCTCTCGCTTATATCAATAAAGGCAAAGTTGAATTGCTTTCACGAAACAACAAATCCTTTACCGAAAAGTATTATCCACTTGCGCAGGCGCTATCTGAATTTACGATCAATGCGGTCCTTGACGGCGAAATACTCGTCATCGGAAAAGACGGCAAAGCAAATTTCGGTGCTTTACAAAACTGGCGAAGCGAAGCCGACGGCGATCTTGTTTTTTACGCTTTTGATCTTCTCTGGTACGAGGGCAAAAACATCATGCAACTCCCATTAATTGAGCGACAATCAATTCTCAAGGAAATCTTGCCAACCAACGACGACCGAATCCGTTTGAGTCAGGTTTTTAATGCAAACGGACTCGAATTCTTTGCCGCCGCCGAGAAAATGGGACTTGAAGGCATCATGGCAAAGCGATCTAACAGTACGTACAATCCGGACAGCCGGTCTAAAGATTGGCTAAAAATTAAAGTCAGCAACCGTCAGGAAGTTGTAATTGGAGGTTATACCAACAACGAAGGAAGCAATAAACCTTTTAGTTCGCTTTTATTGGGTGTTTTTGAAAATGGCAAATTCGAGTATGTCGGTAAAGTTGGAACGGGTTTTACGGAGAAGAAGCAGAAAGAAATGCTTGAGATATTCGACCCTCTTATCATTGCTGAAAGTCCGTTTGGTTTTGAACCCGATGTCAATAAACCATCGCGATTCAGACCGAATCCACCGAAAGCAACAGCAACATGGCTAAAACCGGAAATTGTTTGTGAAGTGAGTTACACCGAAGTTACTTCAGATGGCGTGTTTAGGCATCCTTCTTTTCAAGGTCTTCGATCCGATAAGAGCGCCAAAGATGTTGGTCGCGAAATAGCAACAGAAACTGAGAACCTCGCCGAAGTTCAAAATGATAAAACCCCGAAACTCGTTAAGGCGCCAAAGAAAACAGTCAAACGAACGCTGTTAAATCCGAATGAGGAAACTCAGGTTAAGAAAGTTAACGGTCATGACTTAAAGTTTACCAATCTAAGTAAAATTTATTGGCCGAAAGAAGGTTTTACCAAACGAGATATGTTTAATTATTACCATCAAATAGCTGAATTTATCTTGCCTTATCTTAAAGACAGACCGCAATCACTAAATCGCTATCCGGGCGGAATAACCGGCAAAAGTTTTTATCAAAAAGACGTAAAGGGAAAAGCACCCGATTGGATAAAAACTTTTCCATACACGACTAGCGATGGTGAGGAAAAGGAGTTTTGCGTTGGCGATGATGAAGCAACATTATTATGGATGGCCTCTTTGGGCGCCATTGAAATGAATCCGTGGTTCAGCCGAATTCAACATCCCGACCATCCCGATTATTGTGTTATCGACCTTGATCCCGACAAAAACACTTTCGATCAAGTTATCGAAGCCGCTCAGCAGGTCAAGAACGTTTTGGATGCAATTGGCGTTGAAGGATATCCGAAAACCTCGGGATCAACCGGAATACACATTTACATTCCGCTTGCTGCCAAATATACTTACGATCAGTCGCAGATGTTCGGCCGATTATTGGCATCCATCGTTCATGCGCAGATTCCGGACTATACTAGTCTGGAGCGACAGATAAAGAACAGAGGCGGAAAAATGTATATCGATTTTCTTCAAAACCGACCTGGAGCAACCATCGCCGGGCCATATTCATTGCGGCCAAAACCAGGAGCTACGGTGTCGATGCCACTTCACTGGGACGAAGTCAAAAAAGGATTAAAGATGACCGATTTCACCATCCAAAACGCCGTTGAACGTGCGCGAGCTGAAGGCGATCTTTTCAAAGGCGCGCTTGGCAAGGGAATCGACATGGAAAAAGCGGTCAATAAAGCGCAAAGTTTGTATTACTAAACTTCTTTTACCGGAATTTGATTCTTTTTGCTCGACATTTTAAGCAGTAAGAAACCGCAAACACCTGAAAGGATTGACGCCACTAATACCGCAAATTTGGCTTCGGTTTGATACGCGACAACATTGAACGACAACAGCGCGATGAAGATCGACATGGTAAACCCGATTCCGCCAAGCAAACCAAGACCTAAAACATGCGTCCAGTTGGTGTTTTCAGGTAATTGCGCAATCTTGAATTTCACTGACAAATATGACATCAAAAAGATTCCGATTGGTTTTCCGAGGAACAATCCGAAGATAATTCCGAAGCCAAGATTGCTGACCAATCCTTCAACCATACCCGATTCAAAAGTGATGTTCGTATTTGCAATTGCGAAAATCGGCATGATAATGAAGTTTACCGGTCGCGTTAGCATGTGTTCCAATTTCTCTAAAGCCGACTCATCGCTACCTGGGGTTGTTGGCAAGGTAAGAGCTGTGAGCACTCCGGCGATAGTTGCGTGAACTCCGGAATGGTGAATGAAATACCACATGGCAATTCCGGGCAAAACATACATCCAAATCTTAGTGAATCCCAGGCGGTTAAAAACAATCAGCAAGGCAAGAATAGCGGCCGCATAACCAAGATATTGGAATTGCAGATCGCCGGAATAGAAAATTGCGATCACTAAAATTGCAATAAGGTCATCAACAATGGCAAGTGCGGCAAGGAATATCTTAAGTCCGGTTGGTACCCGCGACCCAAGAAGCGATAGGATTCCGAGTGCAAATGCGATATCTGTTGCCATCGGGATTCCCCAACCATGAGCGGTTTCGGGATGTGAACTGTTAAATAGCGCATAAATAAGTGCAGGCACCGCCACACCTCCGAAAGCAGCCAGAACTGGAAGCGAGGCTTGTTTTAAGGACGAAAGTTCACCTTCTATAATCTCACGTTTAATCTCTAAGCCGACAAGGAGAAAGAAAACCGCCATCAATCCGTCGTTAATCCAAAGAATCAGTGGATAGCGCAGATGTAAATACGCCGTATTAAAACCGAGTTCCCGGTTTAAAAAATTTGCAAAACTTTCAGCTATTGCCGAATTGGCAATTATCAATGAAAATATTACGCAAAAAATCAAGAGAATTCCTCCGGCGGATGAAGAGCGGAAAAACTGTTTAAAAACGGTGAGATTGATCAGTTTTGTCATGTCGCAAATATAAGTTTTTTATTTTTTTTGACTGAACACTTAAATACTATAACATTTCTCTTTAATCATATAAGCCGCGCGATGATTAGAATTTGCAACTTTGAATTGTACCGAGAATGAGGGCTGATGAAGATCAGGTTGGTCCGAAAATAAAATAACAAGCATCAATTTTTCCGGAGTTCGCGCCAGGGATCGAAGTGAAAATCCTTTGTAGCGGAGCGGAAAAGATTGTAGCGCAGAGCCCGACCTTTGGTGGCGCCCAAATAATACGTAATTGCTTAACCGTCATACTATGCAACTAAATATCAAGCATCCCGGAACTGTTGATGAAGTAACTGCGCTTCGGACGTTATTTGAGGAGTATTTGCGTCAGGTTTACTGGACCGAACGTGCTTTGGCGCCGGCTTTCACCAATCTGATCACTTATATTTCATCGAAAGACATCGTGAAAATGCTGACTGAACACTTAAGCCGCACGCTGATTCAGACAAATCGTTTGGAGCGAATTTTTGAAAGCATTGGGATCCCGCCTGACGAAAAAAAGTTTGACGCGATCGACAGTTTGATAAATGAAGCGGATGTTTTAATTGGTCAGACCGTTCCCGGAGCTGTTCGTGATGCGGCTATTATTGCGAATTTGCAACATATCATTCACTGTGAAATTGCATCATACGGCACATTGAAATCGTTTGCTTTTACGCTGAAAGAAGAAGATGTGGTGGGAATGTTAGAGCAGAGTTTGCAGGAAGAAAAAGACCTTGACCTGAAGTTATCGGTGATTGCTGAGGCTTATATCAACGACGAGGCGGCGAATAAAGAATTTTAAAATTGACAACAAATGGATAAACCGAAATCATTTCCCGATCAGCAACAAGACTTGCCCGGACTTGAAGCGAAAATGACTCCGGCTCCTGAGATTATCCGGGAGGATTACAAAGGCAGCGATAAACTAAAGAATAAAGTGGCGTTGATTACAGGCGGCGACAGTGGAATTGGCCGAAGCGTTGCCGTACATTTTGCTCGTGAAGGCGCTGATGTGGCAATCGTATACCTGAATGAGGATAAGGACGCCGAACTAACCCGCGAGCTTGTCGAGAAAGAAGGCCGAAAATGTCTGCTTTTGCGTGGCGATCTTAAGCAGGAGGAATTTTGCGGTGAAATCGTTGAAAAAACCGTAGCCGAATTTGGAAAACTGAATATTTTGGTGAATAATGCGGCGGTTCAGTTCTCAAAACAAAGTATAACGGATGTGACTTCCGAACAATTGATGACCACCTACCAAACGAACATTTTTCCGCTATTTCATACCGTGAAAGCCGCCAGCAAACATTTGGGCAAAGGCGATTCGGTTATAAATACGACATCGGTAACAGCTTATCGCGGAAGTGAACATTTGATCGATTATTCGACGACCAAAGGTGCGATTGCAACTTTTACCAAATCGCTTTCCTCGATGCTTGTCGATCGCGGAATTCGGGTGAATGCCGTTGCGCCGGGACCGATTTGGACGCCGTTGATTCCCGCAACTTTCGATGATGTAACCGATTTTGGTCAGGATACGCCAATGAAGCGTGCCGGACAACCCTCTGAGGTGGCGCCGGCGTATGTGTTTTTGGCCAGCAAGGATGCGTCGTATATCACAGGACAGATTATCCACATTAATGGTGGCGATTTACTAGGTAACTAACCAATAACTATATATTATGAACAAGAAGTTAATTGTCGGTCTTGCAGCAGGAGTTGCAGCCGCAGGAGTAATCGGAGTATTATACAGAAAAGGAACACTTCAACCCTTGATGACTAAAATCGATGATTTATGCGATGCGCTATCAGATAAATTCAAGTCTGATTGCCATCCGTCAGCACCGAATTATATTCCGAGTGGCGAGCAAAAAAACGTTTCGAAATCAATTAAATAATAAGTGCGGCTTTAGAGCCGCACTTTTTTTTATCTGATAATTAGTTTTAGAACCTGGTGCTGATCGCTACTCGAGATGCGTGCGAGATAAATTCCGCTTGGCAAACCGAGCTGGACGCGCTCCATGTCTGAAACCTTCTTCTGCCCAACTTTCACCCCGGTAATGTTGTAAACGGTTAACTCGGCGTCAGTAGAAATTCCGCTGACATAAATTTCTCCGTTGCTCGGATTCGGATAAATCGCCGCTTTTAAGATTTCGTAATCCGCTTGACTAAGGGTCGGAAACCACGCCTGCCCTACCTTATTTCCCCATAAATAATCAGCAAGATCCGGATAATCGATAAACGGATTGCGATTAATTTGCCACTGATAAATGATATTGTTCCGATTCATTTCAAAATCGTCTGACGGATCAAGTTGATTCCACTGCAAAAGACTCGCAAGATCACCCAATTCCCGAGGTGTCGTGTCAGGCGGATTGCCATTAACCAAACTCAACTCGTTGTACCGAACCGCCATATAAAAAAGTGCTCGCGAAACATCGCCCTTCCAGCTTCCCTGATTTCCAGTCGGACCGTTATAGTCAAGTCCGTAGTCGCGGTTGTTACGCGCACTATTCTCCGGACCGTCCTCAGCGCGAATATGGTGTGCGTCGGCATGAGCTGCTAAAAGATCGTCGGCATCGGTTGGAAGATAAACGTTGATACCATCCGGAGTCGACTCGGTTCCATTCGAGAATCCGCCACGGGATTGTGGAAAAATATGCTCGCGATTCCACGATCCCACACTACTCGATGTGGTTTGAAAACGGTATTTTGCCCGAGGTTGCTCAACGTACATCAACCAAACTTCATTGCTGTTAAGCGGATTTTGATCGGCCTTTTCCAAGATTGTAGTGACATCGCCGTAATTATGCTCGCGAACAACATCCGGATTTGCGATGATATCCTGAATTGCCTGATAGAGTTCATCACCGGATTTGCCGGTAAGCGAGTCGTAATAACCCGTTGGCGCCGTACTTGACACATTGCCGTACGTTGGACTAAGCGGCGTTCCCCAAGGAGAGACCACAAAATCATTGTCGATAATCCTGACCTCGATCAGATCGTTTACACGGTTGTATCCAGTCGGAAGATTTCCAAACCTGATAATCGCCAGTTCATCGCCGTCGTCAATCACATCGTCTATAATGGTCACGGTGGTCGAATATGACTGCGAATTCTGCGGAATTAAAACATTTAGATTCGCGGTATAATCAGCCGAATTAAAACTGCCGTTGTTAAGCGAATACGTAAAAGACAAATCCTCACTCACCAAATTTTGTGCGGTGAAGGTGATCGTAAACTGTCCGCCTTCAACCGTTTGCGCTGCCGATGTCGTAATTTGGAGTCCGTTAAAGGAAATTCCGCTTCCATCGTTGTTGGCGCCCGGTGTCGGAATTTTTACTTCATAACTTCCGTCAACTTTACGCTGAATCGAATGTGAGGTTGCCTGCGAGTGAAGATCTTCATCAATTTGCACCGACGTTCCAAGCAAATTCATTAATCCCACCGCATCCGGATCGCTTGTGCCATAAATAAGCGCGTCAATCAAGTTGGTGGTGGTGGCTAAGGTCATATCCGGGAAATCAGATGCATTTGCCTGATAAATCGCCACGGCATCAGCGCCGTTTTGGATGATGTTACTCGGAAAATACTTGGTCGGAACTGGAGAAACTCCCGAATTTCCAATCAGAATCAATCCGTTTACATCGGTCGAATAGCCGTCAAGGTCAATTGCATAATAACTCCGGTTGCCGGTGCTGGACGTCGCAGAACCGTTAAAAAACACCAGAACATAGCCGTCAAGTGAAAAGTTTGGCGTAACTGATTTGAGCTCGACAAATTCCATGTCGTCGATCGATGGCGTATCAGAGTCAAGTTCGTTGATCACCAATTGCGCATTCGACCACCAACTCAGCATGGTCAATGCCGCAAGGTAGAAATATTTCATTATAGGGGATTTAAGCTTCAAATATAACCCAATTTCGGCAAATGCTTTGTGGATCAGCACATTTTGACAAGTCACTTATTGTTAAAGTATCGTTGATAATAATTTGTTAAGCCAATTAATACGCTACTTTTGCAAAAAATATTGAATAATTTTTATGAAGAAGATTGGAGAATATCGTCAATTGTTAAACGTCGATAAAACTGTAGAATTAAAGGAATTAAAGACGATTTATCGCAATTCGATGAAAGAATGTCATCCAGATAAATACTCGTCTGATCCCGACGGATTGGCGAAAGCTGAAGAACAAAGCAAGCTTGTCATCGAGGCCTATCACTTTTTGGTAAGCATTCATCCCGATACGATTTCGCAGTTATTACCTGAGTACAAAGAAACGATCGCAACATCGTCACTGGCCGATTATCAGTACGAAACCGGCCGATTAAAGGTGGGGTTTTCCAACGGAAGCAGCTACGAATATTTCAGCGTGCCCAAAGCAACTTATGTTAAAATGGTCAACGCCGATTCGCCCGCTCGTTTTGCCAAGCGCCACGTTTACAACGCATTCCCTTACAGAAAATTGACAAATCAGGAATAAAGTTTTGCTTCTTAATTTAGAAGCTATTTCCTGCTGTCCACTCATATCTTTTTTGCCCGATTCATTGACATTTTACGGCTTGGTCAGGGCAAAAAAGGATATCCGCTCCCATCAGGGCTAGGGACTGAGAATTAATTGAATGTTCGTTTTTTCATCTTAGTAAAACCGAATTAAAGTAAAATTATCATGCTCGAATATATCGGATATTTTTGCGCAGTTGTCATCGGTATGGTCCTCGGATTAACCGGCACCGGCGGAGCAATTTTAACTGTTCCGGTGTTGGTTTATCTCATGGGATTTAACCCGGTAACTGCGGCCGCCTATTCGCTTTTTATCGTTGGAACAACTTCAACTTTCGGAACGTTTCAAAATTTCCGAAAAGGAACAGTCGAAATCCGAACCGGATTTATCTATGCCTTTCCATCATTAATCGGTGTGTTTCTTTCACGCAGGTTCATTGTTCCGGCGCTTCCCGATGTTTTGTTCACCATCTCCGATTTTACAGTTACCAAAGAAATTTTTGTAATGGTGCTTTTTGCCATCATTATGTTTATGTCGGGAATCTCGATGCTGAAGCCAAAGAAAAAAGACGACGATACGGAAGACGAAACTAAAGAGTCGTCGGGATCAAATCGGATCTGGATGTTTGCTAAAGTCTTTTTCGCGGGTATTGTTGTCGGTTTAGTTGGTGCGGGCGGCGGATTCCTATTTATCCCACTATTGATTTATGTCGCAAAACTTCCAATGAAAAAAGCAGTGGCTACATCATTATTGATTATCGCCATTAACTCGCTTATCGGATTTACCGGCGATTTATTCACCGCAACCATTAATTGGATTTTCCTGTTTACATTTACGATATTTTCGGTTATGGGAATCTTTACCGGAATCTTTTTGAGTCGTTATTTCAATGACGCTAAATTGAAAAAAGGTTTTGGTATTTTCGTCCTGACAATGGCTGCATTTATTATGATCAGGGAATTGATTGTTTAATTTGAATCCGTGGATTCGCAAAAAAACACCAAATGAATATTCAACAAATCTATACAGGCTGCATCGCGCAAGCGGCCTATTACCTCGAGAGTGACGGCGAAGCTGCGATTTTCGATCCACTTCGCGAGGTTCAGCCTTATATCGATCGCGCGCAGCAAAATGGCGCCAAGATCACGTATATTTTCGAGACGCATTTCCACGCCGATTTTGTATCAGGTCACTTAGATCTGGCGGCAAAAACAGGCGGAAAAATCGTTTACGGACCAACGGCTAAGCCACAATTCGAGGCCATTATCGCTGAAGATAATCAGGAGTTTAAAGTTGGGCGATATACCATCAAAGCAATTCACACTCCGGGTCATACCCTGGAAAGTACCTGTTATTTATTGTTTGACGAGAATCATAAACCGCATGCAATTATTACGGGAGATACGTTATTTATTGGTGATGTCGGCCGACCGGATCTTGCGCAAACCATCGCCACCGATCTGACGCAGGAACTTTTGGCCGGACATTTATACGATTCGCTCCGAAATAAAATAATGCCTTTACCTGACGATGTAATCATTTTCCCAAGCCATGGTGCGGGAAGCGCGTGTGGAAAAAATTTAAGCAAAGAAACCACCGATACGTTGGGCAATCAAAAACGCACCAATTACGCGTTGCGCGCCGATATGTCCAAAGCAGAATTCGTCGATGAGTTATTAAACGGTTTGGCGGCGCCTCCTGCCTATTTTCCGCAAAACGTGTTGATGAATATTCAAGGTTACGAATCGCTTGACAATGTTATTGAAAAAAGTAAAAGGCCGATATCACCAACCGAGTTTCTGCAGATCGCTGCACAAACCGGCGCAATGATCCTTGACGTGCGACACGAAACTGAATTTGTGGTCGAACATATCAAAGGATCTATGTTTATCGGTATCAACGGCGGATTTGCCCCGTGGGTTGGCGCGTTGCTGATGAATGTTGAACAGCCGATTTTATTGGTAACTCCCGAAAATAAGGAGGAAGAAACAATCACGCGTTTGGCGCGAGTTGGTTTCGATAATGTGCTTGGTTATTTAGACGGCGGCATTGCGACCTGGAAAGCTGCAGGATTTGAGACTGATTCGATTGAATCGATTTCACCTGATGTTTTTGCACAACAAGCCTATTCAGATGATACTGAAATCGTTGATGCGAGAAAGCCCGGCGAATACGCATCGGGACATCTCGAGGCGGCCAAAAACTTGCCTCTGGATACGATTTTATCAAATGTAGAAGCATTTCCAAAAGAGAAAAAGACATTTATCCATTGTGCGGGAGGTTATCGTTCGGTGATTATGGTATCGCTTTTAAAAGCACGCGGAATCCATAATGTCGTGAATGTTGAAAAGGGAATGTCAGGAATTAAAAATACCGGATTGCCAATTATTCAAGAGGCAGTTTCTAATTAAATTATAAAAAAATGAAGAAGTTATTAATTGTTCTTACGTTTAGTTCAGTGTTATTTTCGTGCAACAATGTTGAAAAAGACGAATTTATTCTGGAAGGAACTGCGCAAGGACTTGAGGATGGAAAAAAAGTCTACCTCGAACAGCAAAACGAAAGCATGGGCTCGTATGCTATCGATTCTACCGTAATCAATGAAGGAAAATTTTCATTTAAAGGAAAAATCTTTGAACCGGAACTTCACTTGATTACTCTCGAAGGAATTCAGCCGAAGTCATTCGTCATCCTGGAGAATGGAAAAATCAATATCGAAATCGACAAAGACAGCGTTTTCAAAAATAAGATTTCCGGAACGTACAATAACGATCAACTATCGGAATACAATCTCATAGCACGCAAGATCAGCGAAAAGATGAGAAACTACCAATTGGTCAACAACCAAAAGATGCAAACGGCAATCGAAAGTCAGGATACGGCAACAATTGGTACGCTCAGACGTACATACATGGGAATTCAAAACGAACTGCAAACCACCACCGAAAAGTACATTGAAGAGCATCCAAAAGCGTTGATCTCAATGTTATTGCTTGAAGGGTTTTTCACTTCGCCACAGCCTGATGTTGAAAAAATCAAAACGTTATACGGCAAAATGGATTCAGATCTGAAAAATAGTAAGATCGGGAAGAAAGTCGAACAAAAAATTAGTGAGACCAAAGTAGTTTCGATTGGAAAAAAAGCCCCTGAATTCTCAGCCGCTGATCCAAATGGCAAGCAAGTGTCGCTGTCAGAATCACTTGGTAAAGTGACAATCATCGATTTTTGGGCGTCTTGGTGTGGCCCTTGTCGCGCGGAAAACCCGAATGTAGTGGCATTGTATAATGATTACAAAGATAAAGGACTAAAAATTATTGGTGTTTCACTTGATCGTCCCGGACAAGCTAATAAATGGAAAGAAGCGATTGCTAAAGACGGTCTTACCTGGACACAGGTTTCAAACTTGAAATTTTGGCAAGACCCGATCGCAGAGATGTACGGAATTCAATCAATTCCGGCCACTTTTATTCTTGATCAAAACGGAATTGTAGTCGCAAAAGACCTTCGCGGGGCTGAATTGCGAGCGAAAATAGCACAACTATTAGGCGCTTAGTTTAAATAGTGAAGCAAAATCAGATGCCTTCTTCAACGAAGGCATTTTTTATATATTCAATTTCAAGCAATTACAACAAAGTTCGAATTTTGCAAAAAAAAAGTTGAAAATTGCGATTTCACTTTCTATATTTGCACTGCTTCAGGGGAGATACTCAAGCGGCCAACGAGGGCAGACTGTAAATCTGCTGTGAGAACTTCGCAGGTTCGAATCCTGCTCTCCCCACTAAACAAAAGGGCAAAAAACCGGAATAAATTTCGTGTTTTTTGCCCTTTTTCTTTTTGCGTCGCACTCAGTAAGCTTCGTGGCCGACAGTACTAATTCACAAATTTTATCCAGGAGTAAATGACCACGGCAGCAACCTTCTTTTTGTTGCAAACGCATCTCATCACCTGCAGACATACAAACCTAATCCTGTCAATCCAAGACCAAGTATAATGCTTCCGAGTACATACATCAGCGCATAATAAATATCGCCGTTGCGAACCATTGAAATTGATTCTAACGAGAAAGCCGAAAAAGTTGTGAAACCGCCCAGTAGCCCAGTAGCCAAAAACAACTTGTATTCATTTGGCGTTGATAGTTTAGAGGTGATTCCGTATACCATACCGATGGCAAAACAGCCAATCAGGTTGATGAGAAAGGTGTTCCATGGAAAATCGCCTAGTTTAACCGGAAACATCATAGAGAACCCGTATCGTAACATTCCACCAAGGAAACTACCTGCGCCAACTAAAAGTAGTGTTTTCATCGTGCTAAATTAAAAAAACCGCCAGAGGCGGTTTATGATAATCAAAATTTTTTACGTTCTAATTTAGAAAGAAACTCACGTTTACGTTAGCTGTTACAGTAATTTGACCGATTGCCAACGTTTCTCTTGGCGCTGCAGCATCGGCATTTTCCGTCATCCTTGCCATGGCGTAAACAGGTTGCGGATAATGAACTTGCGTATTGTCAGAAATCATTAATGCGCCGCCCACTTTCTGCGACAAAACTGATACATAATCGTCGGCTTTTTGTTTTGCGTCCAGCATTGCATTTTTGCGGGCAGTGCTTCGGTGTTGTTCAATTTTTGACGATCTAAAATCGACGTTTGTAATTCTGTTTACGCCTGCATCAATCAGATTTTCAATCAGTGCGTCGTAGTATGAAAGATCGCGTAGCGTAATTTGTATTGTTTGGATCGCGTTGTAGTTGTACTTCTTTTTTTCGTAATCGTATGTTGGGTTTAACGCGATTCGCTGTGTTTGGTAATCATCTTTTGAAAGCTTTGAATTTCGCAGCACTTTCACCACTTTTTCGACAATGGCATCGTTTTGCTTTTTTACGTCAGCAGCTTTATTTCCTTTAGTTTCAATTGAAAGTGTAATAAACGCTTCATCCGGTGCAACCATTACTTTACCTTCACCGGTAACATTAATTTGAGGAATTGGTTTTTGTTCTTGTTGGGCTTGAGTGGCTACGGTTATTAGTAGTGATAGGGCAACAATTAAATTTTTCATGATCTATTAGTTTTAAGTTAGGGTTTTTGGGCGGTTTCAAACCTCGTGCCATTAAATTTTGCCGGCTTTTTCGAGGACAAACAGTATAATAATCGGAATGGCGAGCAGAACTACCATTAATGTGTTGTCTGTCAACATCTCAGGTTGCTTCGTAAGTGTAATAATGTATCCACCGATTGCGCCGCCAAAATGTGCGGTATGGCCGATGTTATCACTTTTAGATCTCATCCCGTAAATTGAATATAACAGGTAGCCAATCCCAAAGACATATGCGGGTATCGGAATGGCAAAAAATAAATACAGCGTCATATCCGGATAAAGCAAAATGGCAGAATACAAAACACCGACCACGGCACCTGACGCGCCAATTGCACGATAATTATAATCGTTTCGATGAAAATAAAGCGAAAGCAAACTTCCAAAAATCAGGCTTCCAATGTATATCATCACAAACGACATTGTTCCTAAAAATGAGAAAACAACGGGCGCAAAAATGAATAATGTGAACATGTTGAAGACTAAATGTGCAATATCAGCGTGAAGAAATGCCGATGAAAACATCCGAATTTGGTCGCCGGCACGAATGCTTCCCACATGAAACTCATATTTTCGGAAAAAAGCAATGTCCTTAAATCCGCGGAAACTAAAGATAACGTTGGCGGCAATAATAGCCAGAAGTGCAGTATTCATTCAATTTGTTTAGTACGTAAAAATACTACTAAATTGGGACAATGTTAAATCGGCTAGTGAAATCTGACATTAAACGTATATTTGCCAAAATTTCATGAATGCAATTTCTCATTTACATACTTGCTTATCCACTTCTTTGGATAATCTCAAAATTGCCATTTAAAGCGCTTTACGTCCTTTCTGATTTCGTCTATTTGCTGGTTTATTATCTTGTCGGTTATCGAAAATCGACCGTTCGCAGCAATTTGAAAAAAGCGTTTCCGGAAAAATCTGACGCCCAGCGTTTGGATATTGAAAAAAAATCATACCGTCACTTATGCGACATGTTTTTGGAAATGATCAAAACGATGAGCATTTCGAATGATGAAATCCAGAAAAGATTTGTCTTTACTAATCTCGAAGTCTATCGGGCGGTTGAAAAACAAGGAAAAAGCATTGCACTTCTCCTGCCCCATTATGCGAGTTACGAATGGGTGATCTCGATGAACCAACACGTCAATTATACTGGTTATGCGATTTACAAACGAATTGAAAACAAATACTTCGACAAACTTGTTAAAAAGATCAGATCGCGATTTCAGGCCGAATTGATTACCACCAAGGAAACCATTCCGATGATTGAACGCAATGATTCGATGGGAACTCCCGGTTTGTATGGTTTTGCCAGCGATCAGTCGCCTAAAGCATCAAAGATTTATCATTGGACTGAATTTTTCGGAATTAAGACTCCAGTTGTGACCGGTTCCGAAATGTTGATCAAGAAATTTGACATGAACGTTCTTTTTCTTCGGGTAACAAAAGTAAAGCGTGGTCACTATCAGGCAACATTTGAAACGTTGTTTGACGATCCGAAATCAGTTGCGGATTACCAGATTACCGACGAATTCATGCGCCGAGTCGAGAAGCAGATTCGCAACGCACCTGAATACTATCTATGGACGCACAAACGGTGGAAAATCAACAAGTCTAAGGTTGCCACCCGAAAGTCGCCTAAAATTCCGTCCTGATTATCTAATCTTTTTCGAGAGTAAGTACCGTTTGCTTTTCACGAAACCCTTACCGTCATAGAGTTTGACTGCATTTAAGTTGTGAGGTTCAACTTCAAGATGAAGCATGTGCAATCCGATATTCCGAGCTTCGCGTTCAATAAAATCCATTGCCAAAGACCCCATGCCCTTGCCTCTGAAATCCTTTTTGATAAACAAATCGTCTACAAATGCCAGCTTTCCGCCGTGTTCAAAACTGTAACCAAAAGCCAGAATCAGATAACCGACCGTAGTTTGATCGTGCTTTAAAAGATAGATTCTGCCCAAACTCAAATCGGAAATAAATTCCGCCATATTTGTTTTGGTAATTTCCCGATGAAATGGATAATTGTCGATTGCATAAAAATCTTCCATCATGTCGAGTAGCTCAGCTATGTCTTGCGGTACGGCGAGATTAAAATCGATGTTGATTTTGTGTTCCATGACTATAAATTTGAAATTCGTTTAAAAGCCCTAGCCCCGGTTGCAGCGGCATCCTTTTTTGTTTGTCACAAATTTGATTTTTACAAAACATTAAAGCAAAAAAGATATAGCGGAAAACGGGACTAAGCTTCTAATAATCCGCTAAATTCCGGCGATTTCCTTGATTTCACCAATGATTCGCACCGCCAAATCATCGGCTTTTTGCTGTGTTGCGGCTTCAGTATAGATGCGGATGATGGGCTCGGTATTCGACTTTCGAAGGTGAACCCAATTTTCGGCAAAATCAATTTTTACACCGTCGATGGTGCGGCAATCCTCGTGTTTGTATTTTGCATGCATGGCACTCAAAATGGCATCGACATCGATTTGAGGCGTAAGTTCGATCTTATTTTTGCTCATATAATACTCGGCGTAGGTCTTTCTAAGTTCGGACACTTTCATCTTTTTATTCGCCAAATGCGTCAGGAAAAGCGCAACGCCAACCAAACTATCGCGGCCGTAATGAAGCTCCGGATAAATGATTCCGCCGTTTCCTTCGCCACCGATGACAGCGTTATTTTTCTTCATAAGCTCGACAACATTCACCTCGCCTACAGCGCTTGCTTCGTACATTCCGCCATAAACATTGGTGATATCGCGAAGTGCCCGCGAGGACGACATATTCGACACCGTGTTTCCGGGGGTGCGACTCAACACATAATCTGCTACGGCCACAAGCGTATATTCTTCGCCAAACATTTCACCGTCTTCGCTGATAAAAGCCAATCGGTCTACATCGGGATCGACCACAATTCCGAGATCTGCTTTTTCTTTAACTACAAGATCGCAGATGTCGCCCAAGTGTTCCTTTAATGGCTCGGGATTATGCGGAAAATGACCGTTTGGCTCACAATAAAGTTTCACCACTTCAACGCCCATTTGCTCGAGAAGATTTGGGATAACGATTCCGCCCGAGGAATTCACGCCATCGACCACCACCTTGAATTTAGCGGCACGAACGGCATCAGCATCGACTAGCGGCAGATTGAGAACCTCGTCGATGTGAATGTCCATATACGAATCGTTGATGGTAATTTCACCGAGATTATCGACATCGGCAAAATTGAAATCGGCATTTTCCGCAAAATCGAGGATCTTGGCACCTTCTGCTCCACTTAGAAATTCGCCTTTCTCGTTAAGCAGTTTAAGCGCATTCCATTGTTTTGGATTGTGCGATGCGGTAAGTATGATTCCACCGTCGGCTTTCTCGAGCGGCACGGCAATTTCAACGGTAGGAGTTGTAGAAAGTCCGAGGTCGATCACGTCGATTCCGGATCCGATAAGAGTATTTACAACCAGGTTGTGAATCATCGGACCTGAAATCCGCGCATCACGACCGATGACAACTTTTAGATTTTCTTTGTTTGAGTACTGGCGAAGCCATGTTCCATAAGCCGCTGCAAATTTTACTGCGTCGATTGGCGTAAGGTTGTCGCCGGTTTGTCCACCAATAGTGCCGCGGATTCCTGAGATCGATTTTATTAAAGTCATTGTATTTGTATTGTTGGTTTGGCAAAGATAGGCAAGTTAGAAAAATTTGTCGGTTGGCAATTTAACAGTAACTTAGAAGCATGAACTTTTTAGCACATATTTATTTGTCGGGCGATGATCCTATGGTGAAGATCGGAAATTTTATGGCTGATGGCATTCGGGGGCGTGATTTCGAAATGTATCCGAAAGGCATTCAAAAGGGCATTTTTTTGCATCGTGCGATTGATACCTTTACCGATGTTCATCCGCTGTTTCGTCAAGGCACAAAAAGGCTTCACGAGAAATATCACCATTATGCCGGCGTGATTGTCGATGTGTTTTACGATCATTTTTTAGCTGCAAACTGGGCACGTTACAGTGATGTTACGCTGATGGATTTCAGTCAGGAGTTTTATAAAATCCTGGAAGATCATGACGAATTGCTTAGCGATAAGACACGGCATATGCTGCCAATAATGAAGCGTGAGAATTGGCTTTTTAGCTACGCGACGCCAAGCGGAATTGAATCGATTTTGAAACAAATGGATTACCGAACCAAACATCGGTCAAAAATGGGCGAGGCAAAAACCGAGCTATTGCATTTTTACGACGAGTTTCAAGAAGAATTTACAGACTTTTTTGAGGAAATCCAGTCAATGAGCAAGTTGCACTTACTTGCCGCAAAGTAAAATCAAAAACATGCTGTCGACCTTTTATTATGTCTTATTTTTGTTTTGAATAAGATTTATGCCAGAGAAAAAAGCCTCATACTTAAAAATCATCCGACGAAACATTTTCAGACACGTTGAAACAGTATTTTTTCTGTTGAAAACCGTGTTGCACGAACGTCATTTCATCTACTTTGCAAGTGTCATTGTGGCTATTTCGTGCGCCTTTGCCGTAATTGTCTTAAAGGCTTTCGCTCATTATGTTTTTGTAGGAGCAACCTCATTAAGTGCGTATTTAAAACTTCCCTTCGTAAACAGTTTGCTTCCGATTGTTGGAATTTTATTGACCGTTCTGGTAATTCGGAATTTTCTGGATGGCAAACTCGAAAAAGGATCGTCACGGATTCTTTACGCGGTGGCGAAGAAAGGCGGAATCATGCCAAAAAAGCAAATGTATGCTCAGATTATTACGAGTTCACTAACCGTTGGTTTGGGCGGTTCGGCCGGACTTGAATCGCCGATTACCATCACCGGTGCGGCATTTGGGTCCAACTTTGCTTTGCGATATAAGCTATCACAAAAAGATCGGATTTTACTTTTGGCATGTGGTGTGGCGGCCGGAATTGGCGCGGCATTCAACGCTCCAATTGCAGGAGTTTTATTTGCTATTGAAGTTGTTCTGACCGATGTTGCCATTGCCGCTTTTATCCCGATTATCATTTCGGCGGCAACGGGTGCGATTGTCTCGGCGGTTATATTAAATGAAGAGGTTTTGTTGTCGTTCAAGCAACAGCAACTATTCGACTTTCATAATATCCCGTATTATATTCTACTCGGAATTTTAGCGGGCTTTGTATCTGTTTTTCATGCGCGAAAGTTTAGGCAGATCGAGAAGTTCTTCGGCAAGATGAAACGAAATTCATATCGTAAAGCGTTGATTGGAGCATCGATGTTGGCGGTTTTGATCTTTTTGATTCCGACGTTATTTGGCGAAGGTTATGACAGCATTAAAACGCTAACTTCCAACAATCCGGCACAGTTGCTCGATAACACGTTACTGGAATCCTTTGCGGGAAATCCATGGGTTCTACTGTTTTTTGTCGGCGCGGCGGCGATGTTAAAATCGGTTGCAACCGGACTCACTTTAGGAAGTGGTGGAAACGGAGGGAACTTTGCACCATCGTTATTCGTTGGTTCGTACCTCGGATTTTTTGTCGCTACGGTGGTGAATTTAACCGGTTTAACAGGAAAACTTCCGGTTGCAAATTTCACCATTGTAGGAATGGCGGGAATCTTAAGCGGACTCTTCCATGCGCCTCTGACTGCGATATTCCTGATCGGGGAAATTACCGGCGGTTATAACCTAATGGTGCCGCTAATGATCGTTTCGTCGATTGCGTTTGCGGTATCAAAGCAGTTCGAAAATTACTCAATGGACGTCAAACATCTTGCGTCGATCGGACATGTTTTTACCAGCGATAAGGACCGGAATATTCTGTCAAAGATCGATGTGTTTTCGCTGATTCAAACCGGATTGAAAACCGTAAAAATTACCGATTCGGTTGAAAGCGTTCTGGAATTAATCAAGAGCACCAATCAAAAAGTATTTGCAGTTACCGATCCGCAAGGTGTGATGATAGGAATTATCAATTTTGACGAAATCAAACCGGTTTTATTCAATCAGTTCAGACTGAAACATTCGAGTTTAATCGACATTATTAAACAGCCGCAAGCAATTATTTCGATCGATGAAGAAATTCAGCGTATTATCAAAAAGTTTGAAACTACAAACGCCGACTCATTACCGGTGACCGAAGATGGAAAGTACATCGGATTTATTTCAAAGGTGGGAATTCTCGAGAACTATCGTGAGAAATTAAAAGAAATGGTGATCGAGTAATTAGTTTTTGTTTAACACTTTAGCTCGCTGCATTCAACGGAAAACAGACGCTAAAATCGTAACTTTGCGTTTTTACAATTTATGCAGAAATCAGATGAAAATATAGAGGTTCTCGGAGCACGTGTCCATAACCTCAAAAATATAGATGTTACCATTCCCCGTGAAAAATTAGTAGTGATTACCGGGCTTTCGGGTTCGGGGAAATCGTCATTGGCTTTCGACACGATTTATGCTGAAGGGCAACGTCGATACATTGAGACCTTTTCGGCTTACGCAAGGCAATTCCTTGGCGGCTTGGAGCGTCCCGATGTTGACAAGATCGACGGATTATCTCCGGTTATCGCCATTGAGCAAAAGACGACTAGCAAGAGTCCGCGTTCAACCGTTGGAACCATTACCGAAATCTACGACTTTCTTCGATTATTGTTTGCACGTGCCGGAGATGCGCACAGTTATGTAACCGGCGAGAAAATGGTCAGTTACAGCGATGATCAAATAAAGGATCTGATAACCGAGAGTTTCCTCGGGAAGCGAATAAATATTCTCGCACCCGTGATTCGAGGTCGGAAAGGTCATTACGCCGAACTTTTTCAACAAATTGCCAAACAAGGTTTTGTGAAAGTGCGAATAAACGGCGATGTCCGGGAGATAACCGCCGGAATGAAATTGGACCGCTACAAAACTCACGATATTGAAATCGTTGTGGACCGAATGGTTGTGGAAAACACTCCGGAAAACGAGCGGCGACTTGAGGAATCGATTCGGACAGCGATGCATCACGGCGAGAACGTGCTGATGATCTTAGATCAGGATTCAGGTTCGGTTCGGTATTTTAGTCGCAATCTGATGTGCCCGACCAGCGGAATATCCTATCAGAATCCGGAGCCAAATAACTTTTCATTTAATTCGCCCAAAGGGGCTTGCCCGGTTTGTAAGGGAATCGGCAGCATTAATGAAATTAATTTGGGAAAGATTATTCCGGATCCCAAAATGTCGATAAAAGCGGGCGGAATCGTTCCGCTTGGCGAGTATAAAAGTACCTGGATATTCAAGCAACTTGAAATTATTGGCGAGCGCTACGGATTTAAATTATCTGACGCGATCTCGAAAATTTCGGCTGAAGCCATGGAGGTCATCATGCTTGGCGCGAAAGAGAAATTTACCGTTCCGTCTAAAGCGCTCGGGATTACCAAAGAATATAAAATCGATTTTGAGGGAATTTCGAATTTCATTAAAAACCAATACGAAGAAAGCGATTCGACAGCGCTGAAACGATGGGCAAAAGATTTTATGGATGAAATTCCGTGTCCGGAATGCAAAGGCACGCGACTCAAAAAAGAATCGCTGTACTTTAAGATCAACGAAAAAAACATCGCCGATTTGTCGAATATGGACATTTCGGATTTGTTGGCGTGGTTTAATGAAATTCCGTCGCATCTCAATGAGAAACAAAAGACGATTGCAACTGAAGTTATCAAGGAAATAAGAGATCGTTTGGAATTTCTGGTGAATGTTGGATTGGAATATTTGGCGCTATCACGCAGTTCGAAATCGCTTTCCGGTGGCGAGGCGCAGCGAATCAGGCTTGCCACTCAAATCGGGTCGCAGTTGGTGGGCGTACTTTATATTTTAGATGAGCCGAGCATCGGATTGCATCAGCGTGACAATGAAAAACTGATTACATCGCTTGAGAAATTGCGCGACATCGGGAACTCGGTTATTGTTGTTGAGCATGATAAAGACATGATTGTTCGCGCGGATCACGTTATTGATATTGGTCCGGCCGCAGGAAAGCACGGTGGTCAAATCGTCAGTGAAGGTTCCCCGGAGGAAATCTTAAAACATCGTACTTTAACGGCTTCATACCTTAACGGCGAGAAAAGCATTGAAGTCCCAAAAAAACGCCGTGAAGGCAATGGCAAGTCGCTTAAACTTACCGGTGCAAGCGGAAACAATCTAAAAAATGTCTCGATCGAGATTCCGCTTGGCAAACTCGTTTGTGTGACCGGAGTTTCGGGAAGCGGGAAATCGACGTTAATCAACGAAACGCTCTATCCTATTCTAAACGCGTATTATTTTAACGGCGTAAAAAAGCCGGCGCCATATAAAAAGATCGAAGGGTTGGAACACATTGACAAAGTGATCGACATTGATCAAAGTCCGATTGGCCGCACACCCCGATCGAATCCTGCAACCTACACCGAAGTTTTTACCGAAATACGAAACTTGTTTACGATGACCTCGGAAAGCATGATTCGCGGCTACAAGGCCGGACGATTTAGTTTTAATGTAAAAGGCGGTCGCTGCGAAACCTGTGAAGGAAGCGGCGTGCGAACTATTGAAATGAACTTTTTACCCGATGTCTATGTTGAATGTGAAACCTGTCAAGGAAAGCGTTTTAACCGTGAAACTCTGGAGATCAGGTATAAAGGAAAGAACATTTCGGATGTCTTAAACATGACAGTTGATGAAGCGGTTCCGTTTTTTGAAAATATCCCGAAAATCTACCGAAAAATAAAGACCATCCAAGATGTTGGCTTAGGATACATTACCCTTGGGCAGCAAAGTACGACACTTTCCGGTGGCGAGGCGCAGCGAATAAAGTTAGCTGCGGAACTTTCGAAAAAAGATACCGGAAATACCTTTTATATTTTGGACGAGCCAACTACGGGATTGCATTTTGAGGATATTCGGGTGCTGATGGAAGTCATCAATAAACTGGTCGACAAAGGAAATTCGATTTTAGTGATTGAACATAACATGGATGTGATTAAACTCGCCGATTACATTATCGACATGGGTTACGAAGGCGGAAAAGGCGGCGGTGAAGTGGTAGCGAAAGGCACGCCGGAACAAGTTAGCAAAAACACAAAGAGCCATACGGCAAGATTCCTGAAAAAAGAGTTAATTTAGCGCGGGTAAAAAAAGGGAGTTGAGAATTTCTGATCAAAATTTGATTGGATTTCATGACTCCGACAAACCCTAGCCCTGATGGGAAGCGATATCCTTTTTTGCCATTTGAGATGTGATTGAAATTGTGCTCATCAGGCAAAAAAGATAAAGCGGACAGCAGGAAATTGCTTCAAATAAAAAAACAAGAAATGAGATTAGAAGATTTTGATAACGACGAGGACAAAATAATTCAGGATCGCCTGAAACAAAAGCCGTGGCACGAAATACGAACCAATGATTCGTGGGCAATTTTTAAGATCATGGCCGAATTTGTAAACGGTTATGAAACGATGGGCCGAATTGGACCGTGTGTATCGATTTTTGGATCGGCGCGCACCAAGCCTGAAGACCACTATTATTTGCTTGCGGAGAAAATTGCATACAAAATCAGCAAGGCCGGCTACGGAGTGATTACCGGCGGTGGACCCGGAATTATGGAAGCCGGAAACAAAGGTGCACATAGTGGCGGCGGAACATCGGTAGGATTAAATATCGAACTTCCTTTTGAGCAACATTTTAACCCGTATATCGACAAAGATAAGAACCTGAACTTTGATTATTTCTTTGTTCGAAAAGTAATGTTTGTTAAGTATTCGCAGGGATTTGTGATTATGCCGGGCGGTTTTGGAACACTTGATGAAATGTTTGAAGCGATCACGCTGATCCAAACTAAAAAAGTGGCGAAATTCCCGATAATTCTGGTTGGCCGCGAGTATTGGTCGGGACTAATGGACTGGATCGAAAAGGTTTTGGTCGATAAGTACGCTACGATAAGTCCGGATGATCTAAAACTGATCCGAATTGTCGATACCGAAGACGAGGTTGTTGAACTTCTCGACAATTTCTACAAGAAATACACGCTTAGTCCGAATTTCTAGGTTTAATCATTTTAGCGGAAATTTCTGCTAAGAGCGCGACAAATCGACATCTTTGAAAATAGTTTATCAGGCATTTTTTTGCGTTTTCTGTATATTTTTCGCCGCCAAGGTTTCCGCTCAGCACGAATCAAAGTTAAAGATTCGGATTGATGCCGATGAACATCTTGTGCACGTTGAGCAGCAGTTAACATTCTATAATCAAACCGATCGGTCGCTTTCCGAGATTATTCTCAGCGATTGGAATAACGCCTATTCGGCAAAAAATACTCCGCTTGCAAAACGTTTTTCGGACGAGTTTGTGCGGAGTTTTCATTTTGCGAAAGATGAGGAACACGGTCATACCAGATTGCACAGCATTACCTCGGGCGATACGATGTTGTGGCACAGACCCGAATCGCAGGTCGATTTGATTGCAGTTGATCTCAAGACTCCGATTTTGCCGGGCGAAAAGCGAATTTTCACATTACAATATACCTTAAAACTTCCGTCGGCAAAGTTCACCGGTCACGGATTTCACGAGAACGGATATCATCTTCGAAATTGGTTTCTTACACCGGCGCGAATTGAAGATGGCGAGTTTATAAAAAATAGCCATAACAATCTGGATGACATCTCCAATGGTCATTTTAACGTGAACCTCGAGATTGAAAATCCTGAAGCTTTTATTGTTACCACCGATCTCGATAAGGTGTCGTCAAGAATATTTGAAGGTAAGAATCGAATCGATTTTGCGCTTTATCTGGAAAGAAAATCAGATTTCTTAAGCTATCGAAATGCCTTCATCGATGTCGAAAATAATCTGAAACCCGAGAAAACTGATGATATCCAGCGAGCAATTATCGTTGATCGGATCGTGAATTTCGTCCGCGACAAGTTAGGTGATTACCCGAATCGAAAAATCGTAGTTTCTCAAAATGATTATAACAAGAATCCGTTTTATGGATTGAACCAATTGCCGTCGTTTTTAAAGGTTTTTCCGCAGGAATTTATTTACGAATTAAAATTCTTGCGAACCTATACCAACAATTTTCTGAAGCAATCTGTGGCAATTGATGCGCGAAAAGACAATTGGATTTATGATGCCATTCAGGTGAATCTGATGATGGATTATATCGACACGTATCACTCGCAGGCTAAACTTACCGGAAATCTGTCGCAGTTCCGACTTTTGAAAAGCTATAATATTACCAACCTCCAATTTAACGGTCAGTATAATTATTTTTACATGCTGATGGCTAGAAAAAATTTGGATCAGCCATTGTCGACTCCGAAAGACCAGTTGATTAAATTCAACGAACAAATCGCTTCAAAATATTATGCGGGAATCACATTGAAATTCCTGGACTCCTATTTAGGTGATGATATTGTTGAGAAGTCGATCCGCGAATTTTATAAAACTGCGAAAATAAACGATGTGTCTTCTGCTGATTTTGCGTCGATATTAAGGAAAAACACCGACCGTAATATAGATTGGTATTTCCGATCGATGATTGCTACCAATGACATCATGGATTATAAATTCCGCGAGGTTAAAAAGGACAATGACAGTGTGCGTTTTAAGATTAAACATCGCACGGACCGCGAAATTCCGGTTCCGGTTTACGGACTGAAAAAAAACCAGGTTGTGTTTAAAGAGTGGATTACCACGGTCGATCCCGACAGCATCTACGTGATTCCCCGAAACGACGCTGATAAAATTGTATTGAACTATAAATACGAACTTCCGGAATACAACATGCGAAATAATTGGCGCGCACTCAAAAGCTTTAATTTCTCGCATCGGCCGGTAAAATTTGTGTTTTTCAAGGATTTGGAAGATCCGTATTACAATCAGGTTTTGTATGTTCCGACACTTTCCTACAATTTATACGATGGTTTAACGCCGGGACTTCGGTTTTATAATAAGACCATGCTCGACAAGCGGTTCATTTTTGACATCAATCCCGCCTACTCCACCAATACTGAGAGTTTAGCCGGATCGGTATCATTATCATTCAATCAGAATGTCAGAAATTCGAAGTTGTATCATGTCCGATATGCTGTCGGCGGATCAAAATCGCATTATGCGCCTGATGCGGCTTATTTTAAATTCACCCCGATCGTTCAATTTCGGTTTCGCCCACACGACCTTCGCGACAACAAAAAGCAATTGCTTTCACTTCGTCAGGTAGTTGTGCACCGCGACCCGACAAATTACCAAATCGATGGGGACACGCAGGATTATTCGGTTACCAATCTTAGATATGTTGACAATAGAACCGAACTTACCCAACATTATACATTTTTGGCCGATTTTCAGGCTGCGACAAATTTTGGAAAAGCGGCAGTTGAATTTCAGTACCGAAAATTATTTGACAATAACCGGATGCTAAGTTTGCGATTTTATGGCGGATCATTCCTATATAATAAAACGCAGTCAAATTATTTCAGTTTTTCGCTGGATCGTCCTACCGATTACCTGTTTGATTACAATTATTACGGACGATCGGAAAGCAGCGGATTCTTTAGTCAGCAGCTTATTCTGGCCGAAGGCGGATTCAAATCAAAACTTGCGAATCCGTTTGCAAACCAATGGCTGACCACAGTAAATACCGGATTTACGGTCTGGAATTGGATCGAGGTTTATGGCGACGCCGGATTTCTTAAAAGTCGCAACCAAAACGAACAATTTGTTTACGACAGCGGCATCCGCCTGAATCTTGTAACCGATTATTTTGAGGTTTATCTTCCGGTTTATTCAAACAACGGCTGGGAGGTTTCAAAAAACAGCTATGCTGAAAGAATCCGGTTCATCATCACACTAAGCCCGGGAACACTACTGAACCTGTTTACAAGGAAGTGGTTTTAACGGCTTAAAATTACGCTCAGACTATGAAAGTCCGCGCAATTTCTCTAAATTTGACTTTTTTGACGCAATTATGACACAAGTAGAAACGAATAATAAGGGACTTTCATTCGAAGAATTTAAAAAGGAAGTTTTTAACGACTACAAATTGGCGGTAACCAGCCGTGAATGCAGCCTTTTAGGGCGTCGTGAAGTTTTAACCGGTAAAGCCAAATTCGGAATTTTCGGCGATGGTAAAGAACTTCCGCAGCTCGCCATGGCAAAAGCATTTAAAAACGGCGATTTCAGATCGGGTTATTATCGCGATCAAACCTTTATGATGGCGATCGGTCAATTGACGATTCAACAATTCTTCGCGGGATTATACGGTCATGCCGATTTGGCGCACGATCCGATGTCGGCAGGAAGACAAATGGGCGGACACTTCGCTACTCATTCGCTTAATGAAGACGGAACCTGGAAAAACCTGACGCTTCAAAAAAATTCAAGTGCTGATATTTCGCCAACCGGCGGACAAATGCCACGACTACTCGGACTTGCTCAAGCCTCGAAAATTTACAGAAAAGTAAGCGGCATTACCAATTCGACCAACTTTTCGATTTTTGGAAATGAGATCGCTTGGGGAACTATCGGAAACGCAAGTACTTCTGAAGGTTTGTTCTTTGAAACCATCAATGCAGCCGGTGTTTTGCAAGTTCCTATGGTAATGAGCGTTTGGGATGACGAATACGGAATCTCGGTTCACGCCAAGCATCAAACTACAAAAGAAAGCATCTCGGAAATTCTTAAAGGATTTCAACGCGATGAACAAAATAAAGGCTTTGAAATTTTCAAAGTTAAAGGTTGGGATTACGGCGAACTCGTAGCAACCTATGAGAAAGCCGCACAAATTGCCCGCGAGGAGCATGTTCCGGTGTTGATTCACGTCATCGAAGTTACACAACCTCAAGGCCACTCGACTTCAGGATCGCATGAACGCTACAAAAATGCCGAACGCCTCGATTGGGAAACCCGTTTCGATTGCATCGCACAAATGCGTGAATGGATGCTGAAATTTGGCATTTCAACCGAGCAAGAACTTGAAGAGGTTGAAACAAATGCCAAAAAAGAAGTTTTAGAAGGTAAGAAAGCCGCATGGTCAGCTTTTATCGAACCTATTAAAACCGAGCGCAATGAGCTTGTCTCGCTTCTAAACGATATCGCAGCATCAAGCGCAAATAAAGTTTTTCTCAATAAATACGCTACTGATCTTCAATCAATCAAGGAGCCGATTCGCAAAGATATTTTGGTTGCGGCCCGAAAAGCGTTGCGAATGGTGATGACCGAACCTGGTCAACAGAAACTCTCAGGTTACATCCGGGAATATTCTGAAAAGATCCAGCCGAACTTCAGTTCGCATCTGTTCTCCGAATCGCAACAGCGCGTGACCAATGTACAGGAAGTTGCGCCACAATACGACCCGTCGGCTGAAGATGCGGATGCGCGCGTTGTTCTACGCGACAATTTCGATGCAATTTTTGCCAAACATCCCGAAGTATTGATCTTTGGTGAAGATGCCGGAATGATCGGCGATGTGAACCAAGGTCTTGAAGGAATGCAGGAAAAATACGGCGATCTTCGCGTTGCCGATGCCGGAATTCGCGAAGCAACTATTCTCGGTCAGGGAATTGGAATGGCGATGCGCGGATTAAGGCCGATTGCCGAAATTCAGTACCTCGATTATCTTTTATATGCGATTCAAATCATGAGCGACGATTTGGCTACGCTTCAATACAGAACCCGCGGTCGGCAGAAAGCACCACTAATCATCAGAACCCGCGGTCACCGGCTTGAAGGCATTTGGCATTCAGGTTCGCCAATGGGAATGATCATCAATGCAATCCGCGGAATCCACGTTTTGGTTCCGAGAAATATGACAAAAGCGGCCGGATTCTACAATGCGCTACTCGAGTCGGATGAACCGGCTTTGGTTATCGAATGCTTGAACGGTTACCGATTAAAAGAGAAAATGCCTACAAATTTAGGGGAATTCAAAACTCCGATCGGCGTTGTCGAAACGATGCGAAACGGTTCAGATATTACAGTAGTTTCTTACGGATCGACGTTGCGTCTGGTCGAGCAAGCCGCTAAAGAATTGTCGGAAATTGGAATCGAATGTGAGATTATCGATGTTCAGTCGCTGTTGCCATTCGACATTAATCACGACATTGTTAAGAGCGTCGCCAATACAAACAGGTTGCTTGTTGTTGACGAAGACGTTCCGGGCGGTGGTTCGGCGTTTATATTGCAACAAATCCTGGATGAGCAAAATGCGTATCAGCACCTCGACAGCAAACCCCAAACCTTGACAGCAAAGGCGCACCGACCTGCGTATGGTACTGATGGCGATTATTTCTCAAAACCATCTGCTGAAGATATTTACGAAAAAATTTACGCTATGTTGTCGGAGGCAAATCCGGCGAAATTCCCAGAAATGTACTAGCTCATAAATAGTTTAGACGAAAACCGGTCAGCGAAAGTTCGATCGGTTTTTTTGTGCGTTGTTGCAACAATACATCCTATTTCCTGTGAAAGGTTTTGGGCGCATTCAAAGAACCGGGCTGTCCGCAGTGCACGGCACTTTGCTCCCATCCCTTGCGCAGCTCGTTGGTCGGGATTAAGCGATCGGTTCTTATTGTAGGAACCCAAGAGCCGCAACTCAAATGCGAGAAGGATGGCAGCGGAAAGCCCACAGCCGGTTTTTTCCCCGGCGCGGACTTCTAGCGGACAGCCTGGTCACGCTGCTTAATCGTTCAATGTGAGCCACTAAGCTTTAGCGTGACTCGCCAAAAAAATTTCAACTCCAAAAGAGCATTATCACTCACCAAAAACAAATGTCTTGTAAGAAAATATATCATCAAAATAGGTAAAACGTGTATTTCATCGACTTTATTTGCGTTTAATCGGTATTATAGGCAATATTTGTCCCGAAACTTTTCCCTACAAATATGAGAACAAAACTACTTTTCATCCTTCTGATGTTGCCGATACTTGTCGCCCATTCGCAACCCGGGGCGATCGATCTTAGTTTTAATCCCAATGGTGTTGGCGCTTATGGTGGTTCACTGCCGCCGAATTACGAGCCGAATGTGGACGGATTGGTTTACAAATCACGTATTTACAATTCCGGAATTTTCCGCGACCGAATGCTGATTGTTGGCCGGTTTTCGAGTTTTAATGGCGTTCCGAAAAAATATATCGCCCGACTAACGCAAAATGGCGCGGTCGACAACTCGTTTTCGGGTCCGTCGTTCTCAGCCGGATATATTTACTGTCTTCAGATTTTGCCGGACAACAAAATTTTAGTGGCCGGAATGTTTTCGGTAACATCGGGTGCTACAACCTATCGGAATATCGTGAGGTTAAATCCGGATGGCTCGCTCGACACCAGCTTTAATTCGGGGTCCGGAACACGAGGTACAAATGCCGAAATTCACGCACTTACGATGCAAAACGACGGAAAGATTTTAATTGGCGGAAAGTTCACTTTGTGGAACGGTGCCGGCAACCGCCGATTAATCCGACTTAATGACGACGGATCGCTGGATCCTACTTTCACTTCAACAGGAACTGTAAATTCAGAGGTCAGAACCATTGTAGTTCAGAATATTGGCGAAAATCAAGGTAAAATTGTTATCGGTGGATTCTTCTCGGGATTTACCGGCGTAACCAAGCAAAAACTACTTCGCCTTCATCCAAACGGCGACTACGATACGACATTTAATCAAGGTGGAAACGGTGCAACCGGT
Source organism: Flavobacterium sp. (assembly GCA_015234525.1). Classification (GTDB taxonomy): domain Bacteria; phylum Bacteroidota; class Bacteroidia; order Flavobacteriales; family Flavobacteriaceae; genus Flavobacterium. The sequence continues at coordinate 242,980 of JADGMX010000006.1, read as the reverse complement.
GGTGATGCGGTTTTTGATATCAGCTTAAGATCTGATGATCAAATGTATGTTGGCGGAAAGTTTACGCATTATAACGGCGTGAACAAGCGATCGATTTTTATGGTCGACGCCAACGGAAATTTGGTCTCAACGTGGAATCAAGGTGGAATTGGCGTTACGAATCCGGAGACAAATGTTGAGCCTGGATCGGGATATAATATTTTCACCATAAAGCCTCAGCCAAATGGTGAGATCCTAATTGGCGGAAACTTTACCGAATATAACGGAACACAACTCCCAAAAGGTTTGGCGCGTCTCAACATCGACGGCACGCTGGATACCTCGTTTTTAACCGGAACCGGATTTACCGGCGGCACCAACGTATATCAGGGGAAAAGTGTAATTAGGGACATTGTTTTACAACGTGACGGGAAAATAATTGTTGGCGGCGATTTTACCGATTATGACGGAACTCAACGAAGAATGCTGGCCCGAATCAAAACCCGGAATTGTTCTGAAACTGCCACTTATAATAGTATTGATGGTTGGGAAAACGGTATTTTGCCCAATTCCTACGACTATTTAACGATTATCGAGTCGGGTACGACTGTAATTCCAGGCGGAACTCATTTGAAAGCCTGTGAACTTGAAGTCAAACAAGGCGCGACCTTAATCATTGAATCAGACGCGTCGCTTACCGTTGATGGCAAAATTACGATTAACGGAACTTTTACAATCGAGAGTTCTGGGAGTTTGGTTCAGGTAAAGGACGATGTCAATAACGTGCAAACGGCAAGCGGACTTTTCACTGTAAAACGCAACACTACCCCGGTTACCCGATACGATTATACCTATTGGTCGACACCGGTCAAGGATCCGACATTGTTTAATGTTTCTCCCAACACACTTTTCGACAAGTATCACAAGTTTAATCCGGTGACAAACAACTGGCAAACGATTTTGAACGGTTCTGAAATCATGACTACCGGCCGGGGTTATATTATCCGAGCGCCTCAGACATTTTCGCTTGTAAATCCGACCGTTTATACTACAAATTTTGTTGGCGTTCCGAATAATGGAAAATATCTGGTTCCTGTGTCCACGGGACCAAATGCAAGTTGGAATTTACTCGGCAACCCGTATCCATCAGCGATCGACATCAATAAATTTATAAATCTGCCTGATAACATCGGTAAGGTTGGCGGCACAATTTATCTTTGGACACATTTTTCAGATATTGTGAGCGGACCAAATGGCGAGATCAATTACAGCGCCGACGATTATGCCGCGTACAACCGCATGGGCGGCGTGGTAACTATGGCTGGGATGAGCAACCCATTTTCAGGAATGGTCGCCTCGGGGCAAGCGTTTTTTATCGAAGCACAACAAACCGGCCTCGTCAGTTTCACTAACCAAATGCGCTCGGCGGCTGACAACCGGCAGTTCTACCGGATTAACAACGAAATCGACAACGAAACGTTTCAAAAACAGCGACTTTGGCTGAATTTGACCAATTCGCAGGGAGCATTCAATCAGGCGCTGATTGGTTATGCAACCGGAGCCACAACGGGAATTGACCGCGATTTTGACGGAAAAGTATTTGGTGGAAATTACGTAAGCCTCTACTCTATTGCCGATTCGCAAAACCTGACCATTCAGGGGCGACCGTTGCCATTCGAAATTTCGGATGAAGTTGTGTTGGGTTATAAAAATACAATTGCCGGAACTTTTGAGATTGCATTATCGGAATACGACGCGGAATTTGAAAACATTGGCATTTTGCTCGAGGATAAAACGCTGAATGTCGTCCACAACCTGAGAGAATCGGCGTATAGTTTTCAATCGCCAATTGGTACGTTCAACAACCGATTTGTATTAAAGTATGAAGCTGCGGCGTTAACTGCACCCGGGTTTGAGATTGGCAAAGGCGTAACCGTAGTAACATCTGCGGAAGCGATAATCGTCCGATCGGAAAACATAATAAAATCGGTAGAGATTTGGGACGCAATTGGCCGAAAAATATATGTTATGAATGCGATCAACACGGATTCATATTCGGTAACCCGCTTGAATGCTGCAAATAGCGTCCTGATCATAAAGGTGACCACTGAGGACCTTAAGACCACCATCAAGAAAATTAGATATTGATTAGAGTTAGTTTAGAGTTTAGTTTTTGCAACATCAGCCGGCCAATCCCTACTACGCCGGCTGATTTTTTTTGCGTTAAAGAGATATTAAAGTCAACGTTGATCGAAATTGTTTCGTTGCAAAATTTTATCTTTATGTAAAATCTTACATCATGCCAAATTTGGAACAGGCATTTCAACAACTTCCGCGGGTTTCTGTTATTGGCGGCGGGTTGAAAATATCAGATTACATTCCCATTGACCTTTCGGTTACTAATGCCGAACTACAAGACGCTGATATCAGCGAGTACATTTTGAACCATATTTCGAAAAACCGTGGTCGGGCCGCAATTGGCGGATATAACGAACAACGCAACCTGTATCGCGACAGCGAACTTTTTGCCGACGAAATCGCTCAAAACGAGCGAGACATCCACTTGGGAATTGATATCTGGATTGAGGCCGGCACTCCGGTTTTGGCGGCACTTGACGGGATTATCCACAGTTTTAACTACAATCCTGGAAAGGGCAATTACGGTCCAACAATCATTTTAGAGCACGAGATCTTGGGAGATAGATGCTACACGTTGTACGGCCACTTGTCTGCTGAAAGTCTTGATGACATTGAACTTGGCGATAAAGTTAAGGCACAATCCCAAATTGGAACGCTGGGATCTGAAATGGAAAATGGCGGATATTTGCCGCACTTGCATTTTCAAATTATTAAAGATCTACAAGATAATTTCGGTGATTTCCCAGGTGTTTGCAGCAAACAAAACCAATCATTTTACCTTGAGAATTGTCCTGACCCTAACCTACTTTTAAAATTATAACATGAGAAAATTACTGATTTTATTTTGCCTTATTGCGATGGTCGGCTGTAAATCAAAAAAGACAGCAACCACGACGGCACCCGAAGTCAAAGTGACCAAGATCAGCCTGGAGAAAGTTGATGCCGATCAAAAGAAGAAAGCGTATGAGTTGGGCAAACGCGTTTTGATGACTTGCAATACATCGCGATTCAAGAAATTTAATTCGTCTGAAGCGACTCCGTCTGTAATTAAGAACACAACTGAGGAGCGATTGACCAAAACCTGCCACAATTTCCGTCAGAAGTATGGCGAATTTAAAGAGATCAGATTGGTTGAAGTTCTTCGCAATAAGCGCGAGAAAATGACTATTTACCGATACAAAGCCGATTATTCAAAGAAAATAGCCAATAAGGAATTGCGAGTTACGATGAACGAGCAAAACCAGGTTGCTGCTATAAAATCGCTTGACTGGAAAGACGAATTTTGATTAAAAGGTAAAATCCCAACTGCTGGCCGATCGGTAGTGCAATTTGCCATTTTCAACCTCCAGCGGACTCCCAATATTGTTTGTATATAACGACCCGGTGCCTAACCCTTGAGGCATCGGGTTTTTTAATGTATATGTCCACTGGGCAATTGCGTTGAGTCCGATATTGCTTTCCAATGCTGAAGTAATCCACCAACCGATGTTTCGCTCAGTTGCTGCATCGATCCATTCCTGAGAACCGCGGAAGCCGCCGACTAATGATGGCTTCAAAATAATATATTGTGGCTTGATTCTGTCTAGTATATGACCTTTGCCTTGCAAGTCGGTCACGCCAATAAGTTCTTCGTCCAACGCGATGGGCAATGAAGTGCTTTTACACAAGACTGACATGCTGTCATGCTGATTTTTTGCGATTGGTTGCTCAATGCTATGAAGTTGAAATCCAGCAAGTTTATTTAGTTTATCTAAAGCGTCATTATAACTGAATGCTCCGTTGGCATCAACCCGGATTTCGATTTCATTCGCATCGAATTTAGCACGGATATACTCCAACAACTGCAATTCGTGGTCAAAATTAATGGCACCAATCTTTAGTTTTATGCATGAAAATCCGGACTTGATCTTTTCGGTTATTTGGTTTAACATAGCTTCCTTCGACCCCATCCAAACAAGACCGTTAATCGAAATACTATCATCACCCGATGTAAATTTTGACGGAAATAGAATAAAAGGATTCACAGATTCAAGTGACGCAAAAGCAGATTCTACTCCGAATTGAATCGACGGCCATTCTTTTAATTCATCCCAGAGGAAATGGGCTCCTTTAGATATGTTTTGGCACACCCATTCTAGTTTTTGTTCGTACCCATCGCGGTCGTCATAACTCAAGCCACGCAGAATTCCACATTCGCCCACCCCTTTTCGTCCTTGGTGTTCGATAATTAAATACCAGGTTTCTTTTTGGGTCAAAACCCCGCGAGAGGTGCCGCTCGGTGTTTTAAAGTTGAGAAGATGCCTTTTGTAGTAAGCTTTCATCTGTTAAACCTAAAGTTCAATCGACTCGCCTATCTGCAACAACATCAAATCGATACCCTTATCAAAAAACCTTTTAATGGATTGTTCGTGGTCAATTTTGATATATCCGAATGTGTCGTAATGATAACCAAGCACCTTATCACATTCTACGAATTGAGCCGCTATGATGGCATCATCAACATCCATCGTGAAGTTATCGCCAATAGGCAAAATAGCCAGGTCAAGCTTGGTCCGCATCGGAATCAGCTTCATGTCATAAGTCAATGCGGTATCACCGGCGATATAGATATTTTTATGTTCGCTTTCGATTACAAAACCTGCAGGATTTCCACCGTATGTCCCATCGGGAAATGAACTTGAATGAATTGCATTTACCATTTTCACCTGACCGAAATCAAAATTCCATTTTCCGCCGTGGTTCATGGGATGAGCTTTTAGGCCTTTTGCTTCGTAATATCCTGCGATCTCAGCGTTTGAAACGATGACTGCACCGGTTCGGCTGGCAATCGCTTCAACATCCAGCGTATGATCGCCGTGCGCATGCGTTAGAAGGATATAATCGGCCTCGAGTTGATTCATATCAATATGCGCAGCCTCAGGATTCGCTGAAATGTAAGGATCAACCAGAATGCTGTAGCCTCCAACAGAAATTCCGAGTGATGCGTGACCATAAAATGTAATTTTCATAACGATAGTTTTAAGCGTTAACAATCAAGTCTGAAATAAAATAGATCAGGCTCAGCGACAATAAAATAGATAATAAAAAAGTGCTGATTGCCAATTTTTTCAACTCGGGGTCAAGGTTTCTGGGATCGCGATTTTTACGAACCGTAAGAAGGTGACCAATCAGCGGAAAATAAGCTACTACAAATAGATATTGATCAATTTTAAACCCTGATCCGTTGTAAATCAGCGCAAAAATAAGCACCAGAACCATGGCTGTTATAATCAGAAAGTAATGGTATTTCTTCGCCCAGGCGCCACCCATCTTAACAACAAGCGTATTTTTTTGCGATTTGCGGTCAGACAGTTCATCGCGCATATTGTTCAGGTTCAAAACTCCGGTACTTAGGAGTCCGATTGATATTGCCGGAAGAATCAATTGCAGATCAACTTGTTTGGAATGTAAAAAATTGACTCCGAGTGTTGAAACCAACCCGAAGAACACAAAAACGAACATATCGCCATACCCTCTATAACCGTACGCTGTATTTCCGACAGTATATCGCACGGCGGAAACAATCGCAAGAACGCCCAATATCAGGAAGAAAATCGAGTAACCGATATTGCTGTCGCGAAACGAAAAATAGATCAACAAAACCGCTGAGGAGAGCGTTAAAAGTGATGTGATGATAATGGCGCGCTTCATCGAGGCCGGCGAAATTGCACCACTCTGAATGGTTCGCATCGGACCAACACGATCAGCATTGTCTGTCCCCCGAACGCCATCGCCATAATCGTTGGCGAAATTTGAGAGAATCTGCAATCCTAAAGTGGTTAGAATCGCAAAGCCAAAAATCTTCCAATCGAAGACTTGTGTTGGCGTAAGTACGTCGCGCGTTGGGTTGGCAAGCGCATATAAACTTCCGACCAGAATTCCGGATATAGATAAGGGCAATGTTCGCACGCGGGCGGCTTCAATCCAGTGTTTCATTTTATAAAATTTACATCCAATTGTTGTCGTTGCGTTCTACATCACGCAACCACAAATTCACATACTGATTTATTGTCGTCCAATTTCCAAGGTTAAAAATCAAATCGCCACCAGCTGTATGAATGGTTAAAGTTCCGATATCTAAACCCTTGTGCCAGAACAACTGAGAAGTTGATATCGCTTGTATTTTTGACGGTTCGATAATCTCATTGCTAATATCCCAAACCCCACTTTGCTTAATTATGAAATCTAAGCCGACAAAGAGTCGATAATTTCTAAAGCCGAAATAAACCGCTGTTCCCACAAGCAAAATGTAAAGTGGAACGGCTACGAAAAAATCAAATAAATTGGGAGCGGCGAAATAACCCACCGTTGCCAATATTCCTAAAGGTAATACAATTCTGATGAATAGCGAAAACACCAATCGGCGGTAATTTGGCTTTAGCATGATTCCTTTCTCAGGAATTATTTGAAACAGTAAATTGAGAATTGACTTGGTTTGTGTCGTGCTGACGCCCGGAATGTCGACTGCCAGATTTTTGTTTACTTCCTCGCCACCGCTTGAAGCCTGCTTGATCTTAATCTCGGTGATATCCATTTTGCGTTGGAAGTAGTTACGCGTTAGTCGGACGATTTGCACCTTTTCAGGCTTTATAATCGTACTTTTTTTACTCAACAATCCGTAGGATAGCAGTAACGATCCACGCTGTTTTGCAACAGTGTAATCGAAGTATTTAATCAGCACCCGAATAAGGTTCAATAACAGAACACCTGCGATAAGTATAAAAATGCCGATAAACGCCGATTGAATCAGTTGCTGTTCGTCAAAATATCCTTCTAATTCCTGACCCTGAAAAGCTTCATCGTCGCGCAACTGATTAAAATTATCAAACATCGTAATTACAAATGCCAGAAGCAAGCTGATCGTTCGGAGGTAATTAGAAGTCAGTCCGACCTTGATCAGCGTGACGAGATCAATGCGTATGAACGGCGAACCTTCGATAGTTGAACCAGTATCTTCAGAATGCTCAACTTCCGAAAAATCAGAGGTAGTCACATTTTCGAGCAATTGTTCTTTCAGCGCAAGTGCGACTTCATGCGAAACGGCCTTTATTTTCGCCTCCTCATTGCTTGTTCCCGCAGTATCGATCTCGAGTTCGTAAACATTGATGATTCGCTGGATTAGCGATTGCGAAATATTGACTTGCTGAATGCGATCAAGCCGAATAGCAGTACGCGTTTTGTTGAAAATTCCGGAATTCACGATGAACTCCGCATTTTGCTGATCGATGTAAAAAGTAAAATTTCGGTACTTTAGGTACGCAACGACGCCAAAAAACACAAGTAAGCCTGCCGTGGAACCAAACGCATAAACTTTGCTCATTCCATCTGAGCGCAGAATAAAGACGACTAAAACAGGCCACATCGATTTTATCACGCCCCGGATGACATCGGCGACCATGACCAGAAGACCGATCGGCGATTGCCGTTGCGGCTGACTGAAATCAGTTGTCATCACAATTGTTTTTGAATTTTGCCCATCAACAGTTGTTTGATATCTTCAGCATGATCCTTTTTTAAACCCGGAATCGTGATGTCGCTGCTGCTTCCGCCGGCGGTAAAAACCTCGATTGAAGCTAAACCCAACATCCGCGAATACATACCTTCATGCAATGCTACATGCTGGACGCGATTGTAAGGGATAATCGTTGTTTTAGTTGCAAAAATCCCGCTTCGCAACAATACATCGTGATTTCGAAAGGCATATGCTTTTTTGAGAAAACTCACCCGACTACAAATCACAGATATGATGATAATCAGCAGAAATCCCACAACAATTGGAATGGCGCTCGGAGTAAGTTCTTCTATAAAAATCAGTGCAAGGGTGATCACAATTCCCAATATCAGAAAAACGGTTGCTGCACTGAGCATCAATACTTTCCAGTAGCCGGAATGCAGTTTTGTGAATTCGACCTCTTCATACCGCGGAAGCGAAGAAGTATCAATAACAGGATTTGTAAAGTTTTCCACGTGATTAGTTTAAGGAAGCCATTTCTTTTCAAAATTCGGTTTGCGCTTTTCCAAAAAAGCATCCCGTCCTTCTTTTGCTTCGTCGGTCATGTATGCAAGTCTGGTTGCTTCACCGGCAAAAACCTGCTGTCCAACCATTCCGTCATCCGTCAGATTCATTGCAAATTTGAGCATTTTGATCGATGTTGGCGATTTCGCAAGAATTTCCTGCGCCCATTCGTATGCGGTTTGTTCGAGTTCGGCGTGCGGAATCACCGCATTTACCATTCCCATTTGAAAAGCTTCATCGGCCGAGTAATTTCGGCCAAGGAAAAAGATTTCGCGTGCCTTTTTTTGTCCGACCATTTTTGCAAGATATGCTGAACCATAACCTCCGTCGAAACTGGTCACATCAGCATCGGTTTGTTTAAAAATCGCATGTTCTTTACTGGCAAGCGTCAGGTCGCAGACCACATGAAGGCTATGACCACCACCCACAGCCCAGCCGGGAACCACTGCAATTACTGCTTTCGGCATAAATCTGATTAGTCGTTGAACTTCAAGAATGTTCAATCTGTGCATTCCGTCTTCGCCAACATACCCTTGATGGCCTCTCGCCTTTTGATCGCCGCCACTGCAAAACGAGTAAACGCCATCTTTTGACGACGGACCTTCAGCAGATAAAAGCACAACTCCAATCGAAGTGTCTTCCTGAGCGTCGTAAAAGGCCTGATACAATTCTGATGTCGTTTTTGGCCTGAAAGCGTTGCGAACATCTGGTCGGTTAAATGCTATTCTGGCAACACCATTGCATTTTTTATAGGTAATATCTTCAAATTCTTTGGCAACAATCCAGTTAATCTCGGACATAGTAGGTTTATTTGATCTTAATCGTTTTTTATAAGGTAAATTCCGTCAGGTTTGATGTCGATTACTTTTTCTTTGTATAAAGCTCCGATCGCTTTCTTAAAAGTCTTTTTACTCATTTTCAGCACCGTTTTGATGTCTTCAGGATGCGAGTCGTCGTTCAGGCGCAGAAATCCGCGATTGGCACGAAGCTCATCCAGAATTTTCTCGGCATTGGGTTCGACATTTTCGTATCCCGGTTTTTGAAGCATAATATCCAACTTATTATCGGGACGGATATTTTTCACATAACCAATCATGCGGTCACCGGGCTTAATCGCATCGTCGTAAACCTCATCCTTGTAGAGCAAACCTTTATAAGTTTCGTTAACAATGACGTTTATGCCGGCATCTGTAATGTGCGAAATAATCAAATCGACCTCATCAAATTGATTGAGTTTTATTTCGTCATTATTCAGAAAACGGTTGGTTTTGCTTGAAGCCACAAGCCGGTTCGACTTTTCGTCCAAGTACATATAAACCAGGTATCGTTTTCCTTTTTCCATCGGACGCGCCTGCTCACTAAAAGGCACAAAAAGGTCTTTTTCAAGTCCCCAGTCTAAAAAGGCGCCAAAATGATTGGTATAATTAACTCGCAATAAGGCAAACTCATTAATGTAAATATACGGTTCAAGCGTAGTTGCAACCGGACGTTCTTCGTGATCGAGATAGACAAAAACAGTAATTTTTTCGCCGATTTCAAATTTTTTCGGCACGTATTTATTTGGCAACAAAACCTCTGCAGTTTTGTCTTCAGTACCTAAGAACAAACCGACTTTTGTGTCGCGTAAAATGGTAAGCGTATTGTCTTTTCCTATTTCAATCATGATGGTAAACTATCGAGTAAATGTACAAAGAATGCCCAAGAAACTAAAGTTGCTGGAAATATTCAGATAGTACGGTGTCATTTATCTTTGTTGGCGTAAATATCTCCAGGATTGCAGGCGATTCGTTATGCTTGAAAAATTCAGGCAGTTTCTCGTCTAAACTCGCAATATCTGCAGCCGAAAAATAGTCGAACTGATACATTCGCGCAAGGTGCTCGGCGGTCATCGCATGCGAAGTTTCAAAATACGTATTAAAAACATCATTCTCCTTATGACCCGGCAAAATCCTAAAAATGCCGCCGCCACCGTTATTGATGATGATTATTTTAAAATCTTTGGGGATGTAGGAATTCCACAGCGCATTACTGTCGTAGAAAAAGCTAATATCGCCGGTAATGATCATCGTTGGTTTTTTGCTTCCGACGGCACTTCCGATTGCGGTTGAGGTGCTGCCGTCGATTCCGCTTGTCCCGCGATTACTGAAAAGTTCGATACTTTGATCGATGTCAAATAATTGAGCATACCGGATTGGCGCACTATTTCCAACATGAAGATGCAAATCCGTTGGCAAGCTGCGCAAGATCCGGTCGAAAACCGTAAAATCTGAAAACGGCGCTTTACTCACAAATTGATTGTGTTTTGCCTGACGCAATTCTTTGATGCGAACCACTTCTTTCTGATAATTGCTCGCAACTGGATTTACAAATGGCAACAACTGACCAAAAAAATCTGCCGGCTCAACTTTGAAATGCGATGTTAAACAGCCGTATGTATCGTAAGCCCGCAGCGGGTCAATGTGCCAGTGTTGCTGAGGCCCGAATGTTCGCAGGAATTTTTTAACGCGCTTCGAAACCACCATTCCTCCTAAAGTTACCAGAATTTCCGGTTTTATCTTTTCAAAGTCGGCGTCGCTCATCGGAGTAATGATACGATCAATATTGCCGATAAATTGCGGATGATTTATATTCGATGTGGTTTCGGTCATTACAACCAGCGAAGGATCTTCGGCAAGCTTAGCAATAACTTCGGCCGAAATCGTCTGCGGCGCGTTTACACCGATCAATATCAGTTTTCTTTTTGCCTTGTTCCACGTATTGGATAAATTCATCACATCCTCGGGTGCGAGTTTCTTCCGATTCTTCTGTACCGGTTTTATCGCGGGATCAACCAATCTTTCCCGGGTAGTTTCATACAAAGGCTCTTCAAATGGCGCATTAATATGAACCGGACCCGACTTTAAAAATGACGCGTTGATCGCTTCATTAATCCGCAAATCATTCTCAGGCGATGCATTTGGAGTTAAATTCGCATTGTAAAGTGTATGATTTTCCAGAACGTTTTGTTGTCGGATGGTTTGCCCGTCACCAATATCGATCTTCTCCGGCGGACGATCTGCCGAAATTACCACAAGCGGAATTTGGCTATAAAAAGCCTCTGCAACCGCGGGATAAAAATTCAGCACCGCCGATCCCGAAGTACAAACAACGGCAACAGGTTTCTTTTTTTGCTGCGCAATTCCCATTGCAAAGAACGCCGCACAACGCTCATCGGCAATGCTGTAACAGGTAAATTCGGGGTTGCCGGTAAAACCAATAGTAAGCGGCGCGTTTCGGGAACCCGGACAAATAACAATGTCGCGTAATCCTTTAGCAAGACAAATCTGAATAATGCTTTGAGCAAGCGGTATCTTTGGTAAAATCATATTTTTTAGGCAAATGCTGTTGCAAAATTAACACTCGAAAGCCTAATTACAGCACGAATCAACTGCCAATGTTGTTATATTTGGCAATCCGTTAAAAAAATAGATGAACTACACCATACGGCCTGCCAAATCTGAGGACCTCAGCCAAATTTTAGCGATCGTCAATCACGCTATCGAACATTCGACTGCAATTTACGATTATGAACCGCGTACCCTTCAGATGCAACAATCGTGGTTTGCCGATAAAGCTTTGAAAAATTTCCCTGTATTGGTAGCTGATTTCGGATCTGAAATCGTCGGTTTCGGGACTTATGGGACTTTTCGCGAAAAAGCCGCGTTTAACCCGACCATCGAGCATTCGGTTTATGTCAAAGACGGATTTCAGCAACAAGGAATTGGCAAGATGCTGTTAACCGAATTAATTTCAATTGCAACAGCCCAGAACTATCACGTGATGATTGGTTGCATCGATGCCGATAACTCATCGAGCATCAAGTTTCACCAGGGGTTCGGATTTGTTTCTTGCGGGACGATTCGGGAGGTCGGATTTAAATTTGGTCGTTGGCTCGATATGACATTGATGCAATTGAATCTCAAAGAGCCAAAATCACCAATAAAGCCCTAGCCCGGATGGAAGCGTCATCCTTTTTTGCAATTTCAACTTTCGATGCATTTTGAAAACATCAGGCAAAAAAGATATAGCGCACAGCCGGATCAGCTACTAAAAACCGGCAGCCTACGCCTTGTTTTCAATCCACTCGATCACTTCCCTATCGCTCGGCAACGTTCGTGGCGCAATCACTTTTTCGAGTTTGCCGTCAATGCCGATCAGGTATTTTTGGAAATTCCACTCCACTTCCGAATCCGAGTGACCATTCCGACTCTTCTGCGTCAAAAACTTATAAACCTCGTGCATGTCGTCGCCTTTTACCGAAATTTTTTCCATCATCGGGAAAGTCACACCGTAATTTCGTTGGCAAAAAGTGGCAATATCCGCATTCGTTCCAGGTTCCTGAGCGTTAAAATTATTTGCCGGAAAGCCGATAATTACCAGACCTTTCTCGCGATATTTCTCGTAAACTGCCTGCAAATCCTCGTATTGCGGCGTCAGCCCACATTTAGAAGCCGTGTTTACGATCATGATTTTTTTCCCTTTAAGCGTTGAAAAATCGAAGGTTTCGCCTTCAAGGCCAGTCACTTTGAATTGATAGATATTTTCAGCCATTTTAGTAGTGTTTTTGGACTTCTGCGAACTTTGACCGGTACATCCGAGGACGAAAAAAGCAGCGCAAATCGCGGTTAAAATCAGTTTCATGGGTAGCGTTTAAGTGATAAAATTAGCGAATAAATGTCAAAGTTACAGCCGATTTTGGGCATGCCGGCCTTAAACATTTCACAAACTTTCGACAAAGTAACTGGCCGTCGCGCTTTTGCTTCAAGTCCTCGCTATCGCTCCGGGCTTTCCGCGCCAATCGCTCATGCGAAATACTGGGTCGTGGCATAATTTCTGCAAGGCGGGCGACCATGATTAAAAAAGCAACTACCTATATTTTAACCTTTTGCGCGATTGCATTTCTTGTTTTGTCGTGCTCGGAAATATCAAAGGTTAAAGACGCAATTACAAAACCATCGGCCAGACAAATCTACAAACGCGATTTTAGCGATAAATCAATTTTCAGTGGTTGGGATTTGGCATTCGACCGGGCCAAGTCGGATACCATCGCAATCCGTTTGCCTTACGGCGAAAAAGGCGCGTTTAATCCGACAGCAAATTTGGTTTACAGCTATACGTTTGCACTGAAAGACGGCGAAGCACTTCAAGCTGATATCAGTAAAGATTCGGCGAATCATCACGTATTCATTGATTTGTTTGAAATTGGCGGCGGCCAGAATTCGCTTGTGGCTTCCTCGGGTTTTGGCCAAAGCGAACTATACTTTGCCTCTCCACATGGCGGCGATTACCGATTGATCATTCAGCCGCAGATTGGCGCGAGCGGTTCGTTTTTCTTTAGCTTTAATTCGCAGCCTCAATACGCTTTCCCGGTTGCGGGCAAGGGCAACGCGTCGATTCAAAGTTTTTGGGCAGACGTGCGCGATGGCGGCCGGCGAAATCACGAAGGCATTGATATTTTTGCCAAACGCGGAACTCCGGTCGTGGCAGTCACCGATGGCACGGTAAGTTTTACTGGTGAGCGCGGCCTTGGCGGAAAACAAGTGTGGCTGCGTGCGGGTTTGTTCGGCAATTCGATTTACTACGCACATCTTGATTCGGTTGCGGTAACATCGGGCATCCGGGTAAAAACCGGCGACACGCTGGGATTTGTCGGAAATACCGGAAATGCGCGGACGACTCCGCCGCACTTGCACTTCGGAATTTACAAATCTCGAGGGGCGGTAAACCCGCTACCGTTTGTGTACAATTCTCCGAAGCTTAACGCTAAAAATTTCCCGGCAGCTTTCGGGCAGGCTGAATTGCGCGTGAAACCTTCTAAAGCGTATATGCGTGTATCACCGGATAAAAAGTCGGATGTCGTTATCTCGTTGATTCAAGGTGAAAAACTATTGGTTTTGGGTCAGAGCAAGGATTGGATTCATGTTGTAAATGAATTGGGCGTGAAAGGCTTTGTACATAAAAGCATTGTACAGACATAAAAAAACCGCCTCGAAGTTGAGGCGGTTTTTGGTTATTGTTTTGCTTCCTGATAGAGCATGTTTGCGAGTTTTTCATCTCGCTCATAAATGTCTTCGAAGAATTTGACGTTTCCACTGTCATCATCGGCAATCGCGGTAAAGTAAGCAATGTAAACCGGAATTTTCGTTTTAAGCGGCACCGATTGCTCCTCACCCTTGTTCATTGCTTCATCTACTTTAGAAGCGCTCCAGCCCTGATCGTTTTTCATAATCATCTGAGCAAGTTCGCGAGCTTTCTGCACTCGTACGCAACCGTGGCTAAAGGCGCGTTCTTCTTTGTTGAAAAGGCTTTTCGCCGGACTATCATGCAAGTAGATGTTGTTTTGATTCGGGAACATGAATTTTACCAGACCAAGCGAATTGTTTCCGCCCGGTTTCTGACGTACGCGTTCATCGACCCATTCCATGTTGTGTTTTTCAAGATAACCCGGATCTTTTTCAATGGCAGGTTTAATCTCTTTCTCCAGGATTGATGTTGGAACGTTCCAATACGGACTAAAAGCCAAATAACTGATTTTACCCGAGAAAACAACGGTTTTGTGAATGTCCTTTCCGACCACTACGTTTGAAACCAGGACCGGTTTTTTTCCTCTGACATAAATTAATTTGTATGACGGAATATTAACCGAGATAAATTCGCCGGTCTTAAAAATTTCGGGCGACAACCATCTGCAACGCTCCATGTTGACGATAATGGTTTTGATTCGCGCTTCAACCGGAATGTTTAGTTCTTTGATCATTGAGGCATCAGCAACACCATCGGCATTCAGATATTGCTTTTCTTGATACGCTTTAACGGCTTTGAGCAATTCGTCGTCAAAGACATCGCTACCGGAATCCGATTTCAAATCACCGGCAAATACCAATCTTTTGCGAAGCGCCGCAACTGCAGGTCCTTTATCTGCTTTTTTAAGCGACTTGGCTCCTTCGGGTAATTTAATTTCACTCCATCCGCCTTTATCGCGAATCTCGCGGTATTTGTGCAGCGCGGTCCGAAGATTATAGTACATTCCGATTAGATCGTCTTCGTTCTGTTCGATTTTGTCCGGATCTTTTAAAAGTTGATCGAGATATTGGGCATATTCGATTTTTTGTCGCGGTAGATACCAACCTAACCTTTTGCTTTTGGCGGGATCGAGTCCGCTATAAACCTTGTGCGCATAGAAAAAGTACATCGAGGTGATAAGCAATTCCTTATCGATTTCAGGCTTTTTGCGATCGTTGGAAAAAATATCTTCGTACTTTGTCGCGTATGGCAACGATGCGGCGACACCTTCGGAACCAAGTTGACTAGCGCGATCATAAAGTACTTCGGCAAACTGGTTTCGGCCGGATTTGTCGTACCAAATGTATTTCCAGCCTTGCTCATTGTAAAGCGCCAAAGCCTCTTTCTTGTATTCTTTTAATTCGGGGTGTTTGTCGTAGAACGTATTAATATCCGTACTATCGACCGCGAATTTGTCTTTTGTAGCAACTTTTGTTTCGTCCTTCTTGCAACTTGTAAAAGTTGTAACAAGAAAAAGCAAAGCAAACGCCTGCAAATAAGGTAAATGTTTCATTTTGTTAGCTGTTTTTATTTAAAAGTAGATAGAAGGTAATGGTTTTCCAAACAACGCATTATAAATTAAGGATAAATTATAATACATTACCTACAAAACACTGATTATCAACGAAGATGTATTGACACACAAAAAAACGGCAACCATAATTGATTGCCGTTTGTTCTGAATTTTAAACCGAATTTAAACTGCTCCGGAATTAATATAGTTATTGATTTCTGATTCAATTCGGCTGCAGCTGATTAGCCACGGTTTGTTGTCGATGTGAACGTTGATCATGTCGTCCTGAATGGTGTACGCGCCACTGAAATTTCCTACGGGCGTATTGCCTTTAAAGACACCTCTTATTTCGTCGCCTTCAAAAAAGCCGTTGGTCTGGAGAATGGCTCCGCGTAATTTTTCGACAAGTTCTTCTTTTGGTTTTGGATAGTTGATAGAAAATCGGCACATATTTTTATTCGCTGTTTATGATTGATAATAACTAAAGATAGTACAATTATCCGGATTGTCAAAACAGATTCAGCACGGCAATAATTGGAATATGGTCTGAAATTTTACGGGCGAGTTTCATCGAATCGAAGATATTGTAAAAGTGAATGACGAGACTTTCGGTTAAACCCGCCTTAGCCGAATCGAACCAAATATTATCATATGCGTTTGCCAGACATTGATCTTGTTTGCATTCGTTTTTGAGTGTAGTCTTTTGGTTTTCGAATGCGGGAATATAACCTTGAGATCGAATCGGATTAAAAACCGAGTGTTTCGGAATGCAGTTAAAGTCGCCCACGAAAACCAGGTGTTTGTCGGGATAGTGGCGTGCAAAGAATTTAAAATATTTGATTTCGGTTTCGGGTTGCTTTTTTTTGGGAAGTGCATGGAAATTCACCAAGGTAAACTGCTTCCCTTTAAATTCGAACGTCGCGATGAAAGGTTCACGTTGAATTTGGGCCGCGAAATGCTTTTCGAGTTGTGGCTTTCCGATAAGTTTTAGTCGGTTTGTTTTATAAAGAAAGGCATAACGTTCTGCGTGGTTAGGTTCTCCCTGCGTTGGATCGGAGATGATGTAATTCCACTTGGCTCCGGTGCGGTTGAGTTGGGCTGATAAACGTGCGACAGCTTTTGCACCGTTTGGTCCGGCAACGACTTCCTGCAGTGCGACCACATCGTACGGTGCGATCGTTTCGGCGATGAATTTAACGGTGTCGTCCGATTTTGAAGCGCCTAAATTTTGGAGATTCCACGTCAGGATGCTTACTTGTCCCGAGGCGCCAAAGCAGATAAAAAGTACAAACGTCCAAAAAAGTATCAGCCGAAATTTCATCCGGCAAAAGTACGATTCTCAGGGATTGAAAACCAGTTAGGCTAAATGCTGATATTTAGATAATGTTTTATAGAGCGTTTTTGAAAACAATTCAATCTCTTCAACGCATTTAATTGGCTCCTTGGTTTCGACCTTTCGTTCGCTTAAAATTCCGATATATTTTTTTTTGTTGCGAAGGTAAAGCCTGCATATGGTTCTGTGGCTGTTGTTGTCGAGCAGAACGCCCAGATATGTCTTGGCGTTACTGCGACTGATTCGGTTTTCCTCCACTTTTTGCGATAAGATATTCTTTACAATTTCAAAGGCCAGTTGTTCCTCCGGACAAGTCGTATGTTCTTTGCTCATGATCGTCAGTTTTGGATATGGGACAAATCAAGGTAATATTGAGGTGCAAAAAAATACCTATTAATGCGTATTTTTTAGTTGCATGCGGATGGCTATTTTTGGCCCAAATCAGATCAGTAAGCTGGAAATTATGGAGTGCGTTAGGGATTGAGGCGGTATCCTTTTTTGAAGGTTCGCACGCGACCGAAAAAAAGATAAAGCCGAAAGCCCGGCCGCAGGCAACGCCCAAATAGTTCGGCTTTACTGTGTTAGTTTAAGCCATTTTTTTACCTTTACGCATCCGCAATTCTATTTTATGAACGCCGCAATAAATTCTCCTTCAGCCAAGCGTCAAGATTTTCACATTGTTGGCGTCGGCGCATCGGCAGGCGGTCTTGATGCGTTCAAAAAGTTCCTAAAAGCAATTAAGCCAAACTCCGGGATGGCGTACGTGCTGGTTCAGCATTTGTCGCGAACCCACGAGAGTTTGTTGCCGGAAATACTGTCCAAGCAGACAAAAATGCCTGTCCGCGAAATTGTTGATGAGATCCATTTAGAACCCGATAATGTTTATATCATTCCGGAGAATAAAATTTTGCATGTGGTTGATGGCCACCTTCAGTTGCTCCCACGTCCGGATGACGGCTCCTACAATCGGGCGATTGATATCTTTTTTGAGTCGCTTGCTGAAACCCACCAAAGTTTTGCCATTGGCGTTATCTTGACCGGCGCTGCTTTTGACGGGACGCACGGATTGAAGAAAATCAAGGAATTTGGAGGAACGACAATCGCACAAGATCCTGAGAATGCAGAATTCTCGAGTATGCCAAACAATGCCGTACGCAATGATGCGGTTGACTTTATACTTCCGGTTGAGCAAATTCCGGCGCGACTTCTATTAATCAAAGAAGCATTTTTGGCGAGCCATTCGCTTCCGGAAGATCATTTGCCCAAAAAAGAAGAAGACGCGTTTAAACAAATTTTGCGGATTTTAAGGTTGCGTACCGGGAATGATTTTGCACACTACAAACAAGCTACTTTGCGACGTAGGATTGCCAGAAGAATAGTTGTGACCCAGCGTGGTGATTTTATTGAATATCTCAGTTATTTGAAAACCGATCTTGCGGAACAAGACGCGCTATTCAACGATATTTTAATTCCCGTGACTTACTTTTTTCGCGATGAATCTACCTTCAACACGCTTAAGGAAACTGTCTTTCCGGCGATTTTAAAAGATAAAAATCAAGGCGACAAGGTCAGATTTTGGTCGGCTGGTTGTTCGACGGGCGAAGAAGCGTATTCGTTGGCGATCAGCATTTACGAATATTTAGCGGCGAATCAATTAGAATTTCAGGTTCAGATTTTTGCGACCGACGTTTCTGAACGGGTGATTACGAAAGCTCGAAGCGGACTTTATCAAAAAGGCGAACTTGAGAATGTTTCGGATGAGCGCCTTCAGAAGTTTTTTACCAAGAGCGAAGGAAATTATGTGATTAATAAAAAAATTCGCGAAATGTGCGTTTTTGCGGTTCATAATTTTGTCAAATCGCCTCCATTTGCGCGATTGGATTTGATTACATGCCGAAACGTACTTATTTATTTGAATCCGGAGCTTCAGTCGAAAGTGCTGACCACGTTTCACTACGCGTTAAACTATTCGGGTGTTCTGGTATTAGGAAGGTCTGAAACCGATAGCAGTGCTCCGCGATTATTTTCGCCGTTAGTAAAAAGCGATAAGATTTACACAAAAAAATCGGTTCCCGGACATTTTGTACCGAGTGCCATTGATGGTTCGGTTAGCGTTGCCAAAAGACCGTTGGAAGAGCAACCTACCGTGTTGAGAAAACCGAATTTTCAGAAGCTTGCTTACGATATCATTTTTAATAAATACACACCGCCGGGCGTTATCATTAACGAGCATTATGACATCGTGCATTTCCACGGCGACACTAGTGCGTTCTTGGTTGCATCTCTGGGAAAGCCCAATTTCAACCTTCTTAAAATGGCTCGCGAAGGCTTGTCTTTTGAACTTCAGAATGCATTGGTCAAGGCAAAAACCTCGGGAGAGACATTGAGCAAATCGAATATTCCACTTGTCATCAATGGAGAAAAGAATCGGGTGCACTTTCAGATCGACCCGTTAATCTCAGATGAGGAAGTTCATTTTTTGATTTTATTCCGTCGTGAGAACATTGTGGCGCAAGACGAAAATCACGGCAGTCACGACGATGTGATACGAATCAAACAGCTGGAAGCAGAACTAATGCAACTCCGGATAGACATTCGCGACATCACTGAAATACAAGAAGCGACAATCGAGGAATTGCAAAGCACGAATGAGGAATTGCTGAGCGGCACTGAAGAATTACAAACCTTAAACGAGGAGCTTGAAACCGCTGCTGAAGAACTTCAATCAAACAACGAAGAACTCAACAGTGTCAACGAAGAGTTAATGGATCGGCAAGAGCAATTGTCGGCGTCGCGGAATTACGCTGAGGCGATTGTGCGAACCATCCGTGAACCATTAGTGGTAATTGATACCGAAATGCGGATTAAAAGCGCCAATGCGGCCTTTTATAAATTTTTCTTAATCGACGAATCTCATGCCGAAGGAAAAATGCTGCCTGAAATTCAAGCCGGTCATTGGGACAGCGACTATATGCGCGAACTGTTAATTAACGTGATTACAACAAATAATCCGATTGAAGATTATGAGTTAGATTCTGAATTTGGCGGTGTTGGCAAGCGCACTTTACTCTTTAATGCACGACCTATAATTCGCGCCAAATATGAAGATCCGTTAGTTTTGGTGGCGTTCGAAGACATATCGCACAGCAGGCATTATAATTTACTGAAAGAAAGCGAAGAACGTTTCAGAATGATGGCCAATGCGACACCGATGATGTTGTGGATGACCAAAACCAACAAGTCGACACGAATATTTAACAGCACCTGGCTACGATTTACCGGTCGTGATACAAAACAAAAAGAATTGGCGGACTGGCAAAATGAAATACATTTTGAAGATAGGAAGTCGGCGCTTGATCGGTACTACGAAGCATTTGATAAACATGAAGAGTTTATCCTCGAATACCGCCTTCGACGTGCTGACGGAACGTATTGCTGGGTTTCTGACAGAGGCGTTCCGCGACTTTCTCATGACGGAAAATTTCTTGGCTTTATCGGCGGATCTGCTGATATTCAGATTCAGAAAGAATTTTCAGTTTCGCTTGAGGAGCAAGTAAATTCGCGGACGCAAGAACTACGAAGATCGGAAGCGTTTTTACAGTCGGTGTTAAATTCAACCCGCTACGGAATTGCGAGTTATGAAGCTGTAGTTGATGGCGATGAGATAACTGATTTCAGGATCGTTTATACAAATTCTGAAGTTCCGCATAATTTCGGTCTCGAACCCGAGGAAGTGATCGGCAAAACTTGCCGCGAAGTTTACCCCGGAATTTTTGAGAATGAAGTTTTTGAGAAAATGGTTCACTGCATGAAAACCGGCGAACCTGAGAATTATGAAGTGATGGTTAGTCGCAACGGACACGATATGTGGCTTACGGCATCACTTGAAAAAGTCAATAATACGGTTACTGTAGCCTCTAAGAATATAACTAAGGAAAAGAACGACGCGCTTCATCTTCAGGCGATGAACAAATTGCTTGGCAATAAAAACCGCGAACTTGAACAGCGAATCATGTCAGAGTTCTCTGATAGCTTTGCTTCATATAAAGCCGGATCCGAATTTTTTGACTTCCTGGTTCAGGAACTGTATCAAAAAACGAAGATGGATTATGTTTTAGTCGGCAAGAAAGTTGTCACCGAAGAAGGCGAAGAAATCCGATGCTACGCTGTTTCGAATTTGGGAGAACTTGCCGAAAACACGTCGTATTATGCTGCAGACGGTGCTTGCAAAGAAGTTATGAAAGGCAAGCAGGTGACGATAACCAAAAAAGTTCAAACATTTTTCCCAAACAACGATACTTTGGAAAGTCTGGAGATCGAAGGATTCATCGGTCATCCGTTAAAGGATTCTCACGGCGTTACGATTGGCGTGATTACGGTGATGCACAAGTCTGAAATCCGCAATACGTCATATATCGAATCGCTGATGCGGATTGCGGCCAAGCGTTGCGAAATGGAGATTGCCCGTCAACGGAACGAGCAAATGCTTGCCGATAAGAATGCCGAACTCGAACGCAACAACAAGGAATTAGAATCATTCAATTACATCGCCTCGCACGATCTTCAGGAGCCGTTGCGAAAGATTCAATTATTTTGCAGCCGGATTTGGGATAAAGATCAGAAGAACCTCTCGCCTACATCGCTGGAATATTTTGAAAGTGTGAACAAGGCGGCGGATCGTATGCAGAATCTGATTGATGCGCTGCTTAGTTATTCGATGGTGAACAATTCGGAGACCAAACCTGAACGGACTGATTTGAACTCGCTTGTTACTGAAGCAATGGCGGATCTTGATGATATCATCAATGCTAAAAATGCGGTAATCGAGTTTAATTCATTGCCAAAAGTTTATGTGATTCCGGTTCAATTTCGCCAATTAATTACCAATTTAATTTCAAACGGCATCAAATACGGTAAAAAAGATGTGACGCCAGTGATCAAAATCACGTCAGAGAAAGTCGAGGTAAATGCAACCTCGTACTGGCGAATAAGTGTTGCTGATAATGGGATTGGATTCGAAAAGCAGTACGAGCATAAGATATTTGAACTCTTTCAACGATTACATGGTAAAACGGAATATGTAGGAACCGGCATTGGATTGGCGATCTGCAAAAAGATCGTACAGAATCACAACGGGTTTATTACGGTGGATTCTTCGGTTGGGGTCGGATCAACATTTCATGTGCATATTCCGACATGAATCTCTTAAATTTCCAACACCTTGTTTATGTTACCCAAAATATGACTAACTTTAGCTACCAAAGAGGACAATATGAACCATAAAAAGTCTGTAGTCGACATTCTGCTGGTTGACGATGATGCTGATGACAGAAATATATTTAGTGATGCTTTAGGTGAATTAAAAATTAACACGAGTTTAAATTTATTGGAGGATGGTCGAGATTTACTAGGTTATTTACAAAATAAAAAAAACAAGCGTCCACAAATATTGTTTCTGGATTTGAACATGCCATATAAAAGCGGCGTTGAATGTTTGAAGGAAATCCGTCAATACTCTGAATTTGACGATTTGACGATTGCAATTTATTCAACATCATCGACTGATAAAGATATCGAAGACACCTTTGTCAATGGCGCAAATATCTACATCAAAAAGCCGAAAAATTTTGAAAAACTAAAAACGGTTTTAAACGACGTTGTCAATATGAATTTTCAATTTCACAATTCGGGATTGAACAAAGACACATTTCTCTTAAACATCAACAGTTAATGATTGAAATTACTTTAATCTAAAATGTTAATATCAGTATCTGTCGGAAAGTTTTCTGCGTAATTTTATTCTAACGCACAAAAATTTAAACATGTCAGATATATACGACGTCATCATTGTTGGCGGAAGCGTTTCTGGACTTTCCGCTGCTCTCACTCTTGGAAGATCATTACGTAAGGTTCTGGTAATCGACAGCGCCGAACCTTGCAACCGCCAGACTCCTTTTTCATACAATTTCATCACCCAAGACGGAAATAGTCCGCAGCAAATAGTGGCCACAGCTAAAAGCGAAGTTGAAAAGTACGAAAGTGTTCAATTCCTTACCGATATTGCAGTTGATGCGATTGAATACCAAGATGGTTTTACGGTTACTACCAAAGAAAATGGATCTTATCAAACCAAAAAAATACTTCTGGCCACGGGAATGCGCGACATTATGCCTGATATTCCCGGTTTTTCCGAATGCTGGGGAATTTCGGTTTTGCACTGTCCGTATTGCCATGGATATGAAGTCAAAAATGAAAAAACGGTGGTGTTGGCAAGCGGGCTCGCGGCATATCACCTGCCCATACTTCTTCATAATTGGTCGCGTGTGATTACGGTCCTTACCAACGGCGAATGTGGATTGTCTGAAGACGAGTTGATTACTTTAAAGGAGCTAAACGTTCAGGTAATTGAGAAAGAAATCGATAAAATTGAGCACGAAAACGGAATTGCCGAAAACATCTGTTTAAAAGATGGAAGTTCGATTCCGACCAATGTCATCTATGCGTCGATACCCTTTGAACAACAGAGTAAACTTGCCGAAAAACTTGGTTGTGAGCTAACTGAGAAAGGTCATATTGAAGTTGATAACGAACAGCGAACTTCAGTTGAAGGCGTCTATGCAGTTGGAGATGCAACGCCACAACAGCGCGCGATTTCCGTAGCAGCGGCCTCGGGTACCAAAGCCGCCTTTACGATAAATCTTGATTTAGTGTTGCGATTGAAAGGTGTTCGAACTTAGTTTTGTGGTCCAAGCATATCTTCGGTCACATGCTTCATCTTCCAAAGCATTACCCGAGTTTGAAGTGATAGCTTAGTCAAAACAATTCTTAAGGGTTGAATTACATTACTCATACGACATTATTTTAGGTTGTTTTAGTGCCTAACAAAATTGCCGAATCTTAACTGCTTATCCCTTACATTATTATCTTTGAAGATTGCAACATTCCTACTTTTTAAATGCCGCTTCGTAAATTGATATCCATTTCTGTGGCGTTATTTTAGAAACTAAGTCGCCTATCAATTTTAAGGGAAGTTCATTTACTCGCTTAAATCTGATGCAACTTTTTCCCATGTCAAGTTTAGTTGAAACATGCTTTGGATACTCGGTTGTAAACCATGACAAAAGATCGGGATCCGCATAAATTCCCATGTGATAAACAGCGATGAAATTCTTTTGACTGGCAATACTCAAAAAAGGTAATGGCGTCTTGGGATTGCAATGATACCCCGCCGGATAAAGTGAATGAGGCACCACATAATTGATCATATTAGATGAAAACTGTTCTTCAAATCCAACCGGTAAATTTTGCAAAATTACCTTTCGTAGTTCGGTCATCGCGGTTTTCCGATCGTCGATTAAACCGTCAAGATAATTAGTTGCTTCGGCAGAGGTAGAAATCATATTTTTTTTTGTCAAACTTAATAATTATGTGCGATTCAACAGCCGTTAAATATAGGTTAATCAACGTAAAACGCGGATTTTGAGGTTGTAACTTACATCAACTTAAAAAAAAATGAAATCATGAAATACATACTTTTCTTCGCATTTGCTACATTCTCATTGTCGGCATCTGCACAGCAAAATTCAGGTACGACTACGCCTGATGACAATCAGGACAGACTTCAGCAAGAACCGCCCCGAACAACGCAGCAAACTGTTGAGCGCTCCGCCGACCGAACATCGGTCAATACCACGACCACCGACCGGAACGCGGCAACCAGCCCAAATCGGAGCGATATGAACACCAACAATTCGACAAACGTCCAACAAGTTCTTAAAAATGAAGTCGAACAATCTACCGGAAAAGAAAGTGAGAATCCCGCCGTTACAAATCCGAGGACTGTTAAACCCGCCCGACTCTCGGATCCTGTATCAAAACCTGTTCAACCAAGAAATTAAAGTTATAAGCCTCTGTCCCCGAGGCTTTTTTTTTGAAAATATCTTATATCTTAGCTAACAAATTACAATCAAATGAAAACCATCTTGATTTTTGCCGCACTATTTTCAGTAGGAAGTATGTTCGGCCAACTCAAATCTGTTCAATATGCTGACAACAATCAGAAATTGATCGGATTAGCCGCCAAACCAGGAAAACCTCTGGCAAATAATCCCGGTGTCGTGATTCTACCCGCGTGGAAAGGCATTGATACGAATTCTAAAGAATCTGCTCAGGAATTAGCCGCGCTGGGCTATCATACTTTTGTCGCGGATATTTATGGCGAGGGCAATTCTCCAAAAGATTCAAAGGAAGCGGGAAAACTGTCGGGTCAATATAAATCAGATGTTGCTGCTTACCGGCGACGGATCAAACTCGCAATCGAACAATTGATTAAATCAGGGGCAAGTGCGGATAATATCGCCGTTATTGGCTACTGTTTCGGAGGAACTGGCGCTCTTGAAGCCGCACGCGGACAACTTCCTGTAAAGGCAGTCGTTTCATTTCATGGCGGATTGTCGAAAGCGGCAAATAGCGCGGATCAAAAACTTGCCGCTAAAATTCTTGTTTGCCACGGTGCTGACGATCCTCACGTTCCTGAAACTGAAGTTGATTCATTTTTAACCGAAATGCGAAACACGCAAGCCGATTATCAATTGATCTACTACGCTGATGCCGTTCATGCATTTACCGAAAAAGAAGCAGGTAACGATAAGTCGAAAGGCGCTGCTTACAACGAAAAAGCCGACAAACGCTCATGGCAACATATGCTGACTTTCTTCAATGAAGTTTTTAATTAGTCCTGAAGAAATATGTCAAAAAAGGTTATACGCAGAGATAAAACCTGTCTGAATTGCTATCACGTTGTCGAGAAATTACATTGTCCGAATTGCGGTCAGGAAAATATCGAACCCCGGAAAACGTTCCATGAACTTTTCATTCATTTCATCGAAGATCTGACGCATTATGAAAATTCATTCTGGAAAACGATCCGCAACCTGATTTTCAAGCCGGGATCGCTTACTCGGGAATATTTATCAGGACGCCGAATGTCTTACTTGGCTCCGTTTCGGCTTTACATTTTTATCAGCTTTGTCACTTTTTTGATATTGTCGTTGATTCCCACCAAATTTGATCCGTTCGCAAATGTTACCGTCGATGGTGTTCCGATCAATCAAACCGAAAACCGCGCTGAAAATGATGCCTTTGATTTGGGTTACAGCTCCGTTGCCGAAATCGATTCAATTCAGAAATTCGACCCGGAATATTTCGGCACGTTTGAATATTCGATGCTTCGTAAAATGCAAATGCTATCTGAAAAATATACTGCCAAAGAATTCGCATTCTTGTTTGCCGAATCGCTCCGGAACAATCTTCCAAAACTATTATTTATCTATTTGCCCTTATTTACGTTTGTGCTCTACCTTTTCGAAAGCAAAAAACGTTGGTATTATTTTGACCACGGAATTTTCACGCTGCACTACTTTTCGTTTTTGCTCTTAATGTTACTGATCGTGCAAATTGTCAAGTCGATCTTGAATCCTCTCACACACTTTACATTAATTCAAATAGTGTCGAAGCTCTTTACCATCGCAGTTTATGGTTACGCTTTATATTACTTTTTCCCCGCTCATCACCGGTTTTACAAGTCAACCCGATTGGTTACAATTATTAAAGGTTCACTGATGTTTGCAATAAATATGATACTTTTACTAATCATCTTTGTGGGCGCTTCGATTTATATCCTTCAAAAAATGCACTAAATGAAATTTCCGCTTTTACTAATGCTTGGCGTCGGGATAGTCGGCTGCTCAGGCCAGAAATCCACTGTCGACAAAGACCTAAATGATGTCTTAGACGCAACTACCTACGTGAATAGTATCACGGCCGGCGAACTTAAAACGCATCTTTACATCGTCGCTTCAGACGAAATGGAAGGCCGAAATACCGGCGAACCCGGCCAAAAGAAAGCCGCACAATACCTGATCGACCAGTACAAGTTGATGGGAATTCCGTATCCAAAAGGGGCAACAAGCTACTTGCAACCAATACCGTCATCTTTCTTCACACGTCCGTTTAGTCCGCGACTCAAAGATTCTGAAAATGTTTGGGCGTTCATCGAAGGTTCCGAAAAGCCTGAGGAAATTTTGGTAGTCTCAGCGCACTATGATCATGTTGGTGTTAAAAATGGTGAAATTTACAACGGTGCCGACGACGACGGATCAGGAACGGTTGCGCTTCTTGAGATCGCACAAGCTTTCGCGCAAGCTAAAAAAGAAGGCAAAGGTCCAAAGCGTTCTGTGCTTATTTTGCACGTTACGGGTGAGGAATACGGACTTCACGGCTCGCGATTTTACACTGAAAACCCGCTGTTTCCACTCAAAAATACGGTTGCTAACATCAACATCGACATGATCGGCCGTCGCGACACGATTCACGCCACTTCAAACAATTATGTATATGTTATCGGGTCTGACCGACTCTCGACAGATCTTCACAAGATTACAGAATCGGCAAATCAGCGTTATGCCAAGCTGGAACTCGATTATCGCTACAACGATATCAACGAGCCAAACCGGTTTTACTACCGATCAGATCATTATAATTTCGCGAAAAACGGAATTCCTGCGGTATTTTTCTTCAACGGCGTGCACGATGATTACCACAAACCCGGTGATACGCCAGATAAAATTGAATATGATGCGCTTGAAATACGCACCCGACTGGCCTTTGCAACGGCGTGGGAGCTTGCCAATCGAGATGAGCGACCACGGGTTGACAGAAGTGGAAAATAAAAAAATCGGAAGTTTATAGCTTCCGATTTTTTGTTTATTGAAAATCGAACGTTTCGTTCTTAACAATCTGAATTTTGCCGTTTTCAACAGTGTCCGTTGTATCTTTTACCAATAAAACTCCAAAAACGTTAAGCGGAATGTCGATCTCGTGATCAGGCGAATTCCGGATTTGATCGAGAATTTGCTCATAATTCTGTGGGTTCAAAACAATCGAATCCCCACGGTTGATCTTGTGGTCAAAAATATAATCCCTTAACGAATGAAACGAAATATCGCTACCAATAATGATTTGCTCAGACATAATTTTTTTTCTCTAAGATAAATAATGTCGGCCAGCAAAGCCAAAATTTTAAGTTTTTATTTACGGATAATTGATTTTTGGGCGTGCCCTCCGGTCGGGCTATCCGCTATATCTCTCCACTCCGTTTCGAGGATGCCGCTGCTATCCCTCACGCAATTCGCCAATAATTTCACCAATCGAACACCAAAAAGCGGCTGATCCTCGCTTGTAACATTTCCTCTGTTTCAGAATTATTGTGTGATCACATTGCTGACAACATTAATGCTTGCGGGCATGTTTCGAACAAACGTAAATCCATTTTGATACATTCTGAAATTCCCGTTGTAGGTCAATGTGTAATTATTTGCGCTGTTTTTCACAACTTTAACCGTACCGGTTGGGTTATTTCCACTAGTCATGGCACTAGTATTAATATTAAACACCATTCCCATCGATGTCCAACCCATGCTACCTCTGTTCTGGCCATCCAGGAATTCTTCAAAGTCTCCGGTTTCGTCAGCTTCCTGATCGTATATCGCATATGTTCCCTCGACCGATGTTCCCGATTTGTAATAAAGATCAAAGCTGACCGTCGCGGTTTGTGAGGTTCCGTTCATCCCTACAATACTAATTGTCGACCGATCGTACGCCACACCATTATAATCAGCCACATCCTCCATTACAATTTCACTCATTCCGGCCTGCGGAACTAATTGATAGGTTGTTCCGTCGAAGCTAAAAGATGTTCCTGCCGATGAATTTGAAGAATTGTCGTCGTCGTCACTACAACCAACAATTGCTAATGCTGCGAGAAACAAGATAAGTTTTTTCATAAGTGATAAATGTTTGTTTATTGAAAGATAGCGAATTACATTACGCAACAACAAAAAATAACGCTAATCTGAAAAAAATATAATCGAACATAACCCTGCAAAAGGTTAGTATGGAAGTCGCCAACAACTAAAAATATGAAGCAAAAAAAACGGTCTCAAATTTCTTTGAAACCGTTTAAAATTACATTTTTTCTTGGGGTGGATGACCGGGTTCGAACCGGCGACCCTCGGCACCACAAACCGATGCTCTAACCAGCTGAGCTACAACCACCGTGTAATTCTGGCGCAAATATATTGCAATTCTTTACTTCTGCAAAGAAAAATCAATGAAATTTATATCAGATTTTCTAAGCTGTTGACTGCCACATACCTTTCCGCAGTAAATCCTTCCGCATAATCCACTCCAATAAGCCGTCCGAGGTCCTGACACCGGTAATCAATGCTGTCAAGAAAGTTTTTAGTGGCAATTGGCGTGGCCGGACCGGTAGCATTTGGAGTATAAAACTGTGACCCGTAGGCAAAGATCGCATCGCGTTTTACATCCATAAATTCAGAAATATCAACAACAAAATCAGGTTCGAGATTTTTCCATTGTATATAGTGGTAAACCTGCTTGGGTCGCCAAGCTTCTTGCAACGCTCCGTCATAATTGCTTTCTATCCGAACCAATCCCGAAAGAAAACAAGCATCAGAAACGAGTTTTGATCCTTTACCGTGATCAATATGACGATCGTCAACCGCATTACAAAGCACAATCTCAGGTCGGTATTTTCGGATCATTTGGATGACTTTCATCTGATGATCGGCATCGTTTTGGAAAAATCCGTCTTTCATTCGCAGATTTTCACGAACAGCAAGGTTTAAAATTTTAGCGGCAGCCGCAGCTTCGGCATCGCGAATCTCCGCCGACCCTCTCGATCCCAATTCGCCACGGGTCAGGTCGACAACGCCAACTCGCTTTCCTAGTGAGATTTCCTTTGCAAGGGTTCCGCCACAGCCTAGCTCCACATCATCGGGATGCGCGCCAAAAGCCAATATATCTAACTTCATACTATCAATTTTACGTTAATATTTTTTTCATCGCAACCGACTTATTGACGGTTTCAAAAAACTCACTTTCCGGGTCGCTTTCACTGGTCACCCCGCATCCCACAAAAATATCCGCCTTTTGTCTGTCGATTTTCATCGAACGCAAATTCACATACAAATCGATGTCGCCCGGAACTAAATTCAATAGTCCGAGATAACCAGAATAATACTCGCGATTTTCTTCTTCACGTAGTATGAAATTCAAGGCAGCAGCTTTTGGCAGCCCACAAACCGCCGGCGTCGGATGTAGTTGATTGACAATCGCTTTAATATTGATATTATCCGGGACATGTGCTAAAATATCAGTTCTAATGTGAACAATATTGCCAGCACGAGCAGTCTTTCGATCTGACAATTCAGGTTTGAGATTTAAATCGGCCAACGACTCTGCAATAAAACTGGTCACAAACTGTTGTTCATCAATCTCCTTCTGCCCCCACTCGATTGGACTATCTTCAATATAAGGCTGCGTTCCGGCAAGAGACATCGTAGTCAACATGCGATTTGTAACTGAAAGCAATTTTTCAGGAGTCGCACCCATCCACATCCCGGTTTGCTCGCTATAAAAACAGTATCGAAACGCTGATCGATCGCTCGAGAACAGGTTCAGCAATACCGCTTCCCAATTCTTATCATATGATACTACTTCCCGCCTGGCGCTGACCACCTTTCGGAACTCGCCCTCAGCAATGGCGTTGATGCCTTTCGATACCAAATCCATAAACGGTTGTTTTAACTCCGGATCATAAGAATTATCGAAATCGGATTCATTTTTTTGATATGTAATTTGCGCATTAAAAACATCTGATTCCGCGGTCGGCAGGTAAAGAGCTTGTCCGTTAAAAGGCGCAAATGCAAACCCACACTCGCTAAAATCGACAATCGGTTTCAGCTCCTTATCGCTGTATAAATAGAGCGAAACCATATCTGATTCCGGCAAACTAAACAGGACAAAAGCGTGTTTTTGGTGACGCTGCCGTTGAATCTTCTCGAGTAGTTCTGTCATGATTTACGCTCAAGTACAATATTTGTCAATTTACAAACCGAGATCAGTTTGTCCTCTTCATCAGTAATTTTAATTTCCCATAGATGCAGCGTGCGACCTTTATGTACGATTCGGGCAGTTCCAAAAACATAACCGTCTTTTTTCGCACGAATGTGATTTGCCGCAAGCTCGATTCCGCGAATTTCTTCTTTTTCGGGATCGACATACATCATTGATGCTGCGCTACCCACGCTTTCGGCCAAAACCGCTGAAGCGCCACCGTGCAAAAGACCCATCGGCTGATGTACTCGGGAATTGACCGGCATTTTCGCTTTTAAAAATCCGTCACCGGCATCGATAAATTCGATTTCTAAGGTTTCCATTAAGGTACTTTTGCAATGATAATTGCAGCGGTCGATCATTTGTTGTGGTTCCAAAACTATAATTTTCAATTGTCGTAAAATTACGAAATAACTTTTAGTCGGAAATC
Source organism: Flavobacterium sp. (assembly GCA_015234525.1). GTDB lineage: Bacteria > Bacteroidota > Bacteroidia > Flavobacteriales > Flavobacteriaceae > Flavobacterium. Next base: position 211,452 of record JADGMX010000006.1, on the reverse strand, counting down.
GCGTTTTCTGATGGAGCGTTGACCAATCTGATTTAAATTTTATATTTACTTTTACTGAAATAAAAAAACATGCGTCATACTTTATATCTGCTTGCCATATTCTCAATCGTATTATTGTCATCTTGTCGGCAGGATTTTGATTTCGAACGTAGCAGTGGAACAGAACTTCGATTTTCACGCGACACCGTTTACCTCGACACTGTATTTACAAACATCGGATCGAGTACTTACACGCTAAAAGTGTATAATAATAGCGATAAGGATATTACTATTCCAAGTATTCAACTTAGTCGTGGACTTGCCTCAAAATACCGAATGACGGTTGACGGAATGCAAGGAAATCAAGGTAAGATTTTTAATAATGTTGAGCTTTTGGCCAAAGACAGCATGTTTATTTTCATTGAGACTACTGCGGAAATTGCCGATGCTAATCCTGAAGATTTCCTTTATACAGATCAGATACAATTTGGCTCAGGAACCAGCGTCCAGAACGTTGAACTTGTTACCTTAATAAAAGATGCGCATTTTCTTTATCCACAGCGTTTTGAAAATGGAACTTATGAAAATATTTTTCTTGGTGAAACTCCCGTTTATGGATTTTTTCTTGATGAGAACGATCCTGTAAATGGGAACGAATATCATTTTACTAATGAAAAGCCTTATGTAATTTATGGATATGCGGCTGTTGGTTCGGATAAAACACTGAAGATTGATCCAGGCGCACGCGTACATTTTCACGCCAACTCTGCGTTGCTAGTCGCATCAGGCGGTGCCATTCAAGCGCTCGGTGATTATTCATCCACCGACCAGCTGGAAAACGAAATCATTTTTGAAGGCGATAGACTCGAGCCCGGGTTTTCAGATTTCCCCGGACAATGGCTTGCAATCTGGTTAACATCAGGAAGCGCTTCGAGTTCGTTTGAACATGTAACCATAAAAAATGCTACGATTGGTCTTTATATTCAAAATAACAGCGGATCAATCAGTCTGAAAAACACGCAGATTTACAACAGTTCCAATTATGGGATCTTAGCTCAAACAGCAACAATTAAAGGCGAAAATGTGGTGGTCAATTCGGCGGGTCAGGTCGCACTTGCGTGTACTCTTGGCGGCTCGTACGAATTCAAACATTCTACTTTCAATAATAATTGGGCGAGTTCGAGACAGCTTGCAGTTCTGATTGACAACTATTATTCAGTCGAATCAGATCAGGACGCCGGAACGATCGATCAGGTTGCATTCGACCTTCAAAAAGCCGAATTCCACAATTGCATCATTTACGGAACAAATCAAGTCGAACTTCGAATCAATAAAAGCGCAATCAATCCGAATGTGAATTGGACAACACCGGTCTTCAATAAAGTTCTGGTTAAATTTAACAATTCGAACAACGATTATACAAATCACCCAGATTACGAATTTTTATATGACACTTCTAATGTCAAAAAAAATCAAAACCCTCGATTTGAAGACGTTAGCCGAAATAAATTGCGGATTGGCGAGGATTCGGCTGCAATTGGATTTGGCGATCCTTTAATCTCACAACAGGTTCCGGTAGATTTAGCCGGTCAGTTGCGAAACACTTCATCAGATCTTGGTGCGTATCAAAGCACAACTTTCGGTGAATAATTTATTGAAAAGCTTTGCTGACAGATTTTGATTGGTCATTATTTGGATTAAATTTGCACAACACAACTATAACTACAATCGCATGATTCATTTCTTCGGAAACGATAAAAATTCAGTTTTCGCGGTTCAAGCGCAAAACGAACTTTCTTCGGAAACAATTTCAAAACTAAATTGGCTTTTTGGCGACGCAAATAAAATAGAAAAATCCGTTCTCGCGGATTTTTTTGTTGGACCACGTGCTGCAATGATAACGCCTTGGAGCACAAACGCCGTAGAGATTACTCAAAACATGGCGATTTCAGGCATTATCAGAATTGAGGAATTTTCTAAAGTAGAAGAATCTTTTTCTGACTTTGACCCGATGTTAAGCCAAAAGTACAATCAACTTGATCAGCATATTTTTAATGTCGAAAAGTCGCCGGAACCGATCCAGGTAATTGACGACATTGCACTTTACAATTTACGTGAAGGCCTTTCTTTAAGCGACGAGGAAGTTGATTATTTGAACGAACTTTCAACCAAATTAGGTCGGAAATTGACCGATTCAGAAGTTTTCGGATTCTCACAAGTGAATTCGGAACACTGCCGTCACAAAATCTTTAACGGGACATTTGTTATCGATGGTGAGCAGATGCCCTCTTCCCTATTCAAATTAATTAAGCAAACATCTGCGGAAAATCCAAATGATATCGTGTCTGCTTATAAAGATAATGTCGCTTTTGTCAAAGGACCGACCATCGAGCAATTCGCTCCAAAATCGGCTGACAAACCTGATTTTTACGACGTGAAATCATATGATTCTGTAATTTCACTCAAAGCTGAAACACATAATTTCCCGACAACAGTTGAGCCATTTAACGGCGCCGCTACCGGTTCAGGTGGTGAAATCCGCGACCGACTGGCCGGTGGTCAGGGATCTTTACCTTTAGCGGGATCAGCTGTTTATATGACGGCATACTCGCGATTGGAAGAGCGTCAGTGGGAACAGCAGATGAAGCAGCGAAATTGGCTCTATCAAACGCCAATGGATATTTTGATAAAAGCTTCAAACGGCGCATCCGATTTTGGAAATAAGTTTGGACAGCCACTGATTTCGGGATCCGTGCTAACATTTGAGCATCAGGAAGAGCTTATTAATACGCAGGAAACCGCCCGAAAACTCGGCTATGATAAGGTAATCATGCAAGCTGGCGGAATCGGTTATGGAAAACTGGATCAAAGCAAAAAACAAAAGCCGCAGGAAGGCGATAAAGTTGTCGTTCTTGGTGGTGAAAATTATAGAATCGGGATGGGTGGCGCTGCTGTTTCGTCTGCAGATACGGGCGCTTTCAGTTCAGGCATTGAATTAAACGCAATTCAACGTTCGAATCCCGAAATGCAAAAACGCGTTGCTAATGCCATCCGCGGATTCGTCGAAAGCGATGTAAATCCAATCGTATCAATCCATGATCATGGCGCGGGAGGTCATCTTAATTGCCTGAGCGAACTCGTTGAAGAAACCGGTGGCTTGATCGATCTTGACAAACTTCCGGTTGGCGATCCTACGCTGTCCGCAAAGGAAATCATCGGTAATGAGTCGCAGGAGCGAATGGGACTTGTGATTGGCGACGAAGGTCTTGACATGCTTCGAAAAATTGCAGATCGCGAGCGTTCACCAATATATGAAGTCGGCGATATTACGGCAAACCAACGATTCACGTTCGAGTCAAAATCGACTGGCGATAAACCAATGGATTTTGCCCTGGATGATATGTTTGGCAGTTCGCCAAAAGTCGTGATGACCGATAAACGCGTTTCACGAACGTATTTGGAACCGGAATATAATCCAACTGAAATAAAAACCTACATCGAGCAAGTGCTTCAACTTGAAGCTGTGGCTTGCAAAGATTGGTTGACTAATAAAGTTGACCGATGTGTTGGCGGAAAAGTAGCAAAGCAACAATGCGCCGGCCCGCTTCAACTACCTTTAAATAACGTTGGCGTGATGGCGCTCGATTTCAATGGCAAAGAAGGTGTTGCAACCGCTATCGGACATGCGCCAATTGCAGCCCTGATCGATCCCGTTGCAGGTAGCCGGAACGCAATCGGAGAAGCTTTGACCAATATCATTTGGGCGCCGCTGCGAAACCAGATCAAAGGAATTTCACTTTCGGCAAACTGGATGTGGCCATGCAAAAATGAAGGTGAAGACGCGCGACTTTACGATGCTGTTAAAGGTTGTTCGGATTTTGCGATCGAATTGGGAATCAACATTCCGACTGGTAAAGATTCGCTTTCAATGAAGCAGAAATATGCCGATGGCGATGTACTTTCTCCCGGAACAGTGATTATTTCAGCCGGCGCAAATTGTATTGACATCAATAAAGTTGTTGAACCGGTGCTTAAAAAATCAGATGCCAATATCTACTATATTAATATGTCTGCCGATACGCATCAAATCGGTGGATCGTCGTTCGCACAAATTTTGGGAAAACTCGGAAACACGGCTCCAACCGTTGTTGATTCCGAGAATTTCAAAAATGCATTTAATGTAATGCAAACCTTGATTTTAGATGGTAAAATTCAGGCAGGACACGACATTGGTAGCGGCGGACTTATCACCACTTTGCTTGAGATGTGCTTTGCAGATACAAATTTAGGGGCGGAAATCAATCTGTCTTCAATTGGCGAGAACGACATTGTAAAGTTGCTGTTTGCAGAAAACATCGGTATTGTGTTTCAAGCTGATCCGGCAATTGAAGCACGTTTAAAATCTGAAAACATTACTTTTTATAATATTGGCCGGGTTTCTGAAACTGCCACGATGAATATTGTCTCGACCGATTTCGAGTTGCAACTTGACATTGCGGAAATGCGCGACATCTGGTTTAAAACGTCATATCTGCTTGACAGAAAACAATCAGGCGATCAAAAGGCGAAAGAACGTTTTGACAATTACAAAAATCAGCCGCTTTCCTACAAGTTCCCTTCACATTTTACAGGTAAGAAACCGGAATTCACCACTACAAATCGCCCGAAAGCAGCAATCATCCGCGAGAAAGGAAGTAATTCTGAACGCGAAATGGCAAATGCGATGTACATGGCGGGATTTGACGTAAAAGATGTCCACATGACCGATTTGATTTCAGGACGTGAAACTCTTGAAGATATTCAATTCATTGGCGCTGTAGGTGGATTTTCTAATTCTGACGTACTCGGATCGGCAAAAGGTTGGGCGGGCGCATTCCTATATAATGAGAAAGCGAAAAATGCACTCGATAACTTTTTGAAACGCGACGATACGTTGTCAGTCGGAATTTGCAATGGATGTCAGCTTTTTATGGAACTTGAGGTAATCAATCCGGATCACGAGGTTCACGGCAAAATGTTGCACAATCAATCACATAAACATGAGAGCGGTTTTACGTCGGTGAAAATCGGCGAAAATAAATCGGTTATGTTATCAACATTGGCAGGTTCGACATTGGGCGTATGGATTTCCCACGGCGAGGGACGGTTCGATCTGCCATACGATGAATCAAATTATGAAATCGTTGCAAAATATGCGTTTGAGGGCTACCCGGCAAACCCGAATGGTTCTCATTTTGACATTGCAATGATGTGCGATTCGACTGGACGACATCTAGTTACGATGCCACATATTGAGCGATCGACTTTTCAATGGAACTGGGCGTACTATCCGGAAGATAGAACTGACGAAGTTTCACCTTGGCTGGAGGCATTTGTTAATGCCCGAAAATGGATCGAACAAAAATCACAGAAATAGTATTTTACAGTAGATTTTGTAATCACTCGGTTGTTAAAGCGGTAAACCTGCCATCAATACACTCAAAAATTTACCATAGTAATTCTATTTTAGTTAATTTGCAGACAAATTATTATTAAATGGCGATCACCAGATTATTTGACTTCCCGTATCATCAACTTGAAAAATATAATATTCCCGATTCACTTGTCACTAAATATGGCAATGATTGGGTTAAGACCTCGACACAAGAATATGTTGACCGCGCCAATGCGATCTCACGTGCGCTACTTCGATTAAACGTTGAGCGAAACGATAAAATCGCCGTGATTTCATCGAGCAACCGAACTGAGTGGCACATTTTAGATATCGGAATTTTGCAGACTGGTGCGCAAAACGTGCCGATTTATCCGACGATTTCCGAGACTGATTACGAATATATCTTAAATCACTCTGAAGCGAGTTACTGTTTTGTTTCAGATCAGGAGATTTTGAATAAGCTCAATTTGGTAAAGCATTTGCTTCCAAATCTGAAAAAAATCTATTCTTTCGATCAGATCGGCGGTGTCAGTAATTGGACCGAATTACTTGAACTTGGTGCCGACGAGTCTAATCAAAATCAGGTTGAAGCACGAAAATCAGCAGTGATGCCCACTGATCTTGCAACCATCATATACACATCGGGAACAACAGGTCGACCTAAAGGCGTCATGCTTTCACACCAAAATATTGTTTCGAATGTTCTGGGAAGTGAAAAGCGAATTCCGTTTGATCCGGGAAAAACCCGGGCGTTAAGCTTTTTGCCGATTTGCCATATTTTTGAACGAATGGTGGTATACCTCTACCAATACTACGGCGTTGCAATTTACTTCGCTGAATCAATCGAAAAATTAAGCGACAATTTAAAAGAGGTTAAGCCAAACGTAATCACAGCTGTTCCCCGACTTCTCGAAAAAGTTTACGATAAGATATATGCAAAAGGTCTTGACCTTTCCGGTATCAAACGAAAACTCTTTTTTTGGGCAATCGACCTTGGCTTAAAATACAAACCTTACAAAGAAAACGGTTGGTGGTATGAATTTCAACTTTCAATCGCCAGAAAACTGATTTTTAGCAAATGGAAAGAAGGTCTTGGCGGAAACCTGAACTTGATGGTTTCGGGTAGTGCTGCACTTCAACCAAGATTAGCCCGAATTTTTGCCGCTGCTGAAATTCCGGTAATGGAAGGTTACGGATTAACTGAAACCTCCCCGGTTATTGCTGTGAACGATCAGCGAAATAAAGGATTTAAAATTGGAACCGTGGGCCGCGTCATTGATGATGTTGAGGTTAAAATTGCACCCGATGGCGAAATTCTCTGTAAAGGCCCGAACATAATGATGGGTTACTACAAGGATCCTGAAAAAACGGCCGAAGCTGTTGTCGATGGATATTTTCACACCGGAGATATTGGCGAGATTGATAACGACGGCTTTCTGAAAATCACCGATCGGAAGAAAGAAATGTTCAAGACTTCCGGCGGAAAATATATCGCACCTCAATTGCTGGAAAATGCGATGAAACAATCCCGATTCATCGAACAGATTATGGTGATCGGCGACGGTGAGAAAATGCCTGGCGCATTGATTCAGCCGAACTTTGCCTTCATTCGCGATTGGGCCAAAATCCATGACATCCAGCTCGGTAACGATCTTCGCTCAATTGCTGAAAACCAAAAAGTAAAAGACCGCATCAAAGACGAGATCGACGAGCTAAATAAAAAGTTCGGTCATTGGGAACAAATCAAACGAATTGAACTTACACCCGATATCTGGAGCATTGAAGAAGGTCATCTTACTCCTACCATGAAACTTAAACGTAAAATTGTCATGGAGAAATACCAACATCTCTACGATAAGATCTACCGCGACTAATATAAAATCCTCCATTTGTGAGGATTTTTTTATTTTTAACACATTTTGTATGCGTGCATAGTAAATTTTATTATATTTGGAAAGCTTTGCTAAATTATGAAAGACAAAACTATTGATTATATCCTACGTGCAACATGGCAAGCAGTCGCCAGAATGTACAATGAAGAGGCCGCTAAATACGGCGCAACAATGGCCACAGGATTCGCACTCCTCAGCATTGATAAGGAAGAAGGAACACCATCAACAACGCTCGGCCCGCGAATGGGAATGGAAGCTACCAGCCTGACAAGAACACTCAAATCAATGGAAGAAAAAGGTTTAATCTACCGGAAGAAGAATCCAAACGACGGTCGCGGTGTGCTTATATACTTAACCGACTTTGGAAAGGAAAAACGCGAACTCAGCAAGAATACTGTTCTGCGCTTTAACGATATGATCAAACAACATATAACAGATGAGCAATTCAGCCATTTCATCGAAGTTACTGAAATCATCAACAACTTAATCGCTGAAAAAAGTATCTATACCGATCAACATAATCACTCTAATTGATGAAAAGAATTATTAAAAAAGTAGCTGTCATCGGATCCGGAATCATGGGCTCGGGCATTGCGTGTCACTTCGCCAATATAGGCGTTGAGGTTCTGCTGCTCGATATTATCCCACGTGAGCTTACCGACGCTGAACAAAAAAAAGGACTGACTCTCGAAAGTAAACAGGTCAGAAACCGACTTGTTAACGATCACTTAACCGCGGCTTTGAAATCGAAGCCCTCACCTATTTATCATCCGAAATTTGCATCCAGGATCACTACCGGAAATACAACCGACGACCTGCAAAAAATTTCAACTGTCGATTGGATCATCGAAGTGGTGGTTGAACGTCTCGATATCAAACAACAAGTATTCGAGCAGATCGAAAAATACCGAAAACCAGGTACCCTGATAACCTCAAACACATCCGGAATTCCAATCCGCGTTATGAGTGAAGGCCGTAGTGAAGATTTTCAAAAGCACTTCTGCGGAACACACTTTTTCAACCCGGCACGATATCTAAAATTATTCGAGATCATCCCCGGCCCTCAAACAACTCCCGAGGTTTTGGATTTCTTAAATGCATATGGCGAAAAATTCCTCGGAAAAACATCAGTCGTAGCCAAAGATACTCCAGCTTTTATCGGAAACCGCGTCGGAATCTACGGCATTATGAGCCTGTTCCACCTCGTCAAGGAAATGAACCTCACTGTCGAAGAAGTTGATAAACTAACCGGACCTGTCATCGGCCGACCAAAGTCTGCAACGTTTCGAACAGTAGATGTCGTCGGACTCGACACTTTAATTCACGTTGCAAACGGGCTTCACGAAAATGTCCCTAACGATGAAGCCCATGAGTATTTCAAACTTCCGGATTTCATCAAAACAATGTCCGATAACAAATGGCTGGGCAGCAAATCCGGCCAGGGGTTCTACAAAAAAGAAGGCAAAGATATTCTGGCTCTCGACCTAAATAGCCTCGAATATCGTCCGCAAAAAAAAGCATCTTTCGCAACCCTTGAGCTCACCAAATCTATAGACAAACCTATCGACCGCTTTAAAGTTCTGATCACCGGAAAAGATAAAGCGGGCGAATTCTACCGGAAAAATTTCGCTGGAATGTTCGCTTACGTCTCCAACCGCGTTCCGGAAATCTCAAACGACCTTTATAAAATCGACGACGCCATGAAAGCTGGCTTTGGCTGGGAAAATGGGCCATTCGAAATATGGGACGCAATCGGTATCGAAAAAGGACTTGAATTAATCAACCAGGAAGGTCTGAAAGCCGCAGATTGGGTTACCCAAATGATCCAAAACGGCACAAAATCGTTCTACGAAATAAAAGACGGCGCTACGTATTTCTACGATATTCAATCGCAATCCGTTAAAAAAGTGCCGGGACAGGACGCGTTTATCATCCTAAACAACATCCGCGAAAACAAAAAAGTTTGGAGCAATTCCGACGCAATTATTCAAGATCTTGGCGACGGCATCCTGAACCTCGAATTCCGCTCAAAAATGAACACCATCGGCGGCGGCGTTCTACAAGGTATCAACAAAGCCATCGATCTTGCCGAAAAAGAATATCAAGGACTCGTCATCGGAAATCAAGCGGCCAATTTCTCAGTCGGCGCTAACCTCGGAATGATCTTCATGATGGCAGTCGAACAAGAGTACGACGAGCTAAACATGGCAATCAAACTCTTTCAGGATTCAATGATGCGCGTGCGTTACTCCGGGATTCCGGTAATCGTTGCGCCACACGGAATGACCCTTGGCGGTGGTTGCGAAATGAGCATGCACGCTGATAAGGTGGTTGCCGCAGCCGAATCCTATATCGGACTTGTCGAGTTTGGCGTTGGCGTTATCCCTGGCGGCGGCGGATCAAAGGAAATGGCGCTGCGGGCTTCAGATACATTCCACAAAAATGATGTTGAACTCAATGTTTTGCAGGAGTATTTTCTGACAGTGGGCATGGCAAAAGTCTCTACATCAGCTCACGAAGCTTTCGATCTCGGCATTTTGCAAAAAGGGAAAGACGTGGTTGTCGTCAACAAAGACAGACAAATCGCTGAAGCTAAAAAACATGCGCTTCTGATGGCTGAATCAGGTTATACTCAGCCGGTTAAGCGAACTGATGTAAAGGTTTTAGGTAAGTCGGCACTCGGAATGTTCCTGGTTGGCACCGATAGCATGCAAGCCGGGAAATTTATCTCGGAACACGATAGAAAGATTGCCAATAAATTGGCTTACGTCATGGCGGGCGGCGATTTGTCTGAACCCACGCTGGTTAGCGAGCAGTATCTCCTCGATCTCGAGCGTGAGGCGTTTTTGTCGTTGCTTACCGAGCGCAAAACTCTCGAGCGTATCCAATTTATGCTGACAAAAGGGAAGCCGTTGCGTAATTAGGAGCAGCATGCTTGTCGTTCCCGTTTCAACAATGTCCCGCTTTCCGCTAAATTTTTTTTCGGCTACCGCCATCAAAAAAAGATACCGCTGCAATCGGGGCTATGATTAAAATTAATTCAATCCATTAATACAATGAAAACAGCATATATAGTTAAAGCATATCGAACCGCGGTTGGCAAAGCGCCAAAAGGTGTTTTCAGGTTCAAAAGACCGGACGAACTTGCAGCCGAAACCATTCAGTTCATGATGAACGAATTGCCTGATTTCGATAAAACCCGCATCGACGACGTGATTGTCGGAAACGCAATGCCGGAAGCTGAACAAGGTTTAAACGTCGGGCGATTAATCTCTCTTATGGGGTTAAAAGTTAACGACGTGCCCGGCGTAACGGTAAACAGATATTGCGCATCCGGTCTTGAAACAATCGGAATGGCGACTGCGAAAATTCAATCCGGAATGGCCGATTGCATCATTGCCGGTGGCGCTGAGAGTATGTCATTCATTCCAATGGGCGGCTACAAACCAACACCCGATTATGCCGTGGCCAAAGAAGGCAACGAGGATTACTATTGGGGAATGGGCCTAACAGCTGAGGCAGTCGCGAAGCAATTCAATGTTTCACGCGAAGACCAGGATCAATTTGCGTATCACTCGCATCAAAAAGCGCTAAAAGCCCAGGCTGAAGGCAAATTTGACAGCCAAATTGTACCAATCAACATTGAACAGGTTTTTATTGACGAAAAAGGAAAGCGTGCCACGAAATCATACACAGTCAAAACAGATGAAGGTCCACGTGCCGATACAAGTCTTGACGCACTAAACCGACTTAAACCTGTTTTTGCGGCTGACGGAAGTGTCACCGCAGGGAATTCGTCTCAAATGAGCGACGGAGCTGCGTTTGTTTTGATTATGTCTGAGGAATTGGTCAATGAACTAAATATCAAACCTATCGCGCGACTTGTAAATTATGCATCGGCCGGAGTTGAACCAAGAATTATGGGAATCGGACCGGTAAAGGCAATTCCGCGTGCACTAAAACAAGCGGGCCTCAAACAAAGCGACATCGAACTGATCGAGCTTAATGAAGCCTTCGCATCTCAGTCTTTAGCGGTTATCCGCGAACTGGATTTAAACCCGGATATCATTAACGTGAATGGCGGCGCAATAGCACTCGGACATCCACTTGGTTGCACCGGCGCAAAATTATCCGTGCAGCTATTTGACGAAATGAAACGCCGTGGAAATAAATACGGAATGGTAACCATGTGCGTGGGAACCGGCCAGGGAAGCGCAGGAATATTTGAACTACTTTAATAACAGTAATAAAAAATCAAAAACAATGGCAGATCTATTAGAAAAAGATGTTACCCGTGGCGGGCAATTTCTGGTTAAAGAAACAAAATGCGAAGATGTTTTTACTCCTGAAGACTTTACCGAGGAACAAATAATGATGCGCGACATGGTAAAGGAATTTATCGATAAAGAAATCTGGCCAAATAAAAACAGATTCGAGAATCGGGATTTTGCATTTACCGAAGAGTGCATGAAAAAAGCGGGCGAACTTGGCTTGCTTGGCGTTGCAGTTCCACAGGAATATGGCGGACTCGGAATGGGCTTTGTCTCAACAATGCTCGTCTGCGACTATATTTCTGGCGCTACCGGATCGTTTTCCACCGCTTTTGGCGCACATACCGGAATCGGAACGATGCCAATCACGCTTTACGGAACCGAAGAACAAAAACAAAAGTACGTTCCTAAACTTGCTTCAGGCGAATGGTTTGGCGCATATTGCCTAACGGAACCAGGAGCAGGATCAGATGCGAATTCAGGAAAAACAAAAGCAGTTTTATCTGATGATGGTTCGCATTATAAGATCACCGGTCAGAAAATGTGGATTTCGAACGCAGGATTCTGTCAGCTTTTTATCGTGTTTGCGCGAATTGAAGATGACAAGAACATTACTGGATTCATCGTCGAAAATGATCCATCAAACGGAATTTCTATGAACGAGGAAGAACATAAACTCGGAATTCGCGCTTCTTCAACAAGACAGGTTTTTTTCAATGAAACCAAAGTTCCGGTTGAGAATATGCTTTCAGTTCGTGGAAATGGATTCAAGATTGCAATGAATGCGTTAAATGTTGGTCGCGTAAAACTTGCCGGTGCGTGTCTTGATGCGCAACGTCGGGTGACTTCAGGAGCGATTAAATACGCTAACGAGCGAATTCAGTTCGACACGCCAATTGCAAATTTCGGTGCAATACGTGCTAAAATTGCAGAAATGGCTACCTCGTGTTATGCCGGTGAAAGCGCAACGTATCGCGCTGCCAAAAGCATTGAGGACCGAATTCAGGCTCGTGTCGCAGAGGGAAGCTCGCATCAGGAAGCCGAATTAAAAGGTGTCGAAGAATTTGCAATCGAGTGTTCAATACTAAAGGTGGCGGTTTCAGAAGATATTCAGAATTGCTCGGATGAAGGAATTCAGATTTTGGGCGGAATGGGATTCTCTGAAGATACGCCAATGGAAAGTGCGTGGCGAGATGCCCGAATTGCCCGAATTTATGAAGGAACCAACGAGATCAACAGAATGCTTTCAGTTGGAATGCTGATTAAAAAAGCGATGAAAGGTCATGTCGATCTGATCGGACCTGCTACAAAGGTTGGTGAAGAACTAATGGGAATTCCGGATTTCGACATGCCGGATTACAGTGAGCTTTTTGCCGAGGAGAAAAATATTATAAAAAATCTAAAGAAAGTATTTTTGATGGTAGCCGGTGCCGCGGTACAAAAGTACGGTCCTGAGCTAGATTCGCATCAACAATTGCTTATGGCCGCTGCCGACATCCTGATCGAGATCTATATGGCAGAATCAGTTGTTCTGCGAGCTGAGAAAGTTGCAAAATCTAAAGGCGAAGACCAGGCGAAAGAACAAATCGCGATGGCCAAGCTTTATCTTTACCAAGCGGTTGATATTGTTAATTCAAAAGGAAAAGAAGGCATCGCATCATTTGCGGAAGGCGATGAACAGCGGATGATGATGATGGGATTACGCCGATTCACAAAGTATCAAAACTTTCCAAATGTGGTCGAGCTTCGTGAAGTTATTGCATCAAAACTAATTTCGGAAGGTTATTATTCGTACTAACCTATTCTTATAAATGCAAAAAACCGCTGTAATTGATACAGCGGTTTTTTTTTAAGTCTGATTTAGCGTGTGCTTAATCGAGTGGTTTTCTTCCCTGGATCACACGTAGAAGTACAACTACGATTGCGATTACCAACAAAATGTGAATTAAATTACCAGTTGCGAATCCGCCTAAAAAGCTGATTGCCCAAATGATTACTAGAATCACTGCGATAGTATACAATAAATTTCCCATGGTTACTTAGTTTAGTTAGTTATTTGTTTGTGTTTGATTATTATTTGTTGACCTGATCTTTCAAGGTTTTAGCATGTTCAAGGTGTGCTTGCAAAGTTGGAACCATTGATGCTGCCCAAGCTTTAACTTCCGGATCGTTAGCATCTTCTGAAGCTTTCTGCATTTTTTTCACTGCATTTTCATGATCTTCAACCATCATATCAGCGAATTTTTTGTCGAAATCAGCGCCCTGTTTCTGATCGTTTAATTTATTGTAGCGATCTTTTCCTTTTTCAGTAATTGCTGCCGGTAGCGCAACTCCTAGTTTTTCTGCAAACGGCTTCATTTGGTTAGCTGATTTTGTATGATCGGCAACAAGCATATTTCCAAAAGACTTAACTTCAGCGTGAGTTCCTTTAGAAGCAGCTAGTTTTCCAATTTCGATTTCCATTAAATCGTTTTCAGCAGCAGCTACCAAAAATTCTGAATCATCCTCGCGAGCATCATTGTTGTCGAAAGTCTGTTCGTTTTGTTCTTCTGCTACCTCCTTGGTATCCTCAGCTTTGTTTTCATTCTTACAAGAAGCAAATCCAAAGAATAAAGACAGAATTGCTGCGCTAAAAAATGCTCGACCTACTGTTCTAGTTCTCTTTTTCATAAGTTATTGGTTTAATTATTAATGTTTTATCTAATTCCAAAATTACTTTAGATGTTAATGTTTGCCGTTATAAAATTTCAAATGAATGTTATAATATTCTTACTAAAATAATTAACACACTTTTCACAGCGATACTGCTCGGCAACTCCCAATCAATATTTATCTTTGAGAAAATCCAAATATTATGAGACTACCAGTTATTGTATTATCCGCAGCCACATTACTTTTGACCGCTTGTAAGACCAACACCAATCCCGAGCCGGAAAAGAAATTGAATTTAGCTTTCGATTCCAAAAGCGGTAGTAATGTAAAAGGTACAGCGACATTTTCTGAACTCAAGGGTGAAGTTACTTTCACAGCCGAATTTTCAGGATTGACTCCGGGTGTCCATGCGATCCATATTCATGAAAAAGGCGATTGTTCATCTGAAGATGCGAGCTCAGCTGGCGGACACTGGAATCCTACCTTTGAGAGTCATGGAAAATGGGGAAGCGCTTCATACCATAAAGGTGATATTGGCAATTTCACAACCGATCAATATGGAAACGGAACAGTAACGATGAGTACCGATGAATGGTGTATTGGCTGTGGCGATCCAAAGAAAGATATTTTGGGTAAAAGTGTTATCGTTCATACGAAAGCGGATGATTACGTGACGCAACCTACGGGTGATGCCGGAGGAAGAATTGCCTGTACGGCGATTATCCGGTAATGCATTTAAAAATTCACGAGATTTGTCGCATAATTCGCCATTATGATTAACCCTTCTGCGGCCGGCTGGATCGACAAGTTTTTCCTTCAACATCATTTGGCGGAAATTACCGATAGGTCTATGAAGGCGTATTATATTTCGCTTCGGCAAACCGGTTTTATCTATGGCCATATTACAAAACTTCCCGCCGGCGTTGCGGTGGATCAGTTTGGTTGGGTGAAAGAAGAGGTGTCCAAAATTGGATTGCTCAACGCACTTTTTGACATTTACCGCATTTTTACAAATAATTCTGACCACATCGAATTTATAAAGCTTGCCAATAAGTTTTATGATTCGATGGATGCCTCCGGATTTAATCTTTTTAAAATTGTTTTTTCGGCAAAGCCGTCTGCAAATCTTGAGGAAATCATCGATCGGCGAGTCAAAACCAATCACGATATTGTAAGCAAAAATTTTTCGCATATAATTACAAACGCGTTGTTGTTTATCGACGTGCTGGCGTTTCACAAATTTTTGGAAGAAGGAAAACTTCCTGAAAAATATTTACAGAAAACTGAGGAAACAATAGTGACATTGGTTTCGATCGCACTTAAAACCAAGACTGTAAAGTCTCAGTACGACAACCTTCTGATCAAGCTCTTTGAGGCTTCTTTCCGATATAGTCGTTTCTCGAAAGTAACGTTATCTAATCTGGAAGATCTTAAACTGGACTATTTTACCGGTGAGCTCGACCGCTATTATTTGGTGGATATTGCAGGGATGGCTTTGTGGTCTGATGGCGAAATTGAAAACGAAGAAGCCTACTTTTTATACGAACTCGGCGATCTATTAAACGTTCAGGAAATCTTCGTGGCTCAAAGCGTACTTTCGACCCGGATTTTTTTGAACGCGCACAAAAGCGAAATTCCCTATTTCAATTATAGCAATCCGGTCAAGCATTTTTACGACCAAACCACCGATACTGTTGTTACCCTTATTAAACGCAATCGGAACCGACTTGCCAAGGAAATCAGCAAGAGCAAGGAATTGGTTGTCCTTCTTGCCCACTCGACCCGTCGTGATCTAGATCCGAAGGAAAAGAAGAAGATCAAAAAGCAGCTTTTGGAGATTTGCAAATCCATTCCGTCGCTAACCATTTTTCTATTGCCCGGTGGCAGTTTGCTTTTACCGATATTGATCAAATTTATCCCGCAGTTGCTACCCTCGGCATTCAATGAAAACTCTGAGCGGGAATAGCAGGCCGTTGTTTACAATTACCAGATTCAGCCCTGATTGAGCCGATATCCTTTTTGCAATTGGGCCGTAATGATATGACGTGTAATTTACATGCAAAAAGATAAAGGCGAAAGCAGGAAAAGCTGCATAAAAAAAAGCCACTCTTAACGAGCGGCTTTTAACTAAAACTTGAGGCGGTAAACCTCGTCGAGTTCCTTCTCCGAACTGATATTCACTTCCAGATCGGTAACAAAACCGGAGTTTAATCCGTAGGCCCAACCGTGAAGCGTCAAATCGTCGCCTTTACGCCACGCCGATTGTACAATCGAGGTTTTTGCAAGATCGAAAACCTGCTCTTTTACATTCAGCTCGACGAATTTGTTAAATCGAGTTTCTTCATCTTCGATCGAATCGAGATAAGTTTGATGAAGTCGGTACACATTTTTAATGTGACGAATCCAGTTGTCGATAATCCCTAGCGAATCATTGCCCATTGCCGCTTTAACGCCGCCACATCCATAGTGTCCGCAAACGATGATATGCTTAATATGAAGCACATTTACCGCGTAATCCAGCACGCTTAACATGTTCATATCGGAATGAATCACCATATTCGCGATATTTCTATGAACGAACACATCACCAGGTTTTGCGCCGATGATTTCGTTAGCCGGTACGCGCGAGTCAGAACATCCGATCCACAAAAGTGGCGGCTTTTGACCTTTTGCCAGAGCGGCGAAGTAATCCGGATCTAAAGCAAGTGATTTTTCGACCCATTGTTTATTGTTTTCCAGTATTTTTTTATAAAAGTCTTCCATTATTTAATTTTGATCGTTATTGTTCAGTTACGTAGTCTTTTTTATTTCAAGGAACCATTTGTTGGATTTCGGCGTCGTAGTCATGAGAAACCGAAACGTGATTTGGAACTTCTTCGCTATTTTCGAGGTTGTATGCCTCTTTGAAACCTTTGAGTTTTACTTCGATATTTTCGTCGATTGCGCGAGTAGTTCTGAATTCGTTGATAAGATCGAGGATGTCGTGTGCGATATAAACTGTATCTGAAGCATCGATGATAACTTGCGAATTTTCAGGAATATTTGCCAAAGTCAATTTTATGGCGGCCTTGTTTAAAAATGAAACTTCCTGGGCAAGATCGATCAGAATAACGTCGCCATTCTTGTACTGTTCACGTCTGAATTGATACGCTCTTTTTATGTTTCCTCTCAAAATGAACAAGATACTGATGGCAATACCTATTGCAACACCCTTTAGCAAATCTAAGAAAACTACAGAAGCCAATGTAGCAATAAATGGAATGAATTGATATTTTCCTCGCGCGTAAAAACGAACGAACAGTGCGGGCTTTGCAAGTTTATATCCGACAAGGAGCAAAATTGCGGCAAGAGTTGCCAGCGGAATCTTATTTAAAAGCGCCGGGATAGACAATACGCTGATCAATAGGAAGAAACCGTGGATGATTGTGGAGAGTTTTGATTTCGCGCCCGCGTTGTTGTTGGCTGAAGTCCGCACGACTACTGAAGTCATTGGCAAACCACCGAGCAGACCACTGAGGATATTTCCGATTCCTTGCGCTTTCAATTCGACGTTTGTGTTGGTGTACCTTTTTTGCGAATCCATGCGGTCGGCCGCTTCGATACAAAGCAACGTCTCGATCGAGGCAACAACGGCGATTGTCATTCCGGTGACCCAAACACGCGAGTCGGTAATTGCCGAAAAATCAGGTGTAACAATAATGGCGCTTAGCTCGGAAAAGGATTCCGGAACCGGTAAACTTACCAAATGCTCCGGACTTACCGCAAAAGCACTTCCCATTGAGGTAAACACTTCATTTAGAATGATACTTATTACCACGGCAACCAGGGCGCCCGGAATAACTTTGATTTTTCTGAGAAATTCGACACGTTCCCATAGGAGTAGAATCGATAACGAGATTACTGTGATCATCAATGCTCCCGGGCTAATTGCGCTGAGTGCGTTGCCGATTGCAGAGATGGCGTTTGAACCATCGTCGAGGACAAACGTTTCATTGCCATCGAATAAGGCGCTCACACCCAAAGCATGTGGAATCTGCTTCAGAATGATGATGATACCGATACCGGCAAGCATCCCTTCGATCACATTTGTCGGAAAGTAATTTGAAATTGATCCGGCTTTGACAAATCCGAGTATCAATTGCATGATTCCGCCGATAAGTACGGCCATTAAAAATATATTGAATGCGCCGAGGTCGGAAATTGCAGTCAACACAATAGCGGTAAGACCCGCGGCGGGACCCGAAACGCTGAGATGTGAAGTTGAAAGCGCACCGACGACAATTCCGCCGATGATACCCGCAATGATACCTGAAAAAAGTGGTGCACCTGAAGCCATGGCAATACCAAGGCAAAGTGGAAGCGCGACCAAAAACACCACCAAACCTGATGCAAAATCAGACTTGAGGTTTGCAAAAAGATTGATTTTTTTTGTCATACCTGAAAATATTTAATAAAATGATTCGGTACCCAATTAGGTACGCAGTAAACTCAAAGTATTAAACTTGTTCAGGAGGCGGAATAAATATAGTGGCAGAAATGTTGTCGTGCTTGGAGAAGCTCTCAGAATTAATCGAAGACGAAGTACTATCGCCGATTAAGGCAAGCTCATAAGGATTAAAATTCAGAGCGAGTTTAATATCCTTATGAACTTGTTCCTCTTCAGCTAAGGTATAAAAAACTGTAGTATCACAACTCTTTTCGATCATTCCTACTACAGTAGGAGTCGAAAGAAACGTGATAAACATGAATAATATCAGTCTTACTACAATTTTCATCACGCCAAAAGTACGTGTTGCAAAGAAAAAATCAAAAGAGTTTTTTAGTAGTTTAATGTTTTTTTAACACGGCATCCTGATTTACAGCGACTCACCAAGCCATGCATTCATCATCCAAACCGTTTTTTCTTGTTCTTTGATAAGATCGCTCATCATTGCAGAAGTCCCTTCGTCAGTGATTTCGTTTGCTTTGACCAATATATCGCGTTCTAATTGTAAAAGTTGCGATAAGGATTCAACAATTAAATTAACTGCTTTTTCGTCGTTTGAAACGTTTTTGCCGACAATTACCTTATTACATTGCAAATAATCCTCAAAAGTATGTAGGGGCGTTCCACCAATGCTTAAGATGCGTTCAGCGATTTCGTCAATTTTAATTTGTGCGTCAGTGTAAAGCTCTTCAAATTTAACGTGTAGATTAAAGAAACGCTTCCCTTTAATATTCCAGTGAATACCGCGTAGATTTTGATAATAAACCTGAAAACTTGATAACAACGTGTTCATATCGACTACCATTTTCGCAGAAGCTTCTACTGGTAATCCAATCATATTTTTTTCCATTTACTTGATTTTTTGGTTAATTAAATATAGCAAAAATTTTGGTCGTAAGCTATAAAGAATCTCGATTGATTTTTATCTTTGCATTGCCTTAAATTATTTTACGATGACTATCACTCAGTTACAATATGTGCTTGCCGTTGCGGAGTACAAAAATTTTACGTTGGCTGCAGAAAAGTGTTTTGTTACTCAACCCACACTGAGCATGCAAATTCAGAAGGTTGAAGAAGAGCTCTCTGTACAGATTTTTGACCGAAGTAAAAAACCGATTCAATTAACGGACATCGGTCATAAAATTGTAGCACAAGCCAAAAATATTGTAAGTGAGTCCGATCGGATCCGGGACATTGTCGATCAGGAGAAAGGATTTATTGGCGGTGAGTTCAGAATCGGAATAATTCCTACGGTTATGCCGACATTACTTCCGATGTTTCTGAATAATTTCATCCGGAAATATCCGAAGGTGAAGCTTCTTATTGAAGAACTGAACACCGATGAAATTATTAAAAAACTCAATAGCGGACATCTTGATGCAGCCATCGCAGCCACACCGTTGCAAGAGGATAATTTAAAAGAGATCGTTTTGTATTATGAGCCTTTTGTGGCTTACGTACCAAATTCGTTTAGTCCATCATCGGAAAGCGAAATCGAGGTTACTGATTTAAATCAGGATGACATTCTTTTACTTCGCGACGGGCATTGTTTCAGGGAAGGAATTATCAATTTGTGCAATATTAGTGGCGCGCACAGCAACCGTTTTAGAATTGAAAGCGGAAGTTTTGAGACTTTGGTGCGACTTGCCGATGAAGGTCTTGGCATTACGCTTCTTCCCTATCTTCATACAATGGATTTGCCGGAACGCGCAAAGAGCAATCTCCGACAATTTAAAGATCCAAAGCCATCACGTGAAATAAGTTTAATTTTTCCAAAAAATGAACTTAAAAAGCACATCATTGACGCATTACGGTCTACGATCGGCGGAGTTGTGAAAGGTGCCGTAACATTTCACAATGTAAAAATCATCAGTCCGAGACCTCAAAAATAAAGGAGCCTCTCAGCTCCTTTTCCTACTCGATAACAATCGACAGACACGGTTTTAATTCGGGCCTTTGATTTGTGAAATAGATCAGCCAATTTTTTAACTGCTCCAGTTCGTAGGGCAACAAATTTTTGATTGCTTTCTTGAGCTCCTTAGTGAAAAGGGCAGGATCAAAACTTACTCGCTCAAGCACCGACTTGGTGTAATCGTAAATCATTCTTGGCATAAGTAAAATATATTTTTGGTTATTGGGCGAGGTAAATTAATGATATGTAATTGTAAATTCCAAACAAATACTCGATAAAAAGCACAAAAAATCCGATAAAATGCTGAATACGTGCAATTAACGCGATGTTTTCTTACAAGTTTGAGGTATTATTTTTTAGTCCGCGCATCATTTCGCGTTTTCCGGGCGGTCCGTCCATCTTCTCTACCACAAAGCCGGCCAACTGCATATTTCTTTTGATAATACTTCTGGCTGCGTAGGTAACAAGTATTCCTTCAGGCTTTAAAGCGCGGTACATCGACGTAAATATTTCGGCGCTCCATAATTCGGGTTGCACGGCAAAACCGAAAGCATCAAAATAGATGAGGTCGAAATGTTGTTCAAACTGAAGGTCTTCAAATTTTTGTCGGAGTTTCCGAATTTTAAATTTCTCGCTCAACTGAAGTTCTGAGTCCCATTCACGTAGGTGGAGTTGTTCAAAAACTGAAGCAAACTGACCAGCTTCCAACTGATCGACGTAGTTTAAATGACTAACTTCTTCGGCACTCACGGGATAAGCTTCGACACCGGTATAGGTAATTTTGCGTTGATATTTTTCCGATTCCAGAAACGTGATAAATGCATTTAAACCCGTACCGAAGCCAATTTCAAGTATTGAAACATCATCTGGAAATAGATGAAGACCTCGCTCAATAAATACGTGATAGGCTTCCCGAATGGCGCCATGTCTGGAATGATAACATTCATTAAGTTCGGGAATGCTGATTGTGGCCGAACCGTCTCCAGTGAGGATGATTTCTCTTTTCACTATTGAATGTAAAGTTTTTTGATACGCGGAATTGGTCCGCCGCATTTAGCCTCATGACATTTGATGCAAGCGTCGATACCGTTGTTGAAATGCTTTTCGGCATTCGTGGGATCCTCGTAAATAAGTTGTTGGGCTTTAATGAACAAACCTGCTTGTTCTTTGAAAAAGTCGTCGTTTTCTGTTTCGTCAGTAAGTGCCGCCTTGTGAATCTCAAGAAAATGCGTTGGAAATTCGCCGATTTCTTCCCCATCCGCAATGCGATTTCGAAGACGTTGGTTGTCAACATACATTTGTTCCATCAGTAGAGACATTTCGGAAAGTTGGTACATCTCAAATTTTTTCTTTTCCGAAACCGTAGTATCGACTTCACGTGGCTCGACTTTTCCGCAAGAAACGACAATAAGAAAAATACCAATAAGATAGGATAACCTCATTACTCTTTAATTAATACGCCATCTGCTTGGAAAGCGTAGGTCACCTTTGGCTCCGTAATTTTATTAATTTCTTCTTGTGATTTTCCACCATCTTTAGCATAATGCTGCAATTGCGAAACAGAAATTACATCAACATATGCACGTCCGCCTACAATTGCTTCCGATCCGTCGGCATTTAATGGGACAAAAAAGCCATAATCCTTGAATCTGACAAAAGCTTCTTCGCCCGGCATTGCCATCGACATCCAACATCCCTTCTTTTTGCAAACCTCTTTAATGGATGATTTGAATTTGACTGAAATAGTATCGCCTGTTTTCAGGTTCTTATATTTAGTCAGCATTTGCGCTGGTGAAAGTACATTGTCGGCCGTGATTTTCTTCCCAAAAGTAACGTAACTTACTTTATCGGAAGATTGTTGTGGTTTTTCAACGACAACATCTGCAGATTCAGTATTAGCAACTGAGCCTTCATTTTGAGATTCTGTAACCGTATTTACGACTTCATCACGCCCTACTACCGGTATTGAATCCGTGGCGGCAGGCGCTATGGTTTCAGTTGACGTTTCGCTGTTTGTGTTTTTACAGCTAAATAAAACAATCGCAACTGCAACGATTAATAAGTTCTTTTTCATTATTATAATTTGAAAAATTGAAAAACAAAAATACACAGTTTCAGATGAATCCGCCGCTAAAAGTCGAAAATTCGCCTTCGAAAATCTGTTTTTCGGGTTAAAACAATTTCGAGAAGTCGGGTTTAAAATAAAGCGGACCTTTCATCACCTTTCCGTCTTCGCGGTAAATTGGCTTCATGTCGGCCCCAAGCTTACTCATATTACTTCGCTGTATTTCGTCAAAAACCTTTTCGATCTTTTCCTGAAGGCCGTGTTCGATGATGGTTCCGCACAAAATGTATAGCATATCGCCAAGCGCATCAGCTATTTCCTGCATATCGTGATTCTTTGCAGCTTCCAGATATTCTTCATTCTCCTCTTTCATTAAATTATATCTCAATTCAATTTTCGAGTCGGGCAATATTGAAGTTGGCTGATTTTGATAGCCGATCTCGAAGGCTGTGTGAAAATCTTGAACTGCGTCTAGTTGCTTTTTCATTGGTTGTTGATTGAATTTCAAAATAAACACTTTCTAATTTCAATTTCACTAATTTTGCAAAAAAAGTAAAAATGTTTACAGAAGGCCAACTAATCTTTACCGCTATTTTTGTTGTCGCGTTTGTAGCCGTCACGATCTATGTTTATCGTCGGGATTCGCGACTTCACAAAGTGTATTACAAAGGGAGTTATAAAATACTCATCGGCTTTTTGTGCTTCATACTATTTTTATTCTTTATTAAAGGATTCCTTAAACACTAGAGAACTCCATGCGAATCCTTAAGTATCTTGTTTTTCTTGCTATTTTGTTATTTGGTGCCGGCCTCGTGTTTATTGCGACTTCCGATAGTTCGTATACGATTACCCGGACGAAATTTATTAAGAGTCCTCGTAACACCGTTTTTAAATTTGTCGAGGATTATTCGCTGTGGAAGATTTGGTTTTTAGGCGATGATCCGACGATGAAATTCACGATGAAGAACTCGGCTGATTCGAAACCCGGTTTTAAATGGAATGGCGAAGCCGGAAATGGCGAAATCTTTACTGATGCCATCATTGGCTCTGACAGCATAATTCAAAATATCGTTTTAAACGAGGCGCCTGCCAAAGGCTATTGGACATTTAAAGACAGTGCAAATGGAACTCTTGTTAAATGGAGAATCGTAGGCACATTGAGTTTTAAAGATAAATATTCCGCTGCTTTGCAAGGTGGCGCCGAACATTTGGTGGACCGAATGTACGAACGAAGCATTTCAGTTTTACAGAAAACGGTTTCAGATGAAGTTCGGAAGTACAAAATCAGGATTGAAGGTTTATCAGAAGTTCCGGCTAAGTACTATTTGTATCAAAAAATTACCAGTAAAGAGTCAGATTTAAATCGGAATATCAGGATCATGATGACTCGGTTAGAATATTTTGCTGATAAAAATAAAATTACGGTTGCCGGTGATCCGTTCGTTGTATATAATCATGAGGACCGTGCTAAAAAATTAGCGACGATTTCAGTTTGCATTCCGGTTACCGAAGAAATATTCTTAGTTGAACCCAGCGATGTCTTTTTCCATAAATTGCCTGGATATAAATCTGTTAAGACAACTGTTGAAGGTGATTATTCACACTTAGCCGAAGCTCGCGCCGCATCATTAAAATATATCGAAAAATATAATTACAAGGCTGATTTTCAAACCAGTAGAGCCGAATTTTACCGTAATCGTTCATCGTCAGAAAAACTGCCGTCGAAATGGAAAACTGAAATCCATACTCCCATTGGCGTAAATGTCGCTCCTGAAGCTAAAGTGACCCAACCGGCACGAGCAATTCGTCCTCAGCCAACTGTTTCGACTCCGGCGAATGACGAATTTGATCTTTAGCGTAAACTATTGTCTTTAAGTAGGTAGCTATATTTAGGTATAGTTTAGATGTCAGTTAGTTACCTGATAAAATTGGCAGTAAAGATTATTTATTCAAAATCGCTCAAAAGTATACTTTTATCGACTTTTGATGCTGTTCATCTAGAAATAATTTGGAAAATTACATTATATAGTATCTTCATCCCATAATTACAAATAGCTTACAAGTCCCCAAAACTACACAAGCTTAATTTGAAGGTTTTAAGTCGCGATAAAGCCGTCGTCTACTTTACTATGATTTTAAAATTTGTCACGAAAGTGGAAAAATTATTCAATCATTTAAACCAATTAAAATTAAGCTTATGATTACAAACAAACTATTTAGTATGGCCATCACAGGTTTGGCTTTACTATCCTCGTCACTAGCTGCAGCGCAAGCTGAGCCGTGTTACGCGTCAACTGTCTTAGGCTATGTTGCGGGAACGCAAAACAGCCCGAGCGAACCACTTGACTCAGGAAGAACCGATCCTAACAAAGCGTTGGGAATGCCGGAAAATGACAATACAATGAACTTTGTCACTTTAGGTTATGGCGGTTCGATCACACTAGGATTTAGCGGTCCAATATACGATATGCCGGGTAACGACATTCGAATTGTTGAGACTTCATTTGCATCAAATGATTGCTTAAGCGATGGTGTTGAAAAAGCGAGCGTTTATCTTTCATTAAACGGACTTGATTTTATTTATGCTGGCGAAGTATGCCGTAACGGTTCAGTTGATATTGCAGATACGTCATTAGAATACGTAACAGCAATCAGAATTGTAAACCACGATGACAGTACTACTTTTGACGGTTACGATGTTGACGGTGTTGTTGCGATCAATGGCTGTGAAACTACTGGTTGCCACGCCTTCCAACTTGTTGACTACTACCAGGGAACACGAGGAAATGGTCAGCCAATCACTGATCCAATCCGAATCGATCCAAACCGCTGTCTTGGTGCTCCACAAAATAACCGATCAAATGGTGCGGCTAACTTCTTCTCTCTTGGAAAAGATGGTTACGTAGTTTTGAAAATGGGTGGATATATCATTACTGACGGAACTTCAGCTCCGGATTTGAGAGTTTATGAAACAACCTGGGGTAACCATTCTTGTGAAGCTTATACTGAATATGCTGAAATCTCAGTTTCTTACGATGCAGTTAACTGGTATTCATTAGGGACTCACTGTCAGAATGAGAACATTTCTCTTGACTTAGATGCTTATATTCCAGGTGGACTTCAAGTTACTTATGTGAGAATCGCAAACGACGGATCGCTTGGAAATACAAATGACTTCTTTGATGTAGATGGTGTTACAGCTCTTTGGGGTTGTGATTCTGGAGTAATCGTAGATAGAGGTGGTTGTAGCGCAACTACTTTCAGTGGACTTGGTTATGTTCAAGGTACTAAGAAGAATGGTAGTCCGATCGCTGCAAACAGAACTAATGCTTTGAATGCTCTAGGTTACCCACAAATGGATGATACCATTAACTTTGTAACTCTTGGATATGGAGGTTCTCTCCAATTGACATTCACAGGTAGCGTACTAAACGAAGAAGGTGATGATTTGACAATCATTGAAACATCATTCGGTAGCCCATCATGTGCTAACTATACTGAAAAAGTTGACGTAGAAGTTTCAATCGATGGTGAAGCATGGTATCCACTTGGTACAGGTTGTATGGATTTCTCAGTTGACATTAGCTCGGCTCCGATCTATCTTCCATATATCAACCACATTCGTTTGACAAACAATTCTGAGTCACTTACCGAGGACGGATTTGATGTAGACGGAATTATTTTCCTTCACGCATCTGATTGTCCAGAAGACGATGATACTACTCAAGGCCCAATCCAGAGATTGTCTGCTGAGTTGACAACTTACCCTAACCCAAGTGCAGGTAACTTGAACTTTAGCTTCACGTCTTATGTTGAAGGAAAAGCGTCACTTGAGCTTTACAACATCAATGGTCAGTTGGTATCGAAAGTATTCAACGGCGATATTGTACCAGGTGAAGAAAACGTAGTAGAATTCGATGGTTCTTCTTTACCAAACGGACTTTACATTACTCGTCTGCATACTTCAGACGGTACTATCACAGGAAAAGTAGTTATCACACACTAATCTTTTTTACTTAATAACTTAAAGCCTCGCATGTGCGGGGCTTTTTGCATAGTTGACTATTCAATTATAAATTCTGGCACAGTAGTTGGTTTGAGCAAAGTGTAATACTTTTCTTCATAACGCCTAAATTTTAGAAATCATGAAAACAAAATTATTTTTCCTACTGGCCTTTGTCTTAACTAGCTTAACAATAATTGCGCAAGATAAAACAACAGTTACAGCAACAACTAATGATATTAGCGACAACCTAGATCTGCGAGCAATTGCATCTATTTTTGGTGACGCCGAAGATCTCGAAGATTTTGAAAAAAGATTGAACAATCCCAAAACGCAAATTTCAAACCTAGATCTTAATGGTGATAACCAAGTAGACTACTTAAGAGTAATTGAGTCAGTTGAAGGTAACACTCACCTGATAATCATTCAATCGGTTCTGGGAAAAGACCTCTATCAAGACGTTGCAACAGTCGAAGTTGAGAAAGATTCAAACAATAGAGTTCAGGTACAAGTGGTCGGTGACGTGTATATGTACGGTCAGAATTACATCTACGAACCAGTTTACGTTCATCAGCCAGTTATCTACACAACATTCTGGCGTCCTAATTACCGGCCATATTATTCTACGTGGTATTATGGATATTATCCGACATACTATTACGGATGGAACCCTCATCCGGTCTTCGTGTATCGCAATCACATCCATCATCACATAAATGTACACCATCACTATAATTATGTAACCGTTAGAAATAGCACTAGAGCCGCTGCTATGCATGGAACACGACGAGGTAACAGTTATGCAGTACAATATCCGGAGAGATCATTTAATAACAGAAATGAGAATACCACTAACCGATATGAATTGGTAACCAGATCACAAAACAATTCGGTTAGAACGGCTAACAATGAAAGAGCTAACGTCAATACTGGGACAAGAAGAACGAATACCGCAGCAAATGTTGCCCCCGCTACCAGCCGAAATACATCTACGGTTCGCAACGCTGATGCAACACGCACAAGCAGCAATGCAGTCAGACCTGCAAATCCGGCTACTACTAGACAGAATAGTGTTAGCACTCGTAGTCAAACGACCACACCAAGTAGTTCTATATCCACACGTTCAAACAGCGTAAGGACTGCAACACCGGCACGGGTTAACACTCCAACGAGACAGACAACAACTGCACCCACAAGAGTAAGTCCGACAACTAGAACATTAGCGCCACCGTCAACAGTAACAAGATCTAACCCTGCACCGGCGCCGGCAGCGGTGAGATCATCAAGCTCTTCAGCCCGAAGCACGCCAGCAGCGAGCACGTTGACTAAAAGCATTTCAACTGAACGCTCTTCACGAAGATAAATTAAAGCACCGCCCATCGCGGTGCTTTTCGTTTTAAAAGATTTCACTACAAAGAGATTACATATACTATTAAGTAGTATTTTTGTCATCTTTTTTCTGTATTATGAGTTCACATCAGAAAGGTCAACTTAATAAGGTCTCCTTCGCAGGTCTCCTAATTACATTAGGAATAATTTACGGCGATATCGGTACTTCACCATTGTACGTGATGAAGGCAATCATCGGGTCAGGTCTGATAAATGAAGACACTGTTCTTGGCGGCGTTTCATGTATTTTCTGGACACTGACTCTTCAAACGACAATCAAATATGTCTACATAACATTAAAAGCGGACAACCACGGCGAAGGTGGAATTTTTGCTTTATATGCATTAGTAAAGCGAACTAAAGTTAAGTGGCTAATCGTTCCAGCCGTGATCGGCGGCAGCGCACTTTTGGCCGACGGAATTATCACGCCTCCTATTTCTGTTTCGTCAGCGGTCGAAGGTCTACGAACTTTTTATCCGGATCTTAATACGGTTCCCATTGTAATCAGTATACTTTTCGTACTCTTTTATATTCAACAATTTGGAACTAAACTAGTTGGAAAGTTTTTTGCCCCAATGATGTTGGTTTGGTTTAGCATGCTCGGTATTTTGGGATCAATTCAAATTGCTGGGCATTTCGAGGTCTTTAAAGCCATCAATCCGTATTATGCGATACACCTTTTGTCCATTCATCCGGAAGGTTTTTTCGTTTTAGGAGCGGTTTTCCTCTGTACGACCGGAGCTGAAGCTTTATATTCCGACATGGGTCACTGTGGCAGACCGAACATCAGAGTCTCGTGGATCTTCGTAAAATCAATGCTGCTTTTAAATTATTTCGGGCAAGCCGCATATCTAATCGGACATCAAAATCAGACACTTGCCAGTTTGGGCGGCGAATTCGGAAATCCATTTTACCTGATTATGGCAGATTGGTTCAGGCCATTCGGAATTGCCATCGCAACAATGGCCGCAGTTATTGCCTCGCAAGCGGTAATCAGCGGATCATTTACAATGATTAACGAAGCAATGAGGCTAAATTTTTGGCCAAAAGTCAAAATTAAA
Source organism: Flavobacterium sp. (assembly GCA_015234525.1). Lineage (GTDB taxonomy): Bacteria > Bacteroidota > Bacteroidia > Flavobacteriales > Flavobacteriaceae > Flavobacterium. The sequence goes on along the minus strand of JADGMX010000006.1, from coordinate 182,308 downwards.
TACCCAACTGAACTCAAAGGCCAAATCTACATTCCGTCAGTCAATTGGTTGCTGTTCCTAGGTTGCGTGCTCGTAGTTTTGTATTTTCAGGTTTCAACAAATATGGAGGCCGCATACGGACTTGCAATAATTCTTTGCATGATGATGACTACCTCACTTCTCACCTATTATATGTTGATAAAGAGGGTAAATCGCCTTTTTATTTTAGCGATTATACTTACTTATTTGTTTATCGAAGTTTGCTTCTTGATCGCTAACATGAAAAAATTTGGCGATGGTGGAAACTTTACCATAGCCATAACAGCGATACTAATAGGATTGATGACCACGTGGTTCAAAGCTAAAAAAATCAGCAAGAGCTACACGAAAATTGTCAAAATCGACAACTACAAAAAGGTGTTGGCCGAACTTAGCGCCGATCTTTCGATTCCTAAATATGCCACTCACCTTGTTTATATGACCAATGCGGGTCGCGCTGACGAAATCGAAGAGAAAGTCATGTTCTCAATCCTGCAGAAACGACCAAAACGAGCCGACATTTATTGGTTCGTCCATGTCAATATTTTAAATGAGCCGTATCGCTCCGAATATAAAGTAACCGAAATAATTAAAGACGATCTCTTCCGAATTGACTTCCACCTTGGTTTCCGTGAGCCAACCAAAATCAACTTAATGTTTAAAGAAGTAGTTCGCGACATGGTTAAAAACGGTGAAGTCGATATCACAAGCCGATATGAATCATTAAATAAAAACAATATTATCGGCGATTTTAAGTTCGTCCTTTCAGAGAAGTTTTTGTCGAACGACAGCGAAATGCGTTGGCACGAGAAAATCATCATGAATACGTACTTTGCCATTAAAAAACTTAGCCTTTCAGAAGAAAAGGCATTCGGACTCGACAGCAGTTCGGTAAAAATTGAGAAATTCCCAATGGTATTGCATGCGCCTGAAAAAATCGGACTTACAAGAATACCATAATTAACTGGACCACAGTCCGAAAACAATAAAATGAGATTACACAGAAATTTGGTCTACACCACTATCGATTCACTTCATGCAATTTTTAATGAAGGTGAATACGCAGATAAAATTGTAGCACGCGCCCTAAAGAAAGATAAACGATGGGGAAGTTCCGATCGTAAATTTGTGGCTGAAACTATTTATGAAATTGTGCGATGGAAACGCCTCTATGCTGAAATCGCTGAAGTAAAAGAACCGTTTGATCGCGATAATTTGTGGCGAATTTTTGCGGTTTGGGCTGTCCTTCGCGGTTATCCAATTCCGGATTGGCGTCAGCTTGAGGGAACACCTGAGCGCAAAATCAAAGGCCGTTTTGATGAACTTTCAAAAATTCGCGTCTACAAAGAATCTATTCCGGACTGGATGGACCAACTCGGAAGTAGTGAACTTGGCGAAGCTATTTGGTCAAAGGAAATAAGTGCGCAGAATCAGCCGGCTAAAGTTATTCTTAGAGTCAATACTTTGAAGACTACCAAAGAAAAACTTCGCGCGATTTTGATGGATTTAAACATTGAAACCGAATTTCTTAACGACCGTCCAGACGCGTTAGTTCTGAAAGAACGTGCAAATGTGTTTTTGACCGATGCATTCAAAGAAGGATTGTTTGAAGTACAAGATGCAAATTCTCAACTGGTTGCTGCTTATCTCGATGTTGAGCCTGGAATGCGTGTGGTTGATACATGCGCAGGCGCCGGCGGAAAAACGCTTCATCTTGCATCGCTGATGGAAAATAAAGGTCAACTGATCGCCATGGATCTTTATGAAAGCAAATTGAAACAACTAAAATTGCGAGCCAAGCGAAACGGTGCATTTAACATCGAATATCGCATCATCGACTCAACGAAAGTGATCAAAAAGTTGCAGGAAAAAGCTGATCGCGTACTTATTGATGCACCTTGTAGCGGACTTGGCGTGTTAAAACGTAACCCGGATGCAAAATGGAAACTCCAGCCCGAGTTCATTGATAATATCCGGAAAGTTCAAGCTGAGGTTTTAGAAAGCTATTCGCGAATTGTTAAACCTGGCGGAAAATTAGTATACGCTACATGCTCAGTCTTACCATCTGAAAATCAGGAACAAGTAAAGCGATTTTTAGCTACTGAAACTGGAAAAAATTTTAAATTTGTAAAAGACACAAGCTTACTTGCAGCCGAATCTGGATTTGACGGGTTCTATATGGCACAATTTGAGCGAAAACAGTAATCTATGAAAAAGTTTTACACCCTTCTGTTAATTGGAATTATTACGTCGACTTTCGCGCAGATTCCATCCAATTATTACAATTCGGCCACAAGTACGGGTTATACCCTGAAAACTCAGCTTTACAACATTATCAAAGGTCATAACAATCAAGGATATGCCGGTTTGTACACCACCTATATCTCATCAGACCGCGATTACTATTATGAAAATGACGGGACACTTTTAGACATGTACTCTGAAAAGCCAAACGGTCCTGATTCTTATACCTATTCCGCGACAAGTCAAGGCGATCGCTGCGGAAATTATAGCGATGAAGGTGACTGCTACAATCGCGAACACATTATTCCACAATCAGTTTTTGGTTCTGCGTCCCCAATGTATGCTGATGCTCACTTTGTTGTTCCATCTGATGGCTATGTTAACGGAATCCGTGGAAATTATGCGTTTGGACGTGTTGGTACTGTGGATAGGATTACATCAAACGGATCAAAACGTGGTTACAATCTTAACTCAGGATATTCTGCAGGATATAGCGGAATGGTTTTCGAACCAATAGACGAATTTAAAGGTGATATCGCTCGGATGATTTTTTACTTTGCAACAAGATATGAGAACAATGTTGGAAATTATACGTACAGTATGTTTAATGGAACAAGCAATCAGGTTTTTACGCCTCATGCAATTAATGTCTTGCTGACATGGGCGAATCAAGATCCGGTTAGTCAGCGGGAAATTGATAGAAATAACGCAGTTTATAGCAGGCAGTCAAACCGAAATCCCTTTATCGACCAGCCGGAATATGCGATGGCAATTTGGGGCAGCCTTCTAAACACCGATTCTTATACGGCAATACAAGACGTTTCGATTTATCCGAACCCGTCAAATGACAATCGCGTTCACATCTATTCTGAAACCGAAATAACAAATATTCAAGTGGTCACCATAAGCGGACAAATCATTCGCGAAATTAGCAATCCTGATTTCGCTGAAAATACCTTTACTTTAAATGATTTGCCGAGTGGCTTCTATTTCGTGCGACTCAGTAATCAAACAGCCGAGACAGTTAAAAAACTAATCGTCAACTAATAAAAGCCTCACCTAGTGAGGTTTTTTTTTGCATTATATATTTATTCAGGATCGAATAGCATACATTTGCCATCCTAATTTTTTTTAAATGAATAGATTTTTTCTTTTGATGTTATCAATTTCTTCGTTGATAGCATATCCTCAGGCGGGCGCACCAGCGCCGTACTACAACGGATTTAATTTTTCTCAATCAGGTACTTCGCTTAAAAATGCCTTAGCGACTAAAATTTCCACAACACATTCCAGAACGCTTACGTATTCACAGGCTGAGAATGCAATCAAAATTATCGACTTAGATCCAGATGACGCCTCAAATTCAAATGTCCTGCTTCTTTATGGTTTCAGCAGTGCGATTTGTCCTTCTGGAAGTTCATCGGATAACGATCACCGCAGACGTAACAAAAACAGCGACGGCGGTGGGGCAAATTGTCAGTGGAATCGCGAGCACACATATGCCAAATCACTTGGTACACCAAATCTGGGCACCACAGGTCCAGGCGCCGATGCGCATCACTTACGTGCGGCAGATGTTCAGCGAAATGGCGATCGCGGTAGCGAGAAATTTGCGGACGGAAATGGAAATTCGCGTTCAATCACTTCTTCAACCTGGTATCCCGGCGATGAGTGGAAAGGCGATGTTGCCCGAATGATGATGTACATGTACCTTCGATATGGCAACCGTTGTCTACCAAAAAATGTTGGAACCGGCCCAACTGTAGTGACAGATTCTAACATGCTTCAATTGTTTTTAGAATGGAATGCCCAAGATCCCGTGTCTCAATATGAGGATGATCGAAATACGTATCTTGGAAATGCAAATAATCAATACGGTCAAGGCAATCGAAACCCATTTATCGACAACCCATATCTCGCTACATTAATTTGGGGCGGACCGGTTGCTGAAAATCGTTGGCCTTCACTCGCAACAACCGAATTTACTTCTGTTTCAAAGGCGATTATCTATCCTAATCCGTCAAACCAACAAATGGTGAATGTTTACAGCGAAAGTTCTATCGACAATATTCAGGTAATCAATATCAACGGTCAGGTAATTCTTGAAATTGAAAACCCGGTATTTCAGAATAATACATATCCGATTCAAAATCTGAATTCCGGATTCTATTTTATCCGACTACAGGCAGATAATCAAACTGCAACTCATAAAGTTATTGTCAACTAACCGACAATCTAATGCAAAAAAAATCCCGGCCACTGTGTGACCGGGATTTTTTATATCTCATTATTTCTAATCGTTCATCGATATTAGAAATTCTTCGTTATTCCTCGTCTTCTTGAATCGGTCATTGATGAAATCCATCGCTTCAACCGGATTCATATCTGATAGATATTTTCTCATGATCCACATTCTCTGAATCGTTTTCTCATCCAAAAGAAGATCATCACGACGCGTACTTGAAGATGTAAGATCGATAGCTGGGAAGATTCTTTTGTTTGCAATCTTTCGGTCAAGCTGAAGTTCCATATTACCGGTTCCTTTAAATTCCTCAAAGATCACCTCGTCCATTTTTGATCCGGTTTCTGTTAATGCGGTTGCAATGATACTAAGCGATCCGCCGTTTTCAACATTTCGGGCAGCCCCAAAGAAACGTTTCGGCTTTTGCAACGCATTGGCATCAACACCACCACTTAACACTTTTCCCGAAGCCGGTTGAACCGTATTATAAGCTCTCGCCAGGCGCGTAATCGAATCAAGTAGGATAACAACATCATGTCCACACTCAACTAATCGTTTTGATTTTTCTAAAACAATGTTGGCAATTTTAACGTGCTCTTGTGGTTCGCGGTCAAAGGTCGAAGCAATCACTTCTCCCCTAACGCTTCGTTGCATGTCAGTAACCTCTTCCGGACGTTCGTCAATCAAAAGTACGATCAGATAAACTTCAGGATGATTTGCCGCGATGGCATTAGCGATATCTTTCAAAAGCATCGTTTTACCGGTCTTTGGCTGCGCAACGATCATTCCACGTTGCCCCTTCCCGATCGGCGAAAACAAATCGATAATCCGGGTTGAAATTGTACTTTGCCTATCCGCTAATTTGAACTTTTCCGTCGGAAATACCGGCGTTAAATGCTCAAATGACACACGGTCACGAACAACTTGCGGATCATGTCCATTGATTTTTAAAACTTTGACAAGCGGAAAAAACTTCTCACCTTCTTTTGGAGGACGAACAACACCTTTAACCGTATCCCCGGTTTTTAATCCAAATAATCTGATTTGAGACGTAGATAGATAAATATCATCGGGCGATGCCAAATAATTATAATCCGACGAACGTAAAAACCCATAACCATCAGGCATCATCTCCAGCACGCCTTCACTTTCTATAATTCCATCAAACTCAAAATCAGCATCACGGAAATTATTCTTCTTTCCTTTAAAATTCTGATTTTGATTGCCTTGATTCTGATTCTGCGACTGCTGATTTCCGGCGTTTTGGTTAGCCGGATGCTGATTTCCGTTTGGTTCACGACGCTCCTGCGGCTGATGCTGCGGTCGGCGATCGTTCGGATTTTGATTTTTGAGCTTGTTTTGCTGCTGTTGCTCTTGAGTATTTGGCGCTGGTTCAGCAACCTCCGTTGGAGCATCTGTATTTGTCGCTGCAGGCTGAATCGCCTTTGCAGCAATTTTCTTTTCGTAATTAGATTTTTTAAACTTAACCTTCGGCTCTTGCGCCTGGCCTTGAACCACAGGCTTTTCACTTTCAGGTTCTACAGTTGGGGCAACTTCTTCCATAACAGGCTCAGTTGTTTGCTCTTGCTCAAAAAGCGACTTTCGTGGCATGATCGCCGGTTTATCACCTTTAATTCGCATCCGTTTGCCCTTGGGCTCGGCCGTTTTTTCATCCGAAGTAACTTCCGCCACAGTGGGCACAGCCTCAGGATTTGCCGCCTGAAAATCCAAAATTTGGTAAATCAGTACATCTTTTTTAACGCCGTGGTATTTGATTTTTTTGGTTGCTTTCGCGATTTGCTGAAGCTCAGGTAGCTTCATTTCTTGTAATACAGAAATATCTAACATGTATTAAAACGTAAATTAAGTGATAGTGTGGAGGTAAGTGTGGTAGTAAATCTGAAGATTTGGAAGTGCGTTCCGGTGAATTCTTATGCAATAATACAAATAAATATTAATCAAACAATAGTAAAATTTCTAAAAAGAAAATATATTTTTGCACTGCTGATCAAGTAATCATGTTACAAAGAATACAAACTGTTTATATTTTGCTCGCGTTCCTGACCTCGGCCATCTTGCCGATGTTCTTTGCGTTGTGGACACTCGACAACGGCCGCGAATTTTATCTCATGCAAAATCCGGTATATGCTGCCCTAACCGCACTCTCGGCTGCATTTATCGCCTACTCGCTGGTCAGCTTCAAAAAAAGACAAAATCAGTTCGTGGCTAACCGACTGACAATGATATTGAACTTAATTTTATTAGGCTTGTTTTTATATCGATCGCTAACTGTATCTGGAGAAACCGAAAACGTTTCTGAGAAAGGTATTGGGATGTTTCTTCCTATTGCTTCTATCGTTCTGTTGGTACTTGCCAACAAAGCCATCAAGAAGGACGAAGATCTCGTAAAATCTGTCGACCGACTGAGATAATCCTATAAACTTAGTTTATTTAGTGCGAAGAAAGTCCGGCTTGCCAGCCGGATTTTTTTGTTTACGACTTTTTTGGCGCCTCCACCACTTCAAGGTCCGAAATTTTCTCGCCGTCAATCACAAACCTAAGCATCGTCCGAACCTGATGAAATCCGCTAATTCCGGCCGCACCCGGATTCATATGCAGCAGATTCAAATTCCTGTCAGCCATCACCTTTAATATATGAGAATGCCCGCAAATAAACAGTTTCGGCGGATTTTCAACCAACATTTCCCTGATTCCAGCAGCATATTTTCCGGGATATCCGCCAATATGCGTCATCAAAACCTCCACGTTTTCACACGTAAACCTGTTATTTAGGGGAAATTCCATCCTCGCTTTCGCGCCATCAATATTGCCATAAACCGCTCTAAGTGGCTTCAATCTCTGAATTTCATCAGTCACGCGCAAGTCGCCAATATCGCCCGCATGCCACACTTCATCCGCCATCCGTACATATTTCAAAATCGTCTCATCTAAAAATCCGTGAGTGTCGCTAAGCAAAAGTATTTTCTTCATCAGTATCAGGAGCTATTTCCCGCTTTTCGCCTTTATCTCTCCGCAAAGCTTCGAGGATACCGGCTTCAATCGGGGCTAGGGCTTGGTCGGTTCTTGGGTCAAAGGTACAAAGTTCAATAAACCCGCGACCTTCAACAGCATACTTTACCAATAATTTAGAACATGCTAACTTCTATTTCTTCGTAACTTTGTATTTTATAATCAACTCTTGAGATACTTCGTCGAATTTTCATATAAAGGAACAAATTACCACGGTTGGCAAATTCAGCCCAATGCGCTTTCCGTACAACAAATGCTTAACAACGCGCTTTCAGTCTTGCTCAACCAAACAACCGATACCGTTGGCGCCGGTCGTACTGATAGCGGAGTCCATGCGCGTCAAATGTTCGCACACTTTGATTCGCCTGCAATCGACGACATTCCAAAACTGATTTATAAATTAAATTCATACCTTCCAAAAGATATCGCCATTCACAACCTGATTCCGGTTCATGACAGCGCCCACGCACGTTTCGACGCCACATCACGCAGTTACGAGTATCACATTCACACGAAAAAAAATCCATTCGCAATCGACAATAGTTGGCTTGTGTCGCAACCGCTCGATCTCGATCTGATGAATGCCGCAGCTGCAATGCTACTCGGCCATCGCGATTTCCAGTGTTTCTCGAAATCAAATACCGACGTTCACACGTTTAATTGCGAGATAACCGAAGCTTATTTTTCAGCAGGACCGTCTGGACTGACCTTTAAAATTTCAGCCGATCGTTTCCTGCGAAACATGGTGCGGGCAATCGTCGGAACCCTTGTCGATGTTGGTACAACCAAACGATCAGTAACCGATTTTGAACAAATAATCGAAGGTAAAAACCGCCAAAATGCCGGAAAATCGGCACCGGCTCACGGACTATTCCTAACCGAGGTCAAATACGACTACATCAAAAGTTAAATGAAAGCAAAAGCATTCGATACTCGTCTTTTTAAAAGAATTCTTCAATACACAAAACCATATCAAACAAGGTTTAACGGTGTGGTTGTCTTTGCCGTGCTGCTTTCTATTTTTGCGGCGCTCCGTCCATATCTGCTCAAACATACTGTTGATGGATACATCCAAACTAATGATTCCGTCGGGCTTTTGTACTATATCGTCTTGATGGGAATCGTCATGCTAGCCGAAGTATTTTCACAGTTCTACTTTGTTTATTGGGCAAACTGGCTAGGTCAGGACATTGTAAAAGACATCCGGGTCAAACTTTTTCAACACATGCTTAGTTTCCGGATGCGATACTTCGACAACGCGCCGGTTGGTCAGCTTGTTACGCGATCTGTATCTGATATCGAAGCCATCGCCCGTATTTTTAGTCAAGGACTGTTTATGATTATCAGCGATTTATTAAAAATGATTGTCGTACTCTTCTTTATGTTCTATATGAACTGGAAATTGACCTGGATCGTTATCATCGCCATGCCAATTCTGGTTTATATCACCCGGATTTTCCAAAGAAAAATGCAAATCACTTTTGAAGAAGTCCGAACTCAGGTCGCCAACTTGAACACTTTCGTTCAGGAGCGCGTTACCGGAATGAAAATTGTTCAACTTTTCAACCGCGAAAATATCGAAGCCGAAAAATTCAAAACCATAAACGACAAACACCGAAAAGCTTGGGTAAAAACAATTTGGTACAACTCCATCTTCTTCCCCATCGCCGACATCATTTCGTCGTTGACTCTTGGCTTTATTGTTTGGTACGGCGGACTTCGAATCATCGCCGGTGACGAGATCACAACTTTTGGAGATTTGTTCTCCTACACCATATTTATCGGAATGTTGTTTAATCCGCTAAGACAAATCGCCGATAAATTCAACGAAATGCAAATGGGAATGGTTGCGGCTAACCGCGTGTTCGCCATTCTCGATACCAGCGACCAAATTCAGGACAAAGGCCGAATCGTAGCGCCGTCATTCAAAGGAAACATCTCGTTTTCAGATGTTCATTTTGGCTACCTCGAAAATGAAGATGTCATCAAAGGCGTTGACCTTCAAATCGAGGCCGGACAAACCGTAGCCATCGTAGGAGCAACCGGCGCCGGAAAATCAACCATCATCAACCTCTTGAACCGTTTCTATGAAATTCGCAGCGGAACAATCAGCATCGACGGTGAAAATATCGATCATTACACCCTTGATTCGCTTCGCAAGCAAATTGCCGTGGTGCTTCAGGATGTTTTCCTGTTTGCAGATACGATCCTTAACAACATCACGCTAAACGACCCTAACATCACCCGTCAGGATGTCATCAAAGCCGCAAAAGAAATTGGCGTCCACGATTTTATCATGAGCCTTCCAAACGGCTACGATTACAACGTCAAGGAACGCGGCGTCATGCTGTCTTCGGGACAACGCCAGCTCATCGCATTTTTGCGGGCGGCCGTCAGCAATCCCGGCATTCTGATTCTGGATGAGGCTACCTCGTCGATCGATTCATATTCTGAAGATCTGATTCAGCGCGCCACCGAGACAATTACCAAAGGCCGAACCTCGATTGTCATCGCCCACAGGCTTGCAACGGTGATCAATGCCGATCTGATCATTGTCATGGAACAAGGCCGCGTGGTCGAACAAGGAACGCATCAGCAGCTTCTCGCAAAGCAGGAAGGACATTATAGAAATCTGTACTTCTCGCAATTTCTGGTCGAAAAAGAAGCCTAATTTCAGCCAAAGCCTTTATTTCCAATTTTACACGTTTAAAAATATTTGCGTATTTTCGCTAACTCAAAAACCATAAGAATTACCAGATGAAATACGATATTATTGTTCTTGGTAGCGGGCCCGGAGGTTACGTTACGGCAATCAGAGCATCGCAACTCGGATTTAAAACTGCGATCATTGAAAAAGAAAATCTTGGCGGAGTCTGCCTGAACTGGGGTTGTATCCCAACCAAAGCGCTTCTAAAATCAGCTCAGGTTTTTGATTACCTCAAACATGCTTCAGATTATGGTTTGACCGTAACCGCTTTCGACAAGGATTTCAGCGCTGTCATCACACGTTCAAGAAGCGTTGCCGATGGCATGAGCAAGGGAATCCAGTTTTTGATGAAAAAGAACAAAATCGACGTCATCGAAGGTTTCGGAAAGGTTAAGCCGGGTAAAAAAGTCGAGGTTAAATCGGCTTCAGGAACCACAACCGAATATACCGCAGATCACATTATCATCGCAACCGGAGCGCGCTCCCGCGAACTTCCAAACCTTCCGCAAGATGGTCAGAAAGTAATCGGTTACCGTCAAGCGATGAGCCTTGAAAAACAACCAAAGTCAATGATCGTCGTTGGCTCAGGTGCAATCGGTGTCGAGTTCGCGCACTTCTACAACTCAATGGGTACCGAAGTAACCATCGTTGAATACCTTCCGAACATTGTTCCGCTTGAAGATGAGGACATTTCCAAGCAAATGGAGCGCTCAATGAAAAAAGCGGGCGTGAAAATCATGACCAATTCGTCAGTTGAAAAAGTTGACATCTCCGGAAACGGCGTAAAAGCAACAATCAAAACGGCAAAAGGCGAAGAAACTCTTGAAGCTGAAATCCTACTTTCGGCAGTCGGAATTAAAACAAATATCGAAAACATCGGACTTGAGGATGTTGGAATCACCACAGATCGCGACAAAATCATCGTTAACGATTTCTACCAGACTAATATTCCGGGCTATTACGCAATTGGCGACGTGGTTCCAGGGCCTGCACTTGCTCACGTGGCATCTGCTGAAGGAATTACGTGCGTTGAAAAAATCGCTGGACTTCACGTAGATCCAATCGATTACGGAAACATCCCGGGTTGTACCTACGCATCGCCTGAAATCGCGTCTGTCGGACTTACCGAAAAACAAGCAAAAGAAAAAGGATACGAACTAAAAGTCGGAAAATTCCCATTTTCAGCATCAGGAAAAGCTAAAGCATCCGGCGCTTCAGACGGTTTTGTTAAAGTAATTTTCGATGCAAAATACGGAGAATGGCTAGGTTGCCACATGATCGGAGCCGGCGTAACCGATATGGTTGCTGAAGCTGTGGTTGCCCGAAAACTCGAAACAACGGGTCACGACATCATCAAATCGGTGCACCCGCATCCAACGATGAGCGAGGCCATAATGGAAGCCGCCGCCGCCGCATATGGCGAGGTCATCCACATATAAAAAATAAAAATGTAGAAAACTCCGATACTTTTATCGGAGTTTTTTTTGGGCGTTGCCTAAAGGCCGGGCTTTCTGCTTAATCCCTCGCTAAATCGCTCAGGGATATCGCTGCCAAACCCTAACGCAGGCTGTTACTCGACCCATTGCAAAGTTTTAACTAAAGCTTTTTAAGAATGTTCGCACTTCATCGGTTCGCTTGATGTAAAATCGTGCAACCGTCTTTTTAAAACCAACTTTGATTGTTATCGCCCGCCTAGGCAGTTCCTCAAACATGTGTTCATCGGTCCAATCATCGCCAATGGCCATCACAAAATCGTACTTTGTTCCGGTCATCAATCTCGTCGCAGCTCTGCCCTTGCTAACGCTACTGCTCTTGATTTCAATCACCTTGCTTCCTTCCAAAACCGATAAGCCGTTGTTGGCAATCAAACTGGTCAAAACCGTTGTCAGTTCCATTGTGCGCAAATTGGCGAGCTCAGGATCCGCACGACGGTAATGCCATGCAAGCGAATATTCCTTTTCCTCGATAAAAGTTCCCGGTGTTCTATCAACATACTTTTCCAAAATCGGCCGCAGGTTTTCTTTCCAATCATTTTTAAGATGCTCGATCTTTTCCCACTCCTCGCCTTTTCGTCGAAGCCAAACACCATGGTCGGTAATCAGCGAATAATCCCGGTCGCCAAACCACTTTTGCATAATTTCGTGATCTCGTCCGCTGATGATGGCAACTTCCGTATTTGGAAGGGAATTAAGCGAATCAAGCAAGGCATATAATTCTGCGTCCGGCGAAGCGTCTTTCGGGTTATTTTTAAAACCGACCAGCGTTCCGTCATAATCCAATAAGAACAATCTTTTCTGCGACTTTTTAAATTTCGACAACATCGCCTTGTGAAGTTTTGGCTCTATCGCTTTTGCCTGAACAATTAACCGCGCGTTTTTGGTCGTATCTAGAGCTTGCAAGAATTCGGATGCCCACTTGTCAACGCTATAAGGTCGGAGGCGATTCTGCAATATTTCCATTCTGGTCTTTTGTTCGTCAAGTGGCATTTCAAGCGCTTGTTTCAAAGAATCGGCAATCTGATCGTAGTTGCTCGGATTTATCAGCAATGCTTCAGTCATTTCTTTGGCCGCGCCCGCCATTTCACTGAGAATAATCACGCCGTCTTTATTTACTCTGGTGGCCACATATTCCTTTGCCACAAGGTTCATTCCATCGCGAATCGGGTTAATCAGCGCTACATGCGAAGAAGCATACAAATCGATCAGATCCTCAAATGGAACTGCCCGATAAAAGTACCAGATCGGCGTCCAGCTAACCGACGAAAACCGGCCGTTTATCCGACCCACAAGTTCATCCGTTTCACGTTTTAGTTTTTGGTATTGCGGAACATTCAGCCTCGAGGGAACCGCGAGCATGATCAATCGTACTTTTTCTATAAATTGAGGATACTTGTCCAGAAAATACTCGAATGCCAAAAGCCGGTTAGGGATTCCTTTGGTGTAATCAAGCCGATCAATCGACAATATCATTTTAGTTCCGGAAGACGCATTAAAATGCATGCTCAATTTTTGTTGGAACTCCGATTGGTCATCGGCTTGATTCTGCATGTGTTTGAAAGCGGCGTTGTGGAATTTCTCATAATCAATTCCCATCGGAAAGGAATCAATTTTCACAATTCTATCGTTGAAAACCACGTCGTTGAACTTCACTTCCAAACTTAAAATACGTTTGCAGGAACTCAAAAAGTGACGCTCATAATCATACGTATGAAAACCGATAAGATTTGCCCCAAGCATTCCTTCAAGCAATTCTTCACGCCACGGAAAAGTCCTGAAAATCTCATAAGACGGATACGGAATATGCAAAAAGAACCCGATTAATGCGTCCGGTCGTTTATCGCGGATCATCTTTGGCACCAACAAAAGCTGGTAATCGTGAATCCATATTCTATCGCCTTCCCGGATTTGTTCGATCACCGCGTCGGCAAATTTCTGATTGACGGATTTATAGGCTTCCCATTCTTCTACCTCAAATTTCGCATATTGTAAAAAGTAGTGAAATAAAGGCCAAAGTGCATTATTGCTGAAGCCGAAGTAGAATTTCTCGACTTCATCTTCGGTCAGCAAGATGTTCTGACATTTCGCATCAGAAACGATTTTGTTTACTTGTTCAGTAAGATCGCCGGTAAGGCTTTCGTTCGTAACGCCACTCCACCCGATCCATAGTGTATCACCCGATTCGTGCACGGATTTCAGACCGGTTGCGAGGCCGCCCACACTAGGTTTAACGGTCAACTCCGAGTCTGTGATTTTTACGTCGAGTGGCAATCTGTTTGCAACAATTATAGTTTTACTCATCAAAAAGTGGTTGTGTTTGCTCGTGTTTTAGTAAATTTAAGGAAAGCTATTTGAATAAAAGTTAATAAAAGTTTAATGGAAAATCTAGATTACGGAATTATAGGAAATTGTAGAAGCGCGGCAGTTATTTCAAAAACCGGGTCGATTGTGTGGAGTTGTCTCCCTGAATTCGACTCATCTTCAATCTTTGCGAAAATACTCGATGAGAAGATCGGTGGCAGTTTTGATGTTTTGGTTGGCGATGATTATAAAGTTTCGCAATTTTATCTCGAAAACACCGCCATATTGATTACCTCGTTTACAAACGGCACCGATACATTTGAGGTTCGCGATTTTATGCCCCGTTATAAAAAGGAGAATGGAGAGATTCATACGCCGCCTGAAATTGTTCGCTTTTTTAAACTCATTTCCGGCAATCCGGTATTTAGAGTCAACTACGACCCAAAACTAGAATATGCGATTGATGAGACTTTTACCTATAATAAAGACGAGTATATTATCAGCATAACAGATACTAAGAAGTTTGACAGCATATTTTTATACAGCAACTTCGACAAACAAAAAATCATCGACGGCCAGGAAATCACGATGACATCCGACGGTTTCTTTTCGATTACCTACAACGAAAAGCTGTTCAATCCGAGTACCTATAAGATCAGCCTGGATTTTGAGCGAACAAAAGTTTACTGGCTTGAATGGAGCGACAAGACCCCACAATATCAAAAGTATAATGACGAGATCGTTCGGAGTGCGATCACACTAAAAATGTTGTCATATCAAAAAACGGGCGCTGTTTTAGCAGCGGTTACCACGTCGATTCCTGAAACCATTGGCGAGGTTCGAAATTGGGATTATCGTTTTTGTTGGATTCGAGATGCGTCGATGGTGATCAAGGTTCTGGCAACTATTGGCCATAAAAAGATGGCGAAGGATTATTTGCAGTTCATCATTGATATTATCCCCGATAAAGACGAGAAGCTGCAGATTATGTACGGAATCAACAAAGAAAAGATTCTTACTGAAGAATTCCTCGACCACCTTGAAGGTTATCAGGGAAGTAAGCCGGTTAGAATCGGGAATGCGGCTTATATTCAGCGGCAGAATGACATTTATGGAATTCTGATGGATGTCATTTATCAGCAGCTGATTTGGTTCAGCAACGATTTGGAAAATGGCGAAGAACTTTGGAACATTACCAAAGGAATTGTCTGGGTTGTCGAGAAACACTGGCGTGAACCCGATAAGGGAATTTGGGAGTTTAGAACCGAGGAACGCCATTTTACTTTTTCGAAGATTTTGTGTTGGGTTGCGGTCGACAAGGCAATTAAAGTGGCACAAATCCTTTCAAAGACCTCAAAACTAGAAAGATGGAAAGCCCTTGAAGCCGAGATCAAGGAAGATATTTTTAAAAATGCGTGGAGCGAAAAAGCAAATGCGTTTGCCCAATCATATTATAGCGACGATCTAGATGCATCGGTTTTACTGATGGAATCGTATGGCTTTATCGACGCCAAAGATCAGCGGTATGTAGATACGGTAAAGGCCATCGAGCGCGAACTCAGCAACGACGGACTTCTATACCGCTATAAAAACAAAGACGATTTCGGATTGCCGTCGTCATCGTTTACAATTTGTACCTTTTGGTTTATTAACAGCTTGTACAAAATCGGCGAACGAAAAAAAGCGAGACAGTTATTCGAAAAACTTTTGACCTACAGCAATCATTTGGGATTATTTAGTGAGGACATCGACTTTAAAACCAAACGCTTACTTGGGAATTTCCCACAAGCGTATTCGCATCTGGCATTGATTGAAACGGCGATCAACCTTTCGAACATCACTGAAGAAGAACGTGTAATCGGAGCTCTAAGCTGATTCGTTGTTGCTTTCGATACGGGTTGACGGTTAAAGCGGAAGGAAATAGCCCTAGCCCGGATGGGAAGCGGCATCCTTTTTTTGCGACGACAGGAGAAAAAAAGATATAGCGGACAGCCGGAAAAGCTTCAAAAAATCGGAAAAACAAAAAGATAAATCATGGCTTTTTTCCTCGAAAATGGAAAGAGCGAATTCGCAAAACGTTAACAGTTGTTCGAGGTTTAACCCGTGAAATATTAATCGACTTTTTTGTAACTTCACGCTATTAAAATTCGTAGATGTCGCTAGTAAATGATTCGTTATCGCCGTTGCAAATGCCTTATTTTTTAAGAGGTAGCGGTGAAATGGGCAAAAAAATATTCGAGTATAACTGGTCGGAAAATTCCATTGGAGCTCCGCATATTTGGCCTTCAACACTTAAGGCGTCGTTAAACATAATTTTGCATTCGGATGAGCCGATGATGATTTTGTGGGGCGATGACCAGCAGGTGGTATTTTACAATGATGCGTGTGCCGATTTGCATTTTAAAGACGTCGTTTACAATCCTTCAAAAGCTGAAGGGAATTCTGAGTCATTTCAACGCGAGCAGCTGCTAATTGACGCTGCTCAGGTGCTTGTGAGCGGTGTTCAATTGCAGAACGAATTTGCGAAATTGGCGCCTGTTTACTCCGACAACGACCAGCCACATGGTGTTTTGGTCACTTTTACAAAACCGCAAAGTGTTACTCCGGAACAGCAATTTCAAAACTTAATCAGGCATGCAACTGTTGGCATTGCGGTAGTAACAGGTGATGATTGTGAAGTTCGGATGATGAACGACGTTCTCGGACAGCTCGTTGGAAGAAATGCGATGGATTCGATTGGCAAACCGATGTTCGAAATGTTGCCCGAAACGGCAGCTGAATTTCGTCCGTTAATCGAAAACGTACTTGTTACCGGAAAGCCCCAATATTTATATGATTACCCATACTTTGTTTATATTGGCGAGGAGAAAAAAGAAGGCTTTCTCAACATCATTTATCAGCCGTACATTGATGAAAACGCGCAGATTCAAGGCGTGATGATTCTCTGTCACGACGTTACGGAAGAGATTGCCACGCGCCAGATTGCCGAACAGCGCAAGCATTTATTCCGCCAACTCGTCGACGAAGCGCCTGTTGCAATCGCATTGTTTAAAGGTGAAGACCTGGTTATCGACATTGCAAATGACCAGATTATGGATTTTTGGAATGTGACAGATGTCGTTGGCAAGCCGCTTTTGGACGCTGTTCCTGCTTTAAAAGGCCAGCCGTTTTTTGATCAGTTAGTCGATGTATACAAAACCGGAAAAACCTATATCGAACAAAATGCAACGGTGAATTTACGTCGGGATGGCGAATTGAGACGTTATTATTTCGATATTACTTTTAAACCGATGAACAATGCTGATGGCGAAATTTTCGGTGTAATGGATGTTGCTGTTGATGTTACTGACAAAGTTTTGGCGCAACAACGCATTACTGAAAGTGAGCAGAAATTAAAAAGCGTGGTTGAAAGCGCTCCGTTTCCGATCGGGGTTTATGTTGGCCGTGAGATGATCATCGAATTGGCCAACCAATCCATTTTGGATATTTGGGGAAAAGGAAATGATGTGATTGGAAAATCGTATACCGAGGTTTTGCCCGAACTTGAAAATCAAAAAGTCTTTGAGCAACTTCAACAGGTTTATGATACCGGTCAGCCACTACATATTAAAAACGCACAAATTGACCTAATCGTCGATGGTAAACTCAGGGTTTATTTCTTTGATTATAGTTTTACTCCAGTTTTTGATTCAGAAGGAAACACCTATGGCGTGATGAATACCGCTGCCGATGTGACCGAACTGAATCTTGCGAGTCAGAAATTATCTAAGAGCGAACGCAACCTGCGGAACATCATTCAGCAGTCGCCAGTCGCCATGTGCATATTACTCGGTGAGGATTTCGTTGTTGACATTGCCAACGAAAGAATGTACGAACTTTGGGGAATTGATCAGGAGCAGGTTTTGCACAAATCGTTTTTTGAAGCGCATCCGGCAACCAAGAATCAGGGGCTTGAAGATTTATTATTAGGAGTTTACCGAACCGGAAAGCGGTTTTCGGCATTCGAACTTCCGGTGATTCTGCCACGTGACGGTGTTCAGAAAACGGTTTATATCAATTTTGTTTATGAAGCATTTTACACCTCTGAAGACGAAATTGGCGGAGTGATGGCTGTTGCGGTTGATGTGACCGAGCAAGTTTTGGCTCGCAAGCAAATTGAACAAGCCGAGGAACGTGCACGATTGGCGATCGAATCGGCTGATCTTGCCTCGTATGAGCTTGATATTGAAACCGACGAAATCAAAAGCTCACCTCGTTTTCATGAAATATTTGGTCGTGAAAATGCTGCCGACCGTTTGGAGTATACGAGTCAATTCCACCCAGATGACATCGAAATTCGCAACAAAGCCCATGCTGATGCATTTATGAGCGGAAACCTGCATTATGAAGCGCGGATCGTTCACCCGGATAATTCCGTGCATTGGATCAGAGCCAAAGGATTGGTGATTTTTGACGGCAATCAACCTAAAAAATTAATCGGTATTATTCAGGATATCACCGAACAAAAGCAATTTGCCGAAGAATTGAGTACACAAGTTAGAAAGCAAACCTTGGAATTAAAGCGATCTAACGAAGATTTGCTCCAGTTTGCGCACGTCGCCAGCCATGATCTTAAGGAGCCGGTTCGAAAGATAAAGGTGTTTACCTCCCGATTGGAAGATGAATTTTCGTCAATTTTACCAGAGCGAGGTCGCGCCTATCTCGATAAAGTTCACAATGCAACCAACCGCATGTTTGCGATGATCGATGGCGTACTTTCATATTCGACGCTGAACGCAAATGAGCAAAAGCTCGAGGAAATCAACCTGAATCAAATATTTAAAAATATTGAGAGCGATCTTGAGATCGTGATTCAGCAGAAAAAAGCCACGATAAATGTTTCGCATTTGCCTGTAATCCAGGGAGCTCAGGTATTGATTCATCAACTATTTTACAACCTGATCAATAACTCACTGAAATTTAGCAAGACTGATGTTCCGCCGGTAATCGATGTAAAATCGGAGGTGATAAACAGATTCGGGCATAAACTCGTACGCATTATCGTGAGTGATAACGGAATCGGGATTGAACCTGAATACGCTGATAAAATATTTGGCGCATTTGCAAGGTTGAATGCAAAGGAGCAATATGAAGGAACCGGTCTTGGACTATCGTTATGTAAACGCATTGTTGAACGCCATTACGGGTCGATTTCTGCGACCGGAAAAGCAGGTGAAGGCGCCGAGTTTACGATCATGCTTCCAATGGAACAAATCGAACAATATATCTAAACTGATTTCAACACATCGACGAAATAGTCAACGTCTTCTTTTGTATTAAAACAGCTGAACGAAATTCGCAATGACGGTTTTTTCAAATCTTCATCGCATAAAACTTCTGCCAGTACATGCGATGGTTTGGTGCTTCCCGACTGACATGCGCTACCACGAGAAACCGCGACACCTTTCATGTCGAGTTGAAACAAAATCATCGAAGTTTTCTCTTCACTCAGTGGCAAACATATATTAATCAGATTGTAGAAAGTGTCTTTTCCGTTGATTTTTGCCTCGGGAAAACACGCTTGAATCTGACTGATTGCATATTGTTTTAAGTTGGTTATGTGTTCAACTTTTTTCGGAAGATCAGTGTATGAAAGTTCGAGAGCTTTTGCCATTCCGACGATATTGTGAATCGATTCGGTTCCGGCGCGTAATCCTTTCTCTTGTTCGCCACCAAAGAAAATCGGATTTAGCTGAAGGCCTTTTCGGATAAAAATAAAGCCGATTCCTTTTGGTCCGTGAAATTTATGAGCTGACGCGCAAATGAAATCGACCGGCAGTTCTTGCATGTCGAGTTCCACTTTGCCAAGCGATTGGATTGTATCAGAGTGGAAATAGGCTTGATATTCGCGACAAATAGTTCCAACTTCTTTAAGATCGATAAAAGTTCCGATCTCGTTATTAACGTGCATCAGCGACACAAGCGTCGGAATATTTTGTGAAAGTAACTGGACAAGATGAGATACATCCACGCATCCATCGGATTTAATTTTCACGTAATCAACCGTCACTCCAAATTCGGCTACGACGGCATCGACCGAGTGCAAAACTGCGTGATGTTCGATTTTGCTGGTGATGATTCTTTTGACCTTCAAATCTTTAACAGCCGATCTTATCACCCAGTTATCAGATTCCGTTCCGCCAGATGTGAAAACAATTTCCTGTGCCGTGGCGTTGATGAGTTTAGCGATTTTTTTTCGCGATAGCTCCAACAAATTTTTTGAGTGACGCCCGAAACTATGGGTTGATGACGCGTTCCCGAAATTATCGGCAAGTACGGTTGTCATTTCTGCAACTACTTCAGGATGAACCTGCGTTGTTGCCGCGTTGTCTAAGTACACTGTTTTCATATTATCTTGGGGAAATACTGATTGCTGTTCCACCTCCGGCTGCAAGATTAAGGGAAATTTTGCTTTTGGAAGTTACCTCAATGGTTTTGATTTTATATGCTTTTGGATTTTTTTGCCAATGGCCGTCAGGTGCGTCTTCGTAAATCGTTGCCGTATACTTTTGATTCGGTGTCAAAAAGTTCAACGAAATCGTGCTTTTGCGCGAATTCTCATCGGTAATTGCGCCAACAAACCAACGCTCGCCACCTTTTTCTTTTCTGGCAATTGTTACATAGTCGCCCGGTTCTGCCTCCAGAATCCTGGTATCGTCCCAATCTGCCGCAACATCTTTTATGAACTGAAATGCATCGGCATGTTTTTCATAGTTTTCAGGAAGATCGGCCGCCATTTGTAGCGGCGAATACATAGTAACGTAAAGCGCCAATTGTTTGGTAAGCGTGGTCTGGACTTGTTCTTTTTTTGTTTTATCGTAAGAACTCATTTTAACTTCGAAAATTCCGGGAGTGTAGTCCATCGGGCCACCCAAGAGGCGGTTGAACGGCAAAATAGTTTCATGTGCCGGTGGATTTCCGTTACTCCAGGCGTTAAATTCGTTTCCGCGAGCCGCTTCAGAAGCGATATAGTTCGGATACGTTCGGTGTACACCGGTTGGACGAACAGATTCGTGCGAATTAACCATTATCTTATAGTCCGCTGCCCGTTGAACCACGTGATTAAAATGATTTACCATTGTTTGACCGTCATGCCATTCGCCACGTGGAATTATCCGGCCTACATAACCAGTTTTAACCGCGTCATAACCGTACTTTTTCATATGATCAAAAGCGCGATCCAGGCGACGTTCGTAGTTTGCGACCGAGGCCGAAGTCTCGTGATGCATGATCAGTTGCACATTTTTAGATTTGGCATACGCCGATAATTCTTCGATGTTAAAATCGGGATATGGCGTTACAAAATCGAAAACTTCTTCTTTCCAGTTTCCGAACCAATCTTCCCAGCCAACATTCCAGCCTTCGACAAGTACACCGTCAAAGCCGTGCTTAGCAGCAAAATCGATATATCTTTTCGTATTTTCAGTAGTTGCGCCGTGTTTGCCTGTTGGTTTCAACTCGTTTGACGATTGCGCATTTTGTGATCCTGCATAATCCCAGGTGGCTACTCCGACATGCATTTCCCACCAAATCCCAACGTATTTCATCGGCTTTATCCATGAGGTATCATCAATTTTTGATGGCTCATTGAGGTTCAGAATCATTTTAGAGGCCAGAATATCACGCGCATCATCACTTACAATTACGGTTCTCCATGGCGTATTAAACGGCGCTTGAAGGTAAGCAAGATCACCGATCGCATTTGGCGCCAGATCAGAAGTAAAAGTAAAATTCGATTGATCAAGCGTGAGGTGCATAACCGGATAGTTGATCACGGCAGCTTCGAAAATATTGATATACAATCCGTTATCGGACTTCATCATCAGCGGCGATTGAACTCGTGTCTTAATCATCGGGCCTTTGAAACCGATTCCGTTGTTCATATCGAGTTTATCAACATCAATCTGCGAAAGTTTTGTTTCGTTGTAAACATATTCCTGACTGTCAAAATCGCCCGGAATCCAAAATGCTTTATGATCGGCCGCCAAGTTAAACTGAGTGTGTTCTTTCGAAACAATAAAGTAATTCAGTTTTTCTTGTTGTGGAAATTCGTATCGGAAAGCCAAACCGTCATCAAACAATCTAAAGCTGATATTCAATAATTTACCGGATGTGTGCTGAAGATCGACTTTAATCTCGTTGTAATGGTTGCGAATGGTTGAAACTTCGCCTAAAACCGGTTTCCAACTTTGATCAAACGATGAAGATTTTGTGTTGATCACCGTAAATCCGGTTGAAAAATCGTCGTTATTTTTAAGTGTAAAGCCAAGGTCGCTTGAATGGACCACTTGTTTCCCCTTATATTTAAGCGAGTAAGCAGGCTTATTGTTTTTGATCGAAAATTCAAGTTCGAATTCGCCCGAAGGCGACTTTAATTTTTGGGCCGAAGTTGTAGCCGAGAAAAGCACCATTAACAGAAGTATTAGCTTATTTGCCATCTTTCGATTTTCAAATGAGTTGCAAATATAGTAATACATCAAGTTTGTGAAGGCGATTCGGTAAAGCTTTTTGTCATGAATTATTTAAAAACCTATATTTGTTTACTAAAATGAGGTTATGAAAAAGGTATTTGCGCTGGTGTTATTTTGTGTGTTTTTTGCGAGTTGTGACGATGGTGATCTGACGGTTGACACCATAGATTTCAGCACTGTTAACGCCGCTTCTTGTGAGAATTTAATCTACAAGGTTTCCTCAAACGAGGCACTCATCATCCAACTTCCCACTTTGCAAGCTGCCATCATCAATGATCCAACACTTGAAAGTGCGCCGAGAATATTTGAAATTAACGGCACGACAACACGCGTGATTTATCGTTCTTATGATGGTACCATTTCCGGCTCAAGCTTCTGTGCGTCAGTTCCTCCTGCTAATCCTGTAGTTCAGGAAGAATGGACTGCTTCATCAGGAACAATCGAGATTTCGACCTTTGCCGTAAAGACAGCCAATGCCAATCTTGAAGGTGGCGAAAAAATTACGGGCTATCGTCATCAGATCATTTTTAGAAATATCACTTTCGATAAACCAGACGGAAGTCAGCTTTATGAAGTGTTTAATTTTGGAAATTACAATACGACTACGCCAAATCTCTCATTTACTTTTACAGCTCCTGCCGACCGTTGTGACTCGGGACGACTTTATAACTGGACATCGACCGAATCAATTATTCTGGACAATTTCGACAATTCGCTTCTGGCAAATGAAGTCACTCCGCTTGATCAGCCAAGAACAGCGCTACTGGGAACGGAATCCAACATACTGACTTTTAGCGTTTTTGGCGGTGGATTATCCTCGTCTTATTTCTGCGCAAATCCGCAGCCCGTTACTCCTGAACCTATTCAAGTTTGGAGCGGTGCACCTGGAACTCCGAATGTTTCAGGTGTGATTGAAGTTCATACCACCACGACTTCGGGCGGATTTATCCACGAAATTCATTTGCGAAATGCCACGTTAAGAAGCGGCAACAGCGAGTTTATTCTAGCCGACGATTTCCTTTTCGGAACCATCATCACCAATAATTAATCGGTTTTTTGCTTGAAAATAACTTCAGTTGCACCAAGTCCGTATTTCTGATAATTAGCATCGCGAAACACGAGGTTGTCATAGCGACCAAGCATAAAATCGAGTTCTGCTTTTAGCACGCCTTCTCCTACTCCATGAATAAAAACAATCTTTGGAATGCGGTTGCGAATGGCGTGTTCAATATGTCGTTTTGCCGTTTCCGATTGCAGATCGAGTATTTGATAGTTCGACATCGACCTGAAGTTCTTGGCGAGTTTTTCAATGTGAAGATCGTATTCAGGTGGTGGAATTTCGCCCTTAATTTTCTCTTTAACAAAGCTTCGGGGTTTCGGAATTTCCTTTTGTTTTTTGACTTCGTTGAGATTGAATCCGGCGGTTCCGGAATTTAGCAAGCTCGTGGATTGTATTTTGATAAGTTCCGATGGTTGATAATTCAGCGAAAAACCATCATCGGTTTCAACTGTAATCTCGCCGCCGGAAATTTTGGTAACCACGCCATTTAAATCGTCATCAAGTACCGACACACGATCACCGATATTATAATTTGTCATCATCTTCATTTTGGTTTTTACTCGGTGTCCTCGCGCTCAATCGCATCATGCAATACATAAAAACTATAACTGCGCCGGCGGTTATTAACACGTTGGGCTGCTCTTTGTCTTGTTCGTAAAACGCGATCAACACCGCAATAACGAGAACTGGTAGTAGTACTTTATTCATCATAATTAATCCTTCAAAAGTATAAAAGAAAATTCTGAGGTTGATTTTTGGTTGTTTTTTTTTCTTAAACTTGCAAAAAAAGCCGCAATGGATAAATATATGCTTCCCTGCATGAATAAGCAACTCTTCGGGATCGATTGCCCGGGTTGCGGCACACAGCGCGCTTTTATGTCGCTTATGCGTGGCGATTTTCTTGAAGCGTGGAATTTATTTCCGGCAATTTATTCTACATTACTGCTGTTTTTACTCATAGGTGTTCACTTAATCGACAAAAGCCGCAATTACACCCGAATTATTATCGTGACAGCCATTGCAAATGGTGCAATTATGATATTTTCATACCTTTACAAAATGACAAACCTCTAACTAAACTTAAAAATTATTTTATGGAAAAAAGAAATTTACCAAATGCAACCGCGGTTCTCGTCTTGGGTATACTTTCGATTGTAACATGTTGTTGCTATGGTATCATTGGATTAATCCTCGGAATTGTAGCGCTTATTCTTGCGGCTAAGGACTTGAAACTTTATCAGGAAAATCCGGAGTTGTTTTTGAATTACAACAATTTGAAAATCGGACGTATCCTTGCCATCATCGGTATTGTTTTAAGTGCACTTTACCTGCTTGTAACTGTTTACTTCTATGTAACTGTAGGCGAAGAAGGAATGAATGACTTCCTGGAAAATCTTAAGATGAAAGCCGAACAACAAGAACAACAAGATTATTAAAAATCAAAATCCGCTTTTCAGCGGATTTTTTTTTGATTACTTCTCAAATTGCTTGAAAGTCTTTATGATGATATTGGTGCAATCCAGCAATTGCTCTTCGGTCATAACCAAAGGCGGCGCAAATCTGATAATATTCCCATGAGTAGGTTTTGCCAGGAGTCCGTTATCTTTCAGGGCCACACAAATATCCCAAGCTGTTGAACTGTCTTCGGTATCGTTGATTACCACAGCATTCAGCAATCCTTTCCCACGGACAAGCGTGGCGATGTTTGATGTTGCAATGTATTCCGCCAATTTCTCACGGAAAAGTTTTCCCAATCGATCGGCATTTTCAGCTAATTTCTCGTCTGTAACAACTTCAAGCGCCGCAATTGCCACAGCCGCAGCAAGGGGATTTCCACCAAATGTAGAACCATGTTGACCCGGTTTAATCACATTCATGATCTCGTTGTTGGCCAAAACTGCAGAAACCGGATAGACTCCGCCCGAAAGCGCTTTCCCCAAAATCAAAATATCCGGAGTTACATTTTCATGCGCCACAGCAAGCAGTTTTCCCGTTCTGGCGATTCCGGTTTGAACTTCATCAGCAATAAACAGCACGCCATTTTCTTCGCATAATTGTTTTGCTTTTGTAAGATAACCATCGGCTGGAACGTAAACACCGGCTTCGCCCTGAATCGGCTCGACTAAAAAACCGGCAACATTTTTTTGCGAAAGTGCTTCTGACAACGCATCTAGGTTATCGTAAGGAACAGATACGAATCCGGGTGTATACGGACCAAAGTTCTTTTTTGCGTTGTCGTCGTTTGAAAACGAAATAATTGTTGTTGTCCGACCGTGAAAATTTCCATCGCAAACAACGATAACAGCTGCTTCTTCAGAAATTCCCTTTTTTTCATATGCCCATTTGCGGCAGATCTTGATCGCAGTTTCAACAGCTTCAGCTCCGGTATTCATCGGAAGAACCTTATCGAATGAAAAATATTCAGTGATGAACTTTTCATAGGGACCAAGTTGATCGTTAAAAAAAGCGCGTGATGTTAGCGTTAGGGTTTTCGCTTGATTCACCAACGCATCGATAATTCGCGGATGACAATGACCCTGATTTACCGCGGAATACGCCGACAGAAAATCATAATATTTTTTTCCCTCAACATCCCAAACATAAACGCCTTCACCCCGACTTAAAACCACCGGTAGCGGATGATAATTGTGAGCGCCATATTCTTCTTCGAGATGCATCATTTCCTTTGAAGATGCCGTGCCTACTGCTGTCATAAAAATGTATTTAAAAAAAAGTACTACAATTCCTGCTTATGGAGAGAAATCACCCACAAGCAAAGGTACAAAATCCGAAAAATCTATTTGAAACTTAGTTCAGCGTTGCTTCCGACGAGATTTTCGTATTGAGAAGCTTTGAAACCGGACAATTTTCTTCGGCCTTTTTAACCAATTTCTGGAAGTCGGCGTCCGAAATTCCCGAAATGTTTCCCTTAACCGTCAGGTGTGAACTTGCAATTGCGCCGTCCTTGAAATCAATGTCGCATTTGGTTTCGAGGCTACCAACTTCATAGCCTTCTTCGCCAATAAATGCCGATAATTGCATGGTAAAACAACCGGCATGAGCCGCTGCGATGAGTTCCTCGGGGTTGGTACCGACGCCATCTTCAAAACGGGTTTTAAACGAATACTGTGAATCCTGCAAAACCGTACTTTGTGTGGTGAGTTTTCCGTTGCCTTCTTTTACTGATCCTTGCCAAACGGCTGTTGCGTGTCTTTTCATGGTTTATTTTTTTAGTGATTTCTAAAGTTACAAAAACACTTTTAGTGAACGTGCTTTGTTTGAGAGGTTTAATATTTTTATATGATTTGAAGGACTCTCGGATGAGAAAATAAGGACGAAATGCGAAAACCCGGCTGAAGTTATTTTCGGCACTCGCGCCAGGGGTTGTAGCAAAGTGCCGTGCACTGCGAAAGACCCGACCGCGTTGTGCGCTCTTGAAAAGCGCATAAGGCGGTGGCGCCCAAATTCAAGAAAATCGGAAGAAAAATTGCGATTTAATAGCTACTTTTGCGGCATGGGAAGAAAAAATACTGCAAAAGCTGTTTTTCATAATGTTAAGGTGCTCGATGCGGGCGCGAAGGGTGTTTCGGTTGCGAAAGCTCCCGATGGAAAGGTAATTTTCATACCGAATGTGGTTCCGGGTGACGTTGTTGATGTGCAGACTTTTAAAAAGCGAAAGGCTTATTTTGAAGGAAAAGCGATTAAATTTCACGAATATAGCGCGCATCGTGCGGCGCCAGTTTGCATTCACTTTGGGGTTTGTGGCGGTTGTAAATGGCAAAACATGCAATATTCGCAACAACTTTTTTACAAGCAAAATGAGGTTTATAACCATTTGAAACGCATTGGAAAGGTTGAACTTCCTGAATTTGAACCGATTTTGGGATCGGCAAAAGAGTTTTTCTATCGCAATAAAATGGAGTTTTCGTTTTCTGACAGTCGCTGGCTTACTGAAGACGAAATTGGTTCAGATTTGAATTATGACGACCGAAACGCGCTGGGATTTCACATTCCGAAAATGTGGGACAAAATTCTGGATATCAAGAAATGTCACTTACAGGAAGATCCCTCGAATGCCATCAGGAATGAAATTCGGGCGTTTGCCAATGCCAACGGAATGTCGTTTTTTAATCCGCGAAACCACACCGGACTTCTTAGAACGCTGATGATCAGAACTGCATCGACCGGCGAAATCATGGTGTTGATTCAGTTTTGTGAGGACGATGTCGAGCTGCGAAATCAGCTTTTGACTTTCGTGGCCGAGCGGTTTCCGGAAATCACTTCGTTATTATATGTGATTAACCAGAAAGCGAACGATACTTTATACGATCAAACTATTATCCTTTATAGCGGCCGCGAATATATTCTGGAAGAAATGGAAGGCTTGCGATTCAGCATTAATGCAAAATCATTTTATCAAACCAATTCGGATCAGGCGTATGAGCTTTATAAAATCACGCGGGATTTTGCCGGATTAACCGGAAATGAAGTGGTTTATGACCTTTACACCGGAACGGGAACCATTGCGCAATTCGTATCGAAAAACGCGAAAAAGGTAATCGGTGTTGAAAGCGTTCCGGCAGCGATTGAAGATGCAAAAGCCAATGCAAAACGCAATGAAATCACAAATTGTGAATTCTTTGTGGGCGATATGAAGGATGTTTTCAACGATGAATTTGTAGCTACCCATGGCAAACCCGATGTTGTGATTACCGATCCGCCACGTGACGGAATGCACAAAGACGTTGTTGCGCAGCTGCTAAAAGTTGGTGCTGAGAAAATTGTATATGTAAGTTGTAATTCGGCTACGCAAGCGCGTGATCTGGAACTGCTCGACCATATGTACAAAGTTGTGCGCGTTCGGCCGGTTGACATGTTTCCGCAAACGCACCACGTTGAAAATGTTGTACTTTTGGAAAAACGTAGCATTTAATGAAAAAGATTTTCCTGGCTATTGCTATTTGCCTAAGCGTGCTTTTTTCGGGTTGCGAGAAGGATGACATTTGCCCGGAAACGACGCAAACCACTTCATTGTTGGTGATTGGTTTTTATGACATCAATAATCCATCGATGCCCAAGAACGTGACTACACTTGAAATTAAAGCTGCGAATTTAGCTGATTCGCTGGCCACAATCGACGGGCAGAACATTGCAGAAATTCCGCTTTCGGTGACTGAAAATTCGGTTACGTATATCTTTGAATTGAATAGCGCTAATGCGAATGCCAATCAGGATCTTTTAAAATTTAATTATACGCGGGATGATGTTTTTGTGTCGCGGGCCTGCGGCTACAAAACGGTATTTACGTTAGATCCCGAAAATCCGATCGAACTGATCAACACCGACGCAAGCGTGTGGATTCAGGAAATTGAAATCGTAGAGCCAAACATTGAAACAGAAAATGAAACGCACGTCAAAATTTATTTTTAGCCTTTTCCTTTTGCTTCCATTGGTTGGTGTGGCGCAACAAGACAGTATTTCAGTAGACTCGATTGCGCCGGTAAAAGTGAAATCGGATCGATACGGAATTCGCGTTGGGGCCGATTTGTACCGAATCGCGCGCTCATTTTACGATGACAATTACCAGGGTTTTGAGGTTGTCGGTGATTATCGGTTGACTAAAAAATTCTATTTGGCAGCTGAACTCGGAAACGAAGAAAAGACGACTGATGACGAACGGTTGAATTTTACCACAAACGGTTCGTATTTAAAAGTGGGGTTTGATTACAACACGTATGAAAACTGGTTGGATATGGAAAATATCATCCATATTGGGCTGCGTTATGGCTTTAGCACTTTTAGCCAGAAACTACACAGTTACGAGATTTACAATCAGAATAGTTACCTTGGTGAAGCGCCGATCGTTGCACCCGGACAAGAATTTGACGGATTAAATGCGAGTTGGATCGAGGTCGTAGCAGGTGTTAAAGTCGAAGTTCTAAATAACGTCTTTGTTGGATTCAGCGCTCGTGTAAACCGGATCGTAAGCAACAAGCAGCCTGATAATTTCAGTAACTTATTTATTCCCGGATTCAACCGAACCTATGACGGCGATTTTGGCGTCGGGTTTAATTATACGGTCTCGTACTTTATTCCGATTTATAAAAAATCAGCTACAAAGAAATAACTATTTAATTTCTTTGATTCCGG
Source organism: Flavobacterium sp. (assembly GCA_015234525.1). GTDB lineage: Bacteria > Bacteroidota > Bacteroidia > Flavobacteriales > Flavobacteriaceae > Flavobacterium. Next base: position 152,550 of record JADGMX010000006.1, on the reverse strand, counting down.
GTAGAAAAATCCATTTTACAAATAACTTTTCACCGTCACGCGTGCGTACAGCCTTAAAGATCGGGCAAAGCAACGTGGCAATCACTGCGGCCGTAATCGGAATCCAATAGCCCGAAAGTCCGCCGAATTCTGCAATCAGAAATCGCAATCCGATAAAAAGTACTGCAAAACACAGCAATTGAAAAACTAAGGCTTTTGTTTGTTTATTCATTGTTCTCTGTCTTTTGGAATTTTGTCCGCTTGCTTCCTTCATACATTTCGTACTTCACAAAACGCGCTTCAAGACTACCATTGTACAATTTTATTTTTCGGGACGGTTTTAGTCCGACGAATTTCAACGCTTCAGGATTTGCCGTGATAAACCACGCATTTGTTCCCGGGTAGCTTTTCTTTAACGTATCGCCGATTTCAGCATAAAAACGCTCTTCATCGATCTCGAGTCGCTCGCCATACGGAGGATTAAAAACCATATGTAGCGGTCCTTTTGTATCTTTCTCGGTGTCGAAAAAATTTCGTTCGGAGATTTTGACGTATTCTTCCAGATTCGCGTTCCTGATATTGTCCTTTGCTTTAGCTACTGCCGATGGAGCTTTATCGTAACCGGTGATCGTATAATGAAATTCGCGTACTTTCTTCAAAAGCGAATCCATTATGGTTTCAAAAAGCACGTTGTCCCAATCAGGCCATTTCTCGAAAGCGAATTCCTTGCGATTGATATTCGCAGGAATATTGCAAGCGATCATTGCCGCCTCAGCCAATATCGTCCCGCTTCCACACATCGGATCAAGAAAATCGCCCTGACCGTCCCAACCGGACAGCAACAACATACCTGCTGCAAGCACTTCGTTGATCGGCGCAATGTTGGTTGCCGTTCTGTAACCTCGGTGATGAAGTGAATTCCCGGATGTGTCAAGTGCTACCGAAACATTGTCACGGTCGATGTGAACATTGATGCGAATATCCGGAAAATCTTTGTCGACGCTTGGCCGTTGTCCGGATTTGCTGCGGAATTGATCCACAATAGCATCCTTTGTTTTTTGGGCAACAAACTGCGAATGTTTGAAATTCTCCGAGTGAACCGTCGTATCGACCACAAACGTTCCACTGGCGCTCATGTAATCAGACCAGTTTATTTTTGAAATTCCACGATATAACGCATCTTCGTTTGAAGCTCGAAACCACGAAATCGGTTTTAAGATTTTCAGAGCCGTTCGCAAAGACAAATTTGCCTTGTACATAAAACCTTTGTCGCCTTTAAAACTAACCATACGCGTGCCGGCTTCTACTTCCTGCGCACCCAGCATGGTTAGTTCCCGCGTCAATATTTCTTCAAAACCAAAAAAGGTTTTGGCAATCATCTTAAAATTATTTTCCATAGCTATATCGGGAATTCGGTGCAAAAATAAACTAAATTTGCACTAGGAATCAACAGAAAGCAATAAATGTCGGAGGAACACAATTCAATTCACACATCAGCACAACTTCAAAACACCGAATCTAAATGGTACGCCTCATGGTTCGACTCACCTTATTACCATATTCTTTACAAGGATCGCGATTATGCCGAAGCCCGTTTGTTCATGGACAACATCACGGCATATCTAAATCTGCCTGAAAAAGCAAAAATCCTCGATCTGGCTTGCGGCAAAGGTCGCCACTCGATCTATCTCAATGAAATAGGTTTTGATGTAACCGGCGCCGATCTTTCTGAAAACAGCATCGCCGAGGCCAAAAAGCACGAACGCGAGCATCTTCATTTTGTGGTTCACGACATGCGCGAGAAATGCAACGAGCAATATGATGCGGTTTTTAATCTCTTCACCAGCTTCGGATATTTTGATACCGAAGAAGACAATGCCCGCGTACTCAGGTCGATTCGCGATAGCCTGAACGAATTTGGTTTTGGCGTCATCGATTTTATGAATGCCTCTCGCGTTATCAAAAATCTGGTTCCCGAAGAAACAAAAATCGTAGAAGACATCGAGTTTCACATTAAACGCTATGTGGTCGACAACTACATTTATAAGGAAATTGATTTTGAGGACAAAGGCCACCAGTATCACTTTGTGGAAAAAGTAAAAGCATATACGTCTTCCGATTTCGAAACCATGATGGAAGAAAACGGAATTTACCTGCTCGACATGTTCGGTGATTACAAACTCAAATCTTTCAGCAAAAACGATTCAGAACGTCTAATCATGATCTTCAAGTAGATGAATTACTTGCTTCCGCTGCTGGCTGTTATCGCCGGTTATGGCATTGCCATGCTCTTAAAACCCGAAAAAAAGTCCAATCTTAAATTGTTATTGGCTTTTTCCGGCTCATTTTTGCTTTCGCTCACTGTCATGCACTTGCTACCCGAGGTTTACGAAAGCCATAATCACAGCATCGGAATCTTTATCATGGTCGGAATCCTGTTCCAGATCATCCTCGAATTTTTCTCCAAAGGCGCCGAGCACGGTCACGTCCACCTGCATCACGAAATGAACAACATCCCGTGGCTTTTGTTTATCAGCCTTTGCATTCACGCGTTTCTCGAAGGATTTCCCGTCAGTCATCACGAGCACCTCGCATTCGGAATCGCGGTTCACCACTTTCCTATCGCCATCATCCTGACGGTTTTCTTTCTCAAAGCCAATTTAAGCAAGCTCTCGATCTTTATCTTTATGATCACTTTTGCCGCAATGACGCCACTTGGAACGCTAACCTCGACCTTTTTTCCGGTACTTGCCAATTATTACGCTGAAATTACAGCCGTTGTCATCGGAATCCTTTTCCATATATCGTCGACCATTATTTTTGAAACCACCGAAGCGCACAAATTCAACGTGGCCAAGGTGTCGATGATTATCCTCGGAATTATCTGCGCGATTTTTATTTAGGGCGTGTCCGCAAGGGCCGGGCTTTCCGCTATATCTTTTTTTCTCAAGTTTCAAGGTCAGTTTAAACTGTTGTCAAAAAAAAGGATATCGCTCCAATCCCTCACGCGACTGATAGAAAATCACTAACTTTACGGTTCAATTTTATCCCTGCGACATTGACTTTCATCAGAACCACCGAACAAGCTTCACGATACGAACATCTTGAAAAGATGCCGCTTGACCAGTTACTCGCAAATATCAACAACGAAGACAAAACCGTTCCGATTGCCGTCGGGAAAGCAATCCCTCAAATTGAAGCGCTTACCTTAAAAGTAATCGAAAAACTTCAGGCTGGCGGCCGACTATTCTATATTGGCGCGGGAACTTCGGGCCGACTCGGAATTGTAGACGCGTCTGAATGTCCGCCCACTTTTGGGGTTCCGTTTGACCTTGTCGTTGGACTCATAGCTGGTGGCGACAATGCGATTCGAAAAGCAGTCGAAAATGCCGAAGACAACCGCGAACAAGCTTGGCTCGATCTTCAACAAAACGGAATTTCACAAAACGATGTCGTGATCGGAATTGCCGCCTCGGGAACAACGCCCTATGTTATTGGTGGATTGGAAAAATGCAATGAAAATAACATTGTAACAGGTTGCATTGTCTGCAATTCCGGAAGTCCGATTGCCCGAGTGGCGCAATTTCCAATCGAAGTGGTAACCGGGCCCGAATTTGTTACTGGAAGCTCCCGAATGAAAGCCGGAACGGCGCAAAAACTCGTGCTTAACATGATTTCGACCTCGACAATGATCAGTCTTGGTCGTGTAAAAGGCAACAAAATGGTCGATATGCAATTGAGCAATTCGAAGCTCGTTGATCGCGGTTGCAAAATGATCATGGAAGAAATCCCGGTTACCTACGAAGAAGCCGGGGAGTTGTTGAAACTGCACAAAAGCGTTCGCGCCGCAGTTGACCATTTTTTAAAATTAAAATCATAATGGCCGATATAAAGTTAATCAGCAAAGGCGGAAAATTCATTTTAATTGCGCTTCCGATGTTTTTTATCGGACCGTCCGTTATTTATAACGCCTTTATGAACCAACATACAAACTGGCATTATCTGGTGCTCGGTGTTGGCATCACGGTTTGTATCCTATCCGTTTATTTTCTATTTAAAGGCTTGATGACCATTGGCCACGGTTTGTTTGCAAAATGAGTACAATAGTTTTAAATAAAGTTTTCGAGAAAGAAATTCTTGCCGGCGAGGCGCTAACCCATGTGGAATACGAAGAATGTAGTTTTGTGAACTGCGACTTCCAGTCGGCGGACTTACGTGGAAGCGTGTTTATCAACTGCGAATTCACCGACTGCAATTTGGCCAATGTCAATTTGCGTGGAACCGGTTTAAAAAGTGTGGCATTTGTAGGTTGCAAGTTGCTTGGCGTGTTGTTTAACGAATGTACCGATTTTCTGTTTGAAGTTAACTTTCATCATTCGGTTTTGGATTATTCGTCGTTTGCAAACAAGAAAATGCAGGGAACTACGTTTGATGATTGCTCATTGAAAGATGTCAACTTTTCTTCCGCTGATCTATCACGCTCAACATTCTCGGGATCGAATTTAGATCGCGCCCAGTTTTACCATACGATTTTAAAGGAAGTAAACTTTGTTGACGCTGTTAATTATAAAATTGACCCCGAGGATAATGTTTTGCAAAAAGCCAGGTTTTCACTCTCGGGAATTCCGGGTTTACTTTCAAAACACCAAATAAAAATCGAGTAACCAACCCGCAGCCCGGATAGGAAGCGATATCCTTTTTTGTCGAGTACGCGGTTAAATGGGACCAAAAGGCATGAGACAAAAAAGATAAAGCGGATAGCCGGAATTGCTGCCATAAAATATTAAAAGATGAAAAAGAGCTTGTTTTTGCTTGTTTTAGCGCCGCTGTTTATTTCGTGTTACCAGCAAGAGCGCAATTGTGCTGATTACAAAACCGGAAAATTTAAGTTTGAAACCGAAATTGACGGCAAAACAATGGTTACTGTTTTTGAGCGTTTTGACGACATCGAAATCGAGACTTTTGAAGGAAAGACTGATACGGCTACGGTACGTTGGATAAACGACTGCGAGTATATTTTGCAGAAAAAACATCCGAAAAACATGCAGGAACGAAAAGCGATCAGCATGAAAATTTTGACGACAACCAATAATTCGTATACCTTTGAGTATGGCATCGTTGGCAACGATTCCAAACAACGGGGAACAGCTGTAAAAATCAACTAAAATAAAAAACACTAAAAATGGAAGTATTTCTGAATCCGGATGCGTGGATCGCGTTGCTGACACTGACGTTTCTTGAGATCATTCTTGGAATTGACAATATTGTTTTTATATCGATCGTGACCGGAAAACTGCCGCCGGAAGAGCGAAAAAGAGCGACTCGAATTGGTTTATTTTTAGCGATGTTCATGCGTATTGCGATGCTTTTCGGAATTACGTGGCTGATTGCGATGAAGGCGTCGATATTTTCGCTGAACTGGAGTTGGTTTAAAGTCGACTTTACGGGCCAAGCCTTGATATTGTTTCTCGGAGGATTATTTTTGATTTATAAAAGTACCAAGGAGATTCATGAGAAAGTGGATCATAAAGGCGAAGAAGAAGTGAAAATGGGCGCTGTTGCCAAGAAATCATTTTCGAATGTGATCACGCAGATTTTGCTGATCGATTTGATCTTTTCAGTCGACTCGATACTAACGGCCGTTGGAATGACAAACGGGCTTGAAGGCGCGCTTTATATTATGGTGACGGCGGTTGTGATTTCGGTTGCGGTGATGATGTTATTTGCGGTTCCTGTTGGAAATTTCGTGAATGCCAACCCGTCAATCCAAATCCTGGGACTTGCATTTTTGATTTTGATCGGCTTTATGTTGATTACTGAAAGCATGCACTTATCAGGCGCCACATTATACGGTCAGGAAGTTGGGGCCGTGCCAAAAGGATACTTGTATTTTGCCATTGCGTTCTCGCTCGCGGTCGAATTCATAAATATGAAAATGAGGAAAAAAGCCACAATTGTGTAACAAATAAAAATTTTAGCATAAGAGGTTCAACGGCGTCTTGGGTTAATTTTACCTAATCTGAAACCGACCAAATAATTTACGGCAGGAAGTTTGGGAAGGCAAAGAAAAAATTAAAGTAACCCTAAATTAGAACCCATGAAAAATTTCGCAATTGTATTAATAACAGCCTTAGCTTTCGCATCATGTAGAGATACAGCCGACCGTGCAGGAACCTTTAACGAAACCGAGCTGACGGAAGCTGAAAGAATTGATCAACTAAACAAGCAAGTTGTTGAGCTTGAAAAACAACGACTAATTGACTCTATGAAAACGGCAACCGCAACTCAGGAACGAGAAGCTGCCGAACGAAGAGCTGCTCAAAGACCGGTTGTTGTAAACAATAGTACGCCGGCTGCAACTTCGGCTACACAAACCGAGGCAGAACGTAAAAAAATGAGTGGCGCGGCTAAAGGCGCGTTGATTGGCGCAGGTGCCGGAGCGATTACCGGAGCGGTTATCGATAAGAAAAAACCAGGACGTGGCGCAGTAATCGGTGGACTTGCAGGCGCAGGTGTTGGAGCCGGAACCGGGGCGATCATCGATGGTAAAAAGAAGAAAGACGGTAAATAGAACTCAGATATAAAAGAAAACCTCCAGTTTAAATTGGAGGTTTTTTTTAGAATAATGTGATCTGGCCTTCGTCGTCGATCTGGAGTTCAGTTTCCGGAAGGACTTCAGTTGGGTGATCAACTTCAATATCTTCGGCTACGACTTCTTCCGGAACTTCGTAAGGAAGCGGTTCGAGCAGATTTACTTGTTTTAGTTTGTCGCTGGTAAGCTGGTTTCCGAGCGCTTTCAAACCTTTAACGGCAATAAAACCTTCAAGGTCGATTTGCTGACTTTCCTTTTGAACGCCTTTTACTTTCGCAAACACAATTTCAGCTACAGGACGGTAATCGGTTGATACGATCTCAAGTTGCGAATTCGGATGTTCGGTAATAAAGATATCCTCTTTTGCTTCGTTTTCGACCAGAAATCGTTTTACATAATAGCGTTCTTTCTCACCATCGTAGTAGATGGCGGATATTGGTTTGTTTGGAATCCACTTCTCGAGGATAATCATATCCGGATCGAAGTGCGTTGTGATTTCGGGAATGATGGTTCGGATTTTTCCTGATTGGTTAATGATAAGAAGTCGATCATTTGGACGGAATTCGCCCAGCAACTCGCCTCGCCCATCGACATTCAGTCTTTGAACCGTATCATCAAACCAGATCCGGCGTGGCTTTAACGTTGATATTCCCTTTTCTTTAAGTTCGATTTTTTTGATCGGATACTTTGTGACCAGGTTTCCTTTAGACGCGCGGCCTTTGATCGCCATATTTGCAAAATCGAGGTCGAATTTCAGCTTCTTGATGCTACCAACCTGACGAAGAAGTACGGTGATTACTTCGGCTTCGCCATTCGGATTACATGAGAAATAGAGAATCTGACTTCCTTTGGTTCCGTTTGTAAGGTCGTAATTTTTGTCGCGGGTAACGCCTGAAACATTGAATCGCTTGATATATGACGGTCCTGACTTGCCATCGCGATAAACCATGTTGTAGATGGTTCGTTTGTCGTTTTTATCAAAAACAGCCACATGAATAATGTCTTTGCCGACGAACGTCTTGGCGTCGACCTTAGTAACTTTCATGCTACCGTCGCGTAGGAAAATGATAATGTCATCGATGTCTGAACAATCGGTTACATATTCATCTTTTTTCAGGCTTGTACCCACAAATCCTTCCTCGCGATTGACATACAATTTGGTGTTTCTAAGAACAACTTTTGTGGCTTCGATATCATCGAAAATACGAAGTTCGGTTTGGCGCTCGCGACCTTTGCCGTATTTTTCTTTAAGCCGTGTGAAATAAGAAATTGCAAAGTCGATCAGGTTAGCAAGATTGTGCTTAACCTGTTCAATATCGCCTTCAAGCGCGTCAATCTTATCCTGCGCTTTGTTGCTGTCGTATTTCGAAATACGCATGATCCGAATTTCGGTCAGACGCAAAATATCTTCTTCGGTAACTTCGCGTTTAAGATGACTGATATGCGGTTTCAATCCTTCATCGATTGCTGAGATAACCCCTTCGCGAGTGGTTTCTTCTTCAATCATCCGGTAGACTTTCTTCTCTATAAAAATCCGCTCAAGTGATAAAAAGTGCCATTGTTCCTCGAGTTCAGAAAGCTGGATTTCCAATTCACTTTTTAGTAGCTGAACAGTGCGATTGGTTGAAATCTTCAACATATCGCTAACACCGATAAACAGTGGTTTTTGATTTTCGATCACACAACCAAGCGGCGCGACAGACGTTTCACAAGCTGTAAAAGCGAAAAGCGCATCAATGGTTTTATCGGGAGAAACGCCGGGATACAAATGAATCAGTATCTCGACCTCAGCCGCGGTGTTGTCTTCGATCTTTTTTATTTTGATTTTGCCCTTTTCATTGGCTTTCAAAATACTTTCAATCAGTGACGAGGTGTTGGTACTAAAGGGAATTTGGGTGATGACAAGCGTACTTTTGTCGAGTTGGCTGATTTTAGCCCGAACTCGCACGCGCCCTCCGCGCATCCCGTCGTTATATGCAGAAACATCAGCGATTCCGGCAGTTTGAAAATCCGGATAAAGCGTAAAAGGTTTTCCCTTCAGGATTTTAACTGATGCGTCAATCAGCTCGTTGAAATTATGAGGAAGTACTTTTGTGGAAAGTCCGACCGCGATACCTTCAGCACCTTGAGCTAGCAATAACGGGAATTTTACCGGAAGGTTGTTCGGTTCCTGACGTCGTCCGTCGTAAGAAGCAACCCATTCGGTAATTTTGGGACTATATAGAACTTCAAGGGCAAATTTTGAGAGACGAGCTTCAATATAACGCGAGGCTGCAGCGCCGTCACCCGTTAGAATATTTCCCCAGTTTCCCTGAGTATCGATCAGCAAATCTTTTTGACCGATTTGTACCATCGCATCACCAATACTCTGATCGCCGTGTGGGTGATATTGCATGGTGTGTCCAACAACGTTTGCAACTTTATTGTAGCGTCCGTCGTCGAGTTCCTTAAGTGAATGCATGATTCGCCTTTGAACCGGTTTGAACCCATCTTCAATAGCGGGTACGGCGCGTTCGAGAATTACGTAGGACGCATAATCAAGGAACCAGTCTTTGTACATTCCGGTTACCTTGGTAATGGTTTCGTTGCCGTTTTCCCTATTGTAAAAGTGTGATTCTGCTGGAGAATTTATATTTTCTTCGTCGTTCATTTAGTATTCAGTCGCTAAAAGCTGTACTTTTCATTGCAAATGTGTCGGGTTTCAACGATTTCTACACCGTTTTCCGATAATCTGGATTGCGTTATGCTTGCACATTCTGCATGATCATTATTATAAGAAATAAATAATCCCGCAGACAAGCCTGTCAAAATTATGGCAACTACTAGGATAATTGTCTTTTTAACTTTCAATTGCATCTATTTCTACTTTTAGATTATTGATAATAAATTCCTGGCGATCCGGTGTGTTTTTTCCCATGTAAAATGACAGCAATTGATCGATGGTGGTGGCGTTATCGAGCATAATCGGATCTAACCGAATGTCCTCGCCGATAAAGTTAACGAATTCGTCAGGCGAAATTTCACCGAGCCCCTTAAATCGCGTGATCTCCGGTTTTGGTTTCAGTTTTTCGATGGCTGCTTTTCTTTCGTCTTCAGAATAACAATAAATGGTTTCTTTTTTATTTCGCACCCTGAAAAGCGGAGTTTGTAAAATATAAAGATGATTTTCTTTAATGATTTCGGGGAAGAATTGCAGGAAAAATGTAATCAGCAATAGTCGGATGTGCATTCCGTCGACATCGGCATCGGTTGCAATCACAATATTGTTGTATCGCAAATCAGCCATGTCTTCTTCGATGTTGAGCGCCGCTTGAAGCAGATTGAACTCTTCATTTTCATAAACGATCTTTTTACTCATCCCATACGAGTTGAGCGGCTTTCCGCGCAAACTAAAAACAGCTTGAGTGTTTACGTTTCGCGATTTTGTAATCGATCCCGAAGCTGAATCACCCTCGGTAATGAACAATGTGCTTTCGAGACTTTTCGGATTTTTCGAATCGGTTAAGTGAATTCGGCAATCGCGAAGTTTTTTGTTGTGAAGACTGGCTTTTTTGGCACGGTCTTTTGCAAGTTTACGGATTCCGGACAACTCTTTTCGTTCGCGTTCCGCCTGTAATATTTTCCGAAGTAATTGTTCGGCTGTTTCCGGATTTTTATGAAGAAAGTTATCGAGTTTGGTTTTGACAAAATCGTTGACAAACGTTCGAACCGACGGAAGATCCAGTCCCATATCAGTTGATCCCAGCTTCGTTTTTGTTTGCGATTCGAAGACAGGTTCCATCACTTTGACACTAACCGCTGAAACGATCGACTTCCGAATATCAGAAGGATCAAAATTTTTGTTGTAAAATTCGCGTATGGTTTTAACGACAGCTTCACGAAAAGCAACTAAGTGCGTTCCACCCTGAGTGGTATTTTGACCGTTAACAAACGAGTGATATTCTTCTGAATACTGCGATTTACTATGCGTCATCGCAACCTCGATATCGTCACCGATTAAATGAATGACCGGATAAACCATATCTTCTTCGTGGATATTGTCTTCAAGAAGATCTTTTAGACCATTATCCGAGAAATATTTTTCACCGTTATAAACGATGGTTAATCCGGTGTTGAGATAGCAGTAATTCTGGATCATTTTTACTACATATTCATTTCTGAATTTGTAGTTCTTAAAAATGGCTTCGTCCGGAATAAAGATGACCTTTGTCCCTTTTCGCTTAGTCGTTTCGATCACATCTTCTTCAAGGACAAGATTTCCGGCTGAAAATTCGGCGGCTTTTTGTTTCTCCTCGCGAACCGATTCCACACGGAAATAGTTTGAAAGCGCATTGACAGCCTTTGTACCAACTCCGTTTAGACCGACCGATTTTTTAAAAGCAAGCGAATCGTATTTACCACCGGTGTTCATTTTCGAGACGACATCTACGACTTTCCCAAGCGGAATTCCACGACCATAATCGCGTACTGAAACCGTTTTATCTTTGATTGAAACTTCGATCGTTTTGCCCGAACCCATTACGAATTCGTCGATACAGTTATCAAGAACTTCTTTGAGAAGAATATAAATACCATCGTCGGGGGATGATCCGTCGCCAAGTTTCCCGATATACATTCCGGGTCGCATACGGATGTGTTCCTTCCAATCAAGTGACCGGATATTATCCTCTGTATACTGATTAATTTCTGACATTTACAAGGTGGCGATTTAACTTACGTTCAGTTCGGCCTAGCTTTTAGCATCGGCCTCGGGTTGCGCTAATATATAGCATTCGCTTAGAAAAATAAGGCCTTTCAACTGAAAGTTATCAATAAGGATATTGACAATTTTAGGCGCGACCATTTACAATTTTGTAGGAAACAATAGGACGCTCATTGACAAAAAAAGTGATGTAACCCGACAACTTTGGACTTGGCGGAACCACAAAATAATTGTCCTGATCGACCGGCAAAATTTCAAGCGTATTATCCTTTGTTGTGATGTATGACAGACGGTCTCCGGGTTTTAGATTTTCAATAGTAAACCGGACCGCAACATTTTTTGGGAACATTATAAAACCCTCGTCGGCATTGATGACATAATCAGAACTCAGGTATGACGGATAGTAGAAAGGCAAGGCAGCAAAATCGGCTGCGGTTTTATCGGTCAACAACCACTTCGGATCTTCAGGATAATGATTAAAGAAAAACTTGTCTGGATCGGTAAAAAAATAAACATCGTTAAATCGCTTCTCGAACTTATTGGTAGCAGAATTTACAACGCCTGCCGCCCAAGTCGCATCGATAAGTTGCCATTTGCCGTCGATTTTTAATGCATTCCACGCGTGATCGCTGAATTTTGGAAGTTTACCAATCTCGGCATAACTGTTTTTGGATGTTCCCGGAATAATCACAGCTTCAATATTTAATTCGGTTGCAACCAGAAAAACCAGACTGGAATAACCTTCACAAACCGCTTTTCCGGTCTTTAACGTGCGGGCGACAAGTGCTTTTCGAAATTCACGATCCTTAACGATTTTATCTTCAGGCGTGGTATACGAATACGCAACGCCGTTATTTTCACGAGTGTAATAAGCTTGAAGATCATAGCGGATATTGAGGGCAGTCCACGTAAAAATCGCCCGGGCGCGATCCGTATCCGATGAAAAATCAGTTGCAATTCGCTTTGCCAAAGCAGCCGAATTTGAAAATTTGACGGGATACGTCCGAACTTTATCGTCGACATGTTCATATTGGGCAAAAGTAGGTACTGAAATAAATAGTACAAACAATAAGATAAGGGGTTTCAACAGGTATTTCATAGCCGCCGCAATTACCAAAAATCCTGCCATCGAAGCAATTACGAACGATTCGATCCTGATTTTAACGATATATAAATAGCCAACATCCGCATCGATTCGTCTGTCAATTAAGACTATCACTGCGGATGTTTATATTTCCCGAGCTTAAGTTCGCTCTAGCTTATCGCTTATACATTAAATCTAAAATGCATGACATCACCATCTTTTACGATGTATTCCTTCCCTTCTACCCGCAACTTTCCGGCTTCTTTTACTTTCGCCTCAGTTCCGAAGGCCACATAATCATCGTAAGCAATAACTTCAGCGCGGATAAACCCCTTTTCGAAGTCGGTGTGAATTACTCCGGCCGCTTGTGGAGCTGTATCGCCTATGTTGATTGTCCAAGCGCGAACTTCTTTTACTCCTGCCGTAAAATAGGTTTGTTGATTGAGTAGTTTGTATGCAGCGCGAATCAAAACCGACGCTCCAGGCTCCTGCAAACCTAGATCCTCGAGAAACATTTTGCGTTCTTCATAGGTTTCAAGTTCAGTGATATCGGCTTCAGTACCTACGGCAAGTACGATTACTTCCGCATTTTCCTCTTTAACGAGTTCGCGAATTTGATCGACGTATTTATTTCCGTTTACGGCTGAACCTTCATCAACATTACAAACATATAATACCGGTTTGGTTGTGATCAATTGAAAACTTTCAAGCAAAACTTCTTCATCGGCATTCTTAGGTTCAACAGTACGTGCTGATTTCGCTTGCAACAAATTATCGCGGAGCCTGTTCAAAAGTGCTTCTTCAACTTGCGCTTCTTTATTACCTGTTTTCGCGGCACGTTTAACCTTTTCAAGTCGCTTTTCCACGGTATCAAGATCTTTTAATTGAAGTTCGATATCGATGGTTTCCTTGTCGCGAACCGGATTTACATTTCCATCCACATGCACAATATTGTCATTGTCGAAACAACGAAGAACGTGGATGATGGCGTTACATTCGCGGATATTTCCCAAAAATTGATTACCCAGACCTTCTCCCTTACTTGCACCTTTTACAAGTCCGGCGATATCTACAATATCCACAGTTGCAGGTTGAACTCTTTCCGGCTTTACCAATTCTTCAAGTTTCTCGAGTCTTGGATCCGGAACGTTAACGACACCTATATTAGGTTCGATCGTACAAAATGGAAAGTTTGCACTTTGCGCTTTTGCATTTGACAAACAATTAAATAAAGTTGATTTGCCTACGTTTGGCAACCCGACGATTCCTGCTTTCATTTGAGTTCTTTTTAAAGGAGTGCAAATATACGTTTTTGAACTGATGATGATACCACCTTCCTAGGTTTTGATTTTGTAACTAATAAACCTAATTCTATAAGGTGAAGAAAACCTTGAGTTCTACCTTTGTAAGGTACTAATCTGAAATACTTTAATTATGAAAAATCTAATCCTTGGAGTAGCCGTGCTACTTTGCGCCGAAACCGCACTGGCTCAAAACCAAAATGTTACCGATATCAGCAAAACGACAACAACAAAAGTAAAAACTTCAGAAGGCGAGCGTCAGCTTGTTAAGAAGGAGAACATTCAGGAGGTTCAAAATATTGAATTTCAGGATGCGGAATCTAAAGAACTGAACAAAGACGTTAAAAACACGCCTTTTCAACGAACTTCAACCACAGTTGTGACCGGTCCTGATGGCCGAACCAGAGTCGTTGATGTTGACCGTAGTTCGTATTACAATACCGCTGATGGAAAATATCGTATTGTTCTTGACAACACCGGTTACACGCTAATTTCTCCTGACAACAAGAAAGCTGGAATACTACGACAAACCGGAAATAACAATTACATTTACAGAACCAAAGATCAAACTTCGATCGGATATTTTGATGAAAATGGAAATCTGGTTCTTGAAACGTATGACGATAAGAGTGATAAAATTTCGGTACAGACTTTTACAAAAAACTAATTTTACGCTACCATAATTGAAAAATCCTGAGTTAATAGCTCAGGATTTTTTTTATTCATTATGAAGAAAAGCTTGTCTGTTTAACAGCGTTTCTTCGCTTTCAACGTGATCTTCATCAGGAACGCAGCAGTCAACCGGACAAACCGCGGCACATTGTGGCTCTTCGTGAAACCCTTTACATTCGGTACATTTTCCCGGAACGATATAATAAATATCATCAGAAATTGGAGTTCGGGCCTCATCGGCATCAACCATTTCTCCAGAAGGCAACATCACCTTCCCGTTCAATGCCGTCCCGTCTTTATAGCGCCAATCGTCTGCTCCTTCGTAAATTGCGGTATTCGGACATTCAGGTTCACAAGCCCCACAATTTATACATTCGTCTGTTATCTTTATTGCCATTGTTTTTTTGGAGATTTTATATCCTGAAGATACAGAATATTTCAGCGTTTTCCTATCTGATATTTAAACCCTAATTTTGCACAAAATTACGGCCAAAACCGTTCATAAACAAATTATGACCTTAGAACATAGAAAAAGTGCATTCATAAATCTCGGTAAATTTTTAAGTCAGTTCAAATCGGCCGGTAATGACGCTTCCGCAGATGTAAAGCAGAATGAACTGTTCTTTAACGATTTTGTCCAGCTGATCAAGTTATCGCAATCCCACAACGGATGGTATACATCTGAACAAGTGTATTTTGCCATTGATTCATGGGCAAATGCGCTAACTGAAGCCAATCTCGACAAATGGCTGCGTACCTACGATTTTGATCAGGTTCGCCCGAAAACTGTCGCCTTGATACTCGCCGGAAACATTCCGCTTGTCGGCTTCCACGATTTTCTTTCGGTGGTTATTTCAGGACATAAAGCACTTGTCAAAACATCTTCAAACGATCAGCATTTATTGCCTTTTCTTGCCAAATACTTGGTGGCAATCGAACCCGATCTAGCTGAAGCCATTACCTTTACGAAAGGTCAATTAACGAGTTTCGATGCGGTTATCGCTACAGGAAGCAACAATACCGCACGATATTTCGAATATTATTTCAGGGATAAACCCGCGGTTATCCGCAAAAACCGAAATTCAGCTGCGGTATTAACAGGCAATGAATCGGAAGCCGAATTAAAAGCTTTGGGTGAAGACATTTTTAGATATTTCGGATTAGGTTGCCGAAATGTGTCGAAACTGTTTGTACCAACCGGATATAATTTCGATTCGTTTTTCAACGCGATGTTCCGTTATAAAGATGTGATCGAATATGAGAAATACGCAAACAATTACGACTACAATAAGGCGGTGTTTTTGATGAGCAACTTTAAACTGCTCGACAATGGTTTTCTGACATTGAAGGAAGATCCGAGCTACGCCTCTCCTATTTCGTCAGTTTTTTATGAATATTACGATGATTTGAGTTCGGTTGCTTCAAAACTTCAGGCCGATGCCGAACAAATTCAGTGTGTTGTATCAAACGCGATCGATAACGCAACACCTTTTGGGCAAACTCAAAAACCGGAGCTTTGGGATTATGCCGATAATGTTGATACGATTGAATTTCTGGTAAACCTGTAACTATATCGTTGTCGTTAATAATATTGCAAAAGTAACCTTTCTACTACGCTGATTTGTAGTCGCATTTTCCGAAATTTGCGCAAATCTTTTTTATGAAAATTCACAATTTCAGTGCTGGTCCTTGCATTCTTCCGCAAGAGGTTTTTCAAAAATCGGCTGCAGCAATACTAGATTTAAATGGCACCGGCTTGTCGATTCTTGAGATTTCACATCGAAGTCCGGATTTCGTTGCAATAATGGAAGAGTCGCGATCGCTGGCAATCGAATTGTTGGATCTTGAAGGAAAAGGGTACCACGCACTTTTTCTGCAAGGCGGAGCGAGTATGGAATTTCTCCGGGTTCCCTATAATTTTCTAAGTCGGAAGTCGGCTTACCTCGATACCGGTACCTGGGCAGATCTTGCAATTAAAGAAGCAAATCGATTTGGTGAAACCGATACCGTAGCCTCTTCAAAAGATCAAAAATACACGTACATACCCACGGATTTTACAATTCCTGCAGACGCCGATTATTTTCATTGCACATCAAACAACACCATCTTTGGTACTCAAATGAAAACTTTTCCGATCACCGACGTTCCGATGGTTTGTGATATGAGTTCGGATATCTTTTCGCGCAAAATCGATTTTTCACAATTTGATTTAATTTATGCAGGCGCGCAAAAAAATCTTGGTCCGGCGGGCGTTACGCTGGTTGTGATTAAGGATAGTTTCCTAAAAATGACCTCTAAAACCGACATTCCGCCGATAATGGATTACCGAAAACATGTAGAAAAAGAATCAATGTATAATACGCCGGCGGTATTTGCGGTTTACACCTCGCTACTTACGATGAAATGGCTCAAGGCAAATGGCGGAATTCTGGCGATGGAACAAATTAACAACGCCAAAGCCGAGCTTCTTTACAACGAGATCGATCGGAATCCGTTTTTCTCAGGAACTTCTAATATTCCGGACAGATCGGCGATGAATGCTACGTTTGTGCTGAATGATGTTGCTATGACTCAAGATTTTGATCTTATGTGGAAAGCAGCCGGAATCTCCGGACTTGTCGGACACAGATCTGTTGGCGGATACCGAGCCTCGATGTACAACGCAATGCCACTTGAAAGTGTACAGATATTGGTTGACGTAATGAAAGAATTTGAATTAAAACGATAAAGCCCTAGCCCTGATTGACGCGGCATCCTTGCTTGAGGGCTTTTTCCCGAAAAGCAAGATACAGCGGAAAGCAGGAAATAGCTCCTAATAAAACACACGAAGAAAGATGAAAATATTAGCCAACGACGGAATTTCGACAAGCGGCATTTTGTTACTTGAAGAGTCCGGATTTGAGGTGATTACCACCAAAATTGCACAAGAACAGGTTGCGAATTTTATTAACGATAACCAGGTAAGCGTGCTGTTGGTGCGGAGTGCGACTAAAGTTCACAAAGACGTGATCGACCGCTGTCCGGGATTGAAAATCATTGGTCGCGGTGGCGTAGGAATGGACAATATTGACGTTGAATATGCCATCAGCAAAGGAATTCAGGTTATTAATACGCCCGCATCTTCTGCAGAATCGGTGGCGGAATTGGTTTTTGCACACTTGTTTTCCGGAGTCAGATTTTTACAGGATTCGAATCGAAATATGCCCCTTGAAGGCGATCTGAATTTTGAGGGTTTGAAGAAATCGTATGCGGGAGGAATCGAACTTCGAGGGAAAACTCTTGGTATAATTGGCTTTGGCAGAATCGGGAAAGCTGTTGCGAGAATGGCGCTTGGTCTTGGCATGCGAGTGATTGCATCGGACAAGCATGTTGGGAATGCAGAGATCAAGGTTGATTTTTACAACGGACAATTCATTAATGTCGACATTGTGACGGAGCCGGTTGAAGATATTTTAAAACATGCCGATTTTATCACATTGCATGTCCCGGCGCAGGAAAATTATATGATTGGCGAGGCTGAAATCGATGCGATGAAAGATGGCGTGGGAATCATAAATTGTGCACGTGGCGGACTCATTAACGAGGTGGCGCTGATTAATGCACTTGAAGGCGGAAAGGTGGCGTTTGCGGGGCTTGACGTTTTTGAAGAAGAGCCGACTCCGGCTGTGCAAGTTTTAATGCATCCGCAGATTTCACTTAGTCCGCATATTGGTGCGTCGACTGTTGAAGCTCAAGACCGAATCGGGAAAGAGCTCGCCGAACAGATTATTTCGATACTTAAGCCTGAAATTGCAGGTTGATTGTTAAAAGATCGACTGCTGAGAATCACCAGACTGGAATTTTTCTAACTTTAAGTAAAAATACCGTTATGAAAAATTTGTTATATCTGTCCATGGTGATTCTGAGCGTGATTGGTTGTAATTCGGCCCGGACGTTTGACAATAAATCTGCAGCAACTTCTGCGGGCGACACGATACGTATTGCCAATGACAGTCTTGAGTATGAAGTTATCATTATAGATCCCGGTTTTAATTCGTGGTTGGCAACTCGTGCTTTTCCGAGAAATTACTACAGTCTGAATTATCTGGAAAACAAAAATAAGATTTGGGTTTCCGAATTTAATAACCGCGTTGTCCAACCGCAACGATTCGGCGATCTTTACCAGATGCGTATTGATTATCAGCCTCAAATCAGGTATGGTTACGAGGTGAACTACCTGCTTTACAATTATCTTGTTTATTTTCAGAACACAAATCGGCAGCGGTTGGGGGGAAATGTTCCTTCAAGATGATTATCTTTGCGGCAAATAAACTTTTATGCAAAAGTTAAAACTTCGTTGGGGCATCGAGTCCAACTTTCAGCTCACCATAATCTTTATCGTTTTTGCAATTACCGGTTCGTCGTCAGCGATTTTAGCTGAACTTTTGATGAACGCCATTGGGTTGACCAAGCAATCAATGAATCTTTGGCTGTATTGGCCACTCAGGATTATTTTGATTTTTCCCGCCTATCAAGTGCTTTTGGTCATGTTCGGTTTTCTTTTCGGGCAATTCGCTTTCTTCTGGGCATTTGAAAAAAAGATGCTCCGAAGCATGAAGTTGGGATTTTTATTGCCTAAAGAAAAGGCGCACCACTAATTCTTTTTATTGAAATAATACGTGTAAAGCCACATTAGAGTAAAAGTTGGAATCACATCGGTGAAGGGAATTGCCTCTTCGATAAATGAGAAGATTCCGCCAAACACGCCTTTCCTACCCTTGTACATTCTGGCCAGGATAACACCGGATAACGGCGCCCAAATCACATCTGAAAATTCGCCTACAAAAGGTATTGTGAACGAAAGCATTCCGATCGCATCAAAAAGCAATCCCAGGTAGAGCTTACGCATTTTATCTGGATCCTGTGTTGTGATTTCGCTTTTCACTGTGTTTTAAGTTTGTCTTTAAATTTTGTCCGAACCTTGTTTACTTTCGGTGTAATCACATAACTACAATACGACTGCGATTTGTTCTGATTGTAATAATTTTGGTGATAATCCTCGGCAACGTAGAATTTTGATGCCGGCGAAAGTTTTGTAACCAACTTTTTACCAAAGGTGTTTTCGTGGTTTAGTTGCGCGATATAGCTTTCGGCGATTTCTTTTTGTTGGTCGTTATGATAGAAAATTTCACTTCGGTATTGCGTTCCGATATCATTTCCCTGCCGGTTGAGCGTTGTTGGGTCGTGAGTGGCGAAATAAATTTCCAAAAGTTCTTCATACGTTATTTTTGCGGGATCGAATGTAATTTGGATGGCTTCAGCGTGACCTGTTTCGCCGCTGGTGACATCTTTGTAAGTTGGATTTACGGTTTTACCGCCGATATAACCGGACTTAACGGTTTTGACACCTTCCAGTTCTAGGAAAACAGCTTCTGTGCACCAAAAACATCCGCCGGCTAACGTGGCAACTTCAGTTCCTTTTTCAATATTCATAGCAATGGGTTCAGATTGTTGAGTAATAACGTTGTCTTTATGATTCGCCTGACACGAAATGACAATCAAAAGCAATGGTGTAGTCAGGAGCTTATTCAGTTTCATAAGTCAAAATTATCGATATTATCGGTTTCGTTTGTAGTTGTTAACGCAACTTTATCGGTTGTAATATGTTAAGTTGTATCAAAATGTTTGTTACTTTGCGATTATGATAGTAGCGCGAAATATTCATAAGTATTACGATAAATTAGAAGTCTTAAAGGGCGTTGATTTACAAATCAAAAAAGGCGAGATTGTGTCGATTGTCGGCGCATCGGGAGCCGGAAAAACCACGCTGCTCCAGATCCTTGGAACGTTAGACAAACCTTCGGTTGAAAACGGAACCGATCTTTTTATTAATGGCCAATCGATTTTGGGAATGCAGGATCGCGAGTTGTCTAAATTCCGAAATTTGAATTTGGGTTTTATCTTTCAATTTCATCAGTTATTACCTGAATTTACCGCATTGGAAAATGTTTGCATACCAGCTTTTATTGCCGGCAAGAAACCCGCTGAGGTTGAGGCTGATGCTAAAAAGCTGCTTGATTATCTGAACTTATCGCATCGATATTCTCATAAGCCTTCGGAACTTTCCGGTGGCGAGCAACAACGTGTGGCGGTTGCGCGTGCGTTAATCAACAAGCCAGCGGTCATTTTTGCCGACGAACCTTCAGGAAATCTCGATACCGCATCCGCCGAAAATTTACATCAATTGTTTTTTCAGTTGAGAGATGAATTTGATCAGACGTTTGTCATTGTGACGCATAACGAAGATCTGGCTGATATGGCCGATCGGAAGTTGGTCATGATTGATGGAAAGATCAGCAATCAGGAAATTTTGGCACACTAAATTTCAGAATTTACTTTGATTAAAATCCCTCTACGCTAAGTCCAAATAGCGCATAATCGTATTTCGACGGGTCGTTTGCGTCTAGAAGTCGGAGTTGGGCGTCGAGTTCATCAACGGCTTTCCGGTCGTCGTATTTTCTGGCGAGTAAGTTGAGTTTACGCGCGGTTCTTCCCGAATGAACATCCAACGGACAAGACAACGTTGACGGTGAAATTGTTTTCCAGATTCCGAGGTCGACCCCGCGATTGTCATTTCGGACCATCCATCTTAAAAATAAATGAATGCGTTTTG
Source organism: Flavobacterium sp. (assembly GCA_015234525.1). Classification (GTDB taxonomy): domain Bacteria; phylum Bacteroidota; class Bacteroidia; order Flavobacteriales; family Flavobacteriaceae; genus Flavobacterium. The sequence continues at coordinate 131,568 of JADGMX010000006.1, read as the reverse complement.
CGGCCGAGTTTGCAAGCGGATCTGCAAGGTGTTTAAGAAATCGGCGTTCGTGTTCGGTCTCGAGAATAAGTTTGCGAAAGTGGTGAATTGAGTGATGTAATTTTCCATCCTGAATGTTGTTTCTAAAAACAGCTTCCATTCCGCCGTGATTCTCATAAATGTTTCGCAGACCTTTAATCATTGTCAGAAGATCCCGCGAATTAAAGGTGCGATGAACAAAGCCATCGAGTCGGTCGAGATCTTCGGCTGAATGGTTCATCACAAAATCGTATGGCGAATTTCCCATAAGATCCATCATCCGGTTCGAGCTTCTGATGGTCGATTTGCGATTACCCCAAGCGATGGTTGCAGCGAGAAAACCGGCAATTTCAATGTCTTCCTTTACTTCAAACTGATGCGGAATCTGAATTGGATCGTTGTCGATAAATGACGGGTTGTTGTATTGTTCGACCTTTGCATCAAGGTGGTCTTTTAGTTCGTCGCGATTCATTTTGCAAAGGTAAAGCGACAAAATTGTAATTGCCAGATAATTTTTATTTTTGAGAAATCGGCGATTTGCAGTAAACCGCTGACGAAGATTAGATTATCCGAATAATTAGGTTCCGTCAAAATTACTGTACCTTTGCGGGAAATGAGGGCTTTGTGAGGATATCGTAAAGTCTATTGACACTATAAATTCCTAGCCCGGATGGGAAGCGATATCCTTTTAAATTTGTGTTTTGGTAAAAACGCAAAATTAAAAGATAAAGCGGACAGCCGGAATAGCTTCTAATAATTAAAAATACCATCGCATATATGCCTACTTTCGAGGATTTTAACCTGCCAAAATCTGTTCAAAAAGCCGTCGACGAACTTGGTTTTACGACGCCAACTCCGATTCAGGAAAAATCTTTTTCGGTGATCATGTCGGGTCGGGATATGATGGGAATTGCGCAGACAGGTACCGGAAAAACCCTTGCCTACTTGCTTCCGCTGCTTAAAATGTACAAGTTCACACCGACCGATACGCCTAAAATCGTGATTTTGGTTCCAACTCGCGAACTTGTGGTTCAGGTGACCGAAGAGGTTGAGAAATTGACAAAATACATGTCGGTTCGGACGTTGGCGGTTTATGGTGGCGTGAATATAAACACTCAGAAGACCGCAGTTTTTCAGGGAATCGACATTCTGGTTGGTACTCCGGGTCGCGTGATGGATCTTGCTTTGGATAATTACATCCGATTTGATGAGACACAAAAACTGGTGATCGATGAATTTGACGAAATGCTGAATCTTGGTTTCAGGCCGCAGCTGACCTCGATCCTGGCGATGATGAAGCCAAAGCGACAAAATATACTTTTCTCGGCAACAATGACTGATGATGTTGATGCGGTATTGAATGATTTTTTTGATTTTCCGGAGGAAGTGACGTTGTCGGCTTCGGGAACGCCGCTTGAAAACATTGAACAACTTGCTTATAATGTGCCGAATTTTAACACAAAAATCAATTTGCTAAAGCACTTGCTTCAAAATGATGAGCAGATGAGCCGGATTCTGGTTTTTGTAAATAACAAGCGGATCAGCGACATGTTGCACGATAAAATCGATGAAGAATTCCCGGACCAATTTGGGGTGATTCACTCGAATAAATCGCAGAACTACCGATTGAATACGATGGCGCAATTTCAGGAAGGCAACTTACGCGGGATCATCACCACTGATATTATGGCGCGCGGACTTGACATTTCGGACATTACGCATGTAATCAATTTCGAAATGCCCGAAACGCCAGAGCAATACATGCACAGAATAGGTCGGACCGGACGTGCTGATGCGACCGGAACCGCACTGAGTTTTGTTACTCCGCGTGAGGAAGAAGGCAAAATCGAGATTGAAATGCTGATGAACAAGGAACTGCCGATTGTTGCTTTTCCGGCCGAAGTGGCTATTTCTACGCAACTTATCGGACCTGAGAAAGAAAAGGAAAAGGTCAAATTCTTATTAAAAAAACCAAAGCTTGACGGCGATGGCGCGTTCCATGAAAAGAGTGCAAAAAATAAGAAAGTAAATCTTGGCGGACCGTCGAAAACCAAAAAGAAAACCTCGGGATCAGTGAACCGAAACCTTTTACGAAGTCAGACAAAAAAGCGAAACAATAAAAAATAAGATAGGTTTTTTACCGGTGGTTTTCAGCAATAATTGATTCGCCGCAAACGGAAAAAAACGTATTTTTGACAAACGCAAACTCAGAATGCATTTCAGGCACCCGGAAATTCTCTTTTTTCTCTTCTTGCTGATCATTCCAATTCTGGTGCATTTGTTTCAATTGCGCCGGTTTAAAAAGCAATATTTTACCAACGTTCGTTTTCTTCGGGCGTTGTCAATTCAGACCCGAAAAAGTTCAAAGATCAAAAAGTGGCTGCTTCTCGCGAGCAGGTTCCTACTTTTAGCGGCGGTTATTATCGCATTTGCACAGCCCTATTTCCCCGCAAAAGATGCGAAAGGCGAAAGCAACGAACTGTTTGTTATTTTGGACAATTCCTTCAGCATGCAAGCCAAAGGTCAGAAAGGCGAACTTTTGCGTCGGGCGGTTGAAGATTTACTCGAGCATGCGCCTGAGGGACGGAACTTTACCCTGATTACCAATTCGGAAAGTTTTTATGACTCTGATATTAAATCTATTCAGCGTGATTTGCAAACACTTCAATACAGCGCCACGCCTTTTAACCTTGAAAGTTTAGCGGCAAAAGTCAATTCGGCTACTTCCACATACAACAAAGACGTGGTGATAATTACCGATGGCGTCGGATTAGATGCATCGCATTTGAAACGTATTTCAGAATCAGACAATGCGTTTTTGATCATTCCGAAAGCACAGCAAAAATCGAATGCCTCGATCGACAGCGTTTTTGTAAACCAGATTTTGGACAATTTTTATGAAATCGGTGTAAAAATGTCGGTTTATGGCGAGGTCGAAAATGATATCTCGCTGTCGCTGTTTAATCGCGATAAGCTGGTTGCAAAGACAATGGAAAAGATCACCACGGGTTCAAAAACAATCATGTTTAATTTGCCCAAAGACGATTTTCACGGTTATGCGATGATCGAAGACAACGGACTTTCATACGACAATAGTTATTATTTCAGTCTGACCAAAGCGGAAAAGATAAATGTACTTTCAATTGGTGATGATGCTAAAAGCGCGTTTTTGAAAAAGATTTATACCAATGACGAGTTCGTCTATTCGAATTTTGCGTTGTCAGCGCTTGATTACAATATTTTGCAAAAGAACGACATTGTCATTTTGAATGAACTCGTCGAGATTCCACAGGCGCTACAAGTAACCTTAAAGTCATTTTCGGAAAAAGGCGGTTCGGTGGTATTGATTCCGAGTGCCGAAGCCAGCCTTTCGAATTTGAACGACTTTGTTTCGAATTTTGGAAATATAAAATTTAATTCGTCTGAAAATAAAAGCAAACTGATTACTAAGATCGCGTTTGGTCATCCGCTTTATTCCGGAGTTTTCGAACGTAAAGCTGATAATTTTCAGTATCCGAAAACATCTGCTTCGTTTGTAGTTTCGAGTTTGGCTCCGGCGGCGTTGAGTTACGAAGATAACAGCAACTTTCTTACAGCTTTGCATCGCGAGACAACGGCTATTTATATATTCGCAGCTCCGATAAATAAGGAAAATAGCAATTTTCAGAATTCGCCGTTAATCGTTCCAACATTTTACAATATGGCGCAAACAGCAGTTCGAAGCGGAATCACGACGCTCACAATCGGCAACGCAAAGCCGCTTTTGGTGGACGCGATGTTGTCTAAAGATGAGATTTTGGATGTTCGAAATGAAAGTGAAAAGTTCATCCCGATTCAGCAGGTTTCGTTTAATAAAGTGCGATTAACTTTTGCCGAAGCGCCGCAAATGGCCGGAAATTTCGCGATTTACAACAAAGACCAACTTCTAAAAAATATCAGTTTTAACTACCCAAGAACTGAAGGTAATTTGCAACCCACTGACGTCGAATTACCAGACAATTATAAATCCGTGTCGAGTGTTGACGAAATTTTTACAACGCTTCAAACCGACCGAACAAGCGATGAAATCTGGAAGTTGTTCGTAATTTTGGGACTTCTTTTTCTGATTGCCGAAATCTTTATTCAAAAATTTGTCAAATGAAAATAATCATCCGTAAAGCAACAGTTATCAATCCGCAGCGTGAATATCACCACAAAACCGTTGATATTTATGTAAAAGACGGAATTATTGAAGCGATTGGTGACAATTTAAAAGTTAATTCGGATGTGGCTGAAATTGCAATCGACGACTTATTTGTTTCCCCGGGATGGTTTGACAGCAGTGTGTCTTTTGGCGAGCCGGGTTTTGAGGATCGCGAAACAATTTCCAACGGTTTACAGGTTGCGGCGAAAAGCGGCTTTACCTCGGTGGCGCTTCAGCCAAACATGAATCCCGTTGCGGATAACCAGTCGGCCATTAGCTTTTTAACTACAAAATCATCCGGATTTGCCACTGATCTCTATCCGATCGGAGCTTTAACCAAAGGAAGTTTAGGTCAGGATTTGGCTGAACTTTACGATATGAAAAACAGCGGTGCGATTGCATTTGGCGATTACAATAAGTCGGTTGAAAATGCCGGTGTAATGAAAATAGCTTTGGACTATGTTCAGGATTTCGGTGGACTTGTGATTGGTTTTTGCAAAAACGCGCAACTGGCTGGAAATGGCGTTGTGAATGAGGGCGCTGTTGCGATGAGACTCGGTTTGAAAGGCATTCCGTCGATCGCTGAGGAATCAGAAGTTGCAAAAAACATTCAATTATTGGAATATACCGGCGGGCGAATCCACGTTCCGACGATCTCGACGGCCAGATCGGTTGATATGATTCGGTCTGCTAAAGCGAAAGGACTTCAGATTACTTGCAGCGTTTCGGTTCATCATTTGGTTTTAACCGATGAAACATTGGAAACATTTGATTCCAGATTCAAAGTTTCGCCGCCTCTACGAGCAAATGAAGATCGGTTGGCATTGATTGAAGGCGTTTTAGATGGATCCATCGATATGATTACCTCTGATCACAATCCGATTGACATCGAGAATAAAAAAATGGAATTTGCGTTGGCGAAAAACGGAACTATCGGACTTGAGTCGGCTTTTGGAGCCTTGATGACAGTTTTGCCGTTGGATGTGATTATCGAAAAGCTCACCGCCGGCAAAAGGATTTTTGGAATTGCGGATTCCGAGATTGCGGCAAAATCGATTGCCAATCTTACATTGTTTACGCCGTCAGCCGAATGGGTTTTTAAAAAAGAAAACATTATATCAAAATCAAAAAATTCCGCTTTTCTTGGCCGACAGATGAAAGGAAAAGTACACGGAATCATCAATAACGGAAAGCTTGTGCTTTCGGATAAAAAATAAAAAAATGTCTGATTTACATCATCTTGTTCGCGAACCAAAAGTAAAATTGGATAAAAATCCGGTTTTGATCTTACTTCACGGTTATGGAAGTAATGAAGAAGATTTGTTTAGTTTCGCAACTGAATTACCTGAAACGTATTATGTGATTTCGGTTAGAGCGCCACATTCGCTCGAGCCTTATGGCCATGCGTGGTATTCGTTATATTTTGACCGCGGACAGAATAAATTTTCGGATAACGCGCAAGCGATTGAGTCGCGTGATAAGGTTGTGGCTTTTATTGACCAATTGCCCGGAAAATATGCCGTTGATATGTCTGATATTACGCTGATCGGATTTAGTCAGGGGTCGATTTTGAGTTACGCCATTGCCTTATCGTATCCAAGTAAGATCAAGCGCGTAATTGCGATGAGCGGCTATTTGAACGAGGAAATTTTGGTTGAAAATTATAAGTCGAATGACTTTAGCGGACTCAAGATGTTTGTCTCTCACGGATCAGTCGACCAAACAGTTCCGGTTGATTGGGCGCGAAAAGCAACTCCAATATTGGAATCGCTAAAAATCGAACACGTTTACAAGGAATACCCGGTTGGGCACGGCGTTGCACCGCAAAATTTCTATGATTTACTAAAATGGCTTGAGCAGAATTAGTATTTCTGATGCAAGAGCGATTCAACGACTTCAAATGAAATCGACTCGTCTTTATTGACAAAATATTTCAGAATCACTTCGCCCCAATAATTTCCATCGCTGTAATCGGCAATGATCCAGCGGTGGTTGAGTACTTTCACCTTGTTGATAATAAACTTATTTTCAGTGATGCGATCCTGACCGGTATATGGATTTCCGCTCGGGTTATCGTTGTGACTGATCAGTTGTTCTTTAACATGCGGAATCAACTTTTCGAATGCAATAAAGGATTCGCCGCCGCCATTTTCGAAATATTCTTGTGAATTTTGGTTGTTCTCCAATGAGAAATAATTGGCATCACCCATTTGTTCACGGATACCAACCAACGTGTCCGAATATCTTTTATTCAACAATTCATACCGCTGAGCGTCGAATTCAACTTGTTTTGAGAACCACATGTAAATAAATACATTGAGTAAAACCGACAGGATAAACAGATACATGAATGCTTTTTTCATAGCTTAAATAGTTATTTCGAGGTTGTCATAGGCCAGAAATACATTTTCCGGCAATCTTTTTTGCACTTCTTCATGGAAACCCATGTTGTGACTGATGTGCGTTAAATACGCCTTTTCAGGCGCCACCAAATTTATAAAATCGAGAGCTTCGGTTAAGTTAAAATGCGTCAAATGTGGTTCTTCGCGCAAGGCATTGACAATTAGCACTTTTAAGCCTTTAAGTTTATGGATTTCGCTTTCGGCAATGGTTTTCACATCGGTCAGATATGCTACATTACCGATACGATAGCCATAAATTTCGAGATCGCCGTGAAGAACATCGACGGGAATAACCGATTGATGACGGACCTGAAACGGCTGCTGACTGACCACTTGATTGACAATTACACCGGGTGCGCCCGGATAGCGGTTTTCAGTCGCAAAAATATAGTCGAAACGCGACTTTAGCGCATTGATTACGCGCGGATGTGCAAAGATTGGCATATCGCCCTGACGGAAATTAAACGGCCTGATATCATCGAGCCCGGCGGTATGATCAGCGTGTTCGTGAGTAAAAAGAATGGCGTCGATATGTGTACATCCTGATGAAAGCATCTGCTGTCTGAAATCGGGGCCGCAGTCAATTACAATCGAAAAATCTTCATCATAGATCCAAACTGAAACCCTAAGTCGCTTGTCTTTAGGATCACTACTCAAGCAAACAGGGTGATTACTCCCGATTACGGGAATTCCCTGAGATGTTCCTGTGCCTAGAAAATGTACTTTCAATTGGTAATAATTTATCTACAAAAATAGGATTATATCTCGCCAAACGGTGCTAATTTCTTAACTTTGTCGCTAAAGAAAGTCATAGAAATGGACACCGAAATTAAATTAAAAGGCGACAAGATAATTGAGCAGATTCCGTCTATTAAAGATAAGGCACTTCGCATCAATTTAAACGAACACATCTACGGAACATTTGCAGAAATTGGTGCCGGTCAAGAAACTGTTCGTCATTTCTTTCGCTCAGGTGGTTCGTCGGGTACCATTGCAAAAGCGATGTCGGCTTACGATAAGGATTTTAGCGATGCGATCTATGGCGTAGAAAGCGACGGACGATATGTTACCGAAAGTCGACTTAAAAAAATGCTCGGACATGAAGTTGCACTGATCGAACAACGTTTGAGACGTGACAAACATCCGAATAAGTTGTTTTTCAGTTATGCCAATACCGTGGCGACCATCGATTTTGCCAAGCAATTCAAAGGTCACGGTTGGGTTGGAATTCGCTATCAACTTGAACCCGACGAGGATTACAACGAGATTATCCTGCACATCAGATTTAAGGAAACCGATGCCAAACTTCAGCAGGAAACACTCGGGATTCTTGGCGTAAACCTTATTTATGGCGCTTACTACAAATATACCGATCCGAAGAAATTACTTCGATATCTATACGATCATCTCGATAAAGATCAGTTGGAAGTTGACACCATCAATTTTTCGGGACCCCGATTTGAAAACGTCGACAACCGATTGATGAGTTTGCAATTGGTTAAAAATGGAATGACCGATGCAGTGATGTTCAATCCGGATGGAAACAACATCTTGCCTGCGTCGATTCTCTACAAAAAGAATATTCTTGCACTTCGTGGCAGCTTCAGGCCGGTGACCAAGGTCAATATGGATATGTATGAGAAATCGTTAAAGATGTTTTTGGAAGAAAGCAAAGTTGACGAATCGAAGACATTGGTAATTTTTGAAATTACGTTGTCAAACCTCCGGTCGGACGGTGAGATCGATGAGCGCGATTTCATGGATCGGGCGGAACTTCTTTGTTCGCTTGGTCAAACCGTAATGATTTCAAACTTTCAGGAGTATTATAAAGTGGTTGAGTACTTCTCAAATTATACCAAAGCCAGAATGGGATTGGCGATGGGCGTTAACAACCTGGTCGATATTTTCGATGAAAAATATTACAGACACTTAAGTGGTGGAATCCTCGAAGCTTTTGGAAAACTGTTTTATCGCGATTTGAAAGTATTCCTTTATCCGATGCTTGATGAAGACGGACAAGTGATCAACTCCGAGAATCTTAAAGTCCACCCGAGAATGAAAGAACTTTACAAATTCTTTAAATTCAACGGAAAAGTGATCGATATTGATGTTTTTGATCCTTCAACACTTGAGGTTTTCTCGAGGGAAGTTTTAAAAATGATCAGCAAAGGAAAACCCGGTTGGGAAGGAATGCTTCCAAAGGGAATCGCAGATTTGATCAAGAAAGACCGGCTGTTTGGATATGATCCGGCAAAAGTGTTGGAGGAAAACAGGCAATAAACATTCAACTACGAAGGCGTGAGGGGTTGAGGCGGCATCCTCCCGTGCGCGGGAGATATAGCCGAAGACCCGACCCTTGTGGTCACGCCATAATCTTTCTCGTTAGCCTTGGAAACTAATTGCTTTTCAGGATTTGAGCTGCGTGAGCTTTTGTTTTCACATCTGAAATTACTTCTTCGATAATGCCATTTTCGTCGATAATGAACGTGGTGCGATGGATGCCGTCAAAAACACGCCCCATAAACTTTTTAGGTCCCCAAACACCGAACGCATTGATGACAGATCGGTCTTCATCGGCAAGAAGCGGAAACGGAAGCGAGTGCCTTTCGCGAAATTTTGACTGCGCTTTCTGACTATCGGCGCTAACACCTAAAAGTGCGTAATTCTCTGATTTAAACCGCTCAAAATTATCCCGCAAATCGCATGCTTCGGCGGTACAACCCGGAGTGCTGGCTTTTGGATAAAAGAAAACAACCAACTTTTTACCGGCATAATCCGATAATTTGTGCGTGTTTCCGTCTTGATCGACCGCTAAAAACGCGGGAGCCTTATCGCCTTTTTGTAATGTATCCATAGTATCTTTGTGAAACGTAAATTTAGTAAAAAATGACCAAGAAAGAACGCGCCGCTTTTATCATGGAGACGTTAGACCGATTGTATCCCGAAGTACCGATTCCGCTTGATCATTCGGATCCGTACACGTTGTTGATCGCGGTTCTGCTTTCGGCGCAGTGTACGGATATCCGGGTGAATCAAATTACGCCGCTTTTATTTGCGAAAGCTGATAATCCGTATGATATGGTGAAATTATCGATTGAAGAAATTCAGGATATTATTCGGCCTTGCGGACTTTCTCCGATGAAATCGAAGGGAATTTACGGACTGTCGCAGATTTTAATCGAGAAATACGACGGACAGGTTCCGCAAAGTTTTGAAGCGTTGGAATCGCTGCCGGCGGTTGGTCATAAAACGGCAAGCGTTGTGATGTCGCAAGCTTTTGGCGTTCCGGCGTTCCCGGTTGATACTCATATTCACCGGATGCTGTATCGTTGGAATCTATCCTCGGGAAAAAGTGTCAAGCAAACTGAAGCCGACGCAAAAAAGATTTTTCCGCGTGAGAAGTGGAATCTGTTACATCTTCAGATTATTTGGTATGCAAGACAATATTCGCCTGCCCGAGGTCGGGATCCGAAGAACGACATCATCACCAGCGCGATTGGTCGGAAAGAATTCAGATAAAAAAAACCCCGATAGGATAACTACCGGGATTTGATTTAATTCGCAACACACTCAAATGTCAACGACCTTGACTTAAATACCTGAAGCGCTTTTGAATAGCTGAGCAAAAAGTTGATCGTTTCTTTTTTAGGCGACATTTTCTTGGAGGGTTTTGAATGCTTAAAGTAGATTTTTGCCATATTGATATTGATTTACAATACAACGCAATCAAACCGCTCCTTATTGTTTAATTAGTTAAAATTATATTGTGTTTATCGATCACTTTCCGAAGGTTCATCAAGGCGTATCTCATTCGGCCTAATGCCGTATTGATACTGACACCGGTAAGTTCCGAAATTTCTTTAAAACTCAGATCCTGATACATTCTCATCACCAATACTTCGCGCTGATCGGTCGGGAGTTCTTCGATCAATTTTTTCAAATCGCTTTCAACTTGTGAAGTGATGATTTGACTTTCGATATTTGGCGCATTATCAGACATAATTGAAAATATCGAGAATTCTTCAGTTTCACGATACATCGGCATTTTCTTATTTCGACGGAAATGATCGACAATCAGGTTGTGCGCAATGCGCATTACCCACGGAAGAAACTTTCCTTCCTCGTTATAGGAATTCGATTTTAAAGTTTTGATGACTTTAATAAAGGTGTCTTGAAAAATATCATCCGAAATGTCCCGATCGGAAATTTTCGAATATATAAAACCATAAATTTTCGATTGATGTCTACTGATCAATGTCGCCAAAGCATTTTCATCACCTGCAACATAGCTCTTTACCAGTAAAGCATCGGGAGTTTGAACATTAGCCATAGTAATACCTTTTTAATCCTTGGAGTTATACGAGAAAAAAAGTAGTGCTATTGAATAGGCAGATGTTTTTAAGTGTTTATTGACCAAATGTAAATGAATATTTAGGTCAATTGCAAATTATAATAAAAGATTAACATTAAAAAAGTAATAAATGCCAAAAACGATATTCGCCTCCAGTACGCTAATTGACTGTTAAACGGCAATTTTTAAAATAAGTGAATGATTATCTTTGCAGTAAACCTTCTCTAAATGAATATCGACCTCGCAAACCTTGAGCCAAAAAAGCATATAATAATAAAAGGTGCACAAATACATAACCTTCGCAATATTGATGTTGCGATTCCGCGTAACAAATTCGTCGTTATAACGGGATTGTCAGGCTCGGGCAAATCGAGTTTGGCGTTCGATACGCTTTACGCCGAAGGTCAACGCAGATATGTTGAGAGTTTGTCGTCCTATGCACGCCAGTTTTTAGGCCGTTTGGACAAACCAAAAGTTGAATATATCCGCGGCATCGCACCGGCAATCGCCATCGAACAAAAAGTAAATACAACCAACGCCCGATCGACTGTTGGAACTTCAACAGAAATATACGATTATCTCAAACTGCTTTATGCACGTGTGGGCCGCACCTTTTCTCCGGTTTCAGGCCGTGAGGTTAAAAAAGATACGGTGTCGGATGTGATCAAAGACGTCGAATCTTTTCCCGAAGATAGCCGGTGGCTTCTCCTCTCGCCTATTCACCTCGAAGAAGGCCGTGCGCTCGAGGACAAGCTTAAAGTTCTTCTCCAGCAAGGATTTGCCCGAATATTGGTCGATAACGAAACCATTCGGCTTGATGAACTCGACGCCCATTCACTCGACAATAAAGATGTTTTGCTGATTATCGATCGCGTTGTTGTCAAACACGAAGAAGAATTCTATAACCGATTGGCCGATGCAGTTCAAGCCGCGTTCTACGAAGGAAAAGGCATCTGTTATCTTCAGGAAGTTGAAACCAACAACCGAATTTCATACAGCGGGAATTTTGAACTCGACGGCATCACCTTTCTCGAACCAAATGTTCACCTGTTCAGCTTCAATAATCCATATGGCGCTTGTCCGGTTTGCGGCGGTTTCGGAAATGTTATCGGGATCGATGCCGAACTGGTAGTCCCAAATACATCGCTTTCAGTTTTCCAAAACGCGATTTATCCTTGGCGCGGCGAAAGCATGGGAACCTATCGTGACTTATTAGTCAACAACGCCTACAAATTTGACTTTCCGATTCACAAGCCTTATTTCGAACTTTCTGACGAACAAAAAGATTTAATCTGGACCGGAAATCAATATTTTACGGGCCTGAACGACTTCTTCGCCGAACTGGAAGCCAAAAACTACAAAATACAAAACCGAGTCATGCTTTCAAGATACCGCGGTAAAACAAAATGTCATCTCTGCAAAGGCAAACGATTAAGGCCGGAAGCAAACAATATAAAAATTGGCGGCAAGACTATTTCAGACCTTGTTGATCTTCAGATTGTAAAACTTCGAAAGTTCTTCGCCGGGCTGGAGCTTTCCACTCACGACGCTGTTGTAGCCAAACGATTACTGCTTGAAATCAACAACAGACTGTCATTCCTTTCGGAAGTTGGTCTGGATTATCTCACACTCAACCGAAATTCGGCTACGCTTTCAGGCGGCGAATCGCAGCGCATCAATCTTGCCACATCACTCGGAAGCAGCCTTGTCGGGTCAATGTACATTCTCGATGAGCCAAGCATCGGACTCCATCCAAAAGATACCGAAAAGCTGATCCGGGTTCTGCTTTCACTTCGCGACCTCGGAAACACGGTTATCGTGGTTGAGCACGACGAAGACATCATGAAGGCTGCCGATATGATCATCGACATCGGACCTGAAGCGGGAACTTTCGGTGGAAAATTGGTCGCACAAGGAACTTTTGACGAAATACTGAAAGCCGATTCTCTGACCGCCAAATATCTTAACGGAAAACTCGAAATCAAAACGCCGCGTGTTCGTCGCAAAAGTCCGGCTTACATCGAAATTCTCGGCGCGCGCGAAAACAACCTGCAAAATGTTGATGTTCGTTTTCCACTCGAATCATTGACCGTGATCACCGGAGTTTCAGGTAGCGGTAAAAGTACACTCGTCAAGAAAATCCTATTTCCGGCAATGCAGAAACAACTCGACGGTGTTGGCGAAAAAGCGGGTCAATTCACCGAAATGCGCGGTCATTATCACAAAATCCGCCACATCGAATATGTCGATCAAAATCCGATCGGCCGAAGTTCACGATCAAATCCGGTGACATACATCAAAGCATACGACGACATCCGGGATCTCTTTTCAAAGGAAAAACTCGCCAAAAACCGCGGCTATCTTCCCAAACATTTTTCGTTTAATGTCGAAGGTGGTCGATGCGAAAATTGCAAGGGCGAAGGAACTATCAACGTGGAAATGGTTTTCATGGCCGATGTTCAGCTTCAATGTGATATTTGCAACGGCAAGCGATTTAAAAAGGAGATTCTCGATGTCACGTTCAACGGCAAAAATATCGACGATGTCTTAACGATGACCATCGATCAGGCATTGGCATTTTTCAGCGAGGCAAATCAGACCAAACTGGTGCAAAAATTACAACCTCTGCAAGATGTCGGTTTGGGATATGTGCAACTCGGACAGTCGTCATCGACGCTTTCCGGTGGCGAGGCTCAACGTATTAAACTCGCGTCATTCCTGGTAAAAGGTACGCTTAAGGACAAAGCGCTTTTTGTTTTTGACGAACCAACAACCGGACTTCACTTTCACGATATCAACAAACTTTTGGCGTCGTTCGATGCGTTGATCGACAAGGGTCACTCGATAATTGTCATCGAACACAATCTCGATCTGATCAAATGCGCCGACCACATTATCGACCTCGGTCCGGAAGGTGGCGAAAATGGCGGTCAAATTTTGGCAATCGGAACACCTGAGGAAATTGTAGCCAATAAAAATTCGGTGACTGGGAAATATTTGAAGGACAAATTATAAGTTAACGTGAATCGGATTACAAAAACTTTTTTGAAATCATAAATTACACGTTCAAAGCCGATTGTAACTGAATTTGGCACAAGAATTGAAACAAAAAAATCAAGTCAAATTGACTTTCATAAGTTGGTTTTTGGTTTGGTTTGTTTGTTTGGTTTGAAAAGCCCGTCTGCAATTTTGTAAGGCGGGTTTTTCTTTTTTTTCAGGAGCTTGATCCGGCTCTTTGCTATATCTTTTTTTGCCTGTCGGCCGCAAAAAGGATACCGCTTCGATCCGGGCTAGGGCTTGGGTGGAATCGCCAATACGGAATCAATCACCCGATTAACCTCTGCTGAAATTTTAAAAATGTAGTTCAGATACGCATAGAAAATACTCATCAACACCGATTTCAAAACAATATTCACCAATGGATGAAAATTGAAATCCCAATAATAGAACAACGCAAAAGTCAGTAACGAGATCAACAAACAGTGCATCGTTTTCTGAGTAAACGGAAACAGCTTCATCTTAGTGACAACAAACATTAATTTGGCAAGCGAGTAAAGTGTAATGGCAATCAATGTCGCTACAGCCGCACCGTCGATCATGTAAATCGGAATCAACAGATGATTCAGCCAAACGGCAGCTCCGGCCAATAACAATCCGAGAATCAGTACCATTTTGTAATACTTCGAATTGAAAATAATCGCATTGTTGTTACCAAGGATCAAATCGAAATATTTGGAAATTCCTATCACAAAAACAACGAAAATTCCACCTCGATACTCCGGTTTCAGCAACTCATAAATTGATTGGATATTGACTAAAATTCCAAGTAACACATATCCGCCAACAATCTGTAAACTGATCGACGTCTGTTTGTACAAGGTATTAAGCTCATCGTGCTTATTTTCGCTCATCAATTTTGCAGTTATCGGATAGGTGATCTGATGCATCGCGCGACTCGGAACCGAAACGACTGTGGCAATGAAGATCGCAACCGAATAATAGGCTACGTTTTCGATTTTTATATATTGTCCGAGCATGAATTTATCGACATCCAAAAGCAATACCGCCACACTCCCGGAAAAAATGATAAAGACCGAATAAAGCATCACATGAGAACGATTTTGCGGAAAGTCAAAGTTGAATTTTGGCATTCGGATTCTAAAGGCTAAGACCATCATTATAAGTGCCGTTGCCGCATAAATTCCGACCGTCGAATACACAAATCCGATCGGCGTTAAAACATCATAATAGACCAACATCAGAAATATGGTGATGAGTATTCGCAGAAGTACTTCTTTGACAAAATTCCCAACAACCGATTTCATGTGTACTTTAACCCAGGCATAAAATATTTCGAAATAGCCCATGCAAAGTCCGATAACCGGAATCAGCCAAACGTATTCGAAGATAATCGGGTTTTCTCGTGACAATAAGTGCGCGATTCGGTCGTAAAACAAGAAGCCGAACACTGCAATCGGCAAAATAAGCAATAACGGCAATAACAAAACAAAGGTTAGAAAAGCCGATTTTTCATGTTCGGTTTTGTAGTCCGAATAGAATTTAACCAACGTATTGTGAACCCCAAAAGCCATCAACGGCATTAAAATGTTGGCCGATGAAAGTAAAAATGCGGTGAGTCCATAATAGGTTTTCCCCAGAAAAATAGGGTACATAAAAAGTGTATTCGCCGCCCCAATCGCAAATCCGATATAGGTGATAACCGTGTTTCTGATCGACTGATTAACTACGATTCCCATGGCGACGGATTTTCAATCAATTTAGCCAATGATTTGGTAAGATTCCGCCGAGTGTATTTATCGATATCAACCGATTCGACCTCATTGGTTCCATCATTATATTTCTGATATAAATCTGCAATCGCCGACTTAAGTTTGTCCTTTTCGTAATAAGTGACAAAGCTTCCCGCATGGGTATCTTTTAAAATTTGTGCGAAGTCGGCTCCGTTCGGACCTATTCCCAAAATCGGTCGTTTGGCCGCCAAATACTCAAATAATTTTCCTGGAATTATGCTTTTTGTGTCCTCCGAATTAATTTCGATCAATAGCAACACCTGCGATGAAACCTGATGCTTTAATGCTTCCTGATGCGAAACATAACCATGGTTTGTTACGTGGTCAGCCAGCTTAAATTTGTAAATAGAATCCAGCACTTCCCTACTCACCGCACCAAGCAATTTCAGCTCGAAGTCGCGTTTAAAATCCGAATTCTCAATGATAAGTTCATGCAAAACTTTCCATAAAACTTCCGGATTTCGCTTGGAAAGCAATGATCCGATATGAGCTATTGAAAACTTTTCGTCGCGTTCAACTTGCGGAGCGTACTGGTCAAAACCGTTCGTTATAACCTCGATTGGTTTATGTGTAATCTTTGAAAAATCGCTTTTTGTAGTAATGCTTGTCACGATGATATCATCAGCATTTGTTAGAACCTCCGATTCCAAATGACTGTGCTTTTTTGCCGCCGACGCTGATAGTTTCAACGATTGATGATATCCAATCGTTGTCCATGGATCGCGAAAATCTGCAATCCATCGCAATGGCAATTTTCGCTTCAAAGTTAGTCCGATTAAATGCAGCGAATGTGGTGGCCCGGTTGTAATTATAGTCTCAATATTATTCTCCTGAATATAATTTTCCAAAAATCGAACCGACGGCTTTACCCATAAAACTCGCGCATCGGGAATAAAAATATTTCCACGAATCCATAATGAAAGCGCCTCGAACGGAGTTTGTTTTTTCTGGTCTGGAACAATTCCGCTGCTGATTTTAGCAACTTTTTTGCCTCCAAACAATGATGCGATTTTGTAGGGTTCGAAAATAGGTTGCTTGATTACAATCACTTCTTTTGGAAGATTCGAATCGAGATCGTTGTCAATAATCGGATACGACGGATTTTCGGGAACGTAAACAATTGGTTGGATTCCGAATTCAGGAAGATACTTGGCAAATTTCAGCCATCGCTGTACGCCCGGTCCACCTGCCGGCGGCCAATAATATGCGATGATCAGTACCTTTTTCACGAAACCTCCGATTTGCGTTTTTTGTTCCAATAATAGATTCCGCCTCCAATAAGTATCAACATTAGGATCGAACTCAACAACATGATCATTCCGCCCGTTTTTACGACTTGCGGTTCAAATTTAAACTCAACTACGTGCTTTCCGGCCGGTATTTCCATTCCGCGTAAGACGTAATCAACGCGAATGTGTGGTACTTCTTTGCCGTCGATATAAGCGATCCATCCGTTGCCATAATAAGCCTCAGAAAATACAGCGAATCCATGTTGTAAGTTTTTAGTCTGATATTTAATGTAATTTGGTTTGTGCTCAATTACATCAATGGTGGCGCTAGAATCAACTGTAAATGATTTTGCTTTCAGTTGATTTCCAAATTCCTTTTGGTTGACGATAGCTGTAACTTCTGAATCAATTTTGCCGAATTCAGCAATTTCTTCATCGGCGGAAGCCACAGTTTTAATTTCGCTTACAAACCATGCACTTCCATTGGCATGCGGATTCAAAATTGGAATATCCTGACCTTGATTTGTAGCTAGGATTACATATTTTACGTTCAGCGCGTTCAGCACCGGATTTCGTTGCGTGATACTAATTGTGGTGGTATCGATGGTTCCGATTATGGTGTTCAAATTGTTTTCGATTTGATACTGGAAAAGTTGATCGACTCGCCGTGGTCTAACTGCGCTATATCCGCCAACCGATTTGTGGAAGTACGATGTTCTTGCCTGCAAGCGGCCCTGAATTTCATAGACTCTGAAGTCGCTTGAATCATTTAAAATAACTTCATCAGCTTCAGTTGCCTTAAATGGCTGATCAATTTCGCGTTTGCTGATAAAAGTGTTGTCATTTGCTTTCACATAACGTTGATCCACAAAATAAAGATCGAGAACCATGATTAGCCCCACGATGATTACTGCCGTATTTTGCGCCACTCGCTTTTGGATATACAACCATAAAACTACTGCGGAAAGTGCAATCAAAAATCCGGATCTCAAGAGATCTGCTGAATAAAGACTTTTCCGGTCTGCGATCAATGCGTCGAGAAAATCCGGACCCATTTCCTGGAATCTCAAATCGCCGGGCGAAGTAAACGAGAAACTACTTTTGAAAACCAATAACAAAACCACAAGTCCCAAAGTGATCGCCGAGGTTTTCCAAAGCGCTTTCCACTGATCGTCCTTTTCTCTTAAAAAATACGATTGTAAACCCATGATTGCCAACACCGGCATGCATAATTCGAGCACGACTTGTATCGATGACACCGCACGGAATTTATCGTAAAGTGGTACATAATGAATAAAGAAGTCGGTTAGGATTGGAAAATTCTTTCCCCATGATAGCATCAGTGATACTATCGCGCCGGCTAAAAATGCATATTTGATTTTTCGCTTATCAATAAATAAAGCCAGAATTGCAAGAAAAAAAACAACCGCGCCAATATAAGCCGGAGCCGCAACTATGGGTTGATCGCCCCAATATGTCGGAAGTTGAGATACAAATCCGAGCGCCTGATCGTCATTTGCGCCCATATTTATCAAAGCTTGATAGCTCTCACTTTCGCGCCCCACAGACTCGACGTTTGATCCACCAAACAATCTCGGTGCAATCAAATTCAAGCTTTCTGCAATTCCGTAGCTGTATTCAGTTATATACTCGTAGTCCATCGACGAGGTGGTCGTATTTGGCGAGCCATCCGGATTGACTGTTAATTCACTTTTCCCGCGAATACTAAAATCAGTATACTCGGCCGTCGCCATCAAGTTAGCGGCATTTGCTCCAATGGCGAGCAATCCCGCACCCGCAAAAACGCCAATCGAATAGCCGATCGTCTTGTACTCTTTTTGTTTGATGTACTTATAAATGTAGTAGACTGAGATTGCAATCAACAGAATCAACAAATAATACGTCATTTGAAAGTGATTGGCATTGATTTCCAACGCCGCAGCAAGCATTGTGGTGATTCCGCCCAGAATATATCGCCGCTGAAAAACCAGCAAAACTCCGGCAACCACAAGTGGCATGTAACCGATTGCATGAGCTTTTGCATTATGCCCGACACCAAGGATGATGATCATATACGTTGATAACCCGAAAGCCAACGCGCCAAAAAAAGCTTTGAGCGGCTTCACTTTAAGCACAAGCAACAAGGCATAAAACCCGATAAAATATAGAAAAAGATAATCGGCCGGACGCGGTAAGAACCGAATCAGGTTGTCTAATTTTCCGATATAATCATGCGGGTAATTCGCACCTAGCTGGTAGGTGGGCATCCCTATAAAGGACGAATTTGTCCAGAAAGGTTCTGCATTTTCGGCGGCGCGAAAGTCGTTTTGTTCTTTCGCCATCCCGATGTACTGCGCGATATCCGACTGGAAAATCTGCTTGCCCTGAAGCACCGGATAAAAGTAAATGATTGAGATTAAGACAAAACCGGCAAATGCAGCTAAATGGGGATAAAGCTTGTTGAGAATTTTCATAAGCAGACGTGAAAAACAGTTTTCAATTGTCTGTAAAAGTAAAAAATAAAAGCGGCTGTTTGGCGACTGCTGCTATTTTATTCTATTTCCTCGAAGTCGACATACTCGCCCACTTTTTTGCTCGACCGCGGATTTGCGCCCTGATTAGGCTGATTGTTGACTTGCTGCTGATAATTTCGCTGAGCGGCTTGATTCTGCATATTCTCAGCAGCTTTCTGAACTGCTTTTTTTAATAGAAAAGGAAGCAGCAATCGCATCACGAATTTGGCTATGTAATAAAACAAGATAATGTAAATGATGACTTTTACAAATCCTGTAAAAGATGCTGTTTCCATGTAGTTAAATTTTGCCAAAAATAATAATTTGACATATGAAACCGCCTATGAGCATTCATAAATAAATAATAAATCTTACATTTGGATCACGTCAAAAGCCGAATCTATGCTCCAAATAAACCGCATTTCCCTCCTATTTGCTATTCTGTTCTCAGCCGCGTCGCAGGCGCAATTTACTGATGTCATCAATTCCAATCGCCCGGGCGAATCCATGGCGGCGTTCTCAGTTGGGAAGACTGTAATTCAAGCCGAATTGGGCTTTTACGCTCAAGATCAAAAGTATGACGAAATCAACACCGAGTCATTTGGTTACGGCAGCGATCTTATGGTTCGTTACGGCGCTTTTTTCGAACAGCTCGAATTGATCCTCGAACTCAATTACATGACCGATAAATATGAAACAGCTCGGACAAGCATCAATCAAAACGGTTTTCGTCAGTTAAATATAGGTGCGAAATATCTGGTTTATGATCCAAATAAAAACTACGATCCAAAGCCAAATTTATACAGCTGGAAAGCAAATCACTCGTTTAAATGGCGCGAATTGATTCCGGCAGTCGGAGTTTACGCTGGTGCAAACATCAATCTTTTCGACTCGCCCTACATTAATGGCCAGGAAGCGCCGTTAAGTCCGAAACTAATGGTAATCACTCAGAATCAATTTGGAAAATGGGTTTTTGTAACCAATATTATCGGCGACAAACTCGCAACCAGCTTTATGGGATTTGGTTATGTTGCAACGTTAACAAGAGGTTTCAATCCGCGTTGGTCCGGCTTTATAGAAAGTCAGGGTTACAAAGACGACTTTTATTCGGATAACATTTTTAGGCTTGGCGCTGCTTTCCTGATTAAAGAGAACATACAAGTTGATGCATCAATCGGAAAAAACATCAAAGACACACCTTCGATCTTAAACGGCGGAATCGGTCTTTCCTGGCGATTCGATGACAACTACGAAGAAGTTTACCTCCGCGTTCCAACCGAAGCTAAAGACGGCGACAAAGAAGGCAAAAAAGACAAGAAAAAGAACAAAAAGAAACGTCGCGATGAAGTAGACGTTGAAGCTGTACCGGAATGATAACCATCAAAGAATGCAAAAGCAAATCGGAAATTCGCGAATTCGTTAAATTTCCGTTCAAAATATATCAGGACAATCCATATTGGGTTCCACCAATTATTTCTGACGAAGTAGAAAGTTTCAACAAAAAGACCAATCCGGTTTTCGAATCGGCTGAAGCTTATTTCTATATTGCTTATCGGGGTCAGAAACAAGTGGGACGAATTGCCGCAATAATCAATTGGGACGAAGTGAAATCCCAGGGGAAAAGCAAGGTTCGCTTTGGCTGGTTTGACGTTATCGACGACATTGAGGTTACCAAAGCACTCCTGGAAAAAGTATACGAACTCGGTCGCAAAAACAATCTCGAACATGCTGAAGGTCCGATGGGCTTTTCAAACTTGGATAAAGTTGGCGTGCTTACCGAAGGCTTCGATCAAATCGGAACCATGATCACGTGGTACAATCATCCGTATTATGTGGAACATCTTCAGCAACTTGGCTATGTTAAAGAAAAACAATACATCGAGAGCATCTTCCCGTTCGAAAATGTGAAACCGGTATATTTCGAAAAAGCCGTCGAACTGATCAAACGCCGATATCACCTTCGTGGGGTTAACTTCACAAAGACAAAAGACATCATGCCGCGCGTGGCGGAAATGTTCGACTTATTTAATACAAGCTACGCGAATTTATCCTCATTCGTTGCCATTTCCGAACGACAGAAAGAATTTTTCAAGAAAAAGTACATCAACTTTATCAATCCCGAATACATTAAATTCGTCGAAGATAAAGATGGCAAACTCATCGCATTCAGCATCGTTATGCCTTCGTTCTCGGACGCATTAAAAAAGACAAAAGGCCGTTTATTCCCATTCGGTTTCCTTGATCTGCTTCACGCGAAAAAACACAGTAAAGACGTTATTTTCTACCTGATCGGCGTTGATCCCGAATATCAAAACAAAGGTGTTACAGCCATAATTTTCGATGAATATTACCGAACTTTTAAAGAGAAAAACATCCAAACTTGCATCCGGACACCGGAACTAGAAGAGAATCATGCGATTCATAATCTCTGGAAAAATTTCGATCCGATCATTCACAAACGCCGTTGTACTTTTATAAAAAATATTTAATTGCATTCGGTTTTCATCAAGGCGATATTGCCATCAAAACGAACTTTTCGGTAGTCTTTAAAGATTTCCATTCCGTTTTTAGCCTTCATTTCGCCAAAACCCTGAATGAGCGCACTACCTTTTCGCAGGAAAATTGCCTCGCGAATCGAACTTGTTCCCTCCGACTCAAACGTGTAATCCGCAATCAGCGTATCGCCAAGGAATCGGCCGGAAAGCGTTCCTGAATTCTGATCTTTCTCGAAAAGTTTGTAAATCAGATCGCCGCCAACTTCATCGCCTTGATGCACCAGGCTCATCGCGATGGTATCGTTATTCCGAATCATCACAAAACACTCGTGGACCGTTTGCAGCGCTGGCGGAATCTCGAACTCCGATTCCTCAACAACCTGCTTTTGCTCTTGTTTGCAAGCTGTAAACGCCAGTGTAAACAACAATAGAAACATCAATCTCATCTTTTCCATTTTTTATAAAATTAAAAAACCGCCTCAAAAAAAGGCGGTTTCAATTCATTTATTTATCTATAACTATTTTTCTTCACTTACGTCAACCGTGTGAAGTTGCGCTAACTTTTCGTAAGTTCCGTTTTCAAGTTTTTCGCGAATCGCTTCAAAAGCAAGCAATGTTTCGTCAATGTCCTGCATCGTGTGACTCGCCGTTGGAATCATTCTCAATAAAATTATGCCTTTCGGAATTACCGGATAGATCACAATCGACAAGAAGATGTTATAATTTTCTCTAAGGTCGTTAATCAGCATCATCGCCGTTGGAACGCTACCTTCAAGATAAACCGGAGTTACACAGGTGTTGGTATCGCCAATGTTGAATCCGCGCTCACGAAGTCCGTTTTGCAACGCATTCACATTCTCCCAAAGTTTGTCTTTCAATTCAGGCATGGTTCGCAACAACTCAAGTCTTTTCAACGACCCGATTGTCTGGATCATTGGCAACGCCTTGGCAAACATTTGCGAACGAAGATTGTATTTCAAATAATCGATGATTTCTTTATCGGCAGCTACAAACGCTCCGATATTTGCCATCGATTTTGCAAAAGTCGAAAAATAAACGTCGATTTGATCCTGAACGCCTTGCTCCTCGCCCGCTCCGGCTCCGGTTTTACCCAAAGTACCAAATCCGTGCGCATCATCAACCAAAAGTCGGAAGTTGTATTTCTTCTTCAACTCGACGATCTCACGCAATTTCCCTTGCTGTCCGCGCATTCCAAAAACACCTTCAGTGATAAACAGGATTCCACCTCCGGTCTCCTGCGCCATTTTCGTAGCGCGACCAAGGTTTTTTTCCATGCTCTCAATGTCGTTGTGCTTGTAGGTAAAACGCTTGCCCATATGAAGACGAACACCATCAATGATACACGCATGCGAATCAACATCATATACGATAATGTCGTTTTTAGTTACCAAAGCGTCAATGATCGACACCATTCCCTGATACCCAAAATTTAAAAGATAAGCCGACTCCTTCATCACAAACTCAGCAAGCTCGCGCTCCAATTGCTCGTGATAGCTCGTGTGCCCCGACATCATTCTGGCGCCCATCGGATACGCCGCACCATACATTTGCGCCGCTTCTGAATCCGCCTTGCGAACTTCAGGATGATTTGCCAATCCTAAATAATCGTTGATGCTCCAGTTAATGATCTCTTTTCCGTGAAATTGCATCCGGTTAGATAGCTCACCTTCAAGTTTTGGAAATACGTAATATCCTTCAGCCTGAGATGCCCACTTGCCCAAAGGGCCTTTATTGCTCTGTATTCTTTCGAATAAATCTTTTACCATGTCCTTTTAAAATGCGTGCTACGCTTATTTTCCGCGCAAAAATAACACATTATAACTTATTTCAGTCGCTCCTCGCGGTTTTATTTTAGGAGCCTTTTCCCGCACTACGCTGTATCTTTTTTTAGGCAGGAATATTCTGCTAAAATCAAATCTGACTTTGCCTAAAAAAAGGATGCCGCTACGATCGGGGCTAAAAAAGCCACCAATCCTATGAAAATCCTTGGTATCTTTGTTAAAATCGAAATCAAAATGCCCGATAATAAAGAACTCAAATTAGCCGTCCTTATCGACGCCGATAATGTTCCCTATAGCAACATCAAAGGAATGATGGAAGAAATTGCCAAATTCGGAACACCGACCACCAAACGTATCTACGCCGATTGGACAAGGCCAAACGCAAACGGCTGGAAAAATGTCTTGCTTGAGCACGCCATCACTCCGGTTCAGCAATATAGTTATACGATCGGTAAAAACTCATCCGATTCAGCGCTGATTATCGACGCCATGGATTTGCTCTATACGGGTAAAGTCGACGGTTTCTGCATCGTTTCAAGCGACAGTGATTTCACCCGACTCGCCATCCGACTTCGCGAAAGCGGCATGAAAGTCATCGGCATCGGCGAAAAAAAGACGCCGGGTTCACTCATCGCAGCCTGCGACCGGTTTATTTTCATCGAAGTCCTTGAAGGCTCGACAAAGAAAAAGAAAACCATCAAGGCCAATCAATCCACACCGGATATCAAGAAAGTCGTCGAAAAGCAAAACATTAAAATAGACGATCCGACAATCGATCTGATCGAAACCACCATCGACGATATTGCAGATGAAAGCGGCTGGGCGTTTCTGGGCGACGTCGGAAATCTGATCGTCCGCAAGAAACCCGAATTCGACCCTCGAAACTACGGTTTTGCCAAACTCACACCAATGCTCAAGTCGCTCACCGACATCCTCGAAATCGACGAACGAATCTCGGATAATAAAAACATTAAGCACGTTTATGTACGGTTATTAAATTAATTTATAGACCGTTATGATTTTTGTTTAAATTTATAGAAGAAGTAAACAAAATCAGACGTCTATGTCAAAGCCGGGCCCGATTGTCATTGTCGAAGACGATTACGATGACAAAGAAATTTTTGAATCTATCGTCCGCGATCTGGGCTTTACCAACCGAATCGAATGGTTTACGGAGGTCACATCAGCATACGATTATCTGCACGAAACCAAAGAAAATGTTTTTCTGATTTTATCAGACCTTAATATGCCGGGCAAAAACGGACTCCAATTCAAACAACTGATCGATCAAACTCCGGGACTGCGAATGAGGTGTATTCCGTTTATCTTTTTCTCAACTAACGCTATCAAAACCGAAGTTCTGCAAGCTTACGAGCAAGTTCCCGTTCAGGGATTTTTTAAGAAAGGAACCAACTACTCCCAAATGAAAGAAATGGTCGAAGTAATCCTGAAATACTGGACATATTGCAAACACCCAAATGGTATATAACTTTAAACTAAAAAACTATGGTCGCCTTCTGCGAATTTAAAATTAATAAGAATCTCGGAATCGTCGAAATAGATTCAGATGAACGTGCCATCCACGACTACCTCAAGAAAGTAATAGCCGAATTTGAAGCCGACAATGCCAAACTTGTCGCAATAACTTCTGAGCAGGAAAAATTTGCAGGTCATCGCAACATTGCCAACCTTGATGAAAACGATGTCACTTTTGTACAAATCATGACCAGTCTTGAAGGTTTGCTCGAAGACGATTTTGCCCGTAACGAACATGTGATCCGTCAAAAATCACTCGAAGTTTTAAAAGGTGCAAGCCTTCAGGTAACCCACGGATTGATCGAAGACGGGAATTCGCACGTCGGCTTTTCACAATTATAAGTTGTACGTTTCGCTTCAGCTTATTGCCTGACGAGTTTTGTACGCCGGATAGTTTCCGCACTCAAGGTTTCCAATATGTAAATTCCGCTTGCAAGATCTGCGATCGAAATTTCAGTTAAATTTCCGTGACCAACACGACGCAACATTTGCTGACCGGTCATGCTGTAAATTACAACCGATTCAATATCGCCAAAATCGGATTTAATATAAACGAGATCATTCGCGGGATTCGGATAAACTGAAATCAGCATTTTGTTTGGCTGGTTCACATTAAGCTGACATCCTGAATCACTTTCAACGATCACGGGTGTCGAAGCATTGGAGGCTGTATTATCCGGACACATTTCCGGTGCCGCCGAAACATGGTAAACTCCGGGTTCACTGACAATCAACGTCGTCGAAGTCTCATCCGGAATCAACACTCCGTCCTTAAACCAATTTATATTTTCGGTAAACGGCGATGAAAGCTGAAGCTCCACGCTTGTACCATCACACAACATCACATTTCCGTTTTCAGGATTGATCGACAAATTTGGCGCGAGTTCAAAACTTACGCTCATCGGAACCCAATTATAACTGTCAATCTGAATTTCGTTCGACGTATACGTTTGACCGCCTAAAGTGACTTCAACTTTAAATACCGCCTGATCATAAGTCATCCAATCATAAGTAAACGCCGAATTTGTAGCGCCTTCAATTGGCTGAAATTCATCACTCAAAAACCAATATTTAAAATACCATTGATACGAATCGTAAGTCTGACTGCCCACAACAGAAGCAGTTCCGTTTGTATAAGGACACATCATCGTATCACCTGAGATAACCGGAGCCTGACCGAATAATTGAGATAAACTCAGAAACATCAGCAGAAAAGATAATTTTAATTTCATAATCACTATTTTTTATTTCAATCTAATTTACTTTACTTCAACTACTTAGACAACTAATCGCAACATTTTTTTTTCAGAGGTTTGCAGGTTTCGCCCGATTGCAATTGGATTTATTCCATAAATTTGTTGAAAACCCATAAAATGAAAATTGTATTTGCTTCAAACAATGCTAATAAGATTCGGGAAATCAAACTGTTGCTTCCGGATTCAATTCAAATGCTGAGTTTGGAAGATATCGGATGTCATGAAGAAATCCCTGAACCTGCCGATACTATTGAAGGAAACGCGATCGAAAAGGCAAATTACATCACCCAAAAATACGGCTACGATTGTTTTGCAGATGACAGTGGACTTGAAGTCGACGTGCTAAATGGCGAACCCGGAGTTTACTCAGCGCGCTACGCCGGCGATCATAAAAACAACGACGACAACATTAATAAACTGCTGGAAAAGTTGGCGCAGACTGAAAACCGCGCCGCTAATTTCAAAACCGTTATTGCGTTGAATCTTGGTGGTGAACAACATTTGTTTACAGGGAAAGTCAACGGCACAATTACCAAAAAACGTTTAGGATCAGAAGGTTTCGGTTACGATTCGGTATTTATTCCGGATGGTTCAACACTAACTTTTGCGCAAATTTCAGCTACTGAAAAGGCCAAAGACAGCCATCGCAGCCGTGCCGTCAAGCAGCTCGTGGCGCATCTTCGGAAGTAACTTATTGATTCTCAATTTATAATATAATTTTAATACCTGCTTTTGCATTAGTTTATATGACTTTTATGCACTACTTTTGCAAAATATTTAAAATACTATATGAATAAATTTGAACAATTAGGATTGAGTGAGTCGTTACTGAAGGCGATTTTAGATCTTGGATTTGAAAGTCCGACGGAGGTACAGGAGAAAGCGATTCCCCTATTATTGGAAAAAGACACAGATATGGTTGCGTTGGCTCAGACAGGGACAGGGAAAACGGCAGCTTTTGGTTTTCCACTGATTCAGAAGATTGATGCCGGCAATAAGAATACACAAGCATTAATTTTATCTCCAACTCGTGAGCTTTGTTTGCAAATTACAAACGAAATCAAGAACTACTCAAAATACGAGCGCAGCCTTAATGTGGTTGCGGTTTACGGTGGCGCAAGCATTACCGAGCAAGCTCGTGACATTAAGCGCGGTGCACAAATCATCGTGGCAACACCTGGTCGTATGCAGGACATGATCAACAGAGGTTTGGTCAATATCTCGCAAATCGATTATTGCGTCCTTGATGAGGCGGATGAAATGTTGAACATGGGCTTCTATGAAGACATCGTAAACATTCTTTCAACATCTCCGGACGAGAAAAGCACATGGTTGTTTTCTGCTACAATGCCGCAAGAAGTGGCACGTATCGCAAAACAATTCATGCATGAGCCGTTAGAAATTACCGTTGGTACCAAAAACTCGGGATCAGCAACTGTTTCTCACGAATTCTACCTGGTAAATGCACGCGATAGATACGAAGCCCTAAAACGTATCGCCGATGCTAACCCGGATATTTTCTCTGTTGTTTTTTGTCGTACAAAACGCGATACGCAACAAGTTGCTGAAAAATTGATCGAAGATGGTTACAATGCTGCAGCGCTTCACGGCGATTTGTCGCAGGCACAACGTGATTCTGTTATGAAATCGTTCCGTGGCCGCCAGATTCAAATGCTTGTTGCAACCGATGTTGCCGCACGTGGAATCGACGTTGACAACGTAACGCACGTAGTTAACTATCAGCTGCCTGACGAGATTGAAACCTACAACCACCGTTCAGGCCGTACTGGTCGTGCCGGTAAATTAGGTACATCTATCGTAATTATCACCAAAAGTGAAATCCGCAAAATTTCAGCAATCGAAAGAATCATCAAACAAAAGTTTGAAGAGAAAACATTGCCAAGCGGAATCGAAATCTGCGAGATCCAACTCCTTCACCTTGCTACAAAAATCAAGGACACTGAGGTTGATCACGAAATTGACAATTATCTTCCGGCAATCAACAATGTTCTTGAAGATCTTTCGAAAGAAGAACTTATCAAGAAAATGGTTTCAGTCGAATTTAATCGTTTTCTTAGCTATTACAAAAAGACACGTGATTTGTCGACACAATCGGCTGGCGAAAGACGCGACGATCGCGAAGGTGGTTTCCAAGGCGGAAATTCAAATGCGGTTCGTTACTTTGTAAATATAGGTTCACGTGATAACTTTGATTGGATGTCACTTAAAGATTTCCTTAAAGAAACACTTGATCTTGGTCGCGACGATGTTTATAAAGTTGATGTAAAAGAAGGTTTCTCTTTCTTTAATACCGATGCTGAACATTCAGACCGCGTTATGGAAGTTCTGAACAATATTCAACTCGAAGGACGTCGAATCAATGTTGAGATTTCGAAAAACGACGGTGGCGGAAGACGCGATCACAACGGTAGAAACTCGGGTGGTTTCGGCGGCGGAAGAAGTTCTGGCGGTGGATTCAAAAGCGGAGCTCCACGTCGTGAAGGCGGCTTCTCTTCCGACAGAGGTTCTCGCGGTGGATTTCAACCACGTGAAGGCGGTTTCTCTGAAAGTTCGCCACGCAGATCAGCATCACCAAGACGCGAAGGTTCGCCCGAAAGAACACCTCGCAGATCGGAAAGCTTTAGCGATGCGCCAAGAGGTCGTCGCCCGAGAAAAGGCTAACATCTGTTAATATTCTTATAATTATACTGAGACTACAAAATATCATCATGTCATTGATTACATTTAGCCAATCAAAAACACATATGAGATATTTTGTAGTTTTCTTTTTACTACTGCTTTCATCCGTCGCATCTGCGCAAGAAAATAAACCAACTGAAACAGTTACCGGAATCATATTAAATGACAACAATCAACGCCCTGTTGGAAACGTAAATGTCATCAACATTAATAAAGTTCGCGGTACAACCTCAGATGATAAAGGTCGTTTTGAGATCGTCGCATCAGTAAACGATACCCTACATTTTTCATTATTGGGATTTGTATCAATTCGGGTACGGGTTACAAACGACTGGATCAAATCAGGGACGTCAACCATTAAAATCACTGAAAAGGCAATCGCCCTTCAGGAAGTTGTCATTAGACCATATAATCTTACGGGATATCTTGAGGTCGACGCCAAATTAATTCCAACCCGCGAAAATTACCGCTACTCGATCTCCGGATTAACTCATGGTTACGAAGCAGGCGAATATTCTCCAGGAGCTTTCGGCCGTGTTCTAGGCTCGATATTCAATCCAACCGATATGCTTTACAACATCTTCGGAAAAAAACCGCGTGAACTCCGGCGCCTCAAAGAGATGAAAAAAGACGACACTGTCCGAAACCTTCTCGAATCAAAGTTTGACCGCGAAACCATCGCAGTATTGCTCGGCGTCACAAAAAATGAAATTGCCGAAATTCTGGCACGCTGCAACTACTCCGAATCATTCGTGAAAACCGCAAACGATCTCCAAATCATGGATGCAATCAGCGAATGCTACGAAGAATACAAAATCTTGAAAAAATAAGATTTCCTCATACTCTACTCTCTTTCGCTTCACGCTGTAAAATCGTCGACGAAAATCTTAAAATTTTGTTAATCGATCCTTTTTTTTGCTATTTTGCATCAACTAACAATAATGCAGAGTGGCGAAAATATGGCGATTAAATTGTTTACTGAAACCCGGAAAGTTTGGGAAAATATCACCTCCACAGGCAATATTCAAGACATCGAACTTGAAATTGAATTCCAAAAAAAATTATTAGAGTTTTTTCATATCGGCGATTTTTACTTCATGCTCGTCGATATTTCAAATGCAAGGTTTAAATACGTCAGTCCCGCGATTACAAATGTTCTTGGTTATAAACCCGAAGAAGCGACAATGGAATTTATCCTAAGTAAAATCCATCCCGACGATCAGGGTGTTTTTCTCAACAACGAAAAAGAAGTCGGTAATTTCTTTGCCACGCTTAAAAACGAACAAATACCAAAATATAAGATCCGGTATGATTATCGGATTTTAAACAGCGCCGGCGAATACATCCGAATCTTGCAACAAGCAATTACGGTTCAGTATGACGACGACAACAATGTTCTGATGACACTTGTGGTTCACACCAACATCACTCATTTGAAGAAAAGCAACACTTCGGTTCTCTCTTTTATCGGTATGGATGGCGAACCTTCATTTTACGATGTCGATGTCGAAAAAGCATACCCAACCGGGCACCAACTCTTCACAAAACGCGAAACCGAAATCATCAAACTGATTCTGAAAGGAGAGCAATCAGCAGCGATCGCCAAAAAACTTTTTATCAGCACCCATACCGTTAACACGCATCGCAAAAATATTCTGGCCAAAACCAACACCAAAACCACCATCGAATTTGCAATCAAAGTGATCTCTGAAGGTCTGCTCTAATTTTCCCCGAAATACCGCGCTTCAATCCGCTTGATGTCTTTTATCGAATTCCGCGCCCAATCAAGACGTTTCTCTAAAATTTCGTCTTCTGTCAATTGCCAATCGATTTCCGAGCCGCGAAGCCTGCTCATCAAATTCTGAATAATGATCGCAGCCGATACCGAAATATTCAAACTCTCGGTAAATCCAACCATCGGAATCTTTAAAAATCCATCGGCTTCTTTTAAAAC
Organism: Flavobacterium sp.; assembly: GCA_015234525.1. Classification (GTDB taxonomy): domain Bacteria; phylum Bacteroidota; class Bacteroidia; order Flavobacteriales; family Flavobacteriaceae; genus Flavobacterium. Next base: position 100,318 of record JADGMX010000006.1, on the reverse strand, counting down.
TTCTTCCGACAACCCATTGCGCTCCGTTCCAAAAAACAGTGCCGCCGGTGTCGAAATGTCAAAGTCCTCCAGCAAACAATCATTCTCATGAGGCGTGGTCGCGATAATCCGATAACCTTTCGATTTTAAATCACTTACGCAACCGGAAATGGTATCAAACCGATTGATGTCGACCCACTTCTGCGCACCCATCGCAATCTCCTTGTCTATCTTCTTGCCATACTTCTCTTCAACTACGTTAAGTTGCTGAATTCCAAAAACTTCACAGCTTCGCATAACTGCGCTTGTGTTATGCATTTGAAACACATCTTCAATCGCTACGGTAAAGTGATTTGTCCTGTTTCCCAAGACTTTCAAAAACTTGGACTTTCGGTTTTCAGTCAAAAAATTTTCTAAATATTCAAGGTAATTTAGATCGGTCATCAAAGTATTTTTTGCAAAAATAGGCATTTATGCGTAGCTTTATTTTTATGAAAAAGCACTTGGTCATTCTCTCTGGCGCCGGCGTTAGTGCCGAAAGCGGAATTAATACGTTTCGCGATTCGGGCGGACTTTGGGAAGATCACGATATTATGGAAGTCGCATCGCCGGAAGGTTTTGCCCAAAATCCCGAGCTGGTACTTGATTTTTACAACCAGCGCCGCAAGCAACTACTGACTGTCGCGCCCAATGCGGCGCATCAACTCATTGCCGAACTCGAAGCGCACTTCAACGTTACCGTCATCACTCAAAATGTCGATAATCTTCACGAAAAGGCCGGCAGCACCCGGGTTATCCATTTGCACGGCGAGTTGCTAAAGGTTCGCAGCACGGCAAATCCAGATGAGATTATGGATTGGCAAACTGATCTTACACTCGGGCAGAAAGATCAGAACGGCCATCAACTCCGACCTCATATCGTCTGGTTTGGCGAGGAAGTTCCTGAATTGCCTTTTGCAGCCGACATGGTTTCAAAAGCTGATTTTGTCATCGTCATCGGCACATCGCTGCAGGTTTATCCCGCGGCCGGCCTGATGCATTTCGCAGATCCGTCGGTTCCGGTTTTCTACATCGACCCAAATCCCGCGCAAATCTCCGGCCTCACGAATCCGCTTCAAATCATCCCCGAAATCGCCTCCAAAGGAATGAAGATGGTCTACGAAAAGCTGATGAATATGGCTTAGCCGAATTATGAGAAGCTATTTCCTGCTGTCCGCTGTATCTTGCCCAAGTACGTTTTGGTCAGATTGCACCAAAAACCAGGGCAAGGATGCCGCTCCCATCAGGGCTAAGACACAACCAATAATCATCGTGCAACGGGTTTCTTAATGGTGTTTTTCCTTTCATTTTTGAAGCGAGAGAATTATATTTGCTGAAAGCAGCAAAAACCAACAAATGTATAATCTAACCGAGCTAAATGCCGTATCGCCAATTGATGGAAGATACCGCAGCAAGACCATTTCACTATCAAAATTTTTCTCAGAAGAAGCGCTGATTAAATATCGCGTCCGCGTCGAAATTGAATATTTTATTGCACTTTGTAACATGTCGTTGCCGCAGCTTGAGAATATTCCGAAAGACACCGCAGAGCAACTTCGGAAATTATACACCGATTTCACTGCTGAAGATGCTCAAACCATCAAAAACACCGAAAAGGTAACAAATCACGATGTTAAAGCCGTCGAGTATTTTATCAAAGATGCTTTCGAGAAAATTGGTCTTTCAGAGTACCGCGAATTCATTCACTTCGGCTTAACGTCTCAGGATGTGAATAACACGGCGATTCCGCTGTCGCTAAAAGAAGCTTTCGAAGATGTTTATGTAAAGAAGCTTATCGAACTGGTTTCCAAACTAAAAGAACTTTCAAAATCGTGGAAAGATGTTCCAATGCTCGCACGTACGCACGGGCAGCCGGCATCGCCAACCCGACTCGGGAAAGAGATCGCAGTTTTTGTCGAGCGACTCGAAGAACAAATGCGTTTGCTTTTCAACATTCCGTTTGCCGCAAAGTTTGGTGGCGCGACCGGAAATTTCAACGCACATCATGTGGCATATCCAAATACGGACTGGAAGCGATTTGGAACTGATTTTGTCGAAAACATACTCGGACTTCATCACTCCTTCCCGACTACTCAAATTGAACACTACGATCATATCGCCGCATTTTTCGATGCGCTGAAAAGAATCAACACCATCATAATCGACCTTGATCGGGATATCTGGACGTATGTCTCGATGGATTATTTCAAACAAAAAATCAAAGAAGGCGAAATCGGATCATCGGCAATGCCGCATAAAGTAAACCCGATTGATTTTGAAAATTCAGAAGGAAATCTCGGCATCGCGAATGCCATTTTTGAACATCTTTCGGCAAAGTTGCCGCTCTCACGTCTGCAACGCGATTTGACCGACAGCACTGTTCTGAGAAACATCGGAGTTCCAATCGGCCACACGCTTATTGGTTTTGAAGCAACGCTGAAAGGACTTGACAAACTTTTGCTCAACGAAAGCAAACTTGCCGACGATCTTGAAAATAACTGGGCCGTTGTTGCTGAAGCGATCCAAACCATTCTTCGACGTGAACGCTACCCAAATCCATACGAAGCGCTAAAAGGTTTGACACGTACCAATAAAAAAATCGACCGCGATTCAATTCACGAGTTTATTGCAACCCTGGACGTCTCAGACCAGATCAAAACCGAACTTTTGGCCATTACGCCATCAAATTTCATCGGAATATAAGATTACTTTTATCAGCCACAAAAACAATTAAAGACAATAAATGCTCGACGAAACAGTATCAGCAGTGGCAGATGCCGCAAGTGAAACTTCTCATCACTTATACCCGCTTATCAGCGACCTTGGTCTTATCTTGATGACAGCGGCAGTTGCTGTTTTACTATTTAAGAAAATTAAGCAACCACTCGTTCTTGGTTACCTGATCGCCGGTTTTCTGGCTGGAAGCAACTTCGACTTTTTCCCGTCGGTAACTGACAAGGAAAGTGTTGAAGTCTGGGCGGAGATTGGCGTGATATTTTTGTTGTTCAGCCTCGGACTCGAATTCAGTTTTAAAAAGCTGATGAAAGTTGGCGGAACGGCCTCAATTACGGCAATCACACAAATCTTTTTTATGATTGTCGTCGGTTATTATGTCGGCCAATGGATGGGTTGGCGGCAAATGGACAGCATCTTTTTGGGCGCGATCCTTTCAATGTCGTCCACAACCATCATTCTTCGGGCATTTGATGAACTCGGCGTAAAAACACAAAAGTTTGCCGGAATCGTGTTTGGAGCTCTGATTGTCGAAGATATTGTCGCGATTTTACTGATGGTACTTCTCTCGACAATCGCGGTAAGTCAGCAGTTTTCAGGGGTCGAGCTCATCCAATCCGTTTTAAAACTCCTGTTCTTTTTGACACTTTGGTTTTTGGGTGGAATCTTTTTTATTCCGACGCTGTTGCGAATGGCCAAGAACCTTTTCACCGAAGAAACGCTTTTGATCGTATCGATTTCGCTTTGTCTGATGATGGTGATTCTTGCTGCAAACGCCGGATTTTCTCCAGCTCTGGGCGCATTTATCATGGGTTCGATCATTGCTGAAACCACACAAGCCGAGCGCATCGAACACTTGATTAAACCTGTAAAAGACCTTTTTGGGGCGGTGTTCTTTGTATCAGTCGGAATGCTGATAAACCTCGAAACACTAGTCGAATACTCACTTCCGGTCGCCATTATCACGCTACTGACAATCTTCGGAAAAGCGATCAGCTCAACCTTAGGCGCACTTTTATCCGGTCAACCGCTGAAACAATCGGTGCAAACGGGAATGAGTCTGGCGCAAATCGGCGAATTTTCGTTTATTATTGCTACACTCGGGATGACGTTAAACGTGACAAGTGCCTTCCTCTATCCCATTGTTGTTGCAGTTTCGGCGATTACAACATTTACAACTCCATTTTTGATTAAATATTCAACGCCGTTTTCCGAAAGGCTTGAAAAAGCATTGCCGGAACGTTGGGTGCGAAGCATTTCAAAATATAGCACCAACACTGAAGCCATCAAATCGGTTAGCAATTGGCAGATTATTCTTCGTGCAAATTTGCTACAGATCGTCATTCATTCGGTGGTTATCATCGCAGTAATTTTATTATCGTCCACCTATATTTTGCCGCTGGTTGAAGATTCGAAATTTGGAAATGCGATTGCAGCGGTGATTACCTTTGTCCTTCTTTCGCCGTTTCTTTGGGCTCTTTCGCTGCGTCGGGTTGCCGTCAAAGAAGTTGGAAACGTCATGCGCGAACGCCGTTACCGCGGACCGTTGATCGTAATTGTCACGATCCGAATACTACTCACCATCGTTTATCTCGGATTTCTGCTCAACACCTTTTTCTCGTCGCTAATTGCACTGATCGCTCTTGTTCTGGTGATTGCAGCGTACATCGCTTTCCCGAAAAGATTGACAAATTTATACTACAAGATCGAAAGTCATTTTATCAAGAATCTCAATGCAAGAGATTTGGCTTCAGCAACACGTAGCCGACATGACCTTACGCCATGGGATGGTCACATGACTACGTTTACCATTGCGCGCGAATCAAATTTGGCGGGTAAAGCGTTATCCGAGTTGCAAATCCGCGAGGAAATGGGAATCAACATCGCCTTTATCAAACGCGGTGAGATTACGATTAATATTCCGAGTGGTAACGAGCGTTTATTCCCGGGTGATGAAATTTGCGTCATCGGAACCGACAAACAAGTTCAGCAATTTGGCGATTATCTCAATCAGCATGAGATTGACATTCCTGAAAAGGTGAAAGATGCTGATCTTGTTTTGAAACAAGTCGAATTGATCAACGAGGAATTTATTGGAAAAAGCATAAAAGCGTCGCAAATCCGCGAGAAAACCCGAGGTTTAGTGGTTGGAATTGAGCGAAACAGAAAACGCGTGCTTAATCCGGAGTCGACATTGATCCTTCAAAAGCACGACATTTTATGGGTGGTTGGCAATAAGCGTTTACTTAACGCCTTTTTTGCCGAATAATTATCTTGAATAGTTTGGCGCCTCCTTGGTGATGGTCACATTATGAGGATGACTTTCGTTGATTCCGCTTGCTGTGATGCGAACAAATCGTCCGGTGTCTTGCAATGTTGGGATGTCTTTTGAACCGCAATAACCCATTCCGGCTCTTAGTCCGCCGATGAATTGTTGCATGCTCTCGTTGAGTTCACCTTTGTACGGCACGCGTCCAACGATTCCTTCAGGAACCAATTTTTTCACATCGTCTTCAACATCCTGGAAATAACGGTCTTTTGATCCTTCCTGCATCGCTTCAACAGAACCCATTCCGCGGTAAGATTTAAACTTTCTGCCTTCAAAAATGATGGTTTCGCCGGGCGATTCCTTTGTTCCTGCGAGCAACGAACCGAGCATCACACAATCAGCTCCTGCAGCGATCGCCTTTGGAATGTCGCCGGTATATCTGATTCCACCGTCAGCGATAACAGGGACACCTGAGCCTTTAATGGCGGCAGCAACTTCCAAAACGGCAGAGAATTGCGGAAAACCAACTCCGGCAACAACGCGAGTTGTACAAATTGAACCCGGACCAATTCCGACTTTTACGCCGTCGGCACCGTGCTCGACCAGATATTTTGCCGCTTCAGCCGTGGCAATATTTCCAACGATGACGTCAAGATCAGGGAATTTTGCTTTTACTTTTTTGAGTGTTTCAACGACACCGCGTGTATGTCCGTGAGCCGTATCGATAATGATTGCATCCACATTTGCAAGAACCAAAGCCGCAGCTCTCTCAAGCGCATCACCTGTAACGCCGATAGCGGCAGCAACACGGAGTCGGCCGAAAGAATCCTTATTTGCGATTGGCTTTTGGGTGAGTTTTGTAATATCCCGGAAAGTTATGAGACCGACAAGTTTTCGGTCTTTATCAACCACCGGAAGTTTTTCGATCTTGTGGCCTTGCAGAATTACTTCAGCTTCTTCGAGAGACGTTCCCTCAGCCGCAGTTACGAGATTTTCTGTTGTCATGACCTCTGAGATCGGACGACTGTGATTTTTCTCGAAACGAAGGTCGCGGTTGGTAACGATTCCCATTAAGATCTGATTATCGTCTACAATCGGGATTCCGCCAATACCAAATTCGGACATTGCTTGTTTCGCATCGGCGACTTTAGCGGTTAAAGGAAGCGTTACGGGATCGATAATCATACCCGATTCGGCGCGTTTAACTTTCCGCACTTCGGCCGCTTGTTGATCGATGGTCATGTTCTTGTGGAGCACGCCGATTCCGCCTTCCTGCGCCATGGCGATTGCCATTGAACTTTCGGTCACGGTATCCATAGCTGCCGATACGATCGGGACGTTTAAAGTTATGTTTCGGGAAAATCGGGTTTTAATGCTCACCTCTCGGGGCAAAACTTCTGAAAAGTTGGGAACCAGAAGTACGTCGTCGTAAGTTAGACCTTCGCCGACGATTTTATTGTTGTGTGCAGTCATTGCAATTTGTAGTTAAATTGCAAGCAAATATACTGAATATTTTCGGTTTTAATAATTGCAATTAGGTTGAATTTACCGGTTTGCCCTAGCCCGGATGGGAAGCGGCATCCTTTTTAAAAGATCGGGTTTGGCAAAACGCGGTTTTTTAAAAAGATATAGCGGACAGCCGGAAAAAGCTCCTAATGATAATTCGTAAAAATCTTGATTGCTTCGTTATAACTACTTTCGAAATTCATCGGATTAATGTCGGTATCTGCCTTAAGTGTGGTGAAATACGACAATAATTTTTCAGTTGGCATGTTACCGGTAAGCTGATCAGCCGCCATCGGACAGCCGCCAAATCCTTGAATCGCGCCGTCGAAGCGCTTGCAACCCGCGTGAAATGCCGCATCTACCTTTTCGAACCACTTATCGGGCGTTGTGTGAAGATGCGCACCAAATTCGATTTCGGGATACTTTGGAATCAAGTTCGAGAAGAGGTAATCGATGACTTCCGGCGTTGAAGAGCCAACCGTATCAGAAAGCGACAGGATTTTGACGCCCATCGAATAGAGTTTTTCGGTCCACTCGCCTACAATTTCCACGTTCCACGGATCGCCGTACGGATTACCGAAGCCCATCGAAAGATAGGCAACGCACTTTTTGTTGCTTTTGTCGGCAATTTCGAGGATTTCCTGCAATGTTACGAGCGATTGTGCGATGGTTTTATGGGTATTTCGCATCTGAAAATTCTCAGAAATTGAGAACGGATAGCCCAAATAATCGATGATCTTGTGGGTTGATGCCGTTTCCGCGCCTTGGGTATTGGCAACGATGGCGAGAATTTTAGTATTTGTTTTCGAAAGATCAAGTTTGTCGAAAACTTCCGCGGTATCTTGCATTTGCGGGATTGCCTTTGCAGAAACGAAGCTTCCGGCGTCGATGGTGTCGAAACCAACGCGCAAAAGCGACTGAAGGTAATCTACTTTCTTTTGAGTCGGAATAAAAGTTTTGATGCCTTGCATGGCATCGCGCGGACATTCTATGATTTTGATTTCTGCCATTGGTCAAAGATAGCAAAAGTTGATTCGGGAGCAAAGTCGGGGATTTTAAATAAAGATACCCTTCATATTCCTTTAATCGGTAATAAGTAAATATATTACGTAAAATGGTAATAAATTAAAATATTACATAAAACGGTAATACCAAAATTTTATATATATTTGTAGTAAATCACTAGAAATGACCAGCATAATCACCGGCGATATCATAAAATCCCGTAAGGTTGCTCCGCCGAAATGGCTTGACGATCTTCAGCAACTTTTATCGGAATTGGGCGGCGCCTTCGAAATCTATCGTGGAGATGAATTTCAGCTTGAGGTAAAACCTGAAAATGCGCTGAATTCGGCTATCAAAATCAAAGCGTTAATGCGAAAATTGGGGCTTGATGTTCGGATGAGCATTGGTTTTGGCGATAAAACTTATGTGGGCAAAACATTGTCGCAAAGCAATGGTTCGGCGTTTTTGAGATCAGGCGAATTATTCGAAACCTTAAAGAAACAGAAAATAAATCTCGCGGTTGAATCGGGATCGGATGCGTTTGACCGGGAGATTAACCTCATGCTGAAGTTATCCTTATCAATTATGGATCATTGGCTGGCGCAATCGGCTGAATACGTGCTATTGGCGCTTGAGTACGGCGATTTATCTCAGGAGGAACTCGGTCAGAAACTTGGAATCAATCAAGCTGCTGTTAGTCGCCGTCGCAAAAGAGCCTACTTCGACCTGATCATCGAATTGGAAACATATTTCAGAAAACGGATAAAAGAATTGTCATGATTATATTCATCAAACTACTTCTGGCGCATTTACTGGGCGATTTTATCATGCAGCCAAATTCGTGGATTGCCGATAAAGAACGCAAAAAGCATTTGAGTCTTTATTTGTACCGGCATTCGCTTATCCACGGCGCGCTGGCGTATTTGCTGATTTCAGATTACAACTTTTGGCCTTATGCGTTATTGTTAGTGCTTATTCATTTTGCGATTGACCTGACCAAATTGCACTTTCAAACGCCACTTACCAAGCGCCGATGGTTTATCGTTGACCAGTTACTACACCTGGCGTCATTAATTTTAATTGCGATTATGTGGCATAAGGTCGATCTTTCACATTATGTCATCGACGACCGATTTTGGATTGTAGTAACCGGAATAATCTTTTTGACCATACCTACGTCGATTATTGTAAAAACAATTATTTCGATTTGGACGCCAAGCGATGATTCGGCCGACTCAGATTTGCAACACGCCGGGAAATATATCGGAATTTTAGAGCGATTGTTTGTGTTTTGCTTTATTGTGACTGGTCATTTTGAAGCCATCGGTTTTTTGCTGGCGGCGAAATCGATATTCAGATTTGGCGATTTGACTCAGGCGCGCGATCGCAAATTAACCGAATATGTATTGATCGGAACGCTGATCAGTTTTGCTTTTGCGGTGTTTTTAGGTCTTTTGACAGCGAAGTTATTGACTGAGTTTACTTAAAATTTTACGGTTGATTTGCTTTACAAGCGCCGGTCCTTCATAGATAAATCCGGTGTAAAGTTGCACCAAACTTGCTCCGGCTTCAAGCTTTTCGATCGCATCCTCGGCTGAATGGATTCCGCCTACCCCAATCACCGGAAACGAATTGTTGCTTTTTTGGGTTAGAAATCGGATGATTTCTGTTGAACGCTGCGTGAGCGGTTTGCCTGAGAGTCCGCCAACTTCCTTTTTATTTTCCGACATCAGACCTTCTCGTGAAATTGTGGTATTTGTAGCAATCACTCCGGCGATTTTGGTCGTATTGACAATATCGATGATGTCAAGTAATTGTTCATCGGTAAGATCCGGGGCGATTTTGAGCAGAATCGGTTTTGGCGACGCTTTTAGCAAGTTCTTATTTTGGAGCGATAGTAGCAATTGCGTCAGCGGTTCCTTTTCTTGCAAGGCGCGAAGATTTGGCGTGTTCGGCGAGCTGACGTTCACCACAAAATAATCCACGTGGTCAAAAAGCGCATCAAAGCAAATGTCGTAATCGGCTGATGCATTCTGATTTTCAGTCAATTTATTTTTTCCGATATTGCCGCCGATCAATACATTTTTATTCTTTTTCAGGCGTTCCACAGCTTCAAACACGCCGCCGTTATTGAATCCCATGCGATTGATCAACGCGTTATCTGCCGGCAAACGGAAAAGTCGTTTTTTCGGGTTTCCCTCTTGTGGCTTTGGTGTTAATGTTCCGATTTCGATGAATCCGAATCCAAAATCTGACAGTTCGCGGTACAATTTGGCGTCTTTGTCGAAACCGGCTGCGAGTCCGACCGGATTTTTAAATTTTAAACCAAAAACTTCCCTTTCAAGACGTTTGTCTTCGACTTTGTACAGTGACCGTGACAAGGCTGCAACACCCGGAATTTTAAATGCGGTCCGAATCATCGAAAAGGTAAAGTAGTGAACTTTCTCAGGATCAAAACAAAAAAGGAGCGGGCGGATCAGAAGTTTGTACATATTATTGTGTTTGCGCAAAAGTAACAATATTGTCAGAGAAGGTTCATCACAAATTTGATTTTGTACCTTTGGGAAAATTTAAATTTCACATGCAACATATCATTGATCGCTTTATAAGCTACGTCAAAGTCGACACCGAATCGGATCCAAATTCAGAGACAACTCCAAGTACAAAAAAACAACTCGTTCTGGCAAACATGCTGGTTGAAGAATTGAAATCGATTGGGATGACCGATGTTACCATTGATGAAAACGGGTACGTTATGGCTACCCTTGAATCAAATGTCGACCATCAGGTTCCGGTGATTGGTTTTGTTTCACATTACGACACCACTCCTGATTTTACGGGTGCCAATGTCAATCCGCAGATCATTCCGAATTATGACGGAAGTGACATAGTTTTGAACGCTGAGCAAAATATTGTGCTTTCGCCATCATATTTTAAAGATTTGTTGATGTATAAAGGACAAACTTTAATCACTACCGACGGAACCACGCTACTTGGTGCCGATGACAAAGCAGGAATTACCGAAATCGTGACGGCAATGGAATATCTGATTGCAAATCCGGAGATTAAACACGGAAAGATCAGAGTTGGCTTTACGCCTGATGAGGAAATTGGACGTGGCGCGCATAAATTTGACGTGGAGAAATTTGGCGCCGAATGGGCTTATACCATGGATGGAAGTCAGGTTGGCGAGTTGGAGTACGAAAATTTCAATGCCGCTGGAGCGAAGATCACATTTAAAGGAAAAAGCGTTCACCCGGGTTACGCAAAAGGGAAAATGATTAACTCGATGCTGATTGCAAACGATTTTATCAACCAATTGCCAAAGGATGAAATTCCGCAAGAAACCAAGGGCTACGAGGGATTCTTTCACGTTACTCATTTAGACGGAAGCATCGAAGAAACCGTTTTGGAGCTTATCATCCGCGATCACAGTTCGATGAAATTCAAAGAGCGCAAACAGCTGATTCACGATATCACCAAGAAAATCAACAAGAAATTTGCTAAGCAATTTGGTGAAGATATCGCGATAGCGGAAGTAAGCGATCAATATTACAACATGAAAGAAAAGGTGAAGCCCGTTATGCACATTGTTGACATTGCCGCTGAAGCCATGAATCAAATCGGCGTAAAGCCATTAATTAAAGCGATTCGCGGTGGAACCGACGGTTGTCAGTTGTCATATAAAGGTCTTCCTTGTCCGAATATTTTTGCCGGCGGACACAATTTTCACGGAAAATACGAGTACGTTCCGGTTGAAAGCATTCAAAAAGCGACCGACGTCATCGTGAAAATCGCCGAATTAACCGCTAAACCGAATTTTGGCCTGAAATAATGGACAAGACCAATGACAAGTGGGCTGAAGCGTTCGACAAGATCAAATCGATATTTGCTCAAACCGAACTCAGTGAAACCGTAAAATGGGGTGCGCCTGCCTTTACATTAAACGGCAAAAATGTCGCGGGCATAGCCGGATTTAAAAACCACGTTGCGATTTGGTTTTTTAAGGGCATGTTCCTGAAAGATTCAAAGAAAATGCTCGTAAATCCCGATGGAAATCAGGAGAAAGTAATGAGACAATGGCGATTTGATTCGGTTGAATCGGTTGCTGTACACGAAAAGCTGATTTTTGAATATATCCAGGAAGCGATCGAAGTTGAGAGAAACAATCTCACGTTTAAGCCCGCTAAAAAGCCGATGCCGGAATCACTGTTCTTAAACGACGAACTTGCCAAAGACGCTACGTTTTCGAAGGCTTTCAATTCACTTACACCCGGAAAACAACGTGAGTATATCGATCATCTTGAAAGTGCGAAACGTGAACAGACCAAACTTGATCGGATGGAAAAAATCAAGCCGATGATTTTACAAGGAATCGGATTGAACGACAAGTATAAATAAAAAAAGCCTCCTGAACGCAATGCCCCCAAAAAGTTAGACACTATTTGGGGGCATTTTTTATGGAAAGGATTATTTCTTTACTTCCGGCGTATTGAGTTTTGAACTCAATTCCATTGATATAGCAGAACGCTCCATTTTTAGTTTACCTGACATGGTTTCGACGACCACGGTAGCTTCAGCGAGTTCAGAAACCCGACCGTGAAGTCCGCTTTTAGTAATAATTCTATCGCCAACTTTCAATCCGCTTTCAAAAGCGCGCTCTTTTTTTGCTCTTTTTTGTTGTGGCAAGATCATAAAGAAATAGATCACCACAAACATTAATAAAAACGGTAATAAAGGCTGTATTTGTTCCATAGTTTAAAAATTATGCGCTTGCCTTAGGCTTTACGCTGGCTTTGATGTTAAGTTGTTCGGTACCTTTTGAGGTGTTGGTTGTGATGGTAACTGTTTTTTGTTGTTGACCAGGTCGGCCTGACGAGTTGAAAGACACTTTAATTTTCCCTGATGCTCCTGGTTTGATTGGATCTTTCGGATATTCAGGAACGGTGCAACCGCATGAACCTTTGGCATCGGTAATGATCAAATCGCTTTTTCCGGTATTTTTAAATGCAAAGTCGTACGTAACATTTTCACCTTCTGAGATCGAACCGAAATCGTGTTCAGACTTATCGAAAGTCATAATCGCTCCTGAGGCATCGGCAGTTTCAGTTGGCGATACTTCCGGCGGTGCAATATTCGGATCTGAAGCAATTACTGATTCAGTTGATGCAGGTGCTACTTCCACCGCATTATCGTCAATTTTAGAAATTGCATCCGAATCCTTACAAGAGGTCGTTGCAAATAAAGTCGTTACTGATAAAAGGCAAACAAATTTTCTAATCATGATTAAAATTTTAAGTTTTACATTAATCCGCGGCCAATTTTGTTTAGTTTTTCGGCGGCGGTGAATTCTTTTACAAGATTATCTAAGATTCCGTTGATAAAAATACTGCTTTTTGGCGTCGAATATTCCTTCGCAATCTCAAGGTATTCGTTGATGGTCACTTTTACAGGAATCGACGGGAATTTTAAAAATTCGCAAATTGCCATTTTTAAGATGATGGTATCGATTTCCGCAATACGTTCGGTATCCCAATTCGGAGTTTTATCGATGTATTCCTTTGCAAGTTCGCTTTCATTGAGCAAGGTTTTGCGAAAAAGATCGCGGGCAAAATCGCGGTCCTCGTCGTCTTTGTACAATTTCGGAACTGAAAATGACTGGTGCGAATTCGGTTTGATTGACCGAAGTTGTTTAACGATTTGCGTATTTACAAGCGGAATGTCATCAACCCACGTAAGTTTGTTATCCTCAAGATATTCGTACAATTTTTCGTTAGGAGCAATAAGTTCCATAAACATATCAATCACAAACTGACGATCCTGTTCGAAAGTTGTATCGGTAGTCGACATGTATTCTTTGTAAATATCGCTTTCGCGGATAGCACTCAGCATGATTAAAATATAATCATCATTTTGTTGCCAATTGTTGATCTTCCGATCTTCGAGGGCGATGCTTAGCGATGAATTCTCTGCAAGGGAAACAAGAATTGCATTGTTGATGAATTTCTTGTTTGGATTACGCTCAGCTGGTGTTGCAAGGTGCTTTTTAGCGGACTTTTGAAGATACTCCTCTTCCTTGTCCCGAATCTCGACCAACGAAGACAGCATAATCAAATAGAGGTCGAGGATATTTTCAATACTGTAGAAAAGAAATTTTTCTTCTTTCTGCATATTGTCTGATCCATTTTGATGCATTGCGTAAATGGATTGCATCACTTTAACACGGATATGTCTTCTGTTTAACACCGGGTAAGAACTTTTTAAAAAATTAAGGGAGCGAAAGAAATCTTTCGCTCCCGCAAAAATAAGAATAATATTTAGACGATCTCTATCTCGCGTTTTCTTTTCTACGAGTCTCGATGCGTTGTTCTGCAACTGCAAGTGCCGCTTTGTAGGTAGTGATACCTTGTGCGTCTGCCATTTGCATGATTTCCAACGTTGTGTTGTAAATGTTTTCAGTTCTGCGCATTGCTTCACCCGGTTCGTATTTTACAATCTCACCGTAAACATTGATGATTCCACCAGCGTTGATCAGGAAATCAGGCGCATAAAGAATTCCGCGTTCACGCAAAATCTGACCGTGAACTTCTTCGTTTGCCAACTGGTTGTTTGCAGCACCGGCAATAACTTTAGCTTTGATTTTGTGGATTGTTTCGTCGTTAACGGTTGCTCCAAGTGCACATGGTGCGTAAATATCAACATCAGCACTGTAAAGATCGTCGCCGTTGAAAATCTGAACGCCGTATTTCGCGCTTACTTCCTCAAGACGAGCTTGGTTGATATCAGTGATTTGAACAATCGCTCCTTCTTTAGTTAGGTAGCTAACAAGTGTTTCTCCTACGTGACCGATACCTTGAACAAGGATTTTTTTGCCTTCTAATTTATCGGTTCCGAATTTGTGCTTTGCAGCCGCTTTCATTCCCATGTAAACACCATATCCTGTTACAGGCGACGGATTTCCGGATCCACCTCTGCTTTCAGAAATACCGGTTACATATTTTGTTGCATCTCTTACAATGTCCATGTCGGCAGTAGTTGTTCCAACATCTTCAGCAGTGATATATTTTCCGCTCAACGATTCGATGAACTGACCAAATTTAGTCATCATCTCCGGCGTCTTGTCAGTTTTAGCATCACCAATGATAACTGCTTTACCTCCACCAAGGTTTAGTCCTGTTACGGCAGATTTGTATGTCATTCCACGTGATAAGCGCAAAACGTCGTTCAAAGCTTCCCATTCGTTGCTGTATTTCCACATTCGGGTTCCGCCTAAAGCAGGTCCTAAAACTGTGTTATGAATTCCTATAATCGCTTTTAATCCTGTATCTTTGTCATTGCAGAAAACGATCTGCTCATGGTTGTCGAAAGATACTTGTCCGAATACCGGATCGATTTTGTAAAGTTCGTTAGCGGGAGTGATTTCAGTAATCATGAAGTGTAGTTTAAAGTTGCGGCTTTATCAAATCAGCCACTGCAAAATTAGGATTTTATTCAATATTCAACAATTAATTAAGGTTTTATTCGCAAATACATAAATTTCTGACAAGAAGTCATTTAGTGTTTTTGTTAAAAATTTGCGTCAAACTTAATATTTTCCCCGTAGTTAGCCTCACAATGAAGGAACTTCAATATTTAAATAAATATTTCGTTAAATACAAGTATAGTTTCCTAATCGGAATCATTACAACGATTGCAGCTCAGATATTTTCGCTCTTCACACCCAAACTTATCAGCGATTCATTTCGGGCAATCGAGGATTATTGGGGCAAAAATGCCGATCCAGCACTGATCAGAACTGAGCTTCTTCACAACATTCTGCTCATAATCGGAACCACGTTGATCGCGGGATTTCTCACGTTTTTAATGCGTCAAACCCTGATTGTCATGTCGCGGCACATCGAATACGATCTCAAAAATGAAGTTTTTAGGCATTACACGGTTTTATCGCAAAACTTTTACAAGCAAAACCGCACGGGCGACTTAATGAACCGAATCAGTGAAGATGTCGGAAAAGTGCGAATGTATGTTGGCCCTGCCGTGATGTACACCATAAATACCGCAATTCGTTTCGCCATCGTTATCATATATATGTACAACGTGTCGCCTTTGCTTACGCTTTACACGCTGCTTCCGCTGCCGATCTTGTCCTACGCAATTTTTAAACTGAGTTCAGAGATCAATAAACGCAGCACAATTTTCCAGCAATATCTTTCAAAAGTATCGAGTTTTACACAGGAGATATTTTCAGGCATTCGCGTCATCAAAGCGTATTCGCTGGAAGATCAGCATCAGAAAAACATGGTCGATCTCTCTGACGAGAGCAAACAAAAAAGTTTAAGTCTGGCGAAAGTTCAATCGTTGTTTGGCCCGCTGATGATGGCACTAATCGGCATCAGCAATCTGGTTGTCATCTATTTCGGCGGTATGATGTATATCGAGGGAACAATCCAAAGCATCGGAACCATAGCCGAATTCATCCTATATGTCAACATGCTGACCTGGCCTGTTGCGTCGCTTGGCTGGGTATCATCAATGGTTCAGGAAGCCGAAGCCTCTCAAAAGCGAATCAACGAATTTCTACATATTCAGCCCGACATTAAAAATACCAACCCCGGGCCAACGCCAATCAGCGGCCAAATCGCCTTTAACAATGTGAGCTATACCTATCAAGACACCAATATTGAGGCGCTTCACAACATTTCATTTACGGTCAATCAAGGCGAGACGTTGGCAATTCTCGGAAAAACCGGTTCCGGAAAATCGACAATTTTGTCGCTGATCTCCAGAATGTACGATGTTTCAAGCGGCACCATCCTGATCGACAACAAGCCCATCGAAAACCTCAACCTCAACGATCTTCGCGACAGCATCGGAATCGTTCCTCAAGATGCGTTTTTATTCTCCGATTCGATAAAAAACAACATCAAATTCGGAAAAGAAGACGCCACCGACGAACAAGTAATCAACGCGGCTAAACTTGCGGTTGTTCACGAGAACATTGTCAATTTTAAAATGCAGTACGAAACGGTTTTGGGCGAACGCGGAATCACGCTTTCCGGCGGACAAAAACAGCGTGTTTCCATCGCGAGAGCCATTATTAAAAACCCCGAAATCCTGTTGCTGGACGATTCGCTTTCGGCGGTCGATACGGAAACTGAAGAAGCCATACTCCAAAACCTGCTCGAAATTACCAAAGGCAAAACTACAATCATTGTAAGCCATCGCGTGTCATCAGCCAAAAACGCCGACAAGATCATAATTCTGGAAAACGGCGAGGTAAAACAACAAGGATCACACGATCAACTCGTAGCCACCGAAGGCTATTACAAGGAACTCTACCTAAAACAATTGTCCGAAAAAGAATTTAGCGAATAGTTGTTTTATTAACCTTTTTTTTTCATTTTTGGAAAATCAATCAACAATTGACCAAGATGAATATGAGAGAAAATGAAATGCTAGAAAAAGAAGAGATCTTTTCAAAAGTTTTGCGTGCTGGAAGAAGAACTTATTTTTTTGATGTGCGTGCCACCAAAGCCGACGATTATTACATCACGATCACCGAAAGTAAAAAATTTACCGAAGAAGACGGGTCATTTCATTTTAAGAAGCACAAAATTTACTTGTATAAGGAAGATTTTGCCGCATTTTCAGACATTTTCAACGAAATGACTGCGTATGTTTTAAACCACAAAGGCGAGGAAGTCATCTCAGAGCGCCATCAACGCGATTACAAAAAAGAGTATCTTACCGAAGAAACGCCGCTTGCAATGCCCGCGCTGTCCACCTTTACCAACATTGATTTCGACGATATTTAATCCCAAAATAATCAAGGCCGAAGTTTATCTTCGGCTTTTTTTTAGGAGCTAATCCGGCTGTTCGCTACTATCTTTTTTACCTCCGCAAGGCGTCGGCAAAAAAGGATAACCGCTTCCATCCGGGCTAGGCCTGGTTGATAACCTCCGCTCGGCCACTTCTTCACAAACTGATTCGCTAGTAACTGAATTGTAAAAATGTTTGATTTTCACCTTGTTTCATGATCTCCCTCGTCATTGCTACATTTCCACATTGCTACACTGTTACATTGTTACATTGCCAATTTGCCACATTGCTTAATTAGATCACAAAACCCGTTGGCCATTCTTCGTTCGCCTCTCGGGTTGCAATAAAATAACATCGCCATTTTCACCGGCTGCCCCAAGCACCAGACATTCACTCATAAATTTCCCGATCTGCTTTCTAGGGAAATTGACAACCGCAACTATTTGACGGCCGAGCAAATCTTCCGGCTGGTAACGCGCTGTTATTTGCGCAGACGATTTTAAAACTCCGATTTCGCTACCAAAGTCGATTTGCAATTTATACGCGGGATTCCGGGCTTCGGCAAAAATTTCGGCTGAAACAATTGTTCCCGTTCGGATGTTTAGTTTTTCGAAATTCGAATACGACGATTCTTCCATAGCAATTGATATTGAAACATTTATTGATGATTATGTAACACAAAACCGGCCTCCGTGGTCGTTCTTTGATGTAAATTTAAAAAAACGAACTTATGGACACAATCAGACCAGATTTTACTTCGCAAAACGACGACGAATTTACAGGACCGGCTGAATCCGATTTTTATATCGAAACCGATACTGATGTCAGTATCTACGTTCGGGATTATGGCAAAGGCAAACCCGTAGTTCTTGTGCACGGTTGGCCGCTTTCCGGCGACATGTGGGAATATCAGATCGAAACGCTTGTCAAAAATAACTTCCGCGTCATCACTTACGACCGTCGTGGATTTGGAAAATCATCACAACCTTGGAGCGGCTACGATTACGACACGCTTGCCGATGATCTTAAAGAAGTTGTCGACGAACTTGGCTTAACCGAATTTGCACTTGTCGGATTTTCGATGGGTGGCGGTGAAGTTGCCAGATATTTTGGTCGTCACGGTGGCGAAGGCGTTTCAAAAGCAGTTTTCATCTCAGCCGTCACTCCATACTTGCTAAAAACCGACGACAATGAAGATGGTGTTCCTCAGGAAAAATTTGACGAACGCGCCGAAACCATCCGCGAAGACCGAATGGCTTTTCTCGAAGATTTCGGAAAAACATTTTATGGCGTCGGAATGCTGAGCAAACCGGTAAGTAACGCATTTTTGCAAAATGACATCAACATTGCGGCAGCCGCGTCACCACGTGCAACCCTTGAATGTCTAAAATCATTTTCAACAACCGACTTCCGGGACGACATGCGAATGATCCAGGTGCCCACACTTTTCATTCACGGTGATTCTGATAAAAATGTCCCGGTCGAGGTTTCATCATTAAAAGCCGCCAAGTTGGTTCTCAATAACAGATACCTGATTTACGAAGGAGCGCCACACGGACTCTTCTTCACCCACAAAGAGCGGTTAAATAAAGATTTGATCGATTTTTTAAATGCCGAAGTTTAAAATTATCGCAAGGAAATTTTGTCCGGATTGTGAAAACTTTCCGGATTTTTTTTGTGGCTGCTTTTGTATCTTGTACTCCAATTTGGAACACAACTATGGCAAATACACTTTCATCGATGACAGATCTGGGCACGGTGGCACCTGATTTTTACCTCCGCGACATGAACTCGAATGATCATTACACTTTTCGCGATCTAAAAGGTCGGAAAGGAACCTTGCTGATGTTTATCTGCAATCATTGTCCGTTTGTTCATCATGCGCTACCCGAGATTCTGATGATTGCCAACGATTATCGGGTCCAAGGCCTGGGAATTGCTGCAATCAGTAGTAATGATGCGTCGCGGTATCCGCAAGACGGACCGGAAATGATGCGCGAGTTCGCGTTTAAACACTCATTTGATTTTCCGTATTTGTACGATGAGTCGCAAGATGTTGCCCGAACGCTTAAAGCTGAATGTACACCGGATTTTTTCTTATTTGATTCAGATGACAAATTGGTTTATCGCGGTCAACTCGACGATTCGCGTCCGGCAAACGGAATTCCGCTTTCAGGCAGCGACCTTCGAAATGCGATCGACGGCGTAATTTACAATCGAAATATCAATCCCGATCAAAAGCCAAGCATGGGATGTGGAATCAAATGGCGAATTGCCTAAGAATTTTTGCGTTTCAAGATGATATCAACCGGTTTATTGGTCCGCCGACCAAACTGCATCGCTTTGTTTTGAGCATCGGTTGTGCATAAAATATACATATTGAATGAATACAGCTGATGGGTTGCCTCAGCATAAACTCCGTTTGGATCGGTGATTTTAACCATCATCTCATCAGCCGGGAATTCGTTTGTAACCGACAATAAATAGGTGTCTTTTGAATATGGAAAAAACCATCGCAACGCCGATTGATCAATATCTTCAGCGGCGCGTTTCCCCGCGGCATCAATCCGATAATTCTCAACAAAACGCAATGACTCATCCTTGTGATTCCAGCTATACTGGTTTGCCGTATTAATGACTTCGTTTCCGTTTTGATCGACCAGAACGATTTGCAATCCCGAAATGTTTTCCCTTTTACCTTCCTCATGAACGTGCAACACTACATACGACGTGAAATCGTAGCCACAATGCAACTGCGCATTGGCCGACACCGAAACAAATAATAAAGCGAAAAGTAAAAGGCGCATATAATTGGTTTTATGCAAAAGTATGAAATTCGGTTACCAAAAAAGAAAGGCACCCGGTTAAGAGTGCCTTTTGCTATTATTTAACGTCCATTAGTTCAACGTCGAAAATCAGTGTTGCGTTTGGTGGAATTACTCCGCCCGCACCATGTTGCCCGTAACCAAGATGCGATGGGATCACAAAACGAGCTTTATCACCTACTCTTAACAAAGCGATTCCTTCATCCCAGCCTTCAATGACATTTCCTTGTCCGAGTGGGAATTCGATTGGCTTCTTGCGAGAATACGACGAATCGAATACTTTACCATTTTCAAGTGATCCTGAATAGTGAACTGAAACCGTTTTGTTGTTTTCAGCTTTTTTACCGTCACCTTTTTGGATAAATTTATAACGAAGTCCGCTTTCAGTCTTTTCAAATCCGGCAGCTAATTTTTCCATTTGCGCTTCGGCAGCTTCGCGTTCAGCAGCTTCTCTTTTTGCACGTGATCCTTCAAAAGTTCTGAAAGCCTCAACAGCATTCCATTTTTGGGCTTCGTCACCTTCACGGATGATTTCGATGCTTGTCAAATCGTCGCCTTGAGCAATAGCATCAACAACTTCCTGACCATCTACGACATGACCAAATACGGTGTGTTTATTATCAAGCCATTCTGTTGGAACGTGGGTAATAAAAAACTGCGAGCCGTTTGAACCCGGGCCAGAATTCGCCATCGAGAGAATTCCGGGTTTGTCGTGTTTAAGATCCGGATGGAACTCGTCGTCAAATTTATAGCCTGGTCCGCCGGCGCCAGTTCCTTGCGGATCACCTCCCTGAATCATGAAATTTGGGATTACGCGGTGAAATTTTAATCCGTTATAAAATGGCTGACCTTGGGGTTTAGCCTTGTTTTCAAGATTTCCTTCGGCAAGTGCAACGAAATTGCCGACCGTTCCCGGCGTTTTTTCGTGCTCTAACTTGACTGTAATTGAACCCTTAGTGGTGTTGAATTTGGCGTATATTCCGTTTTCCATAGTTGTCGTTTTAAAATTTATATGCAAATTTACGAATTCACATTCGGTATTAAATGAAGCACCTGTTATTTCTTTTATTGTTCACAGTTTCAATTTCGGCGCAAACGGTTTATAAAACGCCATCCGGAGAAAAGTACCACGCTGCCGATTGCCGCATGGTTAAAAATAAAGCCAGTGCATTATCGTTACCGAAAGCTGGTGAGATGGGACTTTTGCCGTGTAAAATTTGTAGACCTCCTACAACCGTTTCGAGAATTGTATCCAAAGCGGCGTCAACATCGGGCGAAAAAGCAACTACAACCAGGTGCAAAGGTTCTACAAAGCAAGGCAACAGATGCAAACGCATGACAAAAATCGGCGATGGATATTGTTTTCAGCATCAGCCCTAAACGAAAATCAGGCATCGGATGTTAACGACAACGAAAAAACAGAAGGACAAAAAACATATGCAATCTATAGACAGACCGCTTGAAGTACAAAAAGCAGAATTTAAACAAGGTAAACTTTTAGCCACACCAATCGCCGGAATGATTGCTTGGTTTGCAACATTCATTTCAGGACTTCTTTTTAATGATCAAATCACCGTTTGGGTATTGTTTATCTCAACAGGTTCAATTGTTTATCTCGGAATGGGTATCTCAAAACTAACGGGCGAGAACTTCCTCGATAAAACAAAGCCAAAAAACACGTTTAATACGCTTTTCTTTTATACAGCAGCTCAGGCTATTTTAGTGTATTCGATCGCGATCCCATTTTTTATTGAAAATTATTCTTCTTTACCATTAACCGTCGGAATATTAACAGGTTTGATGTGGCTTCCGATGAGTTGGATTATTGATCATTGGGTCGGAATATTTCACGCATTGCTTCGAACCATATCGATTTTGGTGCTTTGGTATTTGTTTCCAGACGAACGATTTATTGTTATTCCGCTTAATATTGTAGTAATATATGTGATTACAATTGCGATTTTAATTCGCCGATACAGGAATAAAAACATTGACACTGTAACAACGTGATGAAAATGTAGCATTTACTTAATGCAGTTGTGACCAGATCGTATTGATATTTTGTTCCATTCGTACATCGGTAAATTGATAAATTGTTACATTGTTACATTGTTACATTGTTACATTGATACATTAAACTAGCCCCGATGGCAGTGAAAATCCTTTTTTGTCCTGGCTTACAGCCAGACAAAAAAGATTGCAACGAACAGCGGGAAACAGCTCCTGAAAAAACATTGTAACTTTGCGGCTCAAAATTTATTTATGCGAATCGACATTATCACAGTGCTTCCAGAATTATTAAAAAGTCCGTTTGAGGCTTCGATCATGAAACGGGCGATTGACAAAGGCCTTGTTGAAGTCCATTTTCACAACCTTCGCGATTATACCAAGAATAAGCAAAAGAGCGTTGACGATTATCAGTTTGGCGGTGGCGCGGGAATGGTGATGACGATTCAGCCGATTGACGATTGCATTTCGGCATTAAAGGCAGCGCGCGACTACGACGAGGTTATTTATATGACTCCGGATGGCGAGACATTGAACCAGCAAATGTGCAACCGGATGTCGTCTTTGCAGAACATTATTATATTGTGCGGACATTATAAAGGTGTCGATCAACGCGTGCGTGATCAATTCATAACCAGGGAAATTTCGATTGGCGATTATGTGTTGAGCGGTGGTGAACTTGGCGCTTTGGTGCTTTCAGATGCGTTAATCCGATTGATTCCGGGTGTTTTGAGCGATGAGACCTCTGCCCTAACCGACAGTTTTCAGGACAATTTATTGGCACCTCCGGTTTATACGCGCCCGGCGGAATATAAAGGATGGAAAGTTCCAGAGGTTTTAACCAGCGGCCATGCGGCAAAAATTGACAAGTGGCGCGAGGATATGGCGTATGAGCATACGAAGAATAGAAGGCCGGATTTGTTGGAGTAATGTGGAAATGCAGCAATTTGAAAATTTGAAGATTTGAAAATGTAACAATGTACCAATGTGAAAATTGATAAATCGGCACCTACATTGTTTAATTGTTACATTGTTTAATTGTTACATTGTTTAATTAACTAGAAATAACTACATTTGCGCCCACATTAGACCAACCTCTGGCGAGATCCGTGTATGTTGCTCTGATTTAAACCATTATAATTAACGTTATGGCAGATTTGATGAAATTCGTTCAGGACGAATTCGTAACAAGAAAAGATTTCCCTGAATTCGCGGCTGGAGACACAATTACTGTGTACTATGAAATCCGTGAAGGTGAAAAAACAAGAACGCAGTTTTTTAAAGGCGTTGTGATCCAAAGAAGAGGTTCAGGTAACACTGAAACTTTTACGATCCGAAAAATGTCAGGTGCAGTTGGTGTTGAGCGTATCTTCCCAGTTAACTTGCCTGCTTTGCAAAAAGTTGAAATCAACAAAAAAGGTGCTGTCAGAAGAGCTCGTATTTTCTACTTCAGAGAGCTTACCGGTAAGAAAGCTAAAATCAAAGACAAGAGAAGATAATTTTGTCTTGAAATTGATAAAGTCCCGTACTATTTTAGTGCGGGATTTTTTTTTGGCGATCTAAATTACGAGATTCATTTTTTTGACCGCCTCAATTTTAGATTTCGATAATTCAAACGATTTCGGACGACTTAACTGAGTTTGACCCGAATGAGATTCTTATATTTGTATCACTTTTACAAATCAACAAACAACATATAATGTCAACATCAAAAATTTTCTATACCATTACTGATGAAGCTCCGATGCTTGCCACTCAGTCATTTTTGCCAATCGTAAAAGCTTTTACCGCTCCGGCGCAAATCGGGGTTGAAACCCGCGATATTTCTCTTGCCGGCCGAATCCTGGCAAACCTGTCGGAATTTCTTCCCGAAGAGCAACGCGCTACCGACCACTTAACCGAACTTGGCAAACTTGCCACTACGCCTGAAGCTAATATCATCAAATTACCAAATATTTCAGCTTCGGTTCCCCAATTAAAAGACGCCATCGCCGAACTTCAGTCGCAAGGCTACAAACTCCCGAATTTTCCGGACAATCCACAAACTGATGATGAAAAAGCAATTCGCGCAAAATATGCGAAAGTTTTGGGATCAGCAGTAAATCCGGTTCTTCGCGAAGGAAACTCCGATCGACGCGCACCAAAAGCCGTTAAGAACTACGCAAAAAAGAACCCGCATTCGATGGGAGCTTGGTCGGCTGATTCAAAAACGCATGTCGCAAGCATGTCGCAAGGTGATTTCTACGGAAGTGAAAAATCAGTTACCATCGGGAATGCCACACAATTTAAAATTGAATTTACATCCGAAGATGGCACGACCAAACTTTTACGTGATTTCGCACCGCTTCAGGCCGGAGAAATCATTGACAGCTCAGTGCTAAGCGTTTCTGAACTTAAGAAATTCGTGGAAAAAGAAATCGTTGATGCCAAAAACAAAAACGTTTTGTTATCGCTTCACCTGAAGGCAACAATGATGAAAGTTTCTGATCCAATTATTTTCGGTGCCGTAGTTGATGTTTTCATCGCGCCGGTCTTTGAAAAGTTCAGCGATCTGTTTAAAGAATTAAACATAAACACGAAAAACGGACTTGGAGATGTTTATGAAAAAATAAAAGGTCATCCGCGTCAAAGCGAAGTTGAAGCCGCAATTGCGGATGTTTTCAAGGAACGCCCAGCTGTGGCGATGGTAAATTCTGATAAAGGAATCACCAACCTACACGTTCCGTCCGATGTTATCGTCGATGCTTCAATGCCGGCGATGATCAGAACGTCAGGTCAAATGTACAATGCCGAAGGAAAAGGTCAGGATACCAAAGCGCTTATCCCGGATCGAACTTATGCGGGTGTTTATGTAGCAACCATCGATTTTTGCAAGAAACACGGCGCGTTCGACCCTAAAACCATGGGAAGCGTTCCGAATGTCGGACTAATGGCTCAAGCTGCAGAAGAATACGGATCACACGATAAAACGTTCCAAATCGAATCAGATGGTGTTGTAAAAGCAATCGATTCTGACGGAAATGTGATTATGGAACAAAAAGTTTCCACCGATGACATTTTTAGAATGAGCCAGGTTAAAGACGGACCGATCCGCGACTGGGTAAAACTTGCCTACAACCGCGCACGTCTTTCTCAAACTCCGGCGATTTTCTGGCTTGACGACAAACGTGCTCACGACCGTCAGCTTATCGCAAAAGTTGAAACATACCTGAAAGAATACGATTTGGCCGGACTCGACATTCAAATTATGAATCCGATTGACGCAACCAATTTTACACTCACCCGACTTAAAGACGGACAGGATACGATTTCAGTAACCGGAAATGTACTTCGCGATTACCTAACCGATTTGTTCCCTATTCTCGAACTTGGAACTTCCGCAAAGATGCTTTCAATCGTTCCATTAATGAATGGCGGCGGATTGTTCGAAACCGGCGCGGGCGGATCAGCTCCAAAACATGTCGACCAGTTTATTGAAGAGGGATATCTGCGTTGGGACTCGCTTGGCGAATTCCTCGCGCTTGGCGTTTCTCTTGAGCACCTGGGACAAACTCTCAATAACGATAAAGCACTTGTTTTAGCTGATGCATTAGACCAAGCCACGGAAAAGTTTCTTGAAACGGATAAATCTCCGGCTAGAAAAGTCGGACAAATCGATAACCGAGGCTCACATTTCTACCTCGCTTTATACTGGGCTCAAGCACTTGCCGCTCAAGATAAGAACGCCGAACTAAAAGCAAAATTCACCGACATTGCAAGCGAGTTGACTTCAAACGAAGAAAAAATCAACAGCGAACTAATCGCAGCACAAGGTAAATCGCAGGATATTGGCGGCTACTACAAACCTGATTTTGACAAGACTGAAAAGGCCATGAGGCCGAGTGAAACCTTCAACTCGATACTTGTTAAATTAGCATAACAAAAAGTGGCAGCGATGCCACTTTTTTATTTTCAGCCCTAAACGAAACTTAATTAAATCCTAAGAGCGATTCTGTTGCGAGTTAGATCCTAAAAGTTGATTACCTTTAATTACCTTTTTATCACTGTATGAATTTTCTAAAATACCTGACATTACTTTTGGCTTTGGTCTGCCAATCGTCTTTCGCACAACAAAAATATACCTTAAGCGGAACGGTCTCAGATTCCGCCAATAACGAAACGCTTATCGGAGTCAACGTTGTTGTTCGCTCGCTTCAAACCGGAACAACAACCAATGAATACGGGTTTTTCTCGATCACGCTCCCCGAAGGTCAATATGATATCGAAATTAGCTATTTGGGATATGCAACCGCAAATCGACAAGTAATTTTAAACGCGAACACCCGATTGAACGTTTCGCTGGCCGTTGGTGGTGAAGTCCTGGACGAAGTTATTATCAGCGATAAAAATACAACCGACACCCGCCGTCCTGAGATGAGCGTCAACAGACTTTCAATTGCCGAAATCAAACGAATGCCGGTGGTACTTGGTGAAGTCGATGTCTTAAAGTCAATTTTACTTCTTCCGGGCGTGACAAATGTTGGTGAAGGCGCGTCTGGATTTAATGTTCGAGGTGGCGGCGCCGATCAGAATTTAGTACTTCTCGACGAAGCTATCGTTTATAACTCATCACACGTATTCGGATTTTTCTCAGTGTTTAATCCGGATGCAATCAAAGACCTGAAACTCTATAAAGGCGGAATTCCTCCTCGTTTCGGCGGACGCGCGTCGTCAGTGCTCGACATTTATCAAAAGGACGGAAACAGCAAACAATTTTCGATGAATGGCGGCATCGGACTCATATCAAGCCGCCTGTTGGCAGAAGGTCCAATCGTAAAAGACCGCGGATCGTTTCTGGTTGGCGGCCGAGCCTCCTACGCGCATTTATTTTTGAAGTTGGCAGACAACGATAACTCGGCTTACTTCTACGACCTCAACATGAAGTTGAATTATAAACTCGACGACGACAACAACCTTTTCCTCTCCGGGTATTTCGGTCGCGATGTTTTCGATTTCGATGGAACACTTACCAACATCTACGGAAATTCAACGTTGAATCTGCGATGGAATCACCTGTTTTCAGATCGCCTCTTCTCCAACCTTTCCGTGATTTACAGCGATTACTACTACGGATTGGAACTTGATTTTATAGGTTTTCTGTACGATTCAGGAATCCGCAATTACAACATCAAATACGATTTCAAACATTATGTAACCGATAAATTGAAATTAAGCTATGGCGTCAACGGATTGTACTACGATTTCAATCCGGGTACCATAAAGCCAAACAGCGAAGAGTCCGGAATCAATTTCCGCCAACTCGACCGAAAATACGCGCTTGAATCTGCCGCTTACATCGAAGCCGATCAGCAACTTACCGACGAACTTTCAATTTTGTACGGCGCGAGATATAGCATGTTCCACCGACTTGGCTCATCCACAGTCAATGTCTATGAAAATAATCAACCAGTTCTCTTCAATCCGACTTTTCAGATTTATGAACAAGCCACGCCAATTGGCAGTAAAAACTACGACAGCAATGAAGTTATCCAATCTTATGGTTATTTAGAACCGCGACTCGCCGTAGCATATTCACTAACCGACAATACGTCGATTAAGGCGAGTTACAACCGGATGACGCAATACCTGCAACTTATTTCCAATACCTCATCGCCGACACCACTCGATGTTTGGACGCCTAGCGATAATTTTATAAAACCGCAGATCGCCAATCAGGTCGCTGTTGGATATTTCGGGAATTTCGACAACGACAATTACACGCTCGAAGTCGAATCGTTTTACAAAACCATCAAAAACCGAATCGATTATATTGATGGCGCCGACCTGATCGCCAATGAAGCCATCGAACAAATCATTCTCAACGGGCGAATGAGAAGTTACGGCGTTGAAGTGCTTTTTCGCAAAAATACGGGAAAATTTACCGGCTGGCTTTCATACACTTTATCGAGATCGGAACAGCAAACTCCGGGTCGCACTCCCGAAGAAACCGGAATCAACGGCGGGCAATGGTACCGCTCACTATACGATAAACAGCATAATCTAGCGCTTACCGGTGGCTACGAACTCAACAAAAAATGGGGCTTCGGCGCTAATTTCGTCCTTCAAACCGGTGCTCCGGTAACTTATCCAAACGGACAATATTCGTATCAGGACGTCATAATTCCGAGCTACGGAATGCGAAACTCAAACAAATTACCAACCTATCACCACCTCGATCTTTCGGCAACATATACGCCAAAACCAGAAAAGAAATCAGGCTGGCGCGGCGAATGGGTTTTTAGCGTTTATAACCTTTACAACCGAATGAATGCGGCTTCAATCTCATTCAGACAAAACGAAGATACGGGCCGAAATGAAGCTGCCAGATTTTCGATCTTCGGAATCGTTCCGGCCGTTAGCTATAATTTTAAGTTTTAAAAAATGAAAGTTTTCAAATTCATATCAGCACTTTTCCTGGCGCTTTCGTTGCAAAGTTGCGAAGAAGTAATCGACCTCGAACTCGACACAGCTGCGCCTAAATTAGTTGTCGATGCATCAATAAAGTGGCAAAAAGGAACATCGGGAAATCAGCAAATCATTCGTCTTTCCACCACCGCGCCGTACTTCGATAATGTGATACCGGGCGTCGCAAATGCCGTTGTTTACATCACTGATTCGGCTGGCAATTCTTACGATTTTCCACCCACCCAAACTACGGGTGAATACCTCTGCACCAGCTTTTTACCTGTTTTGAATGAAACCTATACTTTGACAGTCATTCATGATAATCAAACGTATACCGCGGTAGAAACCCTCCGAGGCGTCCCGATGATAGACGAGGTTGTCCTGACCGAAGATGCTGGATTTTCAGGCGAAGATACCGAAGTAAAAGTCTTCTTTACCGACAATGATCAAACAACCGATTTTTATTTGGTTACACTTCTCGTCTCTGATCAGGTTTTGCCAAATTACCAGGTTCAAAACGACAATTTCACGCAAGGAAATCAAAGCTTTGGATTGTTCAATATTGAGGATCTCGAATCCGGCGACCAACTACAAATAACACTTGCGGGCTTATCTGAGCAGTATCATAATTACCTGCGGATTTTGCTCAGTATCGCCGGTGGTGGCAGCGGCAGTCCGTTTCAATCGCCCCCCGTTACGGTTCGCGGCAACCTGGTCAATCAGACTGATTTCGACAATTTTGCACTCGGCTATTTCAGCTTATCAGAAGTTGATTCCCGCGAGTTAACAATCGATTAGGAGCTATTTCCGGCTGTTCGCTCCTATATTTTTCGCGGTCGCACACTCCGCAAAAAAGGATAACCGCTTCCATCCGGGCTAGGGCTTTGTCGTATATTTGCGAATTATGAAATGTGAAAATGTAGCAATGTGAAAATGTAGCAATGTGGAAATATGAAAATGTAAAAATGTATATAACCTAGCCGTTTCAAACCCCAAAACCTTTCACCTTTCACCCTTCACCCAAAATCCAACACCCAACCCCCATGTCCTCCCATCACATCATTCGAGACGACCAAGAACCAGCACTGATTATTGCCAATGGCGAAGCTTGCAGCGACGAACTTTTAGGCCAACTCCTCGAATGGTCACCATTGGTGGTCGTACTTGACTCGGCTATTCATCGGGTGGTTGACCGCGGGATAAAAGTCGACGTCTTGCTGGGCGATTTCGATCACAACCTGAACATTGCTGAAATTTCCGATCTTCAATATCCGCTAGACATTGTCCATACGCCCGATCAGGAAAAAACCGACCTCGAAAAAGCACTTGATTATCTGATTCAACGTGGTTTTCCGGCAGTTAATGTGGTGTGGGCAACAGGAAGACGAGCGGATCACACCATTACCAATCTGACCAACATCGTTCGCTACCGCGATAAAATCAAAATTGTCGTCCTCGACGATTATTCAAAAGTGCTTGTGCTTCCCCGAAAATTCGAAAAATGGTATCCCGCAAACACCATTATCTCACTGATCCCAATTGGTGAAGTAAGCGGAATTACCACCAAAAACCTTGAGTATCCGCTGTCAAATGAAACGCTGACGCTTGGTTACCGAACCGGAAGCAGCAATTCGGTTTCCACCGACGGGATAGTGTCAATCACACATTCTCACGGCGATCTGCTTCTTATGGAGTGTATCGATCAGCCGAAT
The DNA here is from genome assembly GCA_015234525.1 of Flavobacterium sp. Lineage (GTDB taxonomy): Bacteria > Bacteroidota > Bacteroidia > Flavobacteriales > Flavobacteriaceae > Flavobacterium. Next base: position 69,980 of record JADGMX010000006.1, on the reverse strand, counting down.
TAAAGTATCTTTGTCGGGTGAAAACAAATCTGCATCCGCGAAACCTGCATCGGCAACCATACGACTTCGATAAATTATCAGAAGCTGTTCCCGACCTTAAATCTCTTATCAAGAAAATCAACGATCGCCAAACAATCGACTTTGCGGATCCAAAAGCAGTTCTACTTCTTAACAAAGCGCTTCTTAAAGCGTGCTATCACATAAATTGGGATCTTCCCTCGGATTACTTAACACCCGGAATTCCCGGCCGAGCCGATTACATTCATCACATCGCCGATCTTCTTTCGGCCGATTCTGAAAAGATTCCAACCGGTAATCAAATCGTCGGACTCGACATCGGAACCGGCGCCAACATGATTTACCCGATTTTGGGAAATGCGATTTATCAGTGGAATTTCGTCGCATCAGATATCGATCAACATGCCATTCAAAATTGTGTTAAACTCATCAAATCAAACGCGCATCTCGCAAATTCAATAGAACTTCAGCTTCAGGATAGTCCACGGAATATTTTCAAAAACATCATTATGCCTCAGGATCGTTTCAACTTTACAATCTGTAATCCGCCGTTTCACGCCTCTGCAAACGATGCAAACGACGCGGCTAGTCGCAAAGTCAACAATCTCTCGCAAACCAAAACTTTGAAAGCCGACCTTAATTTCGGTGGAAAAAACAACGAATTATGGTGCGATGGCGGCGAACTCAAATTCGTAACCCAAATGATTTTTGAAAGTAAACATTATCAGAAGCAGGTCGGCTGGTTTACCACATTAGTATCAAAAGCGTCACATATTAAGTCGCTGGAAAAAGTTTTGGCAAAAGTTGGAACCCTAAATCACAAATGGATCCACATGTCGCAGGGAAATAAGCAAAGCCGAATTCTGGCATGGCGTTTTGCAGCTGCTTTTTAACTTTTAGTTGCATTTTTCGTTTGTAACTTTGCTGAAATAGACTTCATTAATGAAATTCAAAGTTGTTTCAGAATATAAGCCAACCGGCGATCAACCGCAGGCTATCGAAAAACTCAGCCAAGGCATTGTCAACGGCGACAAGTATCAAACCTTGTTAGGTGTGACCGGATCGGGTAAAACCTTTACGATGGCAAATGTGATCGCAAAAGTTGAAAAGCCAACACTTGTCCTCGCTCACAACAAAACGCTTGCAGCTCAGTTGTACGCCGAATTCAAGCAGTTTTTTCCGGAGAATGCCGTTGAGTATTTCGTTTCGTACTATGATTATTATCAGCCGGAAGCGTTTATTCCCGTTACGGGTTTATACATCGAAAAGGACCTTTCAATCAACGAAGAGCTGGAGAAAATGCGATTGAGCACCACCTCGTCACTTTTGTCCGGACGTCGTGATATTATCGTCGTAGCATCAGCTTCGTGTTTGTATGGTATCGGAAATCCGGTCGAGTTTCAGAAAAACGTGATATCGATCTCACGTGGCCAGATTATTTCACGCACCAAATTTTTACATAAACTCGTTCAAAGCCTTTATGCTCGGACGGAAGCCGACTTCAATCCGGGTAGCTTCAGGATCAAAGGCGATACAGTAGAAGTTTTCCCGAGTTATGGCGATGAACCGTTTCGCATTCATTTTTTTGGCGATGAGATTGAGGAAATTGAAGCCTTTAATGCCACTACATCTAAAGTCATTGAGAAATATGGCAAACTGAATATCTATCCCGCAAATATGTTTGTCACTTCGCCTGAGGTTTTACAAGGTGCGATCTGGCAAATCCAGCAGGATCTTGTCAAACAAGTTGATTATTTTAACAGCATCGGCAAACACCTTGAGGCAAAGCGCCTTGAAGAGAGAACCAATTTTGACCTGGAGATGATTCGTGAACTCGGTTATTGTAGCGGAATCGAAAACTACTCCCGGTATCTTGACGGGCGACTTCCCGGCACGCGTCCGTTCTGTTTGATCGATTATTTCCCAAAAGACTTTTTGATGGTGGTCGACGAAAGTCACGTTACCATATCGCAGGTTCATGCCATGTACGGCGGCGACCGATCGCGAAAGGAAAACCTTGTGGAATACGGCTTCCGACTTCCGGCTGCGATGGATAACCGACCGCTGAAGTTTGAAGAGTTTGAAGCGATGCAAAATCAGGTGGTTTACGTTTCGGCAACTCCGGCTGATTACGAACTCGAAAAATCAGAAGGAATATATGTTGAGCAAGTTATTCGACCAACCGGCCTACTCGACCCGATTATCGAAATTCGTCCGAGCCTGAATCAAATCGACGACCTTATCGAGGAAATTCAGCAACGTGTCGAACTTGACGAACGCGTTCTGGTAACAACTCTTACCAAGCGAATGGCAGAAGAACTAACCAAGTATCTGACTAAAGTCGCAATCCGTTGTCGCTATATCCACTCGGAAGTCGACACCCTCGAACGCGTTGAGATCATGCAGGATTTGCGAAAAGGATTGTTCGATGTACTGATTGGAGTCAACTTGCTTCGTGAGGGGCTCGATTTACCCGAAGTTTCATTGGTGGCCATTCTCGATGCCGACAAAGAAGGATTTCTTCGAAGCAACCGGTCGCTGACCCAAACCGTTGGTCGTGCGGCGCGTCACCTGAATGGAAAGGCGATTATGTATGCCGATACAATCACCAAATCGATGCAGGCTACAATCGATGAGACAAATTACCGTCGCGCAAAACAAATGGAGTATAATCGGGTAAACAACGTGGTTCCACAAGCACTCAACAAACGAATTGACAGCGTTCTGGCGAAAAATTCAGTGTCGACACAATACTTCGAAAACAAAGCGTTGAAAGCCGCTGAACCTGAAAATCAATATTTATCAAAAGCGGAGGTAGACAAAAAAATCAAGGAAGCCCGGAAAGCAATGGAAAAAGCGGCAAAAGACCTCGATTTTATGCAGGCTGCGAAATGGCGCGACGAAATTAAAATGTTACAGGAAAAGATTTAATCAGTTCTGCTGTTCCTTAAAAGTATTAAAGATTTGTTCAGCCTGGAGCGTTCCCGTAGTCGATTTCTGCAACATTTCGAGTACGCGGTTCATTGCAGACGGGTTTAATCCCATGTTGATTCCGAGTTGACGTATCGCAATATTTTCGCGCTCGTGCAAAATGCCATCAACCTGCATCAGTAGAGCCAATCGGTAAAATTGATGAATTCGTTGTGCCTCTGATTTGATGATTTTAAGGTCCGATTGCTGACGGAACAATTCAATGAAAACCGGTTTTTCGATCTTTAATTCTTCTGCTACCAACGCCAAAAATTCGATTTCCCGCTCGTGTAGTTCGCCGTCAACTTTAGCAAACTCGATCATTTCAGAAAGCAAACTCAATTTTTGTTCGTAGGTATTCATATGGTTATTTTCAGCTAAAATATCATTTTTCATATGAAAATGCAAAAGCCGATTGCAATCCGCACTACTATAAATCCGTATCTTTGCCAAATCTAATAATCGACTTCCATCTGTAAAGGCACTCTTATGAACAATAATGATATTTTTAAAAAATTAAGGGTTGCCCTTCAATTACGTGATGATCAAATCGTGGAAATCCTCGAATTAGTTGATTTCAGAATTTCTAAAGCCGAATTAAGCGCATTTTTCCGCAGTCAGGATCATCCCAACTATATGGAATGTGGCGATCAGGTTCTCCGAAATTTCCTGAATGCCCTTGTCATTCACCTACGCGGAACCAAGGAAAACCCGAAAAATGCCATGGATGTTATCCGTGCAAATGCGGCATCAAAGCCGGCACCAAAAACTTCAGAAAAACCAGCACCAAAAAAGCCGGCGCCACGCGGACCGTCTCAACCCCGCAGCAAACAAAAAGCGCCAAAAGTTCAGATTGTAGAAAAAGTACGCTTTAACAACGGCAAAAACAAAAAAGGCTAACTGTCGCATTTCCCACTTTTATAGTCGGAATTAACCCGTTCTAAGTGCATCCGCAATCGTAAGTTTGAGTAACAACAAATTTATCGATTATGGTTAAGCAATATTGGATCAATCTACCTGTAAAGAATCTGGCGGTTTCGCGCGACTTCTTCTCAAAAATCGGTTTTTCATTCGACACCAAATTCGAATCAACTGATTGCTTATCGCTGATGGTTGGCCCGCAAATGCCGCCTATCATGCTCTTTCTCGAGCCAACGATCGAATCTTTCGCCAATAGTAAGATCGCCGATACCTCATCCGCATTTGAGGTGTTAATCTCGTTCGACGCTCAGTCCAAAGAGGAAGTCGACCAATTCTATCAAAAAGTGGTCGCTACCGGGGAAAGAATATTTAGCGAACCCGCTGAAAAAGACGGCTGGATGTATGGTTTCGGATTTGAAGATCCCGACAATCATCGATGGAACATGCTTTATATGGACATGGAGAAACTACCTAAACAATAACAACTTTAAAATCATCATTATGGCAAAATTTCATTCGTATCTGAATTTCAACGGAGACTGCGAAGAAGCTTTTACCTATTACCACTCGGTATTTGGCGGTAAAGTCGAATTCTTCGGCAAGTTTAAAGACATTCCATCCGGCGAAGGAATGGAAATCAGTCCCGAACTCGGCGAGCGAATCATGCACGTTAGCCTGACGCTCGACAACGGACAAACCATCATGGGAAGCGACAGCTTTGACGGTTGTGGTGGCGAGGCATATAAACAAGGAAACAACATTTCTGTATCGATCAACACCGATTCGCGGGAAGAAGCCGATCGCCTATTCGAAGGGTTGTCGAAAGATGGTTCGAACATCATGCCGATGGATCACGCATTTTGGGGCGATTACTTTGGCGCATTAACAGATCGCTTTGGCATCAGCTGGATGATTAGTTTTGCTGAAGATCAATCACAAAATTCCTAAAAACGAAAATCCCGGCTCAACACCGGGATTTTCCTAAATATATAACTTTAAAAAAACTATCCTAAAGCTTCTTTAACACGGTCAGCAGCTTCCTGGAATTGAACCGCAGACAAAATCGGCATACCCGAATTGTCGATCATTTCCTTTGCAACTTCAGCGTTTGTACCTTGAAGCCTAACAATAATAGGCACTTTAATCGTATCGCCCATATTCTTGTAGGCATCGATGACACCTTGCGCTACACGGTCGCAACGAACGATTCCACCAAAAATATTGATCAAAATCGCTTTCACGTTCGGATCTTTCAAGATAATTCTGAAAGCAAGCTCAACGCGTTTTGCATCAGCTGTTCCACCAACGTCAAGGAAGTTCGCCGGCTCGTAACCTGCGTATTTGATAAGGTCCATGGTTGCCATCGCAAGTCCGGCACCGTTTACCATACAACCAACTGTTCCATCAAGGTCAACATAGTTCAAACCTGCCGCTTTTGCTTCAACTTCGATCGGATTTTCCTCTCTGATGTCGCGCATTTCAGCATATTTCGCTTGTCTGTAAAGTGCGTTGTCGTCCAAATTCACTTTCGCATCAACAGCGATAATTTTGTTGTCAGACGTTTTCAAAACCGGATTGATCTCAAACATCGAAGCATCAGATCCAATATATGCATTGTATAATGAAGTAACAAATTGTGTCATTTCTTTGAACGCGTTCCCTGAAAGTCCAAGGTTAAACGCAATTCTTCTCGCCTGAAAACCTTGCAATCCCACATTCGGATCGATTTCTTCAGTGAAAATTAAATGTGGCGTCTTTTCAGCAACTTCTTCAATGTCCATTCCACCTTCAGTAGAATACATGATCATATTGCGGCCTTTACCTCTGTTTAAAAGCACAGACATGTAAAATTCAGACGTCTCACTTTCTCCCGGGTAATAAACATCCTCAGCGACAAGCACCTTGTGAACTTTTTTACCTTCGGCAGAAGTTTGCGGCGTAATAAGTTGCATTCCGATGATTTGCTCAGCCAATTCCTCAACTTGTTGAAGATTCTTTGCAAGCTTAACACCCCCGCCTTTTCCACGTCCGCCGGCATGAACCTGCGCTTTGATAACGTGCCATCCTGTTCCGGTTTCAGCAGTTAATTTCTTCGCGGCAGCAACCGCTTCCTGTGGATTATTCGCAATGTAACCACGTTGAGTCTTTACTCCGTAGCTCGCCAAAATTTCCTTTCCCTGGTATTCGTGTATATCCATAATGAAGTTTTTGTACTTAAAAGTGCAACAAAAATAACATTTTCTAGGCAATTAAACGAAGGTGTGCACTTGATTTATTGAAGGAGCTATTCCCGCTTTTCGCCTTTATCTTTTTTGCCCTGATATCATTCGGTTAACTAAAACAAATTTCCCGGTCAAAAAAGGATACCGGCTTCAATCGGGGCTAGGGCCTTTTGCATTCCGGAATGTCGCTCTTTCACACTTAAGCGATTTACAGCCTTGCAACCCACTAAAAATGATACCCAATCGTTTAAAATAATTAATCCTTAACATAAACACGTTCATACTTTTTTACCTTTGAAACCATATTACACCCCAAATGGATAGAAGAAAATTTTTCAAAAGCGGATCGATGGCCGCTATTGGTGCCACGCTTGTTAGTCCGCTTCACGCACTCACCAACTCCGACTTCGAGCACGCCTCAAAAGGCAAAAAGGCAAAAAACATTATTTTCATGGTCAGCGACGGCATGAGTAGCGGAACGCTTAACATGGCCGATATTTTTCTCAATCGCAAATACGACCGCTCAAGCAACTGGCTACAATTATATAAGGACAACCGTGTTAGTCGCGCCTTAATGGAAACGGCATCTGCAAGCTCAATCGTAACCGATTCGGCTGCGGCAAGTTCGGCGTGGGGCGGCGGCGTGCGGGTACCCAATGGGTCGCTGAATGTTGCGGCAAATGGCGAAGAATTTCTTCCGATCTGGCAAAAATTCAAACAATCCGGAAAAATGGCGGGTTGCGTCACAACCGTTGCCATTACCCATGCAACACCGGCGGGCTTCTGCGTCAGTTCAAAAAGTCGCGGTAGCATGGAATCAATTGCAGAGGAATACCTCAAATTAGATTTCGACGTTATGTTAGGCGGCGGAAACCAATACTTTGCATCCAACAAGCGCAAGGATAAAATCGACGTGTACGCGCGCTTTCAGCAAAAAGGATATCAGGTTGCTAAAAATCGCACCGCACTGCTTGCAGCTTCTCCAAACAATAAGATCCTCGGCGTGTTTGGCGAAGATTCGCTACCTTATTATATTGACCGCAATAATGACGAGAAGTTAAAAACGGAAATTCCAACGCTGGCCGAAATGACCCAAAAGGCAATCGACCGAATGAAAAACCACAAAAACGGATTTGTGCTTCAGGTTGAAAGCGGTAAAGTCGATTGGGCGGCGCATGCCAATGATGTTGGCGGGCTGATCCACGAACAACTCGCTTTTGATGAAGCCGTAAAAATTGCGATCGGGTTTGCTGAAAAAGACAAGGAAACTTTAGTCATCATCACTACCGATCACGGAAATGCAAATCCCGGAATCATCTATGGCAAGAATGCCGATGCAAATTTCGACCGCATCCAAAATTATAAAAAGACGAATGAATGGATCCTGAATTCGATCACGCCAAAGTCGACCGTAGCACAAGTTCGTGAAGTCATCGATTATGCAAATGGCGGAACCATTTCCGAAGAAGATGCAAAAACCGTCCTTAGTTATTATGACGGACTCCACAAAGGCGAAGACGGATTGTACAATTACCGCAAGCTTCCGTTTCATGCGTTCGCCGAAATGCAAAAGAAAACCAATTCGGTTGGATGGATAAGCATGGATCATTCCGCGGATCACGTTGAACTCGCCATGTTCGGACCCGGAAGCGACCTTTTAAAACCTTTCGTAAAGAACGTCGACCTTCATTATTTGATGCTCTCGGCTGCCGAAGTCAGCAACACATTTTAATTTTAGAAAAAAAAATTGATAAAGCCACCTTAAAGGTGGCTTTTTAATTTTAAAAAGGTATTTTTGGAATTGCTAATCATTTAACAACTATTATGAAGAAAAATTCCTTTTTTTCCTTACTGTTTCTAGTATTAACCACTGCGACGGGGTTTGCGCAAACAGTATTAACTGAAAGTTTTGACACCGATTTAAATTGGACAGTCGCACATCCAACGGGAACATCGACCAATGCCGGGTGGACCAGAGTTACCACTGGAACAAGCCCTACCACAGCACCATTTTTAGGTGGAGGAATGGCTAGATTTAATTCATACAGCATTTCGTCAGGCAACTCTTACAGTTTAACATCACCTGCTATGGCCTTGACAGGTGAGGCTTACCGAGTTGTTTTCAGAATGTACCGCGATAATGACTATGCATCAAGTTTAGACAGAATTGAGGTGTTTCTTAATACTACTGCTGCGGCCGGAGGAACATCTCTTGGCGTTTTTAACAGAAACAGAACGTTAGCTCCTGTCGCGCCTGCAACAGGATGGCATACTTATACCATTGATATTCCGGGGACACCAACGGGTGATCACTACCTTTCGTTTCTTGCAACAAGCGGATATGGAAATAATATGTATATCGACGAAGTTGTTGTTGAACGACAGCCTAGCGATGCGCCGGTTTGCGTAACTGAACCTAACGTGGCGGTAAATAACTGCGGAAATTTTGAAAATATTATCTCATGGGCTTCGGTTCCTGGAGCTTCTGGCTACGGTCTATCTATCGGTACAACTGCTGGTGGAACTGATATTGAAGACAACATCGATCTTGGCAATCAGCTATCATATAGCTTAACAGGTACAGCGGCTACTGAGTATTTTTATACCATTATACCTTACAACGCAATCGGAGCAGCAGAAGGTTGTGAAGAATTTTCGTTCACCACTGCAACTCAGATGTGTTATTGTCCATCAATACCTACCAGCAATGATGGTGATGGAATTTCAGGTATTTCATTTGGAGCACAATCATTTTCTGTTCAAGACGTCACCTACACCGATTTCACTTCAAATGTTGTCAATTTAGCAAGCGGAGAAATAGCAAACATTGCGATTACATTCGAAACGTATTACAGTTATGCTGGACATATTTGGATTGACTTTAACGGAGATTACGATTTTGACGATGAAGGTGAACTAGTAAAATCATTTGAATCGGAACTATATGAAGATCTTTCGCTTGTTGATGCTTCATTCTTAATACCTGCTAGTATTGCAACAGGACAGTACAGAATGCGTATTGGAACCGCAGATTCAGGTCAGGAAACTCCAAATACATGTTATTCAGGTTCGTATGGTGTGACACTTGATTTTGTCATCAATATCGTAGAAGCTAATTGTTCTGGAGCTGTAGCTACGGCAGTTGTAGTTGCAAATTGCGATGAGAACACGTATTCAATTAGTATAAACGTCACTGATCTTGGCGATGGAACGCCAGTGCTTTCAGATGGTACCACACTGCTTCCAATTGTTTCAACAGGTACTATTATAGCTGGTCCTTATGCAACAGGTACACCGGTGACACTTGTAATCACTCATGGAACAGAGGCGATTTGCAACACACCACTTGGTAATTTCGCTTACGTATGTCCGGCTGAAAATGACCAGTGTGCTGACGCGATTACTTTGACAGTTACAGGAACGTATCAAGAAGGAGTTATCGGAAATACATCTACTGCGACTGGTGAAGATCCAGACGATTATCAAGGTGACTGTTATGGTTACGAAGGTGGCGACATCTGGTACACCGCTATTGTTCCGGCAAGCGGAAACCTTACAATCGAAACTGGTTTTGCAGACTCGGATTCGGAAGACTATTTTGATACAGTAATGACTGTTTACAGCGGATCATGTGGTCAACTTGAATTTATTGACTGCAATGACGACTTCGGCGATTATAACTTTTCAACAATTACCTTAACAGGCCGTCAGGCAGGTGAAACTATTTACATTCAGGTTTACGAATATAACAATGACGATACTGAAAATAGCTTTAACATCTCAGCTTACGATGCATCACTAAGCAATGAGCAGTTTACCGCATCGTCTTTGAAAGTTTATCCTAATCCTGTAACTTCAACTTTAAATCTTAGCAACATAGCTAACATTAACACAATTGAAGTTTACAACCTACTTGGACAAAAAGTGACAACAGCGCAAACTAACAGCACTAATGCTCAAGTCGACATGTCAGCATTAACTCAAGGTACATATATCGTGAGAATCACAACTGCAGATTCAGTTGAAACTGTAAAAGTGATAAAGCAATAATCAAAATTTAGATCAATTGAAAAAGCCGGTAGAAATTCTATCGGCTTTTTTTATTTTGAAGATTTTATCATATAATAAATCAGCGGCCCAAACATTAGCAAAATAACGAGAGGCATAAAAAATTTGCCGAAAGTATTCTCGTGTCCAATTGCCGATAATACGGTTTGACATTCAATCAACGCAAAAATAATAACTATACTCACTTTTAAAATCCGCACCATACGTATGGCAGCAGTATATTGTTTCTCGGCATTTTGCGGTGTGATGTCGATTGGGTAGTTGAAATGATGCGGGTACTTGGTTAAAACCGACAAACCTATATATAATAAAATACCCACGATCAATAACCCAAAAATAGATTCTTTTGCACCGTAGCCATCAATTTCGCCAGATGCATTGTAGTGAATCGGAATGGTATCAGGAAGCAGTGGATAACTTAATGCAACGCCGACACCGTAACAAATTAGCAGTAAAATCCCGATTGTTTCAAGTATCTTATCGGAAGTTGAAAGTTTGATTTGTATTCTTGGCCGATTTGATTTCATCTGACTGTTTAATGATTCCTATATGTCGCGTTAAGGATGGACAGCGATATCCTTGCGGGCGATAGCCGGCAAGATAAAGCAGACAGCCTGACGGGTTGCCACCGACTGATTTGAATCTGGGGACTAATTTTGATTGGCAACGCGGAACGCCCTAACGCAAGATGATAAATTCACATCGACGGTTAATCGAGTGCTGTTGCTCAGTGCAACTCGCTCCACACTGGATCAGCGGAACCTGCTCGCCATAACCTTTTGAACGCAACCTTCTCCGGCTGATGCCATTCTCGATCAGGTATTCGACTGCCGCTGCGGCTCGTCTGTTTGACAACCTAAGATTGTACATATCTGACGCCCTGCTGTCGGTATGTGCACCAAGTTCGATTTCCATTTCGGGATATTTCTTGAGAAGATCAACCAAAACATTTAGCACCCGCGCAGCTTCAGGCTTGATCTCCGACTTGTCGAGGTCGAAATAAATATTCTCGAGCACGATTTGCACGCGGCCATCCTGACGTTTGGTAATAACCTCTTCGGCATCGTCGTAGCACTCCATAAACAACTCGATCGTGTAGCGGATTTTCCCGTCTTCATTGGTCGTAAATTCTTCGCTATGCGGAATGTAAAAATCCCTCATCGCTTCGATGCGGTACTTGGTGTTGGGTTGCGTGCTAAAAATATAGTCAGCCTTGCCGCCAACCACCATTTGGCCGATGAGTTTGTTGTTCTCGTCGTAAAGTGAAACCGTTGACCCGGCCAGCAAATCCCGGGTATTTCGATCGCGAACTTCGCCTTCCACAACATAGCGACCGGCATTTTCTTCGCGAGTAAAACTGTAAAGATTATCGGATCCGCGGCGGTTTGACGACAGATAACCCTTGTTGGTTTTCTCGTCAACAACATAGCCGAAATCGTCCATTCCGCTGTTGATTGTTTCACCTAAATTGAGTGGTCGTGCGAAAATTCCGTCATACGCCTTGCTCATGAAAATATCCAATCCGCCAAGTCCCTGATGACCGTCGGATGCAAAATAGAGAATGGTACCGTCGTCTGAAATGTATGGAAATTGCTCGCGGTGTTTGGTATTGATGGTATTTCCAAGATTTTGCGGCGTTCCGAAACTTCCGTCGTCGTTAATATCGACCACATAAATATCAAACGATCCTTCGCCGCCGGGCATATCGCTTGAAAAGTATAGTTTTTTGCCGTCTTTCGATAAAATCGGATGTTCGGTTGAATATTCATCGGATGAGAACGGAACTTCGCTAACGTTTTTCCAGGTTCCATCGATGAATTCAGCTTTGTAAATCTTGACGCTTGCAAACTTCTCATCGCCCACTTTCACACGCTTGGAGTTGGTCCGATTAAAATACATGATCTTTCCATCGGCAGAAAATGTCGGCGAACTCTCGTGAGTTTTGGTATTTATCGATTCAGGAAAAGGCTCAATTCGGGTTAACAAACCTTTGTCTGAAACCACGGCGCTGTAGAGGTCCAAATAAGGTTTATCGTTCCATGCGTAAGTTGGACGACCGCGATTGCGATAGGAAGCAAATGCGACTTTATCGCCATAGAAGTTCATTCCAAAATCGCCGTTGGTAATATTTTTAGCCATTTCCTGCAACGTGTAATTGTAGGGAACGTTGGCATCGAGGTTTGCGATAAACAAAGGCGAGTCGACGTTGTATTCCAGGTATTGCGCCATTGCGACATCGGCTTTAGCGTAATCGCCGATACCCATCAGCGAATGTGCGTAGCGGAAATAATATTCTCTGTTGATGGTATCGTTGTGAGTCGCGAACAATTGGCCGTAAGCGCGGGCAGCATCACGCATTTGAGCGTTGAAATAATATGAATCGCCCATATTTTGCAAAACCTCTTTAGTAAATTTCAGCTGCTCATACATTTGTGCCGCCTTTACATACGACTTTTTATCGAACAGTGCATTTGCCTGTTTGACTGATGCTTTCTGCGCCGAAACCGAAAGTCCGATGCAACAAAAAAGCAATATGTAAGTATAGATTTTCATATTAGAAGAATCTTGGAGATTTGTCGTAGCCTTTCCCTTTTAGTCCGGAAAGGTCGAGATCGAACAACAAGAAAATTTCGTGTGTTCCTGAATTGAAATTGCCCAGATTAGTAAGCGTATAATCGTATGAATAACCTACGCGAAGTGTTGGCGTGATATAAAAATTGACGAGTCCGCTTACCGAATCATCCAATCTGTATCCCACTCCGGCTTCAATAAAATCATTGTAAAGAAAATTGGCAGTTACATCGAAAGCAACCGGTGCTCCTGAAACTCCTTTAGCCATAAATGCCGGTTTAAACCGAAGATTATCGCTAAGTCCGAAGACGTATCCACCGGTAAAAAAGTAGTGAATGTCTTCAACACCGGTTGACGCGATGGCGTCGCTTCGTTCGATGTGTTTCGTCTTAAGCAGGTTTGGCGCTGAGAATCCGAGGTAGTAATTATCGCCAAAATAAAACGTTCCGACACCGACATTTGGAAAAGAACGGCTGATATTATTGGCAAAAGCGGGATCTGGAGCTATATCGGTATATTGAAATCCGTTGAAATCCGCATCGAAAAAAGTCACGCCTGCTTTTACCCCGAATGAGAGTTTGCTGTTTTGCGAAACCGGAATTACATAGGCCACATCGGCGTATAGATTGTTTTCTTTGACGACATCGCCAATCTCATCACTAACGACTGAAAGTCCAACTTCGATCCGCTTAGCAATCGGTGTGTGCGCGAAAACCGAAACCGTCTTCGGAGCTCCAACCGCGCCAACCCACTGCGTTCTGTAAAGTCCGCCCATATTGATCACCCCCGCGTTGTCGGTTGCGTAAGCCGGATTAATCACGCTCATGTTATACATATAATGAGTAAACTGCGGATCCTGCTGTGCCACGCCGGAAAATCCGACAAGCATCAGGAGAAAAAACAGCGCGTTTTTATAAAGTTTTCTCATTTTTATCTGCTTAAATATACCCGACCCTGAAGAGGTTTACGCGTTCCGTCATTAAATTCCAAGATGTAAAAATAAACACCGGTCGGTAGCGTATCCTCGCCAAGTTTTACTCCGCCTTCACTGGCAGTTCCGTCCCAAAGCGGCGTTGTTGCATTTCCTTTATAAAGGATATTTCCGTATCGGTTATAGATTTCAAGTTTAAATTTCGGATATCTCGTGCTTAGGTTTTCAATTTCAAAAAAGTCGTTGATTCCGTCGCCGTTCGGAGAAAAGCCATCCGGAATAAGTAATTGTTCTTCACAGACGGTCAAATCGACAGTTATCTCAAGTCGGGTTACGCTCTGACAGCCTGCTTGCGATTGAAAAGATGCGAAATAGTTGTTGCCGTGCTGAAGCAAATCTGTTGACAAAAGTGCGTTTCCGTTTACAGCCGCATCATACCAGATGATGGTATAATTGCCCACAACGGCAGATGACAAGTCGGCGATGGTCGGTTTGTTGGCAGCACAAAATTCGTTTCCGCCAATAATAGGTTCCGGTGTTTCTAGTGCAATCACCTGAAAAGTTATAGGCTGAAAACCAATTCCACTATTGCCACAAGGATTACTACCTATAGAAATGAAACTTACGGTCAGCGTTGTCGCTCCTGGATTTGAAAGTAGGCTACCCGGAATCACAAAAGTTCCGCTTCCGGATGCAATTTGGACGAAAGTGCTTTCGGCAGCCGAATTTGCTCCGCTAAGATTAAAGTTAATCATGTAGGTTGCGTCAAGCAAACTCGAAGCTCCTGAAATGGTAACAGTGTTATCTGAATTCAGGCAAACATCCACTGCGGTTAAAACACCTAGAATGGGATTTGTTACTGGAACAACCTGGAAGGTTACCGATGCGTTCTCATTCGCACTACTACATCCACCCGAAAGACTGATGATATTTGCGATTGTCAGCGAATACGAACCAACAGTTGGGAGAACCGATGGGTTGATCACAAAAGAGCCCGCTCCATTTAAAATCGTTACCACGCCTGTTGCGCCGGTTTGCGGAGTTCCGCCAGAAATCGTGTAATTAAATTGGTAAATTCCGTCGATTAGTCCGGTTGCACCTGAAATCGTGACAGTAGCCGGATTGCCCAGACAACTATCTGCAATCGACAAATTAGCGTCAGTAAGATCAGAAGTCGGTCGCACTACAAAATTGATCAAGATGCCGGTTAGGGCCGTAGAGCAGTTCGTTGCCGTATTTAATATATTGGTAAACGTAATGGTTGTGATTCCCGTTTCCGGAATGGTTAACGCCGATAATGACAATGTCGCCGTTCCGTTTGTTACAACAATCGTTACAACTTGCTCCGGTTGATTGTTCGCACCACTGAGATTGTAGGTCAGGTTATATGTGGCATCCGGCAGATTATTGAACGATAGTGCGACACCTTCACCAATGCAAATCGGGGTTATTACGGTAATATTCGGAATCGTCAAAGATGGCGCCGGATTGATGTTTAACTGTACGGTTTCTGTGTCACTACCACACGAATTTGAAACGGTATAGATAAATGAATGAATTCCAGCCGTATGATTTGAAACGGTATATAATTGATCGATAACATCACCAGCTGTATTAGTCCACTCGCCACCTGATTGCGGGTTATTCAATAGTGTCGATAAATCGAACGTCGCGGTAGATTTACATACACTTTGAATGCCGCTGAACGTTCCGGCGTTTGGCTGCGATTCAACCACTACAGTCACAATCGCAGTATCGAATAAGCACGGATTTACGCCACCTCCAACAGTATAACTAAATTGATAGGTACCGGGTCCAACGATCGAAGGATTAAAAATATTTCCAGTTAATGCCCCGGTTGAATTATCATCAGACCAATCGCCAATACCTTGCGAGCCATTCAGTCCTGTAGTAAGATCGATTGCAGTTGATGTTGCGCAAGCAGAGATTGTCGATCCGCCACCTGCATTCGGCGATTGCACGACGGTGACAACGACCTGAGCGGTATCAGTTGCGCAAAGATTTCCACCAACAACATACGTATAAGTTCCTGCGGCATCAATCATCGGATTAAATACACCTGTACCGCTTGCCAATGTCGGAGTCCACACGCCACCTGGTTGCGGAGTTCCGCCAAGATTTTCAAATAAATCGGCCGGAGCATAATTTGTACAAAAGAAAGCTACTCCATTTTCACCTGCATCGGGTTCCGGATTGACTGTTACAGTCACGGTAGCAATATCATTATCACATGGCTGACTTCCCGAAAAAGTATACGTGTAAACTCCGGGTTGATCAATCGCAGGATTAAAAAGACCGGTACCACTGGCTAAAGCCGGAGACCATGTTCCTCCAATTTGAGGCGTACCTTCGAGGTAATTGAAAAGATTCTGTTGTAAACTGTTCGAGCATAAAACAAGCTCGCCATTTTGACCGGCGTCAGGACCGGGAGTGACTTCTACAGTTATAACAGCCGAATCGCTTCCGCAAGAGACATCGCCTGATACCGTATACGTATATACTCCTGCAGCATCAACCGCCGGATTAAAAAAGTCAGTACCGCTTGCCAGGCCAGGTGTCCAAAGTCCGCCAGATTGCGCGTTTGCTCCCAATAGTTCAAATAAGGTGACTCCATCCGAATTCGAACAAACATTAATTTGATTGTCGTTTCCGGCGTTTGGTGGTGGAACGATGGTTATCGTGACCGAAGCCGCATCACTTTCACAAGGCGATGTTCCACTAACAGTATAGGTGTACGTTCCGGGTGCGTCTACCGAAGGATCAAAAAACCCGGTTCCACTTGCAAGAGCCGGCGACCATGTTCCACCGGTTTGAGCGGTTGGACCAAGTAATGTAAATAAGTTTTGTGCTGTCGCGTTCTCGCAGAAACTTTCGCTGGTGCTTACGCCCGCAATTGGACGAGGCACAACTGAAACTCCGACAGTAGCAGATGCATTTGCGCAAGGCGTCGTTCCGGTTACCGTATAGGTATAAACTCCGGGTGCGTCAACGGCAGGATCAAAGAAACCTGTTCCGCTTGCAAGCGCCGGTGACCACGTTCCACCTGCTTCCGGGGTTCCTGTCAGCGCATTGAAAAGATCTGTAGCAGGATTGTTTGAGCATAATGTCAGCGATCCATTTGTTCCCGCGTTTGGCGGCGGAATGATTGAAATTGTAACTGTGGCAGCATCGCTTTCACAAGGCGACGTTCCACTAACAGTATAGGTGTACGTTCCGGGTGCGTCTACCGAAGGATCAAAAAACCCGGTTCCACTTGCAAGAGCCGGCGACCATGTTCCACCGGTTTGAGCGGTTGGACCAAGTAATGTAAATAAGTTTTGTGCTGTCGCGTTCTCGCAGAAACTTTCGCTGGTGCTTACGCCCGCAATTGGACGAGGCACAACTGAAACTCCGACAGTAGCAGATGCATTTGCGCAAGGCGTCGTTCCGGTTACCGTATAGGTATAAACTCCGGGTGCGTCAACGGCAGGATCAAAGAAACCTGTTCCGCTTGCAAGCGCCGGTGACCACGTTCCACCTGCTTCCGGGGTTCCTGTCAGCGCATTGAAAAGATCTGTAGCAGGATTGTTTGAGCATAATGTCAGCGATCCATTTGTTCCCGCGTTTGGCGGCGGAATGATTGAAATTGTAACTGTGGCAGCATCGCTTTCACAAGGCGACGTTCCACTAACAGTATAGGTGTACGTTCCGGGTGCGTCTACCGAAGGATCAAAAAACCCGGTTCCACTTGCAAGAGCCGGCGACCATGTTCCACCGGTTTGAGCGGTTGGACCAAGTAATGTAAATAAGTTTTGTGCTGTCGCGTTCTCGCAGAAAC
Source organism: Flavobacterium sp. (assembly GCA_015234525.1). Lineage (GTDB taxonomy): Bacteria > Bacteroidota > Bacteroidia > Flavobacteriales > Flavobacteriaceae > Flavobacterium. The sequence continues at coordinate 52,441 of JADGMX010000006.1, read as the reverse complement.
TTTCGCTGGTGCTTACGCCCGCAATTGGACGAGGCACAACTGAAACTCCGACAGTAGCAGATGCATTTGCGCAAGGCGTCGTTCCGGTTACCGTATAGGTATAAACTCCGGGTGCGTCAACGGCAGGATCAAAGAAACCTGTTCCGCTTGCAAGCGCCGGTGACCACGTTCCACCTGCTTCCGGGGTTCCTGTCAGCGCATTGAAAAGATCTGTAGCAGGATTGTTTGAGCATAATGTCAGCGATCCATTTGTTCCCGCGTTTGGCGGCGGAATGATTGAAATTGTAACTGTGGCAGCATCGCTTTCACAAGGCGACGTTCCACTAACAGTATAGGTGTACGTTCCGGGTGCGTCTACCGAAGGATCAAAAAACCCGGTTCCACTTGCAAGAGCCGGCGACCATGTTCCACCGGTTTGAGCGGTTGGACCAAGTAATGTAAATAAGTTTTGTGCTGTCGCGTTCTCGCAGAAACTTTCGCTGGTGCTTACGCCCGCAATTGGACGAGGCACAACTGAAACTCCGACAGTAGCAGATGCATTTGCGCAAGGCGTCGTTCCGGTTACCGTATAGGTATAAACTCCGGGTGCGTCAACGGCAGGATCAAAGAAACCTGTTCCGCTTGCAAGCGCCGGTGACCACGTTCCACCTGCTTCCGGGGTTCCTGTCAGCGCATTGAAAAGATCTGTAGCAGGATTGTTTGAGCATAATGTCAGCGATCCATTTGTTCCTGCGTTTGGCGGCGGAATGATTGAAATTGTAACAGTTGCCGAACTAGGCGAACAAACGCCGCTGGTAACGCTATACGTAAAAACATATGGACTTGCGATCAATGTCAGTTGTGAAGGATCAAGTAAACCGAGATGACCGCCGCCGGTTTCAAGCGGACCGTTCCACTCTCCTATCTGCTGCGGCGCGCCATTCAAATAATCAAACAGCCGAATCTGGTTTAGTGCGCCAAGTTGGCTTTCACAGAGCGACAATGTACCATCGAGACCCGGATTACTTCTAGGCGATAAAGTGACCGTTACCGCAAGACGACCCGTACTTTCGCATGGCGGATCGGTAGTCGTTGCATAATAGGTTTGCCCGTTTACAAGTGGAGTATTGACATTCAGCGGTGATGTTGCAGTTGGTGTCAGATACCAATTATTATCGCCGCTGGCATTAAGATTAGCGATGGTGGGTGGACTCAGTGGGTTTTCGCAAAAAATCTGATTTGCAGGTCCCGTTGGTGTTGGTACGATGCCGACATTTACAAATTGCGGATGGCGAGACGTTTCACACCCGGTTTCGGGATTAGTTTGACTCGCATAGTAGATCGTTCCATCAATCAAAACTGTATTGGGGTCAAGCGCAGTACCACCGGATGGAGTTGTATACCATCTAATGTTGTTTCCAAAAACTTCAAGCAAACCAATAACCGCTTCTCCGGGAGTTGGTCGGCAGACTCCGCCAAAAGGCGATCCAACCGGCGGACCGTAAATAGTTACGACAACGCGAATCCGGCTGCCACAATTTCCTTGCGAATTGTCGACGAAATAGTCTTCGCCATTGACTAAAACGGTTGATAACGATAAAGGCGTCGTTGACGTTGCGGTTGCGTACCATGAAATTCCCGATCCGGCATCAACCGCAGACAGACTTGCGACTGTGGGTGATTCCAAATCGCAAAAAGATTGGGTATCATCTAAAACTGTCGGGCATTGTGCATTCGCGATAAGCGCACTTCCAAAAAAAAGCATGCATATTAAAACGAATTTCATTCTACAGAAAGTAATTATTTCCATAAGCACCGAAGTTGCACTTTTATAAATCCAGAAGCCTTAGCACTCACCTTTGGATACTTACACGGTTCTTAGAAACATTGCCCAAAGTTGAAACAACCTTCAATTTCCCCTGTCCTATGCAAGCACTATATTAACTAATTTACAAGGCTAGATAATAATGTATTTTTATTAATTATGAACAAAGTCATTAACACTAAAATGTTAATTTTTGACTACTCGTCAGTAACTGATTCGAGGTTGTAGACTACGATCACATCGGGATGATTGATGTATAATTGTTTGCGATAGTTTTGCTTTTTCCGAGTAATCAGCGATATCGTAAACTTCACGCCATCAGCATCTTGGCAAATAAACGGATAGATAATATCAGTATCGTTTTCTTCGCGTTTGCCATAGGTCGTAATCGTGTATAACTGAACCTCTTGCGAGTAGATAACGATCCTATTTTTGTTGGTATCGATGGTTCCGACAAGTTTCGCATCCTGAAGATCTGACCATTTGCCCCAAGTTCCGCGCGGTGTTTTCTCCATTACGCTGAAATTTTTAGTGGTCAATTTATATGATTGCGCTGTAGCGGATTCCATTCCAAACACGGCAAGTACCAACAGCAGAATTAATTTGAGTAATTTCATCTAGAATTTTATTTGTGCGATTTCTTTTTGTGCGATTTCAAATTCGCTGATAATATCCGAAATAATTTCAGCTGCGGGTTTAATTTCGTCGATAAGTCCGGCAATTTGCCCGATTTCAAGTTCACCTTCGATCAAGTCACCTTCAAACATTCCGCGTTTGGCTCGTGCGCGTCCTAAATGTTTTTTGAGGTCGTCAACCGAAGCACACTGAGAATACAATTGCTGAATATCTTGATAGAATTTGTTTTTGACCAACCGCACCGGAGCTAATTCTTTTAGCGTTAGTTGCGTATCACCTTCGCCCATTTTAACGATCAAATCCTTGAAATTTTGATGCGACGACGATTCTGTTGAAGCTGCAAACCGGCTCCCGATTTGTACGCCATCTGCGCCAAGCGACATTGCGGCCATCATCGATCGACCTGTTGCGATTCCGCCCGCAGCGATTAACGGAACAGTGATTTCCCGACGAACCATCGGAATCAGCGTTAGTGTTGTAGTTTCGTCCCTGCCGTTGTGTCCGCCAGCTTCAAAACCTTCAGCGACAATAGCATCTACGCCAGCCTGCTCTGCTTTTTGGGCAAATTTCGCGCTACTTACCACATGAACAACCGTAATTCCGTGATCTTTCAAATGCTGAGTCCATGTCTTCGGATTTCCAGCCGACATAAAGACTACCGGCACTTTCTCTTCGATAATGATCTGGATGATTTCCTCGACATTTGGATACAGCATCGGAACATTGACGCCAAAAGGTTTATCGGTTGCAATTTTGCATTTTTTAATGTGCTCCCGCAAAACATCCGGGTACATTGATCCGGCTCCGATGATGCCAAAACCGCCGGCGTTACTGACAGCGCTTGCCAATTTATAGCCGCTGTTCCAAATCATTCCGCCTTGAATAATTGGATATTTAACGTTAAGTAGCTTTGAAATACTATTCATTTACTGGCCTTAATTTTTTAGAATTTTACCCGTTTTGCCTCCTTTAGCCGAATTGATGCGGTAGAAATAGAGTCCGCTTGTCAGCGATTCAACGTTTATCGAGGTTTCGCCCAGTCTCAGCTTTTGCTCAATTACACGTTTGCCGAGTGAATCAAAAATGGAGATCGTTGCTTTTTCAACCGAAGCATTAGTTGTAATTTGAAACACATTGTCGACCGGATTCGGGTGAACTATAAAAGTGTCGCTTTCATTTTCGGCGACAGTCATTGCCATTTCAAGTGCGGTTGCAAAGTTGGGAATTCCGTATCCCAAATATATATTCGGATTTGAATAAAGATGTGCCGATTGCTTGACGATTTGCATCAACTGAAGATTTGTCATATCCGGAATCGCCTGCCAAAGTGATGCGATCATTCCGGCCATAATCGGTGAGGCGAAAGATGTTCCGCTGGCCAAAGAGATATTTCCCGACGCATTTGCAACGGTGGCCGATTGACCCTTTGCCGCAATGTCGGGTTTAATCCGACCATCTGAGCTCGGTCCTATTGAACTAAATGTCGCATAGGTACCGGTTGCAGTTACTGCTCCAATTGCCAAAGCAAAAGTAGCATCAGCAGGAACAGAGACATGTGGATTTGGCGTACTACCAGAATTTCCAGCGGAAACTACCACAATCATTCCGCGTGAAAATGCCACATTTGCCCCTTTTGAAGAATAAGCGGTTGTGCCGTTCAAATCCTCATACGTGTAACTGTAGGCCGGATTATCATATGTAAAATACCCCAATGACGTATTGATGACATCGACACCCAGACTATCCGCCATCTCAGCAGCTTCAACCCAATACGATTCCTCAACCGGGTTTTCAGAATTAACATCTTCGGTGATAAACAAATAATATGACGCATCGGGCGCGGTACCAACCAATTGATCGGCAACATAGCCACCCATTGTCGACAAAACGCTTGTGCCGTGAGAACCGCGCGTATAAATTTCGGTGTTTCGGTCAACAAAATTATAACCGCCCAAGATTTTATTGTCGTCACGTAAACGCTGAAAAGGCGCCTGCGAATCGACACCCGGAAAACCGGCATCCATTACGGCAATTATTTTACCCGAGCCCGTGTAATTTTGTTGGTGAAGCAAATGTCCATTGAGCATTTCGACCTGATTTGCCGAATTTCCATACGGAAGTTGACCAACGGCCGACGATGTTCGTTTTGCTTTTCGTGCCGTGGTTTTATCTTGACTGTTGTTAAGCGATCTGTCGGCAAAAACAACCGATTCGACAAAAGAAAGCAATTGCAAGTTAGTTATTGCGTCAACAGAACCGCGAACGTGAATCGAGTTTAGCCATTTCGATTTTGCTTTTACCTCGATACCGGGAGTTGCCGCAATCTGATCAATATACGGCTGATGCACAGGAACATCTTTAGAATCGAGCGGAATTCCCTGTGTTGCCCGACGATCGATTGCCCGTTGCGATAACATTTGTAGCGGATCTTGAAGATATGTTTGCGCATCAGGTTTCCCTGTAAAGTAAATCCACGCATCTTGCTGTCCGAAAAACAAGACCGGAACCAGCAAAAGAATTGCAGTTGCAAGCGTTTTCATAGTTACCATAATTAGTCGCCTAAATTATGAAATAACTCCTGAACCAACTAATTCCTCGCCTATATTCCACGCCACGAACTGGCCGGATGTAACGGCTGATTGTGGCTCATCGAATGCAATGTAAAGTCCGCTTTCAAACTGATAGAGCGTTGCTTTTTGAAGCGGTTGGCGATATCTGATTCGCGCCATTACGTCCATCGAACCACCATTTTGCAGCGCAAGGTCGGGTCTTACCCAATGAACTTCGCTTTGCTCGATAAATATTGCCGATTTGAAAAGTCCGGGATGCGCACTACCCTTTCCGGTATAGATCGCATTTTGGTCGACGTTGGTTGAAATGATAAATAATGGTTCGGTTGTTCCTCCCACATTCAATCCCTTTCGCTGGCCATTGGTAAAATAATGAGCACCCTGGTGTTTGCCCACTACAGTTCCCATTTCGGGTGTGTAATCGATGCTTTTTGCCTGGAACTGCAGTTTCTCTTCAAGCGATTGAAATTCGGGCTGCGATTGCGCATATACCGGATGATTTCGATCGACCTCGAAGATTAAACCTTCCTTGGGCTGAAGTTTTTGTTGAAGGAATTCCGGAAGACGTACTTTTCCGATAAAACACAAACCTTGCGAATCGCGTTTTTCGGCTGTAATCAAACCTTGCGCCGCAGCAATTTCACGCACTTCCGGCTTTGATAATTCACCGATCGGAAATAGCGCTTTAGCCAACTGTTCCTGAGAAAGCTGACATAAAAAGTACGACTGATCCTTGTTGTTATCAACGCCGGCGAGCAATTGATATGCTTTTTGACCGTTGATCTCCGTTTCGCCTTTTCGGCAATAATGACCTGTGGCAACATAATCCGCACCGAGACTTAGTGCGATTTTCATGAAAACGTCAAATTTAATCTCGCGATTACAGAGAACATCGGGATTCGGCGTTCGGCCTTTCTCATATTCATTGAACATGTAATCGACGATTTTTTCCTTGTATTGCTCGCTAAGATCAACCGTTTGAAACGGGATTCCAAGTTTTTCGGCAACCAATAATGCATCATTACTATCTTCCAGCCACGGACACTCGTTCGATATCGTTACCGAGTCGTCATGCCAGTTTTTCATAAAAAGACCAATCACTTCATAGCCTTGTTGCTGCAGCAAGTACGCCGCCACACTCGAGTCTACTCCGCCTGATAGTCCAACGACTACTCGTTTCATTCTATTATTTCCTTTCTTTTGTTGTATCAGTTTTTTTTCGCTGTAGCGGATATTTCTCCCGAACTTTCAGCTTTCCTCCTTCATAAAATTCCCAATAGCCCTTTTTCTGACCACCAACATAATTTCCTTTTGAAGCGATATTGCCGTTGCCTTCGCGATAGACGGCCGGGCCTTCAGGTTGATCGTCTTTGTAGGTGACTTCCTCAAGAACAGTTCCGCTGATCGCATATCGTTTATAAGGACCGGATCTGATTCCGTTTTTGTACATAGCTTCTTCAGCAATTTTACCATCGGGATAAAACACCGTTCGTTTGCCGTCGAGTTTGCCGTTTTTGTAGGTTTCGGTCGACATGAGTTGCTTTGAATTCTTGTGATAGAATTTCCACAGTCCATCGTATTGTTTTTTCACCACATTGCCTTCGCTGACAACGTTTTTTTGTTGGTCAAAAAATTTGGTATACGCCGAATTGTTGCCTTTTGAGAAATCGCGAGTCGCAATGACGGTTGCGGCTTTGGTATCGTCGTAAAAAGTAAAAATACCGGTTTCCTTACCGTGTTCAAAAACACCTTCATACTTAACCCGATTTGATTCAGGATAATACCCTTTCCACAATCCGTGCTTTTGACCCTTGTTATCTAAACGATTGATTTCCGATTGCGCGTGCGAAAAGCAAAACACTAAGGTCAGGACAAGCGAAAAAACAGTTTTCATGCGAGGGAATTTTATACTATAACTTTTCAAATGTGGATTTATTTTTTGACGATGCAAAATTAGTTATTTAATACCTAGCAGCCTAAAATTGCACCTCAAAGAAATTTTGTTTAAGTTTTCTTAAATTTTCATAAACAAAACTATCTTGTTGTAAATTAGCTATGAACAATAAAAAATTAATCATGAAAAAAACCTCGAACTATTTTGCGATGGGAGCCTTAGTGCTTGCCTCATTATTTACCGTCTCATGTGATGACGACGATGACAACAACGGCAACAACAATCAGACGATTGCGGAGATTGCTGTTGGCAATGACAATTTAAGCGTTTTAGTTGACGCTTTGAATCGCACCGGACTCACCGCAACATTAGATGGGAGCGGAAGTTACACTGTTTTTGCACCGACAAATCAGGCGTTTAACAGCTTCTTACAAGCAAATGGATTTGCAAATGTTGAAGCTGTTCCGGTAGCTACATTGCGTGAGATTTTGCTGAATCACGTTATGACAACCGAAAACATGTCGTCTTCGCTAACTACAGGTTATGTTAAAACCATGGCAAAAGGTTCAGCGTCTTCAACCAACACGTTGAGCATGTTTATCAACACTTCAAGCGGCGTGGTTCTAAACGGCGGAACAAGCAATGGCGGTGCTAATGTGACTACGGCCGACATTGACGCAAGCAACGGTGTGGTTCATATTGTAAATGGCGTAATCGGATTGCCGACTGTTGTAAACCACGCGATAGCAAATCCGAATTTTAATGGTTTGGTCATGGCTTTGACCAGAGCCGATCAACCTCACTTTGCCGGAATTCTAGGCGGAACAGGTCCGTTTACCGTTTTTGCTCCAAGTAACGGTGCATTTAACAGCTTGGTAACCGAGTTATCGCTGAATTCGATTGACGACGTGCCGCAAAGTGTCCTTGAAAATGCATTGAAATACCACGTGATTGCGGGATCGAACGTATTGTCGGCGCAATTAACCAACAACATGATGGTTACGACATTCCAAGGTCAGCAGTTTACGGTTGAATTGCCATCGAGCGGTCCGCAGATCAAAGATGCGAACAACCGAATTTCCAGAATTACAACTGTAGACGTTCAAGCTTCGAACGGCGTGGTTCATGCAATTGATAAAGTATTATTGCCAGGTTCTTAAATTTCTCTCAATTAGTAGGAAGTAGCCCCTTTTTCTGGGGCTATTTTTTTTGTTTATACCGATCGCTGAATAGGAATCGATACTTGCGTTAGGGATGGCAGCAAGGTGCCGTGCACCGCGAACAGCCCGGCGGCGGCGAGCAGAAGTTTGAAGTTTAGACAATACATTACGCCGACGCAACGCCCAAAAAAAAAAGCTCCCGAATTGGAAGCTTTTTACTAATTTAAAATTGAATCTACTTTCTATTTTTTGCTTTAATTGCTTTTTGAGCTTCGGCTTGCTCCATCATTTCGGCCATTCGTTTCTGGAATTTACTTTGTGTTTTTGGCTTGAGTTTATTTTCCTGAATTTTTGCATGGATCTTGTCTTCATCGACCACGTATTTCTTGATGACCACCATGATAGCGATGGTTACAAGGTTGGAAATGAAGTTGTACAAACTTAGTCCGGATCCGTAATTGTTGAAGAAAAACAACATCATTAGCGGCGAAACATAAATCATAATTTTCATGATTTTCCCCATATCCGGCATGCCTTCCTGTGGTGGTTGGCTCATTGCCTGATCGCCGGTTGTCATTTTCATGTAGAAGAAAATTGCAACAGCCGCAAGTATCGGGAATAAACTAACGTGAGCACCGTAGAATGGAATTTTAAACGGAAGATCGAGGATTGAATCGTAAGATGATAAATCGTCTGCCCAAAGGAAAGCTTTTTGACGAAGCTCGATTGCCGATGGGAAAAACTGGAAGGATGCGTACATGAACGGCAACTGGATCAGTGCGGGAATACAACCAGCCATTGGATTTACACCGGCTTTACCATAAAGCTTCATGGTTTCCTGCTGACGTTTCATCGGATCTTTACTGAATTTCTCGTTGATCTCGCTGATTTCAGGTCGGAGTACTTTCATCTTCGCCTGTGAAAGGAAAGATTTGTAAGTAATAGGCGACATGATAATCTTGATGATAATCGTAAAGAGGATAATGGCGAGACCGTACATAATGTATGAACTCAAGAATCCAAACACCGGGATAAATATAAATTTGTTGATCCAGCCGAAAATTCCCCAACCTAGCGGGATAATTTCATCCAGATTTTTATCATATTTTGTTAAAATCTTGTAATCGGCAGGTCCGAGATACCAGCTCATTTTATAGTCGACTTCGCCATTTTTGAACGCAAGGGGAACCTGAGCGCGGAATTGCTTGGTGAATGTCGTATCTACGTCTTCGTCCTCAACCAGATCGTGTGAAAAAAGTTCGGCTTTTTTGAACGGGGTTTCGGTGAGTAAGATCGAAGCGAAGAAATGCTGTTTGAATGCGATATAGGTTACGTCTTCGGCGGTAGTTGATTTATTTTCACCTTGTCCGATGTAGTCGTCTTTGCCACCTTCGTATTCGTAAACAACTTCAGCATATCTGTTTTCGTAGCTGATCGATTTTTCGTTTCGGAATGCTTTTAAGTTCCAATCCAGGTTTAGCGGTTGGTTGGTATTTAAAACTTTTGCCAATCCCATTGACCGAACATCGAAATCAACCATGTAGTTCTTTGGTTTAAGAACATAGCGGTATTCGAGATACTGATCTTCGCCGGCCTTTAATCTCATGCTAAGAACCTGATCGTCACCTTCTTTTGAAAGTGTTGGTTGGAAAAACAGGTCTTTAGTTTCCAGAGTGCGATTATCGCGGGTGCGAAGTTCGATGTTCAGATTCGCATTGTTATCGGCGATCAGTTTTACGAGTTGATCGTTTCCGCGTTCGAATTTGGTAAAATTCTTAAGAGTAGCCTCAGTGATAAAACCACCTTTATTTGAAATCGTCAAGCGGATGACTTCGTTTTCAAGAACAGTTTCAGTGTCGTTTGCTGAAGCCAATGAACCTGAATAGGCGAAATCACCTAACGATTTTCGCAAGTGGATCTGCTTTAGGGAATCTGCCACGGTTGTATCGACAGCTTTGAAAGTGCTTTCGGTTGTGGCATCGATGATCTTTTTTTGATCAACCGATTTCTCCGTTTTTTGTTTTGCCAGATCTTCCTCGGACGGGGAATTCTGATACATGATGTATGCGAAAATTCCGAACAGTAAAATAAAGCCGATTATTGAATTGAGGTCTAACTTCTTTTGCTCCATTATTTATTGATTGTTTTCCTGCGTTTCGGCAGTTTTAGTTCTTTTTGCGTCGACTGTTGCGGCAACAAAGCCAACAAACAGCGGATGCGGACTGGCAACCGTACTCTTATATTCCGGATGGTATTGTACTCCGATGAAAAACGGGTGATTTTTTATTTCAACGATTTCCACAAGACCGGTATCGGGGTTGATTCCGCTTGAGATCAGTCCTGCTTTTTCGAGTTCGTCGGCATAATCACCGTTGTATTCATAACGATGGCGGTGACGCTCCTGAATTTGCGGCTGGTTGTAAATTGAATACGCAAGCGATCCTTCCGTAAGGTCGCATTTCCACGAACCTAATCGCATGGTTCCACCCTTTTCGGTGATGGTTTTTTGCTCTTCCATCAAATCGATCACGGCATGAGATGTTCCGGAATCCATTTCAGTCGAATTCGCATCGGCGTAACCCAAAACATTTCTGGCAAATTCGATGACGGCCATTTGCATTCCGAGGCAGATTCCGAGAAAAGGAATATTATTCTCACGCGCATACTTAACCGTTTCAACCTTACCTTCTATTCCGCGACCGCCAAATCCGGGCGCGACAACAATTCCGTCAAGATCCCGTAGTTTTTCGTGCGCTGTAGCAGAATCGATATATTCCGAATGAACAGAAACAACATTAACTTTCGTCTCGTTAGCGGCACCTGCGTGGATGAAAGCCTCGAGAATCGATTTGTATGAATCCTGAAGTTCGACGTATTTTCCGATTAAGCCGATATTGACAACGTGCTTTGGATTTTTTAAGCGGTGAAGAAAAACGTTCCAATTTTTAAGGTCGGGCGTGTTTTTCTTTGGAAGATTTAATTTTTCGAGTGCCACGATATCCAATCCTTCTTCAAGCATCAGATTTGGCACTTCGTAAATTGTTGATGCGTCGATTGATTGAATGACGGCTTCACGTTTCACATTACAGAACAAGGCGAGTTTCTGACGAAGTTCGTCTGAAATTTCGTGCTCGGTGCGACAAACCAAAATATCAGCTTTGATTCCGCTTTCCATTAATGTTTTAACTGAGTGTTGTGTCGGTTTGGTTTTGAGTTCGCCGGCAGCGGCCAAAAATGGCACAAGTGTCAGATGGACCACAATTCCGTTTCCTTCGCCAAGTTCCCAGATTAATTGACGCACTGATTCAATGTAAGGTAACGATTCGATATCGCCTACCGTTCCGCCAATTTCAGTAATGACGATATCATAATCACCGGAATTGCCCAAAAGCTGCATCCGTTCTTTGATTTCGTTGGTGATATGGGGAACAACCTGTACCGTTTTTCCCAGAAATTCGCCGCGGCGTTCTTTCTCGATTACCGAAAGATAAACCCGGCCGGTAGTTACGTTATTTGATTGCGAGGTTGGCACATTGAGAAAACGCTCGTAATGACCAAGGTCGAGATCAGTTTCGGCACCGTCGTCGGTTACAAAACATTCGCCGTGTTCATACGGATTTAGCGTTCCCGGATCGACGTTAATATAAGGATCGAACTTTTGAATGGTTGTCCGATAGCCCCGTGCCTGTAATAATTTTGCCAGCGAAGCCGCGATGATGCCTTTCCCGAGAGAAGACGTAACGCCGCCTGTAACAAAAATATACTTGGTTTGATTCATTGCAATTGTTGTTGTAGTTGTGTTGTAGTTGTGTAAAAAAACGTGGCAAAAGTACAAAAAATAATTCGGTAAAGTGCGGATTTCAAAGCGACTTAAATTTTATCTAATGATAAAACAAAACAGGCAGTCTTTCGAAAATCGCTACTTTCTCGGGGCCGGATACTTGTATTTGATATTGCGAATAAGCGACTCGAGTCCGTTGAGCTTTAGTTCATAGACCAATTGCAACTGTTTGCCGAGCGTTCCGGCCGGAAAGCCTTTATTGCTGTACCAAACCACGTAGTATTCAGGAAGATCGATAAGATAACGCCCTTCGTATTTTCCGAAAGGCATTTTGGTGTGTGCTAGTTTGATTAAAAACTCCTGCTGACTTTCCACTGATTATTGCCAGTTGAAAGTAACGGCTTTTTCGATATCCGAATGTAAGCTTAAATAAACCGGACACGTTTTGGCGGCCCGCTCAAGAATTTGCTTTGATTTCTCATCCACAACGGTTTTCATGTGAAACACGATTTCGATTTTGGAAATCATTCGCGGATCGGATTGCATGTGTTTGGTGACATCAGCAGTCGAGTTTGCCAAATCGATTCCGAGTTGCGCGGCTTTGATTCCCATGATCGTAAACATGCATGTTGCCAATGCGTTTGCTACGGCGTCGGTTGGCGAGAAGGCTTCACCTTTGCCATTGTTGTCAAGTGGCGCATCGGAGATAACGGTATCGCCTGAATTGTTATGAACTGACGACGTCCGGAGATCGCCGAGATAAGTTACTTCTGATGTCATTATTTGGCTTCAGTTACTGATAAATCTTCCTCGAATTGCAAGATGTAAACACCTTTGTTGATGTGACCGCCAGCGGGATTTTGTCGGTAGTCGAACTTGCTCTCGATCTGCTCGGTTTGGTCTTCTTCAGCCGATTGTGAAAAGCTTTTTTGTTGCGATAATCTCAAAAGTGTGTCGAATGTGACATCAAACCCGCGAACCGCATACTGACTTGGTAAAATTTTGTTTTCACGACGATACGCATCGTTGAATCGGTGTGCTTCAGGCGAATTGTTTTCGCGGATTAACGAAGGGTACAAAAGATTCAAAATCGTTAATCGCTTCATCGAAATTTCCTCGAAATCCAAAGTTTCGTTTTGCTCCATGATGACGAGTTGAATATCGTAACTTGCTGATTCTGTCAGCAGCACATTTGTCGTACTGAGGATTAGTCCGGTTTTTTCGGAATCAAGAACCACATAGTTCTTACGACCTTTAACCAACATTCCTTTTAACTTTTCAGGTAGAATGTTTCCGTTTTCGTCAAGTTGCGTAAACAAGGCCTGTGGATAATTATCTTTGATAAAATTGCGATTTGATTCACGTTTCGGACCGCTCACAACAATAATATTTCCGCCTTTTGACATCATGTAATCGAACACAGCGCCTTTGGTATATTCTACCGGCGGAATCGCCTGATACAGATTTTTGTAATTTTTACCTTTATCTTTTGAAAGTGGTGAGATCACAGCAACGCTATCTTTTTCAAGAAGTTGAGCAGTTTTATCGGCGTGTTCCTGATAGAAAGGCCCGATGACAGCATTAAACGTATTGAGTTCGTTGCGACGAATGATTTCGGCCACATTCGAATTCGTGCGAGTTTCTCCTGAATCAAATATCTGAACGTCTACGTTGAGTCCGAGTGTTTTTGCTGAATCGATTGCCATCAAGGCACCCGAATAGAAATCCAGTGTCATATTTAAAAACGCATCCGATTTAAAACGTTCAGCAAGCGATTTAGACGAGTCGCTTTCGATTCGCGCCAAATTAAACGGCACCAAAAGAGCGAGTTTCTTACGATCTCCACGGTAAATTGTTTGCGTCAAATCTTTGAAACCACGTCCGCCACTGATTACCATCGATCCGCGACCCGGAACTTTTAGGATCATGCCAACTTTCAGCCCATCTTTTAACGACGGATTCAAACGGATAAGTTCAGCTTCTGAAATCCCGAGCGATTGCGTTAAACTGAAAATAGTTTCTTTTGGTTTGACCTCGTAGTTGGCGTACCCTTGTCTGATCGGAGTTGTCGGACTTGGCGAATCAACGATAGTTGACCCGGAAGTATTGGTGTAAATTGTCAGTTTATAACCTACGGGAAGTGATTCTTTGATTCCCGGATTTTGAGCTTCGAGTTCGGCAACAGTAATTCCGTATTTTTTAGCAATTCCAAATTTGGTTTCACCTGATTCTACGATGTGAATGACCGGGTCTCCTTTTTTGGCTAAAGCCGAATTTGCGTTTGAAGTTGGAGTGGCAGCAGTTGCCGCAACAAGATTTGACGCTGTTGACGCCTGTTTTTTAATCACTAAAACCTGCCCGATTTGGAGTCCGCTTTCAACCGCCGGATTCATCGCTTTTAATTGGTCGACAGTAAGGTTGTAGGTTTTGGCAATGCCGTACAAAGTTTCCTTGGGTTGAACATGATGAGTTGACGAAGACGTTGATGCTAAAGCGTTTGAAGACGATGGAATGTTTAACACATCACCTATTTTCAATCCGTCCTGCGTTCCGGGATTTAACCGATAAATGTCATGCGGCGTGATCTTGTACATTTGAGAAATCCGCGTAACCGTTTCTCCCTGAACGACAGTGTGTTTTTTTGTGCTTTGAGCGGACAAGAAGACCGAAAAAAGCAAACACAATAAAACTCCGACTGCATGTATATACTTCTTCATATTTTTTATTTTTTTCCTTTCGAGGAATGTTCAACCCGGGATTCTATTGCTTTTACTCCCACTCTATCGTTGCGGGTGGTTTCGAGCTGATATCGTAAACAACGCGGTTCACGCCTTTAACTTTATTGATAATATCATTTGAAACCTTCATCAGGAATTCATACGGAAGATGAACCCAATCGGCAGTCATGCCATCGGTTGATTCAACTGCGCGCAAAGCGACAACTTTTTCATAGGTTCTTTCATCGCCCATGACTCCAACGCTATCAACCGGAAGTAAGATTGCGCCGGCTTGCCAAACCTTGTCATAAAGTCCCCAAGAGCGTAGTCCATCGATGAAAACCGCATCAACTTCCTGCAAGATACGAACTTTTTCCAAGGTAATTTCGCCGAGAATTCGGATCGATAATCCAGGTCCGGGGAACGGATGGCGACCAAGAAGTTCAGGGTCGATACCGAGAGTTGCCCCAACGCGGCGAACTTCATCTTTGAATAACATCCGAAGTGGTTCTACAATTTTTAGTTTCATAAAATCAGGCAAACCACCCACATTATGATGCGATTTTATAGTTGCCGACGGACCATTAACCGATATCGATTCGATTACATCAGGGTAAATTGTTCCCTGAGCGAGCCATTTTACATCTTCCAGTTGATGCGCTTCATCGTCGAAAACTTCGATAAAACATTTTCCGATTGCTTTTCTTTTAAGCTCAGGATCTGAGATTCCTGCCAACGCCGACATAAAACGATCGGTTGCGTCGACACCTTTAACATTCAGGCCCATGTCTTTATACTGATGCAAAACATTTTCAAACTCGTTTTTGCGAAGCAGTCCGTTGTTGACAAAAATGCAATATAGATTTTTACCGATGGCTTTGTTTAGCAAAACTGCGGCTACAGTCGAATCGACACCGCCTGATAGTCCGAGGACCACTTTATCGTCTTGAAGTGTTGCTTTTAGATCACCGACAACTTCTTCGACAAATGCGTTTGGTGTAAAATTTTGCGGCACATGCGCGATTTTGACCAGGAAATTCTCAAGCATTTGCTTGCCGTCGGTTGAGTGAAAAACTTCCGGATGATATTGGATCGCGTAGGTTTGCTCGCCTTCGATGCGATAAGCGGCATTTTCGACATCGTGCGTACTTGCAATTTTGATTGCATTGGTCGGCAAAAGCTTAATGGTATCGCTGTGCGACATCCAAACCTGTGAATCCTGAAGTACGTTGTAAAAAAACTCCTCGCCTTCCTTAATATAGGAAAGACGCGCCCGACCATATTCGCGGGTTGCTGAAGGTGCGACCTCGCCTCCGTGGAAATGAGCGAGGTATTGCGCTCCGTAACATACGGCCAGAAGCGGAAGTTTTCCGCGGATCTGCGACAAATCAGGATGTGGCGCATCGTTGGCCCGAACTGAGAACGGACTTCCGGACAGGATCACAGCCTTGTAGGACGAGAGATCTTCAGGTGGTTTGTTGTAAGGGAAAATTTCGCAAAAGATATTTAATTCGCGAACGCGGCGTGCAATGAGTTGTGTGTATTGCGAGCCGAAATCAAGGATTAGGACGTTGTGTTGCATGCACAAAAATACTTCAATTTTTTAGATTGAAAAGTCGGCGTTGCTAAAATTTTGATAACAGTTGAACGCCAGTAGTCAAGCCCTAGCCCGGATGGAAGCGGATATCCTTTTTTATGCCGAGGCAACGAGGTTAAAAAAGATAGGAGCGAACAGCCGGAAACAGCTTCAAATCATCAATCCTGAATGACTAAAATGGTGGCGCGAAAGCCGGTTGCGAGATTCCAGCGGTTTGAAGCCAGGAGCGTTCCGTCTTCGGAATAGACCTGGAATTCGGCAGTATTGGGACCGGAAGTTCCTTGATTTAGTGCGACGAATTCGATTTTATTGATGCCTTTATTGAGGGTCAGATTGAAGCCTTCGAAACTTGAATCGAGCAACACGCCGCCGCGCATGACAGTTTCATTGACAAAAATCCGAATGACATCGCCGTCGGGATATTCGTGGTCGCGGTACTGAATACGCACGGTTTTACCACCGGTTCGTACTTCGCCAAAACTTTGATTCTTGCGGATTGCGGTTGCAACTTCGCCGTTTTTCTTGTTTAATTTATCAACAACACGATCTCCGGGATTTTGAAAAACCTGAGGTTTGCCGAAATTGCTGTTTATCTCGGGCGTTGCAAGGGATCCCGGACGTTTGAAATTATCGTCGAAAATCGAGGGACTGACGTCTAAGGTCGATGAAGGTTCAGCCGATTTTGGTGCATCAGGAATGACAAGGCCACTACCCGGCGGGGCTTTTACGACACCGGCACCCGAATCAGGTTGGGCATGCAAAGTTGCACTTAACAGCAAAACGGCGATGAAAGTAAGACCTTTAAACACAGATGACGTCACAATTACGATTTTTGCAAATTTAAACATTTACCTTAATAAACTTTTTGCGGTGGTATTTATTGCGTTGGTTGCGGAGTGATTTGCCGAGTAAAAATAAATGAAAAATAAGTACCTTCGCCAGATATGAATGAAATTGAGATTGAACTTGTAAAGGATCTGCTATCAGAACCTAAGAAGATTGTTATAATTCCGCATCGAAGTCCGGATGGCGACGCGATGGGATCGACACTTGCCCTACATCATTTTTTGAGAAAGATCGGACAGCAGTCGCAGGTCATCGCGCCAAATGAATTTCCTCATTTTTTAGACTGGTTGCCGGGTTCTGACCATGTTTTGGTTTTTGAAAAAGAGCGCGAAAAAACGACTGAGATTTTAAAATCGGCTGATTTGATTTTTGTATTGGATTTCAATGCGCTTCATCGAACCGGCGATATGGAACAGGTTTTAAACAAACTTTCGGTGCCGTTCATCATGATCGACCATCATCAAAAACCGGATAATTTTGCGGCGGTAACTTTTTCTGACACAAGCGCGGGATCGACATGTGAGATGATTTACAGATTCATTTCATATCTCGATAAAGAAGAACTTATCGACAAGCAAATTGCAGGTTGCATTTATACCGGAATTGTGACTGATACGGGATCGTTTAGATTTCAGAGCACCACGTCTGAAACTCATAAAATCGCGGCAAAACTAATTGAGCGCGGTGTTGAAAACGGGGTTATTCACAGCAATCTCTTTGACAACAATTCGTATAACAGTCTGCAACTTTTGGGAACGGCACTCAAAAATATGAAAGTGTTGTATGAACACAATGCCTCATATATTACTCTGACTCAGGAAGAACTGGACTCACATAATTATGTTAAAGGTGATACTGAGGGTATTGTAAATTATGGTTTAAGCGTTAAAGGTGTTATTTTTACGGCCATTTTCATCGAACATCGCGACGAAAATATCATTAAAATCTCGCTCCGGTCGAAAGGCGATTTCGACGTCAATCAGTTGGCCAGAGAACATTTTAATGGTGGCGGACATATTAACGCTGCCGGCGGAAAGTCGCATTTAACGATGGATGAAACGATCGCGCGGTTCCTGCAAATCGTGCAAAGCATTGAAATAAAATGAAAATAAAGCTCCAAATACTATCCCTGACCGCACTTGCCATGTTGATGGCCTCATGTTCACAACAGCAACCACAAGCCAGAAAACCGGTTTCATATTCTTCGGGAACGTTTCTTCGCGAATCGGTTGAACGCAACAAAAAATTGATTGCCAGCGAAGAAGATAAAATTGATTCGATTATCAAAAGTGAACCTGCGAATAAATACTATTCCTCAAGCAAAGGTTATTGGTACACCTACCATATTCGGAATGAAAAAGATACACTGCGGCCAAAACGGGGGGACATCGCCTATTTTGACTATGAAGTTAGCGATCTGGATGGAAACGTGATTTATTCGGAAGTACAATTGAAGCCGCAGACTTATTATGTCGATAAGCAAAATATCATGATGGGACTTCGCGACGGTATAAAATTGATGCGGAAGAACGAGCGTGTAACGTTTTTATTTCCTTCACATATCGCTTACGGATATCATGGTGACAACAACAGAATTGGCCATAACGAGCCATTGATGTGTACTGTTACCCTTCACGATTTTGAACCGGAGCCGAAAGTTGCGGATCAACCAGATTCACCTCAACCAACATCTTCCGAATAACTTAAACTTAATGAAAAGACTTTTTCCTTTCCTACTGCTTTTATTGACGCTTTGCGGATGTGAAGACAATTATGCAGATCTTCCTGACGGACTTTACACTGAAATCGAAACCAACAAAGGTAAAATAATTGCGTCCCTTGATTACGAAAAAGCGCCGGTAACGGTTGCCAATTTTATTACGCTAGCCGAAGGAACCAATCCTTTTGTCGCAGATGCTTATAAAGGAAAGCTGTTTTTCGACGGACTGAGTTTTCACCGGGTGATTGCTGATTTTATGATTCAAACCGGCGATCCTGACGGAAATGGCGCAGGCGGTCCAGGTTATAAATTTACAGATGAGATTACTGATTTGAAGCACGATAAACCAGGTATTTTGTCGATGGCAAATGCAGGTCCGGGTACAAACGGCAGTCAGTTTTTCATCACTCATGTTGCAACGCCTCATTTGGATGGTAAACACACGGTTTTTGGGCAAGTGATTGGCGATGGAATGCAGGTTGTCAATTCGGTTGTGATGGGCGATCAGATGAAAGCCGTTCGCATTATCCGCAAGGGTGAAGCCGCAAAAAAGTTTGACGCTTTAAAGGTTTTCAAAAATTATGTGGCTACGGATGAGGAAAATCAGAAGAAAATTGCTGCCGAAGAAGAAGCCAGCCGAAAACTATTTGAACAACAACATTTGGCTTTAAAAGTTGAAAAAGCAGCTTATTTGGCTGATGTTAAACTGAAAGGCCAAAAAACACCGACCGGTTTGCGCTACCGTATTATTTCGAAAGGAAACGGCGGTAAACCAGCTCCGGGATCAATTATCAACATTCAATATTCCGGATATTTGGAGAGCGGCGAATTGTTTGACAGCAGCGTTGATTCGATTGCCCAAAAATTCGGCAAGTACGATCCACGACGTGCGGCAGCCGGAATGTACTCGCCTATTCAGTTTCAAGCGGGACGAAAGGACGGAATGATTCCCGGATTTATTGAAGGGCTTGAAAAAATGTCGATCGGCGACAAAGCGGTAATTTACATTCCAACCCATCTTGGTTACGGACCGCAAGGCGCCGGCAAAGTGATTCCGCCGAATGCAAACCTCTTTTTTGAATTGGAACTTTTACCTGAAAATAAGTAATATCAAATTAAACTATGAAACTAAAAATTGCTTTATTGATGTTTATGGCTTTTACAGTCGGACATGCACAAAAATCTGCCGGCGACGGAATTTTCGCTGAAATGCAAACCAATAAAGGTACGATTACCTTAGCATTGGAATACAAAAAAACCCCGATCACGGTTGCGAATTTTATCGCACTTGCCGAAGGAACCAATCCGGCCGTAGCAGAACAATACAAAGGCAAAAGATTTTACGACGGATTAAAGTTTCATCGTGTAATCGAAAATTTCATGATTCAAGGTGGCGATCCACAGGGAACCGGCGCTGGTGATCCCGGTTATAAATTTAAAGACGAGATCACGGATTTGAAGCACAATCGCGGTGGAATTTTGTCAATGGCAAATGCGGGTCCCGGAACAAACGGCAGCCAATTTTTCATTACACACAAAGAAACCAACTGGCTCGACGGAAAACACACCGTTTTCGGTCATGTAACTTCAGGAATGGACGTTGTGAATTCGATCGGTCAAAACGATGTGATCACTAAAGTGACTATCATCCGAAAAGGCGTCGATGCAAATAGCTTTAATGCAGCCAAAGTTTTTGGTGACTATTATGCAAATAAAGCAGAAGAATTAAAAAAACAAGCTGCAATCGAAGCTCAGGAGAAAAAAGCTAATGAAGCAAAAGCCGCTGTAGCGAAGAAGAAAAATGTCGAGTATATGAAAAAGCTTCGTTCAGAGGCAACTTCGACTGATAGCGGATTGCAATATAAAATTGTCAGCAAAGGAAAAGGCAAAAAGCCTGAAGACGGAACCCAAGTATTCGTACATTATGCGGGTTATCTCGAAGACGGAACTTTATTTGACAGCAGCATTGAGGAAGTTAACCTCAACTACGGAACGTTTGATAAAAATCGCGCGGAGCAAAATGGTTACATGCCATTCCCGTTCACTGCCGGTGCGAAAAGCGGATTAATTCCGGGGTTTTTAGAAACATTGAGTTACATGTCGATCGGCGATAAAGCGGTAGCTTTTATTCCGGCGAAATTAGGTTATGGCGAAAGAGGCGCAGGAAATGTGATTCCGCCGAACACCAACTTGATTTTTGAAATCCAATTGCTCGACGCAATGCCAAAGAAATAAAAAAATAGGGATCTGAAAAGATCCCTATTTTTTTGCTTTAAATGCCCATTCGAATTCGTCTTTGTCGTTGATCATCGCGCCGAGTTCCACTTTTACGACCTCGCCAAACTCTGATTCTAACGTCAGCCAGTTTTGTTCATTATAGTGACTGACTGAAATATCGAATTCTTCTTGTTGCCACGATTTGATGTTGTGCGCTTCAAGTTTGCGTTTTACCTCATCAGGCTGTTTCCCGATAACATTGCTATCAAACAACGACGATTTTGGATTCGCCGTAATAATGTACCCTAATTTAAAATTTTCGTCTTCATAGAACGTCAGGCGCAATTTCTTATCGTAATAAAGCGCAACAATATTATCGTCTTCATCTTCATAAACACGATCAGCGGGGCCATATATTGCTTCAACATCTTTTTGGGTCATCCCGAACAACAGCTCATCGACTCCTTTTCGTGGAATTATTTTCATAACTGATTTTTTAGTACTTACTGAATTTACGAAAAATTAATACTCAAACGCACCAAATTGACTTTTGATAGTCAGTTTAGCCGAATCAGCAGCTTCTACCCTTCCTACGACTTGTGCGTCGATATTAAAACTTTTTGAAATGTTGATGATGTCGGTTGCCAATTCAGCCGGTGCATAGATTTCCATACGATGCCCGCAGTTGAACACCTGATACATTTCTTTCCAATCGGTTTTTGACTGCTCTTGGATCAACTTAAACAACGGCGGCACTTCAAAGAGATTATCTTTTATCACATGCAGATTATCAATAAAATGCAACACTTTGGTCTGAGCGCCTCCACTGCAGTGGATCATACCGTGAATTTCTGTCGGCGAATATTTTTCAAGTATTTTTTTGATCACCGGAGCATAGGTTCGGGTTGGCGATAAGACCAACTTTCCGGCATCTAACGGCGAATCAGCTACGGCATCAGTCAATTTGATTTGTCCGGAGTAAACAAGATCAGACGGAACCGCCGAATCAAAACTTTGCGGATATTTCTCAGCAAGCGATTTTTCAAAAACATCATGTCGGGCAGATGTCAATCCGTTGCTTCCCATTCCGCCATTATATTCTTTTTCGTAAGTCGATTGGCCAAACGACGCCAAACCGATAATTACATCGCCGGCTTTGATCCGGGAGTTGTCGATCACCTCGTTGCGTTTCATTCTAGCAGTTACCGTTGAATCGACAATAATGGTTCGAACAAGATCGCCCACATCCGCAGTTTCGCCGCCGGTTGAATGAATTTCGACGCCGTATGTTCCCAGTTCTTTGATCAATTCCTCGGTGCCGTTGATGATCGCCGACAAGACTTCAGCCGGAATCAAATTCTTATTCCGCCCAATTGTCGATGAAAGCAAAATATTGCTTGTTGCTCCAACGCATAAAAGATCATCAATATTCATGATCAATGCATCCTGAGCAATGCCTTTCCAAACCGAAATATCACCGGTTTCGCGCCAATACATATAGGCGAGCGACGATTTTGTTCCGGCGCCATCGGCATGCATGATAATGCAATATTCGGGATCGTTGGTTAAATAATCTGGGATGATTTTGCAAAACGCTTTGGGAAACAAGCCTTTATCAATATTTTTAATGGCTTGATGCACGTCTTCTTTAGATGCTGATACGCCTCGTTGTGCATATCGCTTTCCGGAATCCTGACTCATAAAATTTAGTTGTGTTGCTGCAAAGATAGTCAGTTATCCGACAAGGCAAGGCGCGCGAATAAAACTACTTTAATTTTCGACGATCAAAATCTCAACCCGGCGATTTTCATCGGCCTGAGCTTCGGTTTTTTCAGGGATCGGATGAATTGGTTTTGTAATTCCAAATCCCTTGTACGACAAGCGGTCGCGGGAAATTTTGTTGCGGATCAGAAAGTTAAAAACAGCTTTCGCCCGCGCGGTGGAAACATCATTTGAATCTTCCTTCAGCTGACAACAAATATGACCCTGAATTTCGATTTTGAGATTCGGGTTTTCCTCCATAATGCATAAAAGTTCATTCAGCGTGGGTTCAGATCTTGGAACGATTCGCGGCGAATTATTAAAAAAGTGAATGTTTTGCAGTTTGATTTTATCACCTTTCTTTGCTTTTGAAACCTGTGACGAAAGCGAATTCGGATCGACAGGCGGCTGAATCTTATCATAAATGACAACCACTTTTCGGTTTGCAGCCTGATCCGGATTTTGTTTAAAATCTTCGCCGAAACCTCTGAGTTCATAACCGTCTTTAATGCGAACTTTTTTGTCAGATAAATACTCAAATACGGCATCAACTCTTTTAAACGACAACGTATCGTTATAGCTGTTTGAACCTTTCCAGTCGCAATAGCCGTAAATCCTGGAAACTTCTACCTGCGAATTATCGGCGAAGGCCAAATCAAGAGCCGTCATGGCGTTCTTGGTCAACTCGAATTTGTCGAATTCAAAAAACACTTCTATCCGCTCTTGCGCGGAAGCAACATTGACAAAAAACAAAAAGATGACGATCCTGTAAATCATGACCCTGGATTTAATTTTCGACAATCAATATTTCAACACGACGATTCGCAGCCCGCTCGGCTTCGTTCTTTTCAGGAATCGGAAACTTGGGTTGCGTACTTCCAAAACCTTTATACGACAATCTGCTTTTGCTGATCTTATTCGACACCAAAAAGTTGTAAATTGCTTTTGCACGCTGAGTCGACAAATCTGTTCGATCATGCGGCATGCAACATAAATGACCTTGAATTTCAACTTTTAGCCTTTGATTGTCCTGAAGCACGATCAGAAGTTCGTATAGCTTAGGACGCGATTCCGGCAAAATTGCAAACGTATTGATCCTAAAGTTGAGATCTTCCAGTTTTAACATCTCGCCCGGTTTTGCCTGATCGATCTGTCGCATAAAAACCGTATCCAATTTAAATTCGGTTACGGTACCGTCGGGATTGCGAAGTGCTACATTTTTCGGGAAAACCCTGGGCTTTGCAACGGGTTTTGGTTTTGCAATTCCTAGAATTTCGTCTTCCCGGGCCAAATCTTTAGCCTCGATATAAAATAGGGTGACCTTGCGATTTTCTGATTTTTTAGCGGAAAGCTGATGTTTCTCTCCAAAACTACGCGTTCTGAAATCTTCCCTGAAAGTTACCCTTTTAGCGATTTGATTGTAAATTTCATCGACTCTTTTTTTAGCTAATGTATCGTTGTAACCGGTTGATCCGTCTTCGTCCGTAAAACCGTGAATGCCCAAAATTTTAGAATTTTTATTGGCATTTATCCAATCATTGAGCGATGCGGTTTCAGCCGGTGAAAGTTGATGGCTGTCGGTTGCAAAATATACGGAAAACTGCTCCTGCGCCATCATTTGAAATGACCACAAAAACGCCACAAACATCACTATTGGGTATTTCATATCGGTTTTTATTGGAAAACGAAAAATACACAAAAAAAGTTTGCGCCCCAATAAAAGCAAAGCCCATCTTATCGACGGGCTTTGCTGGTTATTTAGTGAAGAGAAGTTCGCGATATTTTGTCATCGTCCAGATCTCATCGTCGATCATCAGTTCTAGCTTGTCGCAATGCCAGCGAATTTTGTCAAACATTGGCTTCACGTTCGCACAATAAGCTTCTGCCATTTCAGACGCATCTTCCAATTTGTTAGCCGCTTTTCTCGCTTTTCGCATTTCTTCAACTTTAGTGTTAATACCTTCGATATGCGATGATATTTCACGGATTAAAGTCAGTTGCTCGCGACCGATTTCCTGGAATTCAGCTCCAAAGATTTCTTTGAGTCCGCGTACATTGTCGATCAGCGTGTTTTGATAGCGGATCGCCGTCGGAATAATGTGATTTCTCGCAATATCGCCCAGAACGCGACCTTCGATTTGAATCTTCTTGGTATATTCCTCCAATTCAATCTCGTATCTGGCTTCAACCTCAACATGATTCATGACGTTCATCTCACTGAACAAATCAAGCGCTAATTGCGAAACTCTTGCTTTTAATGCTGATGGCGTGGTTTTGAAATTACTCAACCCGCGTTCACCTGCTTCAATTTCCCAGGCTTCACTATAGCCGTCACCTTCGAACAAGATGTTTTTTGATTGTTTGATATATTCGCGTAGCACATTGAAAATGGCATCGTCTTTCTTCATTCCGGTTTCGATAAGCGCGTCGACTTCCTTTTTAAAATCGCGCAATTGCTTAGCAACAATCGTATTTAAGGTGGTCATCGAGTTGGCGCAGTTTGCCGAAGAACCTACAGCGCGGAACTCGAATTTATTCCCGGTAAAGGCAAATGGCGAGGTTCGGTTTCTATCGGTATTGTCTAGAAAGACATCCGGAATTTTCCCAACAACGTTTAATTTGAGATCGGTTTTTTCAGCCGGAGTCAATTTGCCCGACGAGACGCCTTCAAGTTCATTCAAAACTTTTGTCAATTGCTGACCGATAAACACCGAAATGATTGCCGGCGGAGCTTCATTAGCGCCAAGCCTGTGATCATTACTTGCTGAGGCGATCGACGCGCGCATCAAAGCCTCATAAGTGTGAACCGCTTTTATGGTATTGACAAAAAACGTCAAAAACTGCAAATTGCTCATTGGTGTTTTACCCGGACTCAACAAATTCACGCCTCTATCGGTTGCCAAAGACCAGTTGTTGTGTTTCCCTGAACCGTTCACGCCTTTAAATGGCTTTTCGTGAAATAGCACTTTAAAATGATGACGCTCTCCGACTTTTTGCATCACATCCATTAATAAGGAGTTGTGATCAACGGCAAGATTTGTTTCTTCAAAGATTGGCGCAAGTTCAAACTGATTTGGCGCGACTTCATTATGACGCGTCTTTACGGGAATTCCGAGCAACATGCATTCTTCCTCAAGATCCCGCATGTATGTCAAAACGCGCGTCGGGATTGATCCAAAATAGTGATCGTCCAACTGCTGGCCTTTTGCAGATGTGTGTCCGAGTAGCGTTCTTCCCGTAATCAAAATATCCGGACGCGATTTGGCAAGTGCCGAATCAATTAAAAAGTATTCCTGCTCCCAGCCTAAAGTTGCGGTAACTTTCTTCACATTTTTATCAAAATAGCGGCAAACTTCTGTCGCAGCCGAATCTACAGCTGTCAACGCGCGAAGAAGTGGCGTTTTGTAATCGAGCGCTTCTCCGGTATATGAAATGAAAACAGTCGGAATGCAAAGTGTCGTTCCAAAAATAAATGCCGGCGATGTCGGATCCCATGCCGTATAACCACGGGCTTCAAACGTATTTCTGATTCCGCCGTTGGGAAAGCTCGAGGCATCAGGTTCTTGCTGAACAAGCTGACCACCGCCAAAACGCTCCAAACAACCACCTTCAAAATCGGTTTCAAAAAACGCATCGTGTTTCTCAGCAGTCGTTCCCGTTAGCGGCTGAAACCAGTGCGTATAATGTGTAACGCCTTTTGCCAGCGCCCACTCTTTCATTCCCATGGCAATGTACTCGGCGAGTTTACGATCGATCTTTGTTCCGTATTGCACCGCATCACGAACGCCACGATACGCATCCGGAGTCAAATATTGTCGCATCGATTTGTCGTTAAACACATTTGAGCCAAAAATATTCGACTTTAGATCGCGTTCGTCAAATTTAATGGGTTGTCTATTGGAAGCCTCCTCAAGCGCTTTGAAACGTAATACTGCCATAAAAAGAATGTTTTTTGAATTATACCCCGATAATTTATAGGGCAAAAGTAAAATAAAAGTGTTTTTCTACGACAAGACCCCCTATATTTTTTCAAAAAAATATTTTTATCAGAAATTGTACTCAGAATGCTGCCGAAGTTTAGGAGCAGATAATTTACGATTTCTTTGCCGCAATCTCCCGCTGTTTGCTATATCTTTTCCTAACCTTCGGATTAGAAAAAGGATGCCGCGCCCATCGGGGCTAGGTTTGAGTGTACCATATTTTATCTGAAACTATGTGAGCGGCCGCCGATATTGTTTGGCGATTGGCTTGGTTGAATCATTTTTCTTAGTTGAAAACATTGGCCGGGCCCTAGCCCCGATGGCAGTCGGAAATCCTTTTTGAGTTTGCGAAAACGAAAAAAGATTGAAGCGAACAGCGGGATTTAGCTCCTAAAAATCAAGAATTAATTTAAAGTTTGCATTTTTAATTACTTTTTTCCGCGGAAAACCAAAATGTCTATTTGGAATGCTAATTTTCTTTAACAGCATTTATTGTTCGCTTATATTTGCTTAAAAAAATTACGGATGACTGTTTGGATTATTTTTATTGCAGCGATTTTTATTTTTCTGGCGTTAGACCTTGGAGTTTTTAACAAAAATCCGCATATCATTACGACAAAGGAAGCCAGCAAGTGGACGCTTCTTTGGGTTTCGCTTTCTTTTGCATTTTCAGGCGTGGTTTATTGGCTTTACCTCAACAACCACATTGATAATCCGGATTTGCTGACGCCTACCGACGCTATGGTGAAATACATTACGGGTTATTTGATCGAACTTTCGCTGAGCATCGATAATATTTTCGTGATTGCGATCATTTTTGCGTCGTTTAAAATTCCGAAGAAATACCAACATCGCGTGTTATTCTGGGGAATTCTGGGTGCGATTGTCTTCCGCGGGCTAATGATTTTCTTTGGCGTGATGCTGATCAACAAGTTTACCTGGATGACTTATATTTTTGGTATTTTCCTGATCTTCACGGCTGCCAAAATGCTGTTCAACTCGAAAGAAGAAGAAGAATTCGATCCTAAGAAATCGTTTGTATATAAAGTTTTAGGCAGATTTGTACCGATATCGACTCGGATTGACGGCGAACATTTCTTTCATAAGGAAGGCGGAAAAACGTTCGCGACTCCGCTTTTTGTAGCCCTTGTAGTAATTGAAGTGATGGACGTGGTCTTTGCGGTTGACAGCGTTCCGGCGATTCTGGCAATTACTTCAGATCCATTCCTTGTTTTTAGCTCGAATATTTTTGCAATCCTCGGATTACGATCAATGTATTTCTTTTTGGCAAATATGCTCGAAAAATTCGCTTATGTCGAGTACAGTTTGATCGCGATATTATCTTTTGTCGGATTAAAAATGCTTGCTCACGATTATGTGAAGTTCGAGGAATGGGTTTCGCTTGCATTTATCGGAGTTTCGCTATTAGTCGGAATTCTCTACTCCTTATATAAAAGCCGCACGACGGTTGTTGATACCGGCGATCGGGATGAAGAATAAAAAAAGGGACATTACGTCCCTTTTTTGTTTTAATTAATTTGTCTGACTGGTTTGCCCTGAAGATTATAAGCTTCGATCACGGCGTTGTAATCGCTGAAATCCACCACTGAGGCCGGCCGGTCTGAGAATTGACCCGGAATAATTACGATTCTAAAAACCTGATCGTTGATATATTCGGGCGTAAGCGCTAAATTATACGTTCCGCCCGCATAAATCGTAAAATCTTCAGCCGAGAAATCGTAGTCGTAATCAAGTTCACCTTCATTGAGAAACAACGTTCTGGGAAGCAATTGCCAGATTGGAGTTTGTGCATCGATGGTTCCCGCCATTCTGTAAATTAGAACCACATCCGAATCGAGAATGTTCAAATTTCTGAAGATGGTATATTCGCCGTTGTTGTTTAGAGAGAAATCGACGTTGATGAGTTCAAAAACCTCAGCTTCTACATTCCCACCGGCCGGTCCCTGCGGTCCTCTTGGACCTTCCGGGCCTTCGCAACCTCCGATCACCAAAGCAGTTGTGATCATAAACAGATAAAATATTTTTTTCATAGTGATTAAGTTTATGCCTAAAATTATGATTTTTCTCAATCAAAACAACCATTTCCGCTCAGCTTTGTATTTTCTTTAATTACTTTTATGTCATGATGAATATGAAATTGTACATGCTGATGGTTGGTTGCACACCGGCCGGTCGATTTACAGAACAGCACGATATTTTTTTTGGAATTGCAGAAAACTTGGCCACGTTGATTCCGCAGATAAAACAATTCTGGCCTGAAGCCAAGGGTGAAATTCATATTGATGCCTGGCGTGAAGTCACGCGTGTTGACGGCTTTCAAATTGAAATTTTCGATCGAATGAACGCCCAAACCACAGCTGAAACGTTGTACTTTATAAATCTGGGCGGTTACAAACCAGGCGATTTTGAAGAGTATCACTACAAATTATTATCGGTGGCCGAATCGTTGTCGGATGCGATAAAAGCGGCAAAAAAGACAACGTTTTACAAGCATTATACGTTTAAGGGAGCGACCTCACATATTGATGACAAATACGGAATCGACGTCGACGATTCGTACAAAGTTGAAGAAATGTTGTCGGAAGATCTGAGAACGCGGTATTCAATCAAATTGACCAGGACCGACGATAACGAGGAAGATCAACTCCATATCGGCTATTTGACGCTGCGAAAAATGAGCTTGATCAATCAATAATAATATTTGTAGTTCTTCCCTGATCCCGCCCGATGCGTAGTTGATAGATCCCGCGAGCAAGCGTACTTGCATCAATTTGCGTGGTTAGAGCATCAATAGCGCCTTCGAGTGCAATGGTTCCGCTTTGGTCGAGAAAGAAAAACGGCGCGCCCACAAGGGGTTCCCGGACCCGAACGGTGACAAGTTTATTGATTCGGTCCTGATACGCTACAAATTGGCTCAGATTAAGCGGGTCATTGTTGTTTAACCGGATGCTATTGACGTAAAATCCGATGTAAGGCGCGAGATTAATTCGGTGTAATTGCGCCGGAACATTAACAAGTGGCCGACGTTGCAAGCGCTCATTAGTCAGATGAAAGGTGGTACCGTCAAGGGTTGCTACCGATTCGAGTTGACTGAATTGCATGGCTAAATCGATTCGCCTAATATTTCCGGAGAAGAATTTATCATCCGGATAATCATATAGCAAGTATAAAAACGGCCGCACCAGTCCGTCGTAACCTACTAAAGTTATAACGCCGCTTTCAGGGTGAATCGTCGCTCCGGTTATGAGTCCGCCCACATCCATCGCACTCAAAAGCTCCGCAGAATGTGCACCCGGAATCTTCGGCAACCGATAAAGCGCCGTGGCTTTTGAATTCCACTGTTTTGTAAAAAGATAAAAGAAATTATCAGTTACGATAAAGGCTTCACAATCGAAGTCGGTTTTATTGGCATTTCCACGAGTTGGCAACGGCAAAGGTTGGTCGGAATAGCTAAACGAAATGGTATCAATTATTGGATTTGTCAAAAGTCGCTCCTTCAATATCCGCAGAATTTGCAAGTTGCCGCGATTTCCTTTGGCGTTATTTCCAAAGTCGGCGATATAAATGAATTGATCGTCCTGGGCGAGATCTTCCCAATCGATATTGCGAACATTTGCTAACTTAATTCGTGATGTGATTTGGCCGGTAACAGAATCGATCCCGTACAAATCGGTATCGTTGCTGTCGTTGTGAGTTAACAATTGATTGTTGTAGTAGATCAGGCCTGAGGTTTCGCTGATGTCGTTTGGAAGGTCGACCGAAAACTCGGCCCCAAGCGTAACGCGGTCATAAATGCAGCTACCATCATTTAGCGTGGCAGCAGGATTGAAATTTGCGGCCATGGGATCGTTACATCCCACCACTTGAGAATGCATTACAAATCCGAACAACAAAAATGCAAGTAGGTATAAATGCTTCATAATCCGCAACTTTAGATACTTTCTAAGTTACGGATTATAAATTTTAGCATTTAAGTAGTTTACAGAAATTTATGAAAGAGTATTGTTTTGCTCTTGGTCGAGTTTGGCTTTGGCTTTATTTTTCCGCCGCCGAATCAAATATCGAGCAGTTCCAAGTGAGCCTAAGATGAATGTGCTGATAAAAACGACCAACACCACAATTTCCCAAATTTCGAATTCTCTCATAACTTTTTATTTAAAGTTACATATTTCTGCGATATTGACCGCCAACTTCAAACAAGGCAGAAGTAATTTGCCCGAGCGAACACACTTTGGTGGCTTCCATCAGTTTTTCAAAGATGTTTTTATTTTGAATCGCGGCATCCTGAATTTCTGCAATCTGCTTCTCTTCCAGTCCGTCATAAGCTCGGTGAAGGTTGTCAAGCATCGAAATCTGGAATTGCTTCTCTTCTTCGGTTGCCCGGATAACTTCAGCTGGAATCACAGTTGGAGATCCTTTGCTGCTCAAGAACGTATTTACACCGATGATTGGGAATTCGCCATTGTGCTTCAACGTTTCATAATAAAGGCTTTCCTCCTGAATCTTTGAACGCTGATACATGGTTTCCATCGCGCCAAGTACGCCACCTCTTTCGGTAATGCGATCAAACTCGAGCAATACGGCCTCTTCGACAAGGTCGGTTAATTCCTCGATGATAAACGATCCTTGTAACGGGTTTTCGTTTTTGGCAAGTCCGAGTTCCTTGTTGATGATTAATTGAATAGCCATTGCGCGACGAACCGATTCTTCAGTTGGCGTTGTGATTGCTTCGTCGTATGCATTTGTGTGAAGCGAGTTACAGTTGTCGTAAATCGCATATAGCGCCTGAAGCGTGGTTCGGATATCGTTAAAATCTATTTCTTGTGCGTGAAGCGAACGACCGGATGTCTGAATGTGATATTTCAACATTTGAGCACGTTCGTTGGCACCATACTTTTGTTTTAACGCTTTTGCCCAGATTTTCCGAGCTACGCGTCCGATTACCGAATATTCCGGATCGATTCCGTTTGAGAAGAAAAATGAAAGATTCGGACCAAAGTCGTTAATGTTCATTCCGCGGCTCAGATAATATTCCACGTAAGTGAACCCATTGGCAAGTGTAAATGCGAGTTGTGTGACCGGATTCGCCCCGGCTTCAGCGATGTGATAGCCTGAAATTGAAACCGAATAGAAGTTTCTGATGTTGTTTTCGATAAAATATTCCTGAACGTCACCCATTAAGCGAAGTGCGAATTCAGTCGAGAAAATACATGTGTTTTGCGCTTGATCTTCTTTTAAAATATCGGCTTGAACCGTTCCGCGAACCTGCGACAACGTTCGTTTTTTAATATCTGCGTAAACATCCGCCGGAAGCACCTGATCACCGGTGACACCAAGTAACATCAATCCGAGCCCGTTGTTCCCTGCCGGCAATTCGCCGTTGTAACGTGGTCGGTCCAGACCTTTATCGAGATAAATCGCTTTAATCTTATCCTCAACTTGCTGTTCAAGTCCGTTTTCCTTGATGTAAACTTCACATTGCTGATCGATTGCGGCGTTTAAGAAAAATCCGAGTAACATTGGCGCAGGCCCGTTAATGGTCATACTCACCGATGTTAGCGCATGAACAAGGTCGAAACCTGAATATAATTTTTTGGCATCATCAAGACAGCAAACCGACACTCCGGCGTTACCGATTTTACCATAAATATCCGGTCGCGTGTGCGGATCGTTACCATATAAAGTAACACTGTCGAAAGCTGTTGATAAACGTTTCGCAGGCATTCCGGCGCTTACATAGTGAAAACGCTTGTTGGTTCTTTCCGGCCCGCCTTCTCCGGCAAACATTCGCGATGGATCTTCACCCTCACGTTTAAATGGATACAATCCAGATGCAAATGGGAATTCGCCGGGAACATTTTCCTGGAGATTCCACTTTAAAATATCGCCCCAAGCCTCGTATTTAGGTAATGCCACTTTCGGAATCTGCGTGTGTGAAAGTGATTCGGTGTGCGTTTGGATTTTAATCTCGCGATCGCGAACCTTAAAGCCATAAACCGGATCTTTATACTTTTTGATTTTGTCCTGCCAGTTTACGATAATGTCCCAATTGTACGGATCGAGGTCCATTTTAACACGATCGAACTCGGCTGAAAGCAATTTGATAAAATCGGATTTGTCTGATTGACCGTCTTGAAGCTGATCGAGATCAAGGCCGTATTTCGTATGAGCGATTTTTTTACCTGAAACGCTTTCTAGGGTTTTGTGAATGGCATACAGTTTTTGCGCCACTTCTTTTTGAGTGTTGGCCGTTTCATCATATTTGCGATTATTCTCGGCGATTTCAGAAAGGTAACGAGAACGGTGCGGCGGAATAACGAAAATTTTCTCGCTCATTTCACGGCTAATTTCGAAGTTTGAAATTAACTCTGATTCGGTTTTTTCAGCGATTTTATCCATGATCGCCTTGTAGAGCGTATTCATTCCGGGATCGTTGAACTGCGATGCAATCGTTCCGAAAACAGGAAGTGAATCAAGGTCGGCCTCCCAAAGCTGATGGTTTCGTTGAAATTGCTTTTTCACATCGCGCAACGCGTCAAGAGAACCACGTTTGTCAAATTTGTTGATTGCGACCAGGTCGGCAAAATCAAGCATGTCGATTTTTTCCAACTGAGTTGCCGCTCCAAATTCAGGTGTCATGACATATAATGCCACATCTGAATGATCCATGATTTCAGTATCCGATTGACCGATTCCCGATGTTTCGAGGATAATCAGATCGTATTTTGCGGCTTTTAGTACTTCGATGGCATCAGCAACATATTTTGACAGTGCCAAATTTGACTGACGCGTGGCAAGAGAACGCATGTAGACTCGCGGATTGTTGATCGCGTTCATGCGGATTCTATCGCCTAACAGCGCACCACCGGTTTTTCTTTTCGACGGATCGACAGAGATAAGTCCGATAGTTTTTTCAGGGAAATCGATTAAGAACCGGCGAACAAGTTCATCGACCAACGACGACTTCCCTGCGCCACCCGTACCTGTGATGCCGAGAACCGGAGTTTTGCTTGTTTTATTTTTTTCAGCGATTTGCTGCATGGTTTGTTTTGCAACGTCCGGGAAATTTTCAGCCGATGAGATGACGCGTGCAATTGCAGTCGGATTTTTATCTTCGAGGTGGTTGATTTCACCGTTGAGTTTATCACCAACAGGAAAATCAGAGGTTTGAACAAGATCGTTAATCATCCCTTGTAATCCAAGCGCGCGACCATCGTCAGGAGAATAGATGCGGGTGATTCCGTAATCCTGAAGATCGTCGATTTCAGAAGGCAGAATTACACCGCCACCGCCACCAAAAATCTTGATATGTCCGGCACCTTTCTCTTTTAAAAGGTCGTGCATATATTTGAAATATTCGATATGGCCGCCTTGATATGAGGTCATTGCAATCGCGTTTGCATCTTCCTGGATTGCGGTATTTACCACTTCTTCGACACTTCTGTCGTGTCCGAGGTGGATTACCTCAACTCCGGTCGACTGAATAATGCGTCGCATGATGTTGATTGCCGCATCATGACCGTCAAAAAGCGATGCCGCTGTTACAATTCTTACTTTATTTACAGGTGTATAGGGTTTTACTTGCTCCATCTTAATTTTAGTAGTTCAAAAACGCCAGCAATTTACGGATTATTTAAAAATTTATGTACATTTAAAAAACTAAAAGGTCCGGCAAGTTTGCACGATTATATATCTTAAAATACGGACGAAAAATACAATTATGAAAAAAGTACTTTTATTGGCGTTGCTGGTGCCTTTTGCATCAAATGCACAACTTAAGGAATTGATTACAAAGACAAACAACAAACTAACATCTGTAAAAGAAGCGACCAACCAGAGCGATATCGCTACCGGATTGAAAGAGGCGCTTCAAAACGGCGTTGACAAGCAGGTTGTGAAGTTGACGTCGACCGACGGATTTTATAAAAATCAGGCGGTAAAAATTTTGCTTCCCCAAGAATTGCGCACTGTTGACAAAGCCTTGCGCGCCGCGGGAATGCGAGCAATGGCTGATGAGGGAATTCTGTTGCTGAACCGAGCAGCTGAAGAAGCCGTAAAGGAATCGACGCCGATTTTTGTTGACGCCATCAAGAATATGAAACTAAAAGATGCAAAAGAAATCCTGATGGGTCGCGATAATGCGGCAACGGTTTATTTGCAATCGGCGACGACAAATGAACTCTACGAAAAATTTTTACCGGTAGTTAGCAGCTCACTTGGAAAAGTTGGTGCTGATAAAGTATGGAGCGAGATCATGAAAAAGTATAATGCGCTTCCGATGACCCGTGAAGTTAAGACAGACCTCAACGATTATGTGACCAACAAAGCTCTTGAAGGCGTATTTAAAATGATTGCTGTTGAAGAGATTGAAATAAGAAATAACGTATCGTCACGAACCACACCGCTTTTACAGAGCGTATTTGCCCAACAAGATAAAAAATAAAATGAAAAAGCTTTTTACAGTAGCGTCTGCCTTCTTACTTTTTGGCTGTGCCGAACTTCAGCAGGTTGCAAGTCAATATCCAAATTTAGGAAGCATGGCCAATGCCGATATTGCCGCCGGACTCAAGGAGGCCTTAAATAAAGGTATCGATCAGCAAGTAACAAAATTGACCGCCACCGACGGATTTTACAAAAACCAAATGGTAAAAATCCTGCTTCCACCTGAACTTCAGAAAGTCGATAAAGGACTTCGCGATATCGGAATGGGAAGTTTAGCTGATGAAGGGCTGAAAGTCCTGAATCGAGCAGCAGAATCAGCGGTAAAAGAATCCATCCCGATTTTTTCTGATGCCGTAACTAAAATGACTTTTACCGATGCTAAAAACATTTTGTTGGGAACCGACAACTCGGCTACCATGTATTTGCAAAACAGCACGTCAAATGCGTTATACACCAAGTTTAGTCCGAAAGTTGAAACATCGCTTGCCAAAGTTGGCGCCGATAAGGTTTGGGCGAACATTATTACGAAATACAACAGCATTCCGCTTGTAACGAAAGTAAATCCGGATCTTAAGGATTACGTGACCCGAAAAGCAATGGACGGAGTGTTCACAATGGTTGCCGTTGAAGAAAAGAAAATCCGTACCGATGTTAATGCGCGTACATCCGACTTACTCAAGCGTGTATTTGCGATGCAGGACAACAAAAGATAAAAATTTGATAACCAGATAGATAATATAACAAACCCTTAACACGTAGCCTCGAAAAATATCGAGATATTTGTGAATGTAATAAAAGGGTTTTTATTATTTGGTTAGAGTTAGTTAAAAAAAGAGCCGGTGATTTCTGTCGAATCCCGGCTTTTTTGTGGGCTTTTATGGCGTTATAAGATCAAGGTTCAGTGTCCTTCCCGAATTTAAAAGTTCTTGCAGCGTTTCCTAATTTTACATAAAACCCTAATTCAAAATTTCGCGCATCTCCTGTTGTAATTTGCGTGCTTGTTCCCTCGCCTTTTCGGCAAAATCGTGCCTGTTCGATGCATAGATTACCGTACGCGACGCATTTATCAACAATCCGATATTGTCATTTAAACCATGTTGACATACATCATTTAAATTTCCGCCCTGAGCGCCAACACCCGGAACCAGTAGGAAATGATCCGGAGCAATTGCGCGGATTTCCTTAAAATATTCGGCTTTGGTCGCGCCAACAACAAACATCAGATTTTCGGCATTTTGCCATGTCAGCGCAGTTTTTAGTACGGTTTTGTACAATTCCTGATCGTCTACCCTTTTGGTTTGAAAATCAAATGCACCCTGGTTTGAGGTGAGTCCGAGTAGAATTGTGATTTTATCTTTGTGCGCCAAAAACGGTTCGACTGAATCTTGGCCCATATAAGGTGCAACCGTAACCGAATCGAAGTTGAGATCGTCAAAAAACGCTTTAGCATACATTGATGAAGTGTTTCCGATATCACCGCGTTTGGCGTCGGCGATGGTAAAAAGGTCGGTGTAATTCTGGTTCAGGTAATCGATTGTTTTTTGCAGCGATTGCCAACCTTTGATTCCGTTTGCCTCATAAAATGCCGTGTTTGGTTTGTAGGCCACAGCCAAATCGTGCGTGGCATCGATGATGGCTTTGTTGAATTCGAAAACCGGATCTTCGAGATCGAGAAGATGCGGTGGAATTTTAGTCAGATCGGTGTCGAGACCAATACATAAAAAGGAATTCTTTTTTCGGATTTCAGCAGTTAGTTGTTGTGTTGTCAAGAGAAAATATTTTAAGTAAAGTTATTGGTTTAAACTTAGCTACAAACTCTAGCCCCGATGGGAAGCGGCATCCTTTTTTGAAGCCTGATAAGGCGAGAAAAAGATATAGCGGACAGCGGGATAAAGCTTCTGATAAAAATAAAAAAGCCTCACTAAAAAATGAGGCTAAAATATTAGAAAACTTCGCTGGCTTCCTTGAGTTTTTCGGTGTTGCTAACCAGTTGCAACTCGTCGATAATCTTATGAATGTCGCCGTTCATGATATTTCCAAGGTCGTATAATGTGAGTCCGATGCGGTGATCTGTAACCCGGCCCTGCGCGTAATTGTAGGTGCGGATTTTTGCCGATCTATCTCCCGAGCTTACCTGTGAGGAACGTTTTACCGAATCCTCGGCCTCTTTTTTGGCGAGTTCCTGCTCGTACAAACGGCTTCGTAGAACCGTAAATGCTTTGTCTTTATTTTTGTGCTGCGATTTCTCGTCCTGACATTGAGCCACCAATCCGGTTGGAATGTGCGTTAATCGAACAGCCGATTTTGTGGTGTTAACCGATTGCCCGCCAGGTCCGGACGAACAGAAAAAGTCGATTCGGACGTCGTTTGGATCGATCTGAACATCAAATTCCTCAGCCTCCGGAAGCACCATAACAGTTGCCGCCGAGGTGTGAACCCGACCTTGAGTTTCAGTTTGCGGAACCCGTTGCACGCGGTGAACACCGGCTTCAAATTTCAATGTTCCATAAACATCCTCGCCGGTAACTTCAAAGATAACTTCCTTGAAACCGCCTGAGGTACCTTCGTTCATGTCGACTACCGAAGTTCGCCAACCTTTGCTTTCGCAGTACTTGGTGTACATTCGGAAAAGGTCGCCGGCAAAAATACTCGCCTCATCGCCACCTGTTCCGGCGCGGATCTCGACCATAACGTTTTTCGCGTCTTCGGGATCTTTCGGAATCAGCATAAACTTGATTTCCTCTTCGAGTTGCGGCAATTTGGCATTGGCCTCATCAAGTTGCATTTTGGCCATTTCCACCATTTCGGCATCGCTACCATCGGCAATGATTTCCTTTGCTTCGTCGATATTTGCCATAACGGCTACATATTGATCCCGCATTTCGGCAAGCGCCTTTAGGTTTTTATATTCCTGATTAAGCTGTACATAGCGCTTTTGATCGGCAATGACATCAGGCTGAATGATCAGGTCTGAAATCTCGTCGAAGCGCTGTTTTACGATCTGTAATCTATCTAACATCATTCTTTTCCACTTATTTCGGCTGCAAATTTACGAAAAAATACGCTGATTGATACTCGACTTTTGACTGTCCAATTTATTATTTTTGCGAGCTAAATATTTGATCTATGACGAAATCGACTTTGTTGTTTGCCCTGGCAATTGCTGTTGTCGGATGCGGAGAGGCGAGAAAGAAAGACCGCGATCTTACCCGAAAGGCGGATTGGATGGTTGGCACCTGGCAACATAAATCGGCTGAAGGCAACCTGACCGAGCATTGGGAAAAGTTGAATGACAGTACCTATCACGGGCACGCCTATTTTATTTACGGCAAGGATACGCTTCACAACGAACGCGTGGTTTTGTCAAAACGCAAAGGAGCAATCACCTACTCACCGACTGTTCAAGGTCAGAATGAAGACAAACCGGTCGATTTCGCATTTGTAAGTTTTGAAAACGGAAAACTGACTTTCGAAAATCCGGCGCATAATTATCCGCAGAAAATCGTCTATCAAAAGAAAGCCGATAGTTTGGTGGCTGAAATCTCGGGCATCCAACAAGGAAAAATGAGTTCCGAGCGGTTTGCCATGAGTAAAATGAAGTAATTTCCGAATTGTTTTTAGGAGCT
Organism: Flavobacterium sp.; assembly: GCA_015234525.1. Taxonomy (GTDB): domain Bacteria; phylum Bacteroidota; class Bacteroidia; order Flavobacteriales; family Flavobacteriaceae; genus Flavobacterium. The sequence continues at coordinate 13,669 of JADGMX010000006.1, read as the reverse complement.
GTTTCCGGCTTTCACCTTTATCTCTCCGCTCCGCTACGAGGATACCGGCTCAATCCGGGCTAGGGCTTGAATGGTTTTATGGCGAATATCTTTATAAATTCAGCTTAATGGGAACTAATCTGCAAAAGTATCCATATTCATGGAAACGACTTTTAATTAATTTGATCTTTGGGGTGATGTGGATGACAATCGGCGTCAGCTACATTTTTACTGAAGCTAAATTAGAATGGAACGCTTATGTGACTATTTTTATAGGGACGTTGTATCTTGCGACATTTCTCTATGAATACATTCAAAAATATGTTGTAATTACGGCTGATAAAATTGTAATCGGTACATTTCCAGCTCTAAAAGTTGATATAAATGAAATTCAGAATATTGAATTACGGCCGAAGTCCATCCAAATTACAACCACAACGAATTCGGTGACGATCGAAATTTCTAAAATTGATAAAACGCAGCAACCCAAGATCAAGTACTTTTTTCAAACTTTAAAATCAGGGTCGACGAAATTCTAATAAGAATATTTTAAAAAGTAAAAACCACGAATTTCTCATCCGTGGTTTTTTTATTTTGTTAGTTCTTAAGTGGTATGTTTTTAAGGATCTCCAACACAAATTTCCAGTATTTTTGCGCTGAAGAAATGCTTGCGCGCTCGTCTGGCGAATGTGCCCCGTGAATGGTTGGACCGAAAGAAATCATGTCCATTTCAGGGTAGTTGGTTCCAAGAATACCGCATTCGAGTCCGGCGTGACAAGCTACAACCCTAGGTTTTTCGCCATTTTGCTTTTCATAGATCGCAACTAAAACATCGAGAATTTCTGAATTTACATTTGGTGTCCAACCCGGATAAGAACCTGATAAGGTTACCTCACATCCTGCAAGTTCAAACGCCGATTGAAGTGCATTTGCCAAATCGAATTTCGAAGTTTCAACCGAAGACCGTGTCAAACATCCAATGTGGATTTGACCGTCTTTTATAATGACCCTCGCCATATTATTTGAAGTTTCTACCAAATCGGCCATATCTGCGCTCATCCGATAAACCCCGTTATGAGCGGTGTAAATTGCACGTAATATTCCTTCCTGAACGCCAATGTCCATCACTTTTTGCGGAAGATCCGCTTTTGTGATTTCGATGGTCAGATTGGGTTCGGTCGTTTTGAATTCGCGTTTGATATCGTCAATCACCGTTTGCATGTCAAACAGAAACGACTCGTCATAAGCATTAGCAATAATGACGTGTGCGGTGCTTTCGCGTGGAATCGCATTACGCAAACTTCCGCCGTTGATCTCGGCAATCTGGAGCCCGAAGTTTTCGAAACCATTAAACAACAGGCGGTTCATAATCTTGTTTGCATTTCCAAGACCTTTGTGGATATCCATTCCGGAATGGCCACCGGTGAGGCCTTTGACGACGATTTTATATCCAACTGAACTTGCCGGAACTTCTTCTTGTTGATAAGAACGCGTAGCCGTTACGTCTACTCCACCTGCGCAACCGATGTCGATTTCATCGTCTTCTTCAGTATCGAGGTTAAGAAGGATTTCACCAGTTAGGATTCCGCCTTTCAGATTAAGCGCTCCGGTCATTCCGGTTTCTTCATCGATTGTAAAAAGCGCTTCTATCGCAGGATGCGGAATATTGGTGCTTTCAAGAATGGCCATAATGGTTGCAACGCCAAGTCCGTTATCGGCGCCAAGCGTTGTTCCGCGAGCACGAACCCAGTCGCCATCAACATACATGTCAATTCCTTGGGTATCAAAATCAAAGTCGGTCTCGTTATTTTTTTGGTGAACCATATCCAGGTGACCTTGCATTACAACGGTCTTGCGGTTTTCCATTCCCGGAGTTGCGGGTTTGCGAATGATGACATTTCGGATTTCGTCTTCAAAAGTTTCAAGACCCAACCGATTGCCAAAATCTTTCATGAATTGGATAACGCGATCCTCTTTTTTAGACGGTCGCGGAACCGCATTTAGATCTGCGAACTGATTCCACAGCTCTTTTGGTTCAAGGTTTCTGATTTCCTGGCTCATAATTAAGTATAAAAATTCGGTGTAAAGTTACTAATTTGTAAAGCGAAAATCCGGGTATAAATCGGGTGTTATTTTATGGATAAAAGGAAACTTGTTCTTCCGGTACTTCTTCCCGTTCAAATTCTGCTGATCAACGTACTTTCGCATTTTTCCGACGTTGTCGAACGGTTCTACAGCAACGGCATTTATATCGGAATCTCGAACTTTTTACGAATCATTCTCGGTTGGATCCCATTCTCGGTCGGCGATATTTTCTATGGAATGTTAATCGTGGCGCTGGTTCGTTGGATCTACAAGAAGCGAAAACTATGGCGCAGCACTTGGAAATCGATTGTGTTGGAAATACTCGGATTTTGTTCCATTTTCTACTTCTTTTTTCATTTCCTGTGGGCACTGAATTACATCCGTGTTCCGATTTCCGATAAAATGTCGATTCAAACTGAGTACACCGACGCCGAATTGCTCCAATTTACCGAGCGTCTCATCGCAAAAGTCAATTCGCTTCACCTCGATATCACCGCGAATAAAAACCAAAAAGTAGTAGTCGATTATTCGCATGACGAAATTTTTAAAATGAATTTCGATGGCTATTCGAACCTTGCTAAAAAATACCCGTTTTTCGAATACCGTCACCAAAGTTGTAAACCTTCACTTATCAGTTTGCCACTGTCATACATGGGTTTTTCGGGCTATCTCAATCCGTTTACCAACGAAGCGCAAGTTAATTATTTACTTCCCGCACACACTTTTCCGGCAACTGCGGCGCACGAAATGGCGCATCAAATCGGGTTTGCGTCTGAAAGTGAGGCGAATTTCGTCGGATTTCTCGCAACGACTGAAAACACCGATTTAAAGATTCAATATTCGGGTTACACGATGGCGCTGAACTATTGCATGTTCAACTGGAGCGTCCGAAATGAGCTTATTTTCGATCAGTTAAAAGGAAAAATCAATCCCGGCGTTCTCGAAAATTATAAGGAAAGCCGCGAGTTTTGGGATCAGTACGAAAGTGTTATCGAGACCGTTTTCGAGATTTTCTATGACAATTTTCTCAAGGCGAATCAGCAAGCAGACGGCATCGACAGCTACAGCCGGTTCGTAGATTTGCTCGTCAATTATTACAAAAACAAACCGCTTTAATAAAAAAAGCTGCCAATTACGACAGCTTTTAAAACTCGAGCGTTTACTGCTCAATTATTTTTTGGTTTCAGAAGCCGGATCCTGCTGTGCGCTTTATCTTTTTTGCCCAAACCGTTTTTCATTTAAAAAATCGTTTCAAAGGCAAAAAAGGATGCTCGCTCCCATCAGGGCTAGTTTACGACTACTTTTATTGTAGCAGATTGTCCTTCAGCAATGAGTTTCACATAATAAATTCCGCTTGAAAGCCCGTTGGTACTAATCGAGTTTCCTGCCTGAAGTTTAGCTCTGCGAACCAACTTTCCAGCGCTGTCATAAATATCAGCATTGTTTTCTAATGACAAACTTGTCGAAAGAATCAAATCGGCGCCTTGAGCAACAGGGTTATTGAAAGATAGGTCAAGCTTGGTTGCATGATTGCCGGATCCCAGTAATCCGCCGGCTTCAAGCGCACCCCGGTCAACACCGCCACCTTGTAATCTGCTATAACCATCGGCATCTTTGTCGTTTGCGGTCCATGCATTCGACCCATTTGGAAGCATCAAAAATTGGTTATAACTACTATTTAAACCCGGACTCGTAGACTGAAGCGTAAAATCTTCGTTGTCGGGATTTACGAACATCGGATCGGTATCGAGATTGCTTCCCATGTTGTCGCCATAAGCCGAGTTCCAATTGCTGCTTCCCCCACTATACTCAATGATGCTGTTGCGAATATGAACATCTTCTTCAGCAAAATAAGTGTAGTAAATTGAACGCTGACTTTGATATTCAGCCGTGTTTCCCCAAATTATCGAATTATAAATTCTGGTATTCAGATTATCCTGACTAAGCGTGCAGTACATTCCGCCGCCTTTTTGAAGCGCTTCGTTGTTAACAATGGTTACGTTTGTCAGTTTCGAATAAGATTGGTAATCGTAAATTCCGCCGCCATTATCCGCTTGATTATTATTGATCAGAACGTTGTAAAGATTCGCCACACTTGATGAGGTGTTGTAAATTCCGCCACCTTGAGCCGTCACGATATTGTTGCTGATTTTCACATTCTGCAAAATGCAGGTTCCTATGTTGTTGTAAATCGCACCACCGTAAGCTCCGTTGTTATACGCAAAATACGAATCGTTTATTTTGCTTACACTTTGGTTGACTGCGCCGACCGTTCCACCATTGAATGAGTTAAAAAAGAAGTCGCAGTTTTGAGCGGTAAACACACACGACCAGTTGCTGTAAACTGCAGCCCCGTAGGAAGCCTGGTTCTGCAAAAATTCTGAATCGTAAATTTTAGGCGTTCCACCGGTATTGTACATCGCGCCTCCAAAAGAAGCGTAATTGTCGATGAACTTCAGGTTTCGAAGCGTGAGCGCCGATTGAAAATTATTCATTCCACCACCGTTGGATGTATTTATCTGATTTCCATCGACAGTGTAGTTTGCATTATTATTTGCAACACCGCCGGTAATAGTGAAGCCATCGATAAGCGAATTAGCGTCGACCATATAATTCAAAAACACCGTGTAGGCGTTTTCCTGATAGTTGATATCAGAAATGCCGTCGCCATTGGTATCAAGATCGTCGTTGTTAAAATCGCCACTCAGAATAGTTGGATTTGCGCTGAAGTTACGCTGAGAAAGTTGCGTTTCAGTTCCGTTGAAACCACCGTAAAGCTTTACATTGTTGGCGATAAAAAATGCCTTTGAACGCGGATAACCTGTAACAATCTCGATAGTCGGATAGTAAGTTCCTGCCTTCACCCAGATTGCGGCGTTTTCCGGCGCGTCAATCAAAGCGTCCTGAAGATTGGTGTAGGCATTCGCCCAACTTGTTCCGTTATTGTCGCCGCTAGCTGTCTGACTGACGAAGATTTGCGCTTGAGTAGCAACACTGCTTAAAAATAATGCAGCGTAAAGAAAGTATTTGTGTTTCATAAATGATTTTTAGCGGGCGTAAATATAGAATAATATTCACATCAGTCGCTAAAAATCATTTGTTTAACAGAATGGAAGTCAACTATTCAGAATCCTGAATTTTGAAAGAAATATGCGACAAATTTTCCTGTTGCCACTCGCCTATGATAACCGAATTTTCGTTCTCGAGTTCAGAGATTGCTTTAATAAATACCAAATCCGGATCGGCTTCAAGCTGATCGAGAACATCCTGATCGACACTCATTGTTATATCGACTAAAGTTGTCATGTCAGCTTCGTCGGCATTGAGGTCGTAAAGTTGTTCGTCGTTGTCGTTTCCTTCCGGTGTATATTCGACAAGTTTGTCAAATGTTGCCGAGCGATTCCGGAGTCGTCGTAGGATTGCATCCTTAATTTCAGATTGTTTCGACTTATCGCCATTTGAGTACAAATTCTCATCGGTAACGATAAATTGTGCTGTGATATTGATCATAAGTTTGTTGTTTTACTCAAATTTAATAATAACAATCAAGCTTAAAAATCACTTTAACTTTTCAAAAATTACTTGGTTTGGTTGTAGAATTTAGTAATGAGATACATGTTTTCGAACGCAAATGCGCGGTTCTGGATGAGCTCGACCAACGCCGAATTATCGCTAAAAGCCTGAATTGCCGCATCGGGAAAATTCTCGGCTGCGATCTCAGTTGCTTTCCCATCAATCTCAACCAGGTAAACAATGTCGTTTGACCGATAGCGATCGAGATAGATTTGTTTGTACGGACTCTGCTCTTTTCGTTTAAACATCAGTCGCGCGTTGCCGTCAATTAAAAGCTGGAGAAACTCGTTTGTACCAGAGCTTCGAACATAGGTTTGATTGTTTGATCGGTATGACAATATGTTTTGATCGATTGCAACTCCGTTGATTTTGTTATGGCCAATCTTCACCTTTTGAAAAATTGTATCAGTATCTTTCTGCAGAATATAATCCGGAAGTTGCGGCTCCAACGCGGTAAATCTTCCAAACTTCAGTTCAACCATCCCTTTTGGAAGTTTTGCCGAAGCATAAATCGGATCCTTCGAAGCCGAATACGTATAGACTTTATCGTTTCGGCGAATTTCCGACGCGCCGCGAAGCGAAACAAATGGCGTCTTCTTTACCTCCTGAACCGGCGGCGGAAGTACCAACGCAAAATCAGACGGACCGATTTCGCGAATCGTTCCATAAATCGTATCTTTTTTCAGGATGACGTAGTCCAGAAAATCGGTTTGGGCAAATGCGGTTGAAAAACTGCACAATAGCACTATTAATAAGGAGAGTTTTTTCATAATCTTAAACTTCATCACTGGTGAATGCGGTAAAACTTTTCTTTTTGTACGGACGGATAATCAACCGGTCTTCCCGATCGCGGCGAACATAATTGTATGCCCAGGTCATAAATACCATTAAACGATTTTTAAAACCGATAATTGCAAACAGGTGAACGAAAATCCACATGAACCAAGCCAAAATACCGTTTAAGTGAAGATGCGGAAGATCTACAACGGCTTTATTCCGACCGATGGTTGCCATCGAACCTTTGTTTTCGTATTCAAAGGCTTCCATCACCCTATTTTTAAGGAGACGATCGAGATTTTCCGCCAGATGCTCACCTTGTTGAATTGCGGGCTGCGCCATCATCGGCAAGCCTTGCGGATTGTTTTCGTCTTGCATGAATGCGATGTCGCCGATCGCAAAAACATTTTCGTAACCATTTACCCGATTATAAGCGTCGACCTTTAACCTATCGGCGCGAGCGTCGATAACGGAATTCGTTAGTCCGCGTATCATAGCACCTTGAACTCCGGCGGTCCAAATAACCGTCGACGAATTGAATTTCGTATCCGTATTTGTGATGACCACCCGCCCGTCGTAGGCAACAACGCGATGGTTTTTATAGATATTGACACCAAGTTCCCGCAGGAATTTTTCGGCTGCGGCCGATGATTTGGCGCTCATGGTATTGAGAATCGCATCGCCACTTTGAATCAGGTTAATGGTCATCAGGCTAATGTCGAGGTCGGGGTAATCTTTCTGAAAAATGTCCTTTTTCATTTCGGCAAGTGCGCCTGCAAGTTCAACACCGGTCGGGCCGCCGCCAACAATGCAAAAAGTCATCAAACAATTACGTTCTACCGGATCTTTTGACAGAACTGCCTGTTCAAAGTTTTCGAGAATCAGCGTTCGGATGTTGAGCGCTTGCGAGACAGTCTTCATCGACATTGTGGTGCGTTCCATTTCGCGGTTGCCAAAATAATTGGTTTTCGAACCCGTTGCCACAACCAGATAATCATAGGAAAGTTCGCCGATATCTGCCCGGATGATTTGTTTATCGGGATCGATTTCTTTGACTTGTGCCATTCGGAAATAGAAGTTCGGATAATTGTGAATTATTTTCCGGATTGGGTGTGCAATTGAACCGACTTCGAGTCCGCCGGTGGCCACTTGATAAAGCAATGGCTGAAAATTGTGGTAATTGTGTTTGTCGAGCAGTACGACCTGAAACTTCTTCCGACGAAGTTTTTTTGCGAGAGCGATTCCGGCAAAGCCGGCGCCGATAATTACCAGACGGGAAAAATCAGATTCAGGAATGTTCATTTAGGGGACTTTGGAAAAACCTAAAGTTACGTTTTTTCCTAATAAAATAAATGTTTGCAGCGGCTTTTATATGCACGAATGGCATTGCGAAGATTCAGAATAGCCCCGATGGCAGCGGAAATCCTTGCCTTGCAGAATGTTGAATATGAAGGCTGATTTCCCGCAAGATTGAAGCGAACAGCGGGACCGTTGATTCAAAGGAAAAATTGAATATTGTGCTTCATAAAAAAACGATTACTTTGTAACAGAAAAAATAAAAAGCGTACTAACCAGCCATGATCGACCACTCGGAGCAGTCTTTTGTACAGCAGCTAAAGCAAAATCAGAACATCATCCATAAGATCTGCAGGTTATATACCTCGGGTCAGGATGCGCACAAGGATTTGTTTCAGGAGATCACAATTCAGCTTTGGAAGGCTTTTCCGAAATTTCGCGGAGAATCAAAATTTTCTACCTGGGCCTATCGGGTTGCGTTGAACACCGCCATTACGCTTTACCGCAAAAAAACAAGAACCATAAATACGGTTGAATTCGAAACCGGGCGACATTTTGTGAGCCAGGAAGAATACAATTATGAGGAAGAAGAACAACTGAAACGGCTGTATGAGGCGGTTTATGGATTGAATGACATTGAAAAGGCGCTGGTTTTCATGTATTTGGAGGACAAGGATTATGCGGAAATTTCGGAAACGCTGGGAATTACGGAAGTGAATGCGAGGGTAAAAATGAACAGGATAAAGGGCAAATTGCGAAAATTATTAAATCCGTAATTATGGATGAATTAGAGTTATTGAAAAAGGACTGGAAGCGACGCGAGAATTCCTTTGAGCAAGTTACAGAATCGGAAATTTACAAGATGCTTCACCGCAAAAGTTCGAGTTTGGTGAAGTGGATTTTGATTGTGAGCATATTGGAGGTTCTTTTTTGGATCGTGATCAGCGTGTTGTTTAAGACCGACGATAGCTTGAAGGCGATTAAGCCGAACAATGTCTTGTCGGTATTTGAGATCGTCAGTTATCTGAATTATGGCGTGATTGCCGGCTTCATTTATGTGTTTTACAGAAATTACGTTAAAATTTCGACGACGGCATCGACCAAAACACTGATGCAGGCAATTTTGAGAACCAGAAAAACGGTTCAATACTACGTTTATTACAATCTGGCGATTCTGACAATCAGTATAATTGCCGGATTTATAATGGCGTTCAGGTTTAGCTCGGATCTCGATGCTTTGCAGCAAAAAATGGCCGGCGATATGCGATACATGATCTTTACACTTGTGATTATGGTGATTGTGGTGCTATTGGCGGTTGGCGTGTTTTGGCTATTTTACCGATTACTTTACGGAATCATGCTCAAAAGGCTTTATGCAAATTACAAGGAAGTTGAAAAAATTGACTATTAAATAATTATTATGAGGAAATTAGCTATGGCTGCGGCCGTGTTGTTCGGCATTGTTGGAATGGCACAAGAATCGAATTCGGTTTTGTATAAAATTTCGGGAAACGGACTCAAAGCTCCGTCTTATTTATTCGGGACAATGCATATGACTTGCGATGCTACAATTGATGCGGCGACCCGCAAAGCGCTTGAGGAAACAAAGCAATTATATCTTGAGCTCGACATGGACGATCCCGCAATGCAAACGGCGATGATGGGCGGAATGATGATGAAAGACGGCAAGACGATATCGTCGATGGTTTCTGAAGCCGATTTTAAGCAGCTCGACAAGGTAATGACCGAAAAGGTCGGAATGTCGGCGATGATGCTCAATATGATGAAGCCGTTTATGTTGTCGGCTATGTTGATTCCGTCGCTGCTTGATTGTCCGATGCAATCGTTTGAAGGCGAATTGATGAAAATCACCCACGAACAAGGTGAGCAAGTCTTCGGACTCGAAACTGTTGAGTCGCAAATGGCGGTTTTCGACGCAATTCCGTACCAGGTTCAGGTGGACGAATTGATGAAAGGCGTTCGTGATGGTTTTGTAAACGACAAAAAAGAGTTGGCGCGAATGATGGAAGTTTACAAAACCAAAAATCTAGATGCGATGATGAAGTTGATGAGCGAATCTGACAACAAATTAAATTCAGGTTTTTCGGAAGAATTGTTGTTTAAGCGAAATCGCAACTGGATTCCGGTAATTGAACAAACAGCTAAAGCAACGCCGACATTCTTTGGTGTTGGTGCGGCTCACCTTGGTGGCGATCAGGGCGTGATCAAACTCTTGAGACAAAAAGGGTACAAGGTAGAAGCAGTTAAATAAAAATTGGAACGACAAAAAGAAAGGGACTCAAACGGTCCCTTTTTTAGTTAATAATCCCAACGACGTTTTTCGTTAAGCGCTTCCTGCGCTTCAATTTCTTCAATCGGAATGACCTTTAGAAACGAAGGATGTTGTTCGATGGCAAATTGCACTTTCTCTACAATTTCTTCGATGGTGTCGTTGTCGTAGTCGATTTCGAGTGGCGGCTTGATAATAAAAGACTGCAGAATTCCCTTCTTTTTGATGCGAAGTCCTTTTTTGTCGAATGCGCGACGGAATCCATCAATCACGATCGGAACTACAATTGGTTTATGCTGCTTAATGATATGAGCTGTTCCCTTTCGGACCGGCTTAAAAGATTTGGTTGTTCCTTGCGGAAAAGTAATCACCCAACCGTCGTCGAGCGCAACCCGGATATTTTCAGTGTCATTCGGATTCACCTCGCGTTTCACTTCCTGACCTTTATCGCGCCAGGTTCGTTCAACGGTAATCGCGCCGGCGTAAGCGAAAAGTCGGGGTAAAAAACCCGATTTCATGGTTTCTTTCGCCGCCACATAGTAAATATTAAGTTTTGGTCGCCAAAGGTAACCGACGTTTTTGATGGTATCAACCCGGCCGTTGAGGCTCGCGTTAAAAACGTGGAACATGGCGCACACATCGGCAAAGTAAGTTTGATGGTTCGAGATGAACAATACGTTATTGTGTGGCAGGTCCTTGATAATCTCCGAACCTTCGATATCGAGTTCGTTGAATCCACGGAAACGGCGATGCGTTAACACACCCAGGATCCGGATCAGCCACTTTTTTATATATAGGATATGCCCAAACGGGTTTCTCTTAAATAATCCCATGTCGGTTTAGAAAAATTGACCGCTAAAGTACAAATTTGAAGCATTTTACAAAGATTCATTTAACACATCCTTTAGTTCGCTGAGCATCATCGCGGTAGCGCCCCAAACAGCGTAATTTCTTACACGAAAAGAAGGCACCGCAATCGATGTAGAATAGGATGTCGGCATGGTTTTCAGAAAAACACAGTCGGGATCTAATAGATCGGCAATGGGGAATTCGACCATTGCTGAAACTTCACGCGGATCAGGCACAAAGTTAGGCTCATAATCGATATACGACAAAAATGGCGAAACCATAAAATTCGACGGCGGAATGTAAATTTCAGAAAACGGCTGAACCACCGTAATGTCTTTGCGCGGAATGCCGATTTCTTCTTCGGTTTCACGCAGCGCGGTCGCCATGTCCGATATGTCAAAAGATTCGCGTTTCCCACCCGGAAAGGCCACTTGCGACGAATGTACGCCTTTATAAGAGTTGCGCTCGATCAGGGCAAGCGTTGCCATCGAATTCTTGGGATAAACCAGCATTAAAACCGCAGCGCGACGTGGACTGACAGCGTTTAGATCGAGGTTTACAAGAATATCCCGACGTTCGGGCGGAGCCATTTTCAGGTGCGAGGTTTCGGCTGGAAGCGCAATATTGCGTATTTTTGACAATTGGCGCACGAAAGAATTGAAATCCATTTCATAAAGGTAGCGTCAAAATCGGGAACAGCAAAATTCCATAAAGAGAAATTGAATGTATAGTAAGGCCGAAATGTCTAAGTTGAAACGCGAATTCTGGATCGCATTTGCTGAGAAATATCCACGAAAGTGGCTTTTGTATGACACCAAGATCAAAGATTTTAGTTTCAAGTTTTTTGTCGACAACAAAAAAGCGTCGGTGATGATCGACATTGAGCCCAAAGATTCTGAAAAACGTATCGAACTTTTCGAAAAGCTTGAGGGTTTGCGGGCGATCTTGGAAGCCGATTATATTCAGGATCTGATTTTTGAAAAGAATCTCACGTTGGAAACCGGCAAAGTAATCAGTCGGGTTTGGATCGATAAATCTGGCGTAAGTGTTAGCAATCCGGCGACCTGGCCGCAAATTTTTGATTTTTTTAATCAAAAGATGGATGCGATGGAGCGGTTTTTTGAGGATTTCTCAGATTTCTTATCTGATTAGAGTTTGGGCGTGCCGGCCTGATATTTATGGGTCAAATTCAAAGATGTAGATAGCCGTCGGGCAATTCGCTTTATCTTTTATTTCGCAAGCTTCATAAAAGGATGCCGCTTCCGTCCCTCACGCAAACCGGCTGGCATCATGCCGATTGATATGGATGAATCTGTCGTCGTCCGCGAACAACCGCAAAATACCCAACCACGATTAAGACCACCGATAAACCCAGAAAAGTAAGATTGGTGATATTGTGATCGAGCGCCTGTTCATGTACATTGTGCAATTTCAGGATTTGATGATTCAGTACGCCTTCGACAATGTTGAAAATCCCCCAACCGCCAAGCATTCCGCCCAAAAGAAGGTAACCCGATGTATTTAAGGACGGCGTTTTGAGCAATCTCCAAAGTTGCACAATTCCGATCAGCACGACGATCAGGCAAACTCCGTGAAAAATTCCGTCCCAAAACATATTGACACTTTTCCCCACAAAATCGGTTGTGGGAATTTTGTTTGAAAGCATCTCGTGCCATTGAAGGATTTGATGGAAAACGATTCCGTCGATAAAACCACCCAACCCGATTCCGAGAATACGAGATGTGGCGGTAAGCGGCAAAGAAAGTTGTGGCGATTCGAGGTTGATAGAACGCTGAAGATGTTTATTGGAAATCCACCACAGATAACCTACAATCAATCCTAATATCAGAAAAGGGGTTGCAATAACCAACAAACCCGGGTCGGAAACCGAGTGATTTATGGCTTGGCGCAGGTGATTATTACAGGAGATGCAAATTGGGAGCGAAGATATCAGTGCCGAAATTGAAATAATTGTTTTCATGCGATATTTTTTTGATCATGAAAATACTAATGGTACCTATTTAAAGTTACTAAATTTTAAAAGTCCGATAAGAAATTATTAGCTCGCCAGGTCAAAAATTTTCATAATTAGCGATAGATATAACTGGAAAAGGTAAAAATGGCAAATAGGGTAGTTTGAATTGTGCATTACAAAAATGCGGACTGCTTACGAAGGCAACAAGAAAAATCTGGTATGTTATCGCTATGGCATTTTGCGGTTGACCGCCGACTTTTATAATTCAGGAAGCGATTTATGATGGAGTTAATTGGGAAAGACAACAATTTGATTTTCTAAATAAAAAGGGCGACGAACCGAGGGCGCTAGCCCGAACGCGTCGATCCTATAAACAAAGAACCCCGATCTGTAAAGATCGGGGTTCCATAAAAACCCGAGGGCGTAGTCGGAACGGAGCGCAGCTAAAGGCGACGAACCGAAGGCGTTAGCCTGAACACGTCGCTCCTATAAACAAAAAACCTCGATCTGTAAAGATCGGGGTTCCATAAAAGAGGCGACGACATACTCTTCCACATAACTGCAGTACCATCTGCATTTGAGATTAAGAGGAGGAAGCCCGGTGGGCTTCAGGTACGCAAGCTTCAGCTTGCTTTTATTTTCTGAGTATCTTAAAACAAAAAACCCCTCACGTAAGTGAAGGGTTTTCTAAAGACCCGAGGGCGTAGTCCCGAACGGAGCGCAGCTAAAGGCGACGAACCGAAGGCGCTAGCCCGAACACGTCGCTCCTATAAACAAAAAACCCCTCACCTAAGTGAAGGGTTTTCTAAAGACCCGAGGGCGTAGTCCGAACGGAGCGCAGCTAA
>JADGMX010000005.1 GCA_015234525.1 Flavobacterium sp. | reverse complement strand
TTCTTTCGCCAACGGTGTGCGCTAACGCTTTGCGGCTTTGCCAAGTTGCGACAAATAACCTGCGTACAGTCGGCAAGATAAAATATTCTTGATTACTTAAAACACTCAACTATCAATAAAATAGCAATTTGGCGAAACCGCTGTTGGCAGTAGTTTTTCTTTTCATCATTCTACAATTTCGGCTTCTAATAAAGTCAATAAATCTTTCTTGCTTTTTGAACTTTCTGTCTTGAATGCTCCAACAACTAAAGCAATACCAAAAAGCAGCATTGCAAAGGGAATTAAAAGAAATGGATTGAAGTCATCTGTCAACATTACATAAGTTGTCGCAACACAACCGATTGTCACGCCACCAAACCAAATTGTCATAAATGCTATTACGAAGTCGTGAGGCTTCAATGTAATATTAATTTTTGTCCTACCGATTTCACTATTTACAACTCCTTTAATCAATGGCAAAAAAGAGTTTCAGTAATTTATTGCTCTTTTTATCTCAAATGTGTCTCCGTATATTTTCCCAACATAAGGTTTGGTGTATGAAAAATTAAATGAACCAAAGCCAAAAGATTTCTCTGGTTCAATGCTCTCTTGAAGTCTTTCAATTACTTGCTCTTTAGAAAGTCTTGTCCTTAAATAATGTTTCTCAAATGGTAAGACTTTTTTCATTTTCGATTTTTTAATTGTTTTTCAGGAAATATTATCATTGGATTTTCTGTCTCTAAAGGTTCAATGTTAAGTTTGAAAAGCTCCGGTTTGTCTTTGTCAAGATTGTAGATTAGTATAAATCTCAAACTGTCACAGGTCAAGTAGTATTCGTATATGTAGGCAATAGAGTTTATTCCGCCAACTTCAGTCATTGTAAAGAAGTCAACAAATTTTCCGTCTCTGTTTTTCCAATCGCAATTTTCTTTTAATCCACCAATAATCCCCATTAGTTGTTGTCTGTCGGGAAAATTTGCTTCTGGAAATTCCTTAATCACATTTTCATTGTCTAAGTTGGTTATTATATAGTCCGCATTTTCTTGTGCTATTTTACTTTTCTGATAACGCTTGTTTCCGTTGTAGATAAATATCCCAACAATCACTGTCAAAACAATGAGGACAATTCCGATTATTTTAAATGTCTTTTTAATATGTGTCTGTTTTTTAAAATTACTGCCAACGTTCTCTGGCTATGGGAAGTTTGCGACATAGCGAACCGAGTACTGTCTGCAAGATAAAACTTTCTTCGTGACGATGATGTTCCGGCTACCTAAAAATCGCAAATTTCTTATAGCCAGTGTTAGCCGCAGGTTTTTATTTTAAACTCCAACTACTTTTTCGCGCTTTCCCAGAATTCTTTACGTAATTTAAATTTTTAAGAAACTGCGACGTTGAAGATGCAAATTTAAATCCAAGCGCATCTCTAATTTCTTCGTTTGTTGCAGATTTATGTTGCCGCAAATACAAATATAATCTTACATGTTTCTCTGAATTGGCAGCGGTTCTAAATGCTTTGGCAACTCCTAGGGAAATTATGCCTTTTTTGGTCGTACAAATAAAAACGCCGTCATTATTCCCATGATATGTAAACAGTTCTTTCATTTCCTCACGGGCCATGGATTTTTCAATTTCTTGCCATGGTTTTTGTAAAATTTTGCCTAATTGTTTTTCAAGAGCACTCACGCTTACATGTCCCGTTTTGTAGAGATTGTTGATAATATATAAATCAGATAAATTGCATTTCTTAATATAATTTTGAGTCAAGATAAAAACTTCAGCTTTAAAGTATTCGGCAGGCATTCTTATTTCAATGTTTTGCAAGTTTTCTTGCCAAACAGGAAAGTCCCGGCCGTACATAAGAGAATTTAAACCTATTCTAAGAATGCCCATTCCTGCGCGATCAACCAGTTGAAATGCCATTAATGTTTTCGCCAGGGCTTTATTTCTATGTCTAGGTTGATGATAAGAAATATTTGAGCTTGTGACACCACCGTAAAATGTCCCTGGGTTGGTAATAATTAATTCATGCTCCATAAAGTTTACTGAGGTCATACCGTCAATTGCATAATCCCGGTGCACTATTGCATTTAAAAAAGCTTCATGAAATGCTTGCTCATCGAGAATATTGAGTTCATAATTAGCACCTTGATACGAAATTGTAATTACTCTATTACAACGTTTAAAAAATTCTTTTACACGTTTAACTGAATTCCAAATGCATTCATCCCACACTTCATTTATCAGTAATTCTCCGTTCGCTGTTTTCCAAGAGAACCGGTATTCAAATAATCCTAACCGCTTTTTGATGACTTCTTTTTTCCCCAAAAAAAGTAGACCGGAATTATTTAATCGTCCATTTTTAGTAGCGTCAATTGCTTCTAAAAAACCCTCATCTGTCATTTCGGAAGCATCTATTTTTCGGCGATTACAAAAATCCGCCTTGGCTTCTTGCAGTACCACTGCATCGAGAGAATCAATAATATTCAAGTCATTTTCATCACCGCTCCAGTCATAAGATTGCAAGCTCTTAACAAGCTGCTGGATTTGGTCAGGTGTTGCTGGAACACTTGACTTGCCTTCCCTTAGATATACTTTACCGGCAGAAGTAGTTACCAGTGCATGCGTGATATTCGGTACTTCAATTATGAGATAGTTTTTCTTTTCAAAATCTGTCTCTGTAAGAGTGAGTGGAATTTTCGAACTCAGTCTACCCAATAATCTTTCCTTCGCAGTATCCAAATCAATTTTTGAGAAGCCTTTTAGCTGGCTATTCCATTTATTCTCTTTTATGTTTGAACTATCTACAACTCCAACAATTATAAGTCCTCCTGAATTATTTGCTAAAGCGCAAATTTCATCAGCAACATTACCGTTATGGAATGCATTTTCTGAAGAATAGCTTTTAAATTCGACAACTTCACTTTCTATTTGTTCACTTGGGGTAGTTTTTAATTTTTCTAAAATATCCGTAATCATTTATATTAATTTTGTTGAATCTGTTAATTTGTCAAATTTATAGTAATTTATTAACGACTAGTATTATTTGGGAACTAGTTTTCAACAAACTTGCGGCTAACGTCCCCGCGCTACGCCTCGTTGCGTGTTGGCGACCTGAGTACTGTCGGCAAGTTAATAATATAAATGGTAGAATAAACTTCCGGCAACGAAAATGCAGCAATGTGGCTGTAGCGTGTGTTACCAGCAGGCATTCTTGTATTTCCGCCTGTTTTATGGTTGTAAAAAGTCAACATCGCCTTTAATTTCTTTCGTCGTCCAGGTTATTTGAGGTGAAATAATTTTGTCATCAATTCTTATTAATGTAATGCTTTGTAGCTTACTAAAATGAAAGTTTTTTTTGATTTTGGTGTTTTGCAAAAAATAGCTTCCTTGGTAGAATTCACCATATTTTTTTATTTGTTCTTCAATTTCTTTTAAATCAGTTGTCACAATAAATGTCCTTGAGTCCGCAAAGCCTGGTTTGCAATTAAGGTTAATATGTCCTTGTTCGCTAATTTCTGCGTCAACAAAAATGTTGTCTGAATAGTCTTTGTTGAACCTATCTGCAATTGAGAAAATAAAAATTCCCATTCCCAAAATAATTGAGAGCAGTTTAAAAGTTTTTGCAAAGTTATTGTTGGCTGTTATGAAAGTTACTGTCAATGGAATTAAAGTCAAAAATGTCAGGTAGGGAAGAAGCAAAACCCAGAACAAAACATTGTTATGAAAATCGAAGATTAAATATTTCCCGACTTCACTTGTTAATAGTAAAGAATAAGTCAGAACGGTAAAAAGCGTCAAAAAATAGCCAACTCGAACTTGTGCAATTATTAAAATTGTCGATAATAAAAAAGTCGGGTAAAGTATAAGATAAAGTATAGTCGTGTCTCCAAGTCCCCACGCAAAAGTCGTAACGGTCATTGAGAAAAAACTTAACAGTCCAACAATATTCGTCAAGATTATTATCAGGCGTAATTGTTTCAATTTTTTATTCTGATTGTTCATTGTGGTGTCGTCTGGTATGCTTGCTGGTAACGGTTGCGGGCTTGTTTAGCAGCGGATGAATGCGAACTGCGTACGTTCGGCAAGATAAATATTAATCGTGAACGAAATACTTCCGGCAAGACAAATTCCGCTGTTATACAAGCCTGCTGTTAGCTAATGGCGCTATTTAATAAGTGTTTTAAGTTTTTTGATTTCATCTTGATCAACATTTATGTCAGCTCGGTTATTGTTAACTGTAATAGCAATATCACAATCAAAACATATCTTCGATATACCAGTGGTTTTATTTTTAAATTTAAAAACTAAAATATCTCTGTAAATAGGCAAACATCTTTGTTCGGTAAAATCGAAATAAAACTTGTTCGTGTAGACAGCGGAAATGTCTTTAATTTGCTCACTAGGAATTAATTTCTTATCCCATTTTATCGGGTCAATATCTTTTTCAATTTCTTCAACTGAAGTGTTTGGTAAATTCTCATCGTAAACTAAACCGCTAAATGAGTCCTGTTTTTCCTCTTCTTCTTCATTTCTTAATGTGTAGTGAATAATTGAATCGAATTGGAACACCGGCTCACGATTACATGCGGCTATAAATAGGGTCCAAAATATTAATATCGTCTTTTTTACCACGTTTTTCGGCGCTTTTAGCTAACGGTTGCGAGCAGAAATAGTTGCCGATGAAAGCGAACTGCGTACTGTCGGCAAGATAAAACTTTCTTCGTGATGACAAAACGTCAACTACTTGGAAATTCGGCAATTATTTTTGCTTGCTGTTATAGCCAGTTTTTATTAATACTTATCCAGCTCCGCAATTCCTCTAAGTTTTTTAAAGCTATATTGACATCTGACAATTGATTTTCAAATGGCTTGTTGCGATCTATTGCTTTAGTAGTTTTTCTGACTGAAAAAGTTTTATTATGTTTAATAAGAACAAAGTCTTTAGGTAAATTTACCCGAATCTTTTTCTCAAGGTCGTCGGAACATGATCGAAATGTAAGGTCAATATTACCTTGTCTTAATTTATGATAAAAATAAACTTGTGGGATTTCGTCGACGTAAATCATTGGCCAGTCACTACCAGCTGGAACAATTCCTGGTTCTTTCATCTTTAAATGAGGAAGTGTTGCAGTAATATACAGCCAATATTGAAACCAAAATTTTTGAACTTGTTCAGAATTAATTGGTCTGTATCCTCGCCGCAATTTTTCGATAGCTATTTCAAATAAAGCGGATTTAAACATACTTCGTGAATCACCATAAGAAATAAGTTTTTGCTTGATCTGTTCATAGGTAATCGAGAGATTAAAGTATTTTTGATTTGAACAATAAAACTTCGGTGCGACCAACACGCAATATGCCTCGTCGCAATCTTTAGCTTCCACAAATTTCTCTGCTCTTCCTTGGTAACGCAAATACTGATCAGGTTGAAAAATTGCGTCAAGTTTATTCTCTACTAGTACAAATATTTGTTTAGCATCAGATATATAAGAAAACAATATATCCGTTTCACCCAATCCAAAATTTGAAAAACTTCTCCACGCTCCACGAATCTCGAAAAATTGAGGTAAATTAAGTTCAGAAGCAAACCATGAACAAAATTCAAAATTTGTGGAAAGCTCTTCAAGAAGCAATAAGTCTATATCACGTTCTTGTATAGATTCAATCGGAAGGATTTCTTGCATTTCTCGGTAATTTCTACTAAAATTGGCTATAACGGTTGCGCATAACGGTCAGTGCCGTAAACTTACGATAAAGTTTCTTTTGAAAACGAGAATTTGATTTACCTGAATAGTCTCTGCCGAAGCTAAAAAGCAGGCATTGCCGTTATGCAATGTTGGCAGCTGTAACTATTTAAATAGGTCATTACTTTCGTATCACCATTTACTCCAAAAAGGAGGTGGATTATTAACCTCTCCCAAAATAATCGCCACTAATAAAGAAACGACAATAGAAAGAACAATATATGTAATTGCCAGAATCTTTACGCGCTTGCGTTTCAAAAGCTCCATTTGGTACAAAGCATCTTCAATTTCGATTATATTTAAAAATTTACTATACCTTATTACTACCATTAATAATATTGGAATGGTTACAAAAAGACTATACCACTTATTTCCGAGCCACTCAAGATCAAAAAATTGTTCTGATAAAATTATAAGTAATATAACGTTTAAAGAAAGACACACTGAAGTCAATGCTTGTCCCGAAAATTCATTCAAATCTTTCTCAAATCTTCTATAGAAACTAAATGCGCAATAGTAGACAATATCGATGAAGTAAATTTTTCTAACTTCCATTCTATACTTCATTATGATTAGGTAATGTCATCCTTGAACTATTGTAATATTGTTGCCGCCAATCTATTAAAAAGTTTCTAGTTATACGGATCATTCGTTATAGCTGCCAACGGTTGCGAGCAGGAATAGTTGCCGATGAAAGCGAACCGAGTACTGTCGGCAAGATAAAATATTCTTCGTGAAAATAAAGCTTCAACTACCTGAAAACTCGGCAATTATTTTTGCTTGCTGTTATGTGAGGTTGAAATTGTAGTCAAATTAGCGGATATACAGTTTTTGGTTTCCCGTTGATGTAAATAAATAACATTTTTACACCGCAGTCTGTTATGGCGCCAAACTGGTTCTTTTTTCCTTGAATAGGAAATCTGAAACGATAAGCTGAATCCAGTTTCAATAGAAGTGTAGTCTCGTCCCAAAATGGAGGAAATAAAGTTGTATTTTCTTTGAGTATCCATTTTTCAGTAATGTAGTTGTACCGCCACACATCAGCTTTAATCACATAATGAGCATTAATATAGAGGTAGCGTTTAATTTTAACAGCTTCTTTATCTAAAAAATGAACGCCTGAAAATTTATCTTCCTTTTCATTATACGTTCCACATAATGCATGTTGGTAAAAGTGGAATAAATCAATAGGAAACGACATGCCTTTAGGAACACGTATACTTTCGTAGTGACGTGTTGATCCTTTTCGGTTCTAAAATCTGGTTTGCTCTCTTTTTGTCTTCAAATTCAAATGATTTGTATATTTCTGAATTTGTTCTCAATTCTTTTATTGATGAATATGGTCCATTTAAATCTCCACCGATGCAGATTGGATGATGAAAACGGTTTGTTTTGAAAACAAATTTGTCCGTTTTCAAATCTTGCTCGTTTCTTATGCCATTTTTTCCGACGTAATATTTATATGGTTGTTCCAATTACAGTCTTGATTTTAAGATCGGTTTTCATCAATCTCACATAACGGTTGCGAGCAGGAATAGTTGCCGATGAAAGCGAACCGCGTACTGTCGGCAAGATAAAATGTTCTTCGTGAAAATAAAGCTCCAACTAC
>JADGMX010000004.1 GCA_015234525.1 Flavobacterium sp. | reverse complement strand
TGCCGACTGTACGCAGGTTATTTTGTCGCAACTTGGCAAAGCCGCAAAGCGTTATGGCTGGTGCGAAGCGCACTGTCGAGAAAAGTACTCGTCATTCAATACGTCGCTCACTGGAAAGACTTTAATTGATGTTTTTAGTTAACGGTTTTCAGCTACTGCAACTTTAAATCAAACCTCATTATTCTTTACGCAAACTTTGTCCCGACGTTCTAAGCAACTTTGTCCTAAAACGATTTTTGATCTTCGTGAATTTTAATTCAACTTTCGGTAGGCGTTCGGTTTGCGAGTTTTGGGAACGAAAACAGTAACGAGATAAGCCACAAACGAACATTTGCATTATCTTTTCGAAAAATAAGATCTGAAGCTTCAAATTCTAATTGAGAAATTTTCTCCAAGCGATTTTGTGACTTCAGCGCACTCGTGAACAAACTTCTGTCGTGATTAAATAATCATTTCACGATAAATTTTCTAAATTCACAACCTAACTGTCAAGATTCTTTTGAACTTTTCATTCTGACCATTCAATAGACTGTTTAACTAACACAAAATTATGCTTGACGAAGAGTTTGCACCGCCATAACAGCGGTTTCGCCAAATTGCTATTTTATTAGTGATTGAATGTTTTTAGTAATCAAGAATATTTTATCTTGCCGACTGTACGCAGGTCTTTTTGTCGCAACTTGGCAAAGCCGCGGCCCGTTGTGTGCTATGCTGAAAAAACCAGAACATTATGAAAATTAAAATATTAATGTTTTTCTTCTTCCTATCAACTACTACAAAAGCTGATACAATTACTACGTGGAAAGTATTTTACAATAATAAATTACTAAAATCTTTTGTTCAGGATGATAACCCGAAAAATATTCACCTAAAAGTATCGGAATATCAGGAGGGAGATTACTTAGCAATTCAGTATGCAGACGATACGCGTTACCATGACTGTTCATATGAACTGAAAATTGTTGCTGAAGGAAAATTAGAAGTTATTACTATGGAGATACTCGATAAATATAAGTTGATGAAAATCGATTTAAAAGATATAATAAATAACCATAAATCTAATCCAAGCCATAATTTTTTTGTAGTATATTTTACTGAAATTTTAATACGCGGAAAAAGAAATTCCGGCCCAAGATTGTTTAATATCCGCATTGATTAGCACAGCACACAACAGCAAGCAAAAATAATTGCCGAGTTTTCAGGTATTTGGAGCTTTGTTTTCACGATTAAAATTTTATCTTGCCGACAGTACGCGGTTCGCTTTCACCGGCAACTATTCCTGCTCGCAACCGTTATGAGATAGCCAATCGCAAAGCCAAGAATTAACCGGCATTTTTGAGTTCAACAATGCGCAGCAAAGTAATTTAAATCAACCTTCAACCCGGCTATAGAAAACCGATCGAAATTAAAAAGCATTCTAAGAATGACCTTCGTTTCAAAAAATAGTATAGATTTATTATGTGAAGCCAGGTTGCAAAACTAGCAGAAGTAATTTGTGTACAGTAATATCACATTATGAAATTAAGCAAGTGTTTAAGATGGTAAAATTTAAGAGACTCTACTTTTTGTATTCGTTATTAATATTAATAAGTTGCAACAAAGTCGAAGATGAAGGTCATTTAATCGGTTTTCAAATAACATATGTAGGAGAACGAAATGATGGTCAACTGGATTCAAAACAAATTCTAACAACAGGTAATGATGTGAAAGTTACATACGTAGATGATGTAATAATTGCCTCTAAGGTCATTGAAGTTAATGCTTGCGGAAAATACAACGGCATTCTAGATGTTAGACAAGATACAATTGTATTAAAATACGAGTCACAGTCGGATGAACTTTGCGATTCACAAGATTTTAGAAGATTTACATATGTAATTGCAAATTCTGAAAACAAAAAATTCAAAATCTACATGAAAGATGAATAATGGCCATCTCATAACAGCAAGCATAAATAATTGCCGAGTTTTCAGGTAGTTGAAGATTTGTTTTCACGAAGAATGTTTTATCTTGCCGACAGTACTCGGCTCGCTTTCATCGGCAACTATTCATGCTCGCAACCGTTGTGAGAAATGCGGAATGAAAACCACAAATCAACATCCGGATTTCAATTTTGGTTATCTTTGAGGAATGGAAAAAAATCTTTATATAATTGCGGGTTGCAATGGCGCTGGAAAAACAACAGCTTCATTTACCATTTTACCTGAAATTCTGAATTGTAAAGAGTTTGTAAATGCAGACGAGATTGCTAAAGGCTTATCTCCTTTTCAACCAGAAAAAGTTTCATTTGAAGCAGGTCGAATCATGCTCAATCGCGTAAATGAACTTCTCGAAAATGATATCAATTTTGCTTTTGAAACTACATTAGCTACAAAAAGCTATAGAGGGAAAATTCTACAAGCACAAAAACAAAGTTATAATGTTACCTTATTATTTTTCTGGCTACAAAATGTTGATCTTGCAATTGAACGTGTTAGAACGCGTGTCTTAGAAGGCGGACATAACATTGAAACTGAAGTAATAAAACGCCGATACCATAATGGTATTAAAAACCTATTTCAGATTTACATCCCAATTGTCAACGAAGTTATGATCTTTGACAATTCAGAAGGAAAACATGATCTCATTGCGCAGAAAACATTAGAAAGCAAAATTGATGTTTTGAACGAGATAAAATATAACAGCTTAAAAAGTTACTATCATGGAGAAATATAAAAGAACAAGCCACCAATCCAAAATATTGGAAGGAATGGATAAAGTATACGACCGACTTATTGAGTTTAAGAAAAAGATGAACAGTGAACTTGTTATTCTTAAGGATGGCAAAATTGTCAGAGTAAAACCTTAATCGCACTTCTCACAACAGCAAGCAAAAATAATTGCCGTGTTTTCAGGTAGTTGGAGCTTTGTTTTCACGAAGAATATTTTATCTTGCCGACAGTACGCGGTTCGCTTTCATCGGCAACTATTCCTGCTCGCAACCGTTACCTGCCATTTTTTAAAACCAACTAAATATGAGACTAGATTATTTTCACATTAAGGGCTTCCGCCGTATTAAGGAGGCTAAAATAAGTTGCGGCGACGCTACATTTCTAATCGGAGAAAACAATATCGGAAAAAGTAGTGTTTTAAAAGCTATGGAGATATTTTTCTCAGAATCCGCAAAACTGCATAACGACGATTTTTTTAAGATTGATGAAACAGAATATCAAGTTGATGAAGTTGTATTAGAAGCTAGATTTGTTGCTTTGCCCGAGGAAGCTTACCACTGGCGTGGATTTAAAGGGCGAATATTTAAAGAACCTCTTGGGGATGAGGAAACGAATTGCATTTATTATCGGAAGACCTACTTTCGCGATAATTCAAATGGTAAGCGCGAAATGCGTACTTGTAATAAAACTTTGGGTGGTCAATTTAATAAATGCAAAACCCTCCAAGACTTATTAGATTCGGGAATCGATCAAGGAACCATTACTGAACTTTATGGAGATTTCGATTTAAACAAGAATTTAGTAGCGAAGGATAAAGAAAAGTTTGAATTCATCCCCGAATTATGGGAATTGGATGAAAATCAAGTGGATTGGGCTCCAAATCCAGGCGGTTTTGAGGGCGTTGTATCGATAAAGCTTCCAAAATTTCTTTTAATCCCGGCTGAGAATAAAAAGGAGGAAATTGAGGGGAAGACTGGAACGCTGCAGGAAACAATGAAAGAGCTTTTTGAAGATGTGCGAGATACTTCCGACAACTACAAACAAGCACAAATATATTTGGATCTTTTAGCAAAGGAACTTGATCCAAATGATGAGCAAAAAGAGTTTGGGAAGATGCTAGTAGATATAAATAAAATTATAGGCGGTATCTTCACAAATACGAAAATCCATATTGATACAAACTTGAGCGACGCAAGTACGTCAATTAAACCAAGTTTCGATATTGAAATGAGTAGCAACGTACGGACTAAACCGGAACGACAAGGAATGGGTTCCATACGATCTACAGTATTCGCGTTGCTTCGCTACAGAGAAAATTTTGTTCAACGCAAACGGCAGGAAGGTATTGAACTGCGACCAATTTTAATAGGGTTTGAGGAACCAGAAATGTATCTACATCCAAATGCAGCTGCCTTAATGAGAGAAAAAATATATGAATTAGCAACATCATCAAATTCAAAGATCATATGCACAACTCACTCACCATATATGATCGATTTAAGTAAGCGTATTGACGAAGCGGTATTTCCGAAACAGGTTTTGAATTTACTGAAAGTAGAACATAATGATGAGATCAATTACGAAGTGTGTAACTCGATACCTTTTAATACAACTAAAGCCTATTTAGAATTACAAGAGGATGAAAAGAATTTTGTGAAGTTCATTTTAAAGATTGATGATTATGTTGCTAAAGTATTCTTTTGCAGAAAAGTCATCGTGGTAGAAGGAGATACTGAAGATATTTTATTTAAAGAAACAGTAGAACGGCTACCGGAAAAGAAGCGCAAAGATTTTCTATATAACTATCAGATTATTAAAGCTCGTGGTAAAGCAACAATAATATCTCTAGTCAAATACTTTAATGCGCTATCAATAGATTGCTTTGTTATTCATGACCGAGACACCGAAGATGGTGCAACAAAGTTTAATGAACCAATTTTAAAAGCCCTTGGAAACGATGAGTCTAAAAGGTTAATGGTTGAAAATACTATTGAAGATTTATTAGAGTATGAGGAACCACTTAGAGAGAAACCATACAAAATGTACCACCACATAAAAGAGACATGGGGCAATACTTGGGAAGAAATTCCCGACAAGTGGAGGAAAACATTTGAAAATAATGTTGCTCCAGAACTATTTAAGTAAAACGGCAGGTAACAGCAGGTTTCGTGCAGTTGCTATTTCGTTGTAAATTAATGTTTTACATTCACGAACAAAGTTATATCTTGCGGAAAGTACTCAGGTTCGCTTTGGTCGCAACATGCACAAACCCGCAACCGTTACCTGCAAGCGTAGCGGACGACACAACCAACAATGACAATGACAAGAATTTACAAAATATTGACCTATTGTATTGCGACAGTTTGGATTGCAAACGGACTTTTTTGTAAGGTTCTAAATCTTGTTCCTAGACACGAACAAATCGTTGCAAGAATATTAGGTGACGACCATTCCAGACTATTGACAATTCTAATCGGACTTTCA
This sequence comes from Flavobacterium sp., assembly GCA_015234525.1. Taxonomy (GTDB): domain Bacteria; phylum Bacteroidota; class Bacteroidia; order Flavobacteriales; family Flavobacteriaceae; genus Flavobacterium. The sequence continues at coordinate 2,305 of JADGMX010000004.1, read as the reverse complement.
GAAATCATTATGGCTGTTTGGATTTTAAGTGGCTATAAGACAAAATTAAATGCTATTGCACAAATCACGATAGTTGCGACAATGAATACACTTGAATTTATACTTGTTCCAGACTTGTTGCTTTGGGGGAAATTAAATTCAATGTTTGCTTTTATTTTTATTTTAGTTGTTTACTTCAACGAATTTTATTTAAACAAAAAACAACTCAAATAACTCGATGCTAAAATTTTTAAAAGACCATCCATTTGCAGTTGAAGCGTATTTTGAAAGTTCGCTGGTTTTGACTTTTGCAGTTCCAAAAGAACAATTACAAAATCTTATTCCAGAATGTTTGCAGCTCGACACATTTCAAGACAAATGGGCTTTTGTTGCAGTTGCAATGGTTCAAACAAAAGAACTGCGACCAAAAGGTTTTCCGAAATTTATGGGCAACGACTTTTTTCTAATTGGTTATCGGGTATTTGTTCGCTACACGAATAATGCAGGTAAAAATTTGCGTGGTTTGTATATTCTGAAATCAGAAACTGACAAAACGAAAATGGAATTTTTTGGAAACATATTTACACATTACAATTACACCACAACTGACATAAAACAAGTTGAACAGCAAAACACAAAAGAAATATCCTCGAAAAAATCAAAGTTCCAAATCACAATAGACAAAACGGAAGAACAAATTTCTTTGCCTGAACATTCCCCTTTTGCAGACTGGAAGGAAGCAAGAAGATTTGCTGGACCTTTGCCCTTTACATTTACCTATAACAAGGAAACCAAAGAAGTTTTAATCATTGAAGGAGTAAGAAAAAACTGGACACCAAATCCAGTCAAAGTGATTGATTATAATTTCGATTTTTTAAGTTCTCTAAAACTTGAAAATTCATTGTTGGCAAATGCTTTCATTATTAATAACATTCCATACTATTGGAAAAAAGGCCAAATTGAAAAATGGAAATAAACAGACGGAGTTTTCAAGGAGTATTAAATATTTTAAGTTTCAATCGACACTTTTATGTGGTTGGGTTCATAGTATTAGCCTTAATTATTGGAAGTAAGTATATTTTCAATTGGCCTAACAGTTTGTATTTATTGGTTGTTTTGGCATTTGTTTATGGACTAACCATGCCATTATTCGTCTCTGCTTATGTTTATGATTTCTCAGGCTTCTACAATTTTGATTGGTTAAAGAAAATGAAAATTGAAGATACAAAAGACAAATTCAATTTGAACATCAACGCAGGCTTTGACGAAACAAGTTTTATTATAGAAAGTATTTTGCCCAATTCCAAACTTCAAGTATATGACTTCTACAACGCCAAACAGCATACTGAACCAGCAATTATCCGAGCAAGAAAAGTGAGCTTGTTTTATCCAAATACACAACAAATCAATTCAAATTCAATTCCTTTAAATGACAATTCGGTTGACAACATCTTTTTAATATCAGCAATTCACGAAATTCGCAAACAAGATGAAAAAGTGCAATTTTTAAAAGAATGTCGCAGAGTTTGTAAGCCAAACGGCAATGTGATTATGGTGGAACATTTAAGAGATTTTCCAAATTTTGTAGCATTTACAATCGGCTTTACGCATTTTTTCTCAAAAGCAACTTGGAAAAAAGCATTTGAAGAAGCAGGGTTTACATCATTTAATGAAATAAAGTTTACACCTTTTATGTCAATCTTTAATTGCAACTAATGGAAATACATTTTAAAATAATTGGTGTTTTATTAATTGCTTTGGCATTGGTTCATATTGTCTTTCCAAAGTACTTTAACTGGGACAAAGAACTTAAAACATTGAGTTTAATCAATCGACAAATGATGACAGTACATACATTTTTTATCGCATTGACTGTATTACTTATGGGTTTACTATGCTTGACCTCTTCGGCCGAATTAATTGAAACTAATCTTGGCAAAAAAATATCACTGGGACTTGGTTTGTTTTGGACTGTAAGACTTTCCATTCAGTTTTTTGGTTACTCGACTGACCTATGGAAAGGAAAGAAATTTGAAACGATTATGCACATAATATTTTCGTTACTTTGGACATATTTAAGTGTCATATTTTTGACAACATATTTTAATTGACAACGACAAGAAACATAGCGGACAGAAGAACGCCAGCAGGTAACAGCGGTTTGGCAAAAGTGGCGGTTCAATGCTCCGCAGACACATTTGTGGTTAATCAAAGTTTGGTTCTCCGCATCAACATTTGTAGTGAAAATCGCCACCTTCGCCAAGCCGCAAAACGTTATGCAATATGGCGGAAGACGAACTACCGGAAACTTTCATTTTACCGCGAA
>JADGMX010000003.1 GCA_015234525.1 Flavobacterium sp. | reverse complement strand
CAAATAGAAATAGATGCCGTCCGATCTGATTCCATTAATTCTATTGGAAGATATCAATTACTGCAAAAGAAATTGATTTATTCCGTAAGGACTCGATTTTCGAAACGCTCGAAGAAGCTTCTGATTTTTTCGAGAAAGGTTCTATAGGTTATTCACCCAATGGAAAATCTTTCGACGGAATGGAATTAAAATCAAGGAAATGGAAAGTTCGGCCTTTAGATGTTCTAAATGTAAAATCAAGCTTTTTTGAGAATGAAGAAATCTTCCCAAAAGATTCGGTACAATTTGACAATGCCTTACTATTGACCAATATTGAGCATGAATGGAAAAATGTTATGCAAAAGTAAGCCACAGCTGGTAACAGCAAGCAAAAATAATTGCCGAGTTTTCAGGTAGTTGGAACTTTATTTTCACGAAGAATATTTATCTTGCCGACAGTACGCGGTTCGCTTTCATCGGCAACTATTCCTGCTCGCAACCGTTACCGCCAATGCTAAAAAGACAACGACAGTGAACAAAATGAACGACAGAAATATAATGCCAACCGCACATTCAGGCACATTTGCTTGCCCCAACGCACGGGCGACCACTTCGCAAGCAAAAGAGCCTGAATTTTTGCCAACGCACAGAAAGTAATTATATATGGCAGACATTTCTCAAATACTAAACACGCTAAACACTTCACCAAGTGTTGGTTTGTTACGTTTACGAAACAGAGAAATGATTATTGAATTTCTAGTAAGAACTTTCATTAATAAACAAAGCTCCATTTCATCTGAAAATATTCATTCTCAATTAGCGGACTTTTTAGAAGGACAGAGAATTGAAATTGATGAAGAAAATGAAATCAATTTTTTTGACACCTATGAAGAAAAAGCCAAAAAGTATATTCAAAACTGGACTAACAATGGCTTTTTGACGAATTATCCTGATGAACAAGGTGAAGTTTTTTATGAACTATCTTCACATTCAAGCAAAACCATAGATTGGTTGGCAAGTTTAAAAAAGGAAGAGTTTGTTGGTACTGAATCCAAATTCAACAACATACTGAATCAATTGAAAGAGTTGGTTGAGTTTACTAATGAAGATACCGAAAAGCGTATAGAGTTGTTGGAAGAGAAAAAATTAGAAATTGAACAACAAATTCAACGAATAAAAATCGGAGAAGACGTAAAAGTATTTGAAGAATTTGAAATCGTACCCCGTTTCAATCAACTCAATCAATCCGCGAAAGAATTATTATCCGACTTTAAAGAAGTTGAAGACAACTTTAAAGAAATTACAAAAGGAATTTATCAAAAACACGCTGAAGGAAGCCTTTCCAAAAGTGACATACTGGAATTTACTTTTGATGCACTTGAATCATTAAAAGAAAGCCAACAAGGAAAAAGCTTTTACGCTTTTTGGTCATTCATATTAAATCCAGACCTACAGCACAAATGGGAAAGCCTGACCAAAGATTTATACACAACTTTAGAAGAAAAATCAATCCCAATAAGGGATACATTCCTAATAGGAATGAAAAAGCATCTCCATAGTTCAGGACAAAAGGTTTACAAAGCCAATGATAAAATGGCTGAAAAACTAAGCCGTATAATTCGTGAGAATGAAAGTTCTAAATCAGAAGCCACGAAAAAAATAATTCAAGACATCAAGAAGCAACTTGTAGAAATCAGTAAATCCAAGAACAAACCTGATATTTCATTTGAATTAGAAACATCAACGGAAATAAATATTCCATTTGAACGCAAACTCACGAAAGAGCAATCCGAAGAAGTTACATACACCGACAGACCTAAAATTGCCAATGAAGACATTACATCATCTAATCAATTAGGACGGCTGTTTTCACAGTCTAATATTGATAAAGACTTGTTGAGAAAAAGGGTAAAAGATGTACTTAAAGAAAAGTCGCAGACCACACTTTTAGATATTGTAGAAAATTATGGTGGTCTTGAAAAAGGGTTGCCCGAGTTGTTCGGTTATATAGGTATTGTGAAAGAATTCAAACACATTATCAATCCTGATAAAACTCAAAGTATCATTTTTGATGCGGACAACCGTAAGCAAATTAAAATCCCTGAAATTATTTTGACCAAATGAGCAGTTTAGAAAAGCATATTACTCCTTTTAGCAAAGCCATTGTAAGGTTGTTAAAATCAACCGTAGAACGAAACTCCAATGTATGGGATGATGTAATCAATTATCAAACTGAAATCCAGGACTACATTAGTAAAATTGGTTTAGAGTTAATCGTTAAAAAGGATGAAGGATTTGCTTTTGTAAAGCAACTTGAAGATAGTGAAGGTAACACTCTCGGATTAGTTCAAAGGCGACAAATCGGTTTTGAAACCTCTATTGTGCTCGTTGTTCTACGACAAAGTCTAGAAGATTTTGATAGCAATCCTACACAATTAGCAACCGAAAAATTTATCACAAATACAGAAATAAAAGACGAGTTAGAATTATTTCTCCCAGAAAAATATAACAAGGTCAAATTCATAAAAGAACTTGATAAATATATCAATGCAGCTGTTGATTTAGGCTACTTAAAAGAAATCAGTAAGAAAGATAATGAAACGAAATACCAAATACACAGAATTATAAAAGAAAAAATCACTCTTGATATTTTACAAGATTTTGAAAATAAGTTAAAAGATTATGTTGAGTCTGTTTAGTACAAGTTCCGACAAAGCGGGGTTCAGACTTCAATATATGGAAGTTTACAACTGGGGAACATTTAATGAAAAAGTTTTTAGAATAAATCCGAAAGGAAATAATTCACTTTTGACTGGTGCAAACGCATCTGGAAAGAGTACATACATTGACGCATTGCTTACTCTAATTGTTCCTGTAAAGAAAGACCGTTTTTACAATCAATCTTCGGGCATTGAGAAAAAAGGCGACCGTACCGAAGAAACCTACGTGTTGGGGCATTACGGAAACATTCAAGAAGAAGGAAAAACTTCTACTTCTACACAAAAATTGCGTGATACAAATACATATTCCGTAATTCTTGCTTCGTTCTCAAATGCTGACCAAAAACAAATTACACTTTTTCAAGTACGTTGGTTTTCGAATAATGAATTAAGACGGCAATTCGGAATTGCTCACGTTCCTCTGGATGTAGAATCTGATTTTGGCCAATTCGATTCAAAAGGAAATTGGAAAAAGGTTTTAGATAAAAAGTACAACTCAAATGTTATAAAAAAGAAAATTGAGTTTATAGATGGTCCTACTGCTTATGCAGAAAGATTGGCGGACTTATTTGGAATGCGTTCCACAAAAGCGTTGGCTTTGTTCAATCAAGTTGTTGGGGTAAAAGTACTGGAAGACTTAGATGATTTCATAAGAACCAATATGCTGGAAGAACAAGATGCGGAAGCAGAGTTCATTCAACTAAAAGAAAGTTTCTTGACTTTAATGGATGCCAAAACCAACATTGAAAAAGCCAAAGAGCAAATAAAACAATTGACACCAATCAATGAAATTGCAATATCACTAACCAACATTAAAGCAGATTTATTTCAATTAGAAAAGTCAAAAGAAATTGCAGTTTATTGGTTTTCCAAAAAAGGTGTTGAGTTAGGTGAAAAAGAATTGGAGAAATGTAAAGAAGAATTACAACGCCTGAATAATGAACTGGCAGAATTAAAAGAAAAGGAAAGCGATTTGAAAAATCAGGAAACTGATTTGACAGTTCAAATAAAGTCTGATGAAGTTGGTAATCAAATTGAAAAATTGAAAACTGAAATCACAAGATTAGAAAAGAGTAAAAAATTAAGAAGCGAAAAATTAGATGATTACAATAAAATCGCCCAAAGCATTGAGTTAGAAACCAATCCAACCGAAGAAGCATTTATTACTAACCGAGAAAAAGCAAAAGAATTAAAACATAAAACTCAACAAAATATTGATTCTGAGAATGAAAATCTCCGTTCCTTGAAAAACAAGGAAGATGATTTAAATAAATCAACCGAAGAATTAGTAGAAATAATTCAAACACTTCAAAAAAACAAGAACAATATTCCTATTAATGAAGCTCGTATTCGTGAAGAACTAATTGAGCATATTGGAGCAAGTCGAGAAGAAATCCCATTCATTGGAGAATTGATTAAAGTAAAGGTTGATGAAATGAAGTGGGAATCATCAATTGAGAAAGTACTTCACAATTTTGCATTACGATTGATTGTTCCATCAAAGTACTATTCATCAGTGAATCAACATGTGAACAGCAATAATTTGAAAGGTAGAATTCGTTATGACAAGTATGAATACCAAGACTATCTTAAAAACTTCAAGAACAAGGGTTTCAATGAAAAGTCGTTAATCAACAAAATTGAAATTAAACCAAAAACACAATATTTCGATTGGATTGAGAACTATTTGGAATCACAATTTGATTTTTTATGTGTAGATAATCTTTCGGAATTTGAGCAATTTCACGAAATGGCAATTACTCAAAATGGCTTAATAAAATTCAAAAGGGGCAAACACGAAAAAGACGACCGACAGCACATCACTAGAAAAGAGAACTATGTTTTAGGTTGGGACAATAAAGAAAAAATTAAAGTATTAACTATTGAATTAAAAAAACAACAAGAACTTCAAAAGGAAAACAAAGCAGCAATTACAAGTAAAAACGCAAAAATAAGAAACTTGGGGATTTTCAGGGATGATTGTCATAACCTGTTTTCAAAGTTTGAAAAATATGATGACATAAACTGGCAAGCGTATGCGAAAGAGATTCAAGAAAAAACCGAACAGAAAGATAAACTAGAAAAAACAAACGATCGAGTAAAGCAACTTCAAGAAGATTTAAAAAAGGTTCAAGACGCTTTGAAACAGCTTTCTGATGTTCAAATTTTTAATAAGGGACAAGAAATATTTACCAAGAAAAATAAAGTTGCCACGATTGAACAATCAATCAGGAATAACAAATCTATTTATGAGCCATTAGGAATTGTTGATGTTTCAATGTTTGAAAAACAACATTCCCATTTGCTGGATATTGAATACGCAACCTTTGAAACAAGTCGTGTGAGATTCCAAACGGAAAATTCAAGACAAACAAAAGAACTTGAAGAACAAAAGCAAACGAAAGAAAGAGAAGTAATTATCAAGATAAACGATTTCAAACAGCCTTCAGAAGCTATATTAAGTAAATTCAAGGATTGGCGTTCTGATGTTAATTCCCTACCCGATTCAACACATTTAGAGTTACTTAGTGAATATCAAAACTTCCTAGCTAGGTTGGAGAACGATAATCTTCCAAAATATGAAAAAAAGTTTAATGACTATTTACAAGAAACTTTAACGAACAAAATTGGAGACTTTAGTTTCTTTTTTACTAATTGGGTAGATTCAATCAAAGAAAATATTCAACATCTGAACGATTCTCTTAAAGAGATAGATTTTAAAAGCAGACCTCAAACATTCATACAACTTGTGGCACTCAACAAAGTAAGCGATGAAGTAAGAGAATTTAGAAATTTACTTGATAAAGCAAGACCAAATATTGCTGAAATAGATAGAGTGATTGATGGCAGGAAAAATCATTTTATCAATAATATCTTACCATTCATTGAGAGATTAGACAAAGAAGAATGGCGAAGAAAAGTAATGGATGTTCGTTCTTGGTTTAGTTACAAAGCCGAAGAATTTTACAAAGAAACAAATCAAAAGTTTAAGACTTATGAAGCAATGGGGCAGCTTTCAGGTGGTGAGAAGGCTCAACTTACCTATACAATTTTGGGTTCTGCCATTGCGTATCAATTTGGATTAACAAGATATAATCAAGGTTTAGAATCTAAATCATTCCGCTTTATTGCCATTGATGAAGCATTCAAGGCTCAAGATGAAGACAAAGCAAGGTACTTAATTACCCTTTGTAAACAACTTCATTTGCAATTACTGGTCGTTACACCAAGCGATAATATTCACATTGTAGAAAACGATATTTCATTTGTTCACTTTGTTGAGCGTAAAGAAGAGAGACATTCGTGGCTATACGATATGCCAATTGAACAATTCAAAGAAGAAAAAGCGAATTATCTGACTAAATGATTACACCAAAGGAAATAAAGGACAAAACTGAAAGAAAGTATATTTCCTTTCTTCAATCTTTGGTTGAACAACGACCTTTTGAGAAATTGGTTATTCGTGGCGATAAATCGTACACCAAATCTTCACTGTCGGAATTTGAAAGAGAAATTCAACTAATTCACAGCCATTCAAAGGAGAAAAAAGGTTTTGGCTATTCCTTAGACTTTCAAAAAGTAAAGACAAAGTATTTAGGAGTTCAAGATTTACCAATTTCAATTTACTTAGACAATGAAAAAGATTTTTTGAAATTCTTAGGCAAAGAGAATGAAGTTAATTCTTTCAAATCAAATGTTGAGATAATCCTTCGGGAATTCCCTGAACTTAAAGATTGGATAATTAAAAGCCCTAAAAAGGTCATTGACAATGCAAATGAATGGCAAAGCATTTTGCAAGTGTGTAAATATTTCAAACAAAATCCAAAACCAAATTTCTACATTAGAGAATTACCGGTAAAAGTTCACACTAAATTTGTCGAAAAAAATAAAAGCATTATTAGGGAACTGCTAAATATTCTAATCTCGGAACACCTAAAAAGTGAAGAAAAAGAATTTGAAAATAGGTTTAATTTAAAATACGCTGAACCTCAAATTCGGTTTAAAGTTCTTGACAAAAAAATATCGGACAGTTTTTTTTCTGGAATTGATGATATTGCAATTCCAGTTAGCCAATTTGAAAAGCTGAACTTACCAATCAAAAAAGTATTGGTCGTAGAAAACAAGACAACACTTTACACCACTTTGACGCTTCCAAAAATGAATGACACCATCGCAATTTTTGGTAGTGGATTTAGTGTTTTCAATCTCAAAAATGTGCGTTGGTTTGACAATCTTAAATTACTTTATTGGGGTGACATAGATGTTCAAGGTTTTGAAATTCTATCCCAATTCAGGACTTACTTTCCGCAGACAAAAAGTGTATTAATGGACAAGAAAGCCTTTGACAAGTTTTTTGAAAACGATAATGGAACACCAACAAACATTTCCACGAAACTTAACTTGACAGACGAAGAACAACTGCTTTACGACATTTTGAAAACAAACAATTGGAGACTTGAACAAGAGAAAATCCCATTAGAATATGTAAACAAATACTTTGACAATGAATAACCCAACCCTTCACAGCCACACACATTGCCAAGTCGCACCAGCCGAAACGCAAGCCAAAACTTGGCAAAGAGTGTGTCTGTCCAACCGCACGACCGACAGACAAACGGACGAAGAAAAAGAAGCACTAGGCGGTAACAGGCGTTTGGCTCAATGGCGGGTGACGTGGTTAATTGAACATTCTACCTCGCATCAACCTTTGTGGTGTATTGACAGTTTAATGTTCCGAAATCCGCCACTGCGCCAAGCGCCAAAACGTTAGCAATAACCGCAAAAGCGGCAACTCGAATTCTATCATCTACTTTTCCGGA
>JADGMX010000002.1 GCA_015234525.1 Flavobacterium sp. | reverse complement strand
CGACTGTACGCAGGTTATTTTGTCGCAACTTGGCAAAGCCGCAAAGCGTTACCAGTAATTTAAAGAGACATTGAGAAAACTATTAATATTCGGAATAATTCTAAACTTTTTGTCCTGTAATTTATCGAACAAAAAAACTGAATCACAAAAAGAAAAAGAAATGTTTGGACTGTTTAAGAAAAAAAATGAAAAGAAAACCGAAGTGCTTTCTCATGCTGATTATAATTTGATTTTTGACAATAAAGAAGTTGAAGAAACACCAATTGAGGTACTTGAAATTGGAATGCTAAATGTTCCGAGCGGACAAATAGTGGTTTGTGATCCCTTGGTTTATTCCGAAACAACACCTCTGACAAGAACAGTTAAACCGGGTAAATATCCAGTCAAAATTTATGTAGCAAAAACAAAAGAATCTGGAGATAGATATGCTGTCGCAAAACTTGAATTTAGCAACAAAAAAGCCTTAAAATGGGTTATGGCTTTGAGAGCAGAAGATGATATTAACGAATTGACAGACGAAGCCGATTATTTCGGGTTCCCTGTTGACGCTGGATTAGGTGCCTTTTACGACTTTCAATCTGGTAAAGTATATCAAAAGTTTGAATCGGACTTTATGAAAGCAAATCCCGAAGGCAATATTTATGACGACTTTTTTGCAGTAGAATTTAAGAAAAATGCAAAAGATCAAAATGACTCAACGGATTATGGAGATTGGATAAACTTTCAACTTCCCAACTCGGAATTAAATATAACTATGTTTCATTCAGGTTACGGAGACGGAATGTATCCTTCATATTGGGGAATTGACAAAGATGGAGAAATTGTATCACTAATTATTGATTTTTTAGTATTACTAGTACCAGAATATGAATAATATAAACTACTGGTAACAACAGGTTTAGTGCAGTTGCTGGTTTTAAGGTAATTGAAAATTATTTTTCACGAAGAATACTTATCTTGCCGAAAGTACGCAGGTTCACTTTCGCCGCAAATGCACAAACCCGCAACCGTTATCGGTCAGTGTAAAAAGCCGACCCGCAAATGGCACATTTGGTTTTTGCCGACACACGAGCCAACGCTCAAAAAACCAAAAGAGCCATTTTTTTGCCAACGCACGGACAGACGACAAGACAGAAAAAAGTAACTTAGACGACTGAAAATATTAAAAATAAAAAGTGACTGAATTAACAGAAAATATAAAACCTGACAACCAAGTAAAATCCAAAAAGCGAGTTACTGACCACGGGGAAGTGTTTACTAACCAACGTGAAGTAAACGCTATGCTTGATTTGGTGAAACACGAAACCGAAAGGATTGACTCCCGATTTTTAGAACCTGCTTGCGGTAACGGTAACTTTTTAGCGGAAGTTTTGAGACGAAAATTAGCAGTTGTGGACAGCCGATACAGTAAAAGTCAAGTAGAATGGGAACGCTATTCGGTAATTGCTGTATCGAGTATTTACGGTGTGGATATTTTGGAAGACAACGCCCAAGAATGCCGAGACCGTTTGCTTGGAATTTATACCGATTGGTATTCTAAAGTATTCAAGCAAGTAAAAAATGAGTGTATTCGTTCTGTTCGGTTTTTATTGAGCAGAAACATACTTTGGGGTGATGCTTTGGACTTTACCAATCCCGAAACTAAACAACCGATTGTGTTTTCTGAATGGAGTGCAGTAAACGGCTCTATGCTGAAACGCAGAGATTATATGTTCAAATTTTTGGTGGAGAAAACACACCAGTTTTCAATGTTCAATGACGAAGGCAACGCAGCAGCGATTGACGAACCTGTAAAGGATTTTCCGCTTATTCATTTCTTAAAACTTGGCGAAGATGATTCAGACGAACTATAACCCCGATGTACTCTCCTGCCTTGCCAATCTGAGCAATGACGAAGTATTTACGCCACCGAGCTTGGTAAACGATATTTTGGACTTGCTGCCAACAGAGTTATGGAGCAACCCCAACGCCAAGTTTTTAGACCCTGTTTCTAAAAGTGGTGTGTTTTTGCGTGAAATGGCAAAGCGACTGATGAAAGGTTTGGAAACCCAAATTCCCGACAAGCAGGAACGTATTAACCACATTTTTAGCCAACAATTATATGGCATTGCCATTACCGAACTAACAAGTTTATTGAGCCGAAGAAGCGTGTATTGCTCCAAAACTGCCAATGGCAAATACTCCATTTGCGAAACCTTTGATGATGAACAAGGAAACATTCGCTACAAACGAATCGAACACGTTTGGGTTGGTGAAAAATGTAAATATTGTGGTGCCACCAAGGAAGTTTATGATAGAGGCGGAGAACTTGAAACATATGCTTACCAATTTATTCACACAGACAAACCAGAAAAAATATTCAATATGAAATTTGACGTTATCGTTGGAAATCCGCCTTATCAGCTAACTGTGGGTGTAGAAAAAGAAAACTATGCTGTTCCCCTATATCATTCATTTATTGAACAAGCTAAGAAACTGAATCCAAGATTCTTATCAATGATTATTCCTGCTAGATGGTATGCAGGAGGTAGAGGATTAGATGAGTTTAGAAAAGAAATGCTTAACGATAATCGGATTAGGAGAATAGTTGATTTTCCAAATGCTACAGATTGCTTTCCAGGAGTAGACATTTCAGGAGGTGTATGCTATTTTTTATGGGATAGAGATAATCGGGGTAATTGTATTGTAGAAACGGTCAAAGGAGATGATGTTGTTTCCAAAATGGAAAGACCGCTATTAGAAAAAAATGGAGAAACATTTATCAGATTCAATGAAGCTATTTCAATTCTTCGGAAAATTGCTCTTAAAAAAGAAGAAACTTTTGACAAGTTAGTTAGTGCTCAAACTCCCTTTGGCATTGTTTCTTCCTTCAAAGCATACAAGGAAAATGAATTTAAAGATTCGGTAAAGATTCACACTGTGAATGGAGTAAAATATATTAAACCAGATGCTGTACTTAGAAATCAACAATGGATTAAAGAACATAAAGTTTATATCTCCAAATCCTACGGTGAAAGAGGAAACTATCCTTATCGTTTTTTAGCAAAACCATTTATTGGAGAGCCAAATAGCGTCTGTACTCAAACCTACCTAATGATTGGTCCTTTCTCGTCTGAAAAACGTTGCAAAAATGTCATTAGCTACATACAAACTAAATTTTTTAGGTTTTGCATAATGCAAAGAAAAAACACTCAAGATGCAATGAGAGGAGCTTACTCATATGTGCCAGTTCAGAACTTTGATGAATCTTGGGATGATGAAAAACTGTATTCAAAATATAACCTAACTAAGCAGGAAATAGAATTTATTGATTCTATGGTGCGACCAATGGAATTAGACAATGAGTAAAAAAGAATTTTTCCCACCCCGACCGTCCACCAATCCAACCATTTATGCTTATGAATTGGTGGGTGTGGCTACGCACAAGGGTTTACTCAAAATCGGCTATACCGACCGTGATGCACAAACACGTATCAAAGAGCAGTTAGGCACTGCCGCTATTCCATACAAAATTGTATTTGAAGAATCGGCAATGAAGCGTGACGGCAGTTCTTTTACAGACCACGAAGTACACCGATTGTTGAGAGAATGGAAAGTAGTAAACGCAAGTGGTGAATGGTATAAATGCACCTTAAACGACTTGCGTAGAGCTATTCACCAAATAAAAACAGGCGAAAAAACAGAAGAAAACCGTGTGCTTTCGTTCGGTATGCGACCCGAACAAGAAGCAGCCGTTGACAAGACCATAGCCTATTTCAAGAGTTTCAAAAAGGAAAACAAAGACAAAACGCCTCATTTCCTTTGGAACGCTAAAATGCGTTTCGGAAAAACCTTTGCCAGTTATCAATTGGCAAAAAAAATGGGCTGGAAAAAAGTGTTGGTGCTTACCTTCAAACCAGCCGTTGAAGATGCTTGGAAAGAAGATTTACTTTCTCACGTTGATTTTAAAGGTTGGCAATTCATTTCCAAACACGCAGATGAACTGTCAAGCCAAGATATTGACACCAAAAAACCGTTGGTTTGCTTTGGTTCGTTTCAGGATTTTTTAGGCAAGAACACCAACACAGGTGGTATTAAAACCAAAAACGAATGGGTACACGCCACCGTGTGGGATTGCATCATTTTTGACGAATACCATTTTGGGGCTTGGCGTGAAAATGCCAAAGATTTATTCGGAAAAGACTCAGAAGCCGAAAAAGAAATTGAAGAATACAAAAAGATTGAAAAAGAAGGTATTGCCGAAGAAGACAAAGCGGAACACTTAGAGAAGATTATCCCAATCAGCACCAATCACTATTTGTATTTATCGGGCACTCCATTTCGGGCAATTAGTTCAGGCGAATTTATAGAAGAGCAAATCTTCAATTGGACGTATTCAGACGAGCAAAGAGCCAAAGAAAATTGGGACGATTCCTTAGGTTCAAATCCTTATGCAGCCTTACCAAGAATGGTAATGCTTACCTATCAATTGCCCGATTCCATTCGCCAAATTGCTATGCAAGGCGAGTTTGACGGTTTTGATTTAAACATATTTTTTTCAGCCGAAGGCGAAGGGCGAAAAGCCCGTTTCAAATACGAAGATGAAGTACAAAAATGGTTGGATTTAATTCGGGGTTCGTTTAGTGAAACCACCGTTGACCATTTGAAAATGGGAGCAAAAAAGCCGCCTTTGCCATTTTCACACGCTCCATTGCTCAAAGTACTAAATCACACTTTTTGGTTTTTGCCAACCGTTGCAGCTTGTAACGCAATGGCATTGTTACTTGAAAGACGACAAAATATATTTTACCACGATTACAAAGTGGTGGTTGCTGCAGGAACACAAGCAGGAATTGGAATTGAAGCATTGCCCCCTGTTTTAGATGCAATGACCGATAATCCATTGGAATCAAAAACCATAACGCTTTCGTGCGGTAAACTCACAACAGGCGTATCGGTAAAACCGTGGACAGGTATTTTTATGCTGCGTAATTCTTCCAGTCCTGAAACCTATTTTCAAGCGGCATTTCGTGTACAAACGCCTTGGGTTATTAAAAACCCAGACAGCAAATCGCCCAACAAAGAAGAAATTTTAAAAGAAGAATGTTACGTTTTTGATTTTGCTCCCGACCGAGCATTAAGGCAAATTGCCGATTACAGTTGCCGACTCAATGTAAACGAATCAAACTCCGAAGCAAAAGTTGCCGAGTTTATCAACTTCCTACCTGTGTTGGCTTATGACGGAAGTTCAATGAAACAAGTTGATGCCGCAGGAATTTTGGATATGGCAATGAGTGGCACAACTGCAACGCTTTTGGCAAGGCGTTGGGAAAGTGCATTGCTCGTTAATGTGGACAACAACACGCTTGCCCGATTGATGGCAAACGAAGAAGCAATGAAAGCTTTAATGAGCATTGAAGGCTTCAGGAATTTGAATCAGGATATTGAAACCATTATCAAT
This sequence comes from Flavobacterium sp., assembly GCA_015234525.1. Classification (GTDB taxonomy): domain Bacteria; phylum Bacteroidota; class Bacteroidia; order Flavobacteriales; family Flavobacteriaceae; genus Flavobacterium. The sequence goes on along the minus strand of JADGMX010000002.1, from coordinate 3,598 downwards.
AAATCCGAAGCAGTTAAAAAAACAAAGAAAGAAGCCAACGACCGAGAACTAACCAAGAAAGAGAAAAAGGAACTTTCGGACGAAGAAAAGGAATACAAGAGCCTGAGAAAGCAAATCCAAGAAAAGCTAATCAAATTCGCTACTCGTGTACCTGTGTTTATGTACCTGACAGATTACCGAGAAAGAAGTCTAAAACACGTTATTACACAGTTAGAGCCAGGTCTTTTCAAAAAAGTAACAGGTCTTTCTGTTAAAGACTTTGAATTATTGGTAAGTCTTGGAGTGTTCAACTCTGCTTTAATGAATGATGCCGTTTACAAATTCAAACGGTATGAAGACGCAAGTTTGGAATATATCGGTATCAACAGGCACGAAGGCGAAGATGTTGGATTATTTGACACAGTATTAAGCAGACAGGATTATGAAGAGAGTTTTGTAAACGAACCAGAATAGACAAATGCCAACGCTCAACAGCCACACACATTGCCAAGCCGCACAAGCCCAAGCTAAAACCAAAGCTTGGCAAAGAGTGTGTCTGTCCAACCGCACGTCCAAAACGACCGACAAACCAACGGACGAAGAAGAACACCGAACCGATAACAGCAGGCTTGTATAACAGCGGAAACTTGTCTTGCTGGGAGTATTTCGTTCACGAAGAATATTTATCTTGCCGACTGTACGCAGTTCGCTTTCATCCGCTGCTAAACAAGCCCGCAACCGTTAGCGGCTATATTAAAAGCGATCCAGATGAAAAGATGCCCACTATGTTTCCTCGATAGCGAAGTCTTAAGCTTCGAGCATATTCCACCTCGATCTTTAGGCAATAACTCTAGATTGTTGGTCGTAAATGAAAATACATACAACCCAAATTCAGATTTTTTTAATAGAAGAATGAATTATAATAAAGGATTTGGATTCCAAGCTCTATGCGAAAAATGCAACAAGCAACTTGGTTCTAAATATGTACCCGATTTCACGCAATTCATTAACGATTTTAAAAATATAAATGGTGTTGGTCAACAAGAATATAGAATAAATACTAAGCCACTAAACGTAATAAAATCTATATATGCGAATTCAATTGTTATAAATCACAATAACCAAAATATACCAGAAGATTTTAGAAACTATGTTTTGAATGAGACTTATAGCCATCAATTTTTAAATTACCGTGTGTTTATAACAAATACGAAAAGTGAAATTTTTCGTCATGAAGGATGGAGAATGCAAATAGATATTCCGGAAAAACCAGTCGAAATAATTGCGTCTATTGAATTTCCCGGCATTAAAATTTCGGTCATAAATTCGGTAGATATTACATTAGCGCGTGGATTAGAAATTACAAACTTTAACAACTATCCTTATAATGAAGAAAACGAAATAAAAATACAATACAGCCGCTAACAGCAAGCAAAAATAATTGCCGAGTTTTCAGGTAGTTGGAACTGTATTTTCACGATGAAAGTTTTATCTTGCCGACAGTACGCGGTTCGCTTTCATCGGCAACTATTCTTGCTCGCAACCGTTGGCGGCAATGCTGTCAAGAACTTTCTAATCAACAATCACGTAAACCTTTTACTTTCAAGTAAATAAAAATATTTTTAAAATATTTAATGATTTTTTATTAACTGTCAGGAATATTTATATATATTTGCTCCATAGTTCTTTGAAATTTGCTTTTTAAAGCTTTTCGCAAGTGGAGATTTCACTTTATTGTTTGATATTTTTATTAAACACCCTGAAAAGGGTTTTTGAATCAACCTCTGTACGCGCGTAAATTCAAACCGCGAAACAGAACACTTCATATGATTTACCCGATTTATGATTTAAGTTGATTTGATATGCTTCTATGTTATTTAAAAGAAGCAGGGATTTTAAAGGAGTGTAACGAGAACATTGTCTACGCGCTTCGCGATTTGCTATTCTAAATAAGTTTTTAATGGTAAGCTGTTGTCACTAAGCAGGGAACAATAGTGTATCCCATTAACCAAAAATTTATTTATTATGTCAAGATTAAAAAGACTTAAAAGCATCAATGGATTGTCTAAAGTATTAGAATCCATTGCAACGAACCAGTGTTCTCTATCGGAGAATGATGTTAATTTATTAAATGCCGCGAATGCTAAGTTGAATAAATTAAAAACGAAGAAAGGTTTAACCGACAAACACTATCAAATAGAAGTATCTGATATTGTTGATTTAATCAATCAGTTTTTAACCAATTAGCAATCTAGTTATTAAAAGAATTTTACATTTTTACGAATCCGACACCCTTTAAATTTTTCCACTTTATTATGAACTTAGGTCTTGTTATAAAAAATATTAGAAAACAACGAGGACAAACTCAACAAGAGTTTGCCTCTAGTTGTGGCATAACGCAAACTTATCTTTCTCAAATAGAAAGTAATAGCAAAGAGCCTAATCTTTCTACTTTAAAAGAAATTAGTGGAAATTTGCAGATTCCTTTGCCGATACTATTTTATCTTTCTCTGAACGAAGATGATATTACTCCTGAGAAAAGACAAGCGTTTGAAATTATCAATCCTTCAGTAAAGTCTTTAATCAATGAGTTCTTTCGAGTCTAGGGCCAAAATTCATTTTCCCACAGTTATCGGTATTCCCAATAAGGAATTGAAGAAACTTGTGTCCGATATTGACAGCCAATATAGAGAATGGCAAGAGATTAAAAACGATAAAGTTACTGGGGAACCAAAAACGTATGAAGACGGTACAGTCAAGAAACGAGTAATTCGACCATCAAAAGCTAAGCTCAAATTAATCCAGTCTAGGATTAATGAGAGAATATTGAATCATATCGATTTACCAACCAACGTCCACGGAGGCCGAAAAAAACACAGCAATGTAACTAATGCCAAACCGCATAAGGGAAAAAAATATATCTTAACTACTGATTTAAAAGATTTCTATCCATCAGTAAGCTACAAAACGGTATATAATTCATTTATAAGTTTGGGTTTCAACAAGCAATGTGCTTTCTATCTAACTCGTTTAACTACTTGGAAGGAAGAGTTACCTCAGGGAACGCCAACAAGTACGCAAATTTCAAATATTATTTTTCTAGAGACCGATTTGAAGTTGATCGGTTTATGCGAACGCAAAAGTATAACATATACACGATACATTGACGATTTGTCTTTCTCCGCTCCATTTGATTTTCAGGATTCCATAAATGAAATTCTAGAAATTGTCAAAACATCCGGACTTAAGATTAGTTGGCGAAAAACTATGTACAACGGTTCGCAAACAATTACAGGAATAAAAATTTATTTGAATAAAATTGGCGCGCCAGAGAAAATTCTTAAAAAAGTCGAAGAAGAAAAGTTGTTGCCAGAAGGTTCTCAAAAGCCCTACACTAATTACAATAATCATATTAAAAAAATTAGTAAGCAATAAGCACTGCCGCCAACAGCACCTAGAAAAACTCACTGCTTTTCAGGTAATTGAATCTTTTTTCTAATCAATAATAATTATCTTGCCGAAAGTACGCAGGTATTTTGGCCGTGAGTTCATCTAGCTGCAACACGTTGGCAGCAATAACTGAAAATCCATCAAATGAAAATTTTGCTTTTAATTTTAG
>JADGMX010000001.1 GCA_015234525.1 Flavobacterium sp. | reverse complement strand
GTAGCCGTACCGGAAGGTGCGGCTGGATCACCTCCTTTCTAAGGAGCATCTGGCCCAACGGAAGTTGTGGTCCAGGCGCCAGATCGAAGTCGAATGTACTTCGCTGGTTGCTCATGGGTGGAACATTGACATTGTGGCCAGGATGATGATCTGTGGCATTTAGTACGCCGGCTTGCCGGAAGGAACGATGTGACAGGGAGGGTCCTGGTCGTTGCACGCTGTTGGGTCCTGAGGGACCGGGCCGGCCCCGTTGGGGCTGGACGAACTCCTCTGGACTTCTGCCTGAGCCGCCTGGTGTGGTGAGGGGGAAGTGCCGCCCGTATTTTGAGAACTACACAGTGGACGCGAGCATCTTAGACACTCGCGCAAATTCAGCCGACAGGGCTTGCTCTGGATGGTTGATGGAGCGTGCAGATGTCTTCATAGAAGAGCAATTTATTGCTGTTCTTTGTGTAATTTTTGTCATCAAGTTTCTAAGTGCAAACGGTGAATGCCTTGGCTTCTGGAGCCGAAGAAGGACGTAGAAATCTGCGATAAGCCTCGGGGAGTTGATAATCGAACTGTGATCCGAGGATTTCCGAATGGGGAAACCCCGCCAGGCGTAGCAATACGACCTGGTGACTCCCGCCTGAATATATAGGGCGGGTAGAGGGAACGTGGGGAAGTGAAACATCTCAGTACCCACAGGAAGAGAAAGCAACCGCGATTCCGTTAGTAGTGGCGAGCGAAACCGGAACAGGCTAAACCGAGTACGTGTGATATCCGGCAGGAGTTGCGTATTCGGGGTTGTGGGACTTTTCAGACAGTTCTGCCGATCTGTCGGCGTTACAAGAAGGTATAGACGAACGGTCTTGAAAGGCCGGTCATAGAGGGTGCGAACCCCGTAGTCGAAATGCTTCTCTTGGCGCGAAGAGTATCCCAAGTAGCACGGGGCCCGAGAAATCCCGTGTGAATCTGTCAGGACCACCTGATAAGCCTAAATACTCCCAGATGACCGATAGCGGACAAGTACCGTGAGGGAAAGGTGAAAAGTACCCCGGGAGGGGAGTGAAATAGTACCTGAAACCGTTTGCTTACAAACCGTTGGAGCCTCCTTAGTAGGGGTGACAGCGTGCCTTTTGAAGAATGAGCCTGCGAGTTAGCGATATGTGGCGAGGTTAACCCGTGAGGGGTAGCCGTAGCGAAAGCGAGTCTGAATAGGGCGATTCAGTCGCATGTCCTAGACCCGAAGCGAAGTGATCTATCCATGGCCAGGTTGAAGCGACGGTAAGACGTCGTGGAGGACCGAACCCACTTAGGTTGAAAACTGAGGGGATGAGTTGTGGGTAGGGGTGAAAGGCCAATCAAACTCCGTGATAGCTGGTTCTCCCCGAAATGCATTTAGGTGCAGCGTCACGTGTTTCTTGCCGGAGGTAGAGCTACTGGATGGCCGATGGGCCCTACAAGGTTACTGACGTCAGCCAAACTCCGAATGCCGGTAAGTGAGAGCGCAGCAGTGAGACGGTGGGGGATAAGCTTCATAGTCGAGAGGGAAACAACCCAGACTACCAACTAAGGTCCCCAAGCGTGTGCTAAGTGGAAAAGGATGTGGAGTTGCCGAGACAACCAGGAGGTTGGCTTAGAAGCAGCCACCCTTGAAAGAGTGCGTAATAGCTCACTGGTCAAGTGATTCCGCGCCGACAATGTAGCGGGGCTCAAGTACACCGCCGAAGTTGTGGCATTCAGATTTTTGGTAAGCCTTCGTGGTTCAGCCGTCTGGATGGGTAGGGGAGCGTCGTGTGGGCAGTGAAGCTGCGGTGTAAACCAGTGGTGGAGCCTACACGAGTGAGAATGCAGGCATGAGTAGCGAAAGACGGGTGAGAAACCCGTCCGCCGAATGATCAAGGGTTCCAGGGTCAAGCTAATCTGCCCTGGGTAAGTCGGGACCTAAGGCGAGGCCGACAGGCGTAGTCGATGGACAACGGGTTGATATTCCCGTACCGGCGAAGAACCGCCCAAGC